>CAWCVE010000015.1:0-252166 GCA_963798825.1 uncultured Alphaproteobacteria bacterium | reverse complement strand
GGCGCCGGCGGGCCAAGCCCTTGCGGGCCGCCTTGCGCCGTATCACCATCCCTATCCCAAGCCGCCTAGGAGGTCGTCATGGCTAAAGGTCAGATGCGAGTTCCCAAGGAAAAGAAGAAGCCCAAGGCCGACAAGGACAAGCCCAAGCAGCTCTCCGCCTACAAGCTGGCGCAGATGCAAGGCACCTCCGGCAACCCCTACAGCACCCCGCCCGGCAAGAAGTCCTGAACGCTATTCTTTTTTGCCGGTGCCGGTCGTGCCGGCGTCGGGCCGGCCGGCGTCCTTGGCCATTTCCAGGCAGGTGAGCAGCTCGACATAGCTCGGGAAGCCGCCGAGTTTCGATAAGCCCACGCAGCGTGTCTTTTCGCCCGACGTGTATTTCGTCCAATCCTGCTTGAGCTTGTCGCGGGCGGTGAGTTCGTCGCGCTGGCAGGCCGAGACGTCGCGGTTGGGCGCCACCGCGGCCGCGATCGCGGCTCTGCAGCCCGGTTCGACATTCAATTCCGGCACCCGGTCGGCCGCCAACACGACGTACGACGCGGTCAATACGATCGGCAATAAAGCTGGCATGGTGTGGTCCCCCTGTTATTTGGTCGCGGATTCAACGCGCAGACCGAGTTCCAGCTTTCACAATTTTGAACCTTTTTGCCCGGGCCGTCGACCCATAGCGGACAGGAACAGGGGGCCGCTGTGGTCAAGCGCTTTATCGTCGCCTTTATCGCCTTCATCGGGCTGGTTTTTCCGGCCGCCTTCGCGCTGGCGCTGCTCGCGGCGCCGGCGCGGCCCGCTCCGCTCGAGCCAAGCGGTTGCGTGCAGACTTTGGCCGCGGCCGCCGCCACTATGAACGTTTTGCAGGCGCGCGCCAAAGCCGTGCAGGGCGCCGAGGCCTGCGCCGCAAACCGGCTCTATTTCCTGGAAGCGGTCAAAACGCGCGCGGCCGCCGCGACCTGCGCGAGCAGGCCGGAGCGCGAGCGGGAACTCGGCCGGCTCGATGCCGACGTCGAAACCATCAACAACGCGATCGCCGCACGCTGCGGCTGAAGTAGGCAAACGTGGCGCAAAATTCGCGCAGCCGCTTTCACACCTTTGCCAAAGTTCCATGCGACACGCGCAACCAACGCTTAACCGGTTTGCGCCGACCATCGCAACGTGGACGTGACCGGCAAGGCAGCACGGGGGAGAACTTCGGGATGCGATCGGGCGCAATACTAAGCGCAGCGTATGTGATCGCCGTTGCGGTCTATGTGTTTGCTTCCGCGCTTGCCATGGCGCAGGAGGCGGACACGTCTGCCGCCATGCCGCCGGCGGTCGAAGACGAGGCGGCGCAACCGCCACCCGCCCCCCTCACCCCCGAGGAATCCGCCACGCTGGGCAATGCGCTGCTTTTCGATCCGGCGACGGCCGCCGACGGCAAGCCGGTCAAAGCGCTGCGACTGCCGACGCTGAGCGATCCTGACCAATTCAATGTCAGCCAAAACGGCAAGCCGGATGGCTCCAGCACGCTGGTGGTGAAAAAACCTCTCGCAAGCGAATGGGGCGCCACCGTCGGCGCCGATCTCAATTTCACCGCGCAAGCGGACGGCACTGAGCCAAGCAAGCCTTTGCCGTTGACCGCCGACGAGCAGGGTTCCGGCGCCGCCTGGGCTACGGTCGGCGTGCCCAATTTCGCCTCGCTCGATGCGCGCGTCGATCCCGGCAACGATCAGGGCAAGCTCGGCACCACCTTCAAGCACTCGATTCCCGTCGGCGGCAAATTCTCCGTCACGCTACAGAATTCCTATTCGGTGACCGAAAACTTCTACCCGCCCGCGGCCGCGCCCTCCGATGTGCCGCTGATGGCGGCGCCGGTCGCCTCCGCGCCGACGCCGCAGGTCTGGGGCAGCGAGAAGGCCGTGAAATTCGACATTCTGACCACCGGCACCACTTTCGGCGCGGGCGTCACCACGGCCAGCAACGACCCGGTCACCCACAACACCTTGAGCGCCGATCAAACATTATACGGCCCGTTACACGTGACCACGGCTGTAACCGATCTCGGGCAAACGACCGCCAGCAAAAGCATCAGCGCCCGTTTCAAGCTGAACTGGTAACGCCGCCGGGGCTCACCGTCTGTGCGCCGCCCCGGTGCCGCCCTGTCCGTGCCCAACCGCCGCCCAAGTTCCATGCGGCAATCGTTGCGGACGGGGGGCGTGCGCGCAGCGTTTTGCGCCTGTGTAGAGGTGAAGCATGACGGCCATCAGACCCGAGCGGCTTGGTGCGGACCAGAGTGATTCCGAGAAATCCGGCCTGGAGAAATATGCTCCGAACCGCGGCGTCCCGGAAAAACTTGGCGAGGTCGACCAGGCGGCGGCGACCGCCTTCGAGGGTGAGATCCGTGAATTCGTCCGGCGCGACGTTGCGACCCTCCGCCGGCAACGCAGCGAAACCGGCGAGGCCAACGACCCGGCCGCCGAAAGCCTAAACACGCTGATCCGGCGCGTCGCCGGCGCGTCGATGGAAGAGATCGACCGCGTCATCCTCGAGCTGCAAGGCGTGCGCGACATGCTGCGTAGCGAGGGCGAACGCGTCAGCCGGGAGCTCTCCGGTTACGCCAGCCTCAGTCACGCGTCGATGACCGCGATGAAGGTCATCGGCGACAGCCTCAAGCAGTGGAAGGACGCGCCGATCAATAACGGCCGGCGTAACGCGAGCTGATCGTCAACCGGCTTGCCGTCGCCGGACGTTTTCGGCGACGGCTACTCGCTACGAGCCGATCTCGTCGACCACAGTGCGGGTCGCTGGCTCGACTAAAAACACCTTATGCTTGGTTTTCACGTAGGACAGCGCTTGCATACCGGGAATGCCGCTCACGCTCGCCGGCAACGGGTGCGTCTCGTTCAAGGCCTGGTTGGTGGACAATGCGATCGAGGGGGCGAGTTGGTCGGCGTCGCCGGCCGTGGGAGTTTTGTCCGCCATCGCCGCCTGATAAATGCGCTCGCGGTCCTGATCGCTCAGCGTCGACGGCTGCGCCATGATCGGCTCGCGGTCGAACGTGTCGTTACGCTTGGAGAGTTTCGCCGGCATGGTTTTTCCGGTGGCGCCGATCGGCCCAGGCGGCGTTGCCGCCGCCGAAGCGGAGCCGGTGGTGGCATTCGTGTTGGCGTCTTGCGATCCGAGCGCCGGTTGATTGGAATCCGGTATCAGCTTCGCCGCGCGGGCTTCGGCCAACGTCGGGATCGGTCGCGGCTGCGACATCGTCGGCACCTTCGGATCGAAGCCGCGGTTGATCTGCCCGGTATTGGGCGTGAAACCCGGATCGGCGGCGGCGACATTATCGCCGGCAAAAGCGCCGGCCCGCGTCGCCGGCAAGGCGATCGCGGCGGCGAAAGTCGCCGCGATCAATGCAAACTATTGAATGTGTTTCATCGAGCGCCTCCTTCGGCCTGTTTATGATAACGGCCGAGCACGCCTGCGGGTTGCATTAATTCGGTGGGTAACCCGGCCGCGCGGTCGCGCCGACCTGTGGATTACCGGGACAGAAGAGCCGCCACCTCCGTGCTATCGGTCCAGCACGTAGAATGCGGACGTTCGAAAGCGGTCAATGTCGCAGGCGACCGCTGCCACGCCCGACTGCTGCGACAGGCGGCAGAAGCGGCCTCGTCTTCGGGCAATCCTCCCACAAACTAAACCCCGCCAAAGCGGGGTTCTTTTGCAGGACAAACCGGCGGTTTGGGTCAGTTGGCGGGGGCTTTGCGCGGCAGCGGATAGTCTTCGCTTTCGTACAGCCGGCGGATGCCGTTGCCGTCGAAGCGCTTTTCCTCGACCTCAAGATAGGCGCCGAGCAACAACTCCGGCGGCAATTCCTCGATGGCGAAACGGATGGCTTCCGCCGCGGTCGGAAAACGCTTGTATCCGATCGGACGGCGCGATTTGCGGCTGCGGCTGGGAAATAGCTCGGACGGGGCCCGATAGTTGATCATCGACATCAGTACTAACTCCTACCTATATAATATGGCCCTCTGGCGGCGAAAAATCCAGCCGTTGTGCGCCCTCGCGGGATGGGGCAACCGCTAAGGTAAATTTCATGCGCTTTAAAAAACGGCCCGGCGCCGCAGCGCCGGACCGTTGCCTGCGTCGCGTAACCGCGTCTAGTCCGCGAAGTCGGCCACCACTTCGCTTGTGGCCGGGTCGACCAGCACGACGTGGTTGTTCACGTGCATGTACCGGTAGGATCTGACCGCGGGCACTTCGGCGGCGACTGCGTCCGGCACTCGGCTACCGATGCATCACAGCGTGTGCGGCGGTTCGTCGAGCAATTTGAGCTTGGCGGCGAGCGTGGCGATGCGGCGCTCCGCTTCAGCTTGCGTCAGATGGAGCTTGAACGCATCCGGTTCGTAGGCCTCGATGGCGAGGTGCTTGAGCCGCACGGCCTGTTCGGCCGTCATCGGCAAGTTGCTGGTCGGTGTTGCCGGCATGGCACCTTCACAATAATAGGGACCGCATGCGGGTTCCAAGGCGCGGCACGAAACGTCTATGGTTTGAATCCCTTGGCGCGGCCCGGACCCATTTCGTTGCGGCCGGACGCGCGCGCCCGCAAAGCGGACACGCGGCACGCAAAAAAGCGTGCGCCGGCGCAGCGCCGTTATCGTAAATGTTTCGTTAACCGCACCCCGATACCATTCTCTCGGACAATAGTATTAGGTCCGAGATGTTTTGGCGCCATGGTCCAAAGCGATTTCAGCCTTCTGCGCTTCCTCATTATCGATGACAACGCGCATATGCGCCGGATGCTGCGCACGCTCCTGCATGGATTCGGCGTGCGCCTGATGTATGAGGCGGAAGACGGCGCGGCCGGACTTGAATCCTTCCTGCATCATATGCCGCATATCATCATCACCGATTGGGCGATGCCGATCTTCGACGGCGTCGAACTGACCAAGATTATTCGTCAACCAGGCGCTAACCCGAATCCTTACGTGCCGATCATCATGATCACCGTGCACTCGGACAGGAAAGGCGTGCTGCGGGCGCGCGATGCCGGGGTTACCGAATTGCTCACCAAGCCAATTTCGGCCAACGGTCTTTATCAGCGCATTGTCAACGTGGCCACAAGACCGCGCCCGTTCATCAAGACCAAGACTTATTTCGGCCCCGACCGCCGCCGTAATGCCAGTTCGAATTATGCCGGCAGCGAGCGCCGCAAGGGCGGCAAGGCCGACGTCATCGAGCAAGTTCCTCTCTTAGAGCAACTGCGCGCCACGACCTGAGAAACACCTGCGCGCTAGCTCGCGGACGGACACGCCGCCAGCGCCGGCCGCAGCGCCAGCGTGATCGGCAGCGTCAGCAGCACCACCGCGGCCACCACGATGAGCGCCGACGGCACGCCGAGCGCGTCGCCGAGCAAGCCGTAGAGCGCCGGCGACGCCGCGCCGGCGCCGATGGTGCCGGTATAGAAAATACCGAAAGCGCGCTGGCGCTTGGCCGGCTCAACCAGGTCCGGCACCGAGCCGTAGAGCACCGACGAGGTGCCGTTGAGCGCGACCCCGACCAAAGGCAACAGCAGCAGCGCCGCCTCGAGCGACAGCGGCAGCAGCGCGACGATGCCGAGCGCGGTCACCGCTTCGGTCAACCATACCGTCGCGACCGCGCCGATGCGCGCGCCGATGAAGGCGCAAAAGAGCTTGCCGGCCGCGCCGCCGGCGAACACCAAAGTGAGCGCTAAGCCGACGGTCGGCAGACTCGCCCCTTTGGCGGTGAGTACGAACGGCAGGAAGGTCAAAAAGGCCATGCGGGTGGCGCTGTCGATCACCCCGACCGACAGCAGCAGCGGAAAGCCGAATTGGCTCAACCGCGAGGGGGCCGCCGCGCAGATTTCTGCTTTGCGCGGCGCTGCCGCCTCGGCCGCAAAACGCGGGATCAGCGCAAAGATGACCGCCGCGATGATTACGCCGATGCCGCCGAGCAGCATCAGCGCGTGCCGCCACGGCAGCACCACGAACAGCAAGGAAGCCGCCGCCGGCAGCGTCATTTTCCCGATGTCGCCGGCGAAATTGTAGGTGCCGAGCGCTTTGAGCGAGCGTGCGCCGGCGAAGGCCCGCGCGATCAGCGAGGACGCCAGCGGATGCTGCGTGCTGGCGCCGAGCCCGCCGACGAACAGTGCGGCCACCAGTGTGGCGACGCCGGTGCTCAAGCCGGCAAGACAATAACCAATGCCGGCGAGCGCTGTGCCGAGCGCCAGCACGATTGCCGCGCCGTACTGCTCGGCGAGGTACCCCGAGGGAATCTGAAAGCCCGCAAGCGTGCCGGAGAACACCGTCTTCATCAGCCCGAGCGCGGCAAAGCTGAGGCCGAATTCGTGCTGCCAGATCGGCAGCATGACGTAAATGAGGTCGGTATAGCCGTCGTGCAGCGCGTGCGCGCCGCAGGCGACGCCGAGCGCGCGTCGTTCCTCGGCCTTGCTGTGCGGGTTTTCGGCGGCAACCGTCATGGCGATGTCCCGCGCCGCTCGACGAAAGTGGTGCTGATGAACGAGATCACCGGCTCGCCGCCCTGATTGACGCCGGTTGAGCGGAACGTCATCAGCCCCGCCTGCGGACGACTGTTCGACAGCCGCATCTCGGTCACTTCGCTTTTATACGTGACTATATCCCCGACATAGACCGGCTTGAGCCATTTCAGCTCACGAAAACCGAGCGCGGGCCCGATGCCGGCGACCGGTTCACCGCGCGCGCGCATGGCATCGTCCATGCGGCGGCGATAATCGACCATCAGCCGCATCCAGGCGAGCGCCGTGTGCCAGCCGGAGGCGCACAGTGCGCCGAAATGCGAACGCGCCGCCGCTTCCTCGTCGACATGGAACGGCTGCGGATCGAAGCGCACGGCGAAAGCCTTGATGTTGTCGGCGGTGAACGTATAGCGGCCCACCTCATAAACGTCGCCGACGCGAATGTCCTCGAAAAATTTCACGCGCCTGCTCCCGCCGCCCAGCGGCCGAACATCAGCGTGGTCGCGAGCGTGCTCAGCGTCGTGTCCGCCTCGTCGATCACCTCGAACAGGAATTTCACCAGTCCCATTTCCGGCCGGCTGCCGGAAGCGCGGGTGTCGAGCACGGTCCCACGAATGCGGATGCGGGTGCCCGGCCGCAGCGGCTTGAGCCAGCGCACCTCGTCGATGCCAGGCCCGCCCATGGAGCTGGAATCGAGGATGAAGCCGTCGGCGATCATGCGCATCAGCAGGCAGCAGGTGTGCCAGCCGGAGGCGCCCAGCCCGCCGAGCAGCGTGGCGCTCGCCGCCGCCTCGTCGAGATGCATCGGCTGCGGATCGAACTCGGCGGCGAAGGCGACGATCTCCTCTCGCGTCACCAGCCGCGGGCCGTAGATAGCGACCGCGCCCGGTTTGAAGTCTTCCCAGTACAATTTCAGCATGGCGCGGTTTTACACCGTCACGTGGCAAACCGAAAATGCATCACGTCGCCGTCGGCGACCACGTAGTCCTTGCCTTCCAGCCGCATCTTGCCGGCGTCTTTGGCGCCGGTCTCGCCGCCGCAGGCGATGAAATCGTCATAGGCGATGGTCTCGGAGCGGATGAAGCCGCGTTCGAAATCGCTGTGAATGACCCCGGCGGCCTGCGGCGCCTTGGTGCCTTTTGTGATGGTCCAGGCGCGCGTTTCCTTCGGGCCGACGGTGAAATAAGTAACGAGATGCAAGAGCGCGTAGCCGGCGCGGATCAGCCGGTCGAGCCCGGTCTCCTTGAGGCCGACGGCGGCGAGGAATTCTGCGCGCTCCGCCGACGGCAAAGTGGCGATCTCGGATTCGATCTTGGCCGAGATCACCACCGCGACTGCACCCTCTTCCTGGGCGCGCGCCTCGACCCGCTTGGAGAATTCATTGCCGGTCGCGGCGGCGGCCTCGTCCACATTGCAGGCATAAAGCACCGGCGCCGAAGTGAGCAGGCCGAGCGAATGGAACAGCTTCTCCTCCTCGGGCTTGCGCGCGACCAGACGCGCCGGCTTGCCCTCGCGCAACAGCACCAGCGAACGGTTGATGAGATCGAGCGTTTCCTTGGCGAGCTTGGCGTCCTCACCGCTGCCCTTGGCTTTTTTCTCCAGCGCGTCGACGCGCTTTTCCAGGCTGTCGAGATCGGCCAGCATCAGCTCGGTTTCGATGGTGTCGATGTCGGCGATCGGGTCGATCTTGCCTTCCACATGCGTCACGTCGTCATCCTCGAAGCAGCGCACCACATGCACGATGGCGTCGACCTCGCGGATGGTGGCGAGAAACTGGTTGCCGAGCCCTTCGCCTTTCGAGGCGCCGCGCACCAGGCCCGCGATATCGACGAAGCCGATGCGGGTCGGGACGATCTCCGCTGACTTGCCGAGCACCGCGAGTTTGTCGAGGCGCGGGTCGGGCACCGCGATCTCGCCCACGTTCGGCTCGATGGTGCAGAACGGGTAATTCGCCGCCTGCGCCGCCGCGGTCTGCGTGAGCGCATTGAAGAGCGTCGACTTGCCGACATTCGGCAGGCCGACGATGCCGCATTTGAATCCCATGATCAGTCTTCGCCTTTGGTGTCGTCAGGCTCCGCAACGCCGAAGCCCTTGGCGGCCATGGCGAGATGCACCTTGTTCTGGAACGTCGAATCCTTGCCCTCGATCAATAGCCCCGCGTTATCGGCGACGATTTCGCACAGCGCCTCCACCCAAGCGCGCTCGCTCTTCGCGAAATCCTGCAGCACATAGGCTTCCATCAGATCCTTGTCGCCGGGATGGCCGATGCCGAGCCGCACGCGGTGGTAGTCGTTGCCGATGCGCTCGGAGATCGAGCGCAAACCGTTGTGGCCGGCATTGCCGCCGCCCTTTTTCAGCCGCACCTTGCCGGGCGACAGCTCGGCCTCGTCGTGAAAGACGGCGACGCTGCCGGCATCGAGCTTGTAGAAATGCGCGGCCTCCGCCACCGCGCGCCCGGACTCGTTCATGAAGGTGCCGGGCAAAAGCAGCAGAACCTTTTCGGCCCCGATCGCGCCTTCCACCGCCACGCCCTGGAAGCGCCGGCGCCAGGGCGCGATGTGATGGCGCTTGGCGATCGCCTGCACCACCATAAAGCCGATGTTGTGGCGATTGCCGGCGTAGCGTTCGCCCGGATTGCCGAGGCCGACGAATAGCAGCATGGCTTCTACCACGTCGCCGCCTCAGAAATTTGCGCGAACGAGGAGGCGCGAAAGGCGCCGCCTCACTTCTTGTCGGACTTCGCCGGCGCGGCGGCAGCGGCGGCGGGCACAGCGCCCGCGGCCGGAGCGGCGCCGGGCGCCGCACCGGGTGCGCCGGGCGCGGCGCCGGGAGCCGCACCTTCGGCGCCGGGCACCACACCTGCGGCGGCGGCAGCGGCCGCAGCGGCGGCAGCGGCGGCGGCCGCTTCGGCGGCGGCCTTCATTTCTTCGGCGTAGCCGGACGGCGGCACCACCGTGACCAGCGTGATGTCGCCCTGCGCGATCACGCGCACGTTCGGCGGCAGCGTGATCTCGCTGATGTGTTTGGAATGGTTGATGTCGAGCTCGGAAATATCGACGTCGATCGATTCCGGGATGGTCTCGACCGGACACATGACCTCAATCGTGTGGGTGACGATATTGACCGCGCCGCCGCGCTTGACGCCGGGCGACTGGTCGGCGTTAAGCACCTTGATCGCGACATTGACGCGGATCACCGCGCCTTCCGCTACGCGCAGGAAATCCACGTGTATCGGCAGGTCTTTTACCGGATCGAGCTGGAAGTCGCGCGGGATTACGCGGTGCTTCTCGCCGTCCACGTCGAGATGAAACAGCGTGGTGAGGAAACGCCCGGCGTAAATGCGCTTGCGCAATTCGGCATGCTCCATGAGGACCATCTGCGGGGGCTTGTTCCCACCATAGATCACGCCTGGCACATTGCCGGAGCGACGTGCAGCCCGAGCGGCCCCCTTGCCGCCTTTCGGACGCACCGTCGCCTTCAATTCCTGGACGGTCGCCATTTTGAAATCCTCATCTAAGCCTATGGAAAAGGCGGCATTTTCGGCCGCCTAGGACCGCGGCAAGCCTCCAGGGGTGCCGGGGGCCGCGGTTCGCGCGGGTTTATAGACGTGGGGGGCGGAAAGGGCAAGAAAGCAGAAAAAATCACTCCTCGGCGGTCGGGCTCGCGGTTTTCTTCGCCTTGCCGCCGCCTTTGCCTTCCAACGCCTCGATGCGCGCTTTGAGCGCCTCGTTCTCCTCGCGTGCCAGGCGGGCCATTTCCTTGACCGCCTCGAATTCCTCGCGCTGGACCACGTCGAGGTCGCGCAGCATGCGTTCGGCTTGGCTGCGGAATAGAGTGTCGAATTCCTTGCGCACCCCTTGCGCGACCCCGGCGGCATCGTTCATCAGGCGCGCCATCTCGTCGAAAATGCGGTTGCTGGTCTGCGTCATGGCTCGACTCCCGTTCGAGTAAGAATGGCGATCCGGTCATCCCGCTGCAAGGGGCGGCATGCTACCACTTAGGGCGGGCGCGCCCGAACCCGGAATCTGCAATGCCTTTATTCGTCATCCCGTTCCCCGCCTTCGATCCGGTGCTGGTGCATATCGGCCCCTTCGCCATCCGCTGGTATGCGCTCGCCTACATCGTCGGCATTCTGCTCGGCTGGGCCTATGCCCGCGTGTTGATCCGCTCGGAAAGACTATGGGGTGGGCCGGCGCCGCTGACGCTACTCGACTTCGACGATTTCGTGCTCTGGGTGACGCTCGGCATCATCCTCGGCGGCCGCACCGGCTACGTGCTGTTCTACAATCTGCCGTTCTTCGCCGCCCATCCGCTCGAGATCGTGCAATTATGGAAAGGCGGCATGTCGTTCCACGGCGGCTTCACCGGCTGCGTGGTCGCGGTGTTTTTGTTCGCGCTCAAGCGCGGCATTCCGGTGCTCTCGCTCGGCGACATCACCTGCGCGGTAGGCCCAATCGGGCTGTTTCTCGGCCGCATCGCCAATTTCATCAACGGCGAATTATGGGGCCGCCCGGCCGACGTAGCCTGGGCCATGGTGTTTCCCGGCGGCGGGTCGGTGCCGCGCCATCCGAGCCAGCTCTATGAGGCGGCGCTGGAAGGTTTGACGCTGCTGGCGGTGCTGGCCGTGCTGATGCGGCTGGGCGCGCTCAAGCGGCCGGGCCTGATCGTCGGCAGCTTTGCTTGTTTCTATGCCGTCGCGCGCTCGATTTGCGAATTCTTCCGCGAGCCCGACGCCCAGCTCGGCTTTTTGTGGGGCGGCGCCACCATGGGACAACTGCTGTCGATACCGCTGTTCCTCGCTGGTCTTGGCTTCATTGTATATGCCATGAAGCATCCGCCGCTCGGGGCCAAACGATGACCGATATCCCGCCGCTGGAAGCCGAGATTCGCCGCCGCATCGCCGTCGCCGGCCCACTGCCGGTCAACGAATACATGACGCTGTGCCTCACCGACAGCGAGCACGGCTACTACACCACGCGCGATCCGTTCGGTACGCGCGGCGACTTCATCACCGCGCCGGAAGTCAGCCAGATGTTCGGCGAGATGATCGGGCTGTGGATGGCGGCGGTGTGGAAACAGATGGGCGCGCCGGAAAACATCCGCATCGTCGAGCTCGGGCCCGGCCGCGGCACCATGATGAACGACGCCTTGCGCGCGGCCAAGGTGGTGCCGGGCTTGCGCGAAGCCGCGGTGATCTATCTAGTCGAGATCAGCCCGGCGCTCGAGGCGCAGCAGCAGCGCACGCTGGAGGGCGTGCCGATGCCGGTCTACTGGCATCGCACGCTCGCCGACGTGCCGGCGGGGCCGGCCATCGTTCTCGCCAACGAATTCTTCGACGCGCTGCCGATCCATCAGGCGGTGAAGATCGAGCAGGGCTGGCACGAGCGGCGCATCGACGTCGATACCGCCGGCCGCTTCGTTTTCACGGTCGCGCCCGATCCGCTGCCGCATTTCCAGAGCCTGCTGCCGGCCCCGCTGCGGAGCGCGCCGGACGGCTCGATCTTCGAATGGCGTACCGACACCGTCGGGCTCGAACTAGGCAAGCGCCTGATGCGCGACGGCGGCGCCGCGCTGGCGATCGACTACGGTCATGCCGAAAGCGCCATCGGTGACACCTTGCAGGCGGTCGGCAGGCACGCTTACGCCGATCCGCTCGGTGCGGCTGGCAGCGTCGATCTCACCGCGCATGTCGACTTCCAGGCGCTGGCGAGCGCGGTGGAGGCGATGGGCGTCGACGGTTTCGGTCCGATTACGCAGTCGAAATTTCTGCGCCGGCTGGGCATCGTCACGCGCGCCGCCTCGCTCAAGACCAAAGCCGCGGAAGCCGCGGCTGCGGACATAGACGTCGCGCTCCGGCGCCTGGTCAGCGAGGGCGAAGCCGGCATGGGCACGCTGTTCAAGGCCGCCGCTTTCGCGCACCCTTCGCTCGGCGTGCCGCCCGGATTTGAAAGCTGATCCATGCTGCAAGCCCCCGCTCTCGGCAAGCTCGCGCGCATTCGGCACGCCTTCTTCACCCGCAGCGGCGGCGTCTCGGACGGCGTCTATGCTAGCCTCAATGGCGGCGTCGGCTCGCGCGACGCGCCCGCCAAAGTCGCCGAGAACCGCGCACGCATGGCGGCGGCCTTGGGCGTTGCATCCGACCGTCTCATCACCGCCTACCAGATTCATTCGCCCAGCGTCGTGGTCGCCGACGAGCCGTGGACGCAAGAAAACCGCCCGCGCGCCGACGCCATCGTCACGCGGACGCCGAAGCTCGCCATCGGCGTGTCGACCGCCGACTGCGGGCCGCTGCTGTTGGCTGACGCGGAGGCTGGCGTGATCGGCGCCGCGCATGCCGGCTGGCGCGGCGCGCTCACCGGCGTGGTCGAGGCGGTGATCGCCGCCATGGAAAAGCTCGGCGCTGAACGCGCGCGCATCGCGGCGGCGCTCGGCCCGGCGATCCGGCAGCCGAATTACGAGGTCGGGCCGGAATTCGTCGCCCGCTTCACGGCGGCCGACGCGGACAACGAGCGCTTCTTCGCGCCGTCGCAACGCGCCGGCCACGCCATGTTCGATCTTTCCGGCTACATTGCCGACCGCGTGCAGCGCGCCGAGGTTGCAAATTTCGAGGACCTCGCGCTGTGCACTTTTGCAGAGCCCGAGTGTTTCTTCAGCTACCGGCGCATGACCAAACTGGGCGAGCCCGACTACGGACGGCATATCAACGCCATCGCGCTCACCGGTTGACGCCGCGACTGGACTCGTGGGCGCTTGAGCCGCTACGCTTCGGCAAGGCCGCGGGGGCATCAACAAAAAGCGGCCAGCGACAGGGGTGTCGATGGTGTGGAGTTTGGGCGGGCGCATCTTGCGCGCCATGCGATATATGTCTCGGCCCAGCGTGCTGCTCGCCGCCGTCTGCACGCTGACGCTCGCCGCTTGCAATCCGAACGACCGTCCGCCCGCGCTCGCCGGCCAACCGCGCGGCGCCACCGTCGCCTTTGAATCGATCGACGGCCTGCCGCCCGGCCAATTTCATGAGCTGGTGCAGGCGCTCAACGACGAGGCGCAAACGCGCAAACTGGCGGTGATGTCGCGTGAAAGCCCGTCGACCTATCGCGTGCGCGGCTATCTCGCCGCCAAGGTGGTCAAACGCGAGACCACCATCTCCTGGGTCTGGGACGTGTTCGACGGCGACGACAATCGCGCGCTGCGCATAACCGGGGAGGAGACCGCAAAGGTGCGCCACCGCGACGCCTGGTCGGCCGTCGACGATGCCATGCTGCGCCGGATCGCCAGCAGCAGCATGAGCCAGCTCGCCGCCTTCCTGACCTCGCCGGATGTGGCGCCCGGCACGCCCGACCGCGAGCCGAGAATGGCGCTCGCCGGCGACAGCGATTCCACGCCGGAAGCGGCCGGCATCTTCCGGATCTTCCGGCCCATTGCCGATCCGGCCCCGATCGACGCCGCTGCGACCCCGGCGGCCACCGGTCCGGTCCCGCTGCCGCCGCCCCGGCCGACCGAAGCCGCGGGATTGGGCCTGCAAGCGCGCACGCGGGTGGCCGCGAGCTATTGATTTAAGGGCCTCGTTCACTTTGTCCAAAAGCTTGCGCACAAAGACTTGGACTCGTATTGCGAGCCCCTGCCCGCCTTGTTATGACCTGCGCGCCTGCGGCGCCGGGTAGAAAAGGATTTGGAGATGTCGGGCAAGAACGGAGCGATCAAGCTCGTCGCCGGCAACTCGAACCCTGCGCTGGCGCAGGCGATCGCCGAATACCTCAAGACCCCGCTGACCAAGGCGGTGGTGCGGCGCTTCGCCGACATGGAGGTGTTCGTCGAAATCCAGGAAAACGTGCGCGGCGCGGACTGTTTCGTCATCCAGTCCACCTCCTATCCTGCCAACGACCACCTGATGGAATTGCTCATCATCATGGACGCGCTGCGCCGCTCCTCGGCGCGCCGCATCACCGCGGTCGTCCCCTATTACGGCTATGCCCGGCAGGACCGCAAACCCGGCCCGCGCACGCCGATCTCGGCCAAGCTCGTCGCCAATCTGATCACGCGCGCCGGCGCCGACCGAGTGATGACGCTCGACCTGCACGCCGGGCAGATCCAGGGTTTCTTCGACATCCCGACCGACAATCTCTACGCCTCGCCGGTGATGGTGCGCGACATCCGCGAGCGCTTCCAGCTCGACAACGTCATGGTGGTGTCGCCCGACGTCGGCGGCGTGGTGCGCGCGCGCGGGCTCGCCAAACGCATCAACGCGCCGCTTGCCATCATCGACAAGCGGCGCGAGCGCGCCGGCGAATCCGAGGTGATGAACGTGATCGGCGACGTCGCCGGCTATACCTGCGTGCTGGTCGATGACATCGTCGACTCCGGCGGCACGCTGGTCAACGCGGCCGAAGCTTTGCTCGAGCAGAAGGCCAAGGCCGTCTACGCCTATATCAGCCACGGCGTGCTGTCGGGCGGGGCGGTGGCGCGCATCGCCAAGTCGCGGCTCAAGGAACTGGTGATCACCGACTCGATCCAGCCGACCAAGGAAGTGCTGGCCGCCGGCAATATCCGCGTGCTGGAAATCTCCACGCTGATCGGCGAGGCGATCGGGCGCACCGCGACCGAGGAGTCGGTGTCGAGTCTGTTCGACTGAAGCGCGGCGAGAACAAAACGGAATCGTCGGCTCGCGTGGCTTCGGCGGGCAAAGTTATCCCCAAAAAGATTCAACGGACCGGCGATTGTCTGTGGAGATTCCGTTCCGCGCGGTTGCCTATGACAGGCAAATCACGGCCCATTGGCCATCGACGATGCCTTTGGCGGGCTGAATCGCGTCGGATATAGTCAGTTGGCCAAGTGATTCGCTCTCGCCGTCAAGGCGTCACGGTATCCCTGCGTCACAATCCGGTCGGCTGATGCCGTGCGCGTGGTTGCGTGCGTTCCCTGAACGATTCGGCAAAGCGGAGACGTCATGCCCCAGATCGCCTACGCGGACGAACCCCGGATCAACCCGCTCGACGTGGTGGAACGGCTGGCGGCGGTAAACGACTGGTCGTTCGAGCGCGCGACCGACGACGAGATCACCATTCTGGTCACCGGCAAGTGGACCGACTACCAGGTTTCCTACACCTGGATGGGCGACATCGAGGCGCTGCATCTGGCCTGCGCCTTCGACCTGCGGGTGCCCGAGCGCCGCCGCGCCGAAGTGCAGGCGCTGATCTCGCTGATCAACGAGCGGCTCTGGGTCGGCCATTTCGATCTCTGGATCACCGAGGGCATTCTGATGTTCCGCCACGCGCTGGTGCTGGCCGGCGGCACGGAGGCCTCCGGCAAGCAGTGCGAGGCGCTGCTCGGCAACGCGCTCGACACCTGCGAGCGTTACTTCACCGCCTTCCAGTTCGTGGTCTGGGCGGGCAAAAGCGCGCGCGAGGCGCTCGATGCCGCCATGTTCGATACCTCGGGCGAGCCTGAGCGCCTAGTCGAAGCGCAAGCCGATTCCCTCCAGCGGAATTCCGCGCAGCTGCGTTGTCCACGTCTCGCCCGGCTTCGACCGGCAAAGCTCGGGTCAACGTGCCCGTCGTGACGATTTCGCCGGCCGTCAAAGGCGGATTAAGCGGATCTTGCGCCAGCAGTCCGACGAGATGGCGCAAGGCCGACACCGGCCCGTCGAGTACATTCGACGCGCGACCGTGGTCGGCCAGGACGCCGTTGCAATAAAGATCGATTTCAAAGACCGGCAATTCGCGCAACCAATCCGCCTTGCGCGACGCTACCGCATGACGCTTCCCGATCAGCAAGGCGCCGTGCATGGCGTTGGCCGCGGCGGTATCGGCCGGCGTGAATTTCCAATCGGGATAAATCGACTGCACGATCTCGTAGCCGTGCGCGACCCAATCGACACATTCGAGGATCGCTACATCGTCCATACCGGCCTCCGGCGCGACGCGCAAAGCCGAACACGATCTCCGGCTCGATGCGCGGCTCGACGAAGCCAACGAGCGCCAGCGCCGTCGTCGCCGCAAGATCGGACACTGTGCGGTCGGTCATATATCCCCAGTTCGGCGCATAGACGCCGTATTCCGGCCAAATGGTGCGGTTGGTGAAGCCGATCTTGCGGCCGGTCAATCGACTCGCCGCGCGCGATGAATTTTTGCCGCAGCAGCGGCGCAACCCGGTTGGCCTCGTCGAGCGTCAAGCCCGTCAGGCCGCGCCGAAAATGGCGTGATCTGCCGCCCGCCGCCGAGCGTGGCAAAACCTCGGCGGCGATGGCCTCGACGTATAGCCGGCCGCGGTGACGTTTTGGCGTCCATGCCGGCGCACTCTGGATCGCCGTGCGCGGCTTGGCAACGGCCACGGAAAGGCGTGGATGCCCTCTTCCGTTGGTACTGCCGAGCGCTGTATGGTTCCCGTCATGGCCACCCGCAAACCGCAACCGCTCAAATCCGTTGGCTCCCTCGTCCTGGTCGGCGCCGGCAAGATGGGCTCCGCCATGCTCGACGGCTGGCTGGCGCGCGGGCTCAATCCGAAAAAGCTGGTGGTGATCGAGCCGCAGCCAAGCAAGGCGATCAAGGCGCTGGCGCGGCGCGGGCTCACGCTCAATCCGAAAGGCAAAGCCGCGGCAGCCGCTGCGGTGGTGATCGCTGTCAAGCCGCAGACCGCGCCCGCGGCGGTGCCGCCGCTCGCACTTTATGTCGGCAAGTCGACGCTGGTGCTTTCGATCATGGCCGGGCGCACGCTGCTTTCCTGGAAACATCGCTACCAGCCGACAGCGCGATCGTGCGCGCCATGCCGAACACGCCGGCCGCTATCGGCCGCGGCATCAGCGTTGCCTGCCCAAACGCCAAGGTGTCCGCGCGCCAGCGCAAGCTCGCCGGCGATCTGCTCGCCGCCATCGGCAAGGTCGAATGGGCGAACGACGAAGGATTAATGGACGCGGTTACGGCTTTGTCCGGTTCCGGTCCGGCCTACGTTTTCCTGCTGGCGGAGGCGATGACCAAAGCCGGCATCGCCGCCGGCCTGCCGGCCGACCTCGCGGCACGCCTCGCGCGCGAAACAGTCGCCGGTTCCGGCGAGCTGCTGCACCGCCCGGACCTCGACGCCGCCACGTTGCGGCAGAACGTCACCTCGCCCGGCGGCACCACTGCCGCCGCGCTTGAGGTGCTGATGGGCCCGGGCGGTTTCGACGAGCTGCTGACCAAGGCCATCGCCGCCGCCACCAGGCGCGGGCGCGAGCTGGCGGGATAGCGCGTGATCCCGAAAAGTGGGAACCTGTTTTCGGATAATGATCGACGGCGCAAACTCAGAAGAAAGCCTGCCCTAGAACCGGCGTCTTTGCGGGCCTAGATTAGGGGCAACCGAACAGCCCGCAGGAGGCCGTCATGGCCCGCAAGCAAAAGCGTTCCCGCAAAGCCCAGCCCACCCCGCCGCGCGGCAACACCGACCGCGACAAGGCGGTCGACGCGCTGATGGCGCTGCTCGCCGAGCATTCCTTCGAACAAATCGGGCTGGCCGAAGTCGCCGGCCGTGCCGGCCTCAAGCTATCCGCCTTGCGCGCCGAATTCGGCTCGACGCTGCCGATCCTCGCCGCCCATATGAAGGACATCGACCGCGCGGTGCTTTCCGGAGGCAACGGCGACATGGCGGAAGAGCCGCCGCGTGAACATCTGTTCGACGTGCTGATGCGCCGGCTGGAGGCGCTGGCGCCTTACAAAGAAGCGGTGCGCTCGCTCATGCGCTCGGCGCGCCGCAATCCGGGCCTCGCGCTCGCGCTCAACGCCATGGCGGTGCGTTCGCAGAAATGGATGCTGGAGGCCGCCGGCATCGGCGCGCACGGGCCGCGCGGCGTGTTGCGCGCGCAAGGCGCCGCACTGATGTTCGCGCGCGTGCTCAGCGTATGGCTCGACGACGACGAGCCCGGCCTCGACCGCAGCATGGCCGCGCTCGGCCGCGGGCTTGCCAGCGCCGAGCGCTGGGACGGTTTCGTCAGCGATCTGTGTTCGCTACCGAAATGCATCGTGCGCGGCCCGCGGCGGCGCCGCCGTCGCGACGAGGAAGAAGAAGCCGAGGCGGCTTAATGCGTTGCGCGTGATCTTATCCGAAAATCGGTAGCCACTTTTCGGGATCACGCGTTAAACCGGCACCCGCACCGTCGCCCTTAATCCTCCGAGCGGACTGTCGCCGAGTGTAATGTCACCGCCGTGCGAGCGCGCGATGTCGCGCGCGATCGCGAGCCCCAGGCCGGTGCCGCCCTCGTCCTGATTGCGCGCGTCGTCGAGCCGCAAGAACGGCTTGAACACTTCCTCGCGCATGTCGGGTGCGATGCCCGGCCCGTCGTCGTCCACCGTGACGGTCAGGTAACGATGGTCGCGATGGCCGGTGATCGAGATCGACGGCGCAAAGCGCGCCGCGTTCGACACCAGATTGCCCAGGCAGCGCTTGAACGCCGCCGGCCGCACGCTGACCACCGGCGGCCCGTGGAACACCACGCTCGCTTTGTGGCCGTTGCGCTCGGCATCGTCCTTGAGCTCTTCGAGGAAGGCCGCCATGTCGGTCGGCGCGGCGGCCTCGCCGAGATCGCCGCGCGCGAAGGCAAGATAGGCCTCCAGCATGCGCGCCATCTCGTCGATGTCCTTTTTCATCGCCTCGACTTCCGGCGTTTTCTTCTTGATCAGCGCCAATTCGAGTTTGAAGCGCGTGAGCACGGTGCGCAGGTCGTGCGAGACGCCGGCCAGCATCGCGGTACGCTGCTCGAGGCTGCGTTCGACGCGCGTCTTCATCTCGATGAAGGCCTGCGCCGCGCGCCGCACCTCGCGCGCGCCGCGCGGGCGGAAATTCGGCACTTCGCGGCCCTTGCCGAAGCTTTCGGCGGCGTCGGCCAGCCGCAAGATCGGCTTGATCTGGTTGCGCAGGAAGGCGATGGCGACGCCGATCAGCACCGCGGCGGTGCCGACCATCCAGAACAAGAAGATCAGCGCGTTCGAAGCATCGGCGGCGTTGCGACGCGCGAACACGCGCATCACCGTCTTGTCGAGCTGCACCCTGATCTCGACCAGCGTCGATTTGCCGACCGTATCGATCCAGAACGGCCTCCCGATCTGTTTGCGCAGCTCGTCGGACAACGTCGAATCGAGTAGCGAAAAGAACGGCTTCGGCCCCGGCGGCGGCATCTCCGACAGCGGCAGGAAATCGACCACCAGGCCGAGTCGGTCCTGCGCGATGCGGCGGATCTGCGCCGCGTCGGCGTCCTGCGGATAGCCTTGGTAGACGTCGGCCAGCGCGGCTATGTCGTGCACCACCCCGGCGGACAGGCGCTCGGTGACCTCGCTCAGTTGCCTGTCGACGAACACGAAGGCGATCACCGATTGCAGGATCACCATCGGCAGGATGATGATCAACAGCGCGCGCGCATAGAGGCCTTTCGGCATCACGCTGTTGAGCCAGCGGCTCATCCGCCGCCAGACGTCGGGGATGCGACCGAGCACAGCGTGGATGCGGCGGATCGCGGGGATCGAGTTGTACCAGCGCCAAGCCTCGACCAGCCGCTCGAAAGCGCCGCGGATGGTGCGGATGCCGGTGTCGAGGCTGGTCATGGGCCGGCCATCAGCCGGTAGCCGATGCCGCGCACGGTCTGCACGAACAGCGGATTGGCCGGGATTTTGCTCGATCTTTCGTCGCAGCCGGTTGACCTGCACGTCGACGGCGCGCTCCGACACCGTGCCGCCATTGCCGGCGAGCGTGAGCCGCGTCACCGTCTCGCCTGGCGTCGCCGTCAGGATACGCAGCATCTCGCGCTCGCGGTCGGTCAGCCGGATGACCTCCTCGCCTTTGCGCAATTCGCCGCGCGCCAGATGATAGACGAAGGGCCCGAAGCGGACCGATTCCACCGGCGGCGCGGCCGCCGGCTGCGCGCGCTTGAGGATATTGGCGATGCGCAACGACAATTCGCGCGGCTCGAACGGTTTCGACAGATAATCGTCGGCGCCCATCTCGAGACCCTTGATGCGGCTTTCAGCGGCGTCGCGCGCCGTCAGCATCAGGATCGGCACGCTCGAGGTGCCGCGCAGCGACTTAGCGAAGTCGAAACCGGATTCGCCCGGCATCATCACGTCGAGAATAAGCAGGTCGAAGCTCAAGCCGTTGAGCTTGGCGCGCGCATCGGATGCGGTCTCCGCCGTAGTTACGCGGTAGCCCTCGCCGGTCAGAAAGCGCGACAGCAAGTCGCGGATGCGGCGGTCGTCGTCGACCACCAAAAGATGCGGCGCATCGTCGGACAAAGTGGCCGGCAGCAGCATCAGATGCTCGTTTGCCACCTCAACCTCGCGTCTTGGCGCGTTCGGCGCGCACGATCAGGCGCAACACGCCTTCGCGATTGTCGGCGTCGATCATGGCGGTCAGGAAACGCCGCGCCGCCTCGTGCGCGTTCGGCCCGAGTTCGGCGAAGGCGCGGTTGATACGCTGGGTCTGCAAGCCGGCGAGCTTGAGCGCCAGCGCCTCGCCCTTCGGCGTCACGAACAAGAGCCGCTGGCGGCGGTCCTGCGCGCCTTCCTTCTGGACCACGAAGCCCTGATCGACCAGTTGCTTGAGCACGCGGCCGAGCGACTGCTTGGTGATGTTGAGAATCTCCAATAGGTCGGCGACCTTCATGCCGGGATTGCGGTTGACGAAATGCAGCACGCGGTGATGGGCGCGGCCGAAGGCGAGCTTGGAGAGCACCTCGTCGGGATCGCCGACGAAATCGCGGTAGGCGAAAAACAACAGCTCGATGATGTCCCAGACCGGCTCGACCGGCGCCGGCGTGACGCCCGCCCGCTCGGCCAGGCCCCCAGCCGGGGCAGCGATCTTCACATTTATGTCAGCCATGTTGACATATTTCGATTTTATGTTACAAAAACGCCGCCGCAGACGAAAGGATCGTACCAAAACGGCCCTTTTGGATGCGCCGGTATCGGACCGATAGGTCCGCTCCGGACCCTTTCATACCGGGTGTTGCCCGATGACGCAAAGTATTGGAAGAGGCGCGAAAAATGCGCCATGACCGGCGCATGGGGCGGCAACTGAGACCGCCCAGTGCGACAATGAGTTGATGGAGGAAGCGATGGCTGCGCAGTCCTATGACCGGCTCGAAGGGGTCATCTGGTACGACGGCAAGCTGGTGCCCTGGCAGGACGCCAATCTGCACGTGCTCAGCCATGGCCTGCATTACGCGAGCTGCGTGTTCGAGGGCGAGCGCGCCTATGGCGGCAAGATCTTCAAGACGCGCGAGCACGCCGAGCGTTTGAAAAACTCGGCGCAGATGCTCGATTTCGAAATCCCCTATTCGGTCGACGACATCGTCGCCGCCAAGCAGCTGGTCGTCGACAAGAACGGCAAGAAGGAAGCCTACGTGCGCCCGGTCGCCTGGCGCGGCTCGGAGATGATGGGCGTCTCGGCGCAGAGCAACACCATCCACCTCGCCATCGCGTCGTGGGAATGGCCGAGCTATTTCGATCCCGAACAGCGGCTCAAGGGCATCAAGCTCGACCTCGCCGAATACCGTAGGCCCGATCCGAAGACCGCGCCGTGCCTCGCCAAGGCCGCCGGCCTCTACATGATCTGCACCATCTCCAAACACCGCGCCGAGCGCCGCGGCTATGCCGACGCCATGATGCTCGACTGGCAGGGCCGCGTCGCCGAATGCACCGGCGCCAACATCTTCTTCGTCAAGGACGGCAAGATCCACACGCCGATCGCCGACTGCTTCCTCGACGGCATCACCCGGCAGACCGTGATCGCGCTCGCCCGCAAGCGCGGCTTCGAGGTGATCGAGCGCCGCATCATGCCGGAAGAGCTCTCGAGCTTCTCCGAGTGCTTCATCACCGGCTCGGCGGCGGAAGTCACCGCGGTGTCGGAGATCGGCGGCCAGTGGAATTTCAATCCCGGCGGCATCACCAAGCAGCTGATGGACGACTACACCGCGGCGGTGAACCCTTCCGGCAAGGCCGCGGCGGCGTAAATATTGTCATCCCGGAGCCCGCGCGTGAGCGCCGCGACCGGGTGACCCCGGTTAGAGAAGGCACTGCGTCCCTTATCGGATGGCCGCGACTTGCGCGGCCATGGCGATCGACATCTGAGGCCGCAGATCGCTTCTTACGCCACCGCGCCGTCTCCTCCGGCCGCAGCAGCGTGACGTAGCGCACGTGGTTATGCGCGAGGAAGCGGTCCATGCGCTCGTCCAGCACGCGGCGCCGGCTTTCGGCGGCGTGCCGCAACAGCAACGGATCGCTTGGGCACGGCGATGGCAAAAGCCGCAGTGGAAATAATCCAGGTTCGCGCGCCGGCTGACGAAGCCGACAATGTCGCCGGTCGCCAGCCTGCCGGCGTTGGCCAGCAAGACCGCGCTGCGGAATGACGCGCATGGCGAAATGCCGCTTGCTCAAGCCTCGTTGCGAATCGACCGTCTTCTTGATGTCGACCGCGCCATCGAGCGCGAGCCAGCGGCAAATCTTGTTCTCGACGTTGTGCTCGCACCATTCGAAGAAATAATGGTTGCGCTCGTACCAGTTCACGAAACCCTGGCGGTAGCGGATGTCCTGCAACGCTGTCTCGAAATCGCCCGCGTCATGCGCGCGCGCCGCCGCCAGCACGGTCTCGCAGAAGGTGACGCAATCGAAGGCGTCGTCGCGCACGACGAATTTTTCCGGCCGGCGCGGCCCGCCGATCAGCGTGTAGCCCATGTAGCGCGTGCCGCGCAGCGCGGCGGAGATGAAATCGATGCGCTGCGAAATCGCCGGAAAAGCCTGCGTCGCCGCGATCAGGCGCGCGACGCGCGCTTCGCCGGCAGCCGTGGGCACGGCGCCAACCGCCAGGGCCGCCCGCTTGCGAGCCATCGCAGGACGCTGCGGCGGCTGGCGCGCGTCACTCGCGCACCACCACCAGCCGGTCGGTGCCGGATTCCGCGCCCCAGACTTCGCCCGGCCGACCCAGCAGCTGGCGCACCGAGGCGCCGCGCCTGCTGCTCGGGAAGCTCTCGAATTTCTCGGTCGCCGGATCGAAGCGCACGATCGCGTTGGCAAGGAAGTCGGTGAGCCAGATCTTGTCCTTGTCGTCGACATAGACCGCGTAGCAGCCGGCGCCGCTTTTCGGCAGCGCCCACACCTTCCAGCTCTTGGCGATCGGATCGAAGCGGCCGACCTCGCCGGTGTGCCAGAAGCTCACCCACAACAGGCCCTTGGAGTCCGACCAGATGCGGCGCGGGCCGACGCCGGGCTTGGGCGGCGGCACCATCAAGGCGTCGCCGCTCACGGTATCGATCTTGGCGATGTGATCGCCGGCGAGCGAGGCGTACCAGACGTCGCCGTTCGGCGTTGTGGTGATGCCGTAGGGCCCAGCGCCCTTGGGCGCCTTCCAGGCGTCCACCTTGCCGGTTGCCGGATCGACGCGGCCATAGACGCCGTTCTGCCCGGTGAACCAGAGGATGCCCTTGCGGTCGAAGGTCGCGGTGTTGAGGTTGGCGTCGGGGAAATTCTTCGGCAGCGGGAAGAGCTTCACCGCCTTGCTCGCCGGATCGACGCGCGCGATGGCGTTCTGCCCGCCTTCGGTGACCCAGGCGGCGCGGTCGGGCCCGACGATCACGCCATGCGGCGCGGCATGCGGCCCGAGCGGAATTTGCGTCACCTTGCCGGTTTTCGGATCGAGAATGCCGAGCGCGCCCTGGCTCTGCGCGGTGTACCAGACCATGCCGTCCGGCGCCGGCGCCACGTCGTGCGGATGCGCGCCTTGCGGCACGTCGAAGTATGAAACTTCCGCCGCCGACGCCGGTTCGAGACCGAGCGCAAGCATAGCCACCGCGGCGACAATCACCGGAACCATGTCAGCCCCACTTCACGCCTCTTGAGCGCAGCCTCATTCCGCCGCTTGCCGTTTGCTCCAGCGTCCGGCCGCGGCATCGTCGGTGGGCTTGGCGTCCACCCAGGTTTTCTCGCCCGCCTTCTCGACCTGCTTCCAGAACGGCGCGCGCGTCTTGAGATAATCCATCAGGAATTCGGCCGCCGCGAAGGCCGCTTCCCGATGCGAAGACGTGGTCGCCACCAGCACGATGTCCTCGCCCGGCCGCATGCGCCCGTAACGGTGGATGACGGTGACGCCAAGCAGAGGCCAGCGTGTTTTCGCCTCCTCGACGTGGCGCTCGATCTCGGCCTCCGCCATGCCGGGATAATGCTCGAGCGTGAGCGCGGCGATTGGCGCGCCCGCTTCGTCGCCGCGGCAAATGCCGGTGAAGGTGACCAGCGCGCCGACGTCGGTGCGTCCGCGCGTAAGCTTTGCTGCTTCGGCGGCGGCGTCGAACGGCTCGCGCTGCAGGCGCACGGTGGATAAGGCGGTCATGGAGGTAATGTAGCGCGCCCGCGCCCGCGAGGCTAACCCCCCGTCATCGGCGGGAAAAAGGCGATTTCCGCGGCCCCTTTGATCGGCGTCTGCGGCTTGACATGGGCGCGGTCGATGGCCGCGCGGATCACCTTGGGGTTGGCGAAGGCATGGGCATATTCCTCGCCGCGCGAGGATAACCAAGTCATTAATTCGCCGACCGTGGCGACGCCGGCGGGAACGTCGATGTCTTCTTCGGGCTTGCCGACGCGCTCGCGCACCCAGGCGAAATAACGCAGTTTCATGGTTTTTTACATTTGCGCATGATTTTGTCCGAAAATCGGTTCCCACTTTTCGGGATCATGCGCTAATCGATCATATAACGCAGGCCGGCGCGCATATAGTCCCAGCCGGTGTAGAGCGTCAGGATCGCCGACAGCCACAGCAGCGTGATGCCGATTTCGGTGGTGGCCGGCAGGATCACGTCGCCGGCATCGCCCGCGATCAGGAAACCGATCGCCACCATCTGCCCGATGGTCTTCCACTTGGCGAGCCGCGTCACCGGCACGCCGACGCGCAGTTCGGCAAGATACTCGCGCAGGCCCGACACCAGGATTTCGCGGCACAGGATGATCACCGCGGCGAACAGCGCCCAGCCGCGGATGGTTTCCTCGGCCGCCAGCATCAGCAGGCACGAAGCCACCAGCAGCTTGTCCGCGATCGGATCGAGCATGCGGCCGAGCGAGGACTGCTGGCCCCACATGCGGGCGAAATAACCGTCGAGAATGTCGCTGATGCCGGCGGCTATGAAGATCGCCAGCGCCAGCCAGCGCGACCACAGCCCGCCGCCCAGGATGCTCTGCCAATACATCAGCCCCACCACCACCGGCACGGCGGCGATGCGCCCATAAGTCAGCAGATTCGGCAGCGCGAGCGGGTGCGCAGGCAAACGTTCGGAGCGCATGGCATTCATCGGACCCCAAGGAACACCCGGCCCGCCGTAACGTCAACCGCCGGCGGCCGATGATCCCCCGACGATTACCGGATCGGCGGCTTGGGCAGGCGACTTTTGCCCGGCTCCATCACGAAAGTCTGATCGAGCGAATACCACTCGCCGGTCACGTCCGGCGCCGGCGCCTTGCCCTTGTGCCGGACATAGTCGCCGACCAACGCGCGCGTGACGCCGAATTGCACGTCGGTTTCAAGCTTGTCGTCGTCGTTGACATAGATTTGCGAGATCAGCGTCTTGAAGCCGGGCTTGAAGATCAGGAAATGCAGATGGGCGGGCCGGTATTGATGCCGCCCGGTGGCGCGCACCAGGTCACCCACCGGCCCATCGATCGGGATCGGGTAGCCGGCCGGCTTCACGCTGCGGAAGCCGAAATGACCATGACCATCGGTCATGAATTTGCCGCGCAGGTTCATATCGGCCTGATTGGGATCCTGCTGCTCGTAGAAGCCTTCCGGCGAGGAATGCCAGACGTCGACCTCGGCGCCTTCGATCGGCTTGCCGTCCCGGTCGCGCAGCGTGCAATTGACGAACAGTGCCGGCCCCGGCGTGGGCGAGCGCACGATCGAGCCGCCGTTTTCGGTGCGCGGCGAATTCAGGCGCCAGAACGGCCCGAGCAGATTGGCCGTGGTCTCGGTCTGTCCGTTATTGCCGTTGTTGAGCAGGCAGATCAGCGTCGAGAAGCCGAGCGAGCCCGACATCAGCACCGTCTCGTTGTGGGTGTCGGTGGTCTTCTTGCCGAGCGCGGTGACGAAGCCGACCGCCTTCTCGAATTCCTCCTCGGTCAGATGCACGTCGCGCGCAAACGCGTGCAGGTGCTTCACCATGGCCATGAGAATTTCGCGCACGCGCGGGTCCGCCGCGTTCTTGAACGCGTCCACCACCACGTCGGTGACGTCTTCCTGCCGCTTGATGAGCATAGACCGAAACCCCTATTGCGCCGCATTTTGCTTGCGCGTGATCTTATCCGAAAACCGGTTCCCACTTTTCGGGATCACGCGTGTTCGTGGAAGAACTCATATATCTTTCGCGCCGTCTCCGCATTAATTCCCGGTACTTGGGCGAGATCGGGCAGGCTTGCCCGCTCGATCGCTTTGAGGGTGCCGAAATGGCGCAGCAGCGCGCGTTTGCGGGTGGGCCCGATCCCCGGGATTTCCTGCAATCCGGCCTCGCGGATATCCTTCTTGCGCCGCGTGCGGTGCGAACCGATGGCGAAGCGGTGCGCCTCGTCGCGCAACCTCTCGATGAAATACAAAAGCGGATCGCGCGGCGGCAGCTTGAACGGGCTGCGGCCCGCCATGAAGAAGGTTTCGCGCCCGGCGTCGCGGTCCGGCCCCTTGGCGATGGCGACCAGCCGCACATCGGTGACGCCCATTTCGGCCAGCGTCTCGGCCGCCGCTGAGAGCTGCCCCTGCCCGCCGTCAATCAGCAGTAGATCAGGCCAAGGTTGCTCGTCGCCCTCGTCCGGCTCGCTGGTGAGCACGGCCGCGAGCGCGGCATCGGCCGTCAGACGCGGGTTCTCTTCCAGCAATCTCTTGAACCGCCGCTGCAACACCTCGCGCAGCATGCCGTAGTCGTCGCCGGCTTTAACCTCCTGCGAGCGGATGTTGAACTTGCGGTACTGGTTCTTGCGGAAGCCTTCCGGCCCCGCCACCACCATGGCGCCGACCGCGTTGGTGCCGCCGATATGGCTGTTGTCGTAGACCTCGATGCGGCGCGGTGAGCGCGGCAGCGCGAAAGCCTCGGTCAGCGCCTTGAGCAATTTATGCTGCGACGAGGTATCGGCGAGTTTGCGCGCCAGCGCCTCGCGTGCATTGGCAAGCGCGTGCTGCACCAGTTCCTTGCGCTCGCCGCGTTGCGGCACGGCGACCTCCACCTTGCAGCCGCTCTTGGTCGTGAGCGCCTCCGCCAAGAGCGCTCGCTCATCGAACGCGTGCGAGGCCAGCACCAGTTTCGGCGGCGGCTTGTCGTCGTAGAACTGCGCGAGAAAAGCGCTCAGAACTTCACCGGGCCCGAGTGAACGATCGGCCTTAGGGAAATAAGCGCGGTTGCCCCAGTTCTGCCCGGTGCGGAAAAAGAAAACCTCGACGCAAGTGTAGCCGCCGGCCTGGTGCACGGCGAACACGTCGGCCTCTTGCAGCGTGCGCGGATTGATGCCCTGGTGCGAAGTGATCGCCGAAAGCGCGGCGAGACGATCGCGGTAGATCGCGGCGCGCTCGAAATCGAGCGCGTTCGACGCCGTGTCCATCTCCGCGGCCATTTCCTTTTGCACCGCGTGGCTGCGGCCCGACAGAAATTCATTGGCCTCGCGCACCAATTCGCCATAGCCGAAAAAATCGATCTCCTGCGTGCAAGGCGCCGAGCAGCGCTTGATCTGATAGAGCAGGCAGGGCCGCGTCCGCGCCTCGAAGAATGAATCCGAGCAGGAGCGCAGCAGGAACGCGCGCTGCAGCGCGTTGATGGTGCGGTTGACCGCGCCGGCATTGGCGAAGGGCCCATAATAATGGCCCGACCGAGTGTGCGCGCCGCGGTGCTTCAAGATTTGCGGCGCCCAGTGATCCGACGTGATCAAGATGAAGGGGAACGACTTGTCGTCGCGCAGCAGCACGTTAAAACGCGGGCGCAGCCGCTTGATCAAATTGGCCTCGAGCAGCAGCGCCTCGGTTTCGGTCTTGGTGGTAACGAATTCCATCGCCGCCGTGCCCGAAATCATGCGCACGATACGGCTGTCGTGGCCGGCCGGCCGGGTATAGGCCGTGACCCGTTTCTTGATATTCTTCGCTTTGCCGACATAGAGCACCTCGCCTTGCGCGTCGATCATGCGGTAGACGCCGGGCCGCGACGGCGCCTGCTTGACCGCGCGCGCGATCGCCGCGCGGCCGGCGGCGAGCGTGCCGGCTGGCGCTTCCGCCTCTGGCTCGGGCAACGATTGCTCGTCGTCATCCTCGCGCAGGTCGCTCGCCGAGTCGATGTCTTTGGGCGTGCCGTTCATGGGAATGGGCATGTATAAGTCAATAGATATTGCCCGCCAACGATAAGCCAAGTTCCGCATTACAAGCAAAAGTCGATTCCCCCGTCGCGGCGTGGAACTTCGGCACCGTGCCAGTTGTTCTTGAGGATAGACCCAAGGATTTACATGAAAACTATTTGCGAATCTGCCGCCATCGGCATCGAATGCGCGCCCTTACGGCCGCGCTACTGCTTGGAAAAATGGCGATGACGTTCAACAGCGAAATCCAGGTTTTGGTCGTGGACGATAGCAGCGCGGTGCGAGCCGTTGTGCGAAAAATTCTCGCGCAACTGGGCTATAGCAACGTCGACGAAGCGACCGATGGCGCAGCCGCACTCGCAAAACTGAACGGGAAACCGTTTGGCTTGGTGATTTCAGATTGGCATATGGAGCCGATGAACGGAAAGGCGCTGCTCGACCAGGTGTTCGGCAAAAAGCAGTTTCAGAAAGTTCCTTTCATCATGATGACGACCGCGTCCGAACAGTACAAGCTCGTCGCCGCTAAATACCCTGCCACTATCGATTTCATCAACAAACCTTTTACTCCCGAAGAACTCCAATCCAAGATTTCTAAAGTCAATGCGAAATAAATAACCGGGCCATCGCGACGGCGGATGTGCGCGCCTACTAGGCGCCGGCTAGCTCAATGCGGCTCGATCAGCTCGATCCGGTTGCCGAACGGATCCTCGACGTGGCGCCGGTCGCAGCGTTCGATCGGCTCGTCCTCGGTCACTTTGTAGCCGGCCTGTTTCAGCTTGGTCTCGAGGCCGGCCAGCCCATCGACGATGAAAGCCGGATGCGCCTTGCGCGCCGCGATAAAATTCTTGTCGACGCCGAGATGCACCGTCACCGCGCCGCTTTCGAACCAGCAGCCGCCGCGCGCGGCAAGCTGCGACGGTTTGGTTTTTTCGGCAAAGCCCAGCATGCCGCCGTAAAACGCGCGCGCCTCTTCCTCGCGGCCCGCCGGCATGGCGATCAAAATGTGGTCGATCCGGCGAACTGCCACGGCACCCCTCGTCTTTCGGTCGATGCCGTTATCCCATGATCGAATAGCGGCCGTCGATAGGGATTGCCGTGCCTGTGCAAGGCCCGATAATCTCCAGCCCGCATGTCCGTCTTAGTCCAAGACGCTCCCAAGCAAACGCCCCGGAACGCTGGCGAGCCGCAAGGCTTTAGCGGCGGCATCTTAACGCTTGCGCAGGACAAGCTCTACGCGCTGCAAAATGCCTTCGCGCTCGACGGCCGGGTCAGCGCCTATCCGGCGAGCGCGCGCGGCTTTTCGGTGGCGAACTGCTACCTGCTGACGCAAGGCGACGCCGCGCTGCTGATCGACACCGGCTTTGGCAAGGACGAGCCGACGATTCGCGCGCAGATCGAGCGGCTGATCGCGCCCGAGCTGCCGCTGTCGATGTTCCCGCTGCGCCTCAACGAATTCATGTCGATCAATAATGTTGAAAACTTCGCGGCACACTTCAACATCGATCAATGCTACACCAGCAACCCCGATGCGGCGTTGTGGTTCGATTTCGGCGCCGTGGCCAACGGCCGCAGCATTCTGGACTCGATGAAGGTCACTGCCGTGACCCGGGCCGACACAATTGAACTCGGCAAAGACGGCCGCGCCATCGACGTCATGCAGGCGCCGATCCGGCTGATCGCCACGCGCTGGCTCTACGACCGCGCGACCCGCACATTGTTCTCCTCGGATATGTTCACCCACACCTGGCGCGACGCCGCGACCGGGCCCTGGATCGTGACCGACGCCGATGTCGATACGACGTCGCCGCGCGACATCCGCTCGTTCATGTTGAACACGCGCTACTGGTGGTTGGAAGGCGTGTCGACCGACTCGATGCGGCGCGGCATCGGCGAGATATTCGACAAATACGACGTCGAGACCATCGCGCCCGGTTACGGCTGCATCCTGCGCGGCCACAAGGTAGTGGCGCGGCACTACCGGATGCTCGATGAGTTTCTTAAAAGCTGCGACAAGAGCGTCGCCGTGTCGCGCTACGTCTTCCGCGACGAGGAGCGCTGAGCCATGCTCGACCAAGCGACCGCGCTCTCGATGAAGCCCGCCAACCGGATACCGCGCGAGATTGCGCCCGGCGTGTTCTGGATCGGCGATTGCCTGGTGCAACGCCACAAGGGCAAGATTTATCACGGCTACAACGCCGCTTTCCTGGTCGCTGGCGCGACCGCATCGTGCCTGGTCGAGACCGGCCATCCAAAGGACTTTCCGGTCATCGAGCGGCACATGAACGAACTGTTCGCCAGCGGCGTGCCGCCGATCAAGTATCTGTTCGTCACCCACCAGGAGACGCCGCATTGCGGCGGCCTCGGCCGCATCCTCAAGACCCATCCGGACGCTATCTTGTGCGGCGATGTGAGCGACTATCACCTCGCTTTTCCGCAGTACGAACACCGCATGCGGTGGATGAAGGAAGGCGACGAGATCGACCTCGGCGGCCGGACGTTGATGGCGGTCGAGCCGGTGATTCGCGACTTGCGCACCACCTGGTGGGGCTTCGACACGCGCGAGCGCGTGCTGTTCCCGGGCGACGGCTTCGCCTACAGTCACTATCACGAGGATGGTCACTGCGGCCTGGTCGCCGAAGAAGCGGTCTCGCTCGACCTACCAGACGTATCGTCGACATTCGCGGACCTGGCGCTGTTCTGGACCAAGTTCGCCGATATGAACGTGTATTGCGATCGGCTCGACCGGCTCATCGAACGGCTCGGGGTGAAGACCATCGCGCCGACGCATGGCCTGCCGATCACCGATGTGAAAACCACAGTGCCCAAGGTGCAGCAAGGACTGAAGGCGGCCGCGCTGATCCCCGAGTCGGGGACGAACGAGAAAGTGCCGCTGGCCGGCGCCACGGCGCCGGCGGCTTGCCGCCGCCCATTCGTCTTAAACGACGGCTGGCGAGCCGGCTACTTGGCCGCAGCGATTTTGTTGGCGCGGATTACTTCGCCCCAGAGCGCAATCTCGCGCTTGAGCAAGGTGGCCGCTGCCCCCGGCGTTTCCTCTCCGGGCCCGAACTCGTCCATGCCGCCGTCGGCAAAGCTCTTGCGCACCTTGGGATCGGCGAGCGCGACGCGCAGCGCGGCGTTCAGTTTGTCGATGATCGGTCGCGGCGTGCCGGCCGGCGCCAGCAACATGTGCCAGAAATCGATATTGAGCTTCTTGTAGCCGAGCTCGCCCAACGTCGGCAGGTCCGGCAGACCGGCGAAGCGCTTGCGCCCGATAATGGCATAGGCTTTGAGCTTGCCGGATTTGATCAGCGGTCCCGAAACGATGGCCGATTGCGACTCCAAATCCACTTGGCCCGACAATAGGTCAACCAGCGCCGGACCGGCGCCGCGATAGGGAACCTGCGTGACTTTCACGCCAAGTTCCTGCGCGATCAACACGCCGGCCAAATGACCGTATGAGCCGACGCCGGGATGCCCAATCCTGACGGTGTGTCCGGGGGCCTTCATCCAGGCCAGCAGCTCCTTGAAATTCTTCGGCGGCAGGCTCGCCGGCGCCGCAAGGGTCGAAGCGGCAGTATTAATGAGGCCGATGGGGGCGAAATCCTTGACCGCATCGAACTTGAGATCTGGATAAAGCGACATGCCGGCGGCCAGCGCCACCTGATGGATCATGAATGTGTAGCCGTCGGGCTCAGCACGCGCGCCGCGCGCGGCGCAGATCATGCCGCCGGCGCCGCCGACGTTTTCGATCACGATCGTCTGCCCCAGCGATTTCTGCATGGGGTCCTGCAGGATGCGCGCGATCGTGTCGGTCGCGCCGCCGGGCGGGAACGGCACCAGCAGGGTGATGGGACGATTGGGATAAGTCTGCGCCGAAGCGGCGCCGTTAGCCAAAAGGCACGCGGCGACGAACGCCGCGGCGAGTGCGCGCATGCGGTTCATTGTTCCCCCCTGACGCCGCCCATTTTTCTGTTTCGTAGCGGCTGCCTCTATTTTTGGCCATTTTCCGGCCGTTCCGCAAGCAGACGGCGACCCGGATTTGCGGGGAATTATGAGCGTCCCTCGACTCAGTTCAGCCGCAGTTCCGTAATGTGGCGCGCATCCGGCTTGAGCTCGCCGCGCTCGACGCGCTTGACGATATCGGTCAGCGCCGCGTTGGCGCGGCAGGTGAGCCCGACCTTCTCGCCCTCGCGCACGATCAGGCCGTTGAGGAATTCGATCTCGGTGCGCCTACCCTTCTGCATGTCCTGGCCCATCGAGGGGCGCTGCCCGGACGCGGTGCGGCTTGCGTCCTTGAAACGCTGCTCGTCGCAGGCGCGCGCAGCTTCCTCGTCGCCCTCGCCGGCACGCGCGATCGTTTCGGGTGGCAAATGCAGGATTTCCTCCAGCCGATAGCCCTGCGCCTGTCCGACGCGGATCGCTTCGCTGCCGAGCCGCATGGCGAAGCGCCGGATCGGATCGTTTTTCAGCATGTCGCCGCCGCCGAGGCCGGTGCAGGCCGAGAGCCCGTTCTGCATGGCGTTGGCGACCAGCTTCGACCACCGCTCGCCCCAAAGATTGTCGGTAACCTTGGCGCTGTCGGCATAAGCGACCAGACGGCAAACCTCCTGCGCGCGCTGCGTGATGCGGCCGTGCACCTCGCCGGCGCGGAATACGGTGTGCGCTGCGCCGTGCTTGGCGGCGCCGCGGTGAATGTGGCCGGGCTCCGGCAGATTGACCGTGATGCTCGAGGCGATACAGCCGAGCGTCTTGCCCCAGCCGACAATGCCGGCGATCGTCTCTTCGTTCATACAGTTCTGCAGCGAAACGATGTAGCCGTCGGGCGCCAGATACTGCCGGATCAGCATCGCCGCCCAAGCCGTGTCGTACGACTTCATGCATACGAAGGCGATGTCGATCGGCTTCTCCTTGGCGAGTTGCTGCGCGTCGGTCACGTGCAGCGCCCGTACCGGCACGCTGAATTCCGGCTCCTTCATGGCGTGCGTCACGCGCAGGCCGTGCGCGCGCATGTGCTCGACATGCGCGGGCCACGGATCGATGAAGGTCACATCCTCACCGGCCTGCACCATATGCGCGCCGGTATATCCGCCGACCGCGCCCGCTCCGACAAAGGCAATCTTGCGGTCCATTTCCTTCCTCCCGAAAAGCTTTTTATTCTTCAGCGGCCACCGACATCATCGGCTTTATCGCGCGCCTTGCGCAAGCAGGCCGCGAGGCCGGCATAATGCACCCTACTCCGCGCCGTCGCTGTCGAGCGTGCGCCAGGCGAGATGCTGGCCGCCGTCGACCGCGATCACCGTGCCGGTGACGCTTTTGGCCTGCGCGAGGTAGACGACCGCGGCCGCGATCTCCTCCGGCGTGGGCCCGCGCTTGAGCGGCACCGATGCCGCCTGCGCGGCGAATTGCGTGTCCGACTGGCGCGGGCTCGGCAGCGTCGGGCCCGGCGCAACCGCGTTGACGCGCACGCGCGGCGCCAGCGCCTGCGCCAACGTGACGGTCGCATCGGCGAGCGCGCTCTTGCTCAGCGTGTAGGAGAAAAAGCGCGGCGTCGGCTTGAGCACGCGCTGGTCGACGATATTGACGATGGAGGCGTCGGCGCCCGCCGGCGCCTGCGCGGCGAAGGCCTGCGATAGAAACACTGGCGCGGTCAGGTTGATGGCCATCGTGCGCTCGAAGCGCGCATGATCGAGACTTACGATTTCGTCCTCGTCGAATAGGCTGGCATTGTTGACCAAGAGCGTGAGCGGCCCGAAGGCGGCCGTCGCCGGCACCAGTCTGGCGAGTGCGTCGGGATCGGCGAGATCGGCCAGCACCACGCGTGTCTTGCCGCCCGCGCCTGCGATTTCGCCGGCAAGCTTTTCGGCCTCGGCGTGCGAGCGGTTGGCGTGCAGCGCCACCGCGTAGCCGGCCTGCGCGAGCGACAGCGCGATGGCGCGGCCGATGCGGCGCCCGGCCCCGGTGATCAGCGCCGCGCGTGGAGTTGCCGTGCCGTTCATCCCGCCTCATCCATGCGCTTGGTCATACGCCAGAGCACTTTCCGCCGCCATCCGATGTCCTGGCGCGCAGAATGCGGTCGTCTGCCCCGGACAATAAATGATCGCCGGGCGAACATGGCAATTCTGGGCGAAGAACAGGGAAGCTCTAACCGTTCTTTAGGGTTAACGAAGCCCGTTTCCTTACCGATTCATGACCGCTTAACTTAAAAGGCGCGATAAATCCTCCGCAATGTCTCGAACTCCGCCAACAGCGCCAAGCGCTTAGGCGCGTTCGGGAAAAGTGGAGGACGCGATGAAAAAAACGCTTTTGGGGACTACCGTTTCGGCCGCTTTGATCGCTTCGGGCGCAGCGCTCGCCGCCGATCTGCCGCGCAGCCCGACGCCCTATTATTCCGCCCCGGTGCAGTCCGGCCTTTATAATTGGACCGGGCCCTATGCGGGTCTGAATCTCGGCTATGAGTGGGGCAAGGTCACCAACACGGCCGGCGAGCCGAACGGCATCATGGGCGGCGGCCAGCTCGGCTACAACTGGCAAAGCGGCCAGTTCGTGTTCGGTGCCGAAACCGACCTCCAGGTCTCCGCCGCCGACGATACCTTCGCGCCCTGGCAGTTCGCCAATCCGTGGTTCGGCACCCTGCGCGGCCGCGGCGGCGTCGTCTTCAACAATGTCCTGCTCTACGCCACGCTCGGCCTTGCCTATGGCGATCTCAAAGGCACATTTCTCAGTCTCGATGAAACCAAGACCGAACTTGGCTGGGCCGGCGGCATCGGCGCCGAATATGGCTTCACGCCGAACTGGTCGGCCAAGGTCGAGTATCTCTATATGGATCTCGCCAGCCGCACCTTCTCGATCACCGGCACCGACAACGGATTGCGCGCCAACATGCTGCGGCTTGGCGTGAACTATCACTTCTGAGCGGCGCGGCGCCGCTCGCGTGGCGGAAAACCCCGGGCCTCGCGGTCCGGGGTTTTTCATTTCCAGCCATCCTTAAAAAGCACCGGACAAAGTTCCGGGGCTTTTTCTTAAAATCTGCAAGATCCGCGCAACGGCTTGCCAAGATCGTGGCGCAATAGTGGCGAAGCGCACGTTGCCGCGCGGCCACAGCCGGCGAGTTCATCGCCGCGCACCAGGAACCCTAATCGCCAAAGGCGCGTTGAATGCGCAATCGGGGGACGGCGCATCCGCGACCGTCCACACGAACAGTGAGGTGCGTCATGAGAAAGTTACTGCTTGCAAGCGTGGGCGTGCTGGCGCTTGGCGCGGTCGCGGCGTCGGCCGCCGACCTGCCGCGCCACCGCGAAATGCCGGCCAAGGCGCCGGCCTACATCGCGCCGCCTTATAACTGGACCGGCTTCTACGTCGGCATCAACGGCGGCGGCGGCTTCGGCCGTTCGGATTTCTCTGCACCGGTTACACCCGGCTCGTTCGATACGTCGGGCGGATTGGCCGGCGGCACGATCGGCTATAATTATCAGATGGGCCAGATCGTCTTCGGCGCCGAAGGCGATTTCGACTGGAGCGGCATGCGCGGCAGCATGACCTGCGGCGGCGTGAGTTGCGAAACTCGTAACAATTGGCTGAGCACCGCGCGCGGCCGTCTCGGCTATGCGTTCGATCGCTTCATGCCTTACATAACCGGCGGCGCAGCCTTCGGCGACGTTAAAACCTCGGTCGGCGGCCTCGATAATCGCGAGACCAGGACCGGCTGGACCGTCGGCGGCGGCCTGGAAGCGGCGATCTCCGGACCTTGGACCGCCAAGATCGAATATCTCCATGTCGATCTCGGCGACGCCGCAACGGCAGTGCCGCCGGCGACCGCGAGCTTCCGCAGCGAAATCGTGCGCGCCGGCATCAACTACCGGTTCTGACGGCAGACTTACGCGACGCAGCACAAAGCAGAGCCCCGGAGTTCGTTCCGGGGCTTTTGTTTGCGTGAGAAATCAGACGGTGACTTTGGTCGCCGCGAACGCAGGCACTTGCGCGGCGAATTTGTCGTGCCAGGCGACGAGGCGCGGATGATCCTTCCGCCACTCGCCGCCGAAACGCAGATCGCGATAGCCGAGCACGCAGGCAAGCGCGATCTGCCCGACGTCGGGCGTGGGCGTGAGCGGTGGCGGCGCCGCCTCCAGCGCCGCCAAACCGCGCGCCACCTTGTCGGACTGGCGATCGATCCAAACCTGCACCTGCTTGTCGGCCGGCCGATAACGGCTCTCGTAGACCAGCAGAACCGAGGCGTCGAGGATGCCGTCGCACAATGCCTGCAAGCGCAGCGCGGCGAAGCGCGCTTGCGGTTCGCGCGGAACGACACGGCCGCCGCCGGCCAAATGATCGAGAACTTCCAGGATCACGCGCGAGTCGTAATAGACAGTGCCGTCATCGAGGATCAGCGCCGGAATTTTTCCGAGCGGGTTCTGCTTGCGGATCGCGTCGGCGGGATCGTTGAGATCGGTTTCGCGCACGTCGATCTTGTCGGTATAGCCGAGCACGCCGGCGGCGATGCGTACTTTGCGCACGAACGGCGAGGCGGGTGAGGACCGTAGGATCATTTCGAAAAAATATCCCACCGCGACAGGCGCGGGGGACCCGCTACTGATGAAGGATCGAAAGCAACCGGCGCCGGCGCGAGGCCGGCGCCGCAGTTAAGCGGTCAGCCGGTGACGACCAGGTTCACGGCCTTCGGGCCTTTGCCCTTTTTGTCCGGTTCGACGTCGAAACTGATCTTCTGGCCTTCGTTGAGACCTTTGAGTCCGGCAGCCTCCACGGCGGTGATGTGCACGAACACGTCGCGCCCGCCGTCGTCCGGCTTCACGAAGCCGTAGCCCCTTTCGCTGTTGAAGAACTTCACAACACCGGTCTGCGCCATAGGGAAAACTCCTCTCCCCGCACTGCTCCGCCGCCGGCCCCACGCGCGGCGGCTCGGCCGGACATTCGCAATCGGGGAAAGCATCGGCCTTATGCGGCCTCAGTCACTCCGCCGGCCCCCACCTGGAGGCGGAACGTACCTGCCAATGATGGAACTACACACCAACTGGGCTCCGGTGGAAAGGGCCACGTCCGGTCAGCGGGCGGCCTGCGTACCCACGCGGGTGAGCCAATCAAGCTTGAATCCGCCGTTACCCTGGCGTCCCAGAATACCGGCGAGCGCCGGTAGCAGGACCGAAAGCTCGTTTTCGAGCGTCCACGGCGGGTTGACCAGGATCAGGCCGCAGCCATTGAGGCGGGCCGGATCGGCGAGCGGCGCAACGACCAGCTCCGCCCGCAACATTTTTGCGATGCCTAACCGCCGCAGACGTTTGGCGAGCGCGTCGGGCTCGCCGCGGTCTTTGATCGGATACCAGAGCGCGTAGATGCCGGTGGCCCACTTGCGGTGCGCTGCGGCAAGCCCATGCGAGAGGCGGAAAAAATCGCCGTCCTGCTCGAACGGTGGATCGACCAGCACCAAGCCGCGACGCTCCTTCGGCGGCACAAAAGCGCCGAGCGCGGTCCAGCCGTCGATCTCGAGCGTCTTGATACGGGTATCCCCGCGCAGATTTTGCCGCAACGCGACCGCGGCCTTCGGATCGATTTCGCAGGCAACCAGGCGGTCCTGCGGGCGCAGCCAGGCGCGCGCCAGCGCCGGCGAGCCCGGATAGGTCTTGAGCCGGCCACGCTCGTTTAGCGCCGCCACCACCTCTAGATATGGCGCAAGCAGCGCGGCTACCGGCGCCGCGAGCTCGGCGGCCATCAGCCGCGTGATGCCGTCGTGCCATTCGCCGCTGCGGATGGCTTCCGCGGCGGAGAGATCGTAAAGGCCGGCGCCGGCATGGCTGTCGATGACGCGGAACGCGGCCGGCTTTTCGCGCAAATAATGCAGGATGCGGCAAAGCACCGCATGCTTGAAAACGTCGGCGAAATTGCCGGCATGGAAGGCGTGGCGATAGTTCACGGGCTTGCTCGAAGCTCCCCGGTCAGTGGCCGTTATCGGCCGTGCCGGAAAGCTTATGCCACAACCTTAATTACTCCGGCATGCCGCGCAAACCGAAGTGGCTGCGCGGTTTGACCTGGCGCAACGGCTGCGCCGGCCGGCGCCGCGTCGCCCTTAGCACCGTGGCGGGCGTGCGTGGGCGCGCCGCGAGAGCCGCGGCGACGCGCCGCTTGCCGACGGCGCGTAAGACTAGGCGCACGGGAACCAGCATGGCAGCAGCTACGCCGACCGCGTGCAAGGCCGGCGGCAAGATCAAATGACCGGGCGAACCGACGAGCCACATCGCGATATACCCTAGTCCGGCGAACCAGCCCGCAAAGCCGATATATTCCCACACACGAACCATAGGCGCGCGCTCCCCGCGCTGATCGCGCGTGGAACATTGCGGATTTCCGTTACGAGAATCTTGCGCCAATTCTCCACGAGCCGGGGTTATCCCCGTAACGCTTGCGGCCATCGTTAGTGGCGGCTTAACGCGATCGCAGACACAAGGTCCGCGTTTAGCCGTGCGCGTTTAGGCGCCGTTTATCTGCCCCGCACGGCCGGCATGATGACGCTGTCGAGTTTGCAGGAACCGCGCACCAGCGCGGCACAATCGCGGAACGAAAAGTCCTTGTTCATGCACACGCGCACTTCGCTCAGGCGCTTTCTGTCGCAGGTCACCGAAACGGCGTCGCGCGGCAATCCCGCATTGGCCTTGACGAAGGCCTCCGCCACATCGCCGGGCTTGACCGCGATCGGCTTGGCGAGCGCGGCATATTCGGCGGGAATTTTGATCGCCGCGCGCGCCTTGCGCACGGCTTCGAAAAAGGCGGCTTGCGAGAGCCCCGAGCAGGTTCCATGGCGATCCCACTCATGGAAGATCAGCCGCGGGCTTGGCATCAGGTCGAGCATGCTGCCGACGATATCGCGGTCGAGCCGCGGCGCCGGCACCTGGCAGAAGGCCGGGAACCCCTTTTCGTATTGCGGCCAAAGCCCGTGCACCACGAACGAAAACGGCCGCCCGCCGCATTGCCGGTCGGGCGTGCGCTCTTGCGAGGCCTCGCAAAACGACGGCGACCAGGAGAGCGCCAGCAAATAGAATTCGAACTTCCCGGGTTCGTTCGGCCGGCGCTCCTGCGCCGGGCCGGCTTGGGCCAGACCGAGTGGGGCTGAACCGTCTTGGACCGGACCGTTTTGAGCCAGCGCGACGATAGCGAAAATGAACAGGAAGCTCAGGACAAAGGCGGCGGCCTGCGCCGCCCGACTAACGCGCCGGCCAAGCAAATCGTGAAACATCGGACGCCCCCATCACGCTGACCCGGAACAAACCGGAAATTGATTTTTCGCAACGGTTCCGGAAAACCGCAGCCTAGGGACTGGAACATTTCAAGAACAAAATGAAACAAACCGGGATTGACCGGTTTGGTGGCTATCGTATGGACAGGACCCAGGGTTGGCTGCGTTGGCTGGACTGGTATGGGCGACTGGTTTTACGGCCGCGCCATCTTGCAGGCCGGGTTATAGGCCCAGTTGCGGTCGAGACCGACCACGCACCATTCGACACCCCACATCATGCCGATCATGCCGGTATCCTCGCCGATCCAGTAATTCACCCGGCGCTTGACCCCGTCGCTGACCGAGGCCACCGCCGTGCAGAAGCGGCGCGGAATAGTGCCCTCGGCCCAAGGCCGGTAGGCGGTTTCGCGCACGTCTTCGAAGGCGAGTATTTGCAAGGCAGACATCCAGAACTGGCTCTCCTTTTCGGCAAAACGGGCCGAAATCTTGCCGAGCGCGGCCTCGCAGTGCGGCAGTTGGCCGCTGTAATTGGCGCCGCTGAGATAGAAGTTCATTTCCAGCCAATTGGCGGCATGAGCCGGCGCCAAGGTGCCGAGACCGATCAAAGCCGCCGCGGCAAGCAACCGAATACAACGAAACGCCTGAACCATGACCGAACTCCCCTGAGCCTTGAGGCACTATATTCCAGTCTCGCCGCCGCGCCAATCGCCCAGCACCGCTTGTACCAGCGCCAGCGCCGCCACCGCCGCGGTATCGGCCCGTAAGATTCGCGGCCCCAGCGCCAGGCGCACCACGTTCGGCCGCCTCAACAGCGCCTCCCGCTCCTGCGCGGCAAAGCCGCCCTCCGGGCCGATCAGCACGGCGACCGGCGCACTGGCGGCCGCGGCGAGCGCAGCTACAGGGTCTTTCACTGCGGCGTCCTCGTCGCAGAACACCAGCAAGCGGTCGGCCTCGCCGACCGCCGCCTCGAATTCGACCGGGTCGGCCACCTCGGGCAAGGTCAAGATGCCGCACTGCTGCGCCGCTTCGATCACATTGGCGCGCATGCGGTCGAGATTGACCCGCGCCACTTGGGTATGCCGCGTGATCACCGGCTGGAGGCGCGAAGCGCCCATTTCAACGGCCTTTTGCACCAGATAGTCGAGCCGGGCATACTTGAGCGGGGCAAACAGAAAATGCAGGTCTAAGGGACGCGTCTGCTCCCGCAGGCGCTCTCCAATAGTGGCCGTCGGCATCCGTTTGCCCGTGCCGGCGATGCGGGCCCGCCATTCGCCGTCGCAGCCGTTGAACAGCAGCAACTCATCCCCCTGCTTGAGCCGCAGTACGTTCAACAGGTAATTCGCCTGGGCGCGGTCGAAGGAAGTCGTCCGCCCAGCGGCGAGCGGGGTATCGAGAAAGACGCGCGGGGTGCGGAAATCGTAGTGCGGCATACCATTAATCGTTGCGGCTGCGGTGAAGCCGGGCCGGTTTACGCCAGCCTATAGGGCCTTGGCGAGACCCCCCGATTGTTCCTGGATTGCCGTGATCCCGACGCATTCGCCCGCTTGGTATAGCCGCCGGTGCGCGCGAACCTGCTATGATGCGACCGGAATCATGAGTGGGCCAGTTCATGAACTTGCGCCGGGCATTGTTGATCGCCGCGTGCCTCATGCCGGGTGCCGTCGGGACGGCCGCGGCGCAATTCCAGCCGGCGGCGCCGCAACAGGCGCCGGCCTGCGTCAAGGAATTCATGCGGCTGCGCGACGACGCCGGCAACAAAGCGGCGTCCATCCGTGCGGCGAGCGCCCGCAAGGCGACGGCGCCCGAGGCCTGCAAGTTGTTCAACGCGTTCTCGGCCGCCGAAGCCAAGATGGTGAAATATGCCGAGGACAATTCGGTCTGGTGCGGGATTCCCCCGCAAATCGTCACCGGCATCAAGCAGGCACACGTCAAGACGCTCGAAATCCGCACGCGGGTGTGCCAGGCCGCCGCCCAGCCGATGCGTCCGGCGGGACCGAGCCTGAGCGACACGCTCTCCGCGCCCGTCACCGATTCCTCCAACATCAAGTCCGGCGGCGGCACCTTCGACACCCTCACCGGTACCCCGCTCGGCAGCAGATGAGCGAGAATGCCGGACGCGTCGCCGATGCGACGGGGAATTGGGTCGACGGTCTCGCGCCGCCATTCGCGCGCCCCTATCTGCGGCTCGCCCGCCTCGACCGGCCGATAGGCTCTTGGCTGCTGTTGATGCCGTGCTGGTGGTCGGTGGGACTTGCCGGCATGCGGGTCGAGCAATTCCCCAGCCTCTGGCACATCGTGCTGTTCTTCATCGGCGCTTTCGCGATGAGGGGGGCCGGCTGCACCTGGAACGATTTGGTTGACCGCAATCTCGACGGCCTGGTCGAGCGCACGCGCTCGCGCCCGATCCCCTCCGGCCAGGTGACCGTTGCCGAGGCAACCGTCTTCATGCTGGCGCAGGCGCTGATCGGTCTCCTGGTGCTGCTCCAGTTCAACCGCTTCACGGTGCTCACCGGGCTCTGTTCGCTGCTGGTGGTCGCAATTTATCCGTTCATGAAGCGGATCACCTATTGGCCGCAGGTCGTGCTGGGCTTGGCCTTCTCCTACGGCGCACTGATGGGTTGGCCGGCCGCGTTCGGCCGGCTCGATTGGCCGGCGATCATGCTCTACGCCGGATCGATCTCCTGGGTAATCGGCTACGACACCATCTACGCGCACCAGGATCGCGAAGACGATCTACTGATCGGCATCAAGTCGACCGCGCTGCTGTTCGGCGAGAACACGCGGCCGATGCTGGCGAGCTTCTACGCGGGCGCCGTGGTGCTGATCGGCGTCGCGGGATTGATGGCTGGCGGCGGGCTGATCTTCGTGCTCGGCCTGATCACTTTCGCCGCGCATCTGACCTGGCAAGTGATGCGCCTCGACATCAATGACCCCGCGCATTGCCTGAAGTTGTTCAAATCGAACCGCGACGCCGGCCTAATTCTGTTCGCCGCCATGCTGCTGGAGGCGGTGTTCTAGCCGCGACGTTGCGTCACGGAACCATCAAGCCGCCCCGGCGGTCGCGGTCGTTTTTTCGGCGAAGAAGCCGAGCACGTCTTTCGCCGGCCGTGCCTGACTGAACAGATAGCCTTGCATCTCGGTGCAGCCGATCGCCTGCAAGGTGTCCAACTGCTGCTGGGTTTCGACGCCTTCCGCGGTCGATATCATATTCAGGCAATTCGCCAGCCCGGCAACGGCGTGCACGATGGCCAGCGGCTCGGCGCCGTTCGCGAGATCCTTGATGAACGACCGGTCGATCTTGATCTTGTCGAACGGGAAGCTGCGCAGGTAGCTGAGCGAGGAGTAACCCGTTCCGAAATCGTCCATCGCGATCTGCACGCCCAGCTTTCGCAATTCGTGCAGCGTCGCCAAAGTCGAGAAAGTGTTCTGCATCAGGACCGACTCGGTAATTTCGAGCTGGAGCTTGGTCGCCCGCATGCCGGATTCTTCCAAGGCCTCCATGACGACTTTCACCAGATTGCGGTTGTTCAACTGCGACGGCGAAAGATTGACCGCGACCTTCACGTGATCCGGCCAATTGACGGTTTCCCGGCAGGCGGCTTTCAGCACCCATTCGCCGAGCGGAATGATAAGGCCGGTCTCTTCGGCGATCGGAATGAACTCGGCCGGCGAGATCATGCCGCGCGTGGGATGATGCCAGCGCAGAAGCGCCTCGAACGCGCTGATTTCATTGGTCTGCAACGTCACCAGTGGCTGGTAGTACAACTCGAATTCTTTGTTGTGCAGCGCCCTGCGCAGATCCATTTCCAGCTCGCGCCGCGCCTTCATGCGCGTATTCATGTCCGCTTCGAAAAACCGGTAGGTGCCGCGCCCGTCGGCTTTGGCGCCGTAGAGCGCCATATCGGCGTTCTTCAAGAGAACATCCGATTCCACGCCGTCGATCGGCGCAATGGAAACGCCGATGCTGATGTCGGTGACGATTTGGTGGCCATCGACCTGGTACGGCCGGATAATCGAGTCGCGGACGCGGCGCGAAAGGTTGGCGGCATCCGTGGGCTCTTTCATCTGGGTCATGATGATCGCGAACTCGTCGCCTCCCAGGCGCGCGATGGTGTCCGGTTCCCGGGTGCATCCGCGCAGCCGGTCGGCGACCAATTTCAGCAATTCATCGCCGATCGGATGCCCGAGCGTATCGTTGACGCTCTTGAATTGGTCCAGGTCGAGGCACAGCACCGCGAGGCATTCGCCGCGTTTGACGCGTTTGAGTTCGTGCTGCAGCCGCTCGCGCAACATGATGCGGTTGGGAAGATCGGTGAGCGCGTCGTGGCGCGCCATATGGGCGATCTGCTCGTCCGCGCGCTGGCGCTCGGTAATGTCTTCATGTGTCGCCAGCCAGCCGCCGTCGGCGATCGGCTTGCTGGCGACCGAAATGACGCGGCCATCGGCCAGCTTCACCGTGTCGCAGAAGGACTTTCCTTCCGAGATGCTTTCCATGAGCCGGGCGATATAGAGCTCGGCGTCGCCCGTGAAGGTTCCGGCTGCCACGCGGTAGTTGATGAGATCGCGCAGCGTCAGGCCGGCCTTGGAGGCCTCGTGCGGCAAGCCATACATGGCGATGTAGCGCCGATTGCAGACGAGGAGGCGCGAGTCCAAATCGAACAGCAGCACGCCATGCGACATATTGTCTAAAATCGTGCTCAACAATCGTTCGTTGTTTTTCCAGGCGGCGTGCGGAAACGGTAAAATGCTATTGTCCGAAGATTGCGACCCCCGCGAATCCATGGCGATGCTCCCTGACATTGGTATTTTCGCACCCCCTGCTTACGGGCAATTCATTGGGAACATTTCAATTGTTCCGGCGCGGTTTGATTCAAAACTAAGCAAGGCAAATTTGAATCAAAATAATTCGAACGCCGATCAACGCGCGGCCGGCGGTAACGAAATGCCATTTGCCCAGGGCGTGTTCTCATAAAATGAGGGTGGTGAGTAACCGTTAGCCAATGTCCGCTTTAGCCCAGAAAGCGCACGTTCGCGGGTGCGGCTGGAATGTCCGCTTTGTGCCAAAAGCGACCAATTGCATTGCAGCAAAGAGCATCGTTATTCGATCATTCGTCAGCGCGAATAAGACCACGAAATGTAGTAGCCGCTGCGCGGTCTATGCAGGTATGATCTTTTCCAGAACAATAATAAGCACCCGCTGACTAGAGCGAAACGCTCTCCCCTCAAGGCTCGCAAAGAGCGCTCACCGGAAGTCTGTCGAATAGACACAAGCCGGTGGAGGAACCCATGTTGGGATTGAGCCGTTGGAGCGCATTCAAAGGATTGGCCGCAATCCTCTGTGTCGTGGGCATCGTTTCGTTCGCGGTGGCGTATTTTATTCCAGCACCGCCGACGACTGTCACGATTGCGACGGCCTTTAAGGGCTCTACCTTCGTATTCTACGGCGAAAAATATCGTGAAATCTTCGCGCGCTCTCACGTCAAGCTGGAGTTGCGAGAGACCAATGGGGCCTTGGACAACCTCCGTCTTCTGCAGGACCCTAAATCCGGCGTCGACATCGGCTTTGTGAATGGTGGCGCTTCGAAAGGCAATCCTCCGCCAAGGCTACTGTCGATAGGCCTTATGTACAACAACGCGTTTTGGATATTCTATCGATCTACCGAAACTTTAGATCGTTTGTCGCAACTAAAAGGCAGACGTATCGCGGTTGGACCTGAAGGAAGCGGAACCAGATTCTCGGCCGAACAGGTTCTAGGTGCGGGCGGCATCACCTCTGCAACCGCCACATTCCTGCCCTACGGCGGAACCGCGGCCGCAGACGCTCTGAAAGACGGCAAGGTAGATGTCGCGTGGGTCTTGGGTGGTACAGATGCGGGCGGCGTCAAGGCCTTGCTGCACACGCCCGACGTTCGGCTCATGAATATCCCAATGGCCGAGGCCTTCACCAGGATTTTCCCGGGGCTCGTCCGACTGGTATTGCCGCAGGGCGTGTTCGATATCGAAGGGAATATTCCGCCGAATGACGTGACCCTCCTCTCCACCACAAACCGCCTATTGATCCGCGACGATCTTCATCCAGAGATTGTTCAGCTTTTATTGCGAACGGTGTCTGAAGTGCACGGGAAACAAGATATTTTCCAACGAGCCGGCGAATTTCCCACGCAGACCGACCCAGAATATCCGATGGCAGCGAGCGCAATCGATTATTATAAAAATGGCCCTTCGTTTCTACAAAGGCATTTGCCTTTGTGGTTGGGCGTGCACGTACAAAGGGCGATCGCGGTGCTGGTCACAGCCATTGCGATCGGCATCCCGCTGTTCAATTTCGCACCCAAGCTATACCGCTGGTTTTTGCAAGACCGGATGTGCAAGCTGTATCGCCGCCTTAGGGTTGTTGAAAAAGCGATGCAAAAAAAGCTGACTGCGCCAAAACTGGCGGCGCTGCAAGCCGATCTGGAGTCCATCGACGAGGCATCGGCATTTCTTCCAATGCGACACTCGGAGACGTTTTTTGGCTTCAAACGCGACATTGAGGCGACGCGCGCAAACCTTTCGTCGCGGATAGTCGAAGCGCGGCGCCAGGCCACCAACGCTGCATAACCTGCTTCGCTACTGCAACATGAAATGCCGGCGAATGTCCGCTTTGTCAAAAGCAGACATTCAGCGTTGTTCCGCTATGTCCGCATCACTTCTGAAAGCGGACGTCGGGGATGCGTCCGTTCTTTTATGCGCCCACACTCCAGCGGCTAATGAAACGCCGACCTGCGTTCTTCGGCGCGGATTGCGGCATCGCCAGCCGCGCTGAGCGAGTTGACCGGCGCGCGCTCCGGCTCCGGTTCGCTCACGTCGAAGTCGTGATCGATGCCGCCGGTCACGCGCCGAGGTCCGCCGATCGAACCGGTCACCATCGCATCGCCGTTTTCATCCGGGATGTAACCGTCCGCGCCGGGCGTCGCCACCGGCTCATTGCCGCTGGCGGCCTTGCCCGGCACCGAGCCGGTATAGGCCGGCACACCGTGCTTGGCCGCATAGACCGCGCGCGCGCGCGCCGCCACCACTTCGCCCGGGATCGCGTCCGGCCGGCAAGGCCGGTAGCCGGCGCGGCGACGCATCAGGTCCACGTGAATGTGGTCGTAATGATAGACGTTGTAGCCGGGCGCCAGCACCGTGGTGAAGGTCTCGCAGGCATAGAGCTGCACGTCGTGCAGGAAGCCCTGCTCTTCCGGCGTGCCGTGCCAGCCGTCCTTGACCGTGATCTTGCGCCCGTCGGCGAGCGTGAAGCCGGCGATGTCGAGCGCGTCGCCGAAGGCGTGCTCGGACATGGTCGAGGTTCCCGCGCCGACCATCTCGCGGCACGAGTAGGATCCGATCTGCCGGATCTCGGTGACTTGCGTGTGGAACCAGTGCAAGGCCGCCGGCTGCACGCCGTCGGTCACCCAGCGGTCGAGCGCGGAAACCAGCGGACAGGCAAGCGTCGCGGGCGGCGTCACCGCCGCCGGCATGATCGCAGCGCTCGTATTCGGCCCGAGCGACGGCAGCGCACGCTGCGCCGGCGCCTGATAGACCGGCGCGTTATAGGACGGCTGCGTCGGCTGCGCGGAGGGCGCGCGGCCGCGGCCGGGCGGCAGCACCGCGTCGTCGGGAATATCGTCGGGCACAGCCACGCCCGGCGCATAGATCGACATCGGCCGTCCAGCCGCGGCCGGCGCCTCGTCCACCGGAGCATAACGCGCTGGTGCGTCGGTTTCGGGCCGTTCGATGCCGGGCGGCCCCGGCACCCAGCGCATGTTGCCGCTCTGGATGGGCGTGGATTGCACCGGCGCCGGCGGTGCATAACGCGGCTCGCTCGCCGGCCAGCGCGGCTGCGCCGAAGATCCGTTGGGGATTGCTTCCGGCGGACGCAGATCGTCGGCGTAGCTCATGGCCGTGCTTTCGCCCAGCAACGCCACCTTGAGCGGGAAATCAGCGCCGCACATGCCGGGGCCTTCGATCGGCTGCATCTGCACAACGCCGGCACCGAGCTTGACCGCGCCCGACTTCAGGCAGGTGACCTCGGCCTCATGCCGCCAGGCCGCGCGCTCGCCCTGAAAGAAGCTGCGTCCGCAGCCGGCGAGCGCCAGCAGCACGACCGTGCCGGCAAGATAGAAGCGGACAGCGCTCTTCATGCATGCGAAAATGCGATCAGTTTCTTTAACGAGGCTTCAACGCTGGCGCCGTGGGAATTCGTTAAGGATAAGGATTCGTTGCCGGTGCGCAAATTATGGTGCTGCGAATGCGCCGGCGAAAGCTTGTTATTGGGGATAGAGCGGACGTCGCCTTATGGCGATATCTGTTTTGACTCGAAGCAAACATCGAAGCCATCATCCCTTTTCAAGAAAGTCAGCCGGTTAGAACGCATTTCGCGATGGGACAGCGGACGACTGCGACCGCTTGTTTGGAGATTGGCAATGTTTGCTAACAGCGGCATCGTATTTTCTCGCAGACGAGCAATTCAATTTTTTTATGCTTGCCTCGGAGACAAATGCAAAAACAGCAAATCTAGAACCGCGCGCACAACGTATAATTCCTGAGCTTCATGTTGTTCGGCGGCCACTTTGTTTTAATCATGCCGAGCTAAACCGGCGTTTGGGTACGACCCGTGCAGGAGTTATCCAATGTCCAAGCTTGTCCAATTTTTGAAGAACGAGTCCGCCGCCACCGCGATCGAATATGGCTTGATCGCCGCAGGCATATCCGTTGCGATTATTGCGGTCGTGAATTCTCTCGGTACTCAACTCAACGCTAAGTTCACGAGCATCTCGACCCCGCTCCAATAAGAAAACACTTCGAATGTCTGAGCGCATGCAAATGGGGCCGCCTTAGCCGGCGGCCTCTTTCATTCCAATCCAGTGAATAATGTCGCTTATAGATACGGGACGCCGTGCTCACTGAACTGCTTTCCGTTCTCGAGGTCGCCGGCGGCAGCCTGCTCAAAATCCTGCCGATTTCGATCGTCCTTGGCCTCATATTCGCCTTGCTTGCTCGTTGGTCCGCATGCAATCCCGGTCCTGCGTGGTGGCGCAAGCGCGAAATAGTAACCGACCTATGCTATTGGTTCTTTATTCCGCTGATGGCGCGCTTCCTGCGTATCGGTCTTTTGGTTATTGGCGCGGCGTTGGTATTCGACATCCATGGCACCGATGCCCTGATCAAGTTCTATGATAACGGTCATGGACCATTGTCGGAGCTGCCGCTTTGGGTACAAGCGATTACCTTCGTAGTGGCTTCGGATTTTCTGCTGTATTGGAATCATTGTGCTTTTCATTCCACGAATCTGTGGAAGTACCATGCCGTGCACCATTCATCCGAGGAGCTGGATTGGATTTCAGCAGCACGGTTTCATCCGATAAACCTTTTCCTCGGCACCATCGCTGTCGACGTGCTGCTCCTACTCGCCGGGATTTCGCCCAATGTGATGGTGGTGGTCGGCCCGTTTACTATCGCTCATTCGGCCTTCGTACATGCCAATCTCGACTGGACGCTGGGGCCGTTCAAATACTTCCTGGCCACGCCGGTTTTCCATCGGTGGCACCACACCGCGCTCGACCGCGGCGGCACGCGCAACTTCGCAGGAACGTTTGCAATATGGGATGTGCTTTTTGGCACCTACTATATGCCGAAGGGCCAACTGCCGGATGCGTATGGCATCGGTGACGCAAGCTTCCCACGAGGCTTCGGCAGGCAGATGCTTCATCCATTTCTGCAGTAATATGTCGCGAGAGTCGGCGTTTCACTGAAATGTATGCACCGAATGCGAGCGCGGCGGGACCGCCGTCTCGTTAATCTATTCCGAGCCAAGCGCACAATGTCGCCATGTGGCAATCAACGGACATACCGACTGCCGCAATGAATGTCTGCTTTTGAGGGAAAAATGGTCACCGGCTACCCGTGGCTCGCCTTAATCCATAAGCGCACGCCCTACTGCGCCGGCTTGATCCCCAGAATCTTGCCGATTTCCGCGACCGTCGCGCGTTGATCGGCGCGCCGTAATAATCGCCATTGGCCTGCGAGCCGATGATCGCGCCGACAGCCAGGCCGCCAATGACGCCGGCTGCGATCGCGCCGCCATCGCGCGCGAAAGCAGGCTGCGGGGTAGCAATCGCCGCCACGGCCAAAGCAGCTAGTGCGCTCAGTGAAATGACTTTCAACATTTGTTATTCCCTCAATGTCGGAGCTTAATCTATGATCTGAACGATGCGATGTATGCGCGGATCGACCAGCACGGCGTGGTCGTTCACATAGGCGTAGCGGTAGCCTTGCACGTGGTATTCGGCCGGCACGTCGTAATAAGTGATGCCGCTTTCCGGCAACATGGCGCCGACGCGGAAGTCATTGTCATAACGATAAGATGGATGCCGCTCGTGGATGACATATTCGCGAAAGCGCGGGCGATCCTCGACGCCGAGGATGCCGCCGACCGTGCCGGCAACAGCGCCGACGGTTGCGCCGACTATTGCGCCGAGCGGACCAGCCTCGTGTTCGCCCTGTCGGGCGCCATTGTCGGCGCCGCGTAGCGTGCCTTGCGGCTGCGCCGCCATCGGCAACGCCAAGGTGGCGAGAATCATTGCGGGAACAATAAACTTCGTTGGCAAAAAACTGTTTTGCATGGTCGCTCCAATTTGTCGGTGGAAGCTCCAATCAACGGGAGCTTGTCATATGCCAATGCGCTCGGCCGGCTTTGTTTCCGTCGGTAACAGCCGATCTTTCGACCTTCGACATGCTGCGATCTTGTCTTCGGCGCTGCGCTCGACCGATATGGTTGCGTTTATTGACGTGTTCGTCCTTTGATCGGCATTTCGTCGGTCCCCGAACGACAAGCGCTTGCCATTCCGTGCCTTAATCGTGATCGCGAAGTCCTCGACTATTCGCAAACATAAGCGCATACTTATAATAATTGGGCGCTCAACAGGAGCGTCCCGGCGTTAGCGCCACCTTTATAAAAATTCGCGCTGCCTTGCCACCGCTCGAAAGCGGGGCGAAAGGATCACATGTTAACTTCGACGCTGTCGAAGGAGTCACCATTCGTCAACGTGGAAGACGGAATCACGCTCGCGCACGCTGTCGTCGATACCGTCCGCGATCCCCTCGTGGTGCTCGACCACGACCTCCGCGTCATTGCTGCGAGCCGCTCCTTCTACGACACCTTTCGGCTTGTCCGCGACGACGTCCGCGGTCACCTGCTTTACGAGATCGACGGCGGTCAATGGGACATCCCGGAGCTTCGCGAGCTATTAGGAACGATCTCCAACGGCCAGGCAACCGTTGAGGGCTATGAGGTCGACCGCAAGTTTCCGGCGATCGGCCAGCGCGTCATGCTGCTGAATGCGCGCAAAGTCTTTTATGAAAAGGGCGGCCATAGCACGGTGTTGCTGGCGTTTGAGGATGTTACCGACCGCCGGGCCATTGAGCGAAAGGTGCAGGAGCTGTTGCGGGAAAAGGATATGCTTTTGGAGGAGATGCAGCACCGCGTCGCCAACAGCCTGCAAATCATCGCCAGTATCCTGCTCATCAAGGCGCGAACCGTCCAGTCGGAGGAGACGCGGTTGCAATTGGAAGATGCGCATCAGCGCGTTCTGTCGGTCGCCGCCGTCCAGCAGCATTTGCATGTCGTCGGAGGCGGCAAGCCAATCGAGATTGGCCAATACCTTACCAAACTATGTGAAACTCTGGCGCAATCGATGATCGGCGACAGCCGGCCGGTTACGCTCAAGGTCGAAGCCGACGCCGGCACCACGACTTCACGCGACGCCGTGAGCCTCGGGTTGATTGTCACCGAATTGGTGATGAACGCATTGAAGCATGCATTCCCCGGCGAGAAGCCGGACGCGGCGATCATCGTTTCCTACGGAGTCTCGGGGACCGACTGGAAGCTGACGGTCGTCCGATAATGGGGTCGGCAAGCCGGACGTGAGCGCAAGCCAGACCAAGCCTGGGCTTGGCACCAGTCTTGTCAAAGCACTTGACGAGGCAACTCGACGCACTGGTGGATATCGCCAGCAGCTCCGGCGGCACGGCCATATCCGTCACTCACGCGACATTCAAATCCAAACCAGTAAAGGCGGCCTAAGCCATGCACGCCACAGACCCGGTCGTAACGTTTCTTCTCGTTCTCGTCATTGGCGTCGTCGCCGGCATTCTCTTCGACCGGCTTGCGGGGCCGTCCTGGCTTGCCCGCCAATTCTCCGGATCGACCCGCGGCATCGTCACAAGCGCACTCGTGGGTATTGCCGGCGCATTCGTCGGCTATCATATCGGATTGTTGCTGGCGCTGGCCGGCGGATTGGTGACGACGGTCATCGCGGCGGCGATTGGCGCCGCCGTGGTTCTGTTCGCTTGGCGGATGGCCAAGTAACATAACGGTCGCGGGCCTTGTTAGCCGAGGCTTGCTGTCACACCAATACAGGGGGATTGCCATGCTTTCGGTCTTGATCGGAGTTCTGATTATTTGCGTCGTTGGCGCGATTTGCTTTTGGGCCATCGAAAAGTTCGTCAATGAACGCCGGTTGGCATATCTTCTCAAACTGCTTGTGGTGCTGATCTGCGCGGGGGCGATCCTTCAGCGCGTGCTGCCGCTGGCGGGAATTAATTGGCTTTAGCCGCGACGCACGACAAGGCCGGCGATTTTGCTCAACAGCAGTCCGCATAGCATCGTGCGTATCTATTCTATCGAGGTAATCAGGATCGGGTTTAGCAAACATTGCGTTTGCTTTTAACAAACAACGGACATCGTCAGGCAGCTGCTCGTTTAAGGCGGCGGAGCAGGAGCAATAACTGACGTGGTTGTTTGGGGCATGTCCGGATACTTCTCCGTACTCGTGAAGGCCACGGCCACGATGACCATCACGAGCGCAACAGCACTAACGATAATCCAATGCGTGTAGTAGATATCGTCAATTACGTCGCTGCGCCGATTAGTGTCCAGTTCGTTTTGATATGTCATGATTGCCACCCAGGGCCGATCTAGACAAACAACGTCACAGTGCGGTTAAAGTTCCTTTTGGGTGGGGTATCGGGCAACTTCAAATTTTCCGGTCCGCATACGGTGACGGCTTCCACGTGGGAGAAGTCCGGCTCCGACAAACATGTTCCGTTCGTCGTCGATCTTGAGGATGCGATCAAAAGATCGCCCTTGCTCCCGAAAAATAGCTGCCTTAGTTCGCCGGCTTGATCCCCAGAACCTTGCCGATCTCCGACACGGTCGCGCGTTGGGCGTCGAGCGCGGCTTTAAATTCGGCCGGCGATCCCGGATTGACCACCTGCCCGGTGGCGCTCAGGCGCGCCACCACCTCCGGCTCAGAAGCGACTGCGCGGACATCGGCGGCGATACGGTCGATCGCCGCCTGCGGCATTCCGCGCGGCCCGAGCAGGCCGACCAGGCCGTCGAATTCCAGCGACTTGTAGCCCGCCTCCTTGCCGGTCGGAATGTCGGGCAGCGCCGCGGCGTGCTGCAGGTTGGTCAAGGCGATCACTTTCACTTTGCCGGCCAGCACGCGCGGCCGCATGATGGCATAAGCCCCGACAAAGGCCTGGATGCGCCCCTCGGACAGATCGTTAATCGCCGTCACCGGATCCTTGTACGGCACCTTGGCCATTTCCAGCTTTTCGGTTTTCAGGAACGCCGCCCACATCAGATCGTTGGCCCCCGTCACCGAAGCGTAATTCAGCTTGCCCGGCGTGGCTTTGATCTTGGCGGCCAGTTCCTTGACGCTGCCGACGCCGAGCGCCGTCGGCACGCCGAGCGCGATCAGCGTATTGGTCACGCGCGCGATCGGCACCAGATCGTTGATGTCGTAGGGCAGCTTTTCGTGCAGCAGTGGGTGCGCGGTAAAGGTCGAGGCCGGGGCAAACAGCAGAACATGATCGTCATGCGCGCCGATCACCGCGGTGATCGCGATGAAGGCGTCGCCGCCCGGCCGGTTTTCGACCACCACCGGCTGGCCCCATTTGGCCGACAATTTATCGGCGAATACGCGCGCGGTGATGTCGACGCCGGAGCCAGGGCCGAGCGGAATGATGAATTTGACCGGGTGCTGCGGCCAACTCTGCGCGTTTGCCGGCGTCGGGGCGGCTGCTGCTAGCAACGCGGCCGCGCCGCAAACAATCAAAGCGAAGAATCGAACGCCGCAAGCTGAGCATGGATGTTTCCTGACGTGAGACTGATGACAGATTCATGAATTGCGGCGCGCGCAATTTATCCAGCCGAGCCGCCACGCGCAACGCATGCATATTTGCGTGACTGGTTTTTCAAGTGGCAGGAACCTGGGCAGTTTTGCCGCGTATGTCCAGGAATTTCCGCATAAATGCAGTGCGCACAAATTTTTGCACCGCTCCATTGCATCGCACAACGATTTATTGTGGCGCACGATCAAGCGCTTGCTACCGCCATTCCCGCCGCGCATGACATGTCATGCAAATTTCGTAGGCGGGGCTTGCAACCCACTTCAGGGCAAGCGCGTTTCCTGCTAGTTTGACGTCACATCAACAAGGGAGGCACTTGCCGTGGACCTTGCCTTGAGAATGAATGTGCTCGCCGTATGCGCCGTGTTTGTTTTCGTTGGCGCGATCTTACTGGGAGCCTTCTGAGTTCAAGAGGGAAGCGACGACGCCGAACCAAGAATAAGGGCGTAAAGCCCGGGCGACAATTCAAACACCGGAGAGCCCCCTCTCCGGTGTTTTGTTTTTTCATGCTCCGTCACGCCGCCACGATGCTGGGCGCGGCGCGCTGCTCATAATTGAGGATCGGCGCCAGCCACTTCTCGGCTTCCGCCACGCTCCAGTTTTTGCGCCTGGCGTAGCCCTCGACCTGGTCGCGCTCGATCTTGCCGACGCCGAAATAATGGCTCTGCGGATGGCTGAAATAGAGCCCGCTGACCGCTGCGCCCGGCGTCATGGCGAAGCTCTCCGTCAGCTTGACGCCGATCCGCTCGGCCTCGAGCAGGCGGAACAGCGTGCCCTTCTCGGTATGGTCGGGCTGCGCCGGATAGCCGGGCGCTGGGCGGATGCCGCGGTATTTTTCGGCGATCAGTTCGTCGCCGGACAATTTTTCGTCGGCCGCGTAGCCCCAGAATTCCCGGCGCACGCGCTGGTGCAATCTTTCTGCGAAGGCTTCCGCCAGCCGGTCGGCCAGCGCCTTGACCATGATGGCGGAATAATCGTCGTTCGCCCGCTTGAAGCGCTCGGCCACCGCATCCTCGCCGATGCCGGCGGTAACGGCAAAAGCGCCGACGTAATCGGCCAGGCCGCTGGCGCGCGGCGCGACGAAGTCACTGAGCGCCTCGTTGAAGCGGCCGTCGCGCTTGGATAGTTGCTGCCGCAGCGTGTGGAGCGTCGCGACCGGCCTATCGCGCGCCTCGTTGGCGTAAATGAGAATGTCGTCGCCCTCGGCTGCCGCCGGCCAGAAGCCGAACGCCGCGCTCGCTGTGAACCAGCGCTCGGCGACGATTTTATCCAACATGGCGCGGGCATCCTCGAACAGCGAGCGCGCCACCTGCCCGAATTTGGCGTCGTCGAGAATGGCAGGATATTTGCCCTTCAGCTCCCAGGTCGAGAAGAACGGCGTCCAGTCGATGTAATCGACGAGTTCCGCGATCGGATAATCGGCGAGCGTCCTGGTTCCGATGAAACTCGGCATTGGTGGCACGTAAGCGCCCGACCAGTCGAGCTTGGGCGCGTTGCCGCGCGCGGCGGCAAGCGGCAGCCGCACCTTGTCGGCCTGCGCGCGCGCGTGCGCGGCGGCGAGCTTGCTATATTCGCCGCGCAGCTCTGCGACGTAATTGCCTTTGGCCTCGCCCGACATCAACGCCTGCGCCACTCCGACCGCGCGGCTGGCGTCGTTGACGTAGACCGCCTGGCCGCGTTTGTAGTTCGGATGGATCTTCACCGCCGTGTGCACGCGGCTGGTGGTCGCGCCGCCGATCAATAACGGCATTTCGAAGCCCTGTCGCTCCATCTCGGCCGCCACGTGGCACATCTCGTCGAGCGACGGCGTGATCAGGCCGGACAGACCGATAATGTCGGCCTTCTCGTTGCGCGCGGTCTCCAGGATCTTCGCCGCCGGCACCATAACGCCGAGATCGACCACTTCGTAATTGTTGCACTGAAGCACGACGCCGACGATGTTCTTGCCGATATCGTGCACGTCGCCCTTGACCGTCGCCATCACGATCTTGCCGTTGGACGAATTGTGCGCGCGGCCATCCTTCTCCTGCGCCATGTAGGGCATCAGAAAAGCGACCGCCTGCTTCATCACGCGCGCCGATTTCACCACCTGCGGCAGGAACATTTTGCCGGAGCCGAACAGGTCGCCGACGATATTCATGCCGTCCATCAGCGGGCCTTCGATCACGTCGAGCGGGCGCTTGCTCTCCTTGCGCGCCTGCTCGACGTCGGCCTCGATGAAGTCGGTGATACCGTGCACCAGCGCATGCGCCAGCCGCTTCTCGACCGGCCGCTCGCGCCAGGCGAGATCGACTTCCTTGGCCTCCTGCCCTTTGCCGCGGAATTTTTCCGCCAGCGCCAGCAGCCGCTCGGAAGCGTCCGGCCGGCGGTTGAGCACCACGTCCTCGCAAGCTCCGCGCAATTCCGGATCGAGCGAGTCATAAACCGCAATCTGTCCGGCGTTGACGATGCCTAAGTCCATGCCGGCTTTGATGGCGTGGAACAGGAACACCGAATGCATGGCCTCGCGCACGCGTTCGTTGCCGCGGAACGAGAATGATAGATTGGAAACGCCGCCCGACACATGCACGTGCGGCAGGTTCGCCCGGATCCAGCGCGCTGCCTCGATGAAGGCGATGCCGTAACCGTTGTGTTCCTCCATGCCGGTGGCAATGGCAAAGATGTTCGGATCGAAAATGATGTCCTCGGGCGGGAAGCCCACCTGTTTGGTCAGGATGTCGTAGGCGCGTTTGCAAATCGCGGTCTTGCGTTCCAGCGTGTCGGCCTGGCCCTTTTCGTCGAAGGCCATCACCACCACCGCCGCGCCGTAGCGGCGCACGGTCTTGGCGTGCTCGATGAAGGCCGCCTCGCCCTCCTTCATCGAGATCGAATTCACCACCGGCTTGCCTTGCAGGCATTTGAGGCCGGCCTCGATCACCGAGAATTTCGACGAATCGACCATCACCGGCACGCGCGCGATGTCGGGCTCGGCGGCGATCAGATTGAGGAACGTCACCATGGCCGCTTCCGAGTCGAGCAGGCCCTCGTCCATGTTGACGTCGATCACCTGCGCGCCGTTCTCCACCTGCTCGCGCGCGATTGAGAGCGCGCTGGCGTAGTCGCCGGCAGTGATCAATTTCCTGAATTTCGCCGAACCGGTGACGTTGGTGCGCTCGCCGATATTCACGAACGGTATTTCCGGCGTGAGCGTGAAGGCTTCCAGGCCCGACAGCCGCAACTGCCGCGGCACCTCGGGGATCGCACGCGGCGTCATGCCAGCAACGGCTTTGGCAATCGCTGCGATGTGTTCCGGCGTGGTGCCGCAACAGCCGCCGACCACGTTGACCAGGCCGGATTGCGCGAATTCGCCAAGCAACTCGGCCATATATTCCGGACTTTCGTCGTAATAGCCGAATTCGTTGGGCAGGCCGGCATTCGGATAGGCGCAGACGAACGTGTCGGCCACGCGGCCGATTTCCTCGATATGGGCGCGCATTTCCTTGGCGCCGAGCGCGCAGTTCAAGCCGATGGTGACCGGGCTGAGCGTGCTTCACTGAATTCCAGAACGCCGCCGGCGTCTGCCCCGACAGCAGGCGGCCGGAGCGGTCGGTGATGGTGCCGGAAATCATGACCGGGATATCGAGCCCGCACGCCTCGCAGGCTTCCATGATGGCGTAGATAGCCGCCTTGGCGTTGAGCGTGTCGAAGATGGTTTCGATCAACAGCAAATCGGCGCGGCCGTCGATCAGGCCCTTGATTTGCTCGCCATAGGCCTCGCGCAACTGGTCGAAGGTGATGGCGCGGAAGCCGGGATTGGAAACATCCGGCGAGATCGAGGCGGTGCGGTTGGTCGGCCCCAAGGCGCCTGCGACAAAGCGGCGGCGGCCGTCTTCTTTCTCGGCCAAGGTGGCAGCTTCACGCGCCAGCGTCGCGCCCGCATGGTTGAGCTCGTAGGCGATGCCCTCCATGCCGTAATCGGCCTGCGCGATCTTGGTGGAGGAGAACGTGTTGGTGGAAACGATGTCGGCGCCGGCGCGGAAGTAAGCCAGATGGATGTCGCGCACCGCCTCCGGCCGGCTCAGATTGAGCAGGTCGTTGTTGCCGCGCACCTCGCGGTTCCAGGCGTCGAAGCGCGCGCCGCGGTAGCCCTCCTCGTCCAGCTTGAGCGCCTGGATCATGGTGCCCATAGCGCCGTCCAGCACCAAAATGCGCTGGCGCAGCAGCTCGATGAACTCGTTGCGCACGCTCACTGCGCCGCCCCCTGCACCGCCGGCCGCAAGCCCAGCAAATGGCAGATCGCGTAGACCAAGTCGGCGCGGTTCATGGTGTAGAAGTGAAAATTGGTGACGCCGCGGTCGAACAGATCGATCACTTGTTCGGCGGCAACCGCCGCGGCAATCAGCTTGCGGGTGGTCGGATCGTTGTCCAAGCCCTGAAAACGCTCGGCGAGCCAGACCGGCACCGAGGCGCCGGCGCGCGCGGCGAAATTGGTCGCCGCCTTGAAGTTCTGCACCGGCAGAATTCCGGGCACGATCGGAATGTCGATGCCACGCGCCCGCACGCGATCGAGATAGCGAAAGTACACGTCGTTCTCGAAGAAGAACTGCGTCATCGCGCGCCTGGCCCCGGCGTCGACCTTGGCTTTCAGCATGTCGATGTCGGCTTCCAGCGTCGGGGAGTCGGGATGTTTTTCCGGATAGGCGGAGACCGAGACGTCGAAATCGCCATGAATGCGTTTGATGCCGCCGACCAGATCCGCCGCGTTCAGATAGCCGCCCGGATGAGGCGCGTAGCGCGCGCCGGCGCCGCCCACCGGATCGCCGCGCAGCGCCACGATGTGGCGCACGCCGGCCGCGTGATAATTGCGCACGATAGTGTCCACTTCCTCGCGGGTGGCGGCGACGCAAGTGAGATGCGCGGCTGGGATCAGCCGCGTCTCCGCGCGGATACGCTTGACCGTCGCGTGCGTGCGCTCGCGCGTCGAGCCGCCGGCCCCGTAGGTAACCGAGACGAATTGGGGGTCGAGCGGCTTCAACCGCTCGATCGAATCCCACAGGGTCTTCTCCATCTCCTCGGTCGCCGGCGGAAAAAATTCGAATGACACCGCGATCCGGCGGTGACCGGCCGGCATGAAGCGGCTGAGGCGCGGGTTCTCGTTCATCAAGCCACCTCGCGCTTAGCCGAGGCAATCAGCGCGCGGGCGTCGCGCGCGAGCCACAGCGACACCGCTATCTTGCCGTCGGAGCCGGGCTCGGGCGCGAGCGACTTGTGCAGCACCGGCTCGAGCCCGGACGCCGTCATCCATTGCGTCACCGTCTCCGGCGCAAAACCCAGGCGCCGGTGCGCGAACTGCTCGCGCAGGAATTCCTGCACGTGCGGCGCGAAATCAACCACCAGCAGCCGCCCGCCCGGGCGCAGCACGCGCGCTGCCTCCTTGATCGCGCGCGCGCCGTCGTCGAGGAAGTGCAGCACCTGGTGCAGGATGACGGCGTCGAAGGAATCGTTGGCGAGCGGCAGATCGTAAATGTCGCCCTGCCGCACGCTGCAATGCTTCAAGCCGGCGCGCTCCAGCCGGTCGCGCGCGAGCTGCAACATGTCGAGCGACAGATCGAGGCCGAGGCCGCGTTCGATCTCGGGGCCGAACAATTCCAGCATACGTCCCGTGCCCGTGCCGAGATCCAAAAGCGACCTGAACGGCTTGCCGGCAAGCGCCGCGCGGATCGCGTCTTCCACCGCGGCGTCGGCGACGTGCAGCTTGCGGATGCGGTCCCACTCGGCGGCGTGCGCGCGGAAGTAAGCCTGCGCCGCGGCGGCGCGCGCCTGGCGGACCGAGGCAAGCCGGGCGCGGTCGCGCGCGATGGTCTGGTCGGCCGGATCGAGCCGCGCCAGCAGCGCGCGCGCTACTTCGGCGCCGCCGCCGTGTTCGGCCAAGCGAAAGAACGCCCAGGTGCCCTCGCGGAAGCGCTCGATCAAGCCGGCCTCGGCCAGCAGCCTGAGATGGCGCGAGATGCGCGGCTGCGACTGGCGCAGGATGTCGGTGAGGTCGGACACGGTCAGCTCGGCCTCGGAAAGCAGCGCCAGCACGCGCAAGCGCGTCTCCTCGCCGGCCGCCTTGAGGGCCGCGTTGAGGGCATCGAAAGCGAGCCGGGCGCTATCGGGCATAATTGGGCCTGTTCCCACTATATAAAGATATCTTTATACGTTGAAACGGCTGCCGGCAAGCCTATTGAGAGCCGTCATTGCCGGGCTTGACCCGGCAATCCATGATGGATTTGAGCAAGGAAGGGCTAAGGCCATGACCAGCAAGGACTTCGGCAGCCGCGACGGCGAGGTAGCGGCCGAACTGCCCGAGGCTTACGACGCCGGCCTCTATTACATCGGCCGCATCCGCACGCCCTGGACGCATCGCAAGGACTGCCCGAAAAACGCCCGCGAATCCGATGCGGTCTGCACGGTCGAGGTCGATCCGCGCTGGCAGCCTGCACTCAAGGACGCCGAAACCTGCAGTCATCTGGTGCTGCTCTATTGGATGAACCATGCGCAGCGCGACCTAGTGCTGCAGGTGCCGAGCCATTACGGCACCCAGCACGGCACCTTTGCGCTGCGCTCGCCGGCACGCCCCAACCCGATCGCCATGGGCGTGGTGAAGCTCATCGGCATCGAGGGCGGCATACTCTCTGTGGTCGGGCTCGATTGCCTGGACGGCACGCCGCTCATCGACATCAAGCCCTATTACGCCTCGACCGACAGCGTGCCGGACGCGGTGGTGGGCTGGCGCAAAGCCAAGGATTAGCGGCCGAAAGTGCCCCCAACGCGCGGGGAACCGACTGGTTCCCCCTGCCGTCATGCATTTGCGCCGGCCGCAAACCGGAACCTTTGAACCTGCCCAACGCTTGCCCCGACGAACAGGGACGAGGAATTCGTCGGAGGCTGTCATGTCCGTAAAGTTTTATTCAATCGGCTCGCTGACCGCGCTGATCGCCGCCGCCGCTTTGTCGTGCGGAGCCGCGCAGGCCCAGCAGCGCTTCGCCTATAACTCGCCGTCCGCGCCGCAGTACGCACCGATCGAACAGAACGATCAGGCCGAGGACGCGCAGCGCGATCCGCGCCTGCAGCGGCAGGTCGTAAACTACGCCAGTAACGAGGCGCCCGGCACCGTTGTCATCGATACCCCGCACACTTTCCTTTATTACGTGCTCGGCAACGGCAAGGCGATCCGCTACGGCATCGGCGTCGGCCGGCAAGGCTTCACCTGGTCGGGCGTCAAGCAGGTCGCGCGCAAGTCCGAGTGGCCGGATTGGTATCCGCCGCAGGAAATGATCGCGCGTCAGCCTTATTTGCCGCGCATGGTCGCGGGTGGCCCCGGCAATCCGCTCGGCGCGCGCGCCATGTATCTCGGCGGCACCGAATATCGCATCCACGGCACCAACGATCCGACCACCATCGGCAAGCAGGTGTCGTCGGGCTGCATCCGTCTCACCAACGAGGACGTGGAAGATCTCTACAGCCGCGTGCAGGTCGGCGCCAAGGTGATCGTGCTGCCGCAGACACCGCCGGCGCAGACCGCGCGGCGGATGCCCGCGCGTGATGCGCGCATGTCCTGGAACGTCACGCGCCCCGCCGGCCTCTACTAGTTTTCCGTCGAACCTCCCCAAACTTGCCCGGCCTTGGCGCCGGGCAATTTTTTACGCATCGTTGCGGCCGCGCGCAGCATTCTAAAATTACATTGTGCCCGCCAGTTCCCGGATATCGCGCAGCGGCGCGCCGATCGCCTGCATCAGCTTCACCGGATCGGCGTTGAGCCCCGCGCGCGGCGGGTCTTCCAGATAGCCGCCGAGAAAACGGGCACGCGCCACCAGCGCCGAACCGAAGGCGCGCGCCTGCGCGTCATAGGTGGCGAGCGCCGCCTTGATATCGGAGTTGGCGATCAGTGCGTCGGTCAGCCAGGCTGCGTTCAACGCCGCCTTGGTGACGCCGGCCCCGACATGGGGCCGCGCCACGAAAGCGGCGTCTCCCAGCAGCGCCACGCGCCCGGCGACCAGGCGCGGCGACTCGAGATCGAAAATCGGCTGGAAGAACGGCGCGGGCGTCGCTTCGATCAGCGCCAGGAATTGAGGCGGCAGGAGCGCGCGCGCATCGGCGCGAAACGCGGCGATCACATCCGGTCGGATCAGCGGCGGCGGAATCGCCGCGTGATGGCGGCCGGCCGCGTCGGTCGACATATCGCGCAGCGCGGCCGCATTGACCGGATGATACCAGAGCCAGTTCATGCGCCGCCGCCCCGGCCTGATGTCGTCGGCGGCGCCCGGCTGCAGATAGGACAGCATCATCTCATGCGCCGGCAGGAAGAAGGCGTAGGACTCGACCAGCTCGGCGCGCACGGCTTGCGGCATCGCGCGTTCCTCGATGACGCCGCGCCACCCGACATAGCCGGCGTAGCTTGGCGCGGGCGCCGCGAAGGCGCGCGCCCGCACGGTGGAATGCAGGCCGTCGGCGCCGACCAGGAGATCGCCTTCCACTTTTGTGCTGTTCGCGAACAGTGCGCTGACGCCGCCATCGTGCCGGGCAATATCCTCGAGCTGCATGCCTGGCCGGTAGCAGGCGTCCGGCAGTTGCCGCCGCAGCGCGCGGTAAAGCAGCGTCCAGGAGGTAAGAATTTTGTCGAACGGCAGCCGCGCGATCACCGACCCGTCGCGCCCAAAGCAAAAACGCGAGGAGAATAAAACGCCGATCGATTCGTCGACGGTGATGCCTAGCCGGCGCATGATGTCGAACAGTTCGACATGTGTGCCGAGCCCCACGCCTCGGCTGGCGAGATCGCCGGTGCTGCGCTCGAACACCGTCACGTCCCAACCGGCCTGGCGCAGCAGCAGGCCGGCGAACAAGCCGCCGAGCGAGCCGCCGACGATCAATGCGCGACCCATGGCCTGTGCTCGGGTTGTCTCGATGCGGGTTCGCCCCAGCCCAGCCGCGGCCCGCGCGCCGGGCAATTTTTTGCGAGGTTGGCCCACGGCCGCGGCTTTCGGATAAACTCGGCCGCAAACTTGGGGAGACCCGCGTGTCCTTACGCATTTATGGCATCGCCCGCACCCGCGCCTTTCGCGCGCTCTGGATGGCGGAAGAACTCGGGCTCGCCTACGAGCACCTGCCGATCGAGATCGGCGAGGCCGGTGCCCGCGCGCCGGAGTTCCGCAGCCTCAATCCGAACGGGCGCCTGCCCTTCATCGACGACGGCGGTTTCGTGCTGTTCGAGTCGCTGGCGATCACGCTCTACCTCGCCAAGAAACATTCCACCGGCAAACTCTATCCCGGCACGCTCGAAGGCGAAGCCAAGACCTGGCAATGGACCTCGTGGGCGCTCAACGAGGTCGACCGCGGCGTCAACATCTGGTCGCTGCACGCCTTGCGGCTGCCGGCGGCCGAGCGCGATGCCGGAAAGCGCGACGAGGCGCTCAAGGTTCTGGCAGCGCCGTTTAAGGTGCTCGACACGGCGGTGGTCTCGCAAAACTATCTGCTCGGCAGCGATTTTACGGTGGCCGATCTCAACGTCGCCGCCGTCATCAGCCGCGCGGTCGATATGGATCTTTCCGCGGTGCCCAACCTCAAGGCCTGGCTCACGCGCTGTCTGGAACGGCCGGCCGCGCGCAAGGCGCTGGCACTCAAGACCAAGGCCGACGACGAGACGCCGCCGGAGGTGATCCGCCGCATCGCCAAGATCAATCGCTTGTGAGACCCCGCCGCCTGCCGTTGGCCGGCAGCCCCGAGCGGGCTATACGTTGCAGCCCTTTTTGAAGGAGCAAGGCAATGCGTATTGCGGTCATGGCGGCGGGCGCGGTCGGCGGTTACTTCGGCGCGCGCATGGCGGCGGCCGGGCTCGACGTGTTCTTCATCGCGCGCGGCGCCCATCTCGAGGCCATGCGCAAGGACGGCCTTCGCATCGAGAGCACGCATGGCAACGTGCACCTGCCGAAGCCGAACATCACCGACGACCCCAAGAGCGTCGGCCCGGTCGACTTCGTGCTGTTCGCGGTCAAGCTGTGGGATACCGAAAAGGGCGCCGAGGCCGCGCGTCCGCTGCTCGGCCCCCAAACCCGCCTCATCACGTTGCAGAACGGCGTCGACAGCTACGAGCGCATCGCCCCGATCGTGGGTGCGGAGCGCGCCATCCCCGGCATCACTTACGTCGTCACCGTGATCGACCGCCCGGGCGTCATCAAACAGACCGGCCCGTTCCACAGCATCATCTGCGGCACCATCGACGGCCGCGCCGACGCCAACCTCGTGGCCTTCGTGCAGGCGGCAAAATCGGCCGGCATCAACATCGACCCAATCCGACAATATCGAGCGTCGACCGCTGGCACAAATTCATCTTCCTGACCGGGACCTCGGGCGCCACCGCGCTCATGCGCTCGAGCATGGGTCCGATCCTGGCCGATCCCGATACGCGTGCGCTGTTCCGCAGCATCATGGCGGAGACATTCGCCGTCGGCCGCGCCAAGGGCGTCGCGCTCGAACCGGGCTTCGTGGACGATCGCATGAGCTTCGCCGACAAGAATCTGGCGGCCGGCATGAAGGCCTCCATGGCCAACGATCTCGATCGCGGCAACCGGCTCGAACTGGACTGGCTGGCCGGGCAAGTGTCGCGGCTCGGCCAGGCGCTCAAAGTGCCGACGCCGATCAACGACACCGTCTACGCCGCGCTCAAGCTGCACCGCATGGGCGCGCAGCGTTAGCGCTACCGATTTACCGGCGGCCGCGTTTACCGGCGTTTTCGTTAGTGAAAGCGAAAAATTTTTGCCGCCGTGTAAACGCGCGGCCAGCCACGCCGCGCGATTTGCGCGCCGCCGCCGGCCCGGCGAGCTACCATGTTACAGACGCGCGCGCGTGCCACACCATGATACGTGATCGCCGCGCGCGGACGCGGGTCATTGAAAAAAATTAAGTGTTGCCGAGGCAAAACTGACGCCGGATACGGTTACGTTGCCGATGGGTGCAGAGGTGAATTCGTATCGCATTCTTCATGTCGACGACGATCCCCTGATGCGGGGCGTGGTCGAGCTCGCGCTCGGTTTCGACGCGGACTTCGCCGTGATGAGCTGCGAGGGCGGCGAGCAGGCGCTCGCGGCCGTGCCGGGCTGGCAACCCGACCTGATCATCCTCGACGTGCTGATGCCGGGCATGGACGGGCCGGCGGTGCTCGCGCGTCTGCGTGAAGTCCCGGCCACCGCCAAGGTCCCGGTGATCTTCATCACCGGCCGTGCGCCGCCCGCCGAACGCGAGCGATTGCTGGCGCTCGGCGCCGTCGCGGTGATCGCCAAGCCGTTTTATCCGGTGAAACTCGCGGAAACCGTGCGCCGCCATTTGCAGTCCATCAAGCTCGTCGCGGCCGGATTCGATTTCGCCAAGCGTCTGCGTGACGACGCCGCGACGCTCGCGTGCTTCCGCGACAAACTGCGCAACGGCGCCGATGCCTCATTCGTGCCGGACGAATTCCAATCGTTCGTGCACGAGCTCGCCGGCGCTGCCGGCGTATTCGATTACCAGGTCGTGAGCACGACGGCGGCCTCGCTTGAGGACGCCATCATCGAGCGGCGCGCCGGCCGCGGCGCGCCCGGAACGGCGGAAGCCAATCTCGACGCGCTGCTCGCCACCATCGAGCGCGTCTGAAAAACGGGGGGAAACAAAACATGCCGGACATTTTCGAGCCGCGCGACAAGGTGCCAAAGATGCTGATCGCCGACGACGATCCGGCCATCGTGCGCTTGCTCGCCGACCGCTGCATGAAGATGGGCTTCAAGGTGGAAACCGCGACCAACGGCATGCAGTTGCTGATCAAGGCGCGGCGCAGCCAGCCCGACATTATGATCGTCGACGTCAACATGCCGGAGATGGACGGGATTTCGGTCTGCTCGCGCCTGCTCGATCCCGGCAGCAAGCCGATCGAGGTTGTCGTGGTCACCGGCAGCCAGGACCAGGAAACCGCCGAGCGCTGCGAAAGCCTCGGTCTATTCTACGGCCGCAAGGGGCCCGAATTCTGGAAAAACATCGAAGCCGCGCTGACCGAGATCTATCCGAACCTGACGAGCCAGATCGTCGAGCAGGAGATGCAGGCGACCGGCGCCGACGTGCACGAGCGTCCGCGCGTACTCGTGGTCGACGTCGATCCCGCCATTCATGAATTTCTCGCCAGCCGGCTCAGCAAGTTCGGCATCGACACATTGTACGCGCCGGACGCCGTGCACGGATTTCGCATCGCGAGCAAGGAGCAACCGAGCGTCATCATAACCGATAATTTCATGCCGATCGGAGACGCCAAGTACCTGCTGCATCGGTTGCGCAGCGCGTGGCGCCCGAGCATATTCCCGTCTTCGTCATCAGCGGGCGGCCGGTCGACGAGGCGACCAAGCAGACCCTGCGGCGGGAAATCGGCGGCCGGCCGGGCGCCATACAATTTTTCAAGAAATCGTTCGACACCGATGAGCTGTTCAACGCGCTGAAGAAATTTTGCGGCTTCGAGACGCATCCCCGAAAGTGCCGAACGGTCATATCAACGGCGGCGGCTACTGCCGCGCCGCCTGGCGAAACAGATGCCCGTGCCGCCGCTAACGGCGCAAAAAGCGGCAGGCTAGCCGCCAGACCGCGCGGCCAACTCCCCTTCTTTATCGGACCCACGCGGCCGACCAACCGGCCAGCCGCCGCGCGGGCATGCATGGCAAACCGGTCAAAACCAGCCAATTAGCGCCGAATCGCTGTCCGGGAACTGCGCCGAGCTCGCAGGAACCGACCGGGAACGGCGCCCTAGCCGCGAGGTCACAAAACATCTGCATGCGGCTATTTGACGAGATGCAACCCGCCCCACCGGGGGTATATGGAAATGCGGCCCGCACTAGACTAAAGATAGGGAAAGCCGTCTCGCACCTTGAGACAATCGGCAAGAAAAAACGCCTGGAGGACACGCTTTTGTTCCGCACTTTGGTAAAAAAGCGCGACTTCTACGCCGGCGGGCTGATGACCCTGCTTGGCGCGGCGGTCACGCTCGATTCCATGACCTATACGCTGGGCACCTTGACCCATATGGGTCCAGGCATGTTCCCGCTCATGCTCGGGGTCACGCTCATCTTTGTCGGCGTGCTAATCTTGGGCGCCGCGATCGCGACCCCGCTCAGCGACGACGAGACCATCCTGCCGAAGGAGCGCGAATGGGTCGCCTGGGGCTGCATCCTGGCGGGACCGATCCTGTTCATCATCCTCGGCGAATTTTTCGGCCTGGTGCCGGCGACCTTCGCCTGCGTGCTGGTGCCCGCACTCGGTGACCGCACCGCGACGCTGAAGGGCTCGCTCGTTCTAGCGGCCGGTGTCACGTTCTTCGGCGTGCTGCTGTTCTCCTATGTCCTGAAGATCCCGTTCCCCCTGTTCCGATTGGGCCACTAATGTTCACGACCGCGCTGACAGATCTCTGGTACGGCTTCGGCGTCGCGCTCGAGCCGCACAACGTGATGTGGTGCTTCATCGGCGTGTTCGTCGGCAACATGGTTGGCGTGCTGCCTGGCATGGGACCGCTGGCGACCATCTCGATCCTTTTGCCGCTCACTTTCGGTATCAAGCCGGTCGGCGCCATCCTGATGCTGGCGGGCGTGTTCTACGGCTCGCAATACGGCGGGGCGATCTGTTCGATCCTGCTCAATCTGCCATGCCATCCACCGCACGCGGTCACCTGTCTCGACGGTTTCCCGCTCACCAAGCGGGGACGCGGCGGCGCCGCGCTCGGCATCACAGTCATCTCCTCGTTCGTCGGCGCCTCGTGGGGCATCACCGAGATGATCTTCCTCGCGCCGATCTTGGTGGTGGTGGCGCTTAAATTCGGTCCGGCCGAGATCTGTTCGCTGATGCTGCTCGGCCTGTTGGCCGGCTCGACGCTGGCGCGCGGTTCGCCGCTCAAGGGCGTCGCCATGACCGTTTGCGGGCTGCTGATCGGCATTGTCGGCAGCGACATCGAAACCGGCACGCCGCGCTTCACCTTCGGCATCCCCAATTTGTTCGACGGCGTGGAAATCGTCGCGCTGGCGCTCGGCCTGTTCGGCATCGCCGAGTTCATGAAGAGTGTCAATCAGCTCTCCGAGGTCGACACCAAATACACCAACGTGAAATTCAAGGATCTGCGGCCGACGCGCGAGGAATTCCGCCGTTCGATCCCGGCCATGTTCCGCGGCACGCTGATCGGCAGCCTGTGCGCGCTCATCCCGGGCACCGGCCCGACCATCGCTTCGTTCATCTCCTACGCGACGGAAAAGAAAATCTCCAAGACCCCCGAGCTATTCGGCACCGGCATGATCGAAGGCGTCGCCTGCCCGGAAGCCTCGACGCACTCCTCGGTGCAGGGCGACTTCATCCCCACCATGAGCCTGGGCATCCCGGGCGACGCGGTGATGGCGCTGATCCTCGGTGCCTTGATGATCCAGGGCATCGTGCCCGGCCCGCAGCTCATCAGCGAACATCCGGATATCTTCTGGGGCCTGATCGCCAGCTTCTGGATCGGCAACATCATCCTGGTGGTGCTCAACGTCCCGATGATCGGCCTGTGGGTGAAGCTGCTGACGATCCCCTACAAATATCTCTATCCGAGCGCCATGTTCTTCGTGGCGATCGGCGTCTACTCGACCAACAACGACATGTTCCAGGTCGGCGAAGTCGTCCTCATCGGCATGGTCGGCTACCTGCTGCTGCTGCTCGATTTCCACCCGGCGCCGATCCTGCTCGGCTTCGTGCTGGGACCGCGCTTCGAGGAGAACTTCCGCCGCGCCATGCTGATTTCGCGCGGCGACATCCTGGTGTTCGTCAAGCACCCGATCAGTGCGGTGTTCATCTTCCTGTGCGCGGCGCTGATCGTCATGCAGATCTACGTGCGGCTGCGCTCGCCCAAGGCATTGCCGACCGAGATGGCGTTGCCCACCGACCCCCACCACCACAAGGCCGCCGAAGCCGCCGAGTAGGGCCGTTAGCGCGGGACAATTGGCCCCAGATAGGCGTAGGCGAACAGCGCGATCAAAATCGCGATGAAGATCGCGGATACGCGTTTACCGACGCGGTCGGCCCAATTCTGCATACTTTCGTCCGCTTTCATGACGGACACCCTGCAGCTAAGTCCGCTTGAGGTCTTGCACCGTTGCCAAGAATGGCCGCCCGCGAGCGGCGCGGCCATGAGTTGAAGCTTGGGTCAATGCCACCCGCTCCAGAGGGAAAATGAGTGGCGAGGGCAAGTCTGCCCCACCGCCGCGCGCAGGCGCTTTAAAGCAGATTATTGATTCAAATTAATGAATGAGGTTACGCTGGGTGCTGGTTTTGAGCCATGCGCGCGCCGGCCTCCCGCAATGCATTGGACCAACATCCGTTCGTCGCGCGGTTGTCGCAGCTTGTCGATCTCAAAGCCGCCGATTTCAAGGACCTCGACGGCATCATCGACGGCGAATTGGTGATCCGCAAGCGGCGCGACCTCATCGCTGACGGCTACGAATACCGCAAGCTGTGCTTCGTAAAAGACGGTTATGCCGTGCGCTACAAGTTGCTGCGCAACGGCAAGCGGCAGATTCTCAACGTCATCCTGCCCGGCGACGTCGTCGGCCTGCCCGGCAGCTTCTACCAGCGCGCGGTCTATTCGGTCACCACCATCACCGACCTGCGCATGAATGTCTGCTCGCTCGACGCCTACGTACAGCTTTGCTACCGGCACCCGCAATTCGGCCTGGCGCTCACCTGGGTCGCCGTGCAGGAGGCGACCACCTATGCCGAGCACGTCATCGACGTCGGCCGCCGCACGCCGGTCGAGCGACTGTCGCATTTCCTGCTCGAGCTGCACGCGCGCCTCAAGGCCGTCGGCCGCGCCGAGCCGGCGCGCTTCACGCTGCCATTCTCGCAGGAGGTGATCGCCGATGTGCTGGGCTTGAGCGTGCCGCATCTCAACCGCATGATGCAGCAGTTGCGCAAAGAAAAACTGATCGCCAACAGCGAGCGCGTGGTCGAATTCCTCGACACCGGCGCGATGCAGTCGCTCGCCCATTACCATCTGCAAACGCTGGCACCGATCCCGCCGTCGGCACGGCCGGCCTAGCGCCGGTTGTTGCGGCGCGCCTTGCTATGTGCGGCTGCGCCCTTAAGATTCGACATCCGGCGACTCGAGCGAGGTACGCATGCGCGGAAAGCTCGATACGGTCATCTATTTCGCCACGGCGCCGATCCGCCTGTTCGCGCGCGTGCGCTGGTTTCGCATTGCGCTCGGCGGCGCTTGCATCGTCGGCGCCTTCTTCGCCGCCACGCTGTGGGCGCTCGACCGCCTGTTCCCAACCGACGGCGGCCTCGATACCGCGATCGCCACGCTGCAACCGCCGCCGCCGCTGCAAGCCGTCACCCGCTCCTCATACGTGATCGCGCCGGTCGTCGTCGCGCTCAGCGCCATCCAACGCAGCATGGACGCCGCCGCGCCACGCGAACTCGCCGGCAAGAACGACAATCCGGTCAGCAGCCTGTTGTCGAAGGCCGATATCGGCATCACGGTCGAGCGCGGCGCCATGACCGTGAGCGGCAAGCCGAACGAACTGGCGATCGCCACCCCGCTCACCGGAACCCTGCGCATCACCGGGCAGGTCGCAGGCGTCGCCGGCAATCTCACCAGCACGGTCACCGGCTTGCTCGACTCCGGGCTCGGCAAAAGCGTCGGCAAGCTCACCAACCAGGTGCTCGACCAGCGCGCCGAGCTGCGCGGCCAGGTGGTCGTCCATTCCACGCCCGCGCTCACCGCCAACTGGCGGCTCGAGCCGAACCTCACCGCCCAGGTCGCGCTCGCCAATAGTGCGGTGTCGCTCGCCGGCTTCAAGCTCGACATATCGAACGAGGCGCGGCCGCTGATCGACCGCGAAGTCAACGCGCAGATCGCCGCCTTACAAACGCGGCTGCGCAACGATCCGTTCATCGAGCGCATCGCGCGCGCGCAATGGGCCAAGATGTGCCGCTCGATCCCGCTCGGCGGCGACCAAACGGGCCTGCCGCGGCTGTGGCTGGAAATGCGCCCGATGCGCGCCGCAGCCGCGCGGCCGCAAATCGACGACCGCAACGTCACCCTCACCATCGGCGTGCAGGCCGATACCCGCATCACCGACAAAGCGACCAAGCCGGATTGCCCGTTCCCCGCCAAGCTCGAGCTGGTGTCGCCGATGCAGAACGGCCAGCTTGCAGTCGGCGTGCCGATCGACGTGCCGTTCACCGAACTCAACCGGCTCTTGGAAGCCCAGCTCAAGGGTCACCACTATCCCGAGGACGCTAGCGCGAAAGTCGAGATCGAAGTGCTGAGCGCCCGCATCGCCGCCTCCGGCGACCGGCTGCTGATTTCGCTGCGCGTGAAGGCGCGCGAAAAGGAGAGTTGGTTAGGTTTCGGCGCGGAGGCGACCGTGCAGATTTGGGGCAAGCCCGCGCTCGACGCCAAAAATCAGATGCTGCGCCTCACCGATCTGTCGGTCGCGGTGGAATCGCAAGCCGCCTATGGCCTGCTCGGCGCCGCCGCCCGCGCCGGCATCCCCTATCTGCAGAAGGCGCTGGCCGAAAAGGCGGCGATTGATTTGAAGCCGTTCGCCGCCGACGCCAAGAGCAAGATCGGCCAGGCGCTGGCCGAGTTCCAGAAAAACAGCGAAGGCGTGCGTGTCGAGACCGCGATCGACGAGCTGCGCCTCACCGGCATCGCATTCGACGCTACAACCTTGCGGGTGATCGCGGAAGCTTACGGCAGCGCCAATGTGGCGGTGAGCGAGCTGCCAAGGATGTGATTCCGGCCGTTTGCTGCTATGCACTCCTTTGCATTGACACGCCTGCCTCGGTGCCTACATTAGCGGCATTCCGAGGGGTGCCCGCGAAGTGCTTAACTTGGGCTGAGAAAAACCCTTAGAACCTGATCCGGGTCATGCCGGCGAAGGGACAGGACATTATCCATGCAGTCGTCGCAGGCGATCGCGAGAGTAGTCGGCCCGGTGTTTTGCGCCATCGGCATCGGCATGCTGGCCAGTGGCCCGGTCTATCGCGACATGGCCCAGCAGTTCGTGTCCGGCTACCACTTCATTTATTTCTCGGGCGTGCTGCTGCTGGTCGCCGGCCTGACCATCCTCAATGTGCATCACACCTGGACGCCCGATTGGCACTCGTCGATCACCGCGCTCGGCTGGGTCTTCACCGGCATCGGCTCGTTCCGTGTCATTGCGCCGAACTTCGTGTCATTTATCGGCGGCGCGCTCATAACCGGCAGCGGTTTTTTCACCGCCTGCGGCATTGTCTTTTTGGCGATCGGCGCGTTCTTCACGTTCAAGGGCTACGTCAGCACTACAGCATCGGAGATGAAATCATGAACAAGCCGGTCACCGCCGCCGATTTGGTCACCCCCAAGGTCACCACCGGCCCGCTGCCCGCCTCGCGCAAAATCTACGTGCGGCCGCAAACTGCGCCGGAATTGCGCGTGCCGGTGCGCGAGATCGTGCAGACGGAAGCTGCGGGCGAGCCGCCGCTGCCGGTCTACGACACGACGGGTCCCTACAGCGATCCGGACGTGACAATCGACGTGGAAAAAGGTCTGCCGCGCACCCGCCTCGAATGGGTGAAGGAACGCGGCGGCGTCGAGCAATATGTCGGGCGTCCGATCCAGCCGGTCGACAACGGCAATGTCAGCGGCAAGCACCTTGCGCGCAATTTCCCCAACACGCCGAAGCCGTGGCGGGCTTTGAACTGCAAGCCGGTCACACAATACGATTTCGCCAAAGCCGGCGTCATCACCAAGGAAATGATCTACGTCGCCGAGCGCGAGAATGTCGGCCGCAAGAAGCAGCTTGAGCGCGCGGAAGCAGCCCTTGCCGACGGCGAGCAGTTCGGCGGCGCGCTGCCTGCGTTTGTCACGCCTGAATTCGTGCGCAGCGAAATCGCGCGCGGCCGCGCCATCATCCCGTCCAACATCAACCACGCCGAACTGGAGCCGATGATCATCGGCCGCAACTTCCTGGTGAAGATCAACGCCAATATCGGCAACTCCGCCGTCACCTCCTCGGTCGAGGAAGAAATCGAGAAAATGGTGTGGGCGATCCGCTGGGGCGCCGACACGGTGATGGACCTCTCGACCGGCCGCAACATCCACAACACGCGCGAATGGATTTTGCGCAACTCGCCGGTGCCGATCGGCACCGTTCCGATTTATCAGGCGCTGGAGAAGGTCGACGGCGATCCGGTCAAGCTCGACTGGGAATGCTACAAGGACACGCTGATCGAGCAGTGCGAGCAGGGCGTCGACTATTTTACCATCCACGCCGGCGTGCGGCTGGCCTATGTGCCGCTCACCGCAACCCGTGTCACCGGCATCGTCTCGCGCGGCGGCTCGATCATGGCCAAGTGGTGCCTGTCGCGCCACAAGGAATCGTTCCTCTACGAGCGTTTCGACGAAATCTGCGACATCATGCGCAAATACGACGTGTCGTTCTCACTCGGCGATGGCTTGCGCCCCGGCTCGCAGGCCGACGCCAACGACCGCGCGCAATTCGCCGAACTCGAAACGCTGGGCGAGCTGACGCAGATCGCCTGGCGGAAAGGTTGCCAGGTCATGATCGAAGGCCCCGGCCATGTGCCGATGCACAAGATCAAGATCAACATGGACAAACAGCTCAAGGAATGCGGCGAGGCGCCGTTCTACACGCTCGGCCCGCTCACCACTGACATCGCGCCCGGCTACGATCACATCACCTCCGGCATCGGCGCCGCCATGATCGGCTGGTTCGGCTGCGCCATGCTCTGCTACGTGACGCCGAAGGAGCATCTCGGCCTGCCCGACCGCGACGACGTCAAGGACGGCGTCATCACCTACAAGATCGCGGCGCACGCGGCCGACTTGGCCAAGGGCCACCCGGCGGCGCAACTGCGCGACGACGCGCTGTCGCGCGCGCGCTTCGACTTCCGCTGGCAGGACCAGTTCAACCTCGGCCTCGACCCCGACACCGCGAAGGAATACCACGACGAAACGTTGCCCAAGGAGGCGCACAAGGTGGCGCATTTCTGCTCGATGTGCGGCCCGAAGTTCTGCTCGATGAAGATCACGCAGGATGTGCGCGATTATGCGGCGGGGTTGAATGATCCCGGCACGCTCACCGCCGAGCGCGGCATGCAGCAGATGTCGGAGAAGTTCAAAGCGATGGGCGAGCAGGTTTATGTCGATACGGAGAAGGTGAAGGAGAGTAATAAGGCTTTTTAGCCCGCCTCGCCTATTTCAGCGAAATCGCCAGCCCGCTCAGGTCGGCGTTGACCATCAGGCCGGTCTGCCGGCCGGCGAGCTCTAGCACGGCGCCCTTCTGGTTGGTCAGCACGATGCCGCGCACGCCGCGGCCGAGCGTGGCGCCGGCGCCGCCCGCCGCGTAGACGCCGGCGACGTCCGACGGCTGGCTGATGTTGCGCACCGTGCCGTGCAGGCTGGTCTGCGAGGCGCCGAACACCAGGCCGTAGCTCAGGCCGCCGATCGTGAGCGGGTAATAGCGGCCGTGGAAATTCAGCACGCCGCTGCCGCCGGAGGCGCCGACGATCCAGCCGCCCTTGTACACGTTGATGCGGATGGTGCCGCTCTCGGCGCGCGCGGCGCACGATAGGCCGGCGGCGACGAGGGCGATCGAAGCGATGAAAGCCGTGCGAAATCCGGATGAACGCATGATGGTTTGCTCCCTGGGACCCTGCGGGCGTTTGCTTGTAAGCTTTGATTCTCGGGCCACGGCGAGCATGATCCGTTTAGGGCGGAGCGGCAATATGAAACGGCGGTCAAGAGCGGCAAGGTCTCGTCAACGGCACGCGCCGCTTGCCGTCGCGTTGCTGCTGGCGCGGGTGACGGGGGCGGCGGGCGCGGAACCGGGCACCACGGTGCCCTGCGAAAAGGTCGAAAGCGTCGGCGTCGCCACCATGACGGAAGACGGCACCATCACGCTGCGCGTGCGCTCGCTGCCGCCGGGGCCGATTGCCGAAGGCACCATGAGCTACAGGCCGGGCGACCCGCAATACGAAGAGATGAAGCGCCACCTCAGCGGCATCAAGCCGGGCGAGACCAAGCCGGTGCGGCCTTGGTGCTGAGACGGGCGAGCCGACCGCGCCCTCAGCGCTTGAACAATCCCATGATTTCCGCTTTCGCCAGCGTGGCGAAATGCAGGTTGAAGCCGACCACCGCGGCGGAGGTGTCGGCCGCGACCGGCAATTTGTCGGCGGAGACGGCGAACACCGTGAACAGATAGCGGTGCGAGTGGTCGCCTTCCGGCGGGCACGGGCCGCCATAGCCGGGCGGGCCGAAGTCAGTGCGCGTCTGCAAGGCGCCCGCCGGCAGCTTGCCGCCTTTGCTGCCGGCGCCGGCGGCAAGTTCATTCACATTGGCCGGGATGTTCACCACCAGCCAGTGCCAGAAGCCGGAGCCGGTCGGCGCGTCGGGATCGTAGCAGGTGACCGCGAAGCTCCGGGTAGCCGCCGGCGCCCCCGACCATTTCAGATGCGGCGAGCTGTTGCCGCCGGCGCAGCCGAAACCAAAATCGGCCGACAGGATGAAATCCTTGCCGAGATAGTCGCCGTCCTTGAAACTGTTGCTTAAGACCGTGAAGGCCATGGTCCATCTCCTTCCGTTCCGCCCGCGCCGAGCGTAATCCCGGCAGGACAAATCGCAATGGGCTCCTTTTCGATCAATTTGTTCGACGCCGCCGTTTACATCGCGCTGTTCGTGGCGGTCGTCATGGGATTCATGACCGGCATGTTGCGCAGCCTGGCGACCATCTTCGGCTATGTGGCGGCGATGGGCGCGGGGGTGGCGCTGGCGCCCAAGCTCACCCCGATCATGACCGCGCAATTCAAGCTGCAGCCGATGCAAACCTGGCTGTTGTTTGCCGTCGCTTTCCTGGTGGCCGGCATGGCGCTGAGCGCGCTGCTGCGGCTCGCCGTGAGCGAAATGGTCGGTCCCGCTGTCAGCATTCCGGACCGCGTGGCCGGCGCCATACTGGGTGCGTTGCGCGTCGCGCTTTTGGCGGTGCTGATCGTCGTCGTGTTCGACCGCGTCATTCCGCCCGGCCGCGAACCGGAATTCCTCAAGGGCTCGCAGTGGCGGCCGGTGCTGTCGCAAGCCGGCCGGCAAGGCCTGCGCTCGCTGCCGCCCGCGGTCGACGAATATATCGACCGCCTGAAAAAAGCTCGGGGCCTATGAGCCTATTGGCTCAAGGCCCCGTCGCCGGTCATCCGAACAGATGATCCCAGATCCAATCGAGAAGATTATGCAGCCACTTCGGCCCTTTCTTTTTTGTGTCTTTCTTGAGCCGGCGCAGCTCGGCCATCAAGGCTTCGCCGCGTTTGTCGAGATCGCTGCCGTTTGCCATTGCTACCCCCCTACTCGTTGCACGGGATGACAAATAGTAACGCAATCTATGATTGAGTCAACCGGGAAATGCCCGCGACGGCAGCGGGCGGCGGCGCGGCTGAATTTGGCCGGTAACTTTTCACGCCATCGTTCATTATTGCGCTAGGCTGGCGGCTTGCATCGATAGCCAACCCCGCGAGGTCGCGCATGTCCGAAGTCACCTACGAGATCGTCGAACACGACGGCGGCTGGGCGTACAAGGTCGACGGCGTTTTCTCCGAGCCGTTCCCGACCCACGCCGCCGCGCTCAGGGCCGCGCAGGCCGCCGCTGCCGAGCAAAAGGTGCCCGGTCATACCGAGGAGATCGAGTTCGAGGACGAGAAGGGCAAGTGGCACACCGAGACTGCGCGCGGCAGCGACCGCCCGGTGACCCACATCAAGGACAAGGATTGAGGCGTTCGCGCGATCGCGCCGCCCATGAAAAAATTCGGCGGACCGGCCGCGATCGCGGGCCTGCTGTCTTTCAACGGCGGCTTCGTCGACACTGCCGGTTTCCTCGGCCTGCAGGGCCTGTTCGTCGCCCACGTGACGGGCAATTTCGTCACCCTCGGCGCTGCTTTGGTGCTCGGCAGTCACGGCATCATCGGCAAACTGCTGGCGCTGCCGGAATTCATTCTGGTTATTGCCGTGGCGCGCGTGGTGGGCGCCGCCTTGCGCCGGCATAAAATGCCCGCGCTCCGCATCCTGCTCGCGGCCGAGGCCGCGCTGCTGCTGGCTTTCTTCGCGGCGGCGGTCGCCTTCGGTCCGTTTCCCGATCCCGACAGCCCACTCGCCTTGCTGACCGGCTTTGTCGGCATCGCCGCCATGGCGTTACAGAATGCGCTGCAGCGCGTGCATCTTTCCAGTTCGCCGCCCACCACGCTGATGACCGGCAACACCACGCAGGCGACGCTCGATGCCGTCGACCTGATGATCGCGCCCGAGCCGGAAAAACCGCCGAGGCCCGCGCGCGCTTTACCCGTGTGGCCTTGAGCATCGTCTATTTCGCCGCCGGCTGCGCGGCGTCGGCGACACTTTTTTGGCTGGTCGGCTTCTGGTCCTTGGGCGTCGCGGTGGCGGTTGGCGTGGCGGCGGCGGCGATGCGCTTGGAGGAAGCGAAATCCGAGCCGGTCAAAACCTAGCGCGTCCTATTTTAGCTCGTCTTAGCGGCTTTCTTCTTTTTCACCGGCGGCGGGGCCGCCGCGGCGGCCGCGGCTTCCTGCGCGTCGCGCGCCAAGCGGAGCGCGCGCAGGCGCGTGGTTTTGGCGCGCATGGCGTTGGCCGAGTTCTCGTAGTCGAGCATCGCGCGCTTGCCTTCCTCGGCTTGCCGCAGTTTTCTGAACTGGCTGTTGGCGGCGTTCTTGTTGGAATTATCAGCCACTCGCAATCTCCATGGAAAGTTTCAGGTACGTTTAAAAAGCTGCGCGCGCCGTTACGGCCCGGGCTATTTGCCGGTGGCTCTGCGCAGCGCGTCGTTGATGCGCTCTTGCCAGCCAGGACCGGCCTCTTGGAAGTGATCTAAGACGTCGCGGTCGATGCGCAAGGACACGAGTTCCTTCACGCCGGGCAGCGCAGGCATTTTTGGCGCAATTTCCGCGGGCTTGGTGGTAGCCGCCTTAAAGGCTTTCTCTGCCGCCTGCCGCGAATCGTTAGGATGTCTGGCCATCGGTTAGGTTCTAGCACGCCTGCGCACGATTTGCCCGGCCGGAATCCGCGGCTCAAACCGTGCTTATGACTCGCGAAAATCTACATTTTCGCGGGGCACCGCCAATGAATGCGGAAGTTATTGCCCTGGCTGTCGAGCGGTGAGGTCGGCGTCTGGTCGTCGCCGGCAAGCGTAAGGTGGCGCACCTGGGTGTCGCCGCGGCGCGCTCATCCGGCGTGGTGGCGTCGAGATCCATGTGCGCCACCGTCTCCGACACCTTGTCGCGTGCGATTCGCGTATTGACGACGCACATATAGCCGTCCGGCGCGTAAATGATCTGCGAGGCGCGCTTAACGTCTGCCTTTACGCTGCCGTCGGTGCGCACGATCTCGCGCCCGCGCTCGCGCCAGACGCCGACCAGGCTTCGTTTTGCATGGCCGTTCCGCTCCCTTGCGAGGCCACGTTAGCGGCCCGCCCGGGCGCCGGCAAAGGACCGATTCGCGGTTGCACGCGACGCGTGCAAGATGCAGAATGCCGGTTGTAGGGGGTGGGGCGTGGTTTTTGTTTTGCGTGTGTGTTTGCTGGGGTGCCTGGCGAGCGCGGGCCTGCTGCGCGCTGTCTGCGCCGGGCGCGACCCTTACGTCAACAGCGCGCTCGGCAGTGCCGGCGAATGGGGTACCGAAAAGCACACTGACCGCATCACCGGCGCACCTGTCTCGAACTCGTATCTAGCCACGCGCAAGGTTTCCTATGGCGCCCTCCTGATTCCGCCGCCGGCGCGTCTACAACTGATCTGCTTCAAGGAGCAGCCGGCCGTCTACTTCGGTTTCGACTTCAATATCGGTTCGACCCGCAACGCCGAGGTCGCCTATCGTTTCGATGAAAAGCCCGGCCATGAGCCGCATGCGCGGATCATCGACGATCACAAGGCCATCCTGATCGACGATCCCAAGGAGGTGGCGCAGTTCACCAGCAAACTGGCGACCGCGGAGAATCTCTACCTGCGCATCCGCGCCCTGACCGCCCCGCGCACCAGCGCCGAATTCAAGGTCGCCGGCGCGGCGCCAATGATTGCCGCCGCCCATGCGAGTTGCCCGCTGAACGCCACGGCGCGCAGCAACGCTTTGGCACGCGGGCGTCGAGCGGACGAAGACGACGATTGAGCGTCGCGTTCACTGCCACAGGCCATCGGAGGCCCATTTAGCTTCCGGAATCTCGGGCCCGATCGTGTAGCGAAACGATTCCACCGCCAGATGGTCGGGCGTTGCGGTGCAGGTGAACGAGAGCGCGTACCATTTGCCGCGGCTGCGGAAGGCGCCGCCTTCGGCCGCGATGGTGTGATTGCGAATGACCGGCTCAGCTGTGGCATTGGCGACCGCGCGGTCGGGACGAAAACTTGCGGACTCCTTGCGGATGCGCGTCATGGCGGTGTAGTCGCACAGTTGCTCAAGCCGTTCGGGCGGCGCCAGCATCTTCAAGGCTCGCTCGAACCGGTTTTCTGCCGCGCCGGCTTGCGCCGCAACGAGCAGAAGCGCGCCGATCGCCCATCCGAACGCCCGCATGCAACCCTTTCCCGCGTTACGCCGCGGCCATTAAGGCTGCCACCACTGCGCAAGGCAACGCCCGCCGCCGTCTTGTCCCAAGCTATATGGAGGCGCCGCGGCCGCGCCGCCGCACGCGATCATGAGTATTTCGGATCGCGATCCAGAAGTTCAATGGAAATGCCTTGCGGCCCGCGCAGGAAGCAGATCTTGATGCCCGGCCGCGGCGAATGTGGCTCCTTGGTGAACTCGACGCCTTTCTTCTTGAGATCGGCGGCGATGGCGTCGATGCCGGTGACCGCCAGCCCGAAATGGTCGAGCCCCTGATAGGGCGTGGTGGGCGCGGTGGCGACGCCGTCCCCGGGCGTGACTTGATAGGTGAAGATATTGGCGCCGCCGAGCTTGATGTCGATGCGCGGCTTACCGGCTTGCGTCGAGCGGATCACCTGCGCGCCGAACATGCGCTCGAACCACTGCGCGGTCGCTTCCGCATCGGGCGTGCGCAGATGGATGTGATCCCAGGTGAAGGTTGCCATGGCGTTGCTCCCGTTGTGACGCGTAAGCGCAATTTTGCGCATAGGCGGCGCCCGCGCGCAACGGGGGCGCCCCGCTGCGTCCGAATTGCATCCCCCGGTTGATCCACATCAACGCTGCGAGTGCGCGCGGCGTTCATTCTGCCCGAGTCATTCAAAGGAGGATGCCATGGGTTGGAACTAATACGGACCGGGACCGCTGATGTATTTCGGGCCGGTCTTCTTCATCGTCATGATCTTCGCCTGCGGCGTGATGATAATGTATATGATGCGCGATCGCCGCGGCGGCCGCAGCAGCGCGCTTGAAATCCTGATAGAGCGCTTCGCCCGCGGCGAGATCGACAAGAACGAATACGAGGAACGCCGCCGTATGTTGGACGCCTGACCGTGAGCGGCGGCCAAGCCGGCGCTCCGGTCTATATCTGTCCGATGCACAAGGACGTACGCCGGGCGGAGCCCGGCAAATGCCCGGACTTCGGTATGGCGCTTGTGCGGGAAGGCACGCGTTTCGCGATGCTCCAGCACATTATGTCGAACCCGCTGCCCCTGGTGGTGATGGGCGCCATCATGGCCGTACTGATGATCGCCGCGATGATGATACGCTGAGCGCCCGCCAGTGCCGTGCTATCGGCTCAGAAATGGCCGGTTTCGTTGCGTCTGCGGCCCCGGCCCAGCCTTCATGGATTTTTAGCGACGGTAAACTAAGTTGCCCGGGCCCCGCCCATGGCGAGCTCGCCCGATGGTCTTGTCCGCGACATATTCCGCAGCCTCTCGCGATCCGCGAACCGACAGCCGGATTCAGCTTTTACTGATCTGGTCTGTCACCGTGCTCACGCTCGGCGCGACGTTCGGTACCGCCGCCTTGTCGACCGACGATGCCATGCGCCTAGTCGAGGTTCGCGATTTCCTCGCCGGGCAAAACTGGTTCGATCTTACGCAGTATCGTCTGAATCCCCCCGACGGCATGGTGACGCACTGGTCGCGGTTGATCGACCTTCCGCTCGCCGTACTGATCAAAGCCGGCGCGACGCTGTTGCCGACCGGCGTTGCAGAGCGGATTGCCATGATGGTTTGGCCAACGGCTTTGTTGCTCGTCTTCTTTATCGGGGTCCTGCGGCTCGCGCGCGAACTCGGCGGCGAAACGGCGGCGCGCGTGGCACTGATTTTCGCGGTCCTGATGACTCCGGTGCTGCAGCATTTCCGTCCTGGCGCGATTCATCATCACAACGTGCAGCTCGTGCTGATGATCTGGTCGCTGGCCATTATCGCGCGCATTCCGTCGCGTCCGCGCGACGGCGCCGTCGCCGGCATCCTGTGCGCGGTCTAGGTCGCAGTCGGGCAGGAAATGGTCCCGGTCGTGGGCATGCTCGCAATCATCGTCGCCTTGCGTTGGGTGATCGAAGGCGATCGCTACCGACGCATCGCCGTCGCCCACGCCGGCGACCGGAACCGTCCTGCTGGCCGTTGCGACGATTGCACCCGCCAACTACCTCACCGTCCGTTGCGACGCGCTCTCGATCGCGCAGGTCGGCGCCCTCTGTCTTGGCGGTTTCGGTCTTGCCGCGCTTGCGGGGATCCCGCACCTGAATTCGATGGTCCGCCGCCTCGTCGCTGCAAGCGGCCTGGCGGTAGCCCTCGCCGCCGCAGTCAAATTCGGCTCCCCGCAGTGTCTCGGCGACCCCTACGCGCAACTCGATCGGCGCCTTGCCGGCATGTGGCTCTCCTCGGTCGCCGAAGCCCGCGATCTGCCCGCGATGCTGCGCGATCTTCCGCAGCAGGTGCCCGCATATTTCGGTATTCCGCTGGCTGCAGTCGTGCTCGGCATAATCCGCTGCCTTCGGGAGAATGATGGGCAGCGGTGGAATTAGATTGTGTGCACGGCGGCGCAGGCGGTATTCCTCCTGATCTCCATTTGCAATTGCGCGGTGCGAGCGGCGCCAATGCCTTGGGCGCCGTCCTCGTCCCCGCTGCCTTGCTCCGGATGCTTCCGGCGCCGGCCGGCCGAGCATTCACTTTCGGCATCGGTCGCGCCGCGTTGGCCGCTATGCTGTTGCTCAATCCCGTTGCGCTGATGGCGCTCGGCAACGCGGCGGCCCATGCCGTCGGCGCGGCCGCCGTTACCAAGCAACGGATCCTCACCAGCGGCGACGCCGGCACCTGCCAGCACGTTTCCGACTACACACCGCTCGCCAAGCTTCCGCCCGGGCGTGTGCTGGCCTTCATTGATTCCGGCCCCCTCATATTGATGCAATCCGCGCATGCCGTGCTTGCGGGACCCTATCACCGCAATCAAGCCGGCAATATCGCCATGCTCGACATGTTCCTGGCGGCGCCGGATAGCGCCAAGGTGCGCATGGCCGCGCACGGTATAGATTATGTCGCGTTCTGCCCGGGCGCGCCTGAGCGCTACGACTATATCGCCAGCGCCCCCGCCGGCTTGGCGGCCGCGCTCTACCGCGGCGATGTGCCCGGCTTCCTGGAGCGGATTTCGCTCAAGGGTACCGATCTAGTCGTCTATCGCGTGCGGCGCTGAGAACCGCTTTTCATAAGCCGAAATCGTATTCCTGCCGCTTGCAAGGCTACCGCGCGGCCGATGGCCGCGGAGCCGACGTGCCGCCTTGCAAAAAGCCGCGACAGCGATCGGGAAAACACGTATTATTTATCGAGTTTGCCGAGCGAGGACCGTCCGATGTTCACGCGTCTGAGAAGAATCCTAGGAAGCATGCTGGGAAACGCCTTCTACTGGATCGGTTGGGCGCTTGCGGCCGTCGTGCTCGTGCAGGCGATCATCATGTCGCTGGCAACCGGCAGTCCGTTCATCCCCGTGATGCTTGGCGTCGTCGGCGTCATTATTTGGCTGCTCGGGATTGGGCTCAAATATATGTTGGCGGGACGCCAAGTATCGCGTTAGCGGCCGCCGGACCGGCCCCCAGCCAAACACCGAAGTTTGATCGCAAGCAGCGAACGCCTTTCCGCGCCTACAAATATTCTGTCACGCCCGTCAGTCGATCGCGTCATCGGCGCGAGCAAGCAGCATCGGCGAGATATCGATGCCGAGTGTTTTCGCGGTCTGCAGGTTGATGACGAACTCGACCTTGTTCACCTGCATGACCGAAAGCTCGCTGGCGCAGCGCCTTTGAGGATACTGCCGGTGCAGATCCCGATCTAGCAGGCTCTGTCGGTGATGCTGGCGCCGTAGCCGGCACGCCAAAAAAAGCGGCTTGTCAACGACCCACGGTCGCGCAAGGCTATCGTTCACGAATAACTCGTGCAGACTGCTTTATTTCAAACAGGGGGGCCGTTGAAGTACATGCTCACTCGATCCGAACGTCCGCAAGGATCGCCGATGGAATACGAGAACGCCCAGAAGCGGATCCTGGAGGTCTTCACCCAATGGAAGGCGCCCAGCAATTTCATGATCGAATTGTTCGTCATACGGGTGGGCGACTGGGGTGGCTATATGCTGGTGGACTGCGACGATCCGACAGCCGTACATAAATTCTGTTCGATGCTTCCCGCTTTTGTATTCGAGGCGCGGCCCGTGGTTCCGATCGAGGACGCGGTCCGGGTCGAACTCGAATCGATTGCCTTCCGCGACGGGCTCAAGAGCAAGTGATAGAAGCCGGCGTTACTCGGGGAACCGACAATTCGAGGGGCTGGCCCCCGTAGGACGAAGGCGGGCGCGGCAACCTCCCGCATGACCCATTTATGACAGCCGGCCGCCTTGCCACGTTGTGCACAACTGCGCCAGGTGCGCGCGCATTTTGCTTCAAGCGACGCGTATTTTTGCTTACATGAGATGGGGCGGAACGTGGGCTGACCAGAAATGGCGCGGACTATTCACGCGGCGGGGGGCATCGTGGTGCGCGGCGGCAAGGCGCGGCCGCGCATCGCCGTCGTGCAGCGCAGCAAGGACGACGCCTGGGTGCTGCCGCGCGGCAAGCTCGAGCGCGACGAAAATCCCGCCCGTGGCGCCCGCCGCGAAGCGATCGAGGAGACCGGGCATCGCGTCAAGGTGTTCGAGTTTCTCGGCGCCATCACCTACCGTGCGCGCGGCCGCCCGAAGGTCGTGCAGTTCTGGCGCATGAAGGCGGCCGAGCGGCCGAGCCGCGACGTCATGAAAGATATCGTGGCGGTCGAGTGGCTGCCGCTCGCCGCGGCGGTACGGCGGCTGAGCTACCCACTGGAGAAGCTCTTCTTGCGCCACGTCGGACGCCGCATTCTCAAGCGGCGACACGGCAAACCGACGCGGCGCAAAACTACGAAGCGGCGACACTAGCGAATCGCCAAGCCTGCAGCCAACCGCGCCGCAATCCCGCCATAACCTTTGCGAAAATTTAATGCGCGCGGCGGGTCGCAAGGCTATTTCCAAACGCTCCGTTCAGCGCGCATTCACGCGAAAAATGGAACCTTGGCGTCAACCCGAACGTTATCGTGGCGAACTCATGTCGCAGGAAACGCTTCGAGCGGCCGTTCAATCGGTACGGCCAAGCTGTTCGAGCAAAGGCGTGCGCCATGACCAACATAAGCAAGACCCTGACAGCACTCGCGGCCGCCGCGACCATCGCCATCGCGGCCGTGGCCGCCCCGCAACCGGCTGAGGCGCGCGGCGGACGCTTCGCCGCCGGCATAATCGGGGGCCTCGCCGCCGGCGCCCTTATCGGCGCGGCCGTCAATGGCCCCTATTACGGTAACGGCCCCTATTACGGCTATGGCCCAGGCTATTACCCCAGACCGGTCTATTACCGCGGCCCGGGCTGCTATTGGAGCCACCGGCGATTCTGGGACGGCTGGGGCTGGCGCTTCCACCGAGTGCGGGTCTGCTACTAGGCGAGGCGGCAAAACCGCTCAAAACTGAATCGAAAAGCCCGGGATCGGCGAAGATTCCAGGCTTTTCGAGGGGAGATTGAACCTAAAGCATCAAATTTCCGACATATTAAGCCTGCCTCTTTTATAGGAGCCGGGACAGGCTTTAGAACTGTCGTTTGGCGGTCGGCCCCGGCCGGCCCCGACCCTTGGAGGGAAACCTGATGAAGAAGACGATCTTCGCTCTTGCGGCCGCTGCGGCCATCGGTCTCGGCACTTTGGCTGCTCCGCAACCGGCGCAGGCCCGTTGCTACGGCTGCGGCGTCGGCCTTGGTGTGCTCGGCGGCGTCGTCGCCGGCACCATCATCGGCTCGGCCATTGCCAACCATCCGGGCTACTACGCGTACGAATACGACGGCCCCGCGCCGGTCGCCTGCGACGGCTATTGGGCCCGCCGCCGGATGTACGACGGGTACGGCAATTTCGTCGGCTGGAGCCGCCCGCAGTGGTTCTGCCGTTAATCGCCGCCTAACGGTTTTCGCATTCGCCGCGGCCGCCCTGGTGGCCGCGGCGTTGCCGTTTTTGGCGTCCAGGCGCTAGCGAGACTTGATCACCGCCGCATTTGGTCGAGCACCGCCGCGGTCGGCCAGCAATCAACCTTCAAGCCGTTCTTCTTCTGATAGGCGCCGAGCGCGGCGCGCGTGAGCATGCCGGCCTTGCCGTCGAGCTTGTCCTTGTAAAGGCCAAGCGCGGTGAGCCGCTGCTGCATCGCCTCGACTTCCTTGGTTTTGAGCTGCGCATTCTTGCTCCACGGATGTTCGAACGATTTGCCGCCGCCGATCAGGTCGCTTAAATGCCCAACGAACAGCACGTAGAGATCCGAGTAATTATATTCCTTGAGCACGTAATAATTCTTCGGCGTCAGAAAGGCCGGACCGTAGGTGCCTTCCGGCAACAGCAAGGACGCTTCCGCCGCGAGCTCCACGCCGGTCAGTTTGCGGTCATGGGCCGGCACGTAGCCGCGCTTGAGCCATTCGGCGACCGGCAGCGTGTGGCTCGGCTCGGCGATAGTGCAATCGACGCTTCCCGGCACGCGCACCTCGATCGCCCAGGGCTTGCCGGCCTGCCAGCCTTTGTCCTTGAGCTGCTTGGCCGCCGAAGCGAGCGCGTCCGGCACCGAATGCCAGATGTCGGCGCGGCCGTCGCCGTCGAAATCCACCGCGTATTTGTAATATTCCGACGGCAGGAACTGGGTGAGGCCCATGGCGCCGCCCCAGGATGAGCGCAAATCGGCGCGCGGTACGCCGTCCTGCAGCATTTTCAGCGCGTGCAGGAATTCGTTGCGGAAAAAATCCTTGCGCTTACCGACATAGGCCTGCGTCGCCAGCACCTGCAGCGCGTCGTGCGGCTGGCGTTCCGTGCCGTAATCGGTCTCGCGTGCCCAGATCGCCAGCACCACATTGCCGGGTACGCCGAAGGCCTTTTCGATACGCGCCAGCGTATCGCGATATTGCGCGGCAAATTTCTTACCCTGGGCGGCAAGGCGGGCGAAGGTCGGCTCGCGTAGATATAGCGCCGGCGTCTGCACGAATTCGGGCTGCTGCGGCTGCTGCTCCGGCCGGGCGGGGATAGCGAGATCGGGCAGGCCGAGGTCGGGCTCCAGCCCGCGCGTGCCGGTGTCGAAGACGCTACGCGAGACGCCGAGTTCATGCGCCTGCGGCCACAGGCTTTGCAGCCATTGCTGGAAGGCGGCGTCGTTTGCCTGCGCGCTTTGCGTCGCAAGCAGCATCACCGCAAAGAGCATGACGGCAAGGCGGCGCAATGTCGGGCTCCAGATTTTCGCAAACGTTATAGTCGATTCTTTGCGGCTAAACCTTGCCCAAGCGCTCGGCGATCATTGCCCGCACGCGTTCCGGCACGGGGCCAGCGCGCATCAGCAGCACGAAGCGCGGCTCCGTGGCGGTGAGCCGGATGCGCAACAGCGGCGCATAGGCGTCTGAAAAATAGAAGGCCGTCACCTCGTCCGCGCCGGGAAACTCCATCAGCACCAGCCGGTCGGGCGTAAACGCGCCGGCGAGCGGCGTCACCACGCCGCCACGCGCAATATAGCGGCAGCCGTAAGGCGCGATGACGTCGGGCACGCCGGCGATATAGGGCTTGAAGGCTTCCGAATCGCGCATGCGGTGTGCGCCGATCGCGAAAGCCTGGCCCGCGCCCGGCGCTTGCAGCCCTTCGACCGTGAACGCGGTGACGCCGGGCTTCGCTTTCAGCGAAGCGAGATCGGCGCCGTCATCGGCTTGCGCGATGGTCGGCGCACCGAAACTCCACGGCTGCTCGAACGACACCGCCTCGCCGTCGGCGACGACGCGACAGCTGCGCGGCAAATCCGCGGCGCGCAGACCATTGACGACGAGGTAATGCATCTAACGTGAGAATTTCTTATACTTCAACCGATGCGGAATAATTGAGTCCTGCCCCAGGCGCCGCATCTTGTCGGCCTCGTAGTCCTGGAAGTTGCCCTCGAACCATTCGACGTGGCTGTCGCCCTCGAAGGCGAGCATGTGGGTGGCGATGCGGTCGAGGAACCAGCGGTCGTGGCTGATGATGACGGCGCAGCCGGCGAAATCCTCCAGTGCCTCCTCCAGCGCGCGCAACGTATCGACGTCGAGATCGTTGGTCGGTTCGTCGAGCAGCAGCAGATTGGCGCCGGTGCGCAGCATCTTGGCGAGATGCACGCGGTTGCGCTCGCCGCCCGACAAGGAGCCTACCTTCTTCTGCTGGTCGGCGCCCTTGAAGTTGAACAGTGAGACGTAGGCGCGCGAGTTCATCTCCTTCTTGCCGACGAGAATGGTGTCCTGGCCGTTGGAGATTTCCTCCCACACGTTCTTCTTGCCGTCGAGCGTGTCGCGCGACTGGTCGACGTAACCGAGCTGCACCGAGGTGCCGATCTTGATGGTGCCGGCGTCCGGCTTATCCTGGCCGGTGATCATGCGGAACAGCGTGGTCTTGCCGGCGCCGTTGGGGCCGATGACGCCGACGATGCCACCGGGCGGAAGTTTGAAGGAGAGGTCGTCGATCAGCAGATTGTCGCCGTAGCCTTTCTTGAGATGGTCGAAGTCGACGACGTTCTGGCCGAGCCGCTCGGCCACCGGAATGGTGATCTGCGCCACCTGGTTGACCCTGGCATTGGCGATCTTGAGCAATTCGTCATAGCGCTCGTAACGCGCCTTGGATTTCGCCTGGCGCGCTTTCGGCGACGAGGCGATCCATTCGCTCTCGCGCTGCAGCGTGCGCTGGCGCGATTCGTCTTCGCGCGCTTCCTGCTCCAGCCGCTTCTGCTTCTGGTGCAGCCAGGCGGTGTAGTTGCCCTCGTAAGGGATGCCGCGGCCGTGGTCGAGTTCGAGGATCCAGCCAGTGACGTTGTCGAGGAAGTAGCGGTCGTGGGTAACGATCAGGATCGCGCCCGGGTAATTGCGCAGATGGCCTTCCAGCCAGTTCACGCTTTCCGCATCGAGATGGTTGGTCGGCTCGTCGAGCAGCAGCAGGTCGGGCGCATCGAGCAGCAGCCGGCAGAGCGCGACGCGGCGGCGCTCGCCGCCGGAGAGCTTGGTGACGTCAGCGTCGTCGGCCGGGCAGCGCAGCGCGTCCATCGCGAGATCGACCTGGCTGTCGAGGTCCCACAGGTTCTTGGAGTCGATTTGGTCCTGCAGCTTGGCCATCTCGTCGGCGGTCTCGTCCGAATAGTTGGCGGCGATCTCGTTGTAGCGGTCGAGCAGCGCCTTCTTGGCGGCGACGCCTTCCATGACGTTCTCGCGCACGGTCTTCTTGGGGTCGAGCTGGGGCTCCTGCTCCAGGTAACCGACGCGGGCGCCTTCGGCGACCCAGCCTTCCCCGCTGAACTCGGTGTCGATGCCGGCCATGATGCGCAGCAGCGTGGACTTGCCGGAGCCGTTGACGCCCAGCACGCCTATCTTGGCGTCCGGGTAGAAGGACAGATGGATGTTATCCAAGACCTTCTTGGCCGGCGGGTAGGTCTTGGTCAGACCCTGCATATGATAGATGAATTGGCGACCGTTCATTGACCCCTAAAGCCCCATGCTGACGGGCGAATCCAGCTTCGCGCGCAATCCGCGCCGCCGGACGCCATGTCGGGAAATTCGACGCTCATGTAACGGGGGCAACCCCAAAGAGCAAGCAGCCGGCTAAGTCTTTGCCGCCGGTAAATTTTTAGAAACTTTGATTTTGAAATTATTTGTCGTCTTAGCCATCCCCTACCGGGTTTTTACGGATGTTCCCGCATGATCCAGGTCAATGAACCTGGCCGTCCCAACAGGCGACTTAGGGACAGGGAGCGGCCAAAGCCAGTTTGGGGATCGTGTCATGGGTCGAGCCATTTCAGCCATTTCGGGTTCCGCGGCGGCGCTGCTGCCCCGTCCCTTCGGCATTATCGGCCAGGCCCTCGCCGCCTTCTGGCATGAAATGACCCGCGACATGGGCGGGCCCTACCGGCCCGAACGCCATTATATGCGCGGCCCCGGCCCGAAGTGGCGCGCCAAGCACGGCCTGCCCCTGCGCTGAAACCCCCTATCTTTTCGAACGACCGGCTCTAAATTGGCGCGGCCCGGAACTTGTCCGGACAAGGCAGGAGCGGGTTCGTATGGTTAAGGCAGCGATCCTCGACGACTATCAGAACGTCGCCCTCAAACTCGCCGACTGGTCGGCGGTCAGCGAGGACGTCGAGGTCAAGGTCTTCAACGCGCCGCTCGGCGACGACAACGCCGTCATCAAGGCGCTGCAGGGCTTCGCAATCGTCAACATGATGCGCGAGCGCACCCCGTTCAACCGCAAGGTGATCGAGGGTCTGCCGGACATGAAACTGCTGATCACGACCGGCGCCAGGAACAACTCCATCGACATGAAGACGGCGGCCGAACGCGGCATCACCGTCTGCGGCACCACCGGTTTCGGCAACCCGACCGCCAGCATCGCCATCGGCTTGATGCTGGAATTGACCCGCCGCATCGGCTTTGAAAATGCCCGGCTGAAGGCCGGCGCGCTCTGGCAATCGACGATCGGTCAGGACGTCGAAGGCATGACGCTCGGCGTCCTTGGCCTCGGCAAGCTCGGCCAGCGCGTTGCCGGCATCGCCAAGGCACTCGGCATGAAGGTGATCGCCTGGAGCCAAAACCTGACGCCGGAAAAGGCGAAGGAAGCGGGCGTCGACTACGTATCGAAGGAAGACCTGTTCCGCCAAGCCGACATCGTCAGCATCCATGTTGTGCTGAGCGACCGCTCGCGCGGCCTGGTCGGCGCCAAAGAACTCGGGCTGATGAAGAAGACGGCCTATCTCGTCAATACTTCGCGCGGGCCGATCGCCGACGGAAAGGCGCTGATCGCGGCGCTGACGTCCAAATCAATTGCCGGCGCCGGCCTGGACGTGTTCGACGTCGAGCCGCTGCCGCTCAATTCCCCCTTCCGCAAGCTGGACAACGTCGTGCTCACGCCGCATCTCGGCTACGTCAGCGAACGAAACTATCGGACATTTTACCAAGGCGTCGTCGAAGACATCCGCGCTTGGCTCGACGGCAAGCCGGTGCGGGTGATCGAGGCGAAGTGACGCCCCTTGCCGTCATGCCCGCCCCAGATCAAGTCGGGGGTAAACTCCAGCGGGCATCCAGCAATCACTGCGCTCGCGTTGGTTTACTGGGTCCCCGCCTTCGCGGGGACAACAGGAAGCTCAAAGCCCCAGCAGCTTCGCCGCGTTGTTGTAGGCGATATCGGCGCGCAGGGATTCCTCGAGCGGCACCGTGTCAAGGAATTGGCAGCCCGGCCAGTCGAACGGATAGTCGGCCGAGAACATGACGCGGTCGCGCCCGAGCGCATCGACCGAGCAGCGCACCGGCGGCAGATCGTACATGCCCGAGGTCGTCACCCAGACGTTCTCCTTGAGATATTGCGACGGCGGCTTCGGCAATTTCCAGCCGTAGGGCGCCGAGCGGCTGTCGAAACGCCAGAGCTGGAACGGCAAGGTCTCGCCGAGATGGCCGAGGATCAACTTGGCTTTCGGGTAGCGATGGAACACGCCGCCGCAGATGAGGCGCAGCGCGTGCGAGCCGGTTTCCACGCCCCAACCCCACATCGGGCGCACCAGAACCGGGTAGCCGGCAAGCGCCGGCAGCGGCGCAACCGGATCGGCCGGGTGCAGATAGATCGGCGCGTCGAGCGCCGCCGCGCGCTCCCAGAACAGATCGTAAGAACGATCGTCGAGATATTTCCCGTTGGTGTGGCCGTCGATCATGGCGCCGCACAACTTGAGTTCGCGCACGCAGCGTTCCAGTTCGTCAGCCGCGGCCTTCGGGTCCTGCATGGCGAGATGGGCGAAGCCGGAATAACGGTCTGGCCGCTTTTGCAGTTCACGGGCGAGGAAATCGTTGGACGCGCGCGCGTTGCGCACCGCGGTCGCGGTATCGCGCTCCACTTGCACGCCGGGGCCGGCGATCGCCAAAACGGCGCGCGCGATGCCTGTTTTATCCATCATTTGCAGGCGCTGTTCGCCGAAATCGGTAAGCGCGCCATAGAGCTGCGCGGTTTTTGCAGGCGCCACGTCCACCATGGTCGGCCGCCAATAGGGCTCGGTGGCGGGGTCCAGGAAATGCTCTTCGAGCGCGATCTTCTTGACCATTGGTGTCTCCTCACCCGCTGGCGAATTTTTTTGTTGAAGGGCCTGTACCGCATATTGGGCTAACGTGTACCATCATGCAAGGCGGCCGGGCCGTCCCGCCAGTATCGAGTTGCCGATGAACCGCCACGTCACCAACGACAAGAGCCAGGTGCAAGTGATCGCGCGGGCGGCCACCATCCTGCGCGCGCTGGAAGGGGAAAACGCCGGCCTCAGCCTCGGCCAGATCGCGCAGCGCGTGAACCTCGCGCGCTCCACCGTGCAGCGCATCGTCTCGGCGCTCGAAACCGAAAAACTGGTAATCGCGGCGACGCCCAATGGGCGCGTGCGGCTCGGGCCAACTATTATGCGGCTGGCGGCGTCCGTGCGCAGCGACTTCATCGCGCTGGCGCGGCCGTTCCTGGAGCGGTTGAGCGAGGAGTTACACGAAACCGTCGATCTGTCGACCGTAAAGAAAGATCAACTGGTGTTCATCGACCAAGTGATCGGCCCGCAGCGCCTGCGCACGGTGTCGGCGGTGGGCGAAACTTTTCCACTTTATTGTACTGCCAACGGCAAGGCCTATCTGGCGCGGCTTTCCGACCCGGCGGTCGAGGCGCTAATCGGACGCAGCTACAAGCCGCGCACGCCGAACACGCTCACGCGTATCGACGCCCTGCTCGCCGATCTGAAAGCCGCACGCCGCAATGGCGTCGCCTTCGATCGTGAGGAGCACACGCTCGGCATTTGCGCCGCCGGCGTCGCCCTGTACGATCCGCTCGGCAATGCGGTCGCCATCTCGGTGCCGGTGCCGAGTCAACGCTTCCAGAACCAACAGGCGCTGATCGCCGAGCGGTTGCTCGCCACCAAGCGCGCCATGGAGATGCATATGAGTTCCGCCGCCGCCTGATAGGCTACGGCAATATTTCGACAACAAAAACCCAGGGAGGATGCCGTGGCTAAGAGAATTCGCGGCGTGATGTTCGAAGAAAACCTCAAGAACAGCATGGGGCTGGAGTTCTACAATTTGTCCCATCGCTTCGGCTATCAGTCGCCGAACTGGCCGTACTTCGAGGACGTCAAAATCGAGCGCATCCACTACATGGCGAAGTCGGGCGTGCTATCGCAGCGCATCACCACCTCGATGCACAACACCACGCATATCGACGCGCCGGCACACGTGATCCAGGGCACGCCCTTCATCGATGAAGTGCCGCTGCCGCATTTCTTCGGCTCCGGCATCGTGGTGTCGATCCCCAAGAACAAGTGGGAGCCGATCACCGGCGACGATCTCGAGGCCGCCTGCGGCAAGATCGTGCGCCCGCGCGACGTGGTGATCGTCAACACCGGCTGGCACAAGTTCTACGAGGATTCGGAGGACTATTTCTGCCGCGCGCCCGGCTTTGTGCCGTCGGCCGGCGAATGGTTCGTCAAGAAGAAGGTCAAAGTGGTCGGCCACGACACGCAAGCCAACGATCATCCGCTTGCGACCGCTATCGGCCCGCAGCGCAACGGGCCGCTGCACCCGCATCTCGCCGAGGAATACCGCGAGTGGTCGGGCGGGCGCGACTGGAAGGACGACTTCCCCGAGTGGGAGCCGGTGCACCGCATTTTGTTCCGCAACGGTATCATGGGCATCGAGAATGTCGGCGGCGACATCGACAAGGTCACGGGCAAACGCGTCACCTTCGCCTATTTCCCCTGGAACTGGGACCGCGGCGACGGCTGCATCGTGCGCCTGGTCGCCATCGTCGACCCGACCGGAAAATATAAAATCGAGCGCGGGAGGAAATACTAATGCATATCAAACGGTTCAACGACGCCAAGGCTTACGATGCGCCCAATCACCGTGCCTGCACTTCGCTGCGCCTGTTCGGCGCCGAGGCCGGCGGCACCAAGGGGCTGATCTGCGGATTGTCGCACTTCCTGCCCGGCGGCGGCGCCGGACCCGATGCCTCGCCGCCGGAGAAGGTCTATTTCGTGCTGCGCGGCGAACTCACCGTCATCGTCAACGGCAAGGAGACCGTGCTGAAAGCGAATAACTCGTGTGTGATTGAGCCCAATGAGACGCGCGAGATCATCAACCGCGGCAATGATGTGTGTTCCATCGTCGTCGCGGTGGCAATGCCGCCGAAATGACGAGCCGCTTGGCCCGTCATCACCGGGCTTGACCCGGTGATCTCGATCAGAAGGGCAATACCCACACAAGCGAGATGGCCGGGACAAGCCCGGCCATGACAAGAAAAAATACCGGGAGGACAGAATGTCCGAAGCCTTCTTGAAAAACCCGCTCTCTTTGTTCGAGGTCAAAGGTAAGACCGCCATTATAACCGGCGCGTCGGGCGCCTTCGGCGCGCTGGCGGCCAAGACCCTGGCCGGCGCCGGCGCCAACGTGGTTCTGGCGGCGAGCAAGCAGGACGAATTGAAAAAAGTCGCAGCCGAATGCGAGGCGCTCGGCGCCAAGGCCGCGATCGTGGCGCTGCGGCCGAGCTCGGAAGAAAACTGCGACAATATCGTCAAGGCCGCGGTCGACAAATTCGGCCGGCTCGACATCCTGGTGGTGGCCTCCGGCCTCAACAAGGTAGCCAAGATCGTCGATCAAAAGCCGCAAGATTTTCTCGATGTCATGGACGCCAACGTCAACCAGTCCTGGCTGATGGCGCGCGCCGCCGGCAAGCAGATGATCAAGCAAGGCCAAGAAGGCAAACCTGGTGGCAAAGTGATCCTCACCTCGTCGGCGCGCGGCTTGCTCGGCCATCCGGCCGGCTATTCGGCCTATTGCGCCTCCAAGTCGGCGGTCGATGGCATCACCAAAGCTTTGGGCTGCGAATGGGGCGACACCGGCATCACCGTCAATGCGCTGGGGCCGACCGTGTTTCGTTCGCCGCTCACGGCCTGGATGTACGAGGACACCGAGCGGGCGCAGACCGTGCGCAAGGGTTTCCTCGCGCGCGTGCCCAAGGGCCGCTTGGGCGAACCGGAAGATTTGGCCGGGCCGTTGTTGTTCCTCGCCTCCAAGGCGTCGGATTTCTACACCGGGCATATTCTCTATGCCGACGGCGGCTACACGGCGGGATAAAATATGGCGAAAGCGCGCATCGCGGTGATCGGCGCTGGCCTGATGGGCCACGGTATCGCTCAGGTATTCGCGCTCGCCGGCCACGACGTGACGATCTATGATTCGGTGATGGCGAGCCTCGACAGCACCAAGACGCGCATCGCCACGAATTTGAAAGACCTCGGCGACGATCAAAGAGCCGTCGAACGCGTGACGCCAGTTGCCAGTCTGGCGGCCGCCGTACGTGAGGCCGACTACGTGGTCGAGGCGGTGCTGGAAGACCTGCCGCTCAAGCAGAAGCTGTTTGCCGAGATCGAAAAATACGTGCGGCCGGACACGATCCTCGCCAGCAATACCTCAGTCATCCCGATCACCAAGATCATGAAAGGCCTCAAGCGGCGCGAGCGCGCGCTCGGCACCCATTGGTGGAACCCGCCTTTTTTGGTGCCGCTGGTCGAGGTGATCGAGACGCAATGGACGAGCCCCGCCGCGGTCGACTTCACTTTGAAGTTGCATGCCGCCGCCGGCAAAAAGCCGGCGCACGTGAAAAAAGACGTGCCCGGCTTCATCGGCAACCGCCTGCAACATGCGCTCTGGCGCGAAGCGATCGCGCTAGTCGAACAAGGCATCTGCGATGCCGAGACCGTCGACAATGTCATCAAGGCGTCGTTCGGCCGCCGCCTTGCGGCGCTCGGTCCCTTGGAAAATGCCGACATGGTCGGCACCGACCTGACGCTAGCTATCCACAAGTTCGTGCTGCGCGACATCGACAGCCGGCCGGGTCCTTCGCCTTATCTGAAAAAACTGGTGAAGGCCGGCAAGCTCGGCTTCAAGTCGGGCGAAGGCTTCCGCAAATGGAGCCCGGCGCAGCAGCAGGCGCTCCGTTTGAAAGTGTTGCAGCATCTTAAAAAAGCGCGCGCCCTAGACACCTGAACGGTGCGCAGAGGAGGAGACCATGACCGATCGCAAGTCGATCTCACGCCGCACCTTGGTCAAGACCGGCATCGGCGCGTTGGCGGCGCCCGCCGTGCTGCGCGTGCTGCCGGTGCAGGCGCAATCGACAACCATCAAGATCGGGCATGTCAGCCCCAAAACGGGGCCGCTCGCCGGCTTCGGCGAGGCCGACGGTTACATCCTGGAGCAAGTGCGCGGCATCCTGAGCAAAGGGCTTTCCAGCGGCGGCAAAACCTACAAGGTCGAGATCATCTCCAAGGACAGCCAGTCGAACGCCAGCCGCGCTTCGGAAGTCGCGTCCGAATTGATCCTTGGCGAAAAGGTCAACCTGATCATCGCCTCGGCCACGCCCGACACCACCAATCCGGTGGCCGACCAAGCCGAGGTCAACGAGGTGCCCTGCATCACCACCAACTGCCCGTGGCAGCCCTATTTCTTCGGCCGCAAGGGCGACCCGAAGAAGGGCTTCACCTGGACCTATCATTTCTTCTGGGGCCTGGAAGACGTAATCGGCGCGTTCCTGGCGCTGTGGGACGAACTGCCAACCAACAAGATAGTCGGCGGTTTCTTCCCCAACGACGCCGACGGCAATGCCTGGGGCGATCCCAAGCTCGGCCTGCCGCCTGCTTTGGCAAAAGCCGGCTACAAGCTGCTCGATCCCGGTCGCTATCAGCTCATGAACAACGATTTCACCTCGCAGATTTCCGCCTTCAAGGCGGGGGGCGCCGAGATCGTCACCGGCAACATGATTCCGCCCGACTTCACGACCTTCTGGTCGCAGGCCGCGCAACAAGGCTTCAAGCCGAAGATCGTCACCATCGGCAAGGCGCTGCTGTTCCCCTCGGTCATCGACTCGCTGGGCGAGCGCGGCAACGGGCTCACCAGCGAAATCTGGTGGACGCCGCATCATCCGTTCAAGTCCGGCCTCACCGGCCAAAGCTGCCAGCAGCTCACCGACGGCTACACCAAAGCCACCAACAGGCCATGGACCCAGCCGATCGGCTTCCAGCACGCGCTGTTCGAGGTGGCGATCGACGTGCTCAAGCGCGCCAAGAGCCCGCACGATCCGAAGGCGATCTTGGAGTCGATCGTCGCCACCAATTATCAGTCGATCGTCGGGCCGGTGCACTGGATCGGCATGCCGGTGAAGAATGTCACTAAGACGCCGCTGGTCGCCGGGCAATGGCAGCGCAAAGCCGGCAAGTTCGACCTGGTGATCGCCGAGAACAAGACCGCGCCGAACATCCCGGTCGGAGGCAAGCTGCAGCCGATCAGCTGACGCATTCCAAACCATGGCCCCGATCCTCGCGCTGGACAATATCTCAAAGCGGTTCGGGGCCGTGGTGGTGGCCGATGGGATCAATCTTGCGCTCGCCGAGGGCGAAGCGCTCGGCATCATCGGGCCGAACGGCGCCGGCAAGACCACGCTGTTCGGCATCGCCACCGGCACGATCGCGCCGGACGCCGGACGCGTCGTCTTTGCCGGCGAGGACATCACCCTACTTCCACCAGAGCGGCGCTGCCGCAAGGGCATCGCGCGCTCTTTCCAGATTCCGCAGCCGTTTTCCGGCATGACCGTGTTCGAGAACGTCGTGGTGGCGGCGGCTTTCGCGGGCGGCCTCAGTGAGGCGGCAGTTTACGCGCCTTGCGTCGCGCTGCTCGAACGCTGCGGGCTCGCCGACAAGGCCAATAAACGCGCCGGCGGCCTGACTTTGCTGGACCGCAAACGGCTGGAGCTGGCGCGCGCGCTGGCGACCAAGCCGCGCGTGCTGCTGCTCGACGAAGTGGCCGGTGGGCTCACCGAGCATGAATGCGCCGTTTTAGTGCTCCTCATCAAAGAGGTGCGCGCAAGCGGCGTGTCGATCGTCTGGATCGAGCACGTGGTGCACGCGCTGCTCGCGGCGGTCGAACGGCTGCTGGTGCTGCACGGCGGCAAGTTCATCGCCGCCGGCGATCCGCGCACCGTCATCCGCAGCCCGCAGGTAGCCGAGATTTATATGGGGATCGCCGCCGATGCCTAATCCTCTGCTCGATGTGCGCGCCATCGACGCCTTTTACGGCGACTTCCAGGCGCTGTTCGGCGTGTCGCTTAAGGTCAACGCCGGCGAGGTGGTGGCGGTGATCGGCGCCAATGGCGCCGGCAAGAGCACGCTCCTGGCAAGCATCGCCGGCACGATGCCGCCGCGTCACGGCGATATTCTATTCGAAGGCGAGCCAGTCGGGGACAAGCCCGCTTTCGAGGTGCTCAGGCGCGGCATCGCGTTGGTGCCGGAGGGCCGCCGGCTGTTTCCCTCGCTGACGGTCGAGGAAAATCTTTTGATCGGCGGCCAGTCGCGCCGCCCCGGCGCGTGGTCGCTCGCGCGTGTCTATGACCTTTTCCCGGCGCTGGCCGAGCGGCGGCATTTGCCCGCGCCGGCGCTATCGGGCGGCCAGCAACAAATGTGCGCGATCGCGCGCGCGCTGATGGCCAACCCGCGCCTGCTGCTGTGCGACGAGATCAGCCTCGGCCTCGCGCCGATCATCGTGCGTGACATTTACGCGCGGCTGCCGGATATCGTGCGCGAAGGCCTGTCGCTGATCGTGGTCGAGCAGGACATTGCGCAGGCGCTCAAAGCCGCCGATCAGGTCTACTGCTTGCAGGAAGGCCACATCGCGCTCAACGGCCCGGCGCGCGAGCTGACGCGCGAGCGCATTTCGGCCGCGTATTTCGGGGTGTAACGGCGATGCAATGGGCGAACGTCATCCTGCAAGGCGTGCTGATCGGCGGGCTTTACGCCATGTTCGCCGCCGGTCTGTCGCTAATCTTCGGTGTCATGCGGCTGGTGAACATCGCGCATGGCGACCTGATCGTGCTCGCCGCCTATGTCGCACTGCTGGTGACGCAGGCGCTCGGTATCGGCCCGCTCACCTCGCTGCTCCTGGTCGTTCCGATCATGGCGGCCATCGGCTACGCGCTGCAGCGCGGGCTGCTCAACTACACGCTCGGCGATGATCTTTTGCCGCCGCTGCTGGTGACATTCGGCCTCTCCATCATCATCCAGAACGGGCTGCTCGAACTGTTCACCGCCGATAGCCGCAAGCTGCAGGCCGGCGCGATTGAAATCCAAACCTTCCAGGTGATGCAGGGCGTCTGGATCGGCGTGCTACCGCTCATCCAGTTCGCCGTCGCGGTGGCGGTGATCGCCGGGCTGCAGGCGCTATTCTACAAGACCGCGCTCGGCCGCGCTTTCCGCGCCACTTCCGACGACCAGGCAGTGGCGCAATTGATGGGGCTCGACACTCGCCACGTGTTCGCCATGGCGATGGCGCTGTCGCTCGCGGTGGTCGCCATCGCCGGTGTGTTCCTGGCGGTGCGCACCAATTTCGACCCGGCCATCGGCCCGGCGCGGCTGATCTTCGGCTTCGAGGCGGTCATCATCGGCGGGCTGGGCAACATGTGGGGCACGCTCGCGGGCGGCGTCATTCTCGGCGTTTCGCAGGCGATCGGCGCGCAGATCGATCCCGGCTGGCAATTGCTGGCCGGCCATTTGGCGTTCCTGGCCATCCTGGCGCTGCGCCCGCAAGGCCTGTTCCCGAAGGTGTCGGGATGAGCCAAGTTCAGCACGCCACGCGCTCGAGCCGCATCGGGGTCGCGGTGATTTTGGCGGCCCTCGCCGTGCTGGCGCTGGCGCCGCTTTGGGGCGACCGGCAAACGCTGCGACTGCTCGCGGAGATTTTCACCTTCGTCGCGCTGGCCAGCCTGTGGAATCTATTGGCGGGCTACGCGGGCCTTGTGTCGGTCGGCCAGCAGGCGTTTGTCGGCCTCGGCGGCTACCTATTGTTTGCACTAATCATCCTGGCCGGCGTTCATCCGATCGTAGCCATTTTTATCGCCGGCTCGATCGGCGCGCTGGTCGCCATTCCGGTGGCGGTGCTTATTTTTCGCCTGCGCGGCGCCTACTTCGCCATCGGCACTTGGGTGGTGGCGGAAGTATTCCGCCTGCTCGCATCGCAAATTTCCGTGCTCGGCGGCGGCTCAGGCATTAGCCTGCCGGCCTCGATTGTGATCGCCATGGCGCCAACCCGTCAGCTGCGCGAATTCGAGACCTATTGGCTGGCGCTGGCGCTGACCGCCGCCGTGCTGGGCGCGATTGTCGCGCTGCTGCGCTCGCGCCATGGGCTTGCGCTTACCGCCATCCGCGACAACGAGCTGGCGGCGCAGAGCAATGGCATAGATGTCACCCGAATTAAGTTCGTCGTCTATGTTCTGACCGGATTCGGCACCGTCATGATCGGCGCGCTGATCTTCCTGATGAAGCTGCGCATTTCGCCGGACACCGCTTTTAGCGTCAACGACTGGACCGCCTTTGTGATCTTCATCACCGTGATCGGCGGCATAGGCCGTATCGAGGGCCCGATTATCGGCACTGTCATATTCTTCATCATGCGGCAGACGTTGGCCGATCTCGGCAGCCTGTACCTGCTGATAATGGGTGCGGTCGCCATTGTGGTCATGTTGTGGGCGCCGAAAGGGCTTTGGGGGCAGATCGCGGAACGCTTCGGCTGGCAGGCGTTGCCGCTGCAACGTCGCCTGATGCTGGAAAAAGAAACGGGGGGACAATCATGAGCACGATCATCGACATTTATTGCCACATCTATCCGGACCGTTTCTTCCAGGAAATGACAAAAGTCGCGCCGAACGTCAACAATATCGGGCAGAGGTTGCGCGGCATTAAGAAGCTGTTCGATCTTGATGTTCGTTTCAAAGAAATGGACGAATTCGGCGACTACCGGCAGATCATTTCGCTGCCCAATCCGGCGATCGAGGATATCGCCAAGCCCGACGTCGGCCTGCAGCTTGCGCGCATCGCCAACAACTCGATGGCCGAGCTTTGCCGCAAATATCCCGAGCGATTTCCGAGCTTTGCGGCCGCGCTCTGCCTGACCGACGTCGAGGGTTCGATCAAAGAAGCTCAGCGCGCGATCAAGGACCTCGGCGCGCGCGGCGTGCTGGTCTACACCAACGTCGCCGGAGAACCGCTCGATCTGCCGAAATTCGAGCCGCTTTTCAAGACCATGGCGGAGCTCGATCTGCCGATCTGGCTGCATCCGGTCGGCACTGCGGCGATGACGGACTATCCGGCCGAGAAAAAATCACGCTACGAGATGTGGTGGTGCTTTCACTGGCCCTACGAAACCTCGGTGGCCATGGTGCGCATAGTGTTCAATGGACTGTTCGACCGCTATCCGAAATTGAAGATCATTACGCACCATCTGGGCGGCATGATCCCATATTATGATGGTCGCGTCGGCAATGGCCTCAAGGTCTTGGGGCAGCGCACGTCGGACGAGGATTATTCGAAAATCCTCTCATCGCTGAAGCGCCCGCACACCGATTATCTGCACGACTTTTACGCCGACACCGCCATGTTCGGCGGCGGCGTGCCGGCAACCCGTTGCGGCTACGAGTTTTTCGGCGCGGATAAAGTCGTCTTCGCGACCGACACGCCGCTCGGGCCGATCGCGCCCACGATCAAAACAGTCAAAGGCCTCGGACTATCGGCCGCAGACGAACATAAATTGTTGTGCGGCAACGCCGAGCGACTGCTCAAGATGAGCTTCTAACAACGTTATCTTCGCTCACATCTTGCGTCGTTATGCGGCTTTTTCCGGCTTCTTTTTGATCTTCTTTGTCTCGCTCGAGCCGATGCCGTGCACCGGCGTCCAGCTCGGCGGGTCGCTGGCCGGGAAACTCTCGTCGGAATTGATCACGACCTCGTCCTCGTCGTGCTCGATCCGCCCGCGCTCGTCGTCCACGACGCGCTTTAATTTTTCCATCACGGGGAACTCCATAGTGCCGAACGGCCGCCCTTCCGGCGGCCTGTTGTCGCAATGAAAACTGCCGGCGCGGCAAAAAGTTCCTTTTGAGGAGATTCGGCCTATTCCGCCGCCACTTTGTGCGCCGCTTGCAGCCGCGGCTTCACCACCACCTTGATCGCGTCGTCGACGCGGTCCTTGGCGTAGCGGATCGCGGTTGGCAGCTCGGCGAGCGGGAAAGTGTGCGTGTGGATCTTGGTGGCGTCGAATCGCTTCTGCCGCATGAAGGCCTCGGCGCGGTGCACCGCGCTCTTGCCCTCGCCGCGGATGCCGTAGACGTAGATGTTGTTGCTCACGATATGCGCGATGTCGACCAAGGCCGGCTCATGAGTGAAAGCGGCGATGCAGACTTTGCCGCCGCGATTGACCATGTGCACGGCGTCGTTGACCGCCTCTTTCGCGGCCGAGCACTCGACCACGTAGTCGACGCCCCTGCCGCCATTGAGCGCCTTCACCGCGGCGACGGCGTCCTGCACTTTGCCGACATTGACCGTAAAGTCCGCGCCGAGTTCGCGCGCGATCTTCATGCGGTCCTCGCGCATTTCGGTGAGGATCACCGGGTTGGCGCCGAGCGCCTTGGCGACGGCCACTACCATCAAGCCGATCGGACCGGCGCCCGAAACCACCACGCTTTCGCCGGCGATGAGACCGCCGAGTTCGGTGAGCGCGTACATCGCCGTGCCGGCAGTGACGACCAACGCACCCTCCTCGTCCGACATGTCGTCGGCGATCTTAACCAGCGTGTTGACGTTGTTGACCTGGTATTCGCAGAAGGCGCCGTCGGTGGTGAAGCCGTTGGCGCGATGGCCCTTGTCGTGCTCGCCGTAATTGAGGGCGTAGTTATGGCACGACGTGTACATGCCCTCACGGCAGCGCTTGCACTGGCCGCAGCCAGCGTGGATCTCGACGGCGACGCGCTGGCCGATATTGTATTCATCGACGCCTGGTCCGAGCGCCGCCACCGTGCCCATATATTCGTGGCCGGGCGTGAAGTTCTTGTTGAAAGGCAAGCCGCCTCGGATCATGCCCGGCGGGCCCTGGTAGATGACTTCAAGATCGGTGGCGCAAATCGCCGCAGCATCAATGCGCACAAGTACCTCGGCGCGCCTAGGCACCGGCACCGGCTTATCCGTGAGCGTGAGCTCGCCTGGATCGCCCAGTACCCAGGCTCTCATGCTGTCCGGAATTGGAAAGTCCGCGCTCGTCTTCACCCCGGCCGGTGCGTACATCGAAACCTCCAACGTGATTTCGTTGAAGGTCGCGCATTGGCGCGCCGGAGCCCTTGAGAAAAGTCAATTTTGGCGACGCTTTTCAAATCCCGTCGACCTCAGCCCGCCGCCTGAACGCCGCCGGCCGGCGCGCCGAACTCGGCGGAGAGCGCGCGCGTCGCGGCACTGATCTCATCGCGCATGAGGGCGACGTGCCGCTCGCTCGCCCGCTGGGTCGGCGTCGAGGCGCTGATCGCGCCGATCACGGTGCCGGCCTGGTCGCGGATCGCCGCGCCGACGCAAATGACGCCGGGCAGGAATTCCTCGCGGTCGATGGCGTAGCCGTTGCGGCGCACGACGCGCAGCAATTCCACCAGCGCCGGAAAATCGGTGATGGTCTTGTCGGTGAAGCGCTTCATGCCGTGGCCGACGATACGGCGCATCTCGTCTTCCGGCAGCCAGGCCATGATGGCCTTGCCTACCGAGGTGGCGTGCGGCGCGTCCATGCGGCCGATCTTGCCGGTGTCGACGCGCACGGCGTGGCGTGCTTCGCGTACCGCTAGCGTGACCACCGCGTCACCTTGCAGCGCCGCCAGATAGACGGTTTCGCCGGTCGCCCGGTTGACGGCGTCCAGATAAGGCTGCGCGCGGCGCGGCAGGTCGACCTGCAGGCAGGCGTGCCCGAGATAAAGAATGCGCGCGCCCAGCGCGTAGAGCCGGCGGCCCGGCACCTTGGCGGCGAAGCCGCGCTGGATCAGCGTCGCCAACAAATGATGGCAGGTGGAAATGTTGAGGCCGGTGCGGTTGGCGAGGTCGGTGAGCGAGGCCTCGCCACCGGCTTCGGCGATGGTTTCCAGCAGAAACAGCGCGCGGTCGACCGATTGAATGCTGTGGCGGTCGCCGGCGGCGCGCGCACGCGGCGGACGGGCCGTAATCCCCGGCCCGGGCAGGATTTTTGCGTCCATCAGTTGGTTTCTCCCTGAGGCCCAAGGGAAAAGGCCAGGCGGCATGGAGTCAAGGATATTTTCAGGATGCGAACGCCGGTTTCGCGTCATGAAAACGGAAAAATAGTGGCCCGCGCGGCGGCCCGGCGGTCAATAGCGCTACCGGCGTCAGGGCTTGGCCAGTCCCAATTCGATCTCCAGGGCGCCGCAGAGCATCTGCCCAAGCGCGATATGCATCTCCTGGATGCGCGCCGTCACGTCGGACGGGACCACCAGCAGGTGATCGGCGAGCCCGGAGAGATCGCCGCCGCCTTTGCCGCCTAAGGCCGCGGTGACGAGCTTCATGGCCTTGGCCTGGCGCAGCGCCGCGACAACATTGAGGCTCTTGCCCGAGGTCGAGATCGCGATGGCAACGTCGCCCGGCCGCCCGAGCGCTTCGATCTGGCGGGCGAAGACCCGGTCGAAGCCGAGATCGTTGCCGGCGGCGGTGAGCGCGGAGGTATCGGTGCTCAAGGCGAGCGCGGCGATGGCGGCGCGGTCGGTCTTGTAGCGGACGGTCAGTTCGGTCGCGAGATGCTGGGCATCGCCGGCGCTGCCGCCATTGCCGAAGAACATCAGCTTGCCGCCGCCGCTGATCGATTTGACGCAAGCGTCGACCAGCCCGGCAAAAGCCCCCGCCAATGCTGCCTCGCTGCGCCGCGCGACATCGTGATGCTCGGCGAACTCGGCCTTGAAGAATGACGCTAGATCCAAAACTGCCCCCTCATGCGGCCTCGCCGCGAAATTCCGGCACTGCGTCGCGCAGCACGTTGTCGATGACCGCGCGCTCGTTGCGCGCTAAGCCCTGCTCGAGCGTCGCCACCCAGGCGCGGATCGCCTCGAGCGAGGGCTGCACCGGCTTGGTGGCGACGATGCCGGGGATGCCGATATCGTTGGTTTCCTCTTCGCGCGCGAACAAGATTTCGTGCAGCCGTTCGCCCGGCCGAATGCCGGTGAAGGCGATCTGGATGTCGCGGCCGGGCTCGAGCCCGGAGAGCCGGATGATGCGCTCGGCGAGATCGACGATTTTGACCGGCTGGCCCATGTTGAGCAGATAGACGGATACATCACCGCGGTCGGGCCCGAGCGCGTGGGTCGCGGCGGTGATGACCAGGTCGCAGGCTTCGCGGATGGTCATGAAATAGCGAACCATGTCGGGATGCGTGACGGTGACCGGGCCGCCGGCCTCGATCTGCGCCTTGAATTTCGGCACCACCGAGCCGTTCGACGCCAGCACGTTGCCGAAGCGCACCGAAATAAGGCGCGTTGAGCCGGCGCCACGGCGGCCCAATTCCTTGTCGAGCGCCTCGCAGTACATTTCAGCGAGCCGCTTGGTGGCGCCGAGCACGGAGACCGGCTCGATCGCCTTGTCGGTCGAAATCATGACCATGGCGGACGCGCCGGCCGCCGCGGCCGCGTCCGCGACGTTGATCGAGCCGAATACGTTCGTCTTGATGCCCTCGTCCCAGTCCAGTTCGAGCAGCGGCACGTGCTTGAGGGCTGCGGCGTGAAACACCATGTCGGGCTTGAATTGCGCGATCAGGCTCATGATGCGCGCGCGGTCGCGGATGTCGGCGATGCGGCCCGATATAACCGCGTTGCTTTGCTTGGCCTTGAGCGTCTCCTGCACCGCGTGCAGCGCGGGCTCGGAGTTCTCGATCACCAGCAGGCGGGCGGCGCCGAAGGCGACCATGCGATGGCAGATTTCCGAGCCGATCGAGCCGCCGCCGCCGGTGACGACGACCGTTTTGCCGCTGACCAGCAACTCCAGGCGGCGGTAGTCGATCTTGACGCTCGGCCGCAGCAGCAGGTCCTCGACCGCGACCGGCGCGAGCTGCACCGCCTGCCCGCCGGCGTCGAGCGAGGGCAACTGACTCATCGTCAAGCCGAGTTTGCGCGCCCGGATCAGCAGCGCTTCCGGGCGCGCTTCCGGCGAGAGCGCCGACGGGGTGAGCACAACGCGCATCACGAGCGTGCCGCGGCTCGCAAAATCGGCGGCCACGCGTTCGAGGTCCTCGATGTCGCCCAAGACCGGAATGCCGCGGATCGACTGGCCGCGATCGGCCGGCGACGGCGACAAGATGCCGACCGGCCAGATCTTCTTGACCGCGCCGCTTTCGATCGAGCGCAGCAGCACTTCGGCGTCGGCGGCGCGCCCAAGCACCAAAGTCGGCGTCGCGTCGGCTATTTTGACGCGCTGGAGCGTGCGCGCGTAATGAAAATAGCGGTAGGCGATGCGCGAGCCGCCGAGGAAAAACATCTGCAGCAGCCAGTACAGCAGGATGGTGATCTTGCCGAAGAAGAACGCGCCGTAGACGTTGGGCGCGACCAGCACGTAGTCGAGCGCAAGCAGCGACACCGCGAGCACGCTCGCGGCGCGGAAGATATCGTAGAGGTCGGGGACGGACGTGAACCGCCATTTGTTGCGGTGCAGGCCGAAGATCAGATAGATCGCGGCAGCGTAGGCCAGAAAGGCAGGCAGATATTTGAGCTCGGCGAGCCGCGCTTCGAGGGCGTCGCCCTCGAAGCGCACGAAAAACGTCAGCACGATCGCCGCGGCGGTGGCGATAACGTCGTGCAGCACGATCAGAACCTGGCGCGGCGTCAACTTCGGCAGCCGTGTCATGTCGCGGTCCAAGTGACGTTCGAGGTCGTGCGGCGGCGCGCGGCGACGGATTTAATGGCGGCGTCGTTCAATGGCACCTTTTGGCACCCTATCCCTGTCATCGGGGAATTATACAGGGATTTCGCCGTTTACAGTGTTTTCCGGCGGCGGGAAAGCCGCAAATTTGATCGGATTTTGAGGCGGTTAACGCGTATGTCCCGGTCAAGAACGAGCGGCGGCGGCGGAAGTTGCCGCCCGCGCTAGAGCGGCCGCTCATCGGTCAGTGCGGCGCGCATGGTGCCGTCGCTGAGCAATTTCTCGAAATACGCGACGGTGCGCGCGAGCCCTTCCTTGAGCTGAGTGCGCGGCTCCCAAGACAGATTCTTTTTGGCGAGCGCGATATCCGGCTGGCGCTGGCGCGGATCGTTTTCCGGCAGCGGGCGGCGGACGATTTTCGAGCGAGCGCCGATCATCTCGACGATCATGGTGGCGAGCTGGAGAATCGTGAATTCGTTCGGATTGCCGATATTGATCGGGCCGGTCACCGAGTCGTCGGTCGCCATCAAGCGTATAATACCGTCGATCATATCGTCGACGTAACAAAAGGAGCGCGTCTGCGAGCCGTCGCCGTAAATCGTGATGTCCTTACCGAGCAAGGCCTGCACGATGAAATTCGACACCACGCGCCCGTCGTTCGGATGCATGCGCGGGCCGTAGGTGTTGAAGATGCGCGCCACCTTGATCTGCAGTTTGTTCTGCCGCCAGTAATCGAAGAACAGCGTCTCGGCGCAGCGTTTGCCTTCGTCGTAGCAGGAGCGCGGGCCGATCGGATTGACGTGGCCCCAGTAGTCCTCGGTCTGCGGATGCACCTTCGGGTCGCCGTAGACTTCCGAGGTCGATGCCTGCAGAATTTTCGCCTTCACGCGCTTGGCAAGACCGAGCATGTTGATGGCGCCGTGCACGCTGGTCTTGGTGGTCTGCACCGGGTCGTGCTGGTAATGGATGGGCGAGGCCGGACAGGCCAGATTGTAGATCTGATCGATCTCGAGATAGATCGGGAAGGTCACATCGTGCCGGATGAGTTCAAAATGTTTCTTGTCGAGCAGATGTTCGACGTTGCGGCGCGAACCGGTGAAAAAATTGTCGAGGCAAATGACGTTGGCGCCTTCCGCCAGCAATCGTTCGCACAAATGCGAGCCGAGAAATCCGGAACCGCCGGTAACAAGGATGCGTCGCTGGAGATGCATTTTTTCGCCCAAACCATTCAATAACACTGGATGCCGCCGGCCCGTGCATGGCAGCGTAGTTTATGTTATCCCGCCCGCGCCAAGATCAACACTTTTTGCACCCCCTCCGCAATGCCGGTCCCTGCCATGCAAAGCCCCGGCGAGCCACGGTCGCAGGCTCGCTTCCTCACCACCCTGCTGCTGCTGTGGCTCGCAGGTGTCGCCCTGCGGCTCACCATCCTGGCGGTGCCGCCGGTCATTCCGCTGATCCACGACGGCCTCCGCCTCAACGCGACCCAGGTCGGTGTCCTCACCGGCCTGCCCTCGATGCTGTTCGCGTTCGCCGCCGTGCCCGGCTCGCTGCTGATCGCGCGGCTCGGCGTGCGCAGCGCGCTGGTGGTGGGGCTTGCCATCACTGCGCTCGGCGGCGCGCTGCGCGGCGCCATTTCCGACGTGGCGTGGCTTTACGCCATGACGATCGCCATGGGCGCCGGCGTTGCCGTCATGCAGGTGACCATGCCGCCGGCGGTGCGCGCCTGGTTTCCCGGGCGCGTCGGATTTGCCACCGCGGTCTACACCAATGGCCTCTTGGTCGGCGAAATCCTGCCGGTGGCTCTGATGTTGCCGCTGGTGCTGCCAATGACCGGCGGCAGCTGGCAATGGGGATTTGTATTCTGGAGCGTGCCGGTCGCGCTCATCGCGGTCCTGATATTGGGGCTGGCGCCGACAGCGGCCAATGGATTGACGTCCACCACCAGCCGCCGCTGGTGGCCGGACTGGAACAGTCACTTGATCTGGCGGCTCGGCATCATGCTGGGCACCACCAACGCCACGTACTTCGCGACCAACGCTTTCGTGCCGGATTACCTGCGCGGCAACGGGCAGAGCGAATGGATCAGCGCCGCGCTGACCGGACTGAACATCGGGCAGATCCCGGCGTCGCTTCTGCTGCTCGGCGTTGCCGGCCGGCTGGAGCGCAAAGCCTGGCCTTACGTCGTCAGCGGATTGCTCTGCGTGATCTCGACCGGCGGCATCGTGTTCGGTTCCGCCGCCTGGATCGTGGCGGCGGCGACTTTGCAGGGTTTCGCCAATGCCGTGATTCTCATTCTGATCCTGGCGCTGCCGCCTTTGCTGAGCGCGCCGGACGACGTGCACCGCGTCACCGCGGCGATGTTCACCATCAGCTATAGTTGCGCCGTGATCGTGCCGGTGATCAGCGGCTTCCTTTGGGACACCACCGGTATTGCCAGCTCGGCTTTTGCGCCGATCGCGCTTTGCGGCATCGTGCTGGTCGTGCTGGCGCCGGCGATCAATCATGTGCGGCCAGCAAGCGCATGATCCCGAAAAGTGGGAACCGGTTTTCGGATAAGATCGTGCGCAACGAAGGGGAGACGAATTGATGCGTCCGATTCCGGTGGGAGCCAAGGGGACCTACTCGTTGCGGGTGACGCCGGCGCATCTCGCCAATCAATTCAAGGACGTCAGCCTGCCGCAGGTGTTCGCGACGCCGATGATGGTGACCGCCATGGAAAACGCCGCGCTCAACGCGGTGCGCGATTATCTCGACCCGGGCGAAAGCGTGGTCGGCACACAGGTCAATGTCCGCCATCTGGCGGCGACGCCGGTCGGCCATCAGGTGACGGCCACGGCCGAGGTGACCAAAGTCGACGGCCGGCGCCTCGAATTCAAGGTGAGCGCGCGCGACGAGACCGAGGAGATCGGCAACGGGACGCACGAGCGCATGGTGGTCGACATGGCGCGGCTCGATGTGCGGCTGAAAGCCAAAAAACCGAGCTAAATCACAGGCCTCCATAAGGCCCTTGAAACCGGATTTTGCCCGCAGTATGCATCAATAGATACGTCGAATACATCTATACTGATGCTTTAAACATGATAACCGGCGACCAGATGCGGGCAGCCCGCGCGCTGCTCGGCCTCGACCAGCGCCAATTGGCGCAAGCCTCAGGCCTGTCATTGCCGACCATCCAGCGCATGGAAGCCTGCGACGGCGTGGTGCGCGGCAATGTCGACTCGCTCATGAAGCTGGTCGATGCGCTGGCGGCGAGCGGCATCGAATTGATCGGCGAAGGCGTGGCCAGCAGCGGCGGCGGCCGCGGGGTGCGGCTCAAATGATGGTGGTCTACGCACTCTATGGCGTGGCGGCACTGATGGCCCTGGCGCCGGCAGCGATCGCCCTTGCCGCCTCACCGCGCGGGACCGCCACGGTCTATGGCGCCAGCCTGATCGTCACTTTGACGCTGGGCATGATCGCGCTGCTCTGCCTGCTCGGATTCTCCGAACCATCGTCGGTGACCCTGCCGCTCGGCCTGCCCTGGCTGGGTGCGCATTTCCGAATCGACGCGCTCGCGGCTTTTTTCCTGGTAGTGGTCAATCTCGGCGGCGCTTCGGCGAGCCTGTTCGCGCTCGGTTATGGCCGCCACGAGCATTCGCCGCAGCGCGTGCTGCCGTTCTACCCCGCCTATCTCGCCGCCATGAACCTTGTCGTGCTCGCCGACGACGCTTTCAGCTTTTTGGTGTCGTGGGAGTTCATGTCGCTCACCTCTTGGGCGCTGGTGATTGCGCATCACCGCATCGCCGACAACGTGCGCGCCGGCTACATCTATATATTGATGGCGAGCTTCGGCACGCTGGCTCTGCTGCTCGCCTTCGGCCTGCTCGCGGGCAGCGACGGCAATTATGCCTTCGACGCCATTCGCCTGTCGCATCCTCCGGCGGCGCTGGCCGCGCTGGTACTGGTGCTCACCATCGTCGGCGCCGGCTCCAAGGCCGGCGTGGTGCCGCTGCATGCCTGGTTGCCGCTCGCGCATCCGGCCGCGCCCAGCCATGTTTCCGCGCTGATGAGCGGCGTGATGACCAAGGTCGCGGTCTACGGGCTGGTGCGCATCGTGTTCGACCTGCTGGGGCCGCCGGCCTGGTGGTGGAGCATGGCCGTGCTCGCCGTCGGCGGCGCCACCGCGCTGATGGGCGTGCTCTACGCGCTGATGCAGCACGATCTCAAGCGGCTGCTTGCCTATCACACGGTGGAGAACATCGGGATCATCTATATCGGGCTTGGCCTCGCGCTGGCGTTCAAGGCCTACGACATGCCGCTCGCCGCCGCGCTGGCGCTCACCGCCGGGCTATTTCACGTGTTCAACCATTCCGTCTTCAAGAGCCTGTTGTTCTTCGGCGCCGGCGCCGTGCTCAATGCGACCGGCGAACGCGACATGGAGCATCTCGGCGGGCTGATCCACCGCATGCCACAGACCGCCTTCGTGTTCCTGGTCGGCTGCGTCGCGATCTCGGCGCTGCCGCCGCTCAACGGCTTCGTGTCGGAATGGCTCACGTTCCAGGCCATTCTGCTCAGCCCGCAATTGCCGGCCTGGGGTCTGAAATTCCTGGTGCCCGCGGTCGGCGCGCTGCTGGCGCTGTCGGCGGCGCTGGCCGCGGCCTGTTTCGTGAAAGCCTTCGGCGTGACTTTTCTCGGCCGGCCGCGCACACGCGCGGCGGCGAAGGCGCAGGAGACCGACAGCAATTCGCTCGCCGCCATGTATTTCCTCGCCGCGCTGTGTCTCGTCGCCGGCATTCTGCCCGGCTTCTTCATCGACGCGCTGGCGCCGGTGACCAACAGCCTGGTCGGCGTCGCCATGCCGCATCAGGCCGGCGTGCAATGGCTGTCCATCGTGCCGATCGCCGAAAGCCGCAGCTCCTATAACGGGCTCTTGGTGTTCGTCTTCGTCACCATGTCGGGCTCGATCGCGGCTTTCGCCATCCATCGGCTGGCGTCAGACAAGTTGCGGCGCGCGCCGGCCTGGGATTGCGGCTATCCCGACCCCAGCCCTGCGACCCAATACACCGCTTCAAGCTTTGCCCAGCCGATCCGCCGCGTTTTTGGTGCGACCGTGTTCCGCGCGCGCGAGATCGGCGAGATGCCGCCACCCGGCTCGATGGCGCCGGCGCGCCTGAAGGTCGATCTGCACGATCTGATCTGGGACACCGCTTACGCGCCCATCGCGGGCTTCATCGGCCACGCCGCCGATCGGCTCAATGTGCTGCAATTCCTCACCATCCGCCGCTATCTCACGCTGGTGTTCACCGCCTTGGTGCTCCTCCTGCTGGTGCTCGCGATATGGCCTTGATCCGCGATTTCGCGTTGCAGGGCGCCGAAATGCTGCTGGTGCTGCTGCTTTCGCCGCTGCTCACCGGTTTTGTGCGCAAGGTAAAGGCGCGGCTGTTGCGCCGGCAGGGTCCGCCGCTGCTGCAGCCCTATCGCGACCTGATCCGGCTGCTGCGCAAGGACGTGGTGTTGGCGGAAAGCGCGTCTTGGCTGTTCCGAGTCATTCCCTACGTCATTTTCGCCGGCACCTGGGTGGCGGCCTCGCTGGTGCCGACCTTCCGCTCGGGCCTGATGTTCTCCTGGTCGGCGGACCTCATCGCCATCATCGCGCTCATCGGCAGCGCGCGCTTTTTCCTGGCGTTGGCAGGGCTCGACGTCGGCACTTCATTCGGCGGCATCGGCTCGAGCCGCGAGGTAATGATCGCATCGCTCGCGGAACCGGCGATGCTGATGATCGTGTTCACGCTGGCGCTGGTCGCCGGCTCCACGCAGCTTTCGACCATGGCCGCCTTCATGGTGTCGGGCGAGCTGGGCTTGCGGGTTTCGCTCGGCCTTGCGCTGCTGGCGCTGATCATGGTGGCGATCGCCGAAAACGCGCGCATCCCGATCGACAACCCGGCGACGCACCTCGAGCTTACCATGGTGCACGAGGCGATGGTGCTGGAATATTCCGGCCGTCATCTCGCGCTCATCGATCTGACGTCCGAATTGAAGCTGCTGCTCTACGTGTCGGTGATCGGCTGCCTGTTCACGCCATGGGGCATCGCCGGCCCCGACGCGGACCCGCGCGCGCTGGCGATCGGGCTTGCCGCCTATGTGGGGAAACTCGCGCTCGGCGGCTTCTTGCTGGCGGTGTTCGAGACCGCCATCGCCAAGATGCGCGTGTTCCGGGTGCCGGCTTTCCTCGGCGCGGCCTTGATGCTCGGGCTACTCGGCACGCTGCTGCTGTTCGTCTCGAGGAGCCTGTAGACGATGCACAGCATCACCTTCGACATCGCGCATATGCTGGCCGGCTCGCTGGTGCTGGTGAGCTTCATGCAGCTTTACCAGGACCGGCTCTACGCGCTGCTAAATACATTCGCGCTGCACGCCTTCATCCTGGCGGCCTCGGTCGCCTGGCAGGCCTTCATCCAGGACGCGCCGCATCTCTACGTGACGGCGGGGATCGCGCTGATATTCAAGGCCATCATCATCCCGGTGGCGCTGCACCGGATCATCGTCAAGCTCGGCATCCACCGCGAGATCGAGACCGTGGTGGGCGTCGGGCCGGCGATGCTGCTCGGCATGGGGCTGGTCGCGCTTTCCATGGTGGTGATGCTGCGGGTGACGGCAGAGGCCGATCCGCTGGCGCGCGAGGATCTGGCATTTGCGCTGTCGGTGGTGCTGCTCGGCCTGTTGATGATGGTGACCCGGCGCAATGCGGTGAGCCAAGTGATCGGCTTCATGTCGCTGGAAAACGGCCTGGTGCTGGCGGCGACCGGTGCTAAGGGCATGCCGCTGGTGGTGGAGATTTCCGTCGCCTTTTCGGTGCTGATCGCCTTCATCGTGATCGGCATCTTCCTGTTCCGCATTCGCGAGCGCTTCGACACCGTCGACGTGCAGGCGCTCGACAAATTCCGCGGAGAGCGGCGATGAATTTCGACGCGCTCACCGGCGTTCTGCTGATACCGGCGGTGGCGGCGTGCCTACTCGCCGCGCTGCCCGGATACCGTTTGACCGCGCGGCTCAATGTGGTGGCGACCTTCCTGACGTTCGCAACGGCAGTGTCGCTGTTCGTCGTCGAGCCCAAGTCCGGGCCTTATCTTCTGGTGGACGACCTCAACAAGGTCTTCATCGTGCTCACCACCTTCGTTGCCTTCACCACCAGCTTGTTCAGCGCGAGTTACATCGAGCACGAGATCGAGATTGGCCGGCTGCGGCTGACTTACGTGCGTTTCTACCACGCGATGTACCAGGTGATGATGTTCGGCATGAACCTCGCGCTGGTGGCCAACAATATCGGCCTAATGTGGGTGGCGATCGAAATGGCGACGCTGACCACCGTGCTGATGGTAGGCATCTACCGCACGCACGAGGCGCTGGAGGCGGCCTGGAAATATTTCATCCTCGGCAGCGTCGGCATCGCGCTGGCGCTTTTCGGCACCATTCTCGTTTATATGGCGGCAAAGCCGGTGATCGGCGAAGGGCTCAACGCCATGGTGTGGAGCGTGCTGGTGCGGCACGCGGCCAGTTTCGATCCGGCCTTGCTCAACGTCGCGTTCGTGTTCCTGCTGCTCGGCTACGGCACCAAAGTGGGTCTCGCCCCGCTGCACGCCTGGCTGCCCGACGCGCACGCAGAAGGCCCGACACCGATCTCGGCGGTTTTGTCCGGCCTGCTCTTGAACGTCGCGCTCTATGCACTGTTGCGTTTCAAGATGCTGCTGGCGCTCAATCCGGTGGCAATCGCGCCCGGCCCGCTGATGGTGACCATGGGGCTGATCTCCTGCGTGTTCGCCGCCTTCATGCTGTACCGGCGGCGCGACATCAAACGCATGTTCGCCTATTCCTCGATCGAGCACATGGGCATCATTGTGTTCGCCTTCGGCATGGGCGGACCGCTCGCCAATTTCGCCGCGCTCCTGCACATGACCATGCATTCGCTGACCAAGTCGGCGATCTTCTTTGCGGTCGGCCACATCGCCCAGGTCAAGGGCACGCAGAAAATCGCCGATATGGGCGGGCTGACCGTGAGCAATCCAGTGCTTGGCTGGGGCCTGGTGCTCGGCGTGGTGGCGATCGCAGGCTTGCCGCCGCTCGGCATTTTCATGAGCGAGTTTCTGGTGGTGTCGTCGACCTTCGCGCGCGAGCCGTGGCTGGTGATCATCCTGGTGTTCGGAATCCTGGTCGCGCTCGGCGGCCTGTTTCTGCGGCTCAACGGCATCGTTTTCGGCGAGCCGCGCGGACCGACCGCGCCGGCGCAGGCGTCCTACGTACCGATGTTCGCCCATCTCGCCATCGTGTTCATGGCGGGTATCTATTTGCCGCCCGCGCTGGTGACCGGCTTCCAAAACGTCGCCAGGCTGTTGGGATAACGCCATGATCCTGCCACGCAACGATGTGACCGCGGACGGCTGGGGCCAGGCGATCGACCGCCTGGCCGGCGGCAGCGCGACACTGCTCGCGCTTTGGGCCGATACCGGCGCCGTACACATGGCGCTTTACGACGAAAAGACCGCCAATATTGCCGTGGTCACTTACGCCTGCAAGGGCGGCAAATATCCGAGCGTCGCCGCCAAGCATCCGCCGGCGATCCGGCTGGAGCGCGCCATCCGCGACCTGTTCGGGCTGGAGGCTGTGGGCGCGCCGGACACAAGGCCGTGGCTCAATCTCGGCTTCTGGGACGTGGCGCATCCGCTCGGGAAAAAACAGCTCGCGCAAAAGCCCGCGCCTTACGCCTTCCTGCCGGCCGAAGGCGAAGGCCTGCACCAGATCCCGGTCGGGCCCGTGCATGCCGGCATCATCGAGCCCGGCCATTTCCGCTTCACTGCCAATGGCGAGCACGTGGTGCGCCTGGAGCAGCGGCTCGGTTATGTCCACAAGGGCGTCGAGTTGCTGATGGCGGGCGCCACGCTCGAGGACGCCGCCAAACTCGCCGGCCGCACCTCGGGCGACAGCACGGTCGCTTATTCTTTTGCCTTCGCGCTCGCCGCCGAGGCCGCGCTGAAGATCAAGCCGCCGCCGCGCGCGAGCTATCTGCGCGCGCTAATGGCGGAGCTGGAGCGCCTCGCCAATCATTTCGGCGACATCGGCGCCATCTGCAACGATGCATCGTTTGCAATTATGCACGCGCAAACCGGCATATTGCGCGAACGCATGTTGCGCGCGGCCGACGCTTGCTTCGGCCACCGGCTGATGATGGATGCGGTTGTGCCCGGCGGCGTCGCGCGCGACATCACGACCGACGGCATCGCACACGTGCAGCACTTGCTCACGCAAATCCGCGGCGTGTTTCCGCGCCTGGTCGAGCTTTACGACAACACCGCCTCGCTGCAAGACCGCACCGTCACCACCGGCATCGTCAAACCAGACTACGTGCGCCAGTTCGGCACCGGCGGCTATGTCGGGCGCGCGTCGGGGCGCGCCTTCGACGCGCGCCGCAACGCGGGCTACGCGCCCTATGACGAACTCAGCTTCGAGGTGCCGGTGCTCACTGCCGGCGATGTCAATGCGCGGGTGTGGATCCGCATCCGCGAGGTCGAGCAGAGTCTTTCGCTGATCGAGCAGATTTTGGCGCGCCTGCCGGCCGGCAAAATTCAGACCGCGGTCAAAGTCAATGGCAAAGTCTGCGAAAGCCTCGCTCTCGCCGAGGCTTTCCGCGGCGAGGTGCTAGTTTGGCTGCGGCTCGACGGCATGGGGCGCGTCGAGCGCTGCCATATGCGCGACGCCTCCTGGTTTCAGTGGCCGCTGCTGGAGACGGCGGTCGAGGGCAACATCGTCGCCGATTTCCCGCTCTGCAATAAATCGTTCAACTGTTCGTATTCGGGGCACGACCTTTAATGCGCAAGGTGCTGTTTGAAAGCTTCGTGCACGGCCCGCTTACGGAGGCCGCGCCCAGGCCCGACGAGGCGGGCCTTGCCGAACTCGCGCAGAGCGTCAACCGCGCCGCGCGCGCCAGACTCGGGCGTTCGCTTTCGATCCGGCAGGTCGATGCCGGCTCCTGCAACGGCTGCGAATTGGAAATCCATGCGCTCAACAACGCGTTCTACGATCTCGAACGCTTCGGTTTCCATTTTGTCGCCTCGCCACGCCATTCCGACGTGCTGATGGTGACCGGGCCGGTCACCAAGAACATGCGCGAGGCCTTGCTGCGCACCTATAACGCCACGCCCGATCCAAAATGGGTGATCGCGGTCGGCCGCTGCGCCGCCGACGGCGGCGTGTTCGCCGCAAGCTATGCGGTCGCCGGCGGCGTCAAGGACGTGGTGCCGGTCGACCTCACGATTCCCGGCTGCCCGCCCAGCCCGAAAGCCTTGCTGGCCGGGCTGCTGGCGCTGCTACAAAAGGCGGCCTAGACCGCCACTTTGGTGAGGAAGCCTTCGACTTCACCGCGCAAATTGGCCGCGGCTTTTTCGACCGATTCCGCCGCGGCCAGCACGGTTTGCGCCGAGTTCCTGCGTCTCGGTGGTGGCGCCGGCCACTTCGCTCAGCACCGTTACGACCAGCTTAGCGCCGTCGGCGGCGCTCGTGACGTTCTGCAAAATCTCGCCGGTCGCGGCGCTTTGCTGCTGCACCGAGGCGGCGACCGCGCAGGTGTAATTGTCGATCTCCTGCATGCGATGGGCGATGCGCCCGATCGCTTCCACGGCCTTGTCGGTCGAATTTTGCACTTCCAGGATCTGGCTGGAAATGTCCTCGGTCGCTTTGGCGGTCTGCACGGCGAGCGACTTCACCTCGGACGCCACCACCGCGAAGCCGCGGCCGGCTTCGCCCGCGCGCGCCGCCTCGATGGTGGCGTTGAGCGCCAAGAGATTGGTCTGTCCGGCAATATTGCGGATGAGCTTGGTGACGTCGCCGATCTTGCGCGCGCCCTGCGCCAGCGCGCCGATATCCTGGTTGGTGACCTGCGCCTCGTCGACCGCGACGCGTACCACTTCGGTGGTTTGGTTGAGCCGCCGCCCGATCTCGGCGATCGAACTCGACAATTCATCGGCGGCGACTGCCGCGGTTTCGACATTGGACGAGGCTTCGTTCGACGTTTGCACCGCGCTTTCGGCGCGTTTCGAGGTATGGCCGGACTCGTTGTACAGGCTCGCCGCCGTTGAGCGCATTTCGCCCGCGCTGTCGGCCACCGTCCGCAGCAGGCTTTCGGCGCGCTCGCGAAACGCCGAGATCGCGTTTTCGATGACAGCGCGGCGTTCTTGCTGATGCTGCAAGGCCGTGCGCTGCTGCTCGGCCTGCCGGCGCTCGGTGATGTCTTCGTGCGTGCCGATCCAGCCGCCGCCCTTCATAGGATGATTGGTGACCAGCAGAAGATGGCCGCCTTTGGACTTGACCTCGTGCACGATGGTGCGCCCGAGCCCGACCGCGGTCAGAAATTCCTTCCGGTATTCCTGCGGATCGCGCGAGAAGGTGCCCTTGGCGACGCGTTTGGCCAGCACTTCGGACAGCGTGGCCCCCGGTTTCACGTCGCCCGGCGTCAACTCATACATCTTGTAATATTGCGCGTTGCACACCACCAGCCGCTCCGCGGCGTCGAACATGCACAGGCCCTGCGCCATGCTGTCGATGGCGGTGCGCACTTGCTCGACTTCGCGGATTTGATGCCGGGTGAGCAGGGCACCGGTCAGGCCCATCGCGACCTGGGCGATAACCACGGCGAGTGCGGCGGTGAGCGCCGTTTCCGAAACCGTGGAGACGGCGGCCACGGCCCAGTTGGGCGCAAAGGCAAACAGCACGCCGAAAGCGAGCGCGAAGGTGAAAAGGCCGACCAAGACGACCAGCGACGAGGCGCGTTTGAAGCTGAGCGAAAAGAACATTCTGAACTTATACCTTGGCGTCTGGCGGCGAAGCTGGATTATTGCCCTGCCTGCTTTTTTTGCAGTTAATTGGTGGTAAAGAAATCCTTAACAAGGCGGCCGGGCGCGGAGGAGGAACTCGTGAAGCTTGTGCTGTTCCAGGCCGCGCCGGGCGGCGAAATATCGCCGGGCGTGCTGACCGAACGCGGCGTGGTCGATATCTCGGCGGCGGTGCGAAAGGGCCACACACCGCAGCTGACCATGCAGGGCATTATCAACGGCTTCGACGCCTTGCGCCCGGCCTTGCAAAAGCTCGCCGATAAAGGCGCCGCCCTGCCGCTCGCTTCGGTGCGGCTGCGGCCGCCGCTGCCGCGGCCGGGAAAGATTCTTTGCTGCATCGCCAATTACTGGGAGCACGCCCAGCGCGAGCCGCGCCCACTCAACATGTTCATGAAAAATCCCGACGCGGTGGTCGGACCGGGCGACACCATCATGCTGCCCGAGTTCACCGTGCCGTGGATGTTCATGCACGAGGCCGAGCTTGCGCTGGTGATCAAGGGCCCTGCCAAGATGATCAAGGCCAAGGACTGGAAGAGCGCGGTGTTCGGCTATAGCGCGATGATCGACGTGTCGGCGCGCGAGCAGGGCCGCAAAACCTGGCCGGCAAGCCCGTTGACGAGCTGGCTCGGAAAATCGTTCGATACTTTTGCGCCGATCGGGCCTTGCATCGCGACGGCGGACGAAATCGAGGAACCGAACGATCTGATCGTCCGGTTCTGGAACAACGGCCAGCTCCGCCACAACTACAATACCGACGACATGGAGCACCGCGTTCCCGAGCTGGTCGAGTTCGCCACCACGGTGATGACCATGAATTCTGGCGATCTCATCGCATGCGGCACCAACCACGAAGGTTTGGGCGCATTGCAGGACGGCGAAACGGTCGAGATCGAAATTCAGAACATCGGCAAGATGTCGTTGAAGGTGGCCGATCCGCTGAAAAGAACATGGCAACGCGGCGTCTATATGGGCGCCGATTCCACCAATCCCGACGCCGTCAAACGCCACCGGCCGCAGGGCGGCCCGCTTCCGCCATGAATGAGCAAGGTCTTATGGAATCGGCAAAATCCGAAATCCGCGACAACATGCAGATCGATTGGGACGCCCCGATCGAAATGGACGACGGCGTCGTGCTGCGCGCCGACGTCTATCGTCCGGTGGGCAGCGGAAAATTTCCGGTCATTTTGAGCTATGGGCCTTACGCCAAGGGGCTGTCGTTCCAGCAAGGCTACAAGGGAAACTGGGCGAGGTTGACCAAGGCCGCGCCGGAGGTTCTGCAGAATTCGACCAATCGGTACCAGAACTGGGAGTTGGTCGACCCGGAGAAATGGGTGCCGGACGGATTTGCCCTGGTGCGCGTCGACTCGCGCGGCGCGGGGCGCTCGCCGGGATTTCTCGACGTGTGGTCGGCGCGCGAGGCGCAGGATCTTTACCAATGCGTCGAGTGGGCCGGCACGCTAGCCTGGAGCAACGGCAAGGTCGGCATTAACGGCATCTCGTATTACGCGATGAACCAGTGGAACGTGGGCGCGCTGAAACCGCCGCACCTCGCCGCGCTGTGCATCTGGGAGGGGTCCTCCGACTATTACCGCGAACTTTGCCGGCACGGCGGTATTCTGTGCGACTTTCTCAACAACTGGCATCCGCGCCAGGTGGCGAGCGTGCAGCATGGCGTGGGCACGCGCGGCGCCAAAAGCATCGTGACCGACGAGCCGGTCGCCGGGCCCGAGACTTTGACCAAAGAGGAGTTGGCCAAAAATTGCGCCGATACGCCGGGTGAAGCCAAGCGCCGGGCACTGCGCGACGACTATTACGCCGTGCGTACCGCCGAATTCGAAATGATCGGAGCGCCCTTGCTGTCGGCCGGCAATTGGGGCGGCATGGGACTGCATACGCGTGGAAATTTCGAGGGCTGGCTCGCTGCCGGCTCCAAGCAGAAATGGCTGGAGGTGCACGGCGACACGCACTTCACGCATTTCTACAGTAATTACGGCGAAGCCCTGCAGAAGCGCTTCTTCGGCCATTTCCTCAAAGGCCAGGACACCGGCTGGGACAAGCAGCCGCGCGTGTCGCTCAACATCCGCCACCCGGGCGAAAAATTCGTGTTGCGCGCCGAGAACGAATGGCCACTTGCACGCACGCAATGGACCAAATATTTCCTGCAGCCGGACGGCGGGCTTGCTGCCGAGGCGCCCGTGACGGCGGCGGCGCTGAGCTACCGGACCACCGGCGACGGCCTCACCTTCCGTACGCCGCCGCTGACCGAAAGCCTCGAGATCACCGGGCCGGTCGCGGCCAAATTATGGGTATCGTCGGAAACGACCGACGCCGACCTTTTCCTGGTGCTGCGGCTGTTCGACCCGGCCGGCCAGGAGGTCACTTTCATCGGCTCGAACGATCCGCACACGCCGGTCGGGCTGGGCTGGCTGCGCGCGTCGCACCGCAAGCTCGACCCGGCCCGCTCGCGGCCCTACCGGCCGTGGCACACGCATGACGAGAAATGGCCGCTCAAGCCGGGCGAGCCTGTCGAGCTCGACGTCGAGATCTGGCCGACCTGCATCGTGGTGCCGCCCGGCTACCAGCTCGCGCTAAGCGTGCGCGGCAAAGATTACGAACGCGAAGGCGGCGACGCGGCACTGCCCAATGCCATGTACCCGATGAGAGGCGTCGGGCCCTTCCTGCACATCGACCCGGACGACCGGCCAGCAGCGATTTTCGTCTGCAGCAACACGCTGCACTTCGCCGCCGGCAAGGTGCCTTACCTCTTGTTGCCGGTCATTACGCAAGGGTAAGCTTGCGTCCAAAACGATAATCCTGGGAGGAATATCATGAGGCGCATTGCTGCCGTTGTCTTAAGCGCGCTTGGCGTCCTGGCTTTCGCCGGCCCCGCCGCCGCGGCCTATCCGGACCGCACCGTCACCATCGTCGTGCCTTACCCGGCCGGCGGCCCGACCGACCAGCTTGCGCGCGTGATCGCCGAAAAGCTGTCGAAGAAGTTCGGGCAGAATTTCATCGTCGAGAACGTCACCGGTGGTAGCACGATCGTCGCCTCCAACAAGGTCGCCAAGGCGGAGCCCGACGGCTACACGCTGCTGCTGCACAACCTGCAGATTTCCGCGAACCCGACGCTGTTCAAGTCCCTGCCGTTCGACACGCTCAAGGACTTCAAGACAGTGATTATGATCAACCGCAATCCGCTGGTTTGGGTGGGACGCCCCGGCCTTGCGCCGAATACGTTCAAAGAGTTCATGGCTCTCATGAAAAAGGAGCGCTTGAAAGAGGCGCTGCCGGGCTTTGGCACCACCGGGCATCTTACATCGCGCCTTTTCGCGCAGGAAACCAAGCTCAAGTTCGACGAGGTTCCCTATCGCGGCGGCGCGCCGGCGGTGACGGATGTCCTCGGCAACCACGTCGATTTCATGATCGGCACGCCGCAGCAAATGATGCCGCTGGTGAAGGCCGGCAAGCTCAAGGCCTATGCCGTCACGCAGAAGGGCAAGATGCCGGAATTTCCCACCGCCGACAGCATGGCCGACCTGCTGGGGCCGAAATTCGCGATCTATTATTGGCAGGGGATGTTTGCCCCGTCGGCAACGCCGGACGCGGTGATCAAGACATTGAATGCGGCGGTCAACGACGTCGCCAACGATCCGGAAATCCTCAAAAGCTGGCACGACACCGGCGTGGAGGCGTTCCCGAGCGATATGCGCACGCCGGCCGCCGGCGAGCAATACCTCAAGAGCGAAATCGTGCGCTGGGGCAAGGTGATCAAGGACAATGATATTCACGTCAACCAGTGACGGGAGTTCCTGCAGCCGGCGTCATTTTCTTTGGTGCATGATCTTATCCGAAATCCGGTACCCACTTTTCGGGATCATGCACTATTCGCCGGCTGCAGCACCTGCTCGAGCCAGTCCCACATATAGGCCGAGCAAATCGACTGGTTGTCGATCTGGCAGTGGTGGTAGCCGCCCTCCTCGCGCGTGAACAGTTTGAAGGTCTTGTGCTTGGCGCCGACGGCGTCGAAGCATTTGCGCGCCTCGAGCAAAGGGATTTGCTCGTCGTCCTCGCCGTGCAGCATGAGAAACGGGCAGGTTATTTTCTGCACCACGCCGTCGAGCTTGAACGGTTCGAGCCGCTTGAGCACGTCGTCCTGCGAACTAGCATTGAGCACCCAGGCGATGTGCTGCCAGGCGACCGAGAGCGACGGCGTTTCGGCCTTGGCTAGGCGCTCGAAGCGGTCGCGCCAGATTTTCTGGTAGTCCCACTGTGCGCCCCAGGCGATGCAGCAGGCGAAGCGTTGCTCGAAAGCGGCCGCGCGCGGCGCGTAATAGCCGCCCAGGCTTATCGCCATGACGCCGATGCGCTTTTCATCGACCTGCGGCCGCGACGCGAGATAATCGAACACGGGAGTGGCGTAGTGTTCGGTGTCGTGGCGCAGATAACGGTCGCGGAAGCGGATGCTTTCGCCGTTGCCGGGGCCGTCGACGATCAAGCAAGCAATGCCGCGCGCGGCAAGATCGGCAACGCCCTTGAAATATTGAATCTCCTTGGTGACATCGAGGCCGTCGAAGAAGACCATGGCCGGCATCTTGCCGGATTTGCTGGCGGGCTCGGCATGCACATAGATCGCCGGCAGGCTGGCGCCGTCGTAGGGAATTTCCACGTGCTCCATGCGCGGACGCTTGATGAGTTTCGCCGCGTCGCGAAAGCAATCGACACCGCGCAGGTATGCGTCGTTTCCCTCTTTGCTTTTGGGCTGCAGGAAGCGCTCGCCGACATGGTAATAGGCGCTGGCGCGCTGCAGATATTGCGCGCCGCTAAGCCCGTGACCTTCGGCGATGCGCGCGCGGCCGCGCTCCTCGACCATGCGCGCCTCGCGCGCCCATTCGCGGAACCAGGCGTCGTCGTCGCCGACGCATTTTTTGAGGCGCAGCCCGACGCGATTGACCTCGCCGATCTCGGCGCCGCCCCAGGGCGCCATGTTGAGCCCGATCAGGAGCCCGTGCGACCAGCGGTAATTGTCCGGAAAGTAAGTGAACGACAATTCTTCGGCGGCCATTTCTCAAGCCTTGCCGTTGCCGTCTTTATCCGGCCGGAATTTGGTTTCCGGCTTGAGACCCTTGCGCTTCTGCTTGGCGCTGATCAGGCCGTTCTCGAGATAGCGGCCGAGCGCGGCGCGCTTGGCGGCCTCGTCCCATTGCGGCAGCCAATCACCGAGCGAATAGCCGAACCAGGGCGGCTGCGGGCGCAGCGGCTCGAAGCCGAGTTCGTTCCAGATTTTCTGCGCTCGCTCCATGTATTCCTGCTTGGGCAGCGCCAGCGGCGGCATATCGCCTTTCATGGTGGCGTCCATCAGTAGCGTCGAATCCTCTTCGTTGTCGTGCTCGCGCTTGGGCCCGTGGCCCTGGCCGCGATGCGGCACCACCTGCAGATCCTCCACCGGGTTCATGCGATAGGCCATGGCCCAGAGCAGCGCGTCGGCATTGTCGGCGGAGATGTCGTCGTTGACCGCGATACAAATTTTGCCGGTGTCGGCCTTGAAGAAAGCGGCCCCGCGCAGCGCGCGCCATACTTCGGTGCGCGATAGGCCCTTCTCGACCGTGACGACGAGCACGCGCAGCAGGCCGGTGAGCGGCTCGTGCAGGGCGACTTTCTTGACGCCGCGGATGCCGAGCGTGTTGCGCAAGTGCGACAGAAACAGCGGCTCGTAGGCGACGCGCTTGATTACGCTCGATTCCGACGGCGCCACCTGGCTGATGTAAGACGGGATCACCGGCTTCTTGCGATGCGTAATGGCGTTCACCGTCATCGGCATGTTGAATTCTTCCAACGCCACGTGGCCGTGCGACTCGCCGAACGGCGCCTCCGGTTCGAGCCATACGGTGTCGATCAGGCCTTCGATAACGAGTTCGGATTCCGCCGGCACAAGCAGATCGACGCTGCGCGCGCGCACCACGTTGATCGGCTCGCCGGCGAGCCCGCCGGCGACGGTGAATTCGTCGACGCCGATGGGCAGTTTCTGCGGGCCCATGAAGGCGACGTAAGGCGGGCAGCCGAGCACGATGGCGCAGGGCATCGGCTGCCTTAGCTTCTGGTACTTGAGATAATGCTGGTAGCCGCCGGCGCCGCCGACGCGCGTCGCCATGCGCACCACCAGGCGGTCCGGCGCCTTCAGCGCGGCGCGGTAAGTACCCATGTTCTGGATGCCGGTCTCGGGGTCGCGCGTGATGACGTTGGTCGCGGTCAACGTTGGCGCCGAGTTGAAGCCCGGCGTCGAGACCGGGATCGGCAGCATATCGAGCCCGTGGCCCTCGCCCTTGAGCGCGTCGCCCTCGATCACGACCTCGTGGCAGACCGCCTCGTTCACGAGGCGCGGCTCGATCGGGTTGGCGATCGCATTGTCCCATTTGGCCTGGATGTCCTCGAGCCTGGCGTCCATGCCGATGCTGTAGATCGCCGGATTGGCGGCGATGGCGCCGACCACGACCGGAATATCGTATTTGCGGCCGCGCCCGTCGACGATGTTGGTGAAGAGGAACGCCTTGCGCTTGTCCTCGTCCATGCCGCCGACGAACTGCCAGCGCACCAGCGGATGCAATTCGCTGTCCTTGTCGATCGGCCGGTCGATGGTGCGCAGCAGGCCGCGCTTTTCCAGAACCTGCAGATGCTCGTGCAGGTCGCGATAGTTTCGCGTCGATTGCGTCATGTCGTCCTTCCCGGCTATGCGGCCAGCATAGCGGCTTAATCGGCAGGACGACAATGCCGCGTCAGATCGATTCCGGGATCATCTTGATGGCGCCGCACGGACATTCGGTGGCGCAAAGACTACAGCCCTTGCAATAGTCGTAATTGAATTCGAAGCGGTTGCCGGGGCCTAATTTGATCACCGCATTGTCCGGGCAGACGCCGTAGCAGTTGTCGCACTCGAAGCAATTGCCGCATGACAGGCAGCGCCGCGCTTCGTAGAGCGCGTTGGTCTCGTCGAGCCCGCCCTGCACCTCTTCGAACGTGCTTTGCCGCCGCACGCCTTCCAGCATCGGCCGCACGGTTTTTTCCGCATCGGCGTAGTACCAGGTGTTGAGCTTGTCGAAGCTCGCCAGCTCGTGCTTTTCCGCTGGCGCGTAGACGTCGCCGCGCAGCCAAGCATCGATGTGGCGCGCCGCCTTCTTGCCGTGGCCGACCGCGACTGTGACGGTGCGCTCGGAGGGGACCATGTCGCCGCCGGCGAAAATGCCGGCATGCCCGGTCATCATGTTGGACGCGACCTGCACCGTGCCGTCCTTGATCTGCAGACCCGGCACGCCGTCGAGCAGCGACAGATCGACGTCCTGGCCGAGCGCGAGCACCAGCGAGTTGGCCGCGAGCGTCTCGAACTCGCCGGTCGGCTGCGGGAAGCCCTTGTCGTCGAGCTGCATCTTCTCGACCGTGAGAACGCCCTCGTCCATTCGTTTGATGGTCGAGAGCCATTTCATCATGATGCCTTCCTGCAAGGCCTCCTCGACCTCGAAGTCGTGCGCTGGCATGCGGTCGCGGGTACGGCGATAGACGATGATCGCCTCGGTCGCACCCAGGCGCTTGGCGGTGCGCGCGGCATCGATCGCGGTGTTGCCGCCGCCGTAAACCACCACGCGGCGGCCGAGCAGCGGCTTGTCCTCGCCTTCCATCGATCGCAGCAGCGTGACGGCGTCGAGCACCTTGGATGCGGACCCGGCGGGAATAAAGGCGCGCTTGCCGATATGGGCGCCGACGGCCAAGAATGCCGCGTTGAATTTGCCGGCTCTCATGGTGTCGAGGATGTTGTCGACCTTGGCGTTGAGCTTGAGCTCGACGTCGAGATCGACAATGCGTTTGACTTCAGCATCGAGCACCTCGCGCGGCAGCCGGTACTTCGGAATGCCGAAGCGCATCATGCCGCCGGCCGCCGGCCCCGCGTCCTGGATGGTGACGGTGTGGCCCATGCGGCGCAGGTGATAGGCGGCGGAAAGTCCGGAGGGACCGGCGCCGACCACCAGCACGCGCTTGCCGGTTTCCTTTTCCGGCGCGCTGAAGCGCCAATCGCGCTTGATCGCCTCGTCGCCGAGGAAGCGCTCGACCGAATTGATGCCGACGGCTTCGTCGACCTGCGTGCGGTTGCAGCTGGTCTCGCAGGGGTGATAGCAGACGCGCCCCATCACGGCGGGCAGCGGATTGTCTTGCGTGAGCACGCGCCAGGCTTTTTCGTAATCGCCGGATTCGGCGTGGTAGAGCCAGGCCTGGATATTCTCGCCGGCCGGACAGGCGTGATTGCAGGGCGGCAAGCGGTCGACATAGACCGGGCGCACGGTGCGCCAGGAGCCGGTCTGATTGGCGAGGCTCGAGCCTACGTCGAGGGTGATTGCAAAAGGATGGTCCATTACGCGTCCTCTTCCGGCCCGAGCAGGCTATATTCCGCGATGTTGCGGTCGGCAATCGCCTGCACAAGGGCGAGGCGTTTCTTGCCTTCTTCCGACGCAAACAGGTGGGCGAAACGCCGCTGCGGTTTCAAATAGTCCTCGACCGGCACCGGCCGGCGGATCTTGCGGCTGCCGGTGACGGCGCCGTGTTCGGCTTCGAACACCGGGAATAACCCGCATTCGACCGCAAGGCGCGCCAGGCGGATGGTGTCCTGCGAGGCCGAACCCCAGCCGAGCGGGCACGGCACGTGGATGTGGATATAGCGCGCGCCGTGAATACCCATCGCCTTGATGACCTTGCGCTCGAGGTCATGCAGGTCGGCGACGGTCGCGGTTGCGACATAGGGGATGCCGTGCGCCACGGCAATTTTCGGCACGCTCTTGCCGGTGCCGAACACGTTGCCCGGCTCTTTGCCCATGGCGGGAGTGGTCGCGGTGCGCGCGGCCGGCGGCGTTGCCGACGAGCGCTGCACGCCGGTGTTCATATAGGCTTCGTTGTCGTAGCAAATGTAGAGCACGTCGTCGTTGCGCTCGAACATGCCGGACAGGCAGCCGAAAGCCGATATCGGTGGTGCCGCCGTCGCCGCCTTGCGCGATCGCGCGCACTTCCGGCCGCCCTTTCACCCGCATGGCGGCGGCAACGCCGGTGGCGACCGCCGCGGCATTGCCGAACAGCGAATGCAGCCACGGCGTCTGCCACGAGGTTTCCGGATAGGGCGTCGTGAATACTTCGAGGCAGCCGGTGGCGTTGACGGCGACGATGTTGCCGCCGGTGGCGCGCATGGCCGCGTCGATGGCATAGCGCGCGCCCAACGCCTCGCCGCAGCCCTGGCAGGCACGGTGGCCGCAGGTGAGCGCGTTGGAGCGGTCGATCGAGGCCTGCACCGCGCGCTGCGGCCCGGAGATCAGGCGGTTGCCGACCGTGAAGGTGCCCTTCTGATAGAAGTGCAGCTTCTGCGTGGCATCCAATGTGACGTTGCGTTCGGTCACCGGCTTTCTCCTTCAGACCACGGACTTTTCGGCTTCTTGGCCGAGCCGGCGCAGCAGGTTTTCGGCGGTCGGTCCAGAACGGCGCACTTTGCGCACGTGGTGCAGTTCCTTGGCCACGATTTTTTCGTTGAGATCGAGGAACAGCGAGCCTTCCCACGGCTGCACTAGGGCGCCGCGCAACGCCTTGTGCAATGCCGCGCGTGTGATCGACCGGCCGCCCAGGCCGGCGATGATCGAATGCACCTGCGGCGCACCCGCCACGTTGCGCAATGCGAGATCGACGTTATTGGCGAGCGGCCCGCCCATGCCGACGGCAAGACTTTTTTCGACCACCACGACGTTACGCGCGCGCACCAGCTTTTCGCGTAAGGCCGCGGTCGGGAACGGGCGGAAAGAAACCAACGTCACCAGGCCGATGCGCACGCCGTCCTCGCGCATTTCGTCGATCGTGTCCTTGATGGTGCCGTTGACCGAGCCCATGGCGACCACGATCAGTTCGGCGTCGTCAGCGCGATAGCTGCGCAACAAGCCGCCGCTGTCGCGGCCGAATTTCGCCTTGAAGTCGGCGGCGTATTCCGGAATGAGGCGCAGCGCCAGTTGCTGCTTGTAATGCTGCAGGTAGCGCACCTCGGTGAACGCCTCCGGCCCCACCATGGCGCCGATGGAGATCGGCGCCATCGGATCGAGCACCTGCACCGGTTCGTAAGGCGGCAGATAAGCGTCGACGTCAGCCTGCGCGGGAATATCTACGCGTTCGACGGCATGCGTAAGGATGAAGCCGTCGACGCAGACCATCACCGGCATCGACAATTCCTCGGCCAGGCGAAAGGCCTGGATGTGCAGATCGGCGGCCTCCTGGTTGGTCTCGGCGAACAGCTGCATCCAGCCGGAATCGCACACCGCCATCGCGTCGGAATGATCGTTCCAGATGTTGATCGGCGCGCCGATAGCGCGGTTGCCAAGCGTCATCACGATCGGCAGGCCGAGGCCGGAGGCATTGTAGACGGCCTCCGCCATGTACAGGAGCCCTTGGCTCGCGGTCGCGGTATAGGCGCGCGCGCCGGCGGCCGAGGCGCCGATGGCGACCGAGAGCGCGGCGAATTCCGATTCGACGTTGATGAATTCGCAATTCTCGATGTCGCCGGTGCGCACCATCTCGCCGAGGCCTTCGACGATGTGCGTCTGCGGCGTGATCGGATAGGCGCAGATCACTTCGGGCCGGCAGAGCCCGATCGCCTCCGCCATCGCACGTGAGCCTTCGATTTGTTTGAGCATGGCGATCCCTCAGGCAGCCGCGCTGGCGCCGGCGACGGCTTCATAGGCGGCGGTGGCGGCGGCGATATTTCCTTGCGCGATTTTCTTGGCGAAGGCCTCGTCGATGGCGGTCGTCACCGATTTCAACGCCACTTTGCCGGTCAGCGCGGCAAAGGCGCCGAGCAGCGCCGCATTGGGCAGCGGACGTCCGACGTACTTGAGCGCAAATTCGGAAGCGGGAACGGCCAGCACATGCCCCTTCGGCAACTGCGCGACAACTTTGTCCAGATGCAGTTCGCTCAGACTGCGATTGCTGTTGACCAGGAGATAGCCGTTCGGATTCAGGCCCTGGCAGACGTCGACGACCTTGAACAAAGTCGGGTCCTGCACGATCAGCGCGTCGGGCTCGAGGATCGGCTCGCGCAGCCGGATCTCCTTGTTGTCGATGCGGCAGAAGGAGACCACCGGCGCGCCCATGCGTTCGGAACCGAAGCTCGGAAACGCCTGCGCGTGACGGCCTTCCTCGAAAGCGGCCACCGACAGCATTTCGGCCGCGGTCACGACGCCTTGCCCGCCCCGCCCGTGAAAACGAATTTGGAACATTGTTGAGTTTCCCACTGGAAGCCATTGGAAATTACCGCCAACCTGATGAGGTGAAATTGATATGCCGCAATTTTATTTCGAGGCCCGCTCGCCATAAGCGGGCTAATAATTCAACTCATTGGAATCGCACGGATTCAGGAGCCCGGCGCGGGCCGCATTGCTGCCCGTCCCTCCTTTCGCTCAGGCCTTGTCGTCGACACCACGCTCGATCAGATCGCGCACCGAGGCGAAGAGTTCCGCGTTGGGGCAAAAACCCGGCGGCCTGTCGATCGCTTCCGGCGCGCGTACCAGCCATTCCTGGCAAGACTCGTCGGCAGAGCAATTCTGGCAATTGGTCACCGCCAAACGCAAATCGCTTGCCAGACGGCCATGGGCGAGCGCGGAAGCATCCAAGCCCAGCCGATCGAGCATCGCGCACATATTGCGCCAGCGATGGTCCGCGTCATACGCGTTGGACATGACATCCCCCTACGTGGCATTGCAATCATAGGGCGCACTTAAAATAGCATAGTGAAATCGCGCCAGCCGGTATTGATCTAGCGCAAACAAGCCGCGGGCGGACACGTTGCGTGCGTCCGCCACCTATCGATATAGTCGCGGCGGCCTTTTCAAGCTTTCGCGTGCAAGGGAAACGTCGATGGCAAAGCCGCTCGCCGGCATCAAAGTGATCGAGCTGGCCAATTTCATCGCCGGGCCGCTGTGCGGAACGCTGCTGGCCGACATGGGCGCCGACGTCATCAAGGTCGAGCCGCCGAAAGGCGACATGGCGCGGGCGACGCCGCCGATCCGCAACGGCGAAAGCGTCAGCTTCGTCGCGCTCAACCGCAACAAGCGCAGCCTGGTGCTCGATCTCAAGCGGCCGGAGGCAGCCGAAATCCTGCTCAAGCTCGCGGCGCAGTCGGACGTGCTGCTCGAAGCCTACCGGCCGGGTGCGCTCGACAAATTCGGACTCGGCGCCGCGCAAGTGAAGGCGGTCAATCCGCGCATCGTCTACACTTCCGTTTCCGGTTTCGGCCAAAGCGGACCTTATCGCCGCCGCGCCGGCGTCAATCTCATCATCGAGGCGTTCTCCGGCATGTTGTCGGTGACCGGCGAGCCGGGAAAAATGCCGATGCGGCCGGGCGTGCAGACGGCCGACGTCATCGGCGCGCTGTTTGCCGCTTACGCGACGCTCTCCGGCTTGGTCGGCGTCGGGCGCACGGGCGAGGGCTTTAGCGCCGACGTATCGCTGGTCGAGACCGCAATCGCGTCGGCGGCCTGGGAGGCGGCCGATTATCTGGAGACCGCCAAGGTCCCGCAACCGCTCGGCAACCGGCATCGGCTCAATGCGCCCTACCAATTATTCGAATGCAAGGACGGGCGCTATCTCGCCATCGGCACGCCCAACGATCAGCTGTTCGCCAATCTCATGCAGGTGCTGGGGCTGGAAGCGCACGTCGGCGATCCGCGCTTTGAGTCCTATGCGAGCCGCAAGGCCAATGAGGACGCGCTGCTGGTGCTGGTCGAGCCGGCGGTGTGCGCGCGTGATTCGCAAGAGCTTGAATCGGCCTTGATGGCGGCGGGCGTGCCCTGCGCCTGCGTCAACAATTTCAAGCAGGTGTTCGACGACCCGCAGATCGTCGCGCGCGACGTCGTGAAGGATATCGAACATCCCCGGCTCGGCAAGATGCGGGCGGTGCGCAATCCGATTTTGCTCGATCATGATGGCCCGGAAATCGATCGCCACGCTCCCATGCTGGGCGAACATTCCGAGGAAATTTTGCGCCAGCTCGGCTATTCGGCCGCGGCGATCGGCGAATTCATTGCCGCCGGCATCACCCGCAAGGCGCAAACGAAGTCGGCTGCGCAAGCCGCGGAGTAATCAGCCTGCGCGCTTGGCTGAGCCGAACGGCGCGCTGCCCTCTTCGAACAATTCGATTACCGTCCCCGGCCCCGACTCGTCGCGCAGGCCGACGCTCATGCGCGGACCGTTCGTCGTGCGCACATTGGCGATTCGGCGCGGCTGCCAATCGGTCTGACCGAGCACGTGGCGGATGACGGTGACCTCCTCCACCACGCCGTCGTTGACGCGATCCGGCACGAAGTCGTGGCCGTGACAGCGCGCACACAGCAGCCGTTCGGGAAAGTACGCGGCGCCGCAGGTCCTGCAGCGCCAGATGCCGACGCCCGCGCTCATTCCATGCGCTCCAGGATGGCCGCCGCAGCGGTGCCGCCATAACGATAAAGCGTCATGCCGTAACCGGTCGCGACCGCGCGGCGCGCGCCCGTCACCTGGCGCTCGCCGGCGCGATGCTGCAGCTGCAGCACCGCTTCGGAAATGCCGTTGAGTCCGCCGGCCGGCCCGCCGGGCTGGCCGGCCGACATCATGCCGCCCCAGGTATTGATCGGCCTTCGCTTCTCACCGATCTCGCGGCGGGCAAAGGCCGCGAGATCGTGATCCGGAATCATGCCGAGATCGTCGAGCTGCGCCAGCACCATGGCCGGATAATCGTCGTAGATGCTGGCGACGTCGATCTCGTCCGGGCGCGCGCCGGCGGCCTGCCAAAGTTCGCCGGCAAAAGTGCTGATGCCGGTTTGCAGTCCGTCGCCTTCCTGGTTGTCGTAGTTGAAGCTGCTGCGGATGGCGCGCACCCGCACCGGGGCGCGCCCCTTCGGGCAGCGGTCGGGATGCGCGATGATAATCGCCTGCGCGCCGGCGACCACGGGAACGCAGTCATAGCGGGTCAGCGGATCGGCCACCATGGGCGCCGCGAGATATTCCTCCATGGTCAGCGGCTCGCGATAGACCGCGAAGGGATTCTTCGCCGCCCAGGCGCGCTGCGCGATCGCCATATGGCCGTAGTCGGATTTCTTGAGCCTGTATTTGTTCATCTGCCGTGTGGTGACCAGCGAATAGACGCCGTTGGGCCCGCCGTGGCCGAGCGGCGCCAGGTACTCGCGCGTCGCAATGTTGTAATTCGCCGCGATCTTGGCGTAACCGCCGAGCCCGGTCGCATCTCCGGCGACAATGAGGATCGGCGAGGCAGCACCTGTCTCGACCCCGCGCAGCGCGTGGCCGAGCATATTCATGGCCGAGGAGCCGCCATTGGTGTCCTGCAACAGCCAGCGCAGCGACAGACCAAGCCGCCAGGCGAGATCGACGGCGGTATCGGGCGCGAGCGAGAATGACGTCACCGCCATGCCCTGGATTTCGCCCGCGTCGACTGCCGCGTCCCGCAACGCAGCGACGATGGCGTCGCGGATGAAGGTGTGCGCCGATTGTCCGGGTTGCGGACGCCGGACATAGGCCGACTGGCCGACGCCGATGATGGCCGCATTCATGAACATCGTCGGTCCGGATGGCTCGGTTTCGTTTTATTAAGTTGTCGCGGGCGCGCCATCACGTTAGCATTTCCGCACCATGACGCCAGCCCTGCACGCCATCGCAACATGATCCGCGCCGCCATCATCGGATTGGGGCGCTGGGGACGCTCGCTGGTGAATTCGGTGCAGGACGGCGCCGACGACATCCGCTTCGTCGCCGGCCATACCCGCACGCGCGCCAAGGTGGAGGATTTCTGCCGCGACAAAGGCGTGCGCCTGGTCGACGATTTCGGCGCGATCCTGTCCGATCCAGGCATCGACGCCGTTGTGCTGGCTACGCCGCACAGCCGGCACGCCGAACAAATCAAAAAAGCGGCAGCGGCGGGCAAGCACATTCTGGTGGAAAAGCCTATCACGCTCGATCATGCGAGCGCGCAGGCCGCGGTCGCGGCGGCGCAAAAAGCCGGCGTCTTGCTGGCGGTCGGTTATTGCCGCCGCTTTCATCCTTCGGTCGGCGAGTTGCGGCAGCGGCTCGCCGACGGGCGGCTGGGAAAAATCGTCGCCATCGTGGCGCAACACACGACCAGCACCTCGACCTTCATTCCGCCCGACAACTGGCGCGCCGATCCTGACGAGGCGCCGGCCGGCGCCATGACCGCGGTCGGCCTGCATGCGCTCGACCTGATGATCGAATTCGCCGGGCGCGTGCGTGCCGTGCAATGCGTGACCGCGCGATTTGGCGACGGGCCCTTCCGACGACACCACCACCGTTTTGCTGCGCTTTGCCGGTGGCGCCACCGGCACGATCTTCTGCTCGGTCGCGACCGCCACGAATTTCAGCTTCAGCGCCTACGGCTCCACGGGTTTTGCGGAAGTGAACGGCGCGGCGCTGCAGCATTTCCGTTTCGTGCCGATGTCGCAGCAGGCGCCAACCGGCCCGGTGCTGGCGCCGCCTGATCAGACCGTTGAGCATGAAGGCTTCAACATGCTCAACGCCGAACTGAACGAGTTCGCCCGCTGCATCCGCGACCAACGCCCCTACCCGGTCGGCAACGACGACGTGCTGCACGGCATGGCGGTATTCGACGCCTGCGTACAGTCGGCCAAGACCGGCCGCATCGTCGAACTGCCGGCGCAGTAGAATTACTTGTTTTTGATTTTCAGCCCGGCCTTTTCGATGACCTCCTTGTACATCGGCACCTCACGCTTGACGCGCGCGGCAAAGGCGTCGGGTCCTTCGGCCAGCACCGGCAGACCGAGCTTGGCGTATTTTGCGCGCATTTCGGGCTCGTTGAGAATCTTGCCGAGTTCCTTGGCGATCCGGTCGATAATCGGTTTCGGCGTTCCGGCCGGCGCAAACAGAGCCTGGAAGGTGTCGGATTCGGCGTCCTTGATGCCGAGCTCGTCGAGCGTCGGCACGTCCGGCAGATCGGGCCAGCGCATCTTCGCCGTCACCGCGATCGGCCGCACCTTGCCGCTGCTCAGCAGCCCGGTGAGCGAGCCGTAATTGGCCGCGTAAAAGTCGACCAAGCCGGCCAGTACCGCGGTATTGGCGGGGCCGGCGCCGGCATAAGGGATGTGCTGGATGTCGAGCCCAGCCTTGATCTTCAACAGTTCGCCGGCGAGCTGCGGCGTGGTGCCGACGCCGGGGCTGGTCCAGTTCATCTTGCCCGGATTGGCCTTGGCCTGCGCGATCAGTTCCTTCATCGACTGAATCTTGGATTGCGCCGGCACGACAAAGACGTTCGGCGAGGCGCCGATCACCATGACCGGAATGAAGTCCTTGAACGGATCGTAGGGCACGTGTTCATACAGGCTCGGATTGACCACGAAGGCGCTGGAACAGCCGAGCAGCGTATAGCCGTCGGGCGTCGCGCGCGCGACAACGCCGGTACCGATCGAGCCGCCGGCGCCGCCGCGGTTTTCGATGATCACGGACTGGCCGAGCGCCTTGCCGAGTTCGACATGGAACATGCGCATCGCCAGATCGGTGCCGCCGCCGGCTGGAAAGCATGAGATGATGGTGACCGCGTGGTCGGGATATTCGGCGCGCGCGCTGCCCACGAATACCGCGGCGCAAGCCGCGACGGCGAGAAACATCGTAGCAAGCCGCAAATTCCGAACCGCTTGCAGAATGACCGAGATCGTGGGCATGCACGTCCCTCCGGGTGTTGCCTGTTGATTTGACTATTGTCGTTCGTTTCCCGCTTGTCTGGCCGTAAGCCGATCGACTTCCGCCATCTCGGCGGCATCCAGTTGCCACTCGATGGCTGCCGCATTTTGACGGATTTGCTCCGGCGTGCTGGCGCCCGCGATCGCACAGCCGACGACCGGTTTCGACAGCAGCCAGCCGAACGCCAGTTCGAGCAGCGAGCGGCCGCGCTCGGCGCAGAACGCGCGCAAGCTTTCCACAATGCGAAAATTCTCCTCATTGAGGAAACGATCGGAATAGCGCGGGTGGGACATGCGCGAGCCCGCCGGGACCGGCTCGCCGGCCTGGTATTTTCCGCTCAACATGCCGCTCGCCAGCGGGAAATACGGGATCAGCGCCAGATGATGCGCTGTTATCGCCGGAACGATCTCGGCCTCGATCTGGCGCGACAGCAGATTGTATTGGTCCTGGCACACCTCAAAACGATGCAAGTCGTTCGCCTGCGAAACCCGCTGCGCCTCCGCGATCTGCACAGCGGACATGTTCGAACAGCCGATGTAGCGTACCTTGCCCTGCGCGATGAGCGCGTCGAGCGCGCGCAGCGTCTCCTCGATCGGCGTCGCCGGATCGGGACGATGGTAATAATAAAGATCGACCCAGTCGGTCTGCAGGCGCTTGAGGCTCGCCTCGATTGCGCTCGCGACGTAGCGCGCCGAGCCGCCCTTGAGCTTGCCTTCATCATCCATCGCCACGCCAAATTTGCTGATCAGCACGATATCCTTGCGGCGGGCGCCGAGCGCTTCGCCCAGGACCGACTCCGATCCGCCGCGATTGCCGTAAATGTCGGCGGTGTCGAAAACCGTAATGCCGGCATCGAGCGCCGCATGCACGACGTTGCGCGCGGCCGCCGCATCGAGGCGACCGCCGAAATTATTGCAGCCGAGTCCGAGCGGCGACACGCGCAAGTCCGTAGCGCCGAGTTGACGTTCACGCATGCCGGCTCGCCGCGGGCTCGCCCAGCGCGCTTTCCGCATAGCCGCCGAGGATCAGATCGCGCGCCGCCGGTTCGATCGCCGCCGCGCGCACGCGCGCGACGCAATCGAGATTGCCCATGTCGAACGGATAATCGCTGCCGAGCAGCACGCGATCGGGTCCGGCGGTTCCGACGAGGAATTCAAGCGTGGATTTGGAATGCACCAGCGTATCGAAGTAGAGGCGGCCGATCGAAGCGGCGGGCCCCTCGGGAAGGTTCACCTTGGCTTCCGGGCGGACGTCATAGGCGTGCTGGAAGCGGCCAGCCTGGTACGGTAGGAAGCCGCCGCCATGCGCGAGGCATATTTTGAGCGCCGGGTAGCGCTCCAGCACGCCGCCGAACACCAGACAGGCGCCGGCGATCGTAGTCTCGAACGGCAGCCCGACGAAATTTCGCATGTAATAGGAGTCCAGGCGCTCGGCCGCCGCGCCGGCCGAGGGATGCACGAAGATGAAGGCGCCGAGGCCTTCCGCCTCGGCCCAGAACGGGTCGAGCGCGCGATCGTCGAGATTGCGGCCGTTGACATGGGTGCCGATCATGGCGCCGCGCAAGCCGAGCTGCGTCATCGCCCGCTTGCAGTTCGTCGGCCGCCGCCTGCGGCGCCTGTAATGGCACGGCGCCGAGGCCAAGGAAACGTCCGGGATGGCGGCGCACCACTGCCGCGATCTCCTCGTTCTGCAACGCGGCGCAGGCGAGCGTCAGCGCCGGTTCGTGGCCGTAGAAGAACGTGAATACGTTGGGCGACAGCACCTGAACGTCCACGCCGTTGGCGTCCATGTCGCGCAGCCGCGGGCCGAGGTCCCAAATCTCGCGCGGCAGCGGCTGCTGCACGACCTTGCCATCGATCTCGAGCGTGCCGCCGCGCGCGTCGATATTTGTGAGCTTCGGCGCCACCTTGGGCGACTGCTTGGCGAGCAGCCGCATCGCCTCTTCGGTGAGGACGTGACTGTGGCAGTCGATAGTGCGCTGCTTAGTCATCGCGGCTGCGGCCTCCCGCCGCCGGCGCGTTCGCCGCACATATCGGCGGCGATTTTCTCGGCCAGCATGATGGTCGGAATATTGGTGTTGCCGCGCGGTATCGCCGGCATGATCGAGGCATCGACCACGCGCAAGCCCGCGATGCCGCGAACGCGGCCGGCGATGTCGACGACAGCGCCGGCGTCGTCCGCGCCGCCCATGCGGCAGGTGCCGCAGACGTGGAACGTGCCGGCCACGTTTTGGCGCACGTAGTCCGCCAGCGCCTCGTTGTCGCCGGCAAGCGCGGCAAGATCGATTCGGCGGCCGGTCAATTGCCCGAAAACGCGATCGGCCAGTGCGGGAACGGCGTCGAGCGCGCCGGCGACGATTACCGCCTTGAGCGCGTTCACGCGCGTGCGCTGGTTGAGCTGGCGGATTTTGTCGGTGAAACGCACCGGGAATACCGTCGTACACAGCGCGCGCACGGCATCGCTCGATACAAGCGCGACGATGCGGCGATAGCCATCCATCAGGCGAAGCAAATCGAGCTCCTCGCCGACGAAATTGAATTCGATGCGCGGCGGCCGCGCAGGCTCGGCCGACGCGATTGTCACACGCCCGCGCGAGGCCGGTTTGAAGATGGTAGCATTGAGCGTTGCGATCTGCTGACCCAGCGCGCTCCAGGATGTCTTGCTGTGCGCGGCGATATACATGTCGCTCGGCGGTGCCGCCGGCAACCCGGACGAATAGCGCAAGCAGCTGATCGGATGCGGGCGCAGCGACTTCGGCTGGCGCGCGCCGCGGCGCAGATGCGCCGCGATGAACAGCAATGGGTGATTCTGCAGATTGCGGCCGACGCCGGGCAGATCGGCGATAACGCCAATGCCCAGCGCGTGCAACTCCGCCGCCGGGCCGATCCCTGCGCGCAGCAAAAAAACCGGCGAATGGATGGCGCCGGCGCAAAGCAGAATTTCGGCGGCGTGAAAATCGCGGGCCTCACCATCGACCTGCGCCGCGACGCCGGTGACGCGCTTCCCGTCGAAGAGAAAACCGGTGACTGTCGCGCCAGTCATAATCGTGAGGTTGTTGCGCCCGCGCACGCTCGCATCGACATAGCTCATCGCGGTCGAGCCGCGGCGCGTCGGCGTGTTGCTCATCGGCAGCGAGCCGAGCCCGTCGCGGAAATCGCCGTTCATGTCGGCGATGTGTGGTGTTTGACGATCGCGCGCGAATTGCTCGACCGCGCGCGACAGCGGCGGCCATTGTTCGCGCGGGGTACGCCGGATCGGGATCGGACCGCTGTCGCCGTGCAGGTCGCCGTGAAAATCGGCGTCGGATTCCAGTTTGCGGAAATACGGCAGAACCTCGCGCCAGCCCCAGCCGGCAGCGCCGAGTTTGACCCAGTCGTCGTAATCGTCCGGCGTGCCGCGCAGCGCGATCTGGCCCATCACGGTCGAGCCGCCGCCCATGATGCGGCCCTGGTCGAAGGCGGTTGCCGGCGACGTTTCGTGCGTGCGCCAGTGCGCCTTGAGGTCCGGCCACATGTAGGCTTTGTTGTAATATGACGAAGCGAAAGTATCGAGCACGTCGGCCGGCTCGCGCCCGGGCGCAGTGTCGCGGCCGGCCTCGATCAGCAGCACCGAACGCGCCGATTGCGCCGACAGCCGGTTGGCCAGAACGCAGCCGGCAGAACCGGCGCCGATGACGATCGTGTCAAAGCCCGCCACTCACGCCACCTTCAGCCCGAGTATCCGGCGCGCTTCCTTCGGTGTCGCAACATCGCGGCCGAGGTTTTGCGCGATCTTCACCATCCGCTCCACCAGGACGGCGTTGTTTTTGGCGAGCTCGCCCGGCGCGACGTAGGGATTGTCCTCGTAGCCGACGCGCACATGGCCGCCGAGCGAGACCGCGAGCGAGAGCAGGTCCCATTGCTTCTGCGGGCTCATGACGCTCACGTTCCAGACGCAGTTCTTCGGCAGGTGATCGACCATGTAGATGAGGGCTTTTTCGGTCGGCGGCGTCCAGGTGCCGCCGGGCCAGCCGAGGAACAGCGTCGTGTAGGCGTGCTGCAGATAACCCTGCTTGCGGATGAATTCGAGATTCCAGAACGCGCCGGTGTGGAAGCATTCGACTTCGAGTTTCACTTTGTGCTCGTCGGCAGCTTTCGCGTAGGCGAGTAATTCCTCGACCGGATGGATCGCCATCATGCGCTTGGGCGGAAACTGCGGGTCAGGATTGAAATATTCGTCGTGCGCGTTGAAGGCGACCGCCATCATGTCGGGGCCGAGCCCCATCAGCTTGACCTTCTCCTCGATGCGCGCGCTGGCGACGCCGAACTGCATGACCGGCTCGCTGCGCGACAGGATCGCGTCGTTCAGTCGTTTCCAGCCTTCCTGATTCATGCGCGACACCTGCCGGCCGTCGGCCTGCATCGACTCTTCAAGCGTGCGGATGCCGTGGATGTGGGCGATGGCCGCGCCGGCCTTGATGCCGTCGAGATATTGTTGCGCCACCCCTTCGATGTCCTCCTGCGGCGGACACAGATGATTGATCGGATAGGAGGTCCGCGAATCGCAGGCGACGGTGATGATCAGTTTTTCCATGATTTCCCGGTTTTGCTTTCTTTGACGGCGTTTCGACGACCGCAGGCGGCAGGAGGCAAGTTGAAAACACTGGCGGCGGAAGCAGTCTTAGTCAAACCCGACGTCACCCTCAATTCCCCGCCGATCAAGACAAGCATCGGAATTTTCGTTACACCCGCTCGGCCGCCGCGATGTGAAAACCGGCAAGCGTGCGATTTCAATGGCTTTCTGCGGCCTCCCCGCGCAACAAGCGGCGCATTGCGCCGGCTTGCGCCCAAGCCGTCAGGCGGCCTATCTGGATGGCGCCAGGCCGATGCGGTAGGCTCGCCGGGCTCGCCACAAAAAAGTCAGCTCAGCGGAGGAAACCACCATGCGCCGTTTGTCGTCGATTTTATTGGTCGGCGCCGTTCTCAGCGTTGCGGCCGTCTTGCCTGCGCAGGCCGCGAGTGACTTTCCGAGCCGCTCGATCCGGCTCATTGTCGGCTTCGGGCCGGGTGGCGCCACCGATACGTTCGCCCGCATCTTTTCCGGTCCGCTGAGCAAGGAACTCGGGCAGACGGTGTTCGTGGAAAACGTCGCCGGCGCCAGCGGCTACATCGGCTGGCGCACCGTCGCTTCCTCCAGTCCGGACGGCTACACGCTGATGATGGCGGAGAACGCGCTCGTCATCCGCCCGGGCTTCAAGGACATCAAGCCGCCGTTCGACCCGAGCACAGAATTTACCCCGATCGCATTCGCGGCAACCTCGCCGCTCGCCATCTGCGTCGCCAACGCGGTGCCGGCCAATGACATGAAGGCGCTGATAGCGTTGTCGCATTCGGCGGCGAAGAAGCTCACCTTCGCTTCGGCCGGCGTGACGTCGGTGTCGCAACTGGTCTGGGACGTGGTGCGCGACGGCGCTGAGATCGACGCGATCGACGTACCCTATCGCGGCGGCGGGCCGGCCATGGCCGACCTGATCGCGGGCCATGTCGACCTCACGCTGCCGTCGAGCCAGGTGGCCAAGCCTTTGGTCGATACTAAGCGCATCAAATGTCTCGCGGTCACCGACAAGACGCGCTCGCCGGCGCTGCCGGACGTGCCGACGCTGGGTGAACTGGGCATCAAGCATGCCGACGTCGATCTGCGCTTCTGGTTCGCGGTGTTCGGCCCGAAAAACCTGCCGGCCGACGTGACGGCGAAACTGCAAAAGGCGATCCAGGCTGCTTTGCAAACGCCCGAGCTGAGAGATCGGCTGAAGTCGCTCGACATCACGCCGGCTTACGCGGGCGGCGCGGAGCTGCACGCGCGCGTGGTGAGCGACGTCAAGAACTGGGGCGCCTTCATCGAGGCCAAAGGGCTGAAGGGACAATAGGCGCCCGCAGCACGCATCGTGCGCCGGCCATCGGGCCGCCGCGATTTATTGTAAGTCGGGAGGCAGACTTTGGAAGACCGCAGCCGGCGCGCGCAAAAATGGGTGAACGAGGAATTCTACAAGGTCCTCGACGTGTTCGGCTTCCGCTCGGTGATGTTCGTCGAATGGGGCTTCCGGCCAGCCGACGTGCGGCGCACCACCGAACGCATCAAGAGCCCGATGGCGGTGGTCAAGCAGTGGGTGCGCACCGCCGAGCAGGAGCAGAAACTCGCCGAGGAGGCGGAAGCTTCCGGCCACCGCGAGAGCGCCGCCGAGTTCTACTACCGCGCGGCGCTCTATTACGGGCCGCCCTGCGGCGTCATCCACGCCAACACGCCGCGCAAGCTCGAATTGTATAAGCGTCTGGTGCATTGCTACACGCGCTTCACAGAATTGTTCAACGAAGCGCCGGTGCGGCGCGTCGAAATCCCGTTCGAAAACGGCAAGACCATCCCCGGCATTTTGCAGACAGTGCATGGCGCCAAGGGCAAGACGCCGGTCGTGCTGGTGATCCCCGGCATGGACACCATCAAGGAGTACATGCCCAGCCCCTATTACAATCACTTCCGCCGCCGCGGCTTGGCGACCTTGAGCATCGACGGCCCCGGACAGGGTGAGAGCAATACGCGCGAAACCTGGGTGACGCTCAACAACTTCGAACGCGCCGGCAAGGCGGCACTCGATTTCATCGCGACCGTCCCCGAACTCGACGCCGGCAAGGTCGGCATCTACGGCTGGAGCATGGGCAGCTACTGGGGCCCGCGCGTCGCAGCCTTCGATCCGCGCGTCAAGGCGCTGGTCGGCGCCATGGGCAATTATCTGCAGAAGGACACGATCTTCAAGCACTCCAAGCCCGCCTACCGCGCCAATTATATGTATATCTCGAACACCTACGACGAGGACGCATTCGATGCCATGGCGGCGCAGATGACGCTCGAGCCGATTGCCGGCAAGATCAAATGCCCGACGCTGCTGGCGATGGGCGAGTACGACGAACTATGCCCGCTCGCCGACGGCGAGCGCATGTTCGATCTGCTGTCGTGCCCGAAGGAACTATGGGTCTACGAGGACGAGACGCACGTGTTCGGCAGCCGCCTGCCCGACTTCTATTTGCAGGTCGCCGACTGGATGCGCGACGCGCTCGCCGGCAAATTTCCGGCGGGCTACAAGAAGCGCATTGATCACGCGGCGCGCTAGGTAGCCCTACATATTATCCGCGAGCCAGTCGGCGGCAAAATCGATGCCAACCTGGCGGTTGTCGACATGGGCGTGCTCGGCGCCGCCCTCTTCCATCGTGAAGATCTTGATGGTCTTGTTCTTCGAGCCGACCGCGTTATAGAGCTTCTGCGCGTTCTCGACCGGAACGACGCGGTCGTTGCCGGCATGGGTGACCAGGAAGGGACAGCTTATGTTCTTGGCCACGTCCTTGAGCGAGAATTTCCTGGCGATCTCGATGCCTTCGTCTTCGTCCTTGGCGCCGGCGACCCAGCGCCATTGGAAGTTCGACTGCGCCACCGTGCCGGGTGCGTTACGGTTGGCGTCCTTGATCTTCTGCTGCCAGGCGGCGAGATCCCAATGCAGCGCGGAGAGCGCGATGCAGGCGGCGTAACGTTTTTCGAAAGCCGCGATGCGCGAGGAATAATAGCCGCCGAAGCTGTAGCCCATGATGGCGACGCGCTTGCCGTGGACGTCCGGCCGTGTCAGCAAATAGTCGAACGCAGCTGAGCCCGGCACCTCGTAGTCGTAGCGGCTCGGCATGTCGCGCATGCGCCGCATCTCGCCCATGCCGGGGCCATCGAGACATAAGGTGTTGTATCCACGGCGGGCAAATTCGAGGCCGCAGAAGAAGATGCTCATCTCCTTGGCGTTGTCCATGCCGTTGACTACGACCACGGTCGGCTTAGGGCCGTCGCCCGGCGCTTTCATGAACAGTGCCGGCAGCGTGGTATCTTCATAGGGCACCTCGATGAACTCGACGTTCGGCTGGCGCAGCCTGATGCCCTGGTGCCAGACTTTATAAGCGTGGGCGCACTGCGCCTTTTTTTCCGCGCCGGGCACGATGAAGCGTTCGGCATTGTAGTGATAGATGCCGGCGCGCAGGTAATAATCGCCCGCGCTGGTCTTGTGGCCCGTGACGAGCGCGTCGTCGCCGCGCTTCTCGATTTGCTCGCCCAGCGCACGCCATTCCTCGAACCAGGCCTTGCTGCGATCGGCTTCCGCCCAGCGCGGGCGCAATCTCTCGCAGGCGCGATCCATCTCCTCGAGCGAGACCACGCCATAGGGCGCCATTCCCTTCAGGATCAAGGTCGCATTCGACCAGAGAAAATTGTCGCCGAAATGGTCGATCCAAGGCCCACGGCTCATTGAACGCTCCTTTGCGAGTGATCGATTTGACCGCGGCGGCGTGGACTATTGCGGCTTAATACCGGCGTCCTTGATGACCTTGCTCCAGAGCGAGAGCTCCGACTTGATCAGTCTGCCGAAGTCGTCCGGCTCGCCGCCGACCGGCGCCATGCCCTGCTTGGCAAACTGGCTGACCATGTCGGGCTCGGCGACCGCCTTGGCGACGGCGTCGCGCAGCTTCTTGGCGCTCGCCGGCGGCGTGCCGGGCGCGGCGAGCAGGCCGAAATAATTGTTCACGACGAAATCCTTGTAGCCGGTCTCGGCCATGGTCGGCACGTCCGGCAGCGCCTGCGAGCGCTTGGCGCTGGTGACGGCGAGACCAACGACATTGCCGTTTTTCACCTGCCCGACCTCGACCGGCATGGCGTCGAACATGGCATCGATGTGGCTGCCGAGCAGGTCGGTGAGCGAAGCGGCGGCACCCTTGTATGGCACGTTGACGATGGAAATGCCGGAGCGCAACCGCAGCAATTCGGCCGCGAGATAAAGCGAACTACCGGCGCCGCCGCCGGAACCGAAGGTGAGCTTGCCGGGGTTCGCCTTGCCGTAGGCGACGAGATCGTTGACGGTCTTGAACGGCGCGGTCTTGCGCGAGACCAAAATGAACGGTCCGTTCGATACTTCGGTGATCGGCGTCATCTTGGCGAGATCGAACGGATAGTCCTTGTGGAACGGCTGGGTGACGACGACGCTCGCCGAAATCATGAGCAGCGTGTGGCCGTCTGGCGGCGCGCCGGTCAATTCGCGCAGCGCCGGCTCGAAAGCGGCACCGGGGCGATTTTCAACGTAAACATTGGTGCCCAGGCTCTCGGTCAACTTCTGTGCGATCAGCCGCGCGGTCACATCGGTCGCGCCGCCGGCCACCAATCCGACGATGATGCGTATCGGCTTGCCGGAGAAATCCTGCGCCTGCGCCGGTTGAACATGGGCCGCAACAAGCACGAGGCATGCGAGCGCAACGGCAAAGCGGACAACACGCAATATATGTTTCATCAGTCCCTCCCCGACGGAATTTTGACGCGTCTTTTCAATCCCATTTGTGCGCTTGGGGGGCAATCAATTCAAGCGGGGTACGTCAGGCCACCAGCGCGCCGCCGTCGAGATAGATGATCGATCCGCTGGCAAAGCTGTTGGTCATGAACGCGACGATCTGTTGCGCGATATCTTCACCGAGGCCGACGCGGCCGACCGGTAAGGCGGCCGCCGCCTTGGCGAGCATCTCCTTGCGCGCAACTTCCGGCATGGCGGCGCGGATCGGCGTGTCGATGATGCCGGGCGAAACGCAGTTCACGCGCACCGGCGCGAGCTCGAGCGCGAGAGAGCGTGTGAGCGACTCGAGCGCGCCATTGGTCGCGCCGACAATCGCGGAATTGGGGCGCGGACGGATGCTCAAGAATCCGGAAACCAGTGTGAGCGAGCCGCCGGGCCTTATTTCGGCAGCGCGCGCGCAACGCCAGGCGCCCCAGAACTTGCCCTCCATGGTCGCGCGCACATCGTCCATCGCAACCGACTTGAACGGACCTGTCTTGAGTTGCGCGGCGGTGACCACGACGTGATCGACCGGGCCGCATTGCTTGAACAGCTTGGCCACGCTGTCGTCGTCGGTGACGTCGGCCTGGATTGCCTTGACGCCGAGCTTCGTCGCCGCCGCGTTCAGCTTCTCGGCATTGCGTGACGCGATGACGACATCGGCGCCTTCCGTCTTGGCCAATTCGGCGGTCGAAAGGCCGATACCAGACGAGCCCCCGACGACAACGACTTTCTGGCCTGCGAGATGCATTCGCTTCTCCCGATATGTATTGATACGTTAGTCAGGTCGGCTGATAGCGCGTGCCGATTCCCGGCTTGCTCTGCCCGAGGCCGGGCAGTTCCCACACGCCGGCGCCGGCCGGATTGACGTCGGCGGCGATGTCGACGTCAATGAGATAGGGCTTGTTGGCAGCGATGCCTTTGCGCACGGCTTCGGCCAGATAACCGGCGCGGTCGACGCGCACGCCTTCCACGCCGCACGAACGCGCCATGGCGGCAAAGTCGGGATTGTAACGCTCGCCGGTCTTGGGGTGATGGAAGTCGGTCGCCAATTCGCGGCCCTTCAGATAGCCGCGCTGCAAGCCGCGGATCGACGCATAGGCGTAATTATTCCAGACCACCCACACCACCGGCAGATCGTATTCGACCGCGGTGCCGAGCACACTGGCGTGCATGAAGAAGGCGCCGTCGCCGCACACCGACACGCAAGGCCGGTCGGGGGCGGCGAATTTCGCGCCCAGCACGCCGGCGACCCCGAAGCCCATGGGGCCGAAGCCCATGGAGCCGATCAGCGAATCCGGCCGCCTCGGCTTGGTGAAGCCGAGCAGCCAGTTGTGGTGCACGCCGATGTCGCTGACCAAGATAGCGTCTTCCGATAGCGCTTTGTCGATCTCGGCTGCCGCGCGCTGCGGGTTGATCGGCGTGGTGTCGTCGGAGAAGCCGGGTGCGACGAGTTTGTCCCATTCCTTGCGATAGCCGTCGATCGCCTGCAGCCATTTCTTGCGGGCGTCGAGCTTCTTGTCGGCGTCCTTGCGCCGCTCGAGCTCGGCCAGCACCTGGCGAATGAACGTGCGAACGTCGGCCATCAGGCCGAGCGCCACCGGATAGTTGCGGCCGATCTCCTCCGGATCGATGTCGACGTGAATGAGCTTGGTCGGCGGGATGGTGAAGGAGTAGCCGGGAATCCACGACGATGAGGTGCGGTCGTCGAAGCGCACGCCGAGTGCCAGCAGGACATCGGCTTGGCGCGTCGCATGATTGGCCTGGTAGTGACCGCCGCGCGCCACCAGTCCGAGCGCCAGCGGATGATGCATGCTGATGGCGCCGAGCCCGCTCGCCGAAGCCGCCACCGGAATCTGCAGCCGCTCGGCGAGCCGCAAGAGATCGGCGCTGGCGCCGCCGTAGCGCACGCCCTGCCCGACGATGATGCAGGGCCGCTCGGCGGACAGCAGCATATCGACCGTCTTGACCACGCCGTCCGGGTCGGCGCCGCAGCGGCTCGAAATATTGGCGCTCCATTCCTGTGGATTCGGCGCTTCCTCGGCGGCGGCTTCCAAAAACACATCGAACGGCACGTCGAGCACCACCGGGCCAGGCCTTCCGGTCACCATGGTCTTCCAGGCTTGCCGCACCGCCAGCGGCACCATCTCGCCGCGCGTCGGCTGGAACACTTTCTTGCAATAGGAGCGCACGGTGGACGGAAAGTCGGCCTGGTAGTGCCGATAGAGTTCCTGGAAGGCGCCGCGGTTGAATTGGCTGGTCGGCACGTTGCCGGTCACCGCCATGAACGGCACCGAATCGAGAAAGGCATTGCCGAGCGAGATCGGCAGATTGGCCGAGCCCGGCCCGCACGAAGTGAAGGTCGCGGTCGGCTGCCCGGACACGCGGTAATAGACGTCGGCCATGAAGCCGGCGACGCTCTCGTGGTGCACCGAGACGGTCTTGATGTCGTGCTGGCGCTCGAACAGCGCGTCGATGAACTGGATATTGCCGTGGCCGCAGAGGCCGAAAACGTTGGGGACTTTTTGCTGGATCAGATAGTCGACAATGACCTGGGCTCCGTTGAGCTTGTTGCCTGTCGACATCGGAAGCCGTCTCCTTGACGCAACGCCGCGGCACGCTATTTCTCATAATGCTGTACGTCAATTGATATTGTGGTAGGCGGCGCCGGCCAACGACGCACCATTGCTGAGCTCACGGCGACTGCTTGGCGCGCTGGCCGGCGGTGGTGCCGGCGATCTTGCCGAACACCGCGCCGTTCATCAGCCCGGTGCCGCCCGGATAATTGAACCAGAAAATTCCGCCGACCAGTTCGCCGGTCGCAAACAGTCCCGGGATCGCCGCGCCGTCGCTGTCCATGACGCGCGCGCTGGTGTCGATCTTGAGGCCGCCGAAAGTGAAAGTGAGACCGCAGGTCACGGCGTAAGCTTCAAACGGCGGCTCGTCGATGGTGTTGGCCCAGTTCGATTTTGGGATGGCCAGACCCTTGGTGCCGCGTCCGTCCTTGACGTTCGGATCGAACGGCACGTCGGTCATCACCGCCTTGTTGTATTGCTTAATGGTGGCGAGCGCCTTTTCGGCGTTCACGTCTTCCATCTTGGCGCACAGTTCTTCCAGTGTGTTGGCGCGGATCTTGGTCACCCGCTTGATGCGGTACTCGTCGCGCAGCATTGGAATTATTTTGTTGTCGAACACCTGGTAGCAGAACTGCTTAGGCTGCATCAGGATGATGCGGCCGTTTTTCGCATACGTGTAATTGCGGAAGTCGGAGCCCTCGTCGAGGAAGCGCTCGCCGTTGGCATTGATCATGATGCCCCACGGGTAAGAGTGCTTCTGGAAATTGTCGCCGACCGTCAGATCGCCGGTCTCCGGCGCGTTGCGGTCCCAGGCGACCGCGTGGCCGCCCGACCAGTTGCCGGTCGGCTGCGCGCCGATCGCGAGCGCCATCTTGATGCCGTCGCCGGTGTTGAAGCGGGTGCCGCGGATCTTGGCGAGCTCCCAGCCCGGCCCGAGATAGCGCGTGCGCATTTCGGCGTCGGCCTGGAACCCGCCGGCGGCGAGCACGACGCATTTGGCCTTCACCTCGGTCGTATGCCCCGCGTGCTTGACGCGTACGCCCTTGACGCCGTCGTCGTCGGCGATCAACGACAACGCGCGCGCGCCGTAGGCGATCGTCACATTGTTCTTGCGCGCGATCTTGGTGAGCGCGTCGACCAGGCCTGGCCCGCCGCCGACGGCTTCCACCGTCAAGCCGCCCCAAAATTTGAACATGCCGCCGATCTTGTAGGCCTGGCGGCCCCAGATCGGCATGAAGCGCACGCCCTTGTCACGCATCCACAGCATGGTCGCCTTGCTGTTCTTGATCAGCACCTCGCACAGGTCGGGATCGGTGCGGTATTCGGTGACGCGGCCCATGTCGTCGAAGAACTTCTCTTCGGTGTAGGTGCCGAAGTCGGATTTCGCGACTTCCTCGTCGGACAAATCCGGCATCAGCGTGCGCAGGTCCTCGACCCCGTCATAGACGCAGCGAAAGGCGCCAGCGGTGAAGCGGCTGTTGCCGCCGGCCTCTTCCTCGGGCGCGCGCTCGAGCACCAGCACCGAAACGCCCTGCTCGGCCGCGGCCAGCGCCGCGCAAAACGCCGCATTGCCGCCGCCAACGACGATGACATCCGCGGATGGGGGTAACACTGTGCTCATGACGCTTTTCGACCTCGGTCATTGGGTTTGGCAGGCTGAAGGGAAGCCTAGTAGCGCGAGTTCGCCGCTGCTGGCAATGATGTCGCGGTCGGAACGACGGGCGGGAAACTGCGTGGAGGCGGACGCAGTCGAAGTCAAACCTGTCTCCACTCCCCAATTCCCTGCTATCAGGGAAAAGAACAAGGAGCTGTTTTGGCAGAACAAGGAATTCTGGCGCAGGATCAGGGAATTCTGCCGGCCTAACGAAAAGGCGTCTACGGACGGCAATGTGATAGGAGTTCTAACATGAAGAAACTTCTGTTTGCGTTCGCATCTGCTTTAATTCTGACCATGGGGGTTGCGAACCAAGCGTCCGCTCAAGAATTTCCGCAGCGACCCATCCATCTTATTATCGCGTTCGGACCTGGCGGCGGTTCCGACATCATCGGCCGCATTCTGGCGGAATCATTGCAGACTAGACTCGGCCAGGCTGTGGTAGTCGAAAACAAACCCGGCGCCGGCGGCATTCTGGGGAATGACGTGGTCGCGCGAGCTCCGCCCGACGGCTACACACTTGGAATTATGACCGCGGGCCAACTCATCGCCGCGGTCACGACAAAGAAGATGCCCTACGACACCAACACTGCCTTTGCCCCGATCGGACAGATTGCCACCGCGAGCCTGATGATTGTGACGCGCCCGGATTTTCCTGCCAACAACGTGCAAGAACTGGTCGCCTACGCCATGGCTCATCCCGGCAAGGTCATATTCGCTAGCCCCGGCTTTGCTGCCACCCAGCATTTCGCCGGCGAGTTATTCAAGCAGATCGCGAAAATAGACCTGCTCCATGTTCCGTTCCGCAGTACGCCTGAAACGCTCAATGCGGTCCTCGGTAAGCACGCCGACATCATGTTCGATACCGTGTCGGCCTTGATCGGCCATGTTCAGTCCGGTCAGCTCAAGGCGCTCGCAGTCACCGGCAAGGATCGCTTTCCGGCAGTACCGGATGTGCCAGCCGCTATCGAGTCCGGCTTATTGCCTGGTTATGACGTCACCACTTGGTATGGCTTGTTCGCGCCGCGCGGCACGCCGCCCACGGTTATCGCCAAGCTGAACAAGACACTCAATGAAAGTCTCGCCAGCGAGGAGGTTAAAAAGCGTCTCGTGACCGTCGGCGTGGTGGTCAAAAGCTCTACGCCGCAGCAGTTTGGGGATTTCATGGCGGACGAATACAAACGATGGAACGCGGTTCGTGAAGCCGCTGGAATTCCGCTACAGTAGCAATCTGCGCCGGTCGCGGCCCGACTGCCGCAGCATCGAAAAGGAGCAACCGATGGACGAAAAAGAGCTGCACGAGCGTGGTTTGAAACTGCGCATCGATATGTTCGGCCGCGAAGCGGTGGAAAAGCGCATGAATGCATTCGGTGAGTTTGGCAAGCCGTTGCAGCATATCATCAACGCCTATGCCTATGGTGACGTCTGGAGTTGCTCGGCATTGCCGCCGGCGACGAAGTCTCTTGCCATGGTGGCGATGATGGCGGCGGCTGGGCACGCCAACGAATTGCGCGTGCATCTCAACGGCGCCGTAAAGAACGGCTGTAGTGCCGAGCAGATCCAGGAGGTTCTCCTGTTGCTGACGCTCTATTGCGGCATCCCGGCTTCAAACGAGGCGCACCGTATCGCGAGCGAGGTATTGCGCGAGAGCCCGGCTGGCTGACGCCTGCATAAACCGAAGACCTAATTGGTACGAACGCGCCGCAGGGTGTCTATTCGGCTTGAGAACATAAAAAAGCCCCGCTAAATGCGGGGCAGTATGGGGAGGAAACAAGAAGGCTACTTAGCCTTCGCGCCGAGCAGCCTGCCAGAATTAGAGATTTCCGAGTGTGATGCGCCTCACATCCCGATCGGCGGATGGCTGATAATTTAAGTTCTTGGCTTTCGAGGAAGCCGCTCAATGAGCAAGCGAGGGCGCGCCATATTAATCGTCACCATTACGGCTGCCATATGCGGACTTATGTTATTTGCCGCAATAAGATTTTGATTGAATGGTTCAGACCAGCTCGCTGACGCGAGGCGCAACTAACATTAGAGCATAGACTTTAAACACGATTGGCGGGAAGTTCGCCAATGTCAGATCTGGTCCAAAAGCGGACATTCATATCGGAGCCAGTACGACCATTAGTTCTCTGCAATCCGATAGCCAATGCCTGGCTCGGTCAGGATAATGCGTGGATCATCGGCATGTTCTTCGATCTTCTGCCGAAGCTGGCCGACATAAACACGCAGATATTGTGTGTCTTCGGTGTGCGCCGGGCCCCAGACCGCCGTGAGAATCTGCTTGTGGGTGACCACGCGGCCGGCGTGCCTAGCGAGAAATGACAGCAGCTCGAATTCCTTCGGCGTCAGTTTGATCTCAGCGTCAGCGCGTGTGGCCCGGTGGCGAACGGCATCCACTTCGAGGTTGCCGACGCGCAGCAGCGGTATTTCCGCCTTGCGCTGCAGTCGATGGCGCAACGCCGTGCGCATGCGCGCCAGCATTTCGCCGACATTGAAGGGCTTATTGATGTAGTCGTCGGCGCCCAGATCGAGGGCCTCGATTTTCTCCGTCTCGCGTTCGCGCGCCGACAAAACGATGATCGGCACGTCCGACCATTCGCGTGCTCGCCGAATGACATCCTTGCCATCACCGTCGGGCAGGCCGAGATCGAGCAGCACGATGTCCGGGGACTCGGCGGCGATGCGCTTTGTCGCCTCGGCGACACTGCCGGCGCTCGCCATCTCATAGCCATTGGCCTCCAGCGCCGGCTTGAGGAAGCGCAGGATGGCCGCCTCATCATCTACGACCAGAACTTGCGTCTTAGCGCTCATGCTGGCACGTCCTGGCGCGGGAACCTCAATATGATCCGTGTCCCGTGACCGCCGGTATAGGGGCTTTCGGCCGCGATTGAGCCGCCATGCGCCTCCGCGATGCCTTTGGCAATCGCGAGGCCTAGTCCGGTCCCGTGTCCGCCGTCGGCCTGCGTCGTATCAGCCTTGACGAATTTATCGAAAATCTGCGGCAGCGCCTGCGCCGGAATGCCGGGGCCATCATCGGTAACGCGCAGCGCGATCTCTTGGGGTCCGACGATGGCGTCGATCAGCACCCGAGTCTCGGCCGGTGTGTGGATAACCGCATTTCCGATCACATTGCCGATCGCCTGCTCGACCAGGGTCGCGTCCGCGCGCAACAATGGCAAATCCGCAGGCAGAGCGACTTCAATCGGCTGACGCGCGCCGCGCCGCCGAGCGGCGCTGGCGACACGGTCGACGATTTCGCGTAGGTCTATCCAATCGCGCCGCAGCTCCAACGCCCCCGCATCGATCCGCGTAATTGCCAGCAGATTGCGCACCATCTCATCGAGGCTCTCGGTCTCTTGTTTGATTTGCACCAGCAGATCCTTTTTCGCAGCCGCATCAAGCTTATCGCCATAGTCGATGAGACTCGTCGCCGAACCGAGTATCGACGATAACGGCGTGCGGAAATCGTGCGAAATCGAGGCCAGCAGCGTGTTGCGGACCCGCTCGGTTTCCGTCGCGGTCTTGGCGCTCACCATGTCGCGCGCGAGCGAGGCGCGTTCCAGGGCGGCAGCGGTTTGTTCGGACAGCGCATCGAGCAGTGCGCGCGCTTCTGAATCGAGCGAGCCGACTCCCTCGGGCTTGGCTACGCCGATCACGCCCAGCTTCTTTTCACCGATCCGCAACGGCAGGAAGTACCACGGCACGATCGGCAGCGTGCCGGTGTCAGCGCCGGCCGGCTCGCCATGGCTAAACGCCCAACGCGCCGCCGTCATCGGCGCAGCGTCGAGCGCATCTTCCGGCGGCCAAGCGGCGATCAGCACCAGATCACCGTCCTGCCCCAACAGCACCACCACCGCACGGCCAAGGCTCGCATTGATTTCGCTGGCCGCGCCTTCGGCAACCGCATCGAATGACGCCAGTCCCGACAGGCGGCGGGTGAATTCATAGAGCCGCCGCATCGCGCGCATGCGGTCAGCCGAAATTGTCGCCTGGTCGCGTACCCGCCCGGCGAGCGCAGAAGTGATCACCGCGACAACGAGAAAGATGACCAGCGCCAGCAGTTCGTAAGGCTCGGCGATTGTGAAGGTATAGAGCGGCGGGATGAAAAAGAAATTGTAGACCAGGAATGACAGGCCGGACGCATAGATCGCTGGCCAGATACCGAAGTTCACGGCGATCAGCAGCACCGCCACCAGGAACAGCATCGAAAGGTTCGGGATCGGCGTCAGTGCAGTCAGGCCTTCGCCGATCGCCAGCGCCGCACCGATTGCGAGCGTGGCATAGAGGAACGGCAGCGGCTGCAAGACAAAGCGAGCGCGTCGCCGCGTCGCCGTAGATGGTGCCGCTTCGAATTGCCGCGTCACCACATGGATCGCGATGTCCTGGGTCCGGCGCAAAAGCTCGTGCGGCAAGGAGCGGCGCAGCAGCTCGCTGAAGAACCCGCCATGGGAGCGGCCGATCACGATTTGGGTGACATTCTCGAATTTGGCGAAACGAAGAAGTTCGGCCGGCAGATCGCTGCCGGTCAGCGTCTGGGTCTCGGCGCCGAGCGCCTGCGCGAGCTTCATCGCGTCGTCCAGCCGCTGGCGCGCAGCTTCGTCAAGGTTCGTGCCCGGCCGTTCGACCGTGACCGCCAGCCAGGGCGCGTCCATCAGGTCGGCGAGCCGCTTGGCGGTGCGCACCACGGTCGGCGAGATCGTATCCGGTCCGATACAGGCAAGGATGCGCTCTCCCGCCGCCCATGGCCCCTCGATCGCCTGCGCCTGCATGCGGGAAACGAGATCGGCGTCGATCCGCTCGGCCGCGCGCCGTAGCGCCAGCTCGCGTAGTGCCGTCAAATTTTGCGGCTTGAAGAAGCTTTCGACGGCGCGAGCGGCGGTATCCTGAACGTAGACCTTTCCTTCAGCGAGGCGCTTGAGCAACTCGTCGGGCGGAAAGTCCACCAGGATGATCTCGTCCGCCTTGTCGAACACCGTATCGGGCACGGTTTCGCGCACGCGAACCTTGGTTATCTTGAGCACGACATCGTTAAGGCTTTCCAGGTGCTGAATGTTGAGCGTGGTCCACACGTCGATGCCGGCAGCAAGAATTTCATCGATGTCCTGCCAGCGCTTGGGGTGGCGGCTGCCCGGCACATTGGTGTGGGCGTATTCGTCGACCAGCAGCAGGCTCGGCCGGCGCGCGAGCGCAGCGTCGAGATCGAACTCCTTCATCACCTGGTTGCGGTAGACGATCGACTTGCGCGGAAGAACCTCGAAGCCTTCGATCAAGCGTTCGGTTTCGCGGCGGCCGTGAGTTTCGATCAGCCCGGCGACCACGTCGCGCCCACCCGTCTTTTCGGTTTGCGCGGCGGTCAGCATGGCAAAGGTCTTGCCGACGCCGGGGGCGGCGCCGAGAAAAATCTTCAGGTGCCCCCGCCCCTCTTTTTTGGCGAGGGCGAGCAGGGCATCGGGCGAGGCTCGTTGCGCTTGGTCGCCAGGCATATGGCTCCTCTAGCGCATAATACAGAAAAAACCCGTCCCGGGCTTGATCCGGGACGGGCAGCACACGGGGATCAATCGCTGGCTCTTACGACTTCAGCCCATCCAGCGCGAGATTGAGCTTAAGGACGTTGACGCGCGGCTCGCCCAAAAGCCCGAAGGTGCGCCCTTCGATTTGGCTCTCGACCAGGGCGCGGACGCGCTCAACCGATAGGCTACGGGCTTTGGCCACGCGCGGCACTTGGAATAGCGCGGCTTCCGGCGAAATGTCGGGGTCGAGGCCGCTGCCCGAGGTGGTCACCAGATCGGCCGGAACCGGGGCCGACGGGTTCTCCTTCCTCAGCTTGTCCACATCGGCTTTGACGCGGTCGACCAGCGCCTTGCTGGTCGGGCCGAGGTTCGAGCCCATGGAATTCACGGCATTGTAGGGCGCGTCGACGGTCTTGGTGGCGTCCTTCGGATCCGGCGCATTGGTGGCCGATGGCCGGCCATGGAAATACTTATCGTCGGCGAACACCTGCCCGATCAGCGCGGAACCGACGACTTTGCCGTCCTTGGTGATCAGGCTGCCTTGTGCCTGGTACGGGAAGATCACGCCAGCAATTCCGGTCATGACGAGTGGATATACCAAGCCGGTGATCACGGTCAGGGCGACGACCAGGATGATGGCTGGGCGGATTTCTTTGAGCATGACTAATTCTCCTCAGACCAGGTGCAAGGCGTTGACCAGGAGATCGATCGCCTTGATGCCGATGAACGGAAGCAAGATGCCCCCCAGCCCATAGACCAGCAGGTTGCGCCGCAGCAGTGCGCCGGCCCCGATCGGACGATAGGCGACGCCCTTCAGCGCCAACGGAATGAGCGCGATGATGATCAACGCGTTGAAGATGATCGCCGACAGAATCGCGCTCTGCGGCGTGGCCAGCTGCATGATATTGAGCACGGCCAGCTGCGGATAGAAGGTGAGGAAGATCGCCGGGATGATAGCGAAATATTTCGCCACGTCGTTGGCGATCGAGAACGTAGTGAGCGCGCCACGCGTCATCAACAGTTGCTTGCCGATCTCGACCACTTCGATCAGCTTGGTCGGATCGGAATCGAGATCGACCATGTTGCCGGCCTCGCGCGCGGCCTGCGTGCCGGTCTGCATGCAGACGCCGACATCGGCCTGCGCCAGCGCCGGCGCGTCATTGGTGCCGTCGCCGCACATGGCGATCAGACGGCCGTGCGTCTGCTCACCGCGGATGTAGCGCAGCTTGTCCTCGGGCGTGGCCTGAGCGATGAAATCGTCGACGCCGGCTTCCGAGGCGATCGCCGCCGCCGTCACCGGATTGTCGCCGGTGATCATCACGGTCTTGATGCCCATGCGGCGCAGCGCAGCGAAGCGATCCTTCACGTCCGGCTTGATGACGTCCTTCAAGTGAATCACGCCGAGAATGCGGCCGTTCTCGACCAGCGCGAGCGGCGTGCCGCCGGAGCGGGCGATCTTGTCGACGGCAGCGCGGAACGCCGGTGGCTCGGCAACATTCTGACCTGCCTGTTCGCGCGCGAACTTGAGCACGGAATCGACCGCGCCTTTGCGGATTTTTCGGGTTCCGACATCGACCCCCGACATCCGAGTCGTCGCCGAGAACGGGATGAATTTGGCGCCAGCCGGGACTCCCTCGCGCTTCACGCCATATTTTTCCTGCATCAACGTGATAATCGAGCGGCCTTCCGCCGTCTCGTCGGCCTCGCTGGCAAGCAATGTAGCCTCCGCCGCCTCGCGCTCGCTCACGCCCGGCACAACGACGATTTCAGTCGCGAGCCGGTCGCCGAAAGTGACGGTGCCGGTCTTGTCGAGCAGCAACGTATCGACATCGCCCGCGGCTTCCACGGCGCGGCCGGACATCGCCAGCACGTTGAAGCGCACCAGCCGGTCCATGCCGGCAATGCCGATGGCCGACAGCAGCGCGCCAATGGTGGTCGGGATCAGCGTCACGAACAGCGCCACCAGAATGACGACGGAGATCGCGCCACCGGCGTAGGTCGCATAGCTCGGGATGGTCGCGGTCGCGAACACGAAGATGATGGTCAGACCGATGAGCAGAATGTTCAGCGCGATCTCGTTCGGGGTCTTCTGGCGCTCGGCGCCTTCGACCAATTTGATCATGCGATCGAGGAACGAGGAGCCGGGCGACGAGGTGATACGGATTACGATGCGATCGGAAATGACCGTGGTGCCGCCGGTCACCGCCGAGCGATCGCCGCCGGATTCGCGAATGACAGGCGCTGATTCGCCGGTTATGGCGGCCTCGTTGACCGAAGCGATGCCCTGGATGACGTCGCCGTCGCCGGGGATGACATCGCCGGGCTCGCACACCACCAGATCGCCGGCCTGCAAGTCTTCGGCTGAGACGCCTTCGAAGACCTCGTAATTGTCCGGCATCAGGATGCGCTTGGCGCGCGTTTCGGTGCGGGTCTTGCGCAATGAGTTGGCCTGCGCCTTGCCGCGCCCTTCCGCCACCGCTTCGGCGAAATTCGCGAACAGCACGGTGAACCACAGCCACAAGACGATCTGGAAGGTGAAACCGGTGCCCGCGTTATGCTGCACGATGTCGCGCACCAGCAAAACGGTGGTCAGCGCCGTGACGACCTCGAGCACAAAGATCACCGGATTCGTGATCAGAGTGGCCGGATTGAGCTTGACGAAAGCCTGGCCGATCGCGGGCACCACGATCTTCGGGTCGAAGAGCGTGGAGACAGGCATCCGTTTGCGCAGTTTGGAAGTATCCATTGCCGTAACTCCGAATGAATCCGAATTAGAACAGCGTGCCCGCGGTCATCGCGAGGTGCTCGACGAGGGGCCCGAGCGCGAGCGCGGGGAAGAAGGTGAGGCCGCCGACGATCACGATCACGCCGACAACCAGGCCGACGAACAAGCCGCCGGTGGTCGGGAACGTGCCGGTCGAGGGCGGAACCGATTTCTTCTCCGCGAGCGAACCGGCAATCGCCATGGCCGGAATAATCATGAAGAAGCGGCCAACGAACATGGCAACAGCGCCGGTGAGATTGTAGAACAGCGTATTGCCGTTGAGCCCTGCGAAAGCGGAGCCATTATTGCCGGTCTGCGAGGTGTAAGCGTACAGCACCTCGGTGAAGCCGTGCGGCCCGGCATTGTTCATGGAGGCAACCGCCGGCGGGTAAACGACAGCGACCGCCGTCCAGCCGAGATACATCAGCGGCAGCACCAGGATAGCGAGCATGGCCATTTTGACTTCCTTGGCTTCGATTTTCTTGCCGACATATTCCGGCGTGCGGCCGACCATCAGCCCGGCAACGAAGATCGAGATGATGACAAACAACAGCATGCCGTAGAGGCCGGCGCCGACGCCGCCGACGATGATCTCGCCGAGCTGGATGTTGATGAGCGGAATCATGCCGCCGAGCGCGGTGAAGGAGTCGTGCATAGCGTTGACGGCGCCGCAGGAGGCCGCGGTGGTGATCACCGCGAACAGCGCCGAGGCGACGATGCCGAAGCGGACCTCTTTGCCTTCCATGTTGCCGCCATCGATGCCCAAGGCGTGCATCGCGGTGGTGCCGTTGGCTTCGGCCCAGTAGCAGACAATCACGCCGGCGATGAACAGCACGCCCATCACCGCGAGGATCGCCCAGCCCTGGCGCTGATTGCCGACCATGCGGCCAAACATATTGGTGAGCGCCGCGCCGAGCGAGAAGATCGAGATGATCTGCACGTAGTTCGACAGCGCCGTCGGGTTCTCGAACGGATGCGCGGCGTTGGCGTTGAAGAAGCCGCCGCCGTTGGTGCCGAGCATCTTCATCGCCACCTGGGACGCGACCGGGCCGACCGCGATGGTCTGCTTGGCGCCTTCCAGCGTGGCCGCGTCGACATAGGCGCCAAGCGTCTGCGGCATGCCTTGCCACACCAGGAACAGCGCAAAGGGCACGCAGATCGGGATCAGGATGTAGAGCGTGCAGCGGGTAATATCGACCCAGAAATTGCCCACGGTCTTGGCGGAGGCGCGCGCGAAGCCGCGAATGAGGACTACCGCCAGTACGATGCCGGTCGCCGCCGACAGGAAGTTCTGATGCGTGAGGCCGAGCATCTGCGTGAGGTACGACATCGTGCCCTCGCCGCCGTAGTTCTGCCAGTTGGTATTGGTGATAAAGCTGATCGCGGTGTTGAAGGCGAGATCGGGCGCCACGGCCGTCTGTTCGGCCGGGTTGAATGGCAGCAGCGCCTGCACGCGCATCAGGACGTAGAGGATGAGAAATCCGCCGACATGGAACAGCAACATGCCGACAACGTACATGAGCCAAGTTTGCTCACGCTTCTCGTCGACGCCGCCCGCCCAGTATATCGCCGCCTCGACTGGCCGCAAGACCGGGGAAAGGAAGGTGCGCTCGCCGTTGAAGACGCGCGTCATATAGCCGCCGAGCACCGGCGTGATCGCGACGATGACGGCGCAGTAAAGCAGGATTTGGATCCAGCCAATCGTAGTCATGGCACATCTCTCTCTTGACACATGATCGTTTGCGAAAACCGGTTCTCGGTTTTCGACTTCATGCGCGTCAGAACCGCTCGGGCCGCAGCAGAGCGTAGGTGAGGTAGAACAGCAGCCCCGCGGTCACTAGGCCGGCGAGTGAATAGTCGAGGATCATGGCAGTCCCCTCAAAGCCGATCGCAGGCGTAGCTGTAACCGATCGCCAGCGCGAAGAAGATGGCGCCCATGGCCAGCACGATGAAGTCGAGCATGTACGGCCCCTTTCAAATGTTCTGGAGCGAACTTGCAAATAGATGTCACGCTATAAAGAAGCGATGTGAATTGTCATTGCGGCAGATCAAGAGGAAATAAAGATCGCCCCGTTGGCATTGCCGGGCACCGCCGGCTACCGCTCTTTATGACAGGTTTATTTCGCGGCCCTGATTTCCCAATCGAATTCCTATGCAACAGCAACCACATTGCGCGTCACGGAGGCCGGAGAGGCGTCCGCAAGAACAATAAGGTGGGACTTCGATGACTGCCCTTTTGGTCGAAAACTTCAAACTCATCATTCTCTTCCTGTTGATCGGCTCCGTTATCGGCCTTTCGCAGCTTGGTGACGAAACGGCCAAGCCAGCGCGCCGGAAACGGCTCCGCAGCCACAGCCCGCCGGCAACAGCTCGTCTCTAGAGGAGGCAAACATGCCCGTTCTTGCACATGGGAAAAATGCGGCGGGCGCCTTCCGCTTTTCGGCGACCGTAGGCTTCCTGCGCAATGCGATCAGGGGCGGCACAAGGCTGCTCATGCGCGTCGCGGAGGTCATCGGCGAAGCGCGCATGCAAAAAGCACTGATCGAAGCCGAGCTATACCGCAACCGCTACAAGCACTCGTCCAAGAACGACGACGATCTTCCGATCGCCGGTTGACCAGGCAATGAGCGGTGATTTGCCATGACAATCACTTTTCGTCACTGCGCTGAACCGCAAATCGCACGTCCACCCACATGGCGCGCGGCCGTCGGTAGACTTCGGTCGCGCGCAGCCCGCCGGATCGTTGCGACGGCCAAACAAATCTACCCGGTAATTCTCGTGCTCGCAATTTTTGCGGCTCTTGTTGCCGCGACGGTCGCGCTCCGGTTGGCGATCTGGCTCCCGCTCTACCTCCGCCACTAAACGCGTGGCCGAAAAGCAACCATCCATCTTGAAGGAGAAGTGTCATGAAACATGTCGAGCCTCCCTCCCCCGAACCGAGTTCGCGATTTCCGCTCTTTCTGATCGGAAAAGACAGCCGGGGGAATTGGGTCGTGCAAGACCAGCAAGGCATTTGTGGCGGACTTTTCGTCAATCGCGCCGAGGCCCTCCGCTTCGCAATGTTTGAAAATGGCAATCGGCCGCAAGCGGTCATTATGGTTCCGGGGGTTCTAGAGCTCGATATGAGCCGCAAGCCTAGTCCGCAACATCGCCAGCCGTCGAACGCCGGCCAATTGCGGCAGGTGGCGTGAGGCATTCCGATGGTCAGCATCGGCCGCCACGTTTCAAAGCTGTTGGATTACACGCCCGCGCCGCCGATATCGGTCGAAGCGGCGACTATTATGGCGCAACAGACTGAACTGCCGCCGCGGCCTAATCCCGGAATCCTTAATGAGGCAATTCCTGTGTTTTTCATCGGCCGCAACGAAGACGGGTTCTGGGTTGCGCGCGAAGCCGACGGACGAATTGGTGGCATTTTCCTGCGCAAGCAGGCGGCCATGCGGTTCGCCAATAGAAGCGCCCAGCCAGGAGGATGCGCTACAATGTTTCTATCCGAACGTTTCGAACTTGACGTCACGAACAAAGGCAATCCACTCGCCACATACCTTGTTGCCGCACGGCGAATCGTTTTGCAACTTGCGCAGCGTACGGCGTCCTGGGGCGTCGCGACGGCGAAGCGAGCCCATCCGGCCGGTCTCCTGCTCGGACTTTTCGCTACCGCTTTCACCGCGACGATTGTACTGCGGCTTGCAATCTGGCTCGCCGTCCTCGCCGTTAGGTCGGCCATTTGAGGCAACGGACGATGGCCACCATCGGCCGCCACGTTTCAAAACTCTCGGGTTATGCGCCCGCGCTGCCGACACCGTTTCGCGATGACGGCAACGTCGACGTTGCGGCGTTCGAACAATTTTGCGACCGCCAGGTCCGGGCAGGTGCCAGCGCGCTCGTCGTCTGCGGAACGACCGGCGAAGCACCGACGCTAAGACCAGCAGAACACGCCACACTCATTCAAATCGCAGTCGCCGTTGCGCGCGGCCGGGTACCGGTGATCGCGGGCGCCGGGTCGAATTCTACCGCTCACGCCATCGAATTGACCCAAGACGCCGAGGCGGTGGGAGCCGACGCTATCTTGTCGGTTGTGCCGTATTACAACAAGCCGACTCAAATCGGCCTGTACGGCCATTTTAGCGCAATCGCTAATTCGACCGGATTGCCGATAATCCTCTATGATGTGCCGTCGCGAACCGTGTGCGGCCTTGCCGATGAAACGATTGCCCGGCTGGCCGAGATGCCAAAAATAATCGGTCTCAAGGACGCCACCGGCGATGTGACCCGGCCAACGCGGCTGAGGTCGCTGCTGGGACCGGATTTCAGACTTCTCACAGGCGACGACGCGACCGCTTTGGCCTTCATCTCGCAAGGTGGCGACGGCTGCATTTCGGTCACTTCCAATGTCGCGCCTGGATTGTGCCGGAATATGTTTCTGGCGTGCCGTCAAGGGCAGATCACCAGTGCTCAGCGCTGGGCGATCCCGGTCGCGAAATTGACCGCCGTATTATTCCGAGAAAGTAGTCCGACACCGCTTAAATACGCGCTGAGCCTGCTCGGTCTCATGTCGCCCAAGGTTCGCTTGCCGCTGGTTGAATTGACCGCCCAGACCATGGCCGAGGTCGCTGCTGTAATAGGCCAGGTTTGCGAAAATTATGCAGACTATGCGATCGGTAACCTGTGCGAACTCGAGCACAAACGCGATCTGGCGGTCGCCGGTTAGTTCGACCTTTCGCTTATTCATCCGGCCTTTATGACGCGCTTATGGGGAAGTCTTGATTTCCCAATCGAATTCCTATGCGAGCGGACCCACATGAGCGGCACGGAAGCAAACCGAGCTTCCGCAACAAGAATAAGAAAAGACGTCGATGACTGCCTTTGTATTTGAAACACTCGCCACCGTTCCAGCCTACACGAAAAGCCCTCGGGTTCTTCTCGCGCGTTTGGCGCGGGCGATCGATGCATTAGTCCGTGCCCGCGCGGTGCGCGCCGTCCCCGAACGGCAAATGCGTCAGGTACAAAGCTAGATCAATCGCTATTGGGATATCATTCGCGTTGGTAAAAAGCGACCGCTTGATGCGCCTTGAGTCTTGGCAACCGAAAGAGAGCCAGGCTGATTTTGCAAATCAAATTTGGAAAAGCTGCGTCGCAAAAATTTCTATCAGAACAATAGCTTATGGCGCGCCCGAAAAGATTCGAACTCCTGACTCCCAGATTCGTAGTCTAGTGCCCCATGAATGCAATCCAGATTAAATCAGAAAATCAAATTTGGGACAGTTATTGGGGCGGTAACGCCTAAGAGGCTTCGAAGCATTCAGATTTCATCAAGGAAATGTGGTGGCGGACAGCCTCCTGACTTCGCGCAAGTAAACAGATTGCTGTTGTAAAAACAAGACTCCGCAAGAACCGATTGTCATTGCGCAGTGTTGAGTATCCGAAAGTTGCACGGTTCTGCTGCGGTGCGAAATGTGACCCGCCACCGCCGTCACGCGCTAAATTAGCAGGTCTCATATCTAGAGGCCTGGCAACCGGTTTACGTACGGCCTCAATCTCCCTTGCATCGGTCGGTAAGTTGAGCACATCCTGGTCGCGAGCGAAAAGGCAACTTGGAACAGCCAGAAATGCCGAAGAAAGCCAAAAGTTCATCGCAATCGCGCGCACGCCTTTTGCGCTCGCAGCTTTGGTTCGACAATCCTGAAAACCCCGGCATGACGGCGCTCTATCTTGAGCGCTACCTGAATTTTGGACTGACGAGCAAGGAACTTCGCTCCGGCAAGCCGATTGTCGGCATCGCGCAAACCGGTTCCGATCTTTCGCCGTGCAATCGCCACCACATCGAGTTGGCCAAACGTGTGCGTGAGGGCATCCGGACGGCTGGTGGTATTGCTTTCGAATTCCCCGTCCACCCGATCCAGGAGACCGGGAAACGTCCGACGGCGGCGCTTGATCGCAACCTTGCCTATCTCGGCCTCGTTGAAATCCTTTACGGATATCCGCTAGACGGTGTCGTGCTGCTCACCGGCTGCGACAAGACGACTCCGGCATGTCTAATGGCGGCGGCGACTGTCAATACGCCTGCGATCGTTTTGTGCGGCGGCCCCATGCTCAACGGCTGGTGGAAGGGCGAACGAGCCGGCTCCGGTACCGCGGTCTGGCAAGCGCGCCAGGAAATGGCGGCCGGCCGGATCGACGCCGAGGAGTTTCTCGATATTGCTGCATCGACCGCACCGTCAGCCGGCCATTGCAACACCATGGGAACGGCCTCGACCATGAACGCACTCGCCGAGGCACTTGGCATGACTTTACCCGGCTGCGCGGCCATCCCGGCGCCTTACCGGGAGCGCGGGCAGATCGCCTATGAGACCGGCGTGCGCGCGGTCGAGTTGGTGAATGAGAATCTGAGGCCCTCCGATATTCTCACCCGCAAGGCGTTTGAGAACGCCATCGTCGCCAATTCGGCGATCGGCGGCTCTACCAACGCGCCGATCCACATCAACGCCATCGCGCGCCATATCGGCGTGAAGCTTTCGATCAAGGACTGGGAGACCGTCGGCTACGACGTGCCGCTCTTAGTCAACATGCAACCGGCCGGCAAATATCTCGGCGAAGAATATTTCCGAGCCGGCGGCTTGCCAGCGGTGATGAACGAACTGCTGCGCGCCAAGCGTATCCATGCCGATGCGCTCACCGTCAACGGCAAGAGCATGGGCGACAATGTGAGGCGCACCGCCGTTGCCGACGCCGACGTCATTCGCCCGTACAAGCGGCCGCTAAAACGTAAGGCGGGCTTCATCGTGCTTAAGGGCAACTTGTTCGATTCCGCCATCATGAAGACCAGTGTGATCTCCGACGAGTTCCGCGCACGCTATCTGAGCAACCCGAACGACCCAAACGCCTTCGAGGGTCGCGCCATGGTGTTCGACGGGCCGGAGGACTACCACCATCGCATCGACGATCCGGCACTGAAGATCGACGAAAACACCGTTTTGTTCATCCGAGGCGTCGGCCCAATCGGCTATCCCGGCTCGGCGGAAGTCGTGAACATGCAACCGCCGGCGGCAATGATCAAACGTGGCATCAAGGCGCTGCCCTGCATCGGCGACGGCCGGCAGTCCGGAACCTCGGGTTCGCCGTCGATCCTCAACGCCTCACCGGAGGCGGCGGCCGGCGGCGGGTTGGCGCTTTTGGAGACCGGCGATCGCGTCCGAATCGATCTCAACAAAGGTAGCGCCGACATCCTGATCTCGAATGCCGAACTGGCGAAGCGGCGGGCTGCGCTGCAAAAGCGTGGCGGGTACGAGGTGCCGGCAAGCCAAACGCCGTGGCAGGAAATCCAGCGCGGCATGGTCGATCAACTCGCCGATGGCATGGTGCTCAAGCCAGCGGTCAAATATCAACGCGTCGCGCAGAACAGCGGCGTGCCGCGGGATAACCATTGAAGGGCGAACCATGGCTGGACGCTTGCAGGGCAAAGTCGCACTGGTCACCGCCGCGGGCCAGGGAATTGGCCGTGCGATCGCCGAGACTTTCATCGCCGAAGGCGCGATCATCATCGCCACTGATGTAGATCCCGACAAACTTCAGAGTCTTAAGGCGAAAAAGGCCGTCAAGCTGGACGTGCTCTCGACAGCGGCGGTCGAAGAAATGGCTAAATTGATCGAGACCGAATTCGGTGGGCTCGACGTGCTTGCCAACGTTGCCGGCTATGTGCATCAGGGCTCGGTGCTGGCCTGTGCGGATCGCGATTGGGACTTTTCTTTCGATCTCAACGTCAAATCCATGCACCGCACGATAAAAGCGTTTCTGCCTGCCATGCTGAAAAAGGGCGGCGGTTCGATCGTCAACATGTCATCGGGCGTCTCCTCGTTGAAAGCACTGCCCAACCGCTACGTCTACGGCGCGACCAAGGCCGCGGTGATCGGACTGACCAAGGCGGTCGCAATCGACTTCATCACCAAGGGAATCCGCTGCAACGCCATTTGCCCGGGCACCATCGAGTCGCCCTCACTCGAAGACCGCGTCGCCATTCTATCGAAGCAAACCGGAAAACCCGAACAGGACGTATGGGACGATTTCATCGCCCGGCAGCCAATGAAGCGGCTCGGCACAACGTCAGAAGTGGCGGCGCTCGCTCTGTTTTTGGCCTCGGATGAATCGCGCTACATCACTGGCCAGCCGCATCTGGTGGATGGCGGATTGGCTCTCTAGGGCGCGAATCAAAGCACGGCATTGGTCGCCGGATCGATCAGATGCATGTGGTCGAGGTTAGCGCGTAGCTGCATCGGCTCCCCGGAGCGTTTGGCGGCCGAAGGGTCGACGCGCCCGCAGACTTCGGTACCTTCGACGGTGAAAAACACCATGGTCTCCATACCCATCGGCTCGACCACATCGAGGGTAATTGAAAACTCCTGGCCAACGCCGTTTTCGCGGCCGCGCGTCTCAGTAATGTGTTCCGGACGCAAGCCGAACATCAAATCCTTGGCGGTGTGGCCGCGATATCGCGCGGCACGGCTTTCAGGCACCTGGAATGACAACTTGTCGGACAGTCTTACGATCAGGCCGCTGCCGTTGCTCTCCAGTTTGGCCGGGATGAGGTTCATTGCCGGCGAACCGATGAAGCTCGCCACGAAGCGTGTTTTAGGATGGTGGTAAAGTTCGTTCGGCGTACCGATTTGCTCAATCTTGCCGCCGTTCATTACTACCACACGGTCGGCAAGCGTCATTGCCTCAACCTGATCGTGCGTCACATAGACGGTCGTGGTCTTAACCTTCTGATGCACGCGCTTGATCTCGGTGCGCATCTGAACGCGCAGCTTGGCGTCAAGATTAGACAGCGGCTCGTCGAACAGGAACACCTTGGGATTGCGCACGATGGCGCGGCCCATGGCGACGCGCTGGCGCTGGCCGCCAGAAAGCTGCTTGGGCCGGCGCGCGAGCAATTCGGTGATGTCGAGGATACGCGCGGCGTTGTCGACGCGCGCCTTTATCTCAGCCTTGGGGAATTTGCGCAGTTTCAAGCCGAACGACATGTTCTCGGCGACGGTCATGTGCGGATAAAGCGCATAATTCTGGAACACCATGGCGATGTCGCGGTCCTTCGGCGGCAGGTCGTTGACCACGGTCCCGCCGATCGAGATTTCACCGTCGGTAATCTCCTCCAAGCCCGCAATCATTCGCAATGTGGTGCTCTTGCCGCAGCCGGATGGCCCAACCAGCACGACAAATTCATGATTAGGGATGTCGAGATTGACATTGCTGACGGCGACGACGTCGTCATAGCGCTTCCCCACGTTCCGCAATGCAACGTCGGCCATGGTCACTCCCGGTTTTTAACCCTTGGTTGCTCCCGCCGTGAGACCGGCGATGTAGTAGTCCATTAGAAACGCATAGATCACCAAAGGCGGCGCCGCCGCGACCAGTGCGCCTGCCATCAGCATGCCCCACTTGTAGACGTCGGCGCGGATCAGGCTGGTCACCGTACCGACGGTGAGCACCTGCTGATCGGCCGAATAGAGGAACGCCATCGGATAGACAAAGGCGGCCCACGATACCGTGAAGGCGAAGATCATCGCCGCGATGATGCCGGGCAGCGCTACCGGGATAAAAATCTTGAAAAGCATCTGCATGTGGCCGGCGCCGTCAATGAGCGCCGCCTCATCAAGCTCCTTCGGGATCGACTGGAAGTAGCCGATCATGATCCAAGTGCAGAATGGAACCGTCAGCGTCGGATAGACCAGCACCATACCCCAATAAGAATTAAGCAGCCCGATCGATTTGACGATCTGGAACATCGGGATAAACAACAGCGTATCGGGCACCAAGTAGGTCAGGAAGATGCCGGTCGCCAGAATGCTAGACCCCCAGAATTTCATGCGGCCGAGGGAAAATGCAGCCAGCACGCTCACGACCATGGTGATCGCTACCACGCAGACGGTCACAATCACGGTGTTTTTGAAGAAGATCAGGAAGTCGGTCTGAAACAGCAGAATCTTGAATTGATCGAGCGTGACGCCGTCGAAGATGAACCACGGGTTTGTCGCCAAGCGCGCCATCTCGGCGTCGCTCTTGAGCGCCGTCACGACCATGTAGTACGGGGGCAGCAGGAAGAAAATCGCAAATATGATCAGAAAGACGTAGGACACGATCAGCGCCCAGCGGCGATTGCGCGTCAGGCTAGCGCCGATACCGATGCGGCGAGTGAGAGGAACTGCGACTGTCGCCGTGCTCATCCGATCTCTCTCCCGCGCTTGCGCACGCCGCGCAGGATAAACACCGCGGCGAAAGCGAGGATCGGGAACATGAACAATGAAGTAGCGGCGCCGAGCGGAAGGTCGCCGGAACGGATGCCAAGCAGGAACGAGTAAGTTGCAAACATGTGCGTCATGTTGCGCGGGCCGCCGGCGGTCATGATCTGCACGATGTCGAAGTTGGCGAAGGTGACAATCAGCGAGAACAGCACCGTGATGGCGATAATGTTGTGCATCATCGGCAGCGTGATGTGGCGGAATTTCTGCCAGGCGGTGGCGCCGTCGATGGCGGCGGCCTCATAGAGCTGCTCGGGCACAGACTTGAGCGCGGCCAGATACATGATCAGGAAGAACGGCGCACCGTACCAAACGTTGACCAGAATCACCGAGAAGCGCGCCCAATAGGGATCGCTCAACCAGGGAACTCCCGCGAAGCCGAAGCTTCTCAGCGTATAATTGAATGCCGAATTGGTCGGATCGAACATCCACCACCATCCGAGCGTCGAGAGCGCCAGCGGGATCACCCACGGCACCAGCAGCATGCCGCGCCATTTGCGCTGGCCCTTGACCGGCAAGTTATTGACGAGATGCGCGGTGATCAGCCCGATTAACGCCTTAAAGAATACCGCAGAAAGCGCAAAAATCGTCGATTGCTCGACAACCATCCAGAACGTGTCGCGCGACATCAGGAAGGCAAAGTTCGCCAGGCCGATGAAGCGCGTTTGCGCCTTGTTCAGCATCGAGAGGTAAATCGAATAAAACGCCGGATAGATTATGAGGCACACGACTATGGCCATCAGCGGCACGCACATCGCCACCGCGATGGTGGAGCGGCGGCGCATCAGGCGCTGAAATCCGTTGCGTGTGACGGGCGCCGCGGCGGTGTCCGCCATCGCTGACGGAATCCAAGTTTGAGCGGTATCGGCCATAATCACGATCCTGTCGAGATTCATGCAATCGCGCATGCCGGCCGCCCAAGGCCGGCATGCACCTGTTTCTCAAGCCGTGAATAACGCTCAGGCGCGCAAGGTGCCTTCGAGTTCCTTCTCGGCCCACTTGATCACGTCCTCGAGCTTTTCTTTGCCCTGCGTGAACTTCGAGATCATGACAGTGTTGATCGCCTGATTGTAGATCTGGGCGCCAACTTCCGAACGCGCCGGCGCGCCGGTGATCGAAGTCTGCTCGTCACCGCGCGGCGGATAGTTGTACACCGTGCCGACCGGGGGACCGACCGTGCTCCAGGTGGGAAGGTCATACATGGTCTTGAACGACGGCAGGTCGTAGCCAACCGACGCCTCGACCAGTTGCGCGACCGATTCCTTCTGCGAGATGTAGGCGAGCAGATCTTTTGCCGCCGCCTTGTTCTTGGAGAACTTCCACAACCCGTAGAACTGCGGCAGCTGTCCGACAAAGCGGCCTTTCGGACCCTTCGGCACCGGATGCGTCCAGCACTGCTCCGCCACTTTTGGATTGTCGCGCTTGGCAACCGCCCAGGCGCTCGGCGGATTCATAATGTTCGAGCCCTTGCCCGAGATCAGCCAGCGATTGTTGCCAGCGTCGTCCCAGGCGAAGACCTCAGGCGGACTGACTTCCATGATTTTGCGGGCGATTTCCATCGCCTGCCGGGTCTGGTCGGAATTAATCTTGATCTGGTCTTTGGCGTCGACGAACACCACGCCATAGGCGTTGAACAAGCCGCCAACCCAATCGACAGCGTCGGAGGTCTGGCCCATCGGCAGACCGACCGGGAAGCCGGCCTTGAACAGTTTCTGCGCCGCGGTGACATAGGCATCCCAGGTCCACGCGTCGACCTTTGCCTTGTCCCATTTCTTTTCGTCGGCGGGGAACATCTCGCGGATATCGAGACCGGCGTGCTCCTTGTAGAGATCGAAGCGCGAACAGCACGGCTTCACCTGGCTGCCGATCGCCGTCGGGACACCGCGCCAGGTGCCCTTGATCTTGGCGAGATACTCGGCGACGGGGCTGATCGGACCATACTTCTTAATCAGGCCGTCAACGACGTCGTCGAGTGGCTCAAGCACCGCCTGGTGGATCCGGATGTTCCAGTCGCGATGCGACATAATGTCGTGGCCAGTGCCAGCTTGCGCTTCGGCGGCAGCGGTGAGCTTGTCCTTCTCGCCTTGCGAGGTGATGAAGTCGATATGAACGTCGACTTTGTTCTTCGCGCCCCACTCGTCGCAGAGCTTGATCAGCGCTTTGTTAGCGCCGGGCACCCAGTGGTCCCAAACGCCCAAGGCGAGCGAGCCGGCGGCGTAAGCACCGCGCACGTACGGTGCCGTGATAATAGCGGCTGAAGCGAGCGCCGCGGTCTTCAATACGGTTCGGCGAGACGTTCCTGAACGCATCGAGGCATTCCTCCCTGTTGACGTTGAGTAATTCTTGTTTTGCGATAAGGCTATACTCAAACATGGAAAGTGCCTAGCGGCGGCGAGCGATTTCGCACTGCAGCAATCGCTATAAATTTTGGTTACGTGAGGTACCGGCCGAATAGTTCAGCGCGAGCATGCGTGTTCATTACGTGGCCATGGACCGCGGGGTATTAACGTGGGCGGGCACCCGCCGCAGACGCGATCGGGCGGCAAATTTCCGCCACAGGCGGTCTAATCCCGGCTGGAACAGGGGCGGATCATGGCATCGACTTTCGACTACATTGTCGTGGGAGCCGGCTCGGCGGGCTGCGTTCTTGCCAATCGCCTCACCGCGTCGGGCCGCCATCGCGTGCTCCTGTTGGAGGCCGGCGGCCGCGACCGAAACATCTGGATTCACATTCCGCTCGGCTACGGCAAGTTGTTCAACGATGCCCGGGTGAACTGGCTTTATTCGACCGAGCCCGAACCGGACATGAACAGCCGCACGCTGATCCAGCCGCGCGGAAAAGTGCTGGGTGGATCGAGCTCGATCAATGGCCTACTCTATATCCGCGGCCAGCCGCAGGATTTCGATCACTGGCGACAACTCGGCAATACCGGTTGGAGCTTTGAGGATGTGCTGCCCTATTTTCGGCGAGCGGAAGATCAAGAACGTGGCGCCGATACACTACACGGAACCGGCGGGCCACTCGCCGTCTCCAATGTGAGCGAGCCTCATCCGTTATGTGAAGCGTTCATCGCGGCCGCGCAGCAGGCCGGCTTTTCGCGCAATGACGATTTCAACGGGCCGAACCAGGAAGGCGTTGGCTATTTCCAGCTTACGGCGCGCAATGGACGCCGATGCTCAACTGCGGTCGGCTACCTACGTGAGGCTCGGCGCCGGCCCAACTTAGCGGTTGTGACCAACGCGCTGGCCACCCGCATTCAATTTTCGGGGCGTCGGGCCACTGGCGTCGAATATCGGCTCGGCGAGGCCACCCACATAGCTAACGCGAGCGGCGAGGTCATTGTCGCCGGCGGCGCGTTCAATTCACCGCAATTGCTTCAAATTTCCGGGCTCGGGCCGGCCGCCCTGCTGCAATCGCTGGGCATATCCGTGGTCGCCGATATGCCGGGCGTTGGTGCCGACTTGCAGGACCACCTTCAGGTTCGCATGCAATACCGCTGCACCGAGCCGATCACGATGAACGACGTCGTCAATAATTGGCGTCGGCGTATCGGCGCTGGTCTGCGCTACGTGCTGTCGAGAAAAGGGCTGCTGACCATCGGCGCCGGCTATGCTGGAGGCTTCTTTCGCACACGCCCGGAAGCAACTACACCCGATGTGCAGGTCCACTTCATCATCTTCAGCGGAGATGCGTCCGGCGCAGCACTGCACCCGTTTCCAGGGTTCATCGCGTCAGTCTGCCAATTGCGGCCGGAGAGCCGCGGCTTCGTCCACATTAAGTCGGCAGACCCGGCGATGCCGCCGGCGATTCAGCCTCGTTACCTTTCGAGGCAGTTCGACTGCAATACGGTCGTCGCTGGGATGAAGTTACTCCGGCAGATTATGAACCAACCGGCGATGCGCCACTACATCGCCGAGGAGCGCGCGCCCGCACCCGAGTGCACGAGCGACCCTGACCTATTGGCCTTTGCGCGCGCCACCGGGTCGACCGTTTTTCACCCGACCAGTACTTGCCGCATGGGCCCAGATCCGACGGCCGTCGTCGACAACCGCCTGCGCTTGCACGGCATCGAGCGTTTGCGAGTGGTTGACGGCTCGATCATGCCAACCGTTGTATCCGGCAATACCAACGCGGCGATTGTGATGATTGGGGAAAAGGGTGCGGATATGATTCTAGAAGACGCTGCCGCAATCGCGCCAATCTCGATCGCGATTTGAGCCTGTTGCGTTCAATTGGCCACATAGTGCGAGGCCACGCGAGATACTGCACGCCGCATCGCAAGCGCCGCGCGGCGTTATTCCGGTGAAAGTTGTGTCTAAAATGGGCGCAATGTAAATTGAATCTTGAAACGTTGGCGAACACCGAGAGTAACGGCCAGCCCTTCGAGGCGTTCACCAACGAAATACGACAAGGGAAGTAGCGATGTTCGAGGAATTCGACGCGCGTACGAAAACCAAGGTCATACGCACCTCGGATGGCACCGCGCGGCTGCTTTCACACACCGATAAATACGTCGCTACCAAATCACAAAACCCGAGTCTCGCAGCATACGAGTATTTGGGCCGCTTTGGCCGTTTGCTGGGTCTGCGGCATGAGCAGCTGAAAAATCTCTCACGTTTAGCCGAACGTGAGCCGATAGCCGCCGGGGTCGAACATCGCTTCCTGAGCGAGAAGCGTCAATCCGACATAAGCACAGTTTCTTACCAGCAGACCTGTTTCGGCCTGCCGGTTTGGGAAGCCGGGATCTCGGTAACGATGAAGCACAATCCGCTCCGCGTGGTCGGCGCACGCTCGACGCAGCATCCCGAACTCGCGGTGAAGCGGCCGAACGCAATGCACATTAAAAGACTGAAAGCGCTCGACGTTAGAGCATTGGCAAAGCACCTTGGTCTTGACGGCAAGGCGCACCGCGGCGCACTCGGCATCAATCGCAAACGCCTCATGATCTACCAGCATGACGAAACGAGGCTCAGACATGCGACGGCACGGCCATCCGAGACTGGCTCCGGCATTCTGTCTGGACGACCCACCCTGCCATTACCCGTCGTCCATTCCTCGATCCGCAACGGCATGCATTATGTGGTCAGCGCGGTCTACTTCAGTTTTGATTTCCCGCCGATTCGGCCGTTACATTGGGTTGCGCTGATCGAGGCAGAGACATCGTCAGTGCTGCTACTGCGCCCTTTCATCGACAACGTCACCGGTTTAGTGTTCGAAGCTGACCCGGTGACACTTGCCGGCGGTCCGAGACCGAGGGCGGGCAACACGGCGCTCAACCGGTTGCGCAGCACGGTAACGCTTCCCGGTCTCGCTCCGCCCGTGAAAGGCACCCAGGCTTTGCGCGGTAGCAATGTGCGTCTTTCCGACGTCGTCAGTCCAAAAGTGACGCCGCCGACCAGGCCAGCGGGCCGCGACTTCAAGTTCAATGCGCGGACTAATAATTTCGCGGCGGTCAATGCTTACTATAACTGCGACCGGGTCTTTCGGCTGGTCGAGGATCTCGGGTTTTCCGTTGCCCACTATTTTCCTGGAACGAAATTTCCCAGTCCCGTCGACCATCGTGGTCATTATGACAAGAATCATCCGAAGGGCGACGAGATCAATGCCCATTGCGCCGGCAACGCAGAGGGCACCGGCATCGGCTATACCTGTTTCGCACTTGCAGACACGCACAATCTAAAAAAGCCAATCGGCATAGCCTGCGACTGGCGCATCGTACTGCACGAAATATTAGGCCACGGCATTCTCTACAATCACATCGCCTCTCCACGCTTCAAATTCGCGCATAGCGCCGGCGACAGCTTCGCCGCGATCCTCAACGACCCAGACAGCAAGGCGCGCGACCGTGGCGCGACATTCCCGTGGCTTGTCGGCATTCCCAAATCCGCGCAGCGGCACCACGACCGCACCGCTGCGAGCGGCTGGGGCTGGGCCGGCGCCATCGCGCGCCATCCGTTTGATCAAGACAAAGATCCGGGCGGCTATAGCAACGAACAAATCCTCTCAAGCACGATGTTCCGCTTCTACTGCGCGATCGGCGGCGATTCCGAAGATGTCGCCGCCCGGCACTTTGCGGCGCGCATGGCGTGCCACATTTTGCTTGGCGCTATCCAAACGTTGACCCCGGCCACCAGTCCGCCGGACGCCGCCCACTTTGCCAGCGCGCTTATGAAGGCCGACCTCGCGGACTGGCCCGCCGAGGGCGTCTCGGGGGGCGCTTACCAAAAGGTGATCCGTTGGGCGTTCGAGAAGCAGGGCCAATATCAACTCGCCGGGACCAAACGGCCAAACAACAAAATTGGGGCGCCGCCGCCTGTCGATGTCTACATCGAGGATGGGCGCCGGGGCGAATATCAATTTCAGGCCAACTATTGGAACTGCAAGGCGATCTGGAATCGGCGCCGCAAGGATGGCGGCGCAAGTCATGAGGAGCCGGCCGCCGGGGTCACCAACTATGCCTATGTGAAAATCAAGAACCGCGGCTTTGAGACCGCGACCAAAGTCGTGGTACGGGCATTTCACTCCCGGCCAGCCGCGGGTCGTCTCTTTCCCGACGACTGGCAGCCGATGAAGACGGCACATCTCGCGGCAGCGAACGTGCCCCCCAAATCATCAGCTGAAATTGTGGTTGGTCCGTTTGAGTGGGTGCCCTCGCCGGCCGGGCACGACTGCATGCTCATGGTGGCAACGGCAACCGGCGACCCGAGCAATGTCCACAACTTCACCGTCGGTGACTCAATGCCCGATTGGCGTTTAGTCCCACACGACAATAATATCGGCCTGCGCGGCGGCGGCGCAGCGGCTAGCGCCCACCCCAAACGACTGTTGGAAAAGTTCGCCGACACGAGCTTTCGGGTTAAGAACCCGTTCAACAAACCGGCGCGGATAGCTATCAAAGCGATCCTGCCTCAATTCCTGCGTAAGCGCGGCTGGAAGCTCCCATTTTCGGACGCTGGCATGGCCGGCTTCGTGCTTGCGCCTGGCGCCGCACGCGATGTGAGCATCGAACTTCTGGCCGGCCGGTCGTTCAGTTCCACCGATGTCGCCAAAGAAAAGCGCCCAGACATCGAAATCCTCGTGCAAGCCGACGGCATTGTGATCGGGGGAATGTCGTATCCGTTCAGACACGTCGCAAAGCGCGCAGTCAAGCAGAAACGCGTATTGCGCCGCGCGCGGAAATTGCGCGCGGCCGCGGGTGTAAAGTCAAACAAATCTGCGAGCCGACGACGTCAACGGCCGCCGCGCCACTAAGCTCGCCGAGCAGGCGACTCCGCGTAAGTCTTGCACCAAGCTGCAGCGGTGAGTCTTATGACGCCTTCTTCATTCGCTTAATGATAGGGCGCACTTTTTTTCTGACTAATTTGCGGATCTGGGGGTGTGTCTCCAAATGGCGCACAATTGCCTTTTTCAGAGTCTTGCGCTGCTTGGCGGTCAGACCCTTGAGTTCCCTTGAACTGAAAGTGACAGGACGAAATGCTCCCATAGGTGTCTCTCCTTGGATTTACACTGGCCTTCAGAATAATCTACACGTGGTCATCGGCTCAACGCTTGCGCCCCGGTGAGACGCGTATCACCGAAATCGGTTTCTCCGGCTGCGCCACCATAATCTCCAGCACCTTCCGGAACTCTCGAAGCAAACGCTCGATCGAACTGGCGCTGAAGAGATGTGGTTTGTAGATACATGATCCCACCAAGCCACGAGTACCTTCACGTAGCACTAAGATAACATCATATGTCGTGGTCGTCACCAGCGGCATCAACATGTCTGGGTCGGCCTCCTCGAAGGCAAGCACCTTTCCAGACGTCACGACCGGCCGCAGTGCCGCATTGTGCAGCAAAATCATCACTTGGGCGAGCTTGACAGGGTCAAACCCTTGCTCGCGCAGGAGCGTATCGGCGAGTTCTTCAAAAGGAATATCCTGATTCGCATAGGCGTCGAGCGTCGTAGCGCGCACCCGGCGCAGCACTTCCCGCGGGGTCGGGTCGTCTCCGAGATCGGTCCGCAGGATCACCGTATTGACGATGGGCCCGATAAGGCCTGCGGTGCCCGCACGATTGCGATTGGCGACGTTCGTAGCCACCCGCAGGTCATTTTCGCTCAAACGGTGGCGCAACAGTATCTTTAAGCCCGCGACCAACGCCATGAACAAGGTGCCGCCTTCGCGATGGCTGAATTTCCTGAGTGCTTGGGTCAGGCTTACTGGCAACACCGCCTTGCATTGCGCAGTTTGGTAGGGGTCGGCCTTCCTCCCACGACGGGGGACGCCAAATGTCACGGTCGGGAGCGGCTGGCGAAGCTGCTGGCGCCAGTAGTCGAACTGCGCGGCGATGCTCGGATGCGATCGCCATTGCCGCTGCCACGCCGCAAAATCGGCGAATTGAATCGCGAGCGGCGGCAGTGTCGAAGTATTTCCGGCAGCGAAATTATCGTAAAGAGCGGCAAGTTCGTTCGAAATAACTCCAAGCGACGAACCGTCGACATTGATTTGGTGCATGGCGATCAGCAAGAGCTGTTCCTCAGGCGCCAGCCTTACCAGACGCGTGCGAATAAGCGGACCTCGAGCGAGATCGAAGGAATGAAGGAGTTCTTCCTGAATAATCTTACGCCCGCTAGCCTGTTTCTTCGATCGCGGCAATTTGCGCAGATCATCGATCGCCAATGGCACGTTCAATTGTGGAGCGACGATCTGGACCAACCGGCCGCCAACGTCGGCAAAGGTCGTGCGCAGAATATCGTGACGACGAACGATTTCATTCAGGCTGCGTTCCAGGGTCGCCACGTCAACTGGCGATGTTAGCCGAATCGCATAAAGAGTGTTGAAGTACGGCAGGCCTGTCAGAGCATGCTGCAGTTTCCACATCCGTTCCTGGGTTGGTGACGCGGGTAATTCTTTGTCTCGATCGATGCGCGCAATATTCGCAGCGGGACGGCGCGTTTCGCCGGCCTGCATCAAGCCTTCGAGATGCTGAGCCATCTCGGCCACGGTCGGCGCCTCGAACACGCTGACGACGCCGACATCAAGATGAAATCTGTCGTGGATGCACGCGATGACCTGCGCGGCCAAAAGCGAATCCCCGCCCAACGCGAAAAAGTCATCGTGGATACCGACCTGTTCGCGCGAAAGTACGTCGGTCCAGATTCCGGCCAGCTCATTTTCAAGCGGCGTGCGCGGGGCAACAAAATGTTGCGTCGCAACAGCACCGCTTTTAAGTCCCAACGTCGCTGCCAGCCCTACCCGCCGCACTTTGCCGGTCGCTCCTTTAGGCAACTCTTTGACGATGAGCACCTGGCGCGGAATTTTAAAGCCGGCAAGACGCCTACTGGCGAATTGGCGAATATCTTTCACCGTCGCCGTCGCATTCGGCCGCAACACGATAGCTGCGGCGACGTCTTCGCCCAACGTGGTATGAGGCACGGCGAAAGTGACTGCTTCCGCGATCGCCGGATGTTCGAGTAGCACTTCGTCGACTTCACGCGGCGTGATTTTCTCACCGCCGCGGTTGATCATTTCCCTGCTGCGGCCGATCAGAAAAAGGTAACCGTCATCGTCAAAAAAACCGAGGTCGCCAGTCTTAAACCATCCACGAGCGAATGCGTCTCGTGTTGCCGCCGGATTGCGATCGTAACCCAGCGTAACGCTCGCACCACGGATGACCACTTGTCCGGTCTTGCCGGAGGGCAACGTACTCCCGTCGTCGCCCATGATCGCGACATCCAGTCCCACCGGAATGCCGACCGAGCCTGGTTTGCGCTGACGCGGCGGCAGCGGATTGCATCCAATTGGCGCGCCGGCGGTTTCCGTCATGCCGTATAACTCGATCACGGTCGTCGCCAGCGTCCGTTCCAGGTCCGCGAAGACGCGCGGCGGCAGCGGAGCGGACGCGGAGCGGATGAGACGGAGGTGACAGTTCTCGACCTGTTCAGGATGTTGCCGCGCTTGCGCGAGAATTGCCTGATGCATAGCCGGAACGGCCGAGTACCACTTCACTCGAAAGTCTCGCAACCAACCGAAAAAATTGTTAACGTCACATCCTGCGGTGCAAACGACACCAGCTCCGGCCGTCAGCGCAGCCAACATTGTCGCAACGAGCCCGTGGCAATGAAACAGCGGAAGAATATTCAAACACCGATCCGCTTCCGTCAACGCGACCGAGGCAACTGAGCTATAGGCCGATGTGCAAACGTTGGCGTGCGTCAGCGGCACGATCTTCGGCATTGCTGTCGTGCCCGAGGTCAATACAAACAAGGCAACGCTGCCGGGACCAACCGGGTCGCCCGACGGCGTAACCGCATGTTTTGTACTGAGTGTGAACAGGCCGGCCTCTGCACTTGACGGGACTGCTAGCTCGATCACACGTAAGCCCCGTGCCTGTGCGACGCGGCGCGCCGGGGAATCAATTCCAGCCGGAATAATCAATGCCGTTAGACGTAGCGCATCGAAATATCGTTCAAGCTCGTCGGACGCATAGGCCGGATTCACCACGACGCACGCCGCATTCGACGCCACGCTAAGAATCGCCGACGCCATTTCCGGTCCGTTCGGCAGCATCAAGGCGACGCGATCTTCGCGGCCTATTCCTAGGCCCCGAAGCGCACGCCCCACTTCGCCGATGTGTTGATGCAGGCCGCCGTAACTCAGCGGATCGCGGCCGGGAGCGAGGATCGCTGCGGCCTCAGGTCTATGCCCGGCATGATATTCGAAGAGGTCGTTAAGCCGCAGAAACGGAACATAGATTTGGGGCTTTACGCGAAGTTCGTCCAACACGGCTCGCTGCTCCCGTCCCGGTAAAGTTTAGCTTATCAGCTTCACCTGTTCCAGCCAGAAGCTCATGCCCATTTCACGGTACATCGCCGCTGCGCTGGCAAGATTTTCGGCGGCCTCTTTTGCTTTGCCGGTGCGGCGGTAGATTTTGCCAAACCCAAGGTGACAGTGCGCGATGAGCGGGCGCATGCCGTGCTTTTGCGCGAGCGCCTGTGCCTCGCGAAAATGTACGATGGCGTTCTCCGGATCGAACTGGTCCGACTCAATTGCGATGTCACCGATCAGGTGCTGCGTGTAGGCCGCAAACCCTGGCTGATTCCGCGAAGCATCAAGTGCGAGTTCGGCCATATGCTGCGCCTTATCCGGCCGGCTAAGCAACAGACAGGCTCGACCGACCGCGAGGTAGGCCCAGGCGCGATGACCTACGATTCCGCTCGCCGCCTGGGCCTCAAGCAACTGCTCGGCCTCCTGAACCCGGTTCAGTGCCTCATCCGTTTCGCCGATCTGCGCCAGCACCCAAGCAGAGGCAGCAACCGCCCAAGGAAGTTGAATGGCGACATTTCCGGTGCGAAGCGTCGCAATCCAGTGCTCAACCAGCGTATGCCCTTGTGCCCAATCGCCCTTGATTAAGTGCGGTATGCTGGCGGCAAAATGCGCCCAGCCGATGGTGAAGGCGTATTCCGAAGCTTCGGCGATCTTGATCGCCTCCTTCTCGTACTTCGCCGCTTCGGCAAAGCGTCCGAGTTCCGCGAGGCTCATGATGAGCCACGCACGATCGAAGACCGATACCGGAATGGCCATGCCAAAATGCTCGTTGATCCATTCAGGCGGCAACGCGGCTAGATTATTGGTGGCGAGCTCGACGGCGCGCTCGTAATCGCCGCGGTAACAATGAACCTGCGAGAGACAGCTCTTAGAGAGAAGGCGAAGCTTCGAGTTGTCGAGGCGCTCGGCCAGCTCCAGCGCCCGGCTGCCTGTCGCGAGCGCCTCATGCAGCTGATCGACGGTCGAATGGACGGTCGTCAAGAAAGCGCAAACAAGGCCGCGCCTGCGATCGTCATTCAGCCGCGTGGCGATAGCCTCGGCCTCGCGCAACTGCTCAAGCATTTGCCGGCCCTCGCCGAGCTGGCGCAGAACCGGCCGCAATTCGAGGCGAATCTCAATGTCCTGTTCCAGCGTGGTCCGGTCTTCCGGCAGTTCTTTTAGAATTGCCTGCGCTTGCTCAAGCCAAGCGCGGGCGTCCGAGAGCGCCGACCGTGCCGCCGCCTTGCGCCCGGCCTGGCGGAGGTAGTGAACAGCCTTCTCCTTCAGTTGACCGCGAACGGCATGGCTGGCGAGCCGTTCGATCTGCTCGCCGAGTCGGCCGGCGTAAAGTTTTTCAATTGCATCCACGATGCGCGCGTGAATGTCGCGGCGGCGATCTTGAAGTACGCCATTATAACTGACGTCGTGCGTTAGCGCGTGTCTAAAGCTGTACTGCAGTTCAGGAAATAGCTGTGTCTGGTAAAGAAATTCACCGGCCTGCAACTCGTTCAGCAGATGATGGATGTCATCTTCCGACAGACCGCTAATTTTGTGCAAAACATCAAACGGGACATCTTGTCCAATGACCGCCGCTTCCTGCAGCAACCGTTTCCCGGCGGGAGAAAGCCGGTCAATACGCGCAGCGAGCACCGCCTGGATCGTGGGCGGGACCTCGACGCTCGAGAATGGCTTCGCCATACGATAATTGCCGCGCCCGCCCTCAAGCACGCCAGTATCCACTAATGTTCGTACGATCTCTTCGACGAAAAATGGATTCCCACTGGCAGCCTCCATCAGGAAGGTTTTCAAGGTTTTCAGGCCCGGGTTGGAACCGAGCAGGACCTGAAGAAGCTCCGCAAGGCTTTCACCGGGAAGCGGTTCCAGACGTAGTTGGCGGTAGTTGGGCTGAGCCGCCCATTCTTCCTTATGCTCGGGACGGCACGTAACAACCAGAAGCAGGCGCGCATCCAGCGCTCGGATGACAAGGTCGTTCAGTAAACCGAGAGTAAGAGAGTCGTACCAGTGAATGTCCTCGAAGATCGCATTGACAGGCTGCACGCGATTCTCGCTCAACAACAAGCGGATGACAGCCTGATAAGTGCGCTGGCGATGCTGGAACGGGTCGAGGGATCGGAATGCGTGCTCGTCGTCCAGCGCGTTGAGAAGGTCCAGCACCGGCAGGATGGCGTCCTGCAGCGAAGGGTCGAGCGTCATTATTTTGCTCGACACCAGCTCGCGAATTGATTGCGTGCTATCGTTGACATTGATCTTAAAATAATTTCTGAGCAACTCGGTGATCGGCTGGTACGGCGTTGCGTGACCGTACGACGTTGTGCTCGATTCCAGAACGAGCCAGTTGGCTGTATGGGGCGAATGAACAAATTCATGCACCAGACGCGACTTGCCCACGCCAGCCTGGCCGACAATCGCCACCACCTGACCGCGGCCACGGCCGGCGAGCTGCAGCGCAAGACGGAGTTGCTCCTGCTCGACACCGCGGCCGACAAAGCGTGTAAGGCCTCTTCCGGCTGCGGCGTGGAGGCGAGTTCGTGCCGTACCCGCCCCGGTCACTTCGTAAATTTGTACTGGATCGGCAAGCCCCTTTACCGGCACCGGGCCGAGCGACTTCGTAGCGACGTAGCCTTCCGCCAGTTTAAGGGTGTGAGCCGTGATAAGTACCGAACCCGGCATTGCCATCTGCTCCATCCGAGCCGCCAGGTGCACTGTCTCGCCCACAACGGTGTATTCCATGTGTAGATCGTTGCTGATGGCACTGATGACAATCTCGCCGGAGTTAAGTCCGACTCGTATCGTCACGGGAACCCCGTAAGAGCGCTGTACCTCGTCTGCGTAGCGCGCGACGGTCTCCTGCATCCTGAGCGCCGCATAACATGCGCGCACGGCATGGTCCTCATGCGCAAGCGGGGCGCCGAACAGCGCCATGATCCCGTCGCCCATAATCCGATGCACGGTGCCCTCGTAGCGGTGCACCGCCTCAGTCATGCGTATGAGCACGGGATCGAGGAGCTTTTTCGCGTCTTCAGGGTCGCGGTCGGCCAGCAGCTCCATCGAACTCTTGATGTCCGCGAACAGTACTGTGACTTGCTTGCGCTCGCCTTCGAGCGCGGACTTGGAGGTAAGGATCTTTTCGACGAGGTACTGGGGAACATGACTTTTGAGCGAAGCATTGCGTGGATCTTCATGGATCCGCTTCAGGGGATGGCCGCATTGGGGGCAGAACTTGGCAGCGGAAGGCGCTTGGCTTCCACAGTTGCCGCAGGTTTGGGTCAGCGGAGCGGCACATTGCTCACAGAACTTAGCGTTATCAGAATTATCGTGCTGGCACTTCTGGCACTTCATTCCAGGCTCCGGAGGAAGCGGCGAGCTGGATCTACTATGGCGGCGAGGGTAACGTCGGGCTCTACCGGCAACAAGGTTTATATTATCTTTCCGCGAGGGCGCCGCAGTATGGCGAGTAATGCTGGTCATAACTTATGTTGCCTTGTCTGTGGGGAAACGCGCCGATAATCGCGATTACGTGTGGTTGCGCGCGGTGCCGTTGGTCGGCCGAAGTCCCAGATGAAGCTTTTGGGACTCCGGCTATCGCGGTCGTTGGAGAATGAAGAAGTCCAGGACCAATCGACCAGGATGGTCAGGCTGGGCAGACAGAAAGCCCGCTGCAAGCTGCAAGTGTGTAGCTCGCCGCCTTCGCCCCTACCGCACCTGCCGCAGCTTCCAGCGCCTCGTCGCAAATTTCGCATGCAAGGATTTCTTGTTCGATCTGCCTGTTCGAAATCTCGGTCATGGAATTGATCCTTTCGTTTTCTGGCGACGCCTACATTCAGGGAAAGATTCGGATAACCTCCGCCGCCGGAATGAAATTATCCGAACGTCCGGTGTGGAGCTGGAACTCCGTAGATAATTTAAATTGAAGGTCTCTCGATATTGTATGAAGCAGATCACACAGACTGAACTGAGTATTCAAAAAAATAAAATGAACCCGCTTGGTAGCACGACCCTACTCTTGTTTGACGCTCTTGTTTTCCGGTTCGTCGTGGCCATGGCGTTCGATTGCGCGTCTGTCGTGGTCAGAATCGTCCTGTTTACTGTGAGCAATCCACATGGTCCATCCAAAATTGGAACAAAGCGGGCGATCCATGGGATCAGGCGGATCGAATATATGAAATCGTGGCATCTCGCTCTCCCCTTCTTTTGTAGGCGACGACGCGGATGTGTGAGGCGCGCTGTCGCGATTGACCGTTAGAACAGATCCCCCAGCCGCTGCTCGGGCAGGGATTTCATGTCGACAGCGCTTTGCAGATCGATGGGTGAAATCGACGCCGGGTTGCTGCCGGCGTTCATTGCGTGGGACCGCCAGAATCCGCTGGCAATGGCGGTGAGCGCCAAAGCGAACAACAGCGCGGCCCCGGCCGTCTTGGCCCGAAACACCGTGCGGCGGGGCCCGGCTTTGGACCACTGCACGAGCACAATTCCGCACGCGTAAAATACGATGAAACCGGCGGATGCGATGAGGAATGCGCGTTCCGCCAAGTTTCCGTCAAGCAGCTGGTAGAGTTCGGTCATATCTAGGCCCTCCTTTTGAAAGTGCCGAGATCATGAACGCGTTGGCGGCGGACCAGTATGAACTACGTCACATTGCTGGAATTGCCGTATTGGCCGGCGTCTAATCCATTTTTACAGTTCGAATTATGCTATTGTGGATGCATCGCAAAACGTACCTATGTGCGGGCTTTTTATGGACATTCGAGCAAAAGCTGTCGCTCCGTCACGGCCTTTCGATAAGCGTGCCCTGCTTCGCGCTCATCCGTTTTTCAAGAAGATGGACGACGCAACGATTGGCCGGTTGGCTCTCCATGCCAATATGAGGAAAATAAAGAAGGGCGGGATTGTCTTTCGTAAAGGCGATATCGGAACAAGTCTTTATGCCGTTTGCGCCGGCGCGATCAGAATCAGTTCCCCTTCCGAGCAAGGAAGGGATGCAATTTTCAATCTGATAGTGCCCGGAGAGATATTTGGAGAAATTGCATTTCTCGATGGCGGTCAGCGGACCGCGGATGCAGTAGCAATCGAAAGTGGTGAACTCTTGGTTATCGAGCGCCGCGATTTTGTACCCTTGCTAGCGGATCATTCTGAGGTCGCGATGCAACTGATCGAATTGTTGTGCGCACGCCTGCGCCGAACGAGCGAACAAGTTGAAGATATCGTCTTTCTCGGCTTAGCGGACCGCCTTGCAAAGGTCCTGTTGCATCTCTATCGACGTGCTACCACTGCTTCTGCGAGCGGAAAAATTCGGGTAACGCAACGCGAGATTAGTCAAATGATCGGAGTTTCGCGTGAAAGTGCGAACAAGCAGTTACAAAGTTGGCAACGCCGCAAGTGGCTGAAGGTGGAGCGCGGCGGCATTGTCATTTTAGCGCCCGAAGCACTGCAAAATCTTATTAGCGAGAAAGTAAATTGAGACTGTCCCATTGCACTCCGTCAGCCAGCACCAACGGTGTACCGCAACACATTCGTCCTGAGCACGCGTAGTCTGTCAGACGCGAATCCAATTCGCCCGCATATTCTTCGCACGGTCAAGGTAATGGCACGATCTCCATTGGAAAGCTCTTCATATCATCAGGAAGTGCGATATGAAGGCCATAAATAGAAATTTTGTTTTGGAATTCTCTCTTAATCGTTTCCCTGTCGGCAATCGTCCGACTCGGAGCAATAGTGATTAAGAGAACAACACTGGTTAGGGCGGCCGCTGTTACGATGGATAATGCTCGGCGCATCTGAGCCTCCTGTGCAGGATGCCCCGGTCCCCACTGGATGGTCGCTTGGTTCGGACGAATAGTTTGTGAGCGGCCTCACACACTTAATTTATTTGTTCGTTTGTTCCTGTCTGGTCTCATGCGCCGCAAGGCCTACACACGCCCATATTTTAGGCTCCACAGATGCAACGAAGAATAAATCCGAAATCCAATCTGGGACGGTTCCGGGGGCGGCAGCTACTAGGTAGCGACTGAGTATCGTGATTTTACCGATTAAGCGTGGTGGCGGACGCAGTCGCAGTCGAACCTGCCTCCGCTCTCGAATTCCCTGCTAACAAAAACAGGGGGTATAGTGATAGCCACAAAAGTAGGCCACTTCTGACCAGGGAAAGGCAACGTCAGGGTTCCTCCATTAATGTTACGCCTTAACTAATTGTTAATTATGCATTGGCGGGCACGAAAGCTTCGGTTTAGCGTGAATTGGAATGCTGCTCAAATCTACGAATTGGTGTGTGCCATGGCGTATAAAATGTGTGCGGTGTTTATCGCGTCCCTCGGCGTAGCGCTTGCTCTTGCCTCGAGCGGATCATTCGGCAGGTCGGGGGCAGCGAACGCTGGAAGGCCCGCTTCGACGCATTCGACTTCCCATCGATCAGTCGCGCGATCGAGCCAACGCCACCATGGACGCAATACAGGGGCTTTCTGGCCGGCAGCCGGGGGCTTCTTCTACAATCCACCGAACGGCGAACAAAACGTAGATATTACGCAACCACAATTAGGCGACGTCCATTACACGTGCACGTATGATATTCCTTGGGATTGGGCACATCGATGTCCGGCTATTGTTGGTTCTTCTGAACCACCCTCTGCACCAGTTGTCAGACCATATGTGCCGGGCTGCCCCGCGCAGACCGTAACGGTTCCTATGGGTGACGGCAAAGAGCAAACCGTAAGTATCGTTCGCTGCTATTAAATTGTGAACGCCGCGTATGTGCTGACGCTGGAAAGTTTTCAGGGGCGCGGTTTGGCCGATTTTGCTATAGCTTTTAGATCAGAGCAGATGGATCTGGAAGGCGCAAAGGGCCTGAGCTAAATGCACATGTCCCGGTACATGATAGTTTGGATTATTGTCGCGAGCCTCGTCGGCAGCGTGTTCACTTTGAGCGGAGCCGTGGCCCGAGGGAGCGGAAGTTCTCGCGGAGGACACTCCGCCGGATCGCATTGGAATGGGGCGCGATGGTCCAGTAGGGGTTTTCGCCATGGTTACTGGCGGGGCCATGCCGGCCATGCCACATGGTGGCATGCGAACCATGGACATAATTTTTCAGGCAGGGACAGTCACTCACACAGGCTGTCGCATTTCGGTGCCTTTGGATACGGACCAAGGGATTCCCACGGTGAATGGCATTCCTCCCCAGGCTTCGGCAGTGATGGACACCATTCGCCGACGTCCGAAAGTGAATGGCATGCCTCCCCAGGCTTTGGAAGCAATGAGCGCGGTTCAGCCACTGTCGAGGGCGAATGGCATTAATTCAAAATCATATCTGTCGGCACCACTCTGACAATTTCTGCGGCCAAACATTTCCAATAGCTGTCTTTGAAAAACTCCTTCGTGGTTTTAGCTTTCTCAAGTTCAGCTTGAGTGAACCCTGATAGCAATAACGCCACCGCCGCCAGTATTACGACGCCCATTTTCATCTCAACCTCATGCGCCCTGACAATTTCACCCGCTCCTGCCGAACGAGCGCGTCAAAATATATCATTTTTTTATATTTACCAATTTGAGGGCCGCTAATATGGCGGTCGCTTCTTCTGCGGGGCGAAATCAATGAAGTGTTTTATTGTGATGCCGGTCGTGCTGCTCGCTGGTTGTACGCGGCCATCCATTGCCACCCTTGATGACGCGAGGAGCCGGTTTGAGCAATCGGCGGAAGTTTACCGGACATGCATGAACGCAGTCGGTGGCGACCATACCTGCTTACCGGAGCGGCAAATCATGGAGGCCGACCAGAAAGCATACGCCTACGCAATGAGTAGCGGTTTCCGCGACCAGGGTCGTTAGTTTCCGCTACGCCAAAATTCACTTGGCAATGTTATTTTGCGCATGTCTGTTATGCACTTCCCGGACAAACGCTCCCAGCGGTCGTCGTGGAGATTTGACGTACCTATGTCACGGCGCGCAAGATAGATTTTGCTTCCTATGGCAGCGTCCGAGAGCCCTTAAGCCTTGGTGCAGTATCTAAAAGGACGAGCAAAATGAAGCTTCGATTAATAGGCATAGCCTTTGCCCTCTCGCTTCTTCCGGTGGCTGCGAACGCGCAGCTTGTCATCGATATGGGCGCATTTACATGCAGCCAATATCTGGCAATGCCACCGGCAATGTCGACTAACTTCTCTGCGTGGATGAGCGGCTGGTACAGTTATCAGACCCGCAGGACATTTGTGGATTTGCTTGCGCACCAGAAAAACATCGCGATCTTGAAATCGTGGTGCCAATACCATCCGCAAGTAAGCGTGATGAGTGCCTTGCAGAGCGCGATTGGTCCGCAGTGAGATTTTGGATTCCTGGAGAAAAGTCATGAGATGGAATGTTCTTTTCGTAGCTGCGACTTTGCTGGTGGCCGCTTCGCAACCGAGTGCGGCTCAGATCAGCGTAGATATGAATCAAATCACTTGCGGAAGCTTTCTCGGATACAGTCCGGACGTTCGGGATTTTGTCCGCTCGTGGATGAGCGGTTATTACAATGCGGCCGCCAATAATAACGTCTTGAACTTCGACCGCTTTCAAAAGAATTCCGCGAAGGTCACGGCCTACTGCAGGACGCACAAGTCACAAACCTTGCCAACGGCGATCAAAAATCTAGGCTTGTGGTAGTGAGAGACGGATTACATTCCGACGGTGGCACACAGCGGACATTTGCAGCTCTGCAATATTCCCGGTCGCTATCCGACGATCAACGGATGAGGTTTTCAGTACACACAGGCAGTGATGTGTCACAAGAGGCTGATTTCAATCGCGCTGATGGTGGCATTAGGGGCGTTCCTGGGCACACCGGCGTTTGCACAGGATATTGGTAATCCGACTCGCGGCTGGAAGCTCGCGATCCATACCTGCTCGGGCTGCCACTGGGTCAGCCATGAAGGAAAATCTGGTCGCCTGCGGGCGCCAACCCTTAGCGCCATCGCTAACACCAAAGGCATGTCGGCAATGGCGCTTAACGTGGCGCTACTGACTCCCCATCGCTCCATGCCGAACATCGTGCTCAATGCCCAGGATCGCGCTGACGTTATTGCTTTCATTCTGACGCTGAAAAAAGATTAGCCCATCTTATCGTACTGATGTCGGAGAACCGCATTTTCGGCTTCAAGTTGGCTCTTCGACTTGAATGGTGCGGCCAAGACGGCCATTACGAAACACAGCAGCGCGATCATAATGCGCTGACGTTAGGTGATTTGTGCGGCTAATCAACGCGGATGAGGTTTTCGGTATACACACCGAGTGTCCCACTATTTTCCCACCAGCGTTGTTATGATTACAAAATATTATTTCGATGCTCCGACCACTGATTTCCTATGCTGCATCCGGCTTCTCGGCACCATTTTTTAGATGCTTTATTATTTGTTTGAGTGAATTAATTTCAGCCTCAAGGCGCGACACTCGGATAGACAGTTCCTCTTCGCTTGAATTTGATGTGTCAGTGGTATCACCTGCCCGCGATGCGATTACGCCAATATTATTTTCAAGCGTGATACCAATTTCATTACCTTTAGACCAAACAACCTTTCCACGGTATGTCTTGCCCTTTATCGGAATATTTAAATCAAGATACTCGGCAATAATCGGTGGAGTGCTATCGAACTTCAGGCGCATACCCGTTTGAGAAATGTCGCGTACTGTGCAATCTAAAGTGCAATTAGTGTCAGGAAAACTGACGATACCGCGCAAAAAACTTTTATGCCGAGGTACTTGTCGTTGTTCAATCATTTTTATTTGTGTGCAAAATTACGTGGTTTACGACACGATTTCTGGCGCCCTAATCGTGAAGACCTTGGCGCTCTGACAGGAAAGCAAGAAAACCAAAAAACATAAATAGAAGAACTACAATCGGCATCCAATCTTGGAACCTAATACCGAAAACGAAAAAATCAGTGACAAGCCAATTGAGATTAGCGGTCCCCATAAAATGCCATTCCTTGTGTCGCCAACCGCATTGGCTTTCTTTGCCGCGGTGAGAAGCCAAGACACTGCCTTTAACGGCAATTGTTGGCATTTAAGATGATGAATAGCTTCTAAATCGTAAAATACCGCATAAACTCCGGGTAAATAACTCGCTATCAGTCATAACCGACGAAAAACGGCTTCCTTGAAGGCCGCGTCAAACTGCGGCACCCGCGCTTTCATGATTGAATATTGCTCCGAAGCTCGCGCCAAGGTAGTGTCCACAATCTTTCGCACATTTGATCAGGCGACAGCTCCGGTTTGCATGATCTGCGGCTGATAGAGAGGCCGCATGTTCATGTAGCGTTTGGTCGACCATGCCGTTCCCGCGATGTAGCGCAGCCGTGCTGCAGCTAGGTTGAGAACGGCAATCGCGTGAGCTTTCCTTGATGGATAGGCGATGTTGCCCTGATTACCTTTTATGGCGGGAGTTGGCGCGAATGTTAGTTGAGGGTCACTGCCTACGCTAGTGTGGTCAGCATACCTGGCCGGTTATAGACCGCAGGCTCTGGGCAAAACCGGCGTACGCACGCTCGCAGGGAATAAGGGGCGCTTCGTGGGCGCCCCGCCTAGCGAGCAATATCTCCGCGGCGTAAGACCAAATTTCGCGCGCCTATCCGGGCTTTTTTGGACCAAGCGTTTTGAGGGAATGGGCGCCGAGATTCCTACGCCTGCTTGCGCGCATCGATCGCAGCGAGCACTTTGGGCGGAGACATCGGCAACTCAGTCAGTCGCCGGCCGACCGCGTGGTCGATTGCGTTGGCGATGGCCGCCATTGGAGGACAAATGTTGACTTCGGCGGCGCCTTTGGCACCGTAGGGGTGGTTGGGATTAGGTACCTCAACCAGGACCGGTTCGATCATCGGCAGGTCGGATGCGACCGGGATCCGATAATCGAGGAAGCCCGGATTTTCCATATGCCCGCCGGAGTTGTAGATGTACTCCTCGTTGAGCGCCCACCCGATGCCTTGCGTCACACCGCCTTGGATTTGCCCTTCGACATAGCTCGGGTGGATTGCGCGGCCGACGTCCTGAGCGGCGACGAAACGCAGCACCGTAACCTTGCCGGTTTCCGGATCGACCTCTACGTCACAGAACTGCGTAGCGAAGCCGGGTGCCGCTGCGCTCGGGTTTACGGCAGCCGCGGCTACGATCGGCCCGCCGGTCTGTCCCCGCTTGGCCGCAATCTCCCGGATCGACAGCGGCTTGAATTCTCCGACGTTGCTGCTCGCCGGCTTGGCACAGCCGTCCTCCCAGACTACGCCCTCCGAGTCGACGTTCCACATCTTGGCCGCCCGTACGCATAGCTCCTGGATTATCTTTTTGGTGGTGTCGACCACGGCCATGCCCGTTGCGAAGGTGACGCGCGAGCCGCCGGTAAGATGCGCATAGCCGACCGACGCGGTGTCGGCGACGATGGGGCGCACCTGATCGTAGTCTATACCCAGCGTCTCGGCCGCCATGATCGCCATCGAGGCGCGTGAGCCGCCGATGTCGGGGCTGCCGGTCGCGACGACGACCGTACCGTCCTCGTTGACATGCATGGTGGCGCTCGATTCGCCGCCACCGTTAAACCAATAGCCGGAGGCGACGCCGCGTCCCTGGTTCTTTCCGAGTGGCGCTTTGTAGCCCGGATGATTGAGCACCGCCTCGATGGTCTCAGCATATCCATTGTGCGCGAGCTTAGCACCCGAGAGCATTTGGGTTCCTTTTTTGGCAGCATTCTTGAGTTGCAGCTTCAGCGGATCTATGCCGATCTTCTGCGCCAGAACGTCGAGCACGCTCTCGACCGCGAAGGCGCCGATGGGCGAGCCCGGCGCGCGATAGGCGGCAACCTTCGGGCGGTTGCTGACCACGTCGTAACCGACCGCGCGTGCGTTCGCGATGTCGTAAGGCGCAAACGCGCACATACACGTGCTCATGAACGGCGAGCCAGGAAAAGCACCAGCCTGCAACTTAAAAAGCCCGTCGGCGGCGACAATCGTGCCGTCGCGTTTTACGCCGATCTTCACGGTCATGGACGAACCGGACGTCGGGCCGGTGGCCCTGAACACGTCCTCACGGCTCATCACGATCTTAACGGGATGACCGGATTTCCGCGCGAGCACGACGGCGACCGGTTCGACGTAGATCACGGTCTTGCCGCCGAAAGCGCCGCCGATCTCCGCGGGATAAACGCGCAGGTCGCCGAGCTTCATGCCGAGCAACTGCGCGGTGTACGCGCGGACGACGAAATGCCCCTGGCTCGAGCTCCAGAGCTCGCTCTGGCCGTCTGCGTCGAAGCGCGCCACGCAACCTTGCGGTTCGATATAGGCCTGGTGCACGGGCGCAGTTTTGAAGGACATCTCGACGATCTCGTCGGCCGCGGCGAAACCGGCCGCCAGATCGCCGAGCTTGAATTCGACCCGCTTCGTAATATTAGAGGGCTTCGGCGGCGGCTCCACCCCGCGGGTGATCATGTCGGGAAACAGTAGCGGCGCATCCAGCTTCATCGCCTCGTCGACGTCGATGACGTGCGGCAGCACCTCGTAATCGACCGCGATCAGCGACAGTGCCTCGTCGGCGATCGACTTGCTGGTCGCCGCAACCGCCGCCACCGCATGGCCCTCATAAAGAACCTTCTCGCGCGCCATGATGTTGCGCGTCATATGCCAGAAATTCTGTGCGACGCGTTCCGGACCGACATATTCGAACTTCTGCTCCGGAAAATCGGTGGAGGTCACGACAGCCTTGACGCCGGGTAGCGCCGCTGCCTTCGAAGTGTCGATCGAGCGGATGCGCGCATGGGCGTGCGGCGAGCGTAAGATTTGGCCGACCAGCTCGCCCGGCATCGCCAGGTCGGCGCCGTACTGCGCAAGCCCCGTTACCTTCGGCACGCCGTCCGGGCGAACCGGCCGGGTCCCGACCCACTTGAATTGCTTTACCGTTTCGCGGGAAGTGAAATCGTCCACAGCTACCTCGCATGATTGTCGCATTGCGCCAGGACCTAAGAGTTCGCGCGGCCGGAGCGCAAATGCAAGCAGTTCTGCAATTGGGTTAGCCACTCGCTCGCAGGCGCAATGAAGTTTCACTCCGGCCTAGACCGCCAATCAATGCTGGACTAGCGTCCCGTTCAGCTAGTTTGGAGACGCCACGACCATGCTCGATTATGCAGCCCCGTCGACGATTAAGGAGGCCATTCGCATTTTGGCCGAAGCCTCCGGCGCTACGAAGATCCTATCGGGCGGGACCGATCTGCTGGTGCAGCTTCGTTCCGGCCGAACCAATCCGGAACTGATTGTAGATATCAAGAAGATCCCTGGAATTTCCGACATTCGCGAGCAAGACGACGCCTTTGTGATAGGCGCCGCGACGCCTGGCGCGGTGATTGGCGAATGCGACGCTCTCAAGCGGGCGTGGCCTGGAGTGGTCGAGGCCGCTAATTTAATCGGATCGACGCAGGTGCAAAGTCGCGCGTCGCTTGCCGGCAATCTTTGCAATGCGTCGCCGGCGGCCGACAGCGTACCGGCGCTGATCGCGGCGCACGCGACCTGCGTGATCGCAGGCGCAAACGGGCAGCGCGAGGTGCCGGTGGAGAGTATCCCAACCGGCCCCGGGCGTACCTCCCTGAGGCCAGGAGAGTTTATCGTCGAGTTTCACCTGCCCAAGCGCCCACCGCGTTCGGCGGACGCCTACCTCCGTTTTATTCCGCGGACCGAGATGGATATTGCCGTAGTCGGCGCTGGCATCAGCGTTACACTCGACCCTGGCGGTGTATGCACCGATGCGAGGGTCGTACTGGGCGCCGTGGCGCCGACCGCAATCTTGGTTCCCGATGCCGCTGCGGCTCTGATCGGGCGCAGGCTCGACGATACGGCGCTCGCCTCACTCGACCAAGTGGCGCAGCGGTCTTGCAAGCCGATCGACGACAAGCGCGGGACGATCGAATACCGGACCAAAGTCGCCGGCGTGATAGCCCGCCGGACGGCGGTTATCGCTTACGAACGCGCAGGGGACGGTCGATGAGCAAGTATCATATATCAACCACCATCAATGGCGAGCCCGCCGAGTTTCTATGCGAACCGCAGCTTACTCTGCTCGACGTGTTGCGTGACGAGCTCCATCTGACCGGCAGCAAAGAGGGATGCAGCTCGGGCGACTGCGGCGCCTGCAGCGTGTTGGTCGACGGCCGCCTGGTTTGCTCGTGCCTGATGCTTGCGGTCGAGGCCGAAGGTCACGCGATCGAGACGATCGAGGGCTTGGCGCGGGGCAACGATCTCCACCCACTGCAACGAAAATTCCTCGAGCATGCGGCCCTCCAGTGCGGCTTCTGCACGCCGGGCCTGCTGATCGCGGCCAAGGCCTTGCTGGACCGCAATCCGAATCCTACAGAAACCGAGACGCGCTACTGGCTCGCGGGCAACCTTTGCCGGTGCACAGGCTATGACAAGGTCATCCGTGCCGTTCTCGACGCCGCCGCCGAGCTGCGAAGTAAATGATGAGATAGTGACAATGCTGCGGTAATCTCTATCCCGCTGGTTCAAAAAGTCCGTCAGGTCACCGATTGTGCGACGATGCTGCACTGCGAAATCAAGCGATTATCTGTCGTAATGCGAAGTAACGGACCAAAGAAAAGAGTTCTATTTTTTGATCAGGGTCAATGCAGATCGCTGCACTATTGACCCGACTGCAATAGTTTAGAATTTCGTTTGCTCTCAAAGCGGCAAAAAACAATTAAATAAGGAGGTCGCGATGACAACGGTAGCAGCCTTCCGTAACTCCGAATATGAAACGACCTGTACCAAATGCGGTGAGCCGCTGATTGCTCCTGAGTGGTCTGAATATGTGAGCGAACAGAGCGTCCTAAATCTTTGGCAGTGCACGAAATGCGGTTATCAGTTTGAAACTGAGGCTTGTATGCCAGTTGATAGCAAGGCAGTTGCCCTGGCGATTAAAGACTTTTTTCCATCACTGTTGGTTGCGTAAATAGTGAGGATAGTTGGTTTGAGAGTAATTGGCGGACCGATTGCTGCGCTGGAATAGGGCGAACTAATAGGCTCGTTGGGACTATGCGATCCCTTGCGATGCTGGGGATAAGCCCTACTTAAGTTGAAAGGCTGGCGCTTGTCGCATTTCAATTCAGCAAGTGCCCTAGGAGGCCGTTATGGCAAAAGACAAGAAACCTTCCGAAAATTTGAGTGCAATGGCGGGGCAGACTATGGAGCAAGCTCGTGGCGCAATGGAGAACTATCTCAATTTCTTTCAAACAAGCATGTCAGCGTCACCTTGGGCGGGCACAGAACTAAACAAAAAAGTGACAGATTATGCTCAGCAAAATGTTGCTACCGCTTTCGGGTTTGCACAACAGCTAACCCAAGCGAAGGATTTACAAGATGTGGTGCGTATCCAAACAGAGTTTTTGCAAACACAAATGAAATCGTTAACCGAGCAAGCAAAAGACCTCACCGAGACAGCGACGAAAGCGGCGACGGGTGCATTTAAGGGGCCCTTCAGTCTCTCATCGTGATCGGGCACTGAGTAGATCGACCAGATAGCTGCACACATCGTTTGCCAATTGACAGTGAGCTTCAGAACTTGTCGCAAAATACTGATGGAAATGTCGACGCTAATCGGAAAGAGTTTAGTGTTGAAGACGGGCTCAAGGACATTCCAGGCATAACTACGCAAATGCTCGTCGCCCTTGCTGAGCACGGCATAAACACTATTGAGGATCTTGCTGACTGCGCCACTGATGATCTTGAAGGATGGAATGAATTTAAGGACGGGAAGACCATTAGACACACGGGCATTTTTGATCGCTTCAGCGTGTCACGTCAGGATTGTGAGGCAATCATCATAAACGCTCGCACCAAGGCTGGATGGTTCAAGTAACATTTGTTTTGGGATACCCGAATCAAATGCTTCTATAAAACTCAAACAAGGACAATCTGCATGAACGTCAAGAAGCCACAGTTGGTAATGAAAGAAAAGGCGACGGAACTGCCTGAGAGTAACGGTACGTCGAGACCGAAAAACCCGCCAGCCAATATTCGGCCGACCGAGGGCTATATCCTCGAGGTCGATGGCAAGTTCAAATCGGACTACGAGAACTCAGAAGCGGCAATGAAAGTTGGTTTGGAACTTAAGAAGAAATATCCGCATATCCAGGTCAAAGTATACGACGCAAAACAGCGAACTCGGACGCCAGTCGAATTATCTGAGTGACGTTGCACTTAAGTAAAGCAAGGCATTTGATCTAATAGCCGTCACACGCCGCACGCCCAAAGTGCTAATGCAGCCGTCTATCCGCAATCGCCTTATTACAGAACCGCTCAATCTCTTCTTTGAGGTGCAGCAAGCGGCTCTTGAGATCGCTGACCATCGGATCATCGGTTGAGAAATGCGATAAAGCTCGAGCAATCTCCTCTTCAAGCACTTGCTGGCGCCGTTCAAGATCGAAAATATGATCTGGCTTCCGCACGATTAGAATCCGTACATGAGATTATTCAAAGAAAGAACGGGCGCCACGGGAACGGGGGACTAAGCCCTCACCGTTCCGAAAACGTCCGCTCATCTTGAACATTGAAGAAACCGACGCTCCTCACGCAACCTGCTTCTCCAATGCTTATTTAAGAAAGCTCAGAATCGCGAAAAAGTCATTGACGTGGATCAGACAGCATCGCTGACCAATTTATCAAATTTGAGTGAAGTGTTATAGTTGGGTTGCGGCGATACCTTGAAACGCAGCAGATTCACTCCCATTTGGACACAGTAAAGCTGGACGCTCCATTCCCCAACCCAACGTCCAGCGAAGATTGGCCCCAGCGGCGCCCGCCGTCTGGGGTCATTTCCTTAACTTTCGCCATTTATTTTATCGAAAAGCGTTAGGCGGATTCGGCTGTTTAGCTCGTGGTTCATCTGCCTTCAACCGTTGCCTTCAATCTAAACCAACGAGAATCTGCATGCCCAAGTCATATCATCAGCCGAAAGACGGCTATTTCCTCGAAATCGATGGAAAATTCGAATCGGAATATGGGAGCATCACAGGGGCATTAAAGGCAGGCTTAAAACTTCGGCAGAAGTTTCCACAGAGCCAAGTCAAAGTGCACAATGCAAATGAGCAAACACCAACCGATGATCAATCAGAAGCTGGATTGAATTGAAGCTGTATATATTTCAAATAGTTTCGCTTGTATTATGGATTGCAGCGCAATTCGACTGAACATTAGCGACTGACCTCCAGATTCGTAGTCTGGTGCTCCACAACTGCAACGGAGAACAAATCCAAAAGCCAATCTGGGGCGGTTCCTGGGGCGTTAGCTTCTAGGTAGCGACAGAGTATCGAGATTTCACTAATGAAACGTGGTGGCGGACGCAGTCGCAGTCAAACCCGTCTCCACTCCCAATTTCCCTGCAAACAGGGAAATTAACAGGGAATTTTTCAAATTTGAGCCAACTCGCAGCTCCGAAGGCTCATAACGTTCAATGATTACGGGGCTCTTGAGCCGAATTCCCTACGCAACAGAACAGGGAATATTTTCGGCGGAACAGGGAATTCTGGCGCAGAAAAAGGGAATTTCAGTCGCCAGAAACAAAATCATTGCCGCATGAGGTTTTCGGTACACACAGCCGATAGAAGAATTTCTGTGGGATATATTCGAAGCCTCTTCCACGTTGGTACAGCACGGCAGTCACGTCTCAATTTGATTGTAAAAAACGAATCGCAGAAGTGGAAGTTTGTAGGTCATAGGGATGGCAGCCCTTGCTGAACATTTTCGAAATTCCGTCCAGGAGCAATCAGCACTTTTCCCATCGGCCGTTCGCGTTCGACGTAATCCTGTGCTTCCGCCGCACGCGCCAGTGGATAAACGCGGTCGATAGTAGCATGAATGTCGCCGCGCGCACCCGCGGCAAGCGCTCGGTCGAGGTCGCTCACGTTCACTCCCGCCGCACCGATAATTTGAAGGCGTCCGACATAAAGTTTTTTAAGATCGAGCTGGACATTGCCGCCGCTGTGGGCGCCGCAACTTACCAGACGGCCTGCCTGCGCGACACAGCGGAGTGCGAGGGGCCAAAGATACGGGTCGCCGCTGCTCTCGAGCACCAGATCAGCTCCGCGTCCGTTGGTCAGCGCCATGACCCGTTCGACGACGTCGCCGCTGCGGTAATTGATTGTGGCATCGGCGCCAAGCTGACGAGCGAACGCCGTCCGGCTGTCGGCGCCAGCTACGGCCACGACCGTCGCTCCCGACAACTTTGCCACCTGCACAGCAAAGCCGCCGAGCGCGCCAGAAGCGCCGAAAACAAGCGCGGTTTCACCGTCATGCAGCTTTCCGCGATCGATCAGAAAATTGTAAGCGGCCGCGCCATGACGGGCAATCACGGTGGCGTGGTCGAAGCTGAGAGCCTCGGGGATTAGCGCGGCATTGCTGGCCGGCACCGCAACATATTCCGCATAACCGCCCCAGCGATGCACGCCGATGGTGCGGCTAAATCCGCAATTCACCGCAGCGCCGCGCAGGCATTCCTGACATTGGCCGCAGGCGATCGTCGACATGACTGCGACGCGATCGCCGGCCTTAAATACCGTCACGCCCTGGCCAATTGCGCACACCGTTCCCGACGGATCGGCGCCAAGGACGAGCGGCAACACGGCGCCGCGCGAATAAGTGCCTTTCCTGACTGACAAATCAAAGCTGCGATTGATCGAGACTGTCGCGACTTTCAAAACGATTTCGCCGAACGCGGGCTCCGGATCAGGGACATTCTCGAGCACGAGCTGCTCCGGACCCCCAAAAGAACGCAGCATAACAGCCTTCATTTGCGATCCTCGTTCGCATACGCACAAACTTTGGATTACGAATGCGACAATTCATTTGCATTGACAAGTGAGCCGACGGACGCCAGCCTCCGCTCAATTTCTTTTTGTTGCGAAACCGAAAACGGAAGCGGCCCGAACGGGAGAAGGGACACAGCGTATTTATACGCGACTTGTTCGATAGTTGCCTTATCCCTTGCCGCGCGTGCACAGCGCTTCTGTCGGAACGAATTTGGGGGATACAATGAAGAAATGGCAATTATCGCTAGCGGTGGCTTTTTGGCTGGGCGGGGCAGCCGCTGTCGCCCATAGCGAAATCTACCCCAACAAGCCGGTCACGCTGGTGGCGACGGCAGCGCCGGGCGGCGTGGTCGATATTCTTGCGAGGCAACTCGGGCAGCGACTGGGTAAGATTTGGGGCCAGCAAGTCGTCGTCGAAAACAAGTCCGGCGCTTCCAATCAGATCGGTGCGGTGTTCGTCGCCAACTCGGCGCCGGATGGCTACACGTTGCTGGTCAGCCCGGAAGCGACGTTTGTCGTCAATCCATGGCTCTACAAGAACCTTCCCTACGACCCGGTGAAGGATTTCGTGCCGATCACGGGCCTGGTCAGCATCAGCCAGTCGTTAATCACGAACCCGTCGGTGCCGGCGCTAAACATGAAGGAGCTGATCGAATACGCGAAGAAAAAGCCGGGCGGGCTCAACTATGGAACCTTTGGTGTTGGCTCGACCGGGCATCTGAACATGGAAATGCTGCAGATCGCGACCGGAATGAAGCTCGTGGCCGTCCATTACAAGGGGGCCACGCCCGCGCTGACCGACGTGATTGCCGGGCACATTCAGATGATGTTCATCAGCACAAGCTCCGCCATTCAGCCCGCACAAGCCAGAATGGTGAAGCTGCTCGCTGTCGGAAGCAGTAAAAGATTCGCTCAAGTTCCCGATATACCGACCGTTGCCGAGGCTGGTCTCCCGGGCTTCGAGGCCGTGTCGTGGTTCGGGTTGTTTGCCCCGCACAATACGCCGAGCGACATCGTCGCCAAGATCAATGCTGACGTGCGGCAAGTATTCGAGGATACGGAATTTCGCGACAAATTCCTCGCCACCAACATGTTTGAGTCGATCACCAGCTCGCCCGAGCAGTTTTCCGTTTTCATCAAGTCGGACGCGCAGAAGTGGCGCAACGTCATAAACACCGCCAGGGTGAAGCTGAACTGAACGATTAGCGTGTCTCCACAGCGCAGAACAGCAGGCCGGATCGCCGCGTAGCGGCCTGCTTTCAGTCCGATCAAGAGAGACCATGGCATGACGACATCGAAAAAAGATATTCCGGAAGATCTCGCCCGCTTCCGCGAAACTTATGTGGAGCTGTTCGGGATGCTACCGCCGCTACCCACCGCGCGGTTTGAGTTTTCGAGCGAGATCAATCCGGAATTTCTCAGATTGTCCGAGCAACTGCGCGCGCACGCCTTCTATTCCGACGTGTTCGATATCAAGACGACGCACCTCATTTTGTTCGGCATGCTTCTCGTCGAACATAACGCGGCGGCACAGATGCACGCACTGGCGGCCCGTCGCGCCGGCGCCACATGGCAAGAGTTGCACAAGGTGGTAGAGCTGGCGGCGGCGACCCAGTCGCTCGGACCGGCCAACCAGGGCAGTTCAATGCTCAAGTCGCTGCGCGACAAGGAGCAACAAAGTTAGCGCATTTCCTATATGAATTGATTGTATCTGTCGTACGTCAAATCCGTAGGATGGTACCGACGGACCGAGAAGCGCTCGCTTCTTCGCGAAGTCGGCTGTCATCCGACACTTTGGCGCCGGCACCCTCACCAACCGGACTTGCTGCTTGAAATCGCCTCCGCGGGAGTGCCTTGGCGCGCGGTTATCCCGCGCCGGACACGCCACATGACCGGGCCCCCGGCTTTACAATTCGTTCGCAATCGAATTAAATAATTTTCCTACCCCATGACCGGGTCGTGTTGCCTGCCGGTTTAGTCGTGGCAGCGGAGAAGCGGAGGAATTATTTCTTATGGCCAGAAAAACCAAACGCGTCTGCGTCGATGTCGGCGGCACCTTCACCGACTGCCTGGTGATGGACGAGAGCGGGCTGTTGCAGAAATTCAAGGCCTCGACCACGCCGAGCGACCCTTCCAAGGGCTTCATGGACGCGATGAAAAAGGCGGCCAAGCACTACGGCGTCAGCGTCAATGAATTCCTTAGCCAGATCGAAGTGCTGGTGCATGGCACCACGCTTGCCACCAACATCCTGCTCACCGGGCGCGGCGCCAAAGTCGGCATGCTGACCACTAAAAACTTTCGCGACATCATCGAACTGCGGCGCGCCATGAAGCCGCAAGACGTCTCGCTCTACAATCTGTTCATCCCCCCGGCGGAACCGCTGATCCCGCGCTACCGCCGCCTCGGTATCGATGAGCGCGCGCTGTACAACGGCGAGATCATGACGCCGCTGAACGAGAAGGAGACCGTCGAGGCGGTACGCCAGCTTAAGGGGGAAGGCGTCCAATCAATTGCAGTGTGTTTCTTGCACTCCTATGCCAATCCGGCTCATGAAAAGCGCGCCGCCGAAATCGTCAAAAAGGAGGCACCAGATATTTTCGTCACTACCTCGCACGAGACGTTGCCAGTCTGGCGCGAGTTCGAACGCTTCAACACCACGGCGGTCGGCGCCTATGTCGGACCCGCGGTTGCCCGTTATCTGACCTCGCTCGAGCGCGTTCTCAAGGATTCAGGTTTTGGCGGTACGTTTCTTATGATGCTGGCTAATGGCCTGGTGCAAAACATTACGGAATGCGTGCGCCGCCCGGTTTTCCTGCTGCATTCGGGACCCGCCGCCGCTCCTTCCGGCGCGGTCTATCTCGGTAAGCATCTTGGCGATGATCATCTGTTGTCGGTAGATATGGGCGGCACTAGCTTCGACGTCTGCATGATCAACAAAGGTGAGATCCTCACCACCACCGAGCATTGGGAAAACGATCAACGCGTCGCCATCAAGATGGTCGATATTTCCAGTATCGGTGCCGGTGGCGGTTCGATCGCCAAGATCGACGCGCTCGGCCTCATGCGCGTCGGCCCGGAAAGCGCAGGCGCCGACCCCGGGCCGGCCTGCTACGGCCGCGGCGAAGATGCCACCGTCACCGACGCCAATCTAGTTCTCGGCTACGTACCGGCCGACTACTTCCTCGGCGGCGAGATGACGCTCGATGCCAAGGCGTCTAAGCGCGCTATGAAGCCGCTCGCCGAGAAACTGCATCTGAGCGAGACGGAAGTCGCCGAATCCATCTTCCGCACCGTCAACGCTAACATGGCGAGTAAGATAACCGAAGTTTCCACCAAGCGCGGCTACGACGTGCGCGATTGCGTGATGATCGCAGGCGGCGGCGGCGGTCCAATCCACGCCGGCTTCATTGCCGACAGTCTCGGCATCCGCAAAGTTGTTGTGCCACCAGTGGCGGCGCTCTACAGCGCCTTCGGCATGTTCGCCATGGACATCGGCCAGGATTACGCGCGCTCCTTCGTCAGCCGCGCTAGCAATATCAATCTCGCGGCCGTCAACCGCGTCTTTGAAGAGATGGAGGTGGAAGCGTTGGCCTCGTTCAAGGCGCACGGCGTCACCGCCAAAGATGTCGTGCTCAAACGCACCGCCGACCTGCGTTATGCCGGCCAGTTCCACGAGGTGGAAGCCGACATGTCCAACAGCAAGCTGACGCAGGCCGACATCGACGCGGCGGTCGCCGATTTCGGCCGCAGGCATGAGGAGATGTACACCTTCTCGATGCCGTGGAAGGCGGTCGAAATCCTCACATTGCGGCTGAAGGCGACCACGCCGAAGGCACCGTTTGCGCTGCCCGAGGTCGCGCCTGGCGAGAAAAATCCGAAGGCGGCGCTCAAGCGCCGGCGCACCTGCCGCTTCAACGGCAAGGACGTCGATACGCCAGTCTATGACGGCGAGAAGATGCTCGCCCACAACGTGATCTCTGGCCCGGCTATCATCGAGGAAACCACCACGACCGTCGTCATCCCCGAGGCCTATGTCTGTTCAGTGGATAAATATAAGAACTACGTGCTCACGCGGCGCCAGGGCTAGGAGAAGACGATGCAGAACAGGCCTAACATCGACGCGACCACCGTCGCCACCGTCTGGCACTCGATGCAGACCATCTGCAAAGAGATGCGCCACATCGTCAAACGCACCGCGCAGAATTACCTGATCGGCCAGCTGCAGGACCTCTCGGTCGGCATCTGGGGCGCCGATGGCGCAACCATTGCCGTACCCGCCGGCCTGCCGGTGCAATTCCTCGGTACCACCTTCGCTGTGCAGGACCTGGTGCGTGACTTCGGCGGCAATATCAATCCGGGCGACGTGTTCCTGACCAACGACCCGTACCACGGCGGCCACAACTGCCACTTGCCCGACTGGGGCTATATCCGCCCAATCTTCTACAAAGGTGAGCTCTTGTTCTTCACATTGTGCCGCGGTCACCAGATGGATACCGGTGGCTCGTTCCCGGGTGGCTACTTCCCCAACGGCTATGATATCCATGCCGAAGGGCTGATCATTCCGCCGATCAAGGTCGTGGACCGCGGGCGCGAACGCACCGACGTCGTCAATCTGATCCTCAACAACGTGCGGTTCCCGGACGGCGTGCGCATCGACCTGCACGCCATGATCGGTTCCACCACGATGTGCGAGAAGCGCATGAATGCGCTGCTCGACACTTATGGGCGCGACGTGGTGATGGCCTGCGTCAAGGAGATGCTCGATCGCACCGAAAAGGCCGTGCGCGCGGAAATCGAGAAGATTCCCGATGGCGTCTATACCGGCGCCTCCGCCACCGACGACGACGGCACCGTGCTCGACGAGCAGGTCTGGGCGCGCGCGCGCGTTACCGTGCAGGGCGATCAGATGACCATTGATCTGTCGGAGAGCGACAAGCAGCGCCGCGGCTTTATCAACAGCGTCTACGCCGCCACCTACGGTAACGCGATTGCTGCGGCGATTTTGTATTTCGATCCCGCTTTGGCCGATTACCACAACCAAGGGACTATGGCGTCGATCAAGGTGATCGCGCCGCCGGGCAGTGTGGTGAATTGCGAGTATCCTGCGACCGTCGGTGCTTCGCCGGTCAATATCGGCACGCAGGTGATGGAAGCGGTGCTGGAGGCGCTGTCGAAGGCGGTACCGCACCGGTCAGTCGCCGCCTGGGCAAAACACCGCGGCGATTACGTCTTTGCGGTTGATCCGCGCACCGGCGAACGTTATGTGCGGACCAGTTTCGATTACGACGGCAGCGGTGGAGCCGTGTGGGGCTTCGACGGCTACCAGGGTCTGAGCTCGATGACCGCGCTCGGCGCCGCCAACCGCGGTAATGTCGAGGAGACGGAAGTGCGCATTCCATGGCGCATGCTGAAATACGAGTTTGTCCCCGATCTCACCGGTGAAGGCCGCTGGCGCGGCGGGCCAGGGTTGCGTTGGGAAGCGATCAACGAGGGCTCGGCCGGACAGATGGCCACCGGTAGCTCCGACGGCGACGTGGTGGAAGGCTTCGGGGCTGCCGGCGGGCGTCCCTCGCCGAATTGCCGCACCTGGCTGCGCCGCGAGGGCGAGGACATCCGCGTCAAGCCGCATCGGATGGTCGACGTGAAAGAGGGCGATATCCTCATCAAGCATTCGAGCGGTGGCGGCGGCGTTGGCAATCCGGCCGAGCGCGACCCCGAGATGGTACGCAAAGATGTGCACAACGGGCTGGTTTCGTTCGAGGCCGCACGCGACATCTACAAGGTCGTGGTCGATCAGAAGACATTTACGATCGATCAGACGGCGACGAAAAAACTACGGGCGTAATCTTCGGGATGAACGCGATGTCGCATAGGAAGCCGTCGTGAATAAAGAATGGGCGGCCATGATCGAAAAACGGAATTAATGGCTAGAACAACAAAAACGTCAGCGAAAAGCCCTGCCGCCAAGAGATCGACTGGCGTCCGCCTCGATCATTACATTTCCACACGCGATAGCATCGGATTCGTCGTCCGCGAAGTCTGGCGTTTGTTTGCCCGCTGCCTGGCGCCGCGGATCGCCCGCGAAGGCGTTTCTATAGGCATGTGGTTCGTGCTGCGCATGTTGTGGGATGAAGATGGCATGACGCAACGCGAACTTGGCGAACGCGTTGGAATCAATGGCCCAACTATGGTAACGGCGCTCAACTCGATGGAACGCGCCGGCCTGGTCAAACGCGTTAACAACGAAGCCGATCGCCGCAAGATCAACATTTTTCTGACCGCCCGTGGGCGAAAAATGAAAAACATACTTTGGCCGATGGCAGCCGAAGTCCTCACTCTCGGCTTGTCCGGGCTGACGCATGGCCAAATCCAATCACTCAACAATACGCTCTCACAAATTCGCCTGAATTTGGAGCGCGACCATTTGGAATGATCCGGTTTGGACGAAAGGCGTTGGTTCATCGTCATACCTGATACCGGCTGAAAGTGATCGAATATCGGATCAGCGTTACGCCAAGTGAGGGCGGCCAATCGTGGTAATACCGTTGCAAAAAGCGACCGCGTCTTCCTCCCGGCAACTTCCGTCGGCTGAAGAGGCCTTGCGGCTGCTGCGCGGCATGCAATTGATCCGTACCTTTGAAGAACAGGTGCGCAACCTCTATTCCGGCGGCGCCATTCCCGGCCTGGTGCATCTCTGCACCGGGCAGGAAGCGGTGGCGGTTGGCGTGTGCTCCCTGCTGGGAGCCGATGACATGATCGCCAGCACCCACCGCGGCCATGGTCATTGTTTGGCCAAAGGTGCAGACGTCGGCCGGCTGATGGCCGAGATCATGGGGCGCCGCACCGGCTACGGCCTCGGCCGTGGCGGCTCGCTGCACATTTTCGACGCCGCCAACGGCAATCTCGGCACTACCGGTATAGTCGGCGGCGGCATTCCGCTCGCCGCCGGTGCCGCGCTGAGCGCCAAGCGGCGCGGCCGCGGTCAGGTGGCGGTCGCTTTCTTCGGCGACGGCGCGCTCAATCAAGGCCTGCTATTCGAGGTCATGAACATGGCGGCGATCTGGCGGTTGCCGGTGCTGTTCGTCTGCGAAAATAACGGGTTTGGCGAGTTCACTGCCATCGAGGACGTCACCGCCGGGCCGGACCCGATCACGCGGGGTATCGCCTTCGGCGTACCGTCGGAAACCGTCGACGGCATGGACGTGCTCGCGGTCCGCGGCGCGGCCCAGCACGCTTTCGAACGAGCCCGCGACGGCGGCGGACCAAGCTTTCTGGTCTGCAATACCTACCGTTACGGCGGCCATCACGTTGGCGACAAGCAGGACTACAAGGATGACGCAGAAGCCAAAACCTGGCGACTGAAGGACCCGATTGAACGGCTCGGCAACAGGCTGCAGGATTTAAAAATGGCGAGCGTGAGCACGATCGCCGCGCTCAAACACGAGATCGATGATGAGGTGCGCGCCGCCGTCAAGCTTGCCAAGGCAGCCCCCTACCCTGCCGCGGATGATCTTGGAGCTCATTTGCATGGCTAGTCCGCGTACCGCCACCTATCGCGCCGCAGTGCTGGAAGCGTTGTTCGGCGAAATGCGCCTCGATGACAAGGTCATCCTGATGGGTGAGGACATCGGCACCGCCGGCGGCGTGTTCAAGCAGACCGAAGGGCTGTTCGCGCAGTTCGGCGGCGAACGCGTGATCGATACGCCGATCTCGGAAGCCGGCGCCTTCGGCATCGCGGTTGGCGCCGCCATGACCGGGCAACGCCCTGTGTTCGAGGTAATGTTCGGTGATTTCATCACGTTGATCATGGATCAGCTGGTCAATCAGGCGGCCAAGATCAATTACATGTCGGCCGGCCAATTCAGCGTCCCGTTGGTCGTGCGCACGGCCGTCGGCGTCGGCAGCAATCTCGGACCGCAACATTCGCAGAGCCTGCACGCCTGGCCGGTTCACATTCCCGGTTTGAAAGTCGTGATGCCATCGACCCCGGCCGACGCCAAGGGGCTGATGGCAGCCGCAATCCGCGACGACGGCCCGGTGGTCTTTTTCGAGGACCGCATGCTCTATAACCTGCGCGATGCGGTGCCCGACGGCGATTATGTCGTGCCGATCGGGAGCGCCGACATCAAACGCATAGGCCAGGACGTGACCATCATCGCGACAGGCCGCATGGTGCACGTGGCCTTGGCCGCCGCCGAATTGCTGGCGAAAGACGATATCTCGGCCGAGGTGATCGATCCGCGCAGCCTGCTGCCGCTCGACGTCGATAGCTTGGTCGCTTCCGTGAAGAAAACCTCGCGGGCGATCGTGGTGGACGGTGGCTACCGGCAGTACGGCGTGACCGGCGAGATCGCCTCAACCGTCTCCGAGCATGCCTTCGACTGGCTCGATGCGCCGGTGCTCCGCGTCGGCGGCGCCGACATTCCGATTCCGTTCAGCAAATCGCTGGAGCCGCTGGCGCTCCCTAACGCCAAGCAGTTGGCGCGCGACGCCGCTGCGCTGGTGTGCGGTCTTCGATGAGATTCTTGCAAGGACACGGTCAATGACAACCACAGCCCTCGATCGCCGAACCAGCCTGTCGATCTTCGAGCGCATGCTGATGATGCGCCATTTCGAGGAGGCGGTTATTGCGCTCTATAAGCAGGGCCGGTTCGTCAGCCATTACCACATCTATATCGGCCAGGAAGCGACCGGCGGCGCCGTGCTGGAAGCGCTGAGTGAAAAGGATTTGATCTGCACCACCCACCGCAATCACGGCCACATCATTGGACGCGGCTGCGATCCCAACCGGGCAATGGCCGAAATCCTTGGACGCGCGACCGGATTAAATGGCGGCCGTAGCGGCACGTTGCACATCTCCGATCCTAGCCGCGGATTTCTGTCCACCTCGGCCGTCGTCGGCGGGTGTGCCGGCCTGGCAACCGGCGCAGGCTTCGGACTTAAGGTCAAACGCGAGCCGCACGTTGCTGTCGGTTTCTTCGGCGACGGCTCCCTCGAAGAGGGGCTGGTCATTGAGTCCTTCAACATCGCGGCGCTGTGGAAGTTGCCGGTCGTCTATGTCTGCGAGAACAACTCGGCCGGCGCCATAGGCCCGCAGCAGGGCGGCTATCCCACCGCGATCACCGCGACCGACAGCTTCACCCGCCTGCCAGCCGCCTACGGCATTCATTGCCTGAAGGTTGATGGCACCGACATCAACGCGGTGTACGCGGCCACGATCGAGGCTATCAAGCGCTGCCGCGGCGGCAACGGACCGGTCTTCATCGAGTCCTTCACAACCCGCTGGCCGGGCAGCAGTCCGTTATGGCCAGAGCTTGCGACCGTCACCGACCTCAACGAGGCCTGGGACCCCGCGCGCATCGCCGGACCGAATGCCAATTGGATCCAGCACCACGATCCGCTGCTGCGCGCGGCACGCGAGCTGGTCGCCGTCGGCCACGCCTCGCGCGACGAACTGATGGCGCACGACAAGGATACGAGAGTCCGCATTGCGGCGGCGGCGAATTTCGCCATCGAGAGCCCGATGCCCGCGCCGACTACGGTGCATAACCACGTGTTCGCGTGAGCAAGGAGCGATCGATGCGAAAAATCAGCTACGCCGCGGCTATCGTCGAAGCCTTGCGAATCAGCTTAGCCGAGGACCCCCGCGTCAGTCTGGTAGGAAGTTACGTGCTCGGGCTTGGCCCCAAGCGCGTGCTGATGGACCCGATCCGTGCCGAATTTCCCGACCGCATTTTCGATCCGCCGACATCGGAAGCTGCGATCGTCAGCATCGGCGCCGGCGCGGCGATGGCCGGCGCGCGACCATTCGTCGACATCGGCACCGCGAGCTTCAGTTATGTCGGCTGGTCGCCACTGGTCAACGAAGCAGCGGTGGCTTGCCACATGTCCAACGGTGCAATACGCGTGCCGGTCGTCTACCACATGCTGCATGGACTGCGCGGCGGGGGCGCCGCCCAGCACAGCCACAGTCCGCAAGCGATGTTGTGGAATGCGGCCGGTCTCGAAATCGTGCTGCCGTCCAGCCCTTATGACGTCAAAGGCTTGATGCGCAGCGCGATCAAGAGCGACAATCCCACCGTGTTCGTCAACCACGCCCGGCTTATGGATATCGAGGGTGACGTGCCGGAGGGCGATTACACGATCCCGTTCGGCAAAGCCGACATCAAGCGAAAGGGTCGCGACGTCACTGTGATCGCGACCTCCTATGTCGTGCAAACCGCGCTGGCGGCGGCGGAGACGCTCGCGGGCGCAGGCATCGAAGTCGAAGTGCTTGATCCGCGCACGCTGGTCCCGCTCGATCAAGACTTGATCCTGCAATCCGTCGGCCGCACCGGCCGGCTGGTGGTGGTGGACGAGACCAATGAGAACTGCGGTGTCGCTTCCGGATTGTCCGCCATCGTAGCCGAATATGGCTTCAAGTCCCTGCGCGCGCCGATCATGCGTGTCGCCCGGCCCAATGTCCCGACTCCCTTCAGCCAACCCCTTGAACAGGCTATCACGCCCGCCGCTGACAAGATCTGCGACGCGGTGCGACGCGTCATGACTTGGACCTGAACCAATGAAAGCCGTCCGCCTTTTTGACTTCGGCGCGCCGGATAAGCTCATTTACGGCGATTACCCCGAACCCGACGTTGGCTTCGACGACGTCCTGGTGAAAGTGATTGCCACATCGGTGTCGCGCTGGGATATCAAATACCGCACCGGCGAGGTTCATGAATTCTACGGCAAGGCCACCGGACACCATGGCGGCATCCACGGCCGCCGCGTCTTTCCCATGCCGATGCAATTGGGACGCGATGTCGCCGGCGAGGTAGTGGCGGTCGGCGCCAATGTAGACGGCCTCAAGCCGGGCGATCGCGTCGTCGGTGTGGTGCATCCGGAAAATTCGGCATCGGTGAACACGATGCGGGGCCTCGGCAATTTGTCGACCGGTGTCGATCTTCCGGGGCACACCATGTTCGGCGGCTACGCGCAATATGTCGCACGGCCGCAGAGCTACTGGATCAAGATCACCCCGGCGTTGAAATTCGACCAGGCGGCCTCCGCAATGTGGGCGTGTTCGACCGCGCATCATATCGTCGCCGGCCGTCTGCGCGTGCGCATGAACGACAGTATCCTAATTACCGGAGCTTCCGGCGGCATGGGCACCGCTACGTTGCAATTGGTGAAGCTCGCCGGCGGCAGGCCGATTGCCACGACGCGCTGTGCCGAGAAGGCGGAAGCCCTGCGGCGTGTGGGTGCGGACTATGTGGTCGATACCGGCGCGCCCGACACATTGCAGGCCATTCGCGAGTTCACCCGCGGTGAAGGTGTCGATGGCGCGGTCGAATATACCGGCGCAACGACGTTAATGCGCTTATGCATCGACGCAATGCGCTTCGGCGGCACCTTCTGCCCTGTCGGCGGGGAAATGACCGAGCTTCCGCTGCGCGTGATCGATTTGATCAGTCGCGAGCTCAACGTGCACGGCGTGCGCGCCTCGACGCGTAATGATCAGCGAATTGTCGTCGAGCTGCTTGAACAAGGTCGAATTCAAATGCCGATTTATGCGGTGCTGCCGCTGTCGCAGGTCGGAGACGCCCATCGCCTGTTGGAAACGAGTGAGGATCTGGTGGGGCGTATCGTTTTACACCCATGGGATAACTGAACTGAAGTGAAGTGAACTATTCGTGCCAGCCAAAACATCACCCGGGAGGAGACAATGGCCCGATACAAATGGTTGCGACATCTAACGCGCTTGAATTTTGCCATCCCGCATACTTTGGCAGTGCTATTGTGCTGGGCCTTCATCACTCCGGCTATGGCGGCTGATCCGATCAAAGTCGGCTTCAGCATGAGCCTCACCGGAGCGGGCGGGCCCGCTGGCAAACAGGTGATCGTCGCTTTGGAAATCTGGCGCGACGACGTGAACGCGAAGGGTGGATTGCTCGGCCGGCCGGTTGAGCTCGTCTATTACGACGATCAGACGATGCCCGCCAATGTGCCGGCGATCTATACGAAGCTGATCTATGTCGACAAGGTCGATCTGCTCATCGGTCCCTATGCGACCAACATGATCGCCGCGGCGATCCCGGTGATTGCCCAGCGCAAGCTCACAACAATTGGGATGCTTGGTTTGGCGGCGAATAGCCAGTTTCACTACAAGGGCTATTTTTCGATGCTGACCTACGGCCCAAATCCCGCGCGCGAATTTTCGCGCGGTTTCTTCGAGCTCGCCAAGGCGCAAAAACCGCGGCCGCAGACGGTCGCTATTGTTGGTGCCGATGCTGAGTTCGGTAAAACGTCGACCGACGGCGCCCGCGAGAACGCTTTAGCGGCCGGCTTCAAGATCGTCTACGATAATCGTTATCCACCCAGCATGACCGACCTGGCGCCGATCGTTCGCGCCATCAAGGCGACTAATCCCGACATCGTGTTTGCGGCTTGTTATCCACCGGACACCGTCGCTTTCGTCCGTGCCGCCAACGAGGCTGGCCTTGCTCCGCGCATGATGGGCGGCACCTTTATTGGCATGTTGGCGATGCCGTTGAAGATCATGATGGGCCCGTTGATGAACGGCTACCTCAACAATGCCGAGGTCTTCATGCCGGTGCCTACCTTATACTTCCCCGGCACGAAGGACGTGCTCGACAAATATCGAGAGCGGGCCAAAGGGCAAGGAATCGATCCGTTCGGATTTAATTTCGCTCCCTATGGCTATGCGGCGGGACAAGTGCTGGCCGCCGCGGTAACCGCAACCAAGAGTCTCGATCACACCAAGCTCGCCGACTACATGCACAGCCATAGTTTTTCCACGGTCGTCGGCGAGATCTCGTTCGGGCCGGACGGCGAGTGGGTCAAGCCGCGCTCGATTGTCAGTCAATGGCAAAACTTGACCGGAAATGATATTGGCCAACTCATCGACCCGAAAAAATGGGTGGTCGTGTGGCCGCCGGAGCACAAGACGGGGGACTTCATTTACCCTTATAGCGCGACAAAGAAATAAGCCGCGCCCGGGCTCGCGCACATGGCGCGGGCCCGTTCAATTGCAATGCTTTTGACTTTCGCGAACGTGCGCCCGATGTGGGCGGCACGACGATAATGATCGACGCAGTTGGTAGCTCAAAAATTTCGGAATGAATTATCGGCGCGCATCGATATGTGCGGCAGCGGCCAGATTTATTCAAAAAAGGCTTGCGCGAGTGCTTGGCGAGACGGCCGCGCTACATGCAGCTGGATGAGTTCGGTGATTGAAAATCGGCACCTTGTTTGACAGCCGTCTGAAAAAGTGGATACACTTATTAAAAGCAAGAAGCGGCGCTCCATACGGCTCCAGTTTGGTTAGCGGGAGAAACGGTGTTGGATAGGTTGGTTTGGGCGGAGCCTACCGGTGAGTTCAAAGTTGTTTCGCCGCTTCATCTGCGGACGGCCGCGAACTTGCGCCTTACACGAATGAGCCCTGCCGTTTGCGATTTGCGCTCCCCTGCCCTCGAATTCTTTGATCGCTGCTCGGATGACCGGCCGTTCGGATTTTGCGCTTCGCGCAGACCAGGCACGTACCACCGCGGCGTTGCAAATCCGGATTTCGTTCTTGATACCGTACTGAGCCTCCCGAGCGGAGACGGCATCTATCAAAGGGGGATACTGAGATGAATAAGAAGCGTGTTTGTATTGACGTCGGAGGTACATTTACTGACTGCCTTGTCATGGACGAAACCGGGCTATTGCAAAAATTCAAAGCGTCCACCACGCCGAGCGACCCGTCGATCGGCCTCATGAATACCTTGAAAAAGGCAGCGCGGCATTATGGCTTGGATATCGGCGAGTTTCTCAGCCAGATCGAAGTGCTGGTGCACGGCACGACGCTCGCCACCAACATCCTGATCAACGAGCGAGGAACCAAGGCCGGCATGATCACGACTAAGGGCTTTCGCGACAGCATTGAGATGCGGCGCGGCATCAAGCCAATCGACGTCTCGCTTTACAATCTGTTCATCCCCCCTAACCGGCCGCTGATCCCGCGCTCGCGCCGCATCGGCGTCGAAGAACGCACGCTGGTCGACGGCAGTGTCATGACGCCGCTTAATGAACATGAAGTGCATAACGCGGTGAAGAAATTCCAGGCGCAGGGCGTCAAGTCGATCGCTGTATGCTTCCTGCACTCCTACGCCAATCCGAAGCACGAGCGGCGCGCGGCTGAGATTGTGCGCGAGATCGCGCCCGAGATCTTCGTCAGCACCTCGCACGAGACGCTGCCGATCTGGCGCGAGTTCGAGCGCTTCAACACCACAGCGGTCGGATCCTACGTCGGCCCAGCAGTTGCACACTATCTAACTTCACTCGAAAAGGTGCTCAAGGACTCAGGATTCACTGGCACGTTTCTAATGATGCTGGCGAACGGCCTCGTGCAGAACGTCGCCGAATGCATCCGCCGCCCCGTGTTTTTGCTGCACTCTGGACCGGCGGCGGCGCCGTCGGGCGCGGTTTATCTCGGCAAGCATCTTGGCGAAAAGAATTTGCTTTCAGTCGATATGGGCGGCACCAGCTTCGATGTCTGCATGATCGAAAAAGGCGACATCCCAACGACGACCGAACATTGGGAAAACGATCAGCGCGTCGCCATCAAGATGGTTGACATCGCTTCGATCGGCGCGGGCGGTGGCTCGATGGCGAAGATTGACGCACTCGGCTTGCTGCGCGTCGGACCGCAAAGTGCCGGCGCCGATCCGGGTCCAGCCTGTTATGGCAACGCCGAGAACGCGACCGTCACCGACGCAAATTTGATTCTCGGCTACGTACCGGCTGACTACTTTCTCGGCGGCGAGATGAGGCTTGACGAGAAAGCGTCGCGCTCAGCCATGAAGCCGCTGATGGAGAAGCTCGGTGTCGATGAGAAAGGCGCGGCCGAAGCGATCTTCCGCACTGTCAACGCCAACATGGCGAACAAGATAACCGAGGTGTCAACCAAGCGCGGCCACGACATCCGCGACAGCATAATGATCGCCGGCGGCGGTGGCGGACCGATCCACGGCGGCTTTATCGCCGACTCACTCGGCATCAAGCGTGTGGTGGTGCCGCCAGTCGCCGCGCTCTACAGCGCCTTCGGCATGTTTGCCATGGATATCGGCCAAGACTACGCGCGCTCCTTCGTCGGCCGCTCCAGCAACATCGATCTCGATACGATCAACCGGGTCTACGCCGAACTGGAAGCAGAGGCGCAGACCGCGTTCAAGCAGCATGGCGTGCCGCCCGACAAAGTCATCCTTAAACGCAGCGCCGACCTGCGCTACGTTGGCCAGTTCCACGAAGTCGAGGTCGACATGGCCGGTGGCAAGATTAGCCGCGACGCGGTGGACGCCGCAGCGACCGGCTTCGCCCGCAAGCATGAGGAACTCTACACCTTCGCCATGCCGTGGAAGGCGGTCGAGATCCTCACATTGCGGCTGAAAGCGACGACACCGAACGCGCCGTTCGCTTTGCCGCAGGTCGCGAAAGGTGACGCCGATCCGAAGCCCGCGCTCAAACGTCGGCGCACCTGCCGCTTCAACGGACGTGATATCGATACGCCGATTTACGACGGCGAGAAGGTGATGGCCGGTAACGTTATCAGTGGGCCGGCAATCATCGAAGAGACGACGACGACCGTGGTGATCCCTGAGGCCTATGTCTGCTCGGTCGATAAGTACAAGAATTATATCCTGACGCAGTCCTGACGGGAGGCGACCATGAAACAGCAAGCCAATATCGATCCGACCACCGTTGCGACCGTTTGGCATTCCATGCAGACCATCTGCAAGGAAATGCGTCATCTGGTGAAACGCACGGCGCAAAATTACTTGATCGGCCAGCTACAGGATCTTTCCGTCGGCATCTGGGCCGCGGACGGTTCGGCGGTGGCGATTCCCGTCGGCCTGCCCAACCAATTTCTCGGCACGTCATTTGCGGTTCAAGAACTGGTCAAGATATTCGAAAACGACATCCATCCCGGCGACGTCTTCTTGACCAACGACCCCTACCACGGTGGACACAACACGCATCTGCCGGACTGGGGCTATATCCGCCCGATTTTTTACAACGGCGAGTTGTTGTTCTTCACGCTCTGCCGCGGTCACCAGATGGACACTGGCGGTTCGTTCCCGGGCGGATACTTCCCGAACGGCTATGACATCCACGCCGAAGGGCTGATCATTCCGCCGATCAAGGTCATCGATCGCGGTCGCGAGCGGAAGGACCTGATCAACCTCATTCTTAACAATGTGCGTTTCGCCGACGGGGTGCGCGTCGACCTGCACGCAATGATCGGCTCGACGACCATGTGTGAGAAACGCGTTCTCGCGCTGCTCGACATGTACGGCCGCGACACGGTGTTGGCGAGCATTCAAGAGATGATACGGCGCACCGAACTAGCTGTCCGCGAGGAAATCCGAAAGATTCCCGACGGCGTCTATTCTGGCGCCGCCGCGACCGACGACGACGGGACGACGCTCGACGAGCAAGTGTGGGTGCGCGTGAAGATCACAATCAAGGGCGATGAGATGACGATCGACCTTTCGGAGAGCGACGCGCAGCGCAAGGGTTTCGTCAATTGCGTCTATGCGGTCACCTACGGTATCGCCATCGCCGCGGCGATTCTCTATTTCGATCCCGCGCTGGCCGATTATCACAATGAAGGGACGATGAAGCCGATCAAGGTGATAGCAACGCCTGGCTCGGTCGTGAACTGCCAATACCCCGCAACCGTTGGCGCATCACCGGTCAATGTCGGCGTCCAGATCATGGAAGCAGTGGTCGAAGCGCTATCGAAGGCGCTGCCCAAGCGAGCCATCGCCGCCTGGGGCAAGCATCGCGGCGACTACCTGTTTGCGGTCGATCCGCGCACGGGGGAAAAATACGTGCGCACATGCTTCGACTACGATGGCAGCGCCGGCGCGGTCTGGGGTTACGACGGCTACCAGGCGGTCAGTACGCTGACTGCAATGGGAGCCGCGCATCGCGACAATGTCGAGGAAATGGAAGGCCGGGTGCCGTGGCGCGCACTCAGATGGGAGTTCGTGCCGGACTTCAGTGGCGCGGGACGCTGGCGCGGCGGTCCCGGCGTGCACTGGGAAGCCGTCAACGAAGGCACGGATGGCCAGATGGCGACGGGCAGCTCGGATGGCGACGTCGTGCAGGGTTTCGGCGCGCTCGGCGGCGAGCCTACGCCTGTCTCCCGCACCTTTCTGCGGCGCGATGGCGAGGATATCCGGGTCAAACCGCACCGGCTCGTGCCGGTGAAGACCGGCGATGTGCTGGTCAAACATTCGTCGGGCGGCGGCGGCGTCGGTAATCCCGCCGATCGCGACCCGGACATGGTGCGCGAGGACGTGGAGAACGAACTTGTTTCGATAACCACGGCCAAAGAGGTCTATCGAGTAGTTATCAATCCCGATACCCTGCAAGTGGATGAAAAGGCGACCAAGGCCTTGCGGGCGCGATAAGGCTTATCGACCAACCAAACCGGATTCGAGGCCGCAGGCCGAACCATCCCTGGGAACCTGCGGCCAGACCGGCATAATGCGAGTCATGGCCAAACAACGACCCGGACCACGCAAACTTCCTACGCTGAAAAAGATCCTGCGGCCGCTGGCTGGCGACAGCCACCGCCGCGCCTCGGTCGATATTCATCAGTATCTGCGCGACCGCATTTTATCGAACGCCCTGCCGCCGGAAACAATTCTGTCGCAGGTCGAGGTCGCAGATTGCCTCAAGGTCAGCCGCACGCCCGTACGCGAGGCGCTGCGGATGTTGATGGAAGAGGGCCTGGTCAAGGCCGAGCCCAATTATCGTTGCCGGGTGCTGGGTTTTGATCCGCGTGAGCTTGAAGCGCTCTACGTATCGCGAATTGCGAATGAAGGAATCGCGGCGACCGTCACCGTGCAAAGCATGTCCGATGAGGACGTCGAAACACTCGCAGAGTTGTTGCGCCAACTGAGCAAAGATGAAAAGCAACACAATCTTCGCCGTTGGCTCAAGAACCATCGGGCCTTTCATCAAATGCTATTCTGTCGGGCAAATCCATTGTTGCAAAAACGCATGAATGTCGATTGCCAGCGTAGCGAACGCTACGTCTACAATACCGTACAGGCGGAGCTAACCGACTTATTTCGGCGTGCGGCGATCGAACATCAGGAAATCTATCAAGCCTGCAAGCGGCGCCAACCGGCGGCGGTTGTCACTTTGTTGACCGACCATCTTGCCGCCGCCGCAATCGATATCATGGCTGAGTTCGCTCCCAATTGGGAGCCTACGACACTGCGTAATGCTGCCCGGCTCATGCGCAGTGGGGCGGCGCATCTCGACGATGCGTGAACTCATCAGCATGCCCATGGATAGTTCGCAGAAGTCTTGTCCATTCGAATAATCATGTCCGCGCGTAGCGATGATGCCGCTTTTACAGAACGGGCGTAGCGGCAATGGCTCCGTATTGATGGACTTTCCACTTCGAAAAATATATCCGGAGAATGATAGTGACGAGCCTTAAAGCAGCGGCTTCTTGCCGGAGCCTCACTTTTATCTGATGGTATTGCAGCAGTACCCTCACCAAGTGAGCGTGACTTCTTGAACTCGTCTCCCCAAGCAGAACCCACTGCCGCGGCCACCGGGTTTTTGTACCCGAAATTGTGCCATCGTCTCCCGGCGTCAGCTTGAAGGCAAGGCTTAAGCCTTCAGGCGCGGCAGCAGACCCATCGCGTTGCCGCTCTCGATCGCTATCACATCAGCGATGGAGAGTCCGAGCTTGTTGAGATTCTTGTTCTGGTCGAGCGGAAAGTTGGGATAGTCCGTGCCATAGGTGACCTGCGACACTGGCACTAGCTTCAGCGGCGCCGTCATCGCCGGCACCGAGGTTGCGTTTGCCGTGTCGTAGTGCTGCCGCGCCAGCTCAGCGAAGATGCCCTCCGGCGCGATCTCTTTCGCCTTCGGACTCTGGCCGTAGAAGGCGTCGATCCGCCCGGCGAGCATCGGCACCGTCCCGCCAGCGTGGGAGAAAAGCCATTTGATGTCGCGGTAGCGCGCGAACGAACCGCTGAGCAGCAGGCTCGTCACCGTGCGCGTAGTGTTGCGCGGCACCTCAATCACCGCTGGGAACGCACCGACGCTGAGCCGCCCGCAGCAGGCGGCCACCAGTGGATGGACATAGAGCACGGCCTTGCGGCGGTTCAGTTCCTCCAGCACCGGTTTGTAGGTCGCGTCACCGAGCCACTTGTCACCGTAGTTGGTCTGCAAATTGATGCCGTCGGCCTTGCGCGTGTCGAAAACGTATTCGATCTCTTTCAGGGTCACATCGATGTTCATCATCGACAGCGGTGAGAAGACGCCATAGCGATCTGGATAATCACGCTGCATCTCAGCGGCGAAGTCCTGGCAGACGCGGGGTAGTCTTTGCGGCGTTCTCGGCGCCAGCGTCAAACCACAGCCCGAGGGTGGAGGCGAGCGACACCACCGCGGTGCGGATACCGTTCTTGTCCATCATTTCGATGTCGTGGGTGGGCGTCCAGTCGAACACGCCAGGATAGGGTGGGATCTTGCGGGCGCCCTCCCATTCCTTCTCCTGCGCCAGATAGGACGGCGGATAGAAATGATGCCGGCTTCTCTAATCGGATGAGATTTTCGATGCACACAGGGTTCGCGGGCGGCTTACCGCTTAACCGTTAACGTTATTTGGTCAGGTTACTCAACGGATCAAATCGTAGCAGCGAACACAAGTAGCTACAGATATTACCCAAGGCAGTTATGTGCGATTGGGGAGAGCGTCATGTTGCGACGATTTGTTATTGCTATTACCATCGTTGCCGCCATCGGTATTTCGTTCGGTTCGACCAACGCCTCTGCTGCTAAACTTGGAGGCGGAGGTGGTTATTTGCATACATCTAATCCGAACTTTTTTAATGACCATTCACTGCGGTATGGCCGCCGTGGTTACGCATCTTCTCCATATGGCGGCTACGGGTATCTTCCGTATGGAGGCTACGTCGAGGCAAATTTACCAGACTACTACACGCCTGATTATTCCAACTATTACATTGATCCCATCAGTGCCTTTGCCACGCTCCATATGCTTGATCCTGTGATACCGCCGCCACGATCATTAAGTTGCAAGCACAGTCAGGAAATTAAGACGGTCCCATCGGAAGATGGTGGCGAGCGAAAGATCACGATAACTCGATGCTAGGCGCAGTTGTCTGCTCTTGTCCGAAAGCGGACAAACTATTGCGACGCAGAGATTGTTCGCTTTGTGCCAAGAGCGGACATTCAGCAATTTCCAAGATCTGGCCTGACCCAAAAATCGGCTACCTCATTATCTCGCCTCAGTGGCTAGCCAAGCGCGAGCGAGGAAGATTGAAAGTATTGCGTGAAGCGCAACCGCGAACCATAGAATGACGCCAGTCATTCCATCTGCGTAACTGAGGTGTGCAAGATACAGCGTGACGACTGCGCTGTAGATCAACATGCCGACCAGCGGATTCATCCTATGTCTGCAGTAATCTCTATCCCGCTGGTACAAAAAATCCGTCAGATCATGAAAAGGAAAAAGTTCCAGGCCCAAACCCAAACACGAACCTGGGGTCTTATTATAGGTCACCACGGATCAGTATTGACATCGATAATAGTTACATTCCAGGAACCCCACGGTTGAAGCAAATCAAACGACTTGACGGATTTCTTTGAATCAGCCGTTGAGAGATCCAATCATGGGCTGGCTGCGCTAAATGTGGTTGGGTTTTAGCGCCGCAGATGCCTGCGCATATCCTCTATCAGCGCGCGAATCTGCGGGTTTCTCGGTTCAAGTGCGGCCAATTCCTGCGCATGCGTTAGTGCTGCGGTGTAATCGCCGTTGTCTCGCTCAATCGCAATTAATGTCATTAAAACGTCACGGTCGGTCGGATGCTGATTGTGCGTGCGTATCAGGAGTGCTTTCGCCTCGACGGTCGAGCCACTAGAGTTGAGTGCGACAGCGTAGACGTAAGCGTAACGCGCATTGTCGGGTGCAAGCGCGGCAGCCTCGCGAAAAAGAGACAGCGCTTCGGTGTAGTTGCGTTCTCGCACAAGCAAGAGGCCGAGCGAATGCTTGATAGCCGCATTGTTCGGCTCGATCGCAATTGCGTGACGCAGTAGCTCTGCTCCTTCCTTGTCCATGCCGCGCTCTCGATCGAGATCGGCAAGGTTTGCCATGGCAGGAACGAATTTTTGGTCGAGCCGAAGCGCGGTGCGGTATTCGGCTTCCGCTTCGTTGAGTTGTTTGCGCCGCATCTTCACCAAGCCGAGGTTGAGATGTGTCTCCGGCCGGTCGGAGTTGATCATTTCGCCAGCTATCAGCTCCTGATAGGCGAGGGTAAAAGAGCTGCGTTGCTCTGGAGTCATCGTCTGCGGGTCGACCCCAGCAAGCGCCCGTGCTGCCTCGGTGCGTACAGCGCGCACTGGATCGCCAAGAAGCTGAAGGGTCGCTTCAATGACCGCGCGTGGCGCGGATGCCGGTAATGCACGCGCCATGGCCATGCGCACGAGCGGATCCGGGTCGGCGATCGCCGATTTGATGGCAGGCTCTGAGGCCGCGGACGCATAGCGAGACAGAAGCAGCATGGCACTCGCCCGCGCAATGGCAGGCTGGCTTTTGTCCAGAATTAATAGGCCGAGCTGGCGTTCCGCATCGATTGCACCGGTGCGGCCGGCATGGAGGGCCGTGCCGTAGTGCAGCTTTGTCTGGCGGCCGTTCGGATACCATGTGGCGACCGCCTTTGCCGCCCACTCGGCCGAGTGGTCGGTATGACACTGGCTGCAGGCGTTGGGGGTGCCAATTGAGACTGACAGGTCTGGACGCGGAATGCGGATGCTGTGGTCGCGCCGGTCGTGCACAACCATATAGGTCTTGGTAGGCATGTGGCAATTGACGCACTGCGCGCCGGCGCTGCCAGGCTGATGCTTATGGTGAGCCGTTACGTCGAATTTTTCCGGCAGGTGGCATTTTGTACAAAGAGCGTTGCCTTCGGCGCGCAGTTTTCCGGCGTGCAGCTCGTGGCAGTCGGAACAGACAACTCCAGCTTTATGCATAGCGCTTTGAAGGAAGGAATCATACTCGAACACCTCGCCGTCGATCTGCCCGTCCGCGTGATAAAGGCCCGGCTCCAAGAGAGCCGGCAATGCCGCATCGAGAAATGGGGTATCCGGCGCTAGCCCAGCTACGAGAAGCTTCCGTCGTGAATGACAAGGGGCGCAGGTGTCGAGTTCGTTTGAAACCAGCGGCTCGGTGCGCCGAGCGGTTCCCGTCGCGGGGTTCATTTTCCATTGGCCGGAATCGGTTGCCTTTAGCCAAGCCTCCAAACCCATCCGAGACTTGTCGGAGAGGTTGGATTTGCCGCCAGGCGCGGGGCTTGCACCCGTCTTCGCCCATGCGACATGGCGGGATCCAGGGCCATGGCAGGCCTCGCACGTCACGCCGAGACTGGTCCAGGTTGTCGCGTATGTGTTTGCTGAAAGATTGTAGTTCTTTTTCAGATCGGTCGTATGGCAGGCGGCACACTGGTAGTTCCATGTCTGGTCGCGACCGGTCCAGTGCAGCAGTGACCCTGGCTGGAGCTTCTCGTCCGAATAGAGATGGAACCAGCGTTGACCACCGTTGGCCTTCGGTCGGGTATCCCAAGCAAGCCCGAGCATCTGGTAGCGCCCGTCGGGAAATCCGATCAGATATTGCTGAAGTGGATCGATGCCGAACGTGTAGGTAATCTCGTAGTCATGCAGTTTTCCATCGGGACCGTCGGTGCGCACCATGAATTTGTCACCGACGCGCGAGAAAGTGCTGACCACACCGAAATTCTCAACTGAGATGCCGGAAAAATCGCCCAGCACCGTAGTTGGCGTCGCTCTCTCCATCGCCAATGCGTGGTGAGAGTCCTTCCAGCGTCCTGCCTCTTTTAGATGGCAGCCGGCGCAGACCTCAACCCCGACATATTTTGCGGCGCTGTCAGTCTGCGCGCCGGCAGATACCGGCATCAGACAGGCGAAAAGCAGGGTGGTTACCGCGATCGCCGCAACTCCTAGAGAGGCACGGTTCACGAAAGAACCAATTTCACCACCGAATGACGAAATGAAGTGCCTAAGTGAGGCCTGTATCGCTCCGACGAACGCCACATTCCGACGGCAGTCGTTCGGTAATATGTTTAGTTTTGTCAAGTTCATTACACTATCGCCGAGTCCGATCACCTTTCTAAAATACACTTTTTAAAGACGACTGTACCGCCCTTATATTTGCAATTAGGCGCGGCGAAGAATGTCTAGGGCGTGGACTCATAAACGGCGACCCTATCACTACCTTGGATGCGCCACTCAATGTCCGCTATTGGACCAAAGCGGACAAAGGTGAGTTTTGGGCCAGTGACGGTTTGTCCGCTTATGACCCGAAGCGGACAAAATAATCAAAACATAAAAATAAAGATGATCGCAAATCACACAAAGTGGACGTGTGTTGAACAGGTGAGGTTCAGCATCAGAGTACCACACCCCAAACCTTCGTGATCGGTGCGTCATTGTTCAAATAAATACAGACTTACCCCAGATATTGGTGTCTAATCTATTGCACCTAACGATCAGCAGTCCGTTTTGCGCCAGACGTGAAATCAGTCGTCAAGCTGAAACACGGCTACGATAAACCTCTAGCGCATCAGTCACCAGGGAGATGAGTTTATGAGTTTGAACCGTACAATCAGGTTCGGTCTGTTGGCTTCGTGCGTGGCGGCCGCAATGGCGGCTTCCGCACCGGCAATCGCCCAGCAACCGAAAAAGCCTAACATCGTTGTCATTATGGGCGACGACATCGGCATGTGGAATATCGGCGCCTACCACCGTGGCATGATGGCAGGCAAGACGCCGAACCTCGATCAGCTAGCGAAAGAGGGCATGCTGTTCACGGACTACTATGCCGAGGCAAGTTGCACGGCGGGTCGCGCGAACTTCATTACCGGAGAGCTACCGATCCGCACTGGCATGACCACGGTCGGTCAGGCTGGCGCGTCGGTCGGCCTGCCTGCCGAGGCTGTGACCATTGCGACGATCTTGAAATCGATGGGCTACGCCACCGGTCAGTTCGGCAAGAACCACCTTGGCGACAAGAACGAGTTCTTGCCGACCGTTCACGGCTTCGATGAGTTCTTCGGCTATTTATATCACCTCGATGCGATGGAAGACCCGGCACATCCCAACTATCCGCAGAATCTGTTGAATGTCGTCGGCCCACGCAACATGGTTCATAGCTGGGCCACCGAGAAAGATGATCCGACGGTGATGCCGCGTTGGGGCAAAATCGGCAAGCAAAGGATCGAAGATGCCGGCCCGCTCTATCCCAAGCGCATGGAAACGGTGGACGACGAAATCCGCGACCTCGCCATCAATTTCATGGACAAAGCCAAAAAGGACGGCAAGCCGTTCTTCGTTTGGCTCAACCCGACACGCATGCACATCGTCACGCATCTTTCCCCGAAGTACGAAGCGATGCGCAACGCGGAGAACGGCTGGTCGGAAGAAGAAGCCGGCATGGCCCAACTCGATGACGATGTCGGTTTAGTCATGAAGAAGATCAAGGACATGGGCGAGGACAACAATACCATCGTCGTCTTCACCACCGACAACGGCACCGAGGTTTTTACATGGCCCGATGGCGGTCAGACGCCGTTCGCGCAGTCCAAAGGAACGGTCCTTGAGGGTGGTTTCCGCGTACCCGCACTCCTTCGCTGGCCCGGCCATGTGCCTGCGGACTCAGTGCAGAATGGCATCTTCTCCGGCATGGATTGGTTGCCGACCTTCGTGGCCGCAGCAGGTAACCCGAACATCACCGAAGAATTGTTGAAGGGTAAAACGATCGGTGACCGGACCTACAAGAACCATCTGGATGGCTACAACCAGATGGCCGCCATCACCGGCAAAGGGCCGTCCGCGCGTCACGAGATTTTCTACCTCGGCGAAAGCACGGTCGGCGCGGTGCGCATTGACGACTATAAGTTCCGCTTCATCGACCAACCCGCTGGTTGGTTGGGCGAAAAAACCCACCCGGACGTGCCTTACATCACTAATTTGCGCCTCGATCCGTTCGAGCGTACGGGCTGGCCGAGCAATGGGACGAAAGACGGTGCGCAGCAATACTTCGATTGGTTCAAGTACCAATTCTGGCGCTTCGTGTTTGTCCAGCAGGTAATTGGCAAGGAAATCCAGACCTTCCTCGACTATCCGCCGATGCAGCGTGGCGCGAGCTTCAATCTTGATGCAATCAAAGCGGAGATGGGGAAAAGGATGCAGGAGGCCGAGAAAGCGAGCCACGGTCCTAGCGACTAATTGAAATGACCTATACGGCGGGCGGCTTGAGTACAGGTCGCCCGCCTTTAACTCCTCCAAATGGACTTAACCCGTTTGGTCTTGTTGGGAGAATGTCATGGTCGCTCCGAGATTATTTTTACTCGGCGCAATCGCATTTGCGGCTTCTATGTCGGCGAGCTATGCCGGTCCTTGTTCGGAAAAGATCGACAACATGATGACCCGCATCAACGCCAAGCTAGAAGCGAAGGCAGCCGCGGGGCCGACTGCTCGAGAGGGAAATGTCGCCGGTATGAGTGATCAACCGACACCGCGCTCAATAGCTGCCGCTGAGGAAAGACTTGGCGAGGTGTCGCCCCAAACCGTTGAAACTGTCAGGCAGGCCATGTTACGTGCACGCGCCGCCGACAGCGCAGGTGACAAAACCGCGTGCGAACAAGCGCTCGCGGATGCGCAACGCGCGATAGGCCCCTAGATGCAGACATAAGCGGTGGTAAGTAGCTATGTCCATGGCACTTAGCGGACATTCGCTGCGTCGCAATAATTTGTCCGTTGTTGGACCAAAGCGAACATGCGGCTTATTTTATGAGTACACGCCCTTGCGCATCTCGCTACGCTGATCGCGAAGAGGAAAGCCGCGCGCAACGGCGAAGGTCTCGTGTTGGTGCTCAACGGTGGTGATTACAGCATGGGGACCACGATCGGCGCCGCCACGCGTGAGACCGGTGGCGAACCGCAACTTCTCGCTCGGATGAGTTACGATGCTACCACACTCGGCAACCATGATTTCGGCCTAGGACCTGACGGTTTAGGCAAGTCCCTCGGTATGGCCGCTAAAGTTGGCCAGCACCGCCAGCCGTCGCATCAAACATCTACTTCTCGAACACTGCATCAATTACGGACTATCACCTATACGCGCTGCCGAGGTTATTCCGATCATCTTCATTGGCCTCACTAAGCCTTATTGAGCAAGGGGCACAAGCGCGTGGCGCAGCGGCTCGCTGGAAATCTGCAACAGTCCCGAAAGAGGCTGATCCATTTCCAGGATCAGAAAAATTGCAGCCGAGACTGATAGCGCACCGACAAAAAATGTGACGATCACTGTTGGGTTAGCCCGAACAAACAGACCGAAGCTGGCAAAAATCGTTGTGAGCCAAAAAACGAGGATCGCAAGAAATGGCATTGGAATAGAATCGTGCGCTTGAGCGAACAAAGACAAACGCGCCTGCCCTAAATCGGCGGCAGCACTTAGGATCCGCGCTTGAAGCGCGCGTTTTGGTTCGTTGTCTGGCTTGAGTTCCTGGATTTTATCGACAAATATCTGCGCTTCGGCGGTTGCCACAAATGGTGCCGCCTTACCACTATCGTGTTCGCTCCAAATTCGGTCAATCAATGGAGGGACCGCGTTACGAAGCGCAACACGCAAAATCTTTGCGTCCGGTCCATAGTGCTCTAGCAGGCCATCAAGAAGAATGAGATCGGCAGTAATCTGTTTGACCTGGGTATCCCTCGCATCGTACGAACTTTTTGCCGAAGCAATCAGCAGCCCTAAAACAAGAGCCGCTATTGTCCCGATGAGACCTGTACTCAACCGCACAACATCCTTTACATCGTCCTGGAGGTGCCCCTCGGGAAGGGCATTGCGGAGGTACATACCGAGTGATGCGCCCGCGAAAACAAAGGCGAACGCAATTAAAGAGATTGCGAGTGCACTCACACTACTCTCCTATGGTCAGGCGCCAGAAACATTGTGCGGCCACGCCGAGCTTTTGTGCTGCAGCAAATAACTGAGGTCAATTCGCTCGCATAACCCAATTGCAACCAGTCAGGCCAAACAGAATATCAGGAGTGGCAATCATCCGCAGCAATATCGACGTCATGCCCGGTGCACCGCAGGTCCGCTTCTGGTCATAAGCCGACATTCGGCGGCCGAGTTGCAATGTCCGCTTTACCGGCTCCGCTATGTGCCAAAAGCAGCCAAACGCACCGCAGCGTGATCGGCGGCAATTTCCGTAGAACGACAATGGCCGCACCCGATTGAACGAGTGCGGCCCGGTCGTGCGCGTCGAAGGTTCCGTAAGTTCGGTGTCAGTGCTTACCGCTGCTGCCCCCTTCTTGGAGTTTCTGCAGCACTTGATCGAGCGAGAAGGTGCCGGGCTTCTGGCGAGGCGGATACTCGATATAAGTTTGCAAGTGCTGGCCCACAAATGCTTGCGCCGGCACGAGCAGGAACGCGTGATTGAGGATATAATTCCCATATTTCTCCGCTTCATCCGTGGCCCGCTCGAAGGGATCGCCGCGCAGGTCCTCGATCAACGGCACGCGCAGAGGCACCAACGGTGTCGACCAAACCTTGAAGCCAACTTCCTTTTGCTGAAGGAACACGAGCTTCCACCGATCGTAGCGCACGGCGGCGAGATTGCCGTCATCCGTCCAGTAGAAAAACTCTTTGCGCGGGTCTGCGCCTGAACCATCCAGTAAGGGACGCAGGTTGTATCCGTCCAAGTGGACCTTGAAGGTCTTACCCGCCGCTTGGTAGCCGGTCAGCAGCTTCTGCGTGACATTTGGCTCACCAGCGGCCGCTACCAAGGTTGGCACCCAGTCTTCGAGCGACACGATACCGTTGATCTCGGTGCCCGGCTTGATAACGCCCGGCCAGCGGATCGTGGCGGGGACGCGGTAGCCACCTTCCCAACTCGAATTCTTCTCGCCGTGGAACGGTGTGGTGCCGCCATCCGGCGAAGAGAACTCTTCCGCGCCGTTGTCGGTTGTATAGGCAACAATAGTATTGTTCGCGATGCCGAGGTCGTTGAGTTGCTTGAGAAGCTGGCCGACCATAGCATCATGCTCGACCATACCATCGGCTGCCACACCCAAACCGGTCTTGCCGTCCGATGCCGGCTTGAGGTGAGTGTGGATATGCATTCGAGTTGAGTTGAACCAGACGAAGAAGGGCTTGCCGGCCTTATGGCTCTGGTCAATGAATTTCATAGCCCCGGCGAGGAATTCCTCGTCGACAGTCTCCATGCGCTTTTTAGTTAGCGGGCCGGTGTCCTCGATAGTCTGCTTGCCCACGCGGCCAAAGCGCGGATCCTCGGTGGGATCGTCCTTATTCGACGCGAACGTGTGCAAGACGCCGCGCGGCCCGAACCTCGCGTGGAAATTCGGATATGCGGGTGGTTTCGGGTAGTCGGGATTTTCCGGCTCTTCCTCAGCGTTCAGATGGTAAAGATTGCCGAAAAACTCGTCGAACCCATGGACAGTGGGCAGAAACTCGTTGCGGTCGCCCAAGTGGTTCTTGCCGAACTGGCCGGTCGCATAGCCCTACGGTTTGAGCAGTTCCGCGAGCGTCGGGTCTTTATCAGACAACCCTTCCTTAGCGCCCGGCAGGCCGACTTTGAGCAGCCCTGTGCGGAAGGGCGACTGGCCCGTGACAAACGCCGCCCGCCCTGCGGTGCAGGACTGTTGGGCCTACATGTCGCTAAATATCGCGCCCTCTTTGGCAATGCCATCAATATTGGGAGTTTGGAAGCCCATCATGCCGTGGCTGTAAGCGCTGATGTTCCACATGCCGATGTCGTCACCCATGATGACGAGGATGTTAGGTTTTTGCTGCTGGGCGGCTACCGGCGCGCTTGCCACGGTTGCGGCGGCGGCCAACGCGAACGAGCCAAGCAGAATGTTCCTTATCGTGCTCATGCTCTAACTCCATATTTTCAAAACTGGACCGCAACGCGGATCATTCTCGTATTTCAGGCGGAGTCCGCTTGCTATTCAAACGCGCTGGCAATCTTGTCTCTTGCTATCAGCCACCACGATGTCAGTCGCGTGGCCGTCGGTCAAATAAGGCCGGTTAAACACGGTAATCGCGCACCGCTGCTTTTTGCAGCGGTTGACGCAGATCAAGTCCCCGCTCGGCCGACGCACATTAGCTGCACCCCACAACGCAGCAATTGGGTCACACGCGGCAAAAATCTCGCTTCCGAAGCCAAATTCATGATCGGCAACTGTTGAACTCTGCTATAGTGTGCTCGTAAGGGACTGCACAATCGCTATATCACGGATGGGGTGATGGGAATATCTGAACACTGTGGATTGTGGTTGCGGATTACCGTTGGGTTGGTATTGGGGATATGCCTGTCGGGCGCGGCGATGGCCGCGGACCTAACGCCGATGCCGACAAAGGCTATTGTCCGGCCGGCTCCGGTTCTCAATCCATGGACGTTTACTGCCACACCCTATGCGTGGGTAACGTTGATGAATGGCTCGACCACAGTCAAAGGCCGTACGGCTGACGTCAATGTAGACTTCAATGATCTAATGGATCTTGTGCGGCGTTCAGAAATCCCGAAAGACCTCATGGCTTTTATGGGATATTTCGAAGCTCGCAATGGCCGACTCTCGCTTTTCGCCGACGTGGTCTACTTGAAGATTGGACTAGACGCGAGCATGGAGCGATCGCGCGGCGTCGACGCCATCAACGCCGCGGTCGGAGCATCGGCAGGTTTGAAGTACCAAATGGTTATCGCCGAAATGGCGGCCGCCTATGAGGTTGCGCACTGGGGATCCACCAGTGTTCCGGGCTCCGGCACGGCCATCGATGTTTTCGGCGGTGCGCGCGGGTGGTGGCAGAGCGCTGATGCCAGCGTATCCGCGTCCGGAACGATCAATATCGGCGATCTCACGCGCAACGCGGATGGAACACTTACGGCGTCCGGTAGCGCCAACTGGGTCGATCCGCTGGTTGGCCTTCGGCTGCGCCACCAATTTTCGCCGGGCTGGAACTTCGTTGCCAGTGGTGACGTCGGTGGCTTCGGCGTGGGAAGCAAGTTTTCCTGGCAGGCACTAGCTGCCCTCAATTATGACTTCTACGTCCACAACGGCATCACCTGGAGCGGCATGGCGGGCTACAGGGCCCTGTATGTCGATTACTCGAAAGGCAGCGGTCTGAACGAATACGAATTCAACATGACAATGCATGGCCCGATCATCGGTGTCACCGCGAGGTTCTAAGCTCCCTTCGGCGCATCGCAACCAGCCACGCGACCAATTTAAACACAAAAATCTAAAAACCCCAGGCTGTTTGCCCGGGGTTTTGAATTTGTTCGCTAACACGATTGATCGGGCTGGGCGGTTTATCGCCTAGAGGAAATGATAATTCACACCAACGAAGACAGTTGTGTGTACCGAAAACCTAAACCCGCACATATTGGTGATGAAGTCTCCCAAGAATTGCGTGTGAATTTATAATCCCGATCCGCTGAATGGGACGAGAGACCGGCTGTCCCTTCCGAAAATCTCATCCGGACGTATTAGTGATGCAAAACACAAGAAGCTAGCCGGCTTTCTCGCCACCGCACTCCGAGGTAAAACACTTGCACCTGCATGCGTGGCGACTTTACGTCGCTGCCGCCTCCTGTCCCTACCGAAAATCATATCCGGACGTATCAAGGTAACTTCTTATAAAAGCTAGCCAAGTATAGCGGCTTTGAGTTTTTCAACATCCGCGCCAGGCGCTCGTGCAGCTTCAATAATCCGCGCCTCGTTCTTCAACAATTTATCGAGTGCTATTCGCATTTCTCCCATTTTGTCGCTCGGAACAACAACGGCGCCGTGGCGATCAAAATGAACTAAGTCGCCGCTTTGTACCGCCATGCCCTTAATTGTCACGTCACGTCCGAAATCGACAACGTGAACGTAGGCATGCGACGGTGAAATTGACCCAGCAAGCATTTGAAACCCCGGTGCGATCATCGGAATGTCGCGAATAGACCCGTTTGTCACCGTGCCAATACAGCAAAGCGCCTTGTGCACGTTCGACTGCACTTCACCCCAAAATGCGCCGTATCCAGCCGGTTCGTCGAGATCCTGAATCATGACAACGCTTGGTCGCGGTTCGGAAGCGACATATTCCAAATAATCCATGCGCTTGTGCATATAATCTGTCTGACCAAGTGAAAAAGCGTCCTTCGCACGGATAGACACAGTCTTCGCGAAGGCCACCATTGGCGGAAGCTCGGGAAACGGGCAGTATAAATGTCCAGTTGTAAAGCCATGACCGCGACGTTCAGGTACTACCATCTCGACAATGTTGCAGACGGTTGGCGTGTCGATGGATTGCAGGAATTCTAAATCGCTCTTTGTCAATGTCATTGCGCCCTCTGTAGTCTGCCGGCACGTAAGATTGCTCGGATGGAATGTTTCATGATCTGGCAAATATCCGAAACTAAATCCCCCACGTTACATTCCGAGGTAGGCCGCCTGCACCTGTTTGTTGTTCGCCAGGTCCGCGCTGGTGCCGTGCATTATCACTTTGCCGCTTTCCAGCACATAGGCCCGTTGCACCAAACTCAACGCTCGGCTCACGTTCTGTTCGACCAACAGAATCGCCGTACCCATGGCATGGATTTCCTGGATCTTCTGAAAGGTGACATCGACCATGACCGGCGCAAGGCCAAGCGAGGGTTCGTCCAGCATCAGCAAACGCGGCTTTAACATCAGACCGCGTCCGACGGCGAGCATCTGCTGTTCGCCGCCGCTCATTGTTCCGGCGAGTTGCTTGCGCCGCTCGGCCAGCACGGGGAATATGCTAAAAACAAGTTCGAGCGTCTGGCTGCGCTCGGCCTTGGCGCTCGGTACGTAGGCGCCGATCTCCAAGTTCTCCTGCACCGTCATCTCGGGGAACACCTGGCGGCCCTCCGGCACATGGGCGATGCCGAGATCAGTGACCTTGTAGGGTGGCAGCGATCCAACGTCGGTCCCGGAAAATATGATCGTCCCCGACGTCAACCGCACTAGTCCCGAGATGGCGCGCAAAGTGGTGCTTTTACCGGCACCGTTGGCGCCCAAAAGGCCAACGGCTTCGCCTTCGCCGACGTCGATGGTCACATCGCTGACCGCCGGGACGGTGCCGTAACTGGCGGTCACTCCGGACAATGCCAACACTAGGTATCTCCCGACGTTGCGACGTGCACATAACCGAAGCCCAAATAGGCGCGAATGACCTCCTGGTTCTCGACGACCTCCTTGGGGCTGCCTTCGGCAATCTTCTGTCCGTGATCGAGAACCACGATGTGACACGCAACGGCCATGATCGCGCGCATCACGTGTTCCACGATGATGATGGTCAGTCCGCGTCCCGACAGTTTTCCGACCAACGCGACGGCTTGATCGATTTCTGACGGATTGAGGCCAGCCATAACCTCGTCGAGCAGCAAAAGCCGCGGCTCGGTCGCCAGCGCCCGTGCCATCTCGAGCCGCCGCTGGTCGATCGTGGTCAAGTCGCGCGCTGGTGTGTGCGCCTTGGCTGTCAGCCCGACGAATTCGATCGCCTCGTGCGCCTTCGCGCGCGCAACCTCGGGCTTCTTAACGCGTAAAAACGCGCCGGTCATCACGTTCGCGAGCACGGTCATGCTGCCGAAAGGTCTCGCCACCTGGAATGTCCGCGCCAGGCCGTGCGCGCAAATATCGTGCGGCCGCAGACCAATGATTTCGCGGCCAAAGGCGGTGACCGAGCCTTCGTCGGGCCGATGAAAGCCGGTGATCAAATGGAAGCTCGTTGTCTTACCCGCACCGTTCGGCCCGATCAGTGCGACGGTTTCGTTTTCATTGACCGAAAAGCTCAAGTCCTGAACGGCGCGCAATCCGCCGAACCGTTTACTGAGGTTGCGGACGACGAGCGCTTCAGCCATCGATCGCAGCCTGTTTTGCCGGCGGTGCGTGGACAATCCATTTATAGGCGTCGGTAAAAACGCCGAGCAGACCGGTCGGTCGCCATAGAATCACGGAGATTAAGATCAGACTGTAGATCGTGAGTTGCACTCCGCCGACGCCGCTGCCAAGCCAACTTTGCAGTAGTGCCGATGTCGTTTCCAACAACACCGTGCCGATAACCGGTCCCCACAACGTACCGATGCCGCCGACGATCGAGACCAACGCGGCCTCAACTGAAATGCTGAAATTGAACGCGGTGTTTGGGTCGATGAAATAGATGTACTGGACGTAGAAAGTGCCTGCCAACGCCGTCAGAAACGCACTGATCATGTAGATATTGCGTTTGACTTGCGGTGCGTTCACGCCGACGGCTTCGGCCGCGTCTTCATCCTCGCCGATGGCGACCAGGTAAAATCCCATCCACGACCGCTCGATGCGATAGGTGATGGCAAGTCCAAGCGCCAGCATTGCCAGCGCTATGTAGTAATACGGCGCCTTCGCCTCGAACTGCATCATCAGTGGCGCATTGCCGAGGTTGGGGATTGTTGTTCCCTCGGCGCCCCAGGCGAAATCGCGAAATTTAAGGAACAGTAACATCAGGACTTGCGCCGTCGCGATCGTGGCGATGGCGAAATAGGGCCCGCGAAGCCGGAAGCACACTGCGCCGATCGGCAAACTCGCCAGCATGGCGACTACACCGCCGGCGAGCATGCCAATCCAAGGCGAGATGCCGAATTTGATTTGCATAATCGTCGACGTGTAGGCGCCTAATCCGAAGTAGGCGGCGTGGCCGAGCGAAAGTTGCTTGGCGTAGCCCCCCATTAGATTCCAGGCGACGCCGATAAAGGCGAACAGCAGAATTCTGATGCAGATGTCGATGGCGAAATGGTTGGTCACGACGAGAGGCAGCAATATAACAACCGTCGCAAGCGCGACCAGGCCGATGCGCGCGGAATTACTGAGACGGTGCATCAGCGGGACCTCCCGCCAGCCAAGCCGCTCGGCCGAACAGCCAGCGTTAACAGCAGCATAGCGAAGACTACGATCAATCCGGAGTCGGCGCCGACGAACTGGATGCCGAGCGACTCGGCGATACCCATCATGAGGCTTGCAATGAGTGCGCCTTTGATATTCCCCAAAGTACCCAGGACAACGGCGACAAAGGCCATCAACACAAACACCTGGCCGGCCGTCGGAGATGCCGGATAGAACGGCATGAGCAGCGAACCGGCGGCGCCAGCCAGCGCGAGGGACACCCCAGTCGCAACGCAGAAGACCCGATCGGGGTTGATGCCCATTAGCATCGCCACCTCGGGCTTTTGCGCGGCGGCGCGCATCGCCTTACCCATGTCGGTGGAATGAAGGAACGCCCAGAGAATGCCGCTGAGCACCATCGCCAGGACGAAGGCGACGAGTTTTGCCACCGGCACATAAAGCCCCGCGAAATGAAGTGCCATGTCCGAGTAAGATGTATGCAGGGTCCGGTAATTGGCCGTGAACAGCAGCAATGCGACGTTCATCAATAACAAGGACAACGCGAAGGTAAGGAAGATCTGTGGCATGTCGCCGAGCCCGAGAACCCTCCGAATCAGTAACTGCTGCAATCCCACGCCGATCACAAACAGGACCGGCATGGAGACCGCCAGCGACAGCAAAGGATCTATTTCGAAGTAAGTCGAAAGGAAGTAGCTGATATACATGCCGATCATCACGAACTCGCCTTGGGCGAAGTTCACGATCTTCACGACGCCAAAGATCAGTGTCACGCCGATGCTAACAAGCGCGTAGATTCCACCGATGAGCAGGCCGTTGATGACGGCCTGAACCACTGTTTCAAGCATCGCCGGTTACGACGCTTATGTTTTCATCAACGGCGCGCGCGCGTCAGCCTTGGGAAAGATGCTCGCCAGATCGGCGTGCTGCCATTGCACCCCGACCGGATGGCCGTAGAAATTCTTGCCGTCCGGGCCGAATTTGACTTTTCCGCCCGGCGCCATCGCTGCGTAACCCGAGGAAACGTCGATCGCGGCGAGCGCATCACGGACCTTTTGCGGATCTGTCGATTGCGCCCTTTCGAGCGCATCGGCGAGCATAAAGGTCTGTGCGACCAAGCCGCCCCCATACTCGAACAGAAACTCCCCATACCGCTTCTTGTATTCGGCGTTCACTTTCTGCGCATTGGCGTCGATGTCGTGATTCCAGTGCGCCACGCCCTGAAGCCCTTCCGCGAGTTCGCCGACATTCTTGTAGAAATCCGGAACGACGAAACCGCCCGAGCCACCGTTGATGCCGACCTTGAGGCCGATCTGTTTGACCGTGCGCACGATTAGGATGAGGTCGTTGAGATAAGATACGGCGAACAACATGTCGGCGCCGGAGGCCTTGACCTTGTTGAGCAGCGGACCGGCGTCGGCGAAGCCAGCCGAATACGGCTCGAACAGCACGATCTCCACGCCCTCGCCGGGCGCCTGTTCCTTGAGGCCATTGGACGTCGAGGTGCCGAACGCCGTGTTCTCGAACACCACGGCCACCTTTGGCTTATCACTCACCAGTTTCGACATTTGCAGCTGCGCCTTGGCAAATTGCGAGGCACGGGCAAACGGTGTGAACGTGTAGTGGCGACCCTTGTTAAGCATATCCGAGCTGGAACCGGTAATGATCGCGACCTTGGCTCGTTCGGCGACCTCGCTCGCGATAAGCGTCAGGGCGCTGGCGTAGCAGCCATGAATCGCCGCCAACTTGTTGCCGCTAATCAGGCGGTCGGTCTCCGTGCGCGTGACCGTGGTGTCGCTTTGCACGTCGGAGAGGATCAGGTTGAGCTTGGCGCCGCCGAGCGACTTGATGCCGCCGGCCTCATTGACCATCTCGACCGCGAGCTTGGCCGCATTGACGCAAGCCTGGCCAATTTGCGCGAAGCTTCCCGTGACCGGGTATAAACCGCCGATGTTGACAGTTTCTGTCGCCCTGCCGATCCGCGGGATCGCCGCGAATGCGCCGGCAGCGATCGCGCCGCCGGCCGCCCTAAGGAAGTCTCGGCGGCGTTGCCGCTTTCCATTAGAACCATTGAGAGTTTTCTGCATTTTAAGTTCCTCCCCGTACCCGGCCAGCGTACCGGTTTCTGCCCGTGTGAAATCACGGTGCCTACTTGCCTATTGTATACAATATTGTATTTAATATCTCGCCGTCAACTGATTAAAAAATGTTCGAAGGAGCCCAAGATTCCCAATGGCCGCCAGTAGAACACCCCATAGAAAGCCGGGTCCGCGCGCTGCGGAAAAACGACAGGCGAGCGTGTCGTTGTCGCAACACCCGATGCAGAAACCAGCCATTGTCGATGTCATCGCGACCAGCCTGGAAGAAGACATTGTCCTCGGGCGACGCCACCCGCGCGAACGCCTTATTGAACAAGATCTGTGTGACCGCTTCAGCACGCATCGCGGCGATGTTCGGCTCGCTCTATTCGAGCTCGAGAAGAAGGGAATTGTACATCGGATACCGAATTGCGGTGCGATCGTGCGCGATCTTACGCCAAAGGATGTCATGGATATTTATGCGGTTCGCGAGGAAGTCGAGGTCATGGCCACGCGCATTCTTCCTTTTCCGGTTGCCGCCAGTGCGCTTGCTAAACTTAACGATCTTCAAAAGCGGCATAGTGCGGCGATCGACAAAGGTGACATGCTTACCGTGTTCTACACCAACCTCCATTTCCACCAGACGCTATTCGGTCTTTGCGGAAATTCTTGCCTGATCGACACAATCGATCACCTCGCACAAAAGGTATATGGAATACGATCTTATGCCAACGCGTTTCCGGATGCGCTCAATCGTGCACGCCGCGATCACGTCGCCATGATCGAAGCGTTGCGCCGCTCGCGTCGTGACGATTTGATCGCACTCACTCGGCGCCACCTCAAGCCTTCACCAGAGGCTTATATTCGCGCCTACGAAAGGCGCTTCGGCGAGACTGCGCAATCGTCGACCACGGAGCTTATGAAATGAAGTTGCGATGCGGCAAACTACAGATGACGGCTTGCTACTAACGCCACATTTGCTAACCGAAGATAGACATTTTCGGGGTCTCTTATGAAACGCATACTTATTACTGGCGCTGCGGGCAAAATTGGCGACGCGCTGCGCAAAGGCCTACGTGGCAGCTATTCGCTTATTCGCCTAGTTGACATCGCCCCATTGGGCGCAGCCGATACCGGCGAAGAAGTTTGCGCGACTGACATCCGCGACATGGCGGCGCTCGATAAAGCCGTGGCGGGAATCGACTGTGTCGTACATCTCGCCGGCGTGCCTGAGGAGGCCGAATGGGAGACGGTGCTTTCGCTTAATATCGAGGGCTGCTTTAACGTCTTTGAAAGCGCACGCCGCCAGGGCGTTAGACGCATTGTTTTCGCCAGCTCCAATCACGCCGTCGGTTTTCATCGACGTGAACGCTTCATCGACAATACTGTCGCCCCCAGGCCAGACTCGCGCTATGGGGTTTCAAAAGTGTTTGGTGAGGCGCTTGGTCGCCTCTATGCTGATAAATATGATTTGAGCGTTGCGTGCCTGCGCATTGGCACATTTCGAACGCCCGACCGGCCGGTGGAAGCGCGCCAATTGCTCACTTGGATCAGCCACCGCGACATGGTGCAGCTCGTGCGTCGCTGTATTGATCATTCTGGCTATCATTTTGTGACCGTCTATGGCGTTTCCAACAACTTACGTAGCCGTTGGGATAACACGAATGTGAAATTCCTCGGCTACCGGCCGCAGGACGACTCTGAAGTGTTTGCGGCAGAGATCTTTGCGAGTGGCGCAAAGGAAAACGAAATTGCTGCCCTGTTCCACGGTGCCCATTATTGTCCGATGGAATTTACCGGCGACACCTCGCAGATCGACTAAGCGCGCTGCTTCAGATCTGCTCCAAGGCACACAACCAATGCGCCGCCCTTCATTCGATTACCCAATTGGTGCGGTCGATTAACTGCGGCGGCGCGTGCCATGCAGTGGTAGTGTGGGATTGACAACAAAGGGCTCGCGGCCACAATCTTTGATTGGCAATAAAGCGCGTTTAAGCGCAAAACTGCGGTCAACGGCCTCATGCCGACCGCCGCAATACACGGGGAGGAATAGTGATGTCCTTCAAGCGCGTATCGCCGCTGATCTCCGCTTGCTGTTCGCTATAGGTTTTATAACGGCGTCGTCTGCGGCCCTCGCTCAGAACCGCCAATTTTCCTTCGCGTATGACCAGCCAAAGAATAGCGGCTACGGTGCCGGTGCCGAGATGTCAATAAAAAACTGATGGAGCTGAGCAAATGCACGCTCTCAATCAATCAATATCCCGGCGCTCAATGGAACAGGGAATTGTATTCGCGAAACAGGGAAGCCTGACGCAAGAACAGGGAATTAATTTGGCCAAAATACGATTCACCGTCGGATGAGGTTTTCGGTACGCCCAGGTTTCGGTACACACAACCACTAACGCTGCATCTCAGTTGTGTTTGTGTCAACGACTTGAGTGTGCATGCGCGAGAGAAAAGTGATCAGCATTTTTCGCTCGGATGCGGAAAAACCCTTGAGCAGCTGGCGTTCGCGCGCAAGCGATACTTTGACGATGCGGTCGTGCAAGGCGAGACCCTTGCGCGTCAAGGCGATCGTTTGCCGGTACTGGTCGTCACCCCGATGCAGGTCGACGATACCAACCGCTTTCATCCCGCGCACGCTCCGGCTAACCGCCGCCTTATCGAGACCGATGACGTCGCAAATGCGGCCGGCGGAAATCCACGGCTCGGCCGCCAGCAAGGCCATGATCCGCCAATCGGTGATGCCGATGCCAAATTGCGGGCGATAGGTTGCCGACGCTGAATTCGAAATTTTACCGGCCAGATAAGTCAGGTAGGCCGGAACATAATTGTCGAGATTGAGGGCATGCGCCGAAATGCGCGTGTCGTCGGGAGCGGTGGGGCCGGCGCGGCGCGCTTTGGAGCGGAGGCTCATGGGTCGCTTAGTCCAGGTCGCCGGTGGGCGGATGCCCGCACTTCCCATGCCACAGATCGAAACACAGCAAGCTTGACCAAAATCAAATAACTGCCCGGCCAAGTGCCATATTCTTGTTGACATGTCAACGAGAAGCCCGGGAACCACAGCATGAGGGCGCTGCGGCACTGGAGCGTACGGCACGCGCCGGCCCTCAAGCGGTTTTATGATGCCGGCGCGCGGCTCGCGTTGCAACTACGCCGTCCCTTGCGGTGGCTTGGCACGCATCGCATGGAACGCGTCCTGCGTCCGTTCGAACGAGTAACCAAACAATTGCTCGTCGACTGCAAGATGTGCGGACAATGCGTACTGTCTTCGACCGGCATGGCGTGTCCGACCAATTGCGCCAAGCAGATGCGCAACGGGCCGTGCGGCGGCGTGCGCGCCGATGGCAGCTGTGAGGTCGATCCGAGCATGCGCTGCGTATGGGTCGAGGCGATCGAGGGACAAAAGCGGATCGGCGGGCCGCACAACAAAGCCTTTCTCGAACCAATTGATCACCGGCTTTGGCACCGTTCGTCGTGGCTGCATGTGATCGATGGCACGCATGCGCAGCCATCCGCCATAAGCACCTACGCCGCACCGGCACGAGAGGCCTTCAGCTTCGAACAGGCATGCAAATCTGGACGTTTCGTCGTCACCGTTGAGGTCTCCCCGCCGGATTCTAGCGATCCCAGCGTGCTAATTGCACGCGCGTCCCGCTTCTGCGACTTAGCCGATGCCGTCAATATTACTGACGGTGCGGGCGCGAATTGCCACATGTCGAGCGCTGCGGCCGCAGCGGTTCTAGTCGCCAGCGGGCTAACGCCGGTGGCGCAGTTCTCCTGCCGAGACCGTAACCGTATTGCGCTGCAGGGCGACATATTGGGCGCGGCCGCCTTGGGCGTACGCAATATTCTCTGCCTTACCGGCGACGACGTCAGCCAGGGCGATCATCCCTATGCCAAACCAGTGTTCGATCTCGATTCGATTTCGCTGCTGCGCATTACCCAGAACATGCGTGACCGCGGCACTTTTGCCTCGGGCCGGAAGCTAGACGTCGCGCCCAATCTGTTTCTAGGCGCCACCGCCAATCCGTTCGTGCCTCCGTTTCGCGACCGCATCGGCAATCTGGAGCGAAAGATCGACGCCGGCGCGCAATTCATCCAGACCCAGTTCTGCTTCGACGTGCCAATGCTGGCCGAATTCATGGCCAAGGTCCGCGCGCACGACCTGCACAAGCACTGCGCCATCATCGTTGGCGTCGGAACCCTAAGTAGCGCCAAGTCGCTCCGCCACATGGCCCGCCATGTGCCAGGCGTACACATTCCGGAATCGGTCCTGGCGCGCGTTGCTAGTGCTGGCAATCAAAAGGCCGAGGCCAAGACCGTGCTGCTTGAGACGATACGGGCGGTCAGCGAGATCGAAGGCGTCGCCGGCGTGCATCTGATGGGATACCGCAACGACGACATGTTGGCTGAAGCAATCGAGCAATCGGGAATTCGCCGCGGCGTGACCACGCGCGCGGCGTGAGACGAACGGTTTATTTGGGAGGTTGAGATGGCTGCGAAGACCGAACAAGAAAAAAATCTGGTGGCATGGCTCTCCGACATGAACGAGGATGATGCCTTCGCCCTCGCCAAAAAGATGCTACTCGAGGAAGGCGCGAACCCACTTCGAGTGCTAGAGCTGTGCCGCGAAGCCATGGATATCGTCGGCAAGCGCTTTGAGAAAGGCGAGTATTTTCTGCCCGAACTCGTGCTGGCCGGAGAGATGCTTGAAAATATTGGAGCTATCGCCAAGCCGCTGATCAAGCAGGCGCCCGGCGAAGAGCCTAAGAAACTTGCCAAGGTGCTGATCGGCACCGTGCATGGCGACTTGCACGATATCGGCAAGAATATCGTGACCTTCATGCTCGACATCAACGGCTTCGAGGTCAAGGACATCGGCATCGATGTGCCGGTCAAAAACTTCATCGATGCGATCAACGAATTTTGCCCCGACGTCGTCGGCCTGTCAGGCTTTCTCACGCTCGCCTTCGATTCGATGAAAGAGACAATTCAGGCCATTCAAGATGCCGGACTGCGCGACAAGCTCAAGATCATGATCGGCGGTGGCCAGGTTGACGAAACCGTGCGGAATTACACCGGAGCCGACGCCTTCGGCACCAACGCCATCGACGCCGTGTCATTATGCAAGAACTGGATGGGGGTCGCCGCATGAATGCACCGCAGACCTACACCCAGACGCCAGCAGCGAAGGCCGCCTACGACGCGCGTTGGCAGCGCGTCATGGACTGCGTCGCCCTGAAAACACCAGACCGAATGCCGACCGCGTTCATGGCGACCTTCTGGCTCGCAAAATACGGCGGCATCAGCTACCGGGAGCTGATGTACGACTACGAGAAAACCAAAGAGATCGCCGAGCGCGCGATGCTTGAATTCGAGCCGGACGCCCCTGCCCCGACCATGTTGGCCATTGCCACCGGCAATGCGCTGGAAGCAATCGACTTCAAGCAATTGCAGTGGCCCGGGCACGGTGTGCGTGACGACCAGCCCTATCAATATCTCGACCGCGAATACATGAAGCCGGATGAGTATGACGAATTCCTGTTCGATCCGACCGGCTTCTATCTGCAGAAATATCTGCCGCGCGTCGCCGGCGTATTTGAGGGCTTTGAAGAACTCCCCTATCTACCCGGCCTGCATTACTTCCGCTTGGTTGCCTCAGTTCGCATGTTTGCAAAACCTCGCGTGCGCGCAGCGCTGGAAAAACTCATGAAGGCAGCCGAGGTCGTCGACACCTGGGCCGGCCATCACGCCGATTTCACCCAGCGGATGATGGCAAAGGGTTTTCCGATGTCCTACATCGCCACCGCGGTGTCGCCCTACGATCTACTCGCGGACTATTTTCGCGGTGCCACCGGCATGATGAAGGATCTTTATCGCAACAAGGACAAGCTGCTGGCCATGCTGGACAAGGCGGCGACGTTCCTGGTGCGGCAGACGCTGGCTTCGTCCAAAGCGTTCGGACATCCTATTGTATTCATCCCGGTGCATTGGGCGCCCGATGCCTTCATGTCGGACGCACAATTCAAGACCTTCTGGTGGCCGACTTTCCGCAAGATGCTGATCGGCTTGATCGATGGCGGCGTAATCCCAATGCCGTTATGGGAAGCCGATTGTACCAAACGCCTGGAGGTGATCCGCGATATTCCCGCCGGCAAATGCATCTACTGGTTTGAACGCACCGACATGGTCAAGGCGTTCGAGGTGCTAGGCGATGTGGTAGCCTTGCGCGGCAATATTTCACCATCGCTGCTGACCACCGGCTCGCCGATCGAAGTCGACGCAGCCGTGCGGCACCTGGCGGACAATGTTTTCCACAAGGGCGGCAAGCTGATCCTCGATGGCGCCTTCGGCATACCGGACGAAACGCCGGTCGAAAACGTGCGCGCGATGTTTGCGGCCGCACGCAAATACGCGAGTTAATGGAGAGAGTGCAGCACCATGCCGACGATTCACGGCAGGGGCCTTCTTCGAGACGTCGCCAGCATCCCTTGCGCCGATGAGGCGTTGCGGCGGCGCGGACGCTATCGCCGTGACGCCATCGATCTGATTGAGCGCGACGATCTGCTCGACGCCGCCTATTGCTATCGTATCGTTGTTTTGGACGAGCCGCCGAGCCACGTGCTGCGCGCCGGCGGCGAGACGCTCGATGCGCTGCGGCTGGTACCGGAGAGCGGGCAACTGACCGCGCTCGGCTTCGGCGTCTTAACGCTGGGGCCGGCGCTCGAACGGCGGGCGAGCGCACTATTCGCCGAAAAGCGCATGTCGCTGGCGCTGGCGCTTGACAAACTGGGCAACGAATTGCTGTCGGCGCTCTCCCGCCGCGTACAGGACCGCATCGTTATCGAAGCACGCAACGCGGGTTTGACGGCGGCCGGCGAATTGCGCGCGGGCGATCCGGGCCTGCCGCTTGCGGCGCAGAGCGCCGTGCACCGGCTGGCCGGCGCTGACGAGATCGGCGTGCGCGTGACGCCGGGCCAGGTTCTGCACCCGCTCAAGTCGATGTCGATGGTGCTGGGCATCGGTATTGATCTGCCCGCGGCCAATTGGTCGCGCTGCGACGATTGCCCGTCGGCGCCGCGCTGCCGAATGTCCGGCCGCGCCACGACCTCGGCCATAATTTAAGCCGCGCCATGACCACCAGCAAACCGACGGCGCAGGCGTTCACGCTCCACTTTCCCGAATTGGACCGCGACATAACGAGCCATGCCGGGGAGACGATCTATCAATCCGCCCGCCGCTGCGGCGTGCGCATCATCGGCGCATGTGGCGGCCGCGGCACTTGCGGCACCTGCCGGGTGCAGATGGTCGCGGGCGAGATTGACAACGCCAGCGACAAGCGGTTGCCGGCGGAGAAGAAATCGCCCTGGGTGCGCGCCTGCCAGATCGCGCCGAAATCCGATTGCACCATCGAGATCGCCGCACGATCGCTGGCACCGGTGGTGCGCGCCGAATTCGACGCCGGCGAAGCGGTTGAAATGCTGCCGCTCGATGCGGCCGTGGCCGGCCATGATATCAGCGTTACGCAGGCTACGCTCGCCGACAACCTGTCGGACCTCGACCGCGTGATGCGCGCGCTGACGCTGCCGCGGGCCACAGTCGATCTAGCCGCGGCCCGGCAGCTGCCCGCGGCGTTGCGCAATGATTGGTCGCTGCGCGCGCTTGTCCGCGACGGCGAGTTGATTGGGTTTGCGCCGCCCGGCCGGGCGATCCTCGGCCTCGCCGTTGATCTCGGCACCACCAATGTCGCCGGTTTCCTGGTCGATCTGACAAGCGGCGCGCGCCTGGTCAGCCTCGGTATCGAGAACCCGCAAGTTGCGTGGGGCGCCGATGTCATCAGCCGCATGAATCACGCGATCCAGGGGCCGGAGAGCGCCGCGGAATTGCGCCAGGCGGCGTCGACCGCGATCAACGCGCTCGCCCATGACCTTTGTTTTTCCATCGGCGCCAGCACGGCCGACATCGCCGACGTGGCGATTTGCGGCAATACCGCCATGCATCACCTGCTGCTCGGGTTGCCGGTGCGGCAGCTCGGCCGTGCGCCCTTTGTCGCCGCTGTGCGTGACGCCATGGACGTCAAGGCGCGCGACCTCGATCTCACCGCCTGCCCCGGCGCCTATGTTCATATGGCGCCCAATATCGGCGGCTTCGTCGGCAGTGATCACGTGACCGCGCTCGTCGCCACGCAAGAGCACTGGCAAAGCGGCGCCACCACTTTGGTCATGGATATCGGGACCAATACCGAGATTTCCCTGATCCACCGCGGCGACGTTTTGTCGGCCTCCTGCCCGTCGGGCCCCGCGCTCGAGGGCGGGCATATTTCCTGCGGCATGCGAGCGGCGGACGGTGCAATTGAGCGGGTTACGGTCGCGGATGGCCGCCTCAAGATCCGCGCGATTGGTGACCGTCCGCCAGTCGGCCTGTGCGGCTCGGGCGTGATCGACGCGATGGCAGCTCTACGGCAGACCGGCATTCTGGACGACGGCGGCCGCATCACCGGCGCGCATCCGGATATCGCGGAGGTGGACGGCAATCGCGTCGCGCTGCTGGCGCCGGGCGTCACTCTCACCCAGCACGACGTGCGCGCGGTGCAACTCGCCAAGGCGGCCATCCGCACGGGCATCGAGCTGTTGGTGCGTGACTGCGGCCTTGCCGAAGCCGGCATCGAGCGCGTGGTCATCGCCGGCGCTTTCGGCGCCTATATCGACGTCGCCAGCGCGATCGCGATCGGGCTCTTACCGGCGCTACCGCTTGACCGCTTCAGCCAGGTCGGCAATGCCGCCGGCGTCGGCGTGCGGCAGCTTCTCGCATCGCGAAAAGCGCGCACGCGGGCGCGCGAACTCGCCCAGCTCTGCCGCTATGTCGAGCTCAGTACGCGCGGCGATTTTCAAAAAACGTTTCTGCATAACATCGGCTTCAAACCACGGAGAGCGCTGTGACGAGTTTGCCCGGCTTCGGTATCGCCATGATCGGCGACCGCATCAATCCCGGTTTCAAGAGCACCAAGTTGCTGCTGGATAATGAGGACATGGCCGGCGTGCAGGCGCTCGCCATCAAGCAGGTGGAGGCCGGCGCCAGCGCACTCGACGTCACCATCGGGCCGCGCGGCTCGACCGATTTCGAATACCTAACGAAAGTCGTGTGCGCGATTCAGGAGGCAGTGCCAGCCGCGCTGTGCTTCGATTCGCCGAGCGCGCAAGTGCAGGAAGTCTGCTTCAAGGCCTATGACCGCGCCCGCGGCGGCCCGGCGCTGGTCAATTCGATCACCGAACAGCGTTGGGACATCATGAACCTCTACAAGACCTATGGGCCGTTCAAAGTCATCGTCATGGCATCCGAACGCATGGAAGACGGTATCGCCAAGCAGAATAAGTCCGCCGACGAAATCGCCTCCACCGCCACGCGCGCCGCCTTGCGTCTGCAAAACGATTACGGCATAGCGCTGGACGATATCTATATCGATATCTCGGTGAGCGCCGTAGTCGCCGACACCAACGGCTTGCATCGCGCGACCTTGGATGCGATCCGCACGCTGCACACCGATCCTCTACTCAAAGGCCTGCACATCATGGGCGGCCTCACCAATATCGGCCAGCAATTGCCGCCGAAGGCCGCGGACGGATCCGATCTGAAACTCTCGCTTGAATGCGCGTTTTTGACTTTGGCGGTACCGCTCGGCTTCGATACCATCCTGTGCACGCCTTGGCGGAATTATCGGCCACTGCCGGACGACAATTACGTTCTGGCGGTCTACAAGAATATTCTCGCGCAGACCGGCAGCAACGCGCTGCGCGCGGTGCGCAAGCTCTACCGGACTTGATGCTGACCTGACCGGGCTCCATAACCTGCCATTCTGCGAATCTGGTTGCCCCGTCCAATCATTGTTGCCCTTGCGCCTTCCCCGCGTTCTGGAATACCGGGACTGTGCAAGCCGCCACCGAACATCTATCCTTTTCAGGAGCTCCCAGATCGGCACCGCCGTCACTCCGCCGACGACCTCGCTCAGATAACTCGGAATGTCGATTTGATAAGCTTGTCATTGCAATGCTGCATTTGAAGCTGGATTTCCTGAGCGAGCATGCAATCCCATTGCAATCAGCGATGCGCCGCCGACGATCATGTTAATTCCGATCAGTAGCCCCATTGTCCAGGCAGAAGTTCCTGGTAGATTAAAAATTATGACGATCGCCAAACCTATGTCGAGGACACCGCTTGCCAGCATCCACGCCCAACGACCAGAGAACTGACGGCGATGCTCGAACGCGAACATAATTGACGCGCCGCCTTCAATTAGGAAGAACAACACCAATACCATTCTCATGGGACCGGCCGCCTCTAAAGGCCATCCCATCAGGCCGCCGTAAAGATCGTTAGATCTGTGCGCGACTAAGACGGCACCGACAAGAAGCCCTAGCAAAGCGGACACGAGTGACCACCAAAATCCAGGTATGTGCCGCGCCAAAAACGTTGTCGCGACGCCGATAACTCCACTGACGATGAAGAGCCAGCCTATGAACAAGGTCGCGGCCGAACTCGCAATGGATGGAATTACGATTGCCAATAGTCCTAATGAAACCAACGACGCTCCCTCAAAAAGAAAGAGCGTCCAGTAGTCGCGCATTGATCTTGTGAACGTTTTTGACGTTCGGTCGACTTCCATCTTAATGCCTCGTCTTCGGATGCAGGCGAAGACGGCTCATCCGACGCCCGCCTGTCTGATCAGAGCCGCCCGAGCAGCATTAGTACGACAACGATGATCAGGATGGTGCCAAGCACACCGACGCCGCCGTGACCAAAACCGTAGCCGTAGCCGCCGAAGCGGCCACTGAAGCCGCCGAGCAGGAAAATGACGAGGATAATGACAAGAATGAGTCCGAGCGACATGGCCGTTACCTCCTTTGGCAGGGTTTAACTGAACATCGTGCCTCTTCATAACCTGGACCGCGAAGCCCTACATCGGCGCTCCCGAACTGCCGTGCTGTCGAGGCGCGTCCGGGAAATATCGAACTACTTTTTCTCGATGGCAATTCCGCTCTTGCCGATGCTAATCGCGACGCCCGTCGTTTACTGCCGCTCTTGGTAAAGCTGATAGCCGAAGACCGCGGCGGCGATGCCGAGCACACCGATGACGACGTAGAGAACATTGCGATTCATGATCGAGTGCCCCGTTTAGGTTTCGAAAACACCGCGGCTAGAACCAATCAATTCCCGCCAGCGGCAACACCCGCTGAAGGATTGCCCCCACGCAGACCAGCACCACGAGTATTTTTAGAAGATTTGCCAAACGAGCGTCGTTGACGAACTTTTCGATCGCCCAAAAGCAAATTGCGCCGACGACGCAAATAATCAGAATTCCGATTAAGAGTGAAAGCATGACAGCCCCCCGTGTTGGTGTGGTAACGACGCCCGGCCGATGATACTTACGGCTTTAGGGCATCCATCGATCTTCCGCTTCGCTAATCAAAACCATTGAACGTCTCTGTTTCGCGCCTCGGTACAAGCGAAAGGAGGTTATGCTTTGTTTGTTTCGTACGGCCTTTCCGCGTTTGAACCACACCTCGCAACCGTCCGATTGTGAGCCATACCGTGCCGATAGGTCCTTTCGAAACGTGTCGCATCGCTGAGAAGCGCACCGAATGATCACAGCTCACGAAGGCAAGCTTACTGCCACGGACAATAAGCCACGCACTGATTCACAACATCTCCCTCATTCGTCTGCACTTCCTGCCATATCAGTTCGCAGCCATCATCGGTCAGCCCCTGGCAATAGTCTTCGGGCGCCGAAATGTACGCGAAGGGGTAATATTCATTCGAGTCGATTGCGATGGCACCCAAGGTACTGAGCGCGACAAACGTCCACCAACCGCTGCCGTGACGTATGCGGTATCCGCTACGCCACACCGAGTAGTTCTGACCGCGAATGACGGTGCGGCCGGCGCCGCGCGCCGGCACCCCGCGCAAACGCGATGCGGTGACGGTTCTCGTGCCGCGGGGCGTGACAACGCGCGGAGCGACGGCGGGTGAGACCACCTTGCGACCGGCTGCTGCCGGGGCGACGACTTTCCGAGTGGCCTTCGGTTGTCGAACTGCGCGCGACGTCGCCTTTGGTTGTTTGACGACGTGTGATGTGGCTCTCGTCCGGGTGGCCGTGTGCGGCGCCCGCTGTGGCGCCGCCACATGCGGAGCTGCTCTCTGCGGAGCAGCCCGCCGGGGAGCCGGGCGCGCGGCCGGGGCCGCTTTCTTTGTTTCGCCTTTTTTGTCTTGCTGCGTTTGCGCGGAAAGCTCGCTAGTGGTCGCAGTCCTCCCTTGTGCAGCACTCGGCGTGTAAGGCGCGAACATAATGGTCGCTCCGAGAAGGCCTGCGCTGATTAGACTCATTCGCGTCAAGCCGATTTTATTGGTCATGGCAAGTCCTCGTTGTTCCGACTCATCGTAGCTCAACCGACATTCCTCAGATGATTCCTAAACCGGCGCGCATTTAACATCGAACTCAATCGGTACCCGACTTGCGAGCGGTTAGGCGAACTGCACCGTAAATCGGGTTCCTTGGTTGTTTTCACATCGACCGATCTGCAACGCACCGCCGATTTGTTCGACAAACGATCGAATTATTTTCATACCCATCCCCTTGCCGGCGGCTTGATCAAATCCCTCCGGCAAACTTGCGCCGTCATTGGAGACGGAGAGCGCGTAGCCCGCTCCTGAGTGCTGCTCCAACCTGACAGTGATTTGGCCTTTGCCGTACTTGGCTGCGTTCGTGATCATTTCGTTGGCGATGAAGCCAAGCGGAATGGCGGTGATGGACGGAAGTTCTATTTCGACTCCCTCGACGATGATGTCCCGCTCCGGACGCTGGTCCGAGGACAACAACGTGGAAAAATCGCGACAAAGATCATCGAGGAATTGCCTGAACGCGACGCTTTGTACGCCATCGCAATAATGGAGACGGCGATGCATGCGCCCGATCGTGGCTATGCGATCTGCCGCGGCGGCCAATTGCGAAGCGACCTCGGCATTCGCCGACGCCCGGCTTTGCAGCGAAAGCAGGCTTACGATCACTTGCAGGTCGTTCAGAAGTCGATGATCGGATTCCTTGCTTAAAAGCGCCTGATTTTGGATCAACTCGTCCTTTTGACGGAGCTGAGCATGGGCTAAGGCGAGCGTCTCGCGCAAACGGATTTCGGTCAACCTATATGCCGCCAACCTGCGCTTATAACTCGCGACCGTGCGACACTCCGGGCCTTCAAATGTGACGATCGGAGGCGCGTCCGTGCTATGCGGCAAATGTTCAATGGTCATGTCGTCAAGCTCTCCTAGTGTCCGGAATTCGTTCCTGTGACACCTTTAAATTGGCATTGACACCCGCAAAGGATAAATCTCCGAACCTTACGGCCGAGTTGCAATGATCGAGATCAATTATGTCCGATACCGGACATTCATCCTGCGCAGGCCGCCAACGAAGACTTCCGGCGCAGAGAGAAAAACGGTCGGATCGCGCGACCGGTGAGAGAGCTTTGCGCTAGAGAATGGCCTGCGTCGGGGATTAGGGGGTCACGGGGCCAGTTCAAGCACGTCAGCGGTCCTTCGGCATCGCGACCGGACCGCTACCGCATGCTGCGCCTCTGTACGGACGAAGTCGAGCGATATGTCTGACGCCAGACATTTTGGATAGGGCAATACAACTGTCATGCCTGTCATTCCGTCGCAGGAGCGCGATACCTCTATCTAAACGTCCGATACGAGACATTAGCCTTGCCTCCCACGTTAAACAGGCGCAGCGTTCGTTGCCGATTGGCCGCTGTGCTTTAACGACGAAACCCAGCGACAAAAACCGAAAAAATCGCTGGCCGAGGCCAGGCGCGTCCAACACGCGCCAATTCGAGCGGTATGAGCGTGACCAAAAGGAGCAGCAAGGTGGTGGCCGGCAGCAAAGCGTCGGGCCTGCACGCCAACCGATTGCTCGGTTTGCTGCCGCCCAGAGATTACCAGCGGCTCCGCCCGCATCTTCATCGTATTCCGCTAGAGTACAGGCAGTCTCTCTATCGTGCGAACAAGCCTATCGAATTTGTCTATTTCATCGAGACTGGCGTCGGCTCCTTGGTGAACACCATGAGGAACGGCGAGGCAGCCGAGGTCGGAACGATCGGCAACGAGGGCGTGGTGGGTCTACCCGTCGTATTGGGCGACGACAGGGCACCGACCGCCGTTTACGTGCAGGTTCCCGGCACCGGGCTGAGAATGAAGGCGACGCTGTTCAAAAAGGAACTGGCACGAAGCGCTTCGATGCAGGCGGTGATGCTTCGTTATGGTCACGCCTTCTTCAATCAGGTCGCGCAGTCCGCCGCGTGCAATCACTTTCATACCTTGCAGCAGCGGTGTTGCCGCTGGCTGCTGATGACGCACGACCGCATGCAATCGAATGAGTTTCTGCTCACGCAGGAGTTCCTGGCCATGATGCTGGGGGTGCAACGGACTGGCGTGACGGCTGCAGCAGGTGCCGTGCAACGGGCCGGCCTCATCCGCTACAAACGCGGCAACGTCACCATCATCGATCGCCGTGGCCTGATGCGGCGTTCGTGCGAATGTTACGGCGTTTCCAAGAGGGAGTTCGATCGGCTACTCGGCAAACGGAAAAAACGCAAATAGCGCTCCAGTCTTCAACTACATGGTGGCTACACCGAATGAGACTGCCCGTATCCTAGTTCTCAACTCCGAACTGTTATGGAAAGGACAATTCACATGGATAAAGACCGTATCAAGGGATCGGCACAGCAGGCCAAAGGTGCTGTGAAAGAAGTCGTCGGCAAGGTCACTGGCGATGCCAAGCTTGAGGCTGAAGGCAAAAGCGAAAAGATTGTCGGAAAGGTTCAGAGCGTGGTCGGCGGCATCAAGGATACGCTTCGCGGCAAATAGCTTGGTAAAATCGGCTCCATTCAGGAAATGCTCTGGCAATCTCTGTCATTCAACTCCAACGAGGTCATCATGGTTGTCACCGCCGCACATTTATCACCGATCATTGCCCTCATCGCGGGTATCCTGATCCTGGTTATGCCGAGATTGTTGAACTACGTCGTCGCCTTCTACCTTATTGCCGTGGGGCTTATTGGGCTGAACGGCATCTATCATTTCATTCACTGACATCACGAACACCGGTTCTCCCGATTGCAGGCGCGCCATGCAAGCTACCAAAACAATAAGGGTGCTGGTGGTCGAGGATGAAGCGCTCATTGGGATGATAATCGAAGAATTTCTTGGTGGCTTTGGATATTCGGTCGTTGGGCCGATAGAAAACTTGCAAGCAGCTATACTTCTCGCAGCCACAGAGCAAATCGATGTTGCGGTCGTTGATATCAATATTTCCGGACAAGCAGCGACCGCCGTCGCTGACAGATTAATCGACCGAGAAATTCCATTTTTGTTTGTGAGTGGTTACGAAAAAATGCGCGGCACCCGCTATGCGTCAATTCCGTTGCTCCGTAAACCATTTGAGCCTGAGGACTTACGTGATGCGATCGAACGCGTTCTCCGCCGATGATGGCACACCGGCAAAAAACTCTGAAGTTCTAGTCGAGGACGTGATTGAGCGGCAGCCGATGGCGAAAAGTGCAGGAGCGGCACAACACGGACTTCGCGGGCCCAGTCCAAGCAACTATAATCTAATAACGAGAGTTGGTCAGACATGCTCGCTGCGCCCTCGTGGGCGTGCACCGCGTCGGGTGGTCAATAAACAGGGCCACGGGGTAAGGCATTTGCGCCGCCAACCCCGTCGTCACGTTTCTTTTGCGGATGACGGAACTAACAGGTGGCGTGCTGCGTTTGCCTAGGTTCGCCCCCAGAGGCGAGTTTTTGCAACAAGCAAGAATTCCAACTTGGGTAAGGCCGTTTCCTCCGACCACGGGAGGGAAGCGGGCGCCTGACCTGATGCCTTTTTGCACCACGTCGAGCCATTCAACGGCGCCGCCTCGGCAGCCGACTAAAATCTCTTTCTCGCTCTCAAGGGAGCAACGCCATGTCCGATACAAGTAACCGAATGCGATTAATTCCGAAGCTTCCAAAATACCAATTGTCCGTTGATCTAGGTCAACGACAATTGCTAATTCCCGCAGCAGCTTGAGGAATGTCGGATTCCAGACATAAGCCGTTTCCTTTAGCTGCTATTTTCAAGATTAAGATTGATAAGCGCTTGAATCGGAGGATGTCATGTCGAAATTCAATATCAGGATTGCGGTCATTGTTCTTGCGACCGCGCTGTCGGCCGCAGCCTATGCCGCGGCCCCGGAGAAAGCAGCCCCGCAACGGGCCGCTCCGCAGAGGGCAGCTGTGCAACACGCGGCTCCGCAGAGAGCAGCTGTGCATCGTGCAGCTCCGCAGAGGGCGGTTCCGCATGTAGCCGCCCAGCGCAACACTGGCACTCGACCTGCAATCACCCGCAACGCGCCAACCAGCCCGGTCGGCAGCAGAGCGCTGACAAATCGGAGCGCCACCCGCAACACAACCCGAGCCGCGACATTCAATACGAGGCTGAACTCGACCGTCAAAGCCAACACCGTGCGCGAGACGTTGAACTCACGCTCGGTCGCTGGTGCATTGCATAATCGAAGTGCATTACGCAATCCGAACACCCGCGCCCGCATTACCGCGAGTGCGGCGACGGCCGGATGGCATAACGGGCTCGACGGCGGAAGAGGCTGGTGGCGGCACAGGAACGGTGGATACGGATGGGTCGGCCCGCTGTACTGGCCGTTTGCTTACGACGACATGTACGACTACGCCATGTGGGGCGACAACTACGACGACTTGTTCTGGGGTTACGGCTACGACGACATCTACGTCAGTCTTTTCGCGCCCTACGCCTACGATGACCTCACTGGTTATCTGCCGGAGCATGCTAGCGCCGCCCCGGGTACAACAGGAGCAGCGCCGCCCGTTTCCGCTACGCCGGGCGCCGAAGTCAGCCAACTGGCGCAAATGTGCGGCGAGGATAGCCACGACATCGCCGGTCTGCCAATCGATCAATTCCAGCAGGCGATCCAGCCGACCGAGGCGCAACGCGCCGCGCTCGACGATCTCGCCAACGCCTCGCTCAATGCAGCACAGGACATCAAGGCTGCCTGCCCAACCGACATCGCGCTGACGGCCCCAAGCCGCCTCGCGGCGATGCAACAGCGCATCGAGGCCGTGATCACGGCGGTAGCGACCGTGCAACCAGCGCTGGAGAAATTCTACGGCCTCCTCAGCGACGAGCAGAAGGCGCGGCTTACCGCGCTCGGCAATGATCAGAATCAGACCCAGGCCGCGGACAAGCCCGTTGGCTTGCTCGCCAAGAGCTGCGGGACTGCCCAACCCGGTATGACGGAATGGCCGACCGCAGAGATTGATCAGGCGGTCCGTCCAACCGAGGCGCAACTCGCGAGTTTGACCGCGCTCCAGAATGCCTCCGCCAAGGCGGCGGACATGCTCAAGGCCGCGTGCCTGACCGATGATCCGCTCACGCCGCCAGCCCGGCTCGCGGCTGTCGGCAAACGGCTCGACATTATGCTGCAAGCGGTCAAGACGGTGTATTCAGCGCTCAATGACTTTTACGGATCGCTGAGCGACGAGCAGAAGGCAAGATTTGAAGCAATCGGTCCGCAGCGGACGAGCCAGCTTGAGTTGCTGGACGTCGTACACACAACTGTCCGCAGGCATGGCATTTATCCTGTCGGGCAAATTATTCGGCGTTTGATGTCATTCACGCGCTGATCCGCGGATATCGATTGGTGCGTCAAATCGGGCTTAGACTTTGAGAGAGCAACGGCCACCGTACGACAATTCGTCGCTGACGGCACGGAGTAGATTGTGACGTTACTCCGCCAGATTGAAGTGTTGATTGCGCAGAGTAAGTCTGCGCCGGAAGCCTGCCGAGACGCGGGGATACCTACGGCATGGCGTAAACAGCCGACGCGCTCGTAAACCGAGGCCAGATCAGTATACATGTAACCTCGATAGTCTTTGCGGCTCGGCGCTTCGCCGTGGCTGGCGGATTCCTCGCGCAACGCTTCGCAATCGCTTGTCATATTATGACCGAAGTTCATCACATCCTTGGTAATCTGGAGCCATGGGTCCACGAATATGGCGCTGTAGCGATTCTCCTGATCCTGACCCTCGAGTTGTTTGGAGCGCCACTTCCAGGCGAATCATTGCTCATTGTTGCTGCAATTTTAGCCGGTCGCGGTGAACTCTCGTTTCCCGCTTTGCTTTTCTCAGCTTGGGCTGGCGCGGTCACCGGCGACAATATCGGGTATTTGATCGGCAGGAGGCTCGGCCATAGGCTTTTATGGCGTTTCGGCGGAACGGTTGGGCTAAAGTCAGATCGTCTGCGGAAGGTTGAGGCAATCTTTGCGCGATATGGCCCCCTGACTGTCGGCTTCGCACGCTTCTTCAGCGTGTTGCGCCAATTGAACGGTGTTGTCGCCGGTTCACTAGAAATGGATTGGCGTCGATTCCTTGTGTTCAATTCCCTCGGCGGTGCTCTTTGGGTTGTCGTCTGGACTATGGCCGGATTCTATCTCGGCAAGCATGGGTCGGATATTGCCGCGGTGGTCCACAAGCTGGGGCTATTCGGAGCGATCTTTGTTTTGATCACCCTGACCGCCGTCCTAATCAGCGTATTTGTCTATCGAAAAATCGGGAAATCGCGCAGCGAAACAGCTGGCAATCTCGAAAATCGGTAATTCCCAGTGTCTGTCTAGGATTTAATAAACCTGATACGACAATGTCTCCAGGTGAATGTTCTTGGGCAGAATTGACCCCAACTTCGTTTCTGGCTGCTCCAAAGTTCACTATGTCGTTTAACGGCGCACGGAGACTTGGATCGATGTCGGCCGACGTCATACACGAAGATGATCCAGTGCTGGCGCGCGTCGCTCGCAAGACCACACCGGCGGCGGCACTCGCTGCTCTTGGGATCGTCTATGGTGATCTCGGAACCAGCCCGCTCTACACACTGCAGGCGGTCGTCAGCGCGACCGGCGGACACTTTTCCCCAGAGGCAGCGCTCGGCAGTCTCTCGCTGATCTTCTGGGCGCTGATCATCACCATTTCCGTCAAATATTGCCTGTTCGTCATGCAGGCCGATAATCACGGCGAAGGCGGCA
>CAWCVE010000014.1:0-116150 GCA_963798825.1 uncultured Alphaproteobacteria bacterium | reverse complement strand
ACCCATATCCTTTAATCCCGGCTGGAACAGTGGCGGAGCTAATGCGACTAGCCGATCGAACGCAGCCGGCGGACAAAGCGTGTCGACCTCTGCGACTTCGCTGGTCGGTACCTACGTTAATGGGCCAACGCGAGCGATACGCAGTCGGTTATCGGCGGCTCCGGGCTCGGCAGCGCGACTATCAACGCCGGCCAGGCGCTTTCCTACATAAACGGACTCCCAAGCTCACCGACGTTGACGGCAAATGTCGCCGCCGCGTTTACCGGGTCGGTTTACGGTGTCGGATCGATGGGCATTGGCGCCGGCGATGCCGCTGACAGCGGCAGCCTTATGACTTTCGACAAGTGCGAACTTCGTATTCAACTACGAAACAAACGCTCACTTCGTCCTCGGGCTCATGAGCAACCGATCACTCGGCGATGGTTTTAATAGTTCCTCGTTGGACATATATCTGAACGGCGTGCTGATGTCGGATAATCAATTCACCAGTCTTGCATCGGCGCAGGCGTTCTTCACAGACAATCCAATCGCCTTCGGCTCTTGGGGCGACGAACTCGCGGACATCGGTATCATCTTTAGTCTAACGTCTGATCAGCCCAACAGCGGCTTTGCGTTCGATTACGCAATAGGGACCACCACGCCATTGCCCGCCGCTCTCCCACTCTTCGCTACCGGCCTCGGCGCGTTGGGTCTGCTCGGCTGGCGCAGGAAGCGGAAGGCACCCGCACGCCGCCTGATGAAAACACCTGATCGGATTTCGGAGAGACCGCCGCGACTGGCGGTCTTTCTGTATTTGGGGCGAGCGAAGACGCGCCCGGCTCGCGCCAATATGTATCAGAATTCCTGACCCATTGATCTGCATCATTGCGCTGGCAATTGTGGTGATCTCCTTAAAGTTGTCGCACCGAGTTGGAGGTCGATATTGTTAAGCATTAGGTGGTGCAAACGGCCGTTCTTCAAAAGCGCATTAGGGGTGGGCGTAGCAGTTTTTGCTGTCACGGGCGCTGCGACGATGGCGCAAGCCGATCCGTTTTTGAGTGGGACTTTAACCTGTCGGTCTATTACACCGCGTCAGCGTTGCCCGGGGGTGGTGGCAGCGCAGACGCGCGGGCAAACCCAGCTAACCCACTTATCGCGCCCGCGAACCTCCTCGGCTCCGGTATTTACAGCGGCGGACCTGAATTTCGGGATACCCTCCGGAGGAACCAACACGGTTGGCGCTTTCTTAACATCCGCCCCCGGCGGAACGTTTGTTTGAGTAGTTACAATGTCGGTATTTGATTGGTGGCACCAGCCTTTTTAACTCGACCAATAACTTGAGCAATGGTGCCTTTGTGGGTGGCACATTCTTTGTGTTCACGGGAAACGTCGGCACCCGCACTTCAATCTGGAACTATCACGCATGATGATGGCGCAACTTTCTGGGATGGCTGGGATGGCACAAGTTACGCGACTTTTGTTGGTGGGCAGGCTTTCCCATATACTGCCGTGCAGAAAGCTATAATGGCTTAACTGGGGCGTTCGAACTGATCTACGTGGAAGCAAACGGCTTGCCTGCCGATCTCATAGTTGCTGGCCTTAACTGTGAATGCGTCGCCGGACTACCTTGTCAGTGCAACGCCCAATCCTATGTCCCGCTCCCGGCCGCCCTCCCGCTCTTCGCCGGCGGCCTCGGTGTGATGGGTCTGCTCGGCTGGCGCAGGAAGCGGAAGCAGGTCGCCTAACTTTAATTTGGTTTGTGACGGGGCGGCCACTTAGCGCCGCGCCTACCTGCCAAGCGACAATTAGCGCAGCACTTTGATTGTGCAGCCGTTCCAAAGCGCCTGCGCATTGTCATGATCAATCTGTTGCGAGTTCGTAATTGAAAAGCTTTTGCCGTTCACCCAATTGAAAAGCTTTTCGATAATCGGGATGGAACTGTTCAGTAATTGCGTTTCATCGCCGTATTGCATTGGTGCGATTGGTCCGTTCTTTTCGCGGCGCGTTTCTTCAAGTGAGTGGGCAAGATGCTTGTCGCGCAGGTTCATGACCTTGTTCAGCGTTTCGGACGCCAGAACGTCGCGGGCACAGTTGATACTTGAACTTAATTCGGACACCGCCAGCGCAGCCTGCTGATTTCCGAATTGAATGTTTGACTGCTTCAGTGCCTGTTTTGCCAATTCTTCAAGTTCGGCATCAGGCGGTTCGACTGGAATGTGGCCAACGGGTTGGTCAGCCCAGTGGGCGCGTGTTTCGTCCGCAAGTATTTGGATGACGGCCGCGTCATCAATCAACTCGATTACGGTTGGAATATTTTCTTTTGGAAGTTCGGCGCTATCCCATAACGCGCACAGCCGCACGATTTCGATTTGATGCATGCCAGATTGAAAAACTTTAAATGCATTGGCAGCATATGATGTTGTGATTTGCTTCGCCAGCGTAGGGCTGTAGATCACAATGCTATTGTTGGCGTGCAGTTCCAGCACATAAAGAAAGTGATCCATCACCCTTTCCATCTTCGCCTTAGCCAAGGCAACCCGTTGTTCAACGGGCAGCTTCTGAGTTTTTTTCTCTGCGGGGGAATTTGGTGTTCCATCGAGATTTCGTGTTGCAACGCCCGCCTTTAAGGCAATACCCAACAGAGCGGACGACAAATAGGTTGTGGGCTACAGCTTCGCATATCTTTTGAAATCTTAGCCGCGGCGTAACCAAATCCGGCAAACGTCCAGTGGGCAAGCCGGTTGCCGCCTCAATTGCGCGCGGGGCCAATATTTCGGGCATGGTCATTTGTTCGCATACCGCGTTCACTTCAGGTGTGTCGAAGTCAATTGGGATAACGGCATGAGCGAACGCATTGCGAAGACCCTTAATGCAATCGAGATTATTTTTTGTATGTGCACCGTATACACCCATCGTGTACCCCACGCGGATTTTTGCTTCGAAGCTGCGTAATGGCCCCCCCGGTTCGGTAAAGCAACTGTTCGGTTTCGGTATAGTCCGTCTTGGCCAAGTGCCGCCTGATCGCGTAACGCAGGCAAATTTCAGTGTTGGATGCCAGCAAAATAACTGCGCCCCGATGATTGTTTTCGGCGCTAATTTCCGCGTGAAATCTCGCAAAATATTCAGGTGTCGGATCTGTGTGCGAAAGCTGTGCAAGCACTTGCAATGGCGTTGTCATTGGAAACCCAACCTTGGTTGCGAATTGTACAGCCACCGCGATTTAAATGCTGCCATCGCCGCCTCCCGGCCCATCGCATAGCCTCGATCATGCGGGTATTGCGGCACCCGCGCCGTGATCGTCCAGAACCATGGCGTGTCCCGGCTGGCCGCGTGCGTCCCCAAGATGCGGCCGATGTGCCGGTCGCCTCGGACAGCGTAGCTGCCATCGTAGCGGTGAATCGCCGAGCCAAGCTTTCTTAAGCACCCTTAGCGGTGAATTCCGCCAGCGCAGCGTCACGCAAGCGCTCGCGATCGCGTTCGCCGTAAGCTGCGGACGTGGCCTTGGATCGATACCTTGTGCCGATCCGAATTTATCCGCGAGAAGGTCAAACCGAGTTTGTGTGTCAAAAGTTGGGGGTGTGGCTTGCTGGATGGGACGCACTTGTTGTCTGGCAAGGAGGTGTTGCTTGGCGATCGCGCCCTTAAAATTTTGGTTTGATGTTACCCCGGGGCGGATTTCGGCGAAAATCGCGCTTTAAGATACCACGCCAAGTCGTTGAAATGATGTGGCGATCCCGGCTGGATTCGAACCAGCGACCCCCAGCTTAGAAGGCTGTGGCTCATGTCATCTTAATTTCATGGCGCGTTTATCGGTCAATCAAAATACCGGGGTTCAAGATGTGATGCGGATCCAAGCGCTGCTTGACCGCCTTCAGGGCGTCAGCAAACAGTTCTGGCCGCTCTCGGTCGTACCAGGTCCGGTGGTCGCGGCCCAGCGCATGATGATGCGTGATCGTCCCGCCTTCGTTGACCATTGCCTCTGAGGCGGCGGATTTGATCGCCCAGAACTGCTCGACCAACTTTGTTTTCTCGCCAAGCGCGTGCCACGTGAAGTATGGAGCCGGGCCATCCGGATATAGATGGGTGAAACGCACAGTGCACGTGCCTGGGCGGCCGGTGACCTCACGGATGGATCGCAGCGTCGCGTCTTTGACCCTAGTCTGAAACTCCATGTAGCGGTCCCACGTGACGCAACTTTCCGTGGTATCGCGCATCACACCGCGCGCAATTGCATGCTCGCGAAGATATGGGCCGCGCAGAAACTTGTCGCGCCAGTTTCCGGCGGCGCCGCGGCGCTGCGAATTTTCTTCGGCCAATGCATTACGATCCCAATCGCCGCCGTAGTCGCCGCAGATTTGCAGTGCTCGATCCATCCACGGCTCAAGGCGGTGGTCTGCCGACTCAAAGGAAAGTACGAGCAGATCGTAGGTTCCATCTCCGGCCTCGGTAAACTTGGCCTCATCACGCTCGATCAGCCGGGCGTTGGCCGGATACAGTCCGGCTTGACTAACCGTTCGTACGGCGGCGACCGCCTTTTCATAGTCACGGAAACGCACCGTCGTCGACAGTCGGAAACTTGGGCGGCGATGCAGCCGCACCCACGCTTCGGTAATGATACCGAGGCTGCCCTCAGAGCCTAAAAATAGCCGGTCGGGACTCGGTCCCGCCCCAGAAGTGGGCAGTCGGCGTGTCGCGATCAAACCTGCAGGCGTGACGACACGCAGGCTCTCAATATGGTCGTCGATCTGACTATAGACGGTTGCATAGTGGCCGGCGGCGCGAGTGGCAATCCATCCGCCCAGTGACGAGAACTCCCATGCCTGCAAGAAGAAACGCATCGTCAGCCCGGTAGGCTTGAGCTGATCCTCCAGGTCGGGGCCGAGGACGCCACCTTGGATCCGCGCGGATTGAGATATCTTGTCGACCTCGAGCACGCGGTTAAGGTGCTTTAGGTCGATCGTTGCGGTGCCGCGATAGCGTTCGTCGGTAGGTGGATTCACACCGCCAACGACGCTGGAGCCACCACCGAAGGGGATCGCGGCGAGGTCATTGGCGCCACACCAATCGAGCACGGCGCGGATTTCGTTCTCGTCGCGCGGGTAGGCGACCACATCGGGCGGATTAGAAAAATCCCGCCGAAGAATCATCCGCGCGAGGTCATGGACTGAGCGGCCGTAGCAATGAAGAAGACGATCATATTTGTCACTAGTACAAAATGGCTTCAACGCTGTCGGTAACGACATCCGGGGCGCTCGCAACGTGATCTCCGACTCGCGCGGCATCGGTGCTGGTTGAAAGCTGTCGACGCGGAAAAGCTCCGACCATGAGCGCTCGAACCAGCCAAGTTCCTCTGCTGAAACGATGTCTCCCTCAAATCCCCAACCATAGAAACTGCGCCTCTTTTCGCGCACTAGTTCCTCCATTGTGGCTGAAGCGTCATGCCAAACCTCATTGGTATTGAAACAAACAATTCCAGCGCGAACAAAGAGCGATCATTGCTACCGAAATTGCTACCGAACACGGTGGTACGAGCCGTGATTGAAACGAACAGCGAACGCCGCAATCAACGAAATTGCGTGATAATCTAAGACGTTAAGTGATCAGATGGTATAGGGAGGGAATGGGGCCGTCGAATTTCAAGACCGGTGCCTAAGACTACTCGGCCGACTTTCCTTGACGGTTGGTCGCGGGGCGGGGGCGTCGGCGCACGATTTTTTCGGTCTTTGTTACCCCCAACGTTACCCCGAAACAGAAATCGCAGTCATCTGCATGCTAGTGTGGGCTCTAACATATTGAAAAACATGGTGCCGGCGGAGGGATTTGAACCCCCGACCACCCGCTTACGAAGCGGATGCTCTACCGCTGAGCTACGCCGGCGACGCGCATGATCCCGAAAAGCGGGAACCGGTTTTCGGCTAAGATCATGCGCAAACCAAAGACTTAGAGTGCGCCACTACTATCGGCGTGGGCCCGGAATAGCAATACGCTCGACGCTTGCTTGTCGCCTATCGAAACAGCTGCATGAAGCGCTGCCAGGGCGCGCGTGGCGGCGGCGCGGAGGTTTCCGGCACCGGATCGCTCTCAAGCGTGGAATCCGGGCCCGGATCGTCGGGCGCGTGCACCAACGGGATGACCGGCTTGGCCGCTTTCGGTCTGGCGGCGGCCTTCGCCGCCTTGCGCAACGGCGGTTCCGGCGCGGCTTGCAGCAGCGGCGGCGCGACCGCCAACGGTCCTGCGGCCGGCGGCGGCGCCATCTCGACCACCGGCCGCGTGACGCCGATCTCGGCGAGCGGCACCTTCCAGACAAAACCGTCGAGCCGCCCGTTCGGTGAGACCGGCAGCCAGCGCTCGGACACCACGCCGTCGGCGGTCCAGGCCGGATCGCCGCCGGCGCGCATGGCGCGGCCCATCCATTCGCGTACGCGGCCTTGGTCGCCGTGCTCGCTCTCCTCGATTTCCCCCATCAGCGTGGCGACCCGCCGCGTCGGCGCCGACAAATACGACGCCAACGCCGCGCGTGCGACGGCGAATTCGCGCGCATCGAGCGCGGCGCGCGCCACCGCAAGCGCGCCCTCAAGCTGGCCGGGCAGCATGCCCGCCAATTTCTGCATGCGCGTGAGGCGTTCGCGCGCGCTGTCGCCGAGCCGCGAATTCGCGTAAGCCTCGGCGATGTCGGGATGCGGGTTGAGCGTCCACGCGCGTTCCAAAATTTTGCGCGCCTTGCGTTGTTCGCCGGCTTCCGCCAGCCGCCGCCCGGCGAGCGCCGCTGCCGGCACCAGATCGGGCGCGAGCTTGACCGCTTCCAGCACCGCCGCGCGCGCGGCGTCGCGCTCGATCTCTTCCAGCGCCATCGCATGGGCGGTCAGCAGCACGGCGCGCTTGCGGCGGTAGTCGGCCTTCTCCAGCGTGCTTTTAATGTGATCGAGCGCCTCAAGCGCGCCGGCCCAATCGGCGGCGGCGCAGCGATAGTCGAGCGCGGCCTGTCCGGCCCAGGCGGGCGCCGGCGACGCCTTGGCCGCTTCCTCGACCGCGAGGCGCGCAGCCTGCGCATCGTCGCGCCGCTGCGCCTCGATATAGAGCCCGCGCAAACCGAGCAGCTTGGTGTCTTCGCGCCTTGTCATGGCGCGGAAGGCGCGCTCGGCGCCGCTACGGTCGCCGGCCATCTGCGCGGATTGCGCGGTGAGCAATAGCGCCAGCGGATCGCCCGGCGACAGCCGCGCCGCGTCGTCGGCGCATCTGCGCGCGCCGCGCAGATCGCCGGCACCGATCGCGATCAAGCCGCGCGAGATCGCCAGATAGCCTTTCATCGCGCGGCGGTGGCGGAAGAACAGCGACACCTGATCGGGCGAGCGCAGGATGAAGCGCACGACCGTCCACAGCAGGATGAGTACGACCACGAGCGCGGCCAGGCCAAGCGCTGCCACCATCACCGAGGTTTCGATGTGGTAGCCCATCCAGGTGATGACGACGTCGCCGGGCCGGTCGGCGACCCAGACGAAGCCGGCCGCCAGCACCGCGGACGCCAGCAGGAACAGGATCACCCGGATCATCGCGCCCTCACCTTGGCCCGAGCGCGCGCGCCGTTTCGGCGGCGTATTGACGCGCGGCGGTAAGCGCGGCCTGGCGCGCTTGCGCCTTTTCGATCCAGGCCTGCGCCGGCGCGCGCGTGGCTTCGGCAAGCTTGCCGAGATCGCCGAGCGCGGCCGCGATGTCGGCCTTGGCGGCGTCGATCTCGAGCCGCGCCAGCAGCGCGGACGGATCGTCGCCGGGCGGCGCGTCGACCGGGCGAATGTGCACGAGCTTGCCGGCGTTCGCCTGCAGCCGTTCCAAAAAGCCGCCTTTCGGCGCCTGCGCGCCGGATATCTTCAGCATTGTCGGCAGCAGCGCGCGCAACTCCTGCGCCATCACCTGCGCCGCAGGCAGGCCGGCCGCCGTGAACGGCGCAAGCGGCGCCAACCCTTTTTCGTCGGCACCGAGCGCTTTGGCCTGCGCCAGTTCGGCGGCAAAAGGCTCACCGTTCATGACCGCATCGCGCAAGAGCGCGGCGCTCAAGGCGAGCCGCGCCGGAATATCGGCGGAGGACGCTTTCGCGATGTCGGCGCGCGCGGCTTGGGCGGATTGTTCGAGCACGGCGATGCGCTTTTGCAAGGCGTCGAGTTCGGTTGGCGAAATTCCGGCCGACGAAGTCTTGGCCGCATCCTGCAGGCTGGCGCGCAATTCCGTCACCGCCTTGACGGCGACGTCGGCGCGTTCGCGCGCTTGCGCCACGCCGGCGGCGATGTCGTCGCCGCGGCGATTGAGCGCGGTGAGCGCGATGCCGAGCGACTTCATGGCGCCATCGGCGGCGGCCAGGCGCTCCGCCACGCCGGCATCGCCCGCCGGCAGTTTCTTTATCGCCTCTTCGATCTTGCTCACGCGCCGGCTTAGCGCGTCAATCGCTTTGGTATCTGTTTGGCTTTGTGGGTTGGTCGTCGCCTCGTAACGCACCGGCAGCAGGCCGGTCAGCCAGAGCGCGAGCAGAACCAGCGTCACGGCCGCCGCGCCAACTAAGCCTGCGACGAGCGCTGCTACGCCGGTAGAGCCGCCCGCCCTGGTCGCGGCCTTATTGGACACCGGCGGATCGGGCGGTGGGGACGCTGCCGCCTCGGGCGACGGCATTTCGGTGGCGTTGAGGTCGATGGTCGGCGCGGCGCGTTTTTTGCGGCGCGGTCCGGCGGGCGCGCGCCTTGTTCCGCGTCTTGTTTCACGCCTTGGGGCGTTTCCGGTGTCGTGCCCTTGTCTGCCATGCGGCTCCTCGGCGAATCGGCCCACCCGCCTTGAGCAAATAACGCAAATGGCGCAGCGGCGCCAATCAAGCCTGCGGCCGCTCCAGGCTTGCAATAAGCGCCGCTTCATCCGGCCGCGGCGCAATCGCGATCCGGTTGGCGCCGGCGCCCATCAGCGGCTCGGCAATCTGCGCCGACAGGCAGATATGCCGCACGCCGAGCGCCGGCCCGGCGACGCCCGCCTGCGCCGCGCCGGCGAGGTAATTCTCGGCGCTGCGCTTGGAGAAATGCAGCACGGCGTCGACTTCGCCGGCCGTGAGCGCCGCGCTCAGCGCGGGCGGAAACGGCGCGCTGGCCGCGCGATAAACCACCGCCATTTCCGCCGCGATCCCGTGCACGGCAAGCTCGGCCACCAGATCGGCGGCGCGGTCCTCGCCGGCGAGATAAAGCAACGGCGCCTTCGCATCGGCGCGGCGCGCGGCGATAAGCAGCACCAGATCGCGCACGTCGCCGCCGGCGGTGGCGACATCGGTAAATCCCGCCTGCCGCGCGGCCTCCGCGCTGCGCCGCCCGACCGCGAATACCGGCAGCTTGAACAGTGCCTCGCACGCCGCATGGCCGGTGATGGCGCCGGGTGCATTGGCGCTGGTGATAATGACGGCGCCCCAGCCGCCGGAAAGTTCGGCCTTGACCGGCTCGACCCGCAACAGTGGCACGACCAGCACCTCGTGGCCGCGCGCGCGCAAAGCGGCGGCGGTGCGTTCGCCATCGGCCTGCGGGCGGGTGACGACCAGGCGCATGGTTCAGCCAATTAGCCCGCGCGGTGCTTCGCGCTTGATGTAGCGCCCCGCTTCCGCGCCGATCTTGATAGCGTCGGCGCGCGGTCCTTGCGCCTTGTGTTCGCACGACGGCTTGCCGTCCGGATGCGCGAGCAGCCCGCTGAAGCTGATCGTGTCGCCAGAAATATCGGCGTGGCCGCCGATCGGCGTCTTGCACGAGCCGTCGAGCACCGCCAGGAAGGCGCGCTCGCAGGCAATCGCGGTCGAGGTATCGGCGTGATCGATGCGCGCCAGCACCTCGCGCGTGCGGGCGTCGTCCTCGCGCGTCTCGATACCGATGGCGCCCTGCGCGACCGCCGGCAGGAATTCTTCCGCGCTCATGATCTTGGTGGCGTGCGCGGTGAGCCCAAGCCGCTTCATGCCGGCGAGCGCGAGAATGGTCGCGTCCATTTCGCCGGCTTCGAGCTTGCGCAGCCGTGTCTCGACGTTGCCGCGCAGCGGCACCACGCGCAGGTCGGCGCGCGCGCGCTTGGCGATCGCCTGCCGCCGCAGCGAGGCTGTGCCAAGCGTCGCGCCCTGCGGCAGTTCGGCGAGCGAGCCCGCCTTGCGGCTGATGAACACGTCGCGCGGGTCTTCGCGCTCGAGGCAGGCAGTCAATATCAATCCGGCCGGCAGCACGGTCGGCATGTCCTTCGCCGAATGCACGGCGAGATCGATACGGCGATCGAGCAGCGCTTCTTCTATCTCCTTGGTGAACAGGCCTTTGCCGCCAACCTCCGCCAGCGGCCGGTCCTGGATGGCGTCGCCGGAGGTGCGGATGATAATGAGCTCGATCGCCGCCTCGGCTACCCCGAGCGCCACGGCCAGCCGCGCGCGCACCGTGCGCGCCTGCACCAGCGCCAGCGGGCTGCCGCGCGAACCGATCCGCAAGGGGGCTGCGGCCGAGGATTGCACCATGTAACCTCGCGATGCTAGGCCGGACCGGGGTCCGGGCTTTCGGGTCAATTGACTAGCTATTATTTCACCCGCCGTCACCTCGCCCCTGCCGGGCCGAGGCAAGAAATGAGGGACGAATGGTTGTCCTCGGGATCGAGACGACCTGCGACGAGACCGCGGCGGCTGTGGTGGAACGTTTCGAGGACGGCCGCGGCAAGATTCTGTCCAATGTCATCCTCAGTCAGGTCGGCGAGCACGCGGCCTTCGGCGGCGTCGTGCCCGAGATCGCCGCCCGCGCGCATGTCGAGGCGCTCGATCACATCATCGCCCAGGCTATGGCACAGGCCGGCTGCGGTTTCGACCGCATCGACGGCATCGCCGCCGCCGCCGGCCCTGGGCTGATCGGCGGCGTGATCGTCGGGCTGACCACGGCGAAAGCGATCGCGCTGGTCCAGCGCAAACCGCTGATCGCGATCAATCATCTCGAAGCCCACGCGCTCACCGCGCGGCTGACCGACGCCACGGCGTTTCCTTTTTGCCTGTTTCTCGCCTCCGGCGGCCACACCCAGATCGTCGCCGTGCGCGGCGTCGGCGACTATGTGCGCATCGGCACCACGCAGGACGACGCCATCGGCGAGGCTTTCGACAAGACCGCGAAGTTACTCGGGCTCGGTTATCCGGGCGGACCGCAGGTCGAGAAAGAAGCCGTCCGCGGCGACGCCGCCCGCTTCGCGCTGCCGCGGCCGATGCACGGACGCAAGGAAGCGGATTTTTCGCTGTCCGGTTTGAAGACCGCGCTGCGGCTCGAAGCCGAGAAGATCGCGCCGCTCACCGATCAGGACGTCGCCGATTTGTGCGCGTCGTTCCAGCAGGCAGTGGTGGAGGTCGTGCTCGACCGGCTGCGCGCCGGTTTACGTTTGTTCCGCGCGCGATACGGCGCGCCCGCCGCGCTGGTCGCCGCCGGTGGCGTCGCTGCCAATCAGGCGATCCGCAAGGTGCTGCACCGGCTCGCCTTCGAGGTCGGCACCGTGTTGGTGGTGCCGCCGCTCGAACTGTGCACCGACAATGGCGCCATGATCGCCTGGGCAGGCTGCGAGCGGCTGGCGCTCGGACTGACCGACACGCTTGAGGTGGCACCGCGCGCGCGTTGGCCGCTCGACGAGGTCGCGGCGGCCGAAGGAAAACGCAAACGCACGGCGGCCTATAAATGAGTATTCAACGCATAGCCGTGCTCGGCGGCGGCGCCTGGGGAACGGCGCTGGCGCAAACTTGTGCGCGCGCCGGGCGTGACGTCACGCTGTGGGAACACGAGCCCGGCAATGCCGAGAGCCTCGCGACAAAACGCGAGAGCCTTTTCCTGCCGGGCGTGCGTCTTGAAAACAGCATCAAAGTGACGCGCGCACTGGCCGAGGCCTCGCGCAGTCAAGCGATTCTTCTGGTCGTTCCCGCCCAAGCGATGCGCTCGGTGGTCAAATCGCTGGCGCAGACCACTACGGCCAATACGCCGCTGATCGCCTGCGCCAAGGGCATCGAGCACGGCACGCACAAATTCATGTCCGAGATCATCGCCGAATGTGCGCCCAACGCGGTGCCGGCGATTCTGTCGGGCCCGAGCTTTGCCGCCGACGTGGCGCGCGGTCTGCCGACCGCGGTGACGCTGGCCGCCGCCGACGGCAAACTCGCGGGCGAGCTCGCGCAAGCAATCGCCTCGGCGAGTTTCCGTCCCTATCATTCGAGCGACCTGCGCGGGGTCGAAATCGGCGGCGCCGCCAAGAACGTGCTGGCGATCGCCGCCGGCATCGTCACCGGACGCGGGCTTGGAGCGAGCGCGTCGGCGGCGCTCACCACGCGCGGTTTCGCGGAACTCGTGCGCTTCGGCAAGGCCTACGGCGCGCGGCCCGAGACAATGACGGGGCTTTCCGGCCTCGGCGATCTGATTCTGACCTGCTCCAGCCCGCAGTCGCGCAATTTTTCTTTCGGCGTCGCGCTCGGCAAAGGCGAGAAGCCGGACGGTGCCGCGCACGGCAAGTTGGCCGAGGGCGCCTTCACCGCGCCGGTACTCTTAGAAATGGCGCGCGAAAAGAACATCGAGATGCCGATCTCGGCCGCGGTCGCCGCGGTGCTGGCGGGAAAACTGAGCGTCGACAAAGCGATCGAGTCGCTGCTCACGCGCCCGATCAAGTCGGAAGAGTGACATGCCCAACTGGCTGATGAAATCCGAGCCCGGCGCCTGGTCGTGGGCGCAGCAAATGAAATCAGGCGCCAAAGGCGAAGCCTGGTCGGGCGTGCGCAACCACCAAGCCAAGCTCAATCTGATGAAGATGAAGAAAGGCGACCGCGCGCTGTTCTATCACTCCGGCGAGGAAAAGGCCGCGGTCGGCATCGTCGAAATCGTGCGCGAACATTATCACGACCCGACCGCCAAGCCGGGCGAGCCGTGGGTGGTCGTCGACGTGAAAGCGGTCGAACCATTGCCCAAGCCGGTGACGCTGACCGCGATCAAGGCCGAGCCGAAACTCAAGGCCATGGTGCTGGTCAACAACACGCGGCTGTCGGTGCAGCCGGTGACGGCGGATGAGTGGAAGATCGTGTACAAAATGGGCGGGCTGTAGCGGGAGAACCTCCATGACCTTCGCAGGCATCAATTACTGGGCCGTGCTGGTGGCGGGCGCCATCGGCTTTGCCTTCGGCGGCGTCTGGTATCGCCTGTTGGCCGAGCCCTGGAAGGTAGCGCACGGTTTCTCGACCGAACAAATCCGCGCTCATCACGGCAAAGGCGCGGCGCCCTGGCCGCTTTTAATCGCGCTCGCCGCCGACCTGATCATGGCCTGGATGCTGGCCGGCGTGATCGGGCACCTCGGCGCCGTCACCATCAAGAACGGTGTGATCGCCGCCGCCTTCCTCTGGTTCGGCTTCGTTTTCACTACCCTGGTAGTCAACAACACTTTCGGCATCCGTTCGCCCAAGTTGATCGCCATCGACGGCGGTCATTGGCTGGCCGTGCTGGTGCTGATGGGCGCGATCATCGGCGCCTGGGGGGTATAAAGCTCCCACCAAAGTGGGGCCTTGCGCGCCTTGTCGCGCCCGCAACCGCCGTCGCATAATGGGCCCAAGCAGAAATGCACAATCGCCCCCGGGGCAACCGGATGGACGGGGAGGAAATTGCGATGTCCGACAAGATCTATGACGTTTCGCCTGCCTGGCAAAAACGCGCCTTCGCCGACAAAGCGAAGTACCAGGAAATGTACGCGCGCTCGATCAAGGATCCGAACGGGTTCTGGGCCGAGCAGGCCAAGCGCATCGACTGGATCAAGCCGTTCAAGAAGGTCAAGAACACCTCCTTCGACCCGCACAACGTCTCGATCAAATGGTTCGAGGACGGCACGCTCAACATCGCCTACAATTGCGTCGACCGGCATCTCGCCAAGCGCGGCGACCAGACCGCGATCATCTGGGAAGGCGACGATCCGAAAGACGACAAGAAGATCACCTACAAGCAATTGCACGCCGAGGTCTGCCGCTTCGCCAATGTGCTCAAAGCACGCGGCGTCAAGAAGGGCGACCGCGTCACCATCTACATGCCGATGATTCCGGAAGCGGCGATCTCCATGCTGGCCTGCGCGCGCATCGGCGCCATCCACTCCGTGGTGTTCGGCGGCTTCTCGCCCGACTCGCTCGCCGGCCGCATCGAGGACTGCAAGTCGCCCATTATCGTCACCGCCGACGAAGGCGTGCGCGGCGGCCGCAAGATTCCACTCAAGGTGAATGCCGATGCCGCGGCCGACAAAGCCGGCGGCGTCACCTCGATCATCGTGGTGCGCCGCACCGGCGAGAAAGTAAACATGAAGGCCGGCCGCGACGTCTATTACGACGAGATCGCCAAGACCGTGCCGGCCGATTGCCCGTGCGAGGAAATGAACGCGGAGGACCCGTTGTTCATTCTTTATACGTCGGGCTCGACCGGCAAGCCGAAAGGCGTGCTGCACACCACCGGCGGCTACGCGGTCTACACCTCAATCACGCATCAATACGTGTTCGATTATCACGACGGCGACATCTACTGGTGCACCGCCGACGTCGGCTGGGTCACCGGCCACAGCTACATCGTTTACGGGCCGCTCAGTAACGGCGCCGTCACCATGATGTTCGAGGGCGTGCCGAACTATCCGACCACCTCGCGCTTCTGGGAAGTGTGCGACAAGCACCAGGTCAACATCATCTACACCGCGCCGACCGCAATCCGCGCGCTGATGCAGGGCGGCAACGATCCGGTGAAGAAGACCTCACGCAAGAGCTTGCGCCTGCTCGGCACCGTCGGCGAGCCGATCAATCCGGAAGCCTGGGAGTGGTACTACCACGTGGTCGGCGAGGACCGCTGCCCGATTGTCGATACCTGGTGGCAGACCGAGACCGGCGGCATTCTCATTACGCCGCTGCCGGGCGCGATCGCGCAAAAGCCCGGCTCGGCGACGCTGCCGTTCTTCGGCGTCATCCCGCAGATCGTCGATGCCGAAGGCAATGAGCTCAAAGGCGCCGGCTCCGGCAACCTGTGCATCGCCGATTCATGGCCCGGCATGATGCGCACGGTCTACGGCGACCACGAGCGCTTTGTGCAGACTTATTTCTCGACTTACATCGGTCGCTACTTCACCGGCGACGGCTGCCGCCGCGACGAGGACGGCTACTACTGGATCACCGGCCGCGTCGACGACGTGATCAACGTTGCCGGCCACCGCATGGGCACTGCCGAAGTGGAAAGCGCGCTGGTCGCACATCCGAAAGTCTCGGAAGCCGCCGTGGTCGGCTATCCGCACGACATCAAGGGCCAGGGCATCTACGCCTATGTCACTTTGATGGCGGGCGAAAAGCCGACCGAGGAGTTGCGCAAGGAGCTGGTCGCCTGGGTGCGCAAGGAGATCGGGCCGATCGCCTCGCCCGATCTGATCCAGTTCTCGCCGGGTCTGCCGAAGACGCGCTCGGGCAAGATTATGCGGCGCATCTTGCGCAAAATCGCCGAGGACGAATTCGGCAATCTCGGCGACACCTCGACGCTGGCCGATCCCGCCGTGGTCGACGATCTGGTCAACAACCGGCAGAACAAGCGGGCGGCCAAAGCGGGGGCGTGAACAACGTGCCGCTATATAATGCGCTCGGGCCCGGCTCCGCCGGCCCGAGCCGCGTTAAGTTTTAGCCGTCATTTACGTTGTTTCGAACTTTCGCCCGAGCCGCTCGCGATCCGCATTATTATTGCGGCTCTTAACAACCGCGAGCGAATGCAATGACCTCTGTGCTTCGGCGTGCGGCAGTTCTTGTTGCAGTCGTCTTGGGCGTTGCATTGCCGCTCGCGCCGGCAGCGATCGCGGCCACCCACGACGTGGTCAGCTTCTCCGGCTTTGCGCCCGGCACCATCGTGATCAAGACGCACGAGCGCCGGCTTTATTATGTGCTCGACAGCGGCCGCGCCTTGCGTTTTCCGGTCGGCGTCGGCAAAGCCGGCATGACCTGGACCGGCAATGCCCGCGTCGAAGGAAAATTCGTGCGGCCGGCCTGGGCGCCGCCGGTTTCCATCCGTGCCGAAAATCCGCGCCTGCCCCGGGTCATTCCCGGCGGCTCGCCGCAAAATCCGATGGGCGCGGCAGCCCTCACGCTGCGCGGCGGCGAATACGCCATCCACGGAACCAACCATCCCCAATTGATCGGCGGCTTCGTCTCGCATGGCTGCATCCGCATGTACAACGCCGACATCCGCGCGCTCTATTCGCTGGTTGCGGTCGGCACGCCGGTCGTCGTGGAGCGGTAGCGCACTCGCCGGCGCGACATCGCGCACGAAAGTCCCATTTCGGCCCCCCAACCGATTTCCACACATGCATTTTGTAATAATATAACCATACTACGCCATCTTTTAGCGCCTCCCTCGCCGGCTTAAACCTGTGCGTTATTGAGGTTTTTCCGGTTCCTTTCGCGCGCAAGCCACAATTCGTGGCAATGATCGGGGCATGGCGCGACCGCGCACCTCCCCCCAGCCGGAAGTTCCCGGCCTCGCCGCCCGCAGGATTTCCGCCGACATTCTCGACGGCGTGCTGCGGCGGAAGATTGCGCTCGACGAACAGCTTTCCGGCAAGGCCGCGCATCCCGGCCTGGCTGGACTGGCCGATCGCGATCGCGCGCTGATGCGCCGGCTCACCGCCACCGTGCTGCGCCGGCTCGGCACCTTGCGCCAATTGCTCGGCGGATTTCTCGACAAGGGCTTTCCGTCGGAAGCGCCGCGCGTGGAAACCATTCTGTTGATCGGCGCCGCGCAAATCCTTTGGCTCGAAGTGCCCGACCATGCGGCGGTCGATTTGTCGGTGCGCCTGGCGCAGGCCGACCGGCGCGCGGCGCGTTATGCCGGGCTGATCAACGCCGTGCTGCGCCGTGTGACGCAAAGCAAGACAGCGGCGCTCGCCAATAACGCGACACGCGACACGCCGAAATGGCTGGTGGCGCGCTGGACCAAACGCTACGGCGCCGAGACCGCGCGCGCGATCGCAGCGGCCAACGGCCACGAGCCCGCGCTCGACCTCACCGTCAAATATGACGCCGAGTCGTGGGCCGAGCGCCTGCGCGGCCGCGTGCTGCCGACCGGAACTGTGCGCACCTTCGCGCAGGGCGCGATTTCGCTGCTGCCCGGTTTCAACGAAGGCGCCTGGTGGGTGCAGGACGCCGCCGCCTCGCTGCCGGCACGCCTGCTCGGCGACGTCCGCGGCAAGGCGGTCGCCGATTTGTGCGCGGCGCCCGGCGGCAAAACCGCGCAATTGGCCTTTGCCGGCGCGCAAGTCACCGCGGTCGATCGCTCGGCGGTGCGGCTCACGCGGCTGAATGAAAATCTGGCGCGGCTGGCGCTGCAAGCCGAGACCGTCACCGCCGATGCGCTGGAATGGCAAAGCGAGCCGTTCGACGCCTTGCTGCTCGATGCGCCCTGCTCCTCGACCGGCACCATCCGCCGCCACCCCGACGTGCCCTGGCTCAAGAGCGAATCCGACATCGCCGTCCTTGTTTCCTTGCAGCAACGCCTGCTCGACCGCGCGGTCGATCTGCTCAAGCCCGGCGGCACGCTGGTTTATTGCGTCTGCTCGCTGGAGCCGGAGGAAGCCGAAGAGCAGGTCGCGGCTTTGCTGGCGCGGGATGCGCGCGTCGTCCGCCTGCCTGTTGCAACGCAAGAAGTCTGTGGCCGCGCCGAGTTCCTCACCGCCGACGGCGACCTGCGCACACTGCCGCCGCAATTGCCCGACCCCGATCCGCGCTGGGGCGGGCTCGACGGATTTTATGCCGCCCGGCTCACCCGCCAAACTTAGTTCCGGACCGGCATATTGGACCTTTCGCGACCCTTCGCTATCTTGTGGATTGTGCGCGAGAATCGGGCCGCGCCGCAGGGGATGAGCGCCTTCATGATGCGGTTTTCGGTTGCGGAGCGGGCCAGGCTCTCCGTGCTCATCGGGCGCCGCGCGTTCCGCAGCCTGCTCGGCCGCATCAGCACGCATCCGCTGCTGCGCTGGCGCTTCGGCTCGACCAAGACCGACCGGCTGGTGATCGCGCCGCAGGACCTGCGCACCGCCGACGCCACCCGCGCCAGCGAAATCTACGCCGGCCGTTTCGCTTTCGCCGGCAAGGTGGTGATCTGCGACCGGCGATCTCCGTTTGAGATGACGCCGCCGTCCGACGAATGGGCGGTGACGCTGCTCTCGTTCTCCTGGCTGCGCCATTTGCGCGCCGCCGACGGCGCCATCACCCGCTCCAACGCGCGCGCGCTGATCGACGACTGGATCAACCTGCAAGGCGGCTGGCATCCACTCGGCTGGCGCGTCGATATTCTCTCGCGCCGCGTCGTCTGCTGGCTCAGCCAGGCGCCGTTCGTGCTGCAAGAGGCCGACGCGCGCTTCTACCGCCGCTTCCTGCGCAGCCTGTCGCGCCAGGTGCGCTATCTGCGCCGTTCGCTCAAACAATCGCGCGACGGGCTGCCGCGGCTGCAGGCGGTGATTGCGCTCAATTATGCGACGCTGTGCATGCAGGGGCAGTCCGGCAATCTGCGCGGCAATGCGCGCCGCCTGATCGAAGAACTGCGCCGCCAGATCCTGCCCGACGGCGGCCATATCAGCCGCAATCCGGGCGCGCTGATCGAACTGCTGGTGGACCTCCTGCCGCTGCGCCAATTGTTCTCCGCGCGCCATTTGCAGCCGCCGCAGGCGCTCAACAACGCCATCGACCGCATGATGCCGATGCTGCGCTTTTTTCGCCACGACGATGGCAATTTCGCGCAATTCAACGGCATGGGGCCGACGCCGGTCGATCTGCTCGCCACCGCGCTTGCTTACGACGACGCGCGCGGCGCCCCGATATCGAACGCGCCGCATTCGGGCTATCAGCGCATCGACGCCGGCCACACCGCGCTGCTGATGGATACCGGCCGCCCGCCGCCGCCGGACTTGAGCCAGGAGGCGCACGCCGGCTGCCTGTCGTTCGAGTTGTCGTGCAACCAGCGTCGGCTGGTGATCAATTGCGGAATACCGGAAGTGAACAAGGAAAACTGGCGGCAGGTGGCGCGCGCCACCGCGGCGCATTCCACCGTCACATACAACGACGCATCGTCGTGCCGCTTCCTCGAATCCGCCGGCTTGCGGCGGCTGCTGTTCGGCATGCCGGTGCTCGGCGGCCCGCGCGACGTGCGGGTGAGGCGCGACGACCAGCCGGACGGCACGGCTTTAACCGTCTCGCACGACGGCTACGCCGACGCCTTCAACGCGATCCACAACCGCGCGCTGCGGCTGAGCGCCGACGGCCGCGTGCTGGAAGGCGAGGACAGCCTCACACCGGCCACCGGCGCCACGCTGCCGGTGGGCAAAGGCGACGAATTCGCCGTGCGCTTTCACCTGCACCCGTCGATCAAGGCCAACCGGCTCGCGGACGGCCGCGGCGTGATTCTGCTGTTGCCGGATAAGGAGCTGTGGACGTTCACCAGCTTTGGCGAAACCGTGCAACTCGAGGAAAGCGTCTATCTCTCCGGCCCGGACGGCCCGCGCCGCACCGTGCAGATCGTGATTTACGGTCATGCCCGTAGCGAGCCCAAGGTGTTCTGGAGCTTCCGCCACACTCCTCCGCCACCACCGGGCAGCCGCCCCGAGCGGGCGGACGAGCCGGAATTGCCGCTGTGATTCCTGCCGTCATGCCCCGCGAAGGCGGGCGATGACAGAAATGAAGCTCCTGTGCTAGCCCGTCACTCATGACCAGCCACCCGCGCCGCATCACCCGCGCTTTGATATCGGTTTCCGACAAAGGCGGGCTCACCGATTTCGCCAGGGCGCTGGCCGATTACGGCGTCGAACTGATCTCCACCGGCGGCACCGCCAAGGCGCTGAAGGATGCCGGGCTGAAAGTTATCGACGTCGCCGAACTGACCGGCTTTCCCGAGATGATGGATGGCCGGGTCAAGACGCTCCATCCAAAAGTACACGGCGGCCTGCTGGCGATCCGCGCCAACAAGCAGCACGCCGCGGCGATGGAAAAGCACGCCATCAAGCCAATCGATCTTGTGGTGGTAAACCTCTATCCGTTCGAGGCGACCGTCGCCAAAGGCGCGTCTTACGAAGACTGCATCGAGAATATTGACATTGGCGGGCCGGCCATGATCCGCGCCGCCGCCAAGAACCACGCCGACGTGACGGTGGTGGTCGAGCCGGCCGACTACGAGAAGGTGCTGGCCGAGTTGGCTTTGCACAGCGGCATGACCTCGCTCGAGTTGCGTCAAAAGCTGGCGGCGAAGGCCTACGCGCGCACCGCGGCTTACGACGCGGCAATCTCCAACTGGTTCGCCGACAAGCTGCACGACAGCGCGCCGGACTACCGCGCCTTCGGCGGCAAACTTCTGCAGCCGTTGCGCTACGGCGAAAACCCGCACCAGAGCGCCGCCTTCTATCGCGCGCCCAGCGACCGCTTCGGCGTCGCCACCGCGCGGCAGGTGCAGGGCAAGGAATTGTCCTACAACAACATCAACGACACGGATGCTGCTTACGAATGCGTCGCCGAGTTCGATGCCGCACGCACCGCGGCCTGCGTGATCGTCAAGCACGCCAACCCGTGCGGCGTGGCGGAAGGCACGAGCTTGCTCGACGCCTACCGCAAGGCATTGGTCTGCGATTCCACGTCCGCTTTCGGCGGCATCGTCGCGCTCAACAGAAAATTGGACGCCGAAGCCGCCAAGGCCATCGTCGAGATCTTCACCGAGGTGATCATCGCGCCGGACGCCGCCGAGGAAGCGATCAAGATCGTCGCGGCGAAAAAGAATTTGCGGCTGTTGCTGGCCGGCGGCCTACCCGATCCGCGCGCCAGCGGCCTGACGGCGAAATCGGTCGCCGGAGGGCTTCTCGTGCAATCGCGCGACAACGCGGTAGTGGACGAAATGCAGCTTAAAGTCGTCAGCAAGCGCGCGCCGAGCGAGAAGGAGCTTGCCGATCTGCGTTTCGCTTTCCGCGTTGCCAAGCACGTGAAGTCGAACACCATCGTCTATGCCAAAGGGCTCGCCACCGTCGGCATCGGCGCCGGACAAATGAGCCGGGTCGACGCCGCGCGCATCGCCGTGCGCAAGGCGGAAGACGCCGCCAAAGAATTGAAGCTGCCGGAGCCCATGACAAAAGGCTCGGTGGTCGCCTCCGACGCCTTCTTTCCGTTCGCCGACGGGCTATTGGTCGCGATCGAAGCCGGCGCCACCGCGGTGATCCAGCCCGGCGGCTCTATGCGCGACGACGAGGTGATCAAGGCCGCCGACGCGCATAATGTGGCGATGGTGTTCACCGGCGTTCGGCATTTCAGGCATTAGCAAAGACCGCTCGTCCCCGCGAAAGCGGGGACCCAGGGCGGCAATGTGCGAACTTGCGACTTAGACTGGGTTCCCGCTTTCGCGGGAATGAGCGGGCCGAGGAGCGGCGATCAATAACTACCCCCGCGCCAGATCCCCCAGCAAGCTCGCCGCCACCGACAGCTTCGACAGTGTCAGCCCCGAGCCGGCGATTTCGTGGATGGCGGCGCGGATGCGCTCGACTTCCCTGCGCCGCGGCTTGACCCATTCGTCCACCGCGCCGGCGCCGGCCACCCCGTTGCCGACCATGGCGGCGGTCAGCCGCCGCTCGGCGTCGCCGATCGAATCGAGCGCGCGATCGAGCGCCAGGCGATCGAAATAATCCGACACCACGATGCCGGGCACCGCGCCGATTACGCGGTCGAGCTGGAAGAAAGCCTCGGTCGCGAAATAGGTCGCCGTCACCTCGCCCACCGGCTTGTTGCCTTGCTCGGCCACCAGCACGATGTCGGGCGCGGCCTTGAGCACGGAAAGACTGGCGATGCGGCGCGCCAGCGCGTCGGGCACGCTCGCCTTGGCCAACGCCGCCACCTGCGCGTCGCGCGCGGCCAAAGCCGGTTTCGACAGCGCGCTATCGAGCGCGGCTTCCACCTGCGCGATGCCGTCGCGGTAATGCCCGATGATCTTCTCGAGACCCTGCTTGAGATCGGCATTGCGCAGGAACCAGACCAGCCGGTCGAGCAGCAAATTCTGCACGGCGGCATAAAGGCCGAGCTGCACCTCGCCCGACACTTTGTTGTCGAGCGCGTCGATCTCGGAATTGAGTGCGATCAAGTCGTAGCTGTTGCGCACGGCGGCGAAAGCGGCGGCGATCGCCGGTGGCGCCGCGCCGGTCTGGTCGGCGATGCGCACGATCAGCGTCGCGCCACCGCGGTTGATCATCGAGTTCGTCAGTTGCGTGGCGATGATCTCGCGCCGCAGCCGATGCGCATGCAGCGCGTCGTCGTAACGCTCCGCCATTTCCTTGGGGAAATAGCGTTCGAGTTCGCGCCCGAGATAGGGGTCGTCCGGCACGCTCGAATCGAGCAGCTCGCTATAGAGCGAGAGCTTGGCATAGGCCAAAAGCACCGCCAACTCCGGCCGCGTCAGCGCCAGGTTGCGCTTACGCCGTTCGGCGATCGCCATTTCGTCGGGCAGGAATTCCACCGCGCGGTCGAGCGCCCCGTGCATTTCCAGCGTCTGCATAAGGCGCTGCTGGAAGCCGAGGTCCTCCAGCCCGCGCCGTGCGGCAAGCGAAATCGCCAGCGTCTGCTGGTAGTTGTTGCGCAGCACCAGGCGCGCCACCTCGTCGGTCATCTCGGCCAAAAGCGCGTTGCGCGCTTGCATGGTCAGCGCGCCGGCGCGCAGCGGCCGGCTCAAGGCGATCTTGATGTTGACCTCGACGTCGGAGGTGTTGACGCCGGCCGAATTGTCTATCGCGTCGGTGTTGAGGCGGATGCCGGCGAACGCCGCCTCGATGCGGCCACGCTGGGTCATGCCCAAATTGGCGCCCTCGCCGATCACCTTGCAGCGCAGTTCGCCGCCGGTCACTCGGATCGCGTCGTTGGCGCGGTCGCCGGCCGCCTCGTCGCTCTCGCTTGCAGCGCGCACGTAAGTTCCAATACCGCCGAAGAACAATAGATCGACCGGCGCCTTCAAGATCGCCTTCATCAACTCCTGCGGCGTCACGCTTTCGCCGACGCCGAACATTTTCTGCGCAGCCGGGCTCAAGCGGATTTCCTTCGAGGAGCGCGGATAGACGCCGCCGCCGGCCGAGATCAGTTTCTTGTCGTAGTCCTGCCAGCTCGAGCGCGGCAGCGCGAACAGCCGCTTGCGCTCGGCGAAGGCCGCCGACGGTTCCGGATCGGGATCGATGAAGATGTCGCGGTGATCGAACGCCGCCAACAGCCGCGTAGTGCTCTCGCGCAGCATGCCGTTGCCGAACACGTCGCCCGACATGTCGCCGACGCCGACGGTGGAAAACGGCGTCCTGCCAATGTCGACGTCCATCTCGCGGAAATGCCGCTTCACCGCCTCCCAGGCGCCGCGCGCGGTGATGCCCATGACCTTGTGGTCGTAGCCGGCCGAACCTCCCGAGGCGAAGGCGTCGCCCAGCCAGTAGTCGTGCTCGATCGAAATCGCGTTGGCGATGTCGGAGAAGGTCGCGGTGCCCTTGTCGGCGGCCACCACCAGATAGGGATCGTCGCCCTCGTGCCGCACCACGCAGTCGGGCGGAACGATCGTGCCGTCGTGGTGGATATTGTCGGTGATGTCGAGCAGCGTCGAGATGAACAATTTGTAGGTGGCGACGCCTTCCGCCTGAAACTGCTCGCGGGTCGGATTTTTCGGCATCAGCTTGGGCACGAAGCCGCCCTTGGAGCCGACCGGCACGATCACGGCGTTCTTGACCTGCTGCGCCTTCACCAGCCCGAGGATCTCGGTGCGGAAATCCTGCGGCCGGTCGGACCAACGGATGCCGCCGCGCGCCACCTTGCCGAAGCGCATATGGACGGCTTCCAGGCGCGGCGAATAGACGAAGATCTCGTAGAGCGGGCGCGGCAGCGGCATGTCGGTAATCTTGCCGCTTTCGAACTTGATCGCGATCATCGCCTTGAGGTGGCCGTCCTTATCGAGCTGGAAGAAATTGGTGCGGATCGCCGAGCTCACCGCGTTAACGAAACGGCGCAGGATGCGGTCCTCGTCCAGGCTCTCGACCTTCTGCAATTCCTCCTCGATGCGCCCGGCAACCGCCTTCTGCTTGCCGTCGCGGTCTTGTGCGGCCTCGGCGCGCGGATCGAAGCGGGCGTGAAACAGGTCCACGATATTGCCCGCTATGCCGGCGTGCTTCACGAGCGTCGCCCACATGTAATCCTGCGAATAGGGCACCCGCACCTGGCGCAGGAAACGCGACAGCGCGCGGACCAGCGCCACATCGCGCCAGGCGAGCCCGCCGGCCAACGTCAGAGCATTGTAGCCGTCGTTCTCGCCGGCGCCGCGCATCACCATCAGGAAGGCTGCTTCCAGGCGCGCTTTGCCGGGGTCGAGATCGATCATGCCGCCGCCGTGGCGCTCGAGCAGCATGTCGTGCAGCCAGAAGCCCGCGGTACCCTGCGGCGTAATGCGGTAGGTGCGCTCGTCCACCACCTTGAAGCCCATGTTCTCCAGCACCGGCACGCGTTCCGACAGCGGCAGCGGCCGGCCGTAGCTCCACACCTTCAGGCTGGCGTTGTGCTGCTCCTCCTCCTTGCGGTGCCGCAACTCGACGGCGAGCGGGCGCGCCTCGGACAGCGCTTCGACGGTGCGGATGTCGGTCGCCGCCACCGTCGGCGCATAGAACTCCTGGAAGCTTTGCGAAAACGCATCGCGATAGCGGTTGAATAATTCATGCGCCTTGTCCGGCGGATTGAGCAGTGCCAGCGCATCGCCTAGCCCGTCGGTCCAAGAGCGTACGATCGCCGCGACCTCGCGCTCCAGCGTCGCGCCGTCGACCGCGGGCGCGTGGCCGCCCGAGCGGCCGATGATGAAGTGCACGCGCACCAGCGGACCTTCCGGGAAGAACGGATAGAACGCCGAGACGCGTCCGATGAAGGCACGGCTGAGATAATCGCCGATGCGCGAGCGGATTTCGCTGTCGTAGCGCTCGCGCGGCACGTAAACCAGCACCGACACGAAACGGTCGAAGCGGTCGCGCCGCGCCAGCACGCGCACGCGCGGCCGCTCGTCGAGCTGCAGGATGGCAAGCGCGAAATGATAGAGCGACTCTTCCTCGATCTGGAATAGCTCATCGCGCGGATAATGCTCCAGCACATTGGCGAGCGCTTTTCCTGAATGGCTGCTGGGATCGAAGCCGGCGCGCGCCTCCACGCCCGTGATCTTGCGGCGCAGATAGGGAATGCTGTGCGCCGAGCGCGTATAGGCGGTGGACGTGAACAGTCCGACGATGCGCTGCTCGCCCACCAGATTGCCGGAAGCGTCGAAATGCTTGATGCCGATATAGTCGAGATAGACGCGCCGGTGCACGCGCGCGTGGATATTGGCCTTGGCGATGATCAGCAGGCGCGGTTCGCGCAGGAACGCCAGGATTTCCGGCGTGTATTCGAGCAACTCCTCGCCGCGCTTGAGCACGCGCAATTCCGGCGAGCGCATGATACCGAGCGCGCTGTCTAAATCCGGTTCGAGCGAATTGCCGTCAAAGGTGTAGTTGCGCACGCCGAGGAAAGTGAAATTGTCGGCCAGCAGCCATTGCAGAAACTGCACCGCCTCGGCGATCTCGTCCACTGGCAGCGGCGGCGGATTGGTCTTCAGGTCGGCGACGATGCCGTTGGCACGCTCGAGCATGGCGCGCCAGTCCTGCACCGCCAGCCGCACTTCGCCGAGCACGCTCTCGAGCGCGCGCACGAGGTCGCCGCGCGCAGCCTCATCCGCGATCGGCTCGAGATGGATGTGGATGAAGCTCTCGCGCGCGCCGCCGGCGGCGTCGGCGCCGAACGCGGCGAGCTTGGCGCCGTCGCGCCGTACGCCGAACACCGGATGCGCCACCAGCAACACGTTGAATCGGCGCTCGCCGATTTCGCCCATCACCGAATCGACCAAGAACGGCATGTCGTCGTTGACGATCTCGATCACCGACACTGATTTGCGCTCGCCCGATTCGTTCAGCGCCGCCGTCTCGCAGCGAATCTTTGGCGCGCCCGGCTGCCGGTCCTTGAGAAAATCGAAGGCGCGCACGGCGAGATCCGCGAGATCGGGCGCCGCGTAGTGCAGCACGTCGTCCGCCACCGCGCGGCCGTAGAGCTGCGCGACAAAGGCCGCCGGAATGTCGCTGCGGCGCGCGGCGAGCGCGGCGCCGGCCTGCTCGATGACGGCGCGGGCGGCGGTTTCGCGCTCGCTGGCGGGAAATTCGGCGGCCATGGAGCCTGGCACTGGTTGAGAGAATCGGTCGAGCATGAGCTTAAGACTTTTCACGTTCCAGGGCGGGCCGTCGAGAGCAACTCATCATTTGGTGACGCCGCCGTGACGACCCGGCAAAATGCCGCGCGCGGCCCGCCTAAGATGCTGACTTAAAAGGCAAAAGCAGGGCTTCGCGGTCGTATCGCGGCCGCGCAGAACATTGTAGTCTTGGCGCGGGGCGTGGACAGCTTAAGGGGCGCGGGCAATGAACAAGGCCGACAAGTCGATCAAAACCGCCGACAAGGCGGCCACTGCCAAACCCGCGGCCGGCAAGCCGGCGCTGCACGCCATCAAAGGCGGCAAGCCCGCGGCAAAGCCCGCAGCCAAAACGGCCAAGCCGATCCCGCTCAAGGCCGCGCCGCCCGTCGCCGACGACGCGCCGGTGATCGCGCTCAATCTGCCGATGGCCAAGCTTTCGCCCGCCATGGCCTCCTATTTCAAGAAATGCCAGGACAAACTCGGCTTCATCCCGAACGTGCTCGTCGCCTACGCTTTCGACATGACCAAGCTCGAGACGTTCGTGGCCATGTACAACGACCTGATGCTGAGCGAGAGCGGGCTCTCCAAATTGGAGCGCGAGATGGTCGCGGTCGCGGTGTCGTCGCAGAACCGCTGCTACTATTGCCTCACCGCGCACGGCGCCGCGGTGCGGCAATATTCGCGCGACCCGGTTCTGGGCGACCACATGGTGATGAATTACCGCGCCGCGCGCGTGAGCAAGCGCCAGCGCGCCATGCTCGACTTCGCGGTCAAGCTCACGGCCTCGCCGGGCAGCGTCGAAGAAGGCGACCGCGAACGGCTGCGCCGCGCCGGATTTTCCGACCGCGACATCTGGGACATTTCGGCGGTCGTTGGCTTCTTCAACATGTCGAACCGCGTCGCTTCCGCCACCGACATGCGGCCGAACACAGTCTATCACGGCCAGGCAAGGTAAAGCTTCACGATTGTCATGCGCGGGCTTGTCCCGCGCATCCTGATTCTATAGCGAAAATGCCATCCTAATCGGGATGGCCGGGCCAAGCCCGGCCATGACAGGTAACCGATGAAGCGCTTCGCCGGGATAGCTGCATTCGCTGCCGTCTTGCTGCTGAGCGCGCTCGCCTCAGCCCAAGTCGCACCGGTTACGCGCGCGCCGGCCATTCGCCCGGCGACGCCGATCCTCGCCCGCAATGGCATGGTGGTGGCGCAGGAGGAACGCGCCGCCCGCATCGGCATCGAGATCCTTGATCGCGGCGGCAACGCGGTGGATGCGGCGGTCGCGGTCGGCTTTGCGCTCGCGGTCACCTATCCGCGCGCCGGCAATCTCGGCGGCGGCGGCTTCATGGTGATCCATCTCGCCAAAGAGAACCACGACACGTCGATCGACTATCGCGAGACGGCGCCGGCGGCGGCGACGCCAACCATGTTCCTCGATGCCGCGGGCAATCCCGATCCGAAAAAGTCGCGCGACAGCGCGCTGAGCGTGGGCGTGCCGGGCACGGTGGCGGGTCTGGCGCTGGCCGAGCAAAAATACGGCTCCGGCAAGCTCCCCCTCGCCGACCTGATCGCGCCGGCGATCCGGCTGGCGCAGCAGGGCTTCCAGGTCGAAGACGACACCGCCAACTCGCTGCCGCGCGCCAAAGAGCGCCTCGCGCGCTGGCCGTCGTCGGCTGCGATTTTCCTCAATGGCGGCGACGTGCTGCGCGAGGGCGACCGCCTGCTGCAATTCGATCTCGCCGACACCTTGCAGGCGATCGCGCAAGACGGCCCGAAGTCCTTCTACCAAGGCCGCATCGCCGAAGAGATCGCCGCCGCCGTGCGCGGCGCCGGCGGCATTATGACGGCGGACGATCTGAAAAACTATCGCGCTGTCGAGCGCAGCGTCGTGCGCGGGACCTATCGCGGCTACGACATCGTCTCGATGCCGCCGCCATCCTCCGGCGGCGTCGCGCTGATCGAGATGCTCAATATTCTGGAGGGCTACGACCTCGGCAAATTCGGCCGCGGCGAACGGTCGCTGCACGCTATGATCGAGGCGATGAAGCGCGCCTACGCCGACCGCGCCGTCTACATGGGCGATCCCGACCGCGTGAAAATGCCGATCGCCGGTCTCATCTCGAAAAAATACGCCGCCGCCTTGCGCGCCGGCATCGGCAAGAAAGCGACGCCCGCGGCCGACATCCGACCCGGTAAGCCGGCCGATTTCGAGGGCCGCAACACCACGCATTTTTCCGTCATCGACCGCGACGGCAACGCGGTGTCGAACACCTATACGCTCAACTTCTCTTTCGGCCTCGGGCTGGTCGCCGACGGCACCGGCGTTTTGCTCAACAACGAGCTCGACGATTTCACCGCCAAGCCGGGCGCGGCCAACGCCTACGAACTGGTCGGCTTTACCGCCAATCTGCCGGGGCCGGGCAAGCGCCCGCTGTCGTCGATGACGCCGACGATTGTCTTGCAAGACGGCAAGCCGTTTCTGATCACCGGCTCGCCCGGCGGCAGCCGCATTATTTCGGCGGTGCTGCAGGTCATTACCAACGTGATCGACTTCCACATGCCGATCGACCAGGCGGTGAGCGCGCCGCGCCTGCACAACCAGTGGCAGCCGGATGAGACGTTTGTCGAGCCTGGCTTTTCGCCGGATGCGCTCGATGCGCTTACAGCGCGCGGTCACAAAATCGTGCCGACCGAGCCGCACACTTCGGCCAATTCCATCGTGGTGATCCCGAAAGGCGAGTTCACCCCGCAGGCCTACGTCGGCGCCGCCGACACGCGCACCCGCGGCGCCCTGGCGGCGGGGTATTAGCTCACGTCATTCCGGGACGCCGCGAAGCGGCGGACCCGGAATCCATGCTCCGCAGCGCCGGGATTATCGATTCCGGGTTCGCGCCTTCGGCGCGCCCCGGAATGACAAGTGGGAAAAATTTGGAGCGGGCGAAGGGATTCGAACCCTCGACCCCGACCTTGGCAAGGTCGTGCTCTACCCCTGAGCTACACCCGCATCCGTTAGATATTTGGCCGAAATCGCTATTCCGGCCGCCAAGGCCGAAGCTATAGCCAAAAGGTTGACCACAATGCAACCTCGGCCGGTCTAGCCTGTTAATGCGGACTAATCCGGTGCTTGCGGTGCCGCTTGGGTTGCCCGGCACCCGGGCTTGGCCCGCCGGTATAGGCCGGATTGTGGTTGCAAAAGCCGCGATTGCCGGCCAGCACGTTGGGCACGCAGGCCTCCAGCGTTTGATATTGGCATTCCCACACGACGTCGCCCGTGCCGACATCCACCACGGCGCACCAGGGGGCGTTTCCATGGGCCCGCACCGGCGCCTGGCCGAAAGCCATGATGGCAATGAAAGTGGCGGCGGCCAGTCCATAACGCATCGATTTCACCCTCGCCGGTTCGCGCATGATACTAACACCGGCCAAGGCCCAAGTGTTGCAATCATGGCGACGACCCCCGAACAGCTATTCGCCGCGCTCGATGCGCTCGGCATCGGCCATGCAACCGTCTCGCATCCGCCCGTGTTCACGGTCGAGCAGGCCGTGCGCCTGCGCGGCAAGATTTCCGGCGGCCACACCAAGAACCTGTTCCTGCGCGACAAGAAATACCAGCTTTATCTGGTGGTGGCGTTGGAAGACGCCGATATCGACCTCAAGGGCCTGCACCGACAGCTCGGCGCCGGCGGGCGCTTTTCGTTCGGCGCCTCCGACCTGCTGCGCGAAGTGTGGGGGGGTGGAGCCCGGCGCAGTGACGCCGTTCGGCGCCATCAACGACCGCCAAGGCCGCGTCAGCGTGGTGCTCGATGTCGCCATGATGGAGCACGCGACGCTCAACTTTCATCCGCTGGTCAACACCATGACCACCTCGATCGCGCGCGACGACCTAGTCAAGTTCCTGCAATCGACCGGCCATAGTCCCCGCATCGAGCGGGTGTCCGGCCGCGCCTCCGGGACATCCTGACCCGATTGCAATCGCCGGCCGGATGACCCATTTAATGGCAATCGACAGGCTAAAGGCCCGAATAGGCGAGGGAATATGCTGCAAAACGGCGGGGGAATGACGGCAGCCGACGCGGTGGTCATCGAGACGACGACACAAGGCTTCATGAAGGATGTCATCGAGGAATCCAAGCGTCAGCCGGTGTTGGTGGATTTCTGGGCGACCTGGTGCGGGCCCTGCAAGCAGCTCACCCCGATCCTGGAAAAGGCGGTGAAGGCAGCCAAGGGCAAGGTCAAGCTCGCCAAGATGGACATCGACAAGCACCCCGAAATTCCCGGCCAGATGGGCATTCAGTCGATCCCGGCGGTGATCGCCTTCGCCAACGGCCAGCCGGTCGACGGCTTCATGGGCGCGCTGCCCGAGTCCCAAGTGATCGCGTTCTTGGAGCGCGTGACCAAGGGCAAGATCGGCACCGAGGAAAAGGATCTGATGAAGGCGGCCGACGAGGCGCTCGCCGCCGGCAACGCCGCCGAAGCCGCCAATCTGTACGGACAATTGCTGAAGGAAGACAGCGGCAATGTCGCAGCCCTTGCGGGGCTCGCGCGTTGCTACGTCGCCACCGGCAATATCGAGCAGGCCAAGAAGACGCTCGCCATGGTGCCGGAGACCAAGCTCAACGATGCCGCGGTTGCCGCGGCGCGCGCTGCGCTCGAAGTCGCCGAACTGGCCACATCGGTCGGCCCAATCGACGAGCTGGAGAAAAAAGTCGCCGCCAATCCGCTCGACCATCAGGCGCGCTTCGATCTCGCCGCCGCGCTCAACGCCAAGGGCAAACGCACGGAAGCCGCCGAGCATCTGCTCGCGATCGTCAAGCGCGACCGCAAATGGAACGAGGACGGCGCGCGCAAACAGCTCGTGCAGTTTTTCGAGGCCTGGGGTCCGACCGATGCGGCGACCGTCGAAGGCCGCAAGCGGCTGTCGTCGATTTTGTTTTCGTAAGCGATTCTCCGTTCGTCCCCGCGAAAGCGGGGACCCAGACCGGATTCCCGCTTTCGCGGGAATGAGCGGTGGAATGGTGGAACGAGCACCATGCCCATGAACGCCCAATATCGCAGGCCGATCGATCTGCCCGAAGTCATCCCGATGTTCCCGCTGCCGGGCGCGCTGCTGCTGCCGCGCGGGCAGATGCCGCTCAATATTTTCGAGCCGCGTTATCTCGCCATGGTCGACGATGCGCTACGCGACGGCCACCGGCTGATCGGCATGATCCAGCCCGACGCCACGCACGCGAGCGCCGGCGACAGACCGGCGCTGTTCAAGATCGGCTGCGTCGGCCGCATTACCCAGCTCGCCGAAAGCGGCGACGGCCGCTATCTGATCGAGCTCACCGGCGTCGCGCGCTTTCGCATCGAGCAGGAGCTGCCGGTCAAGACCGAATACCGGCAATGCCGCGTCAGCTACGCGTCGTTCGCCGACGATTTCATCGCGCGCAAGGGCGAGGACGCCGTCGACCGCGAGGCGGTGCTCGTCGCGTTGCGCGCCTTCATGAAGGCCAACGATCTCAAGGCGGATTGGGAGGGCATCGACCAGGCGCCGAACGAGGCGCTGGTCAATGCGCTGTCCATGATGTCGCCCTACGGGGCGCCGGAGAAGCAGGCCCTGCTGGAGGCGCCCGACCTGAAAACCCGCGCCGAGCTCTTAGTCGCCATCACCGAGATCGAGCTCGCCAAAAACGACACCGAGGGCGACCCGCAGCTGCAGTAGCGCGCCGCGCTATGCTATAAAGCCGGTAAACTCGCCAGGAGCCTGCCCATGCCCACGACCCCCACCGCCGAACCGACAGCCGGCAGCGTCGATCCCAAGCTGTTGGAAATCCTGGTCTGCCCGTTGACCAAGACCACGCTGGAATACGACGCCGTCAAGCAGGAACTGATCTCGCGCAAGGCCAAGCTCGCCTATCCGATCCGCGACGGCATCCCGATCATGCTGCCGGAAGAAGCGCGGCGGCTCGACTGATCCTCAACTAATTAACGAAATCCGGGAAAAACTCATGATCAAAATCTGGGGGCGCAACACCTCGTCCAACGTGCAGAAGGCGATGTGGGCGGTGGATGAACTCGGGCTCGCGCACACCCGCATCGACGTCGGCGGCGCCTTCGGCAAGAACAATGAGCCGGCTTATCTGGCGATGAACCCGAACGGGCTGGTGCCGACGCTGGAGGAAGAAGACGGCTTCCTGCTGTGGGAGAGCAATTCCATCGTGCGCTATCTCGCCGGCAAGCACGACAAAACCGGCGTGCTGGAGCCGAAAGACTTGAAGCAGCGTGCGCTGGCCAGCCAATGGATGGACTGGCAATTGTCAGTGGTCGGGCCTGCGATCACGCCGGCGTTCTGGGGCCTGATCCGCACAGCCCCGGAAAAACGCGACATGGCGGCGATCAAGGCGTCGCAGGACAAGACCACCAACGCGATGAAAATACTTGACGCGCAATTGGGCAAGACCGCCTACGTCGCAGGTCCGGCGTTTTCTTACGGCGACATTCCGGTCGGCGTAATGGCCTATCGCTTTCGTCAGCTTGTGCCCGACCGGCCGGCGACGCCGAATCTCGAACGCTGGTTCGCCGCTATCTCCAATCGCAAGGCCTTCCAGGAACACGTCGGCAGTATTCCGCTGTCCTAACCTTTGTCATTGCCGGGCCTGATCCGGCAATCCATGAAGAAGTCAGGCAACGAGAATCTTTCGTAAGTCCTTCATAACTGGCAATGCATCATGGATGCTCGGGTCAAGCCGGGGCACAACGCCGAATTTGCCGCTGGCCTACAGCGCCTCGCCCTTTAGCAACTTCGGCACATCGCCGGTAAAACCCGCCGCCTCGCGGATGAATACGCGCTTGAGGGCCGGCATTCGCTCAACCACGCCGAGGCCGAGGTCGCGCATCAGGCGCAGCACGTCCGAGCTGTTGGAGAACAATCTATTCAAACCATCGGTGGCGACGCCCATGGTCATAGTGTCAAAACGCCGCCAGCGTTGAAAGCGTTCCAGCACATCCGCACCGCCAATATCGAGCCCAAGCCGCGCGGCGTCGGCGACCGCCTCGGCCAAGGCTGCAACGTCGCGCAAGCCCATGTTGAGCCCCTGCCCGGCGATCGGATGAATGATGTGCGCGGCGTCGCCGATCAGCGCCAGCCGCTCGCCGATGAATGTGCGCGCGGTGAACAGCCCGAGCGGAAAGGCGCGGCACGGCCCGGCCACTTCGATGTCGCCAAGCTGCAGGCCGAAGCGCTTTTCCAATTCGGCGTGAAATTCATCGTCGGGCAGCGCGACCATGCGTTCGGCCTCGCGCGCTGTTTCGGTCCACACGATGGACGAACGTTTTCCCTTCAGCGGCAGGATCGCGAACGGACCTGCGGGCAGGAAATGTTCCTCAGCGCGGCCATTATGATCGCGCTCATGTGCCACTGTGGTAACGATCGCCGACTGATTGTAATTCCAGCCATGCGTGGCGATGCCGGCTTGTTCGCGGATTTGCGAGCGCGCGCCGTCGGCGCCGACCAAAAGCCGCGTGAAAATCGTCTCGCCGCCGGCGAGTTGAACGTCGATCGCATGATCGAGGTTTGCAAAACCGCTGACCGCACCCGCGCGCAACTCGATGCCGAGTTCGTTTGCCTTGGCGACCAGCGCATCGACCAGATGCCGGTTCTCCACCATGTGCGCGAACGGTTCGCCCGGCTCTACGTCGCCGCCGAAAGTGAGGAAGGTCGGCCTCACCGCGTCGTCGAGCTTTGAGTTGGTCACCACCATGTCGAGGATCGGCTGCGCGTCGCCGGCGACCGCGTCCCAGACTTCGATCGCTTCGAACAGCCGCCGCGCGGCCGCCGCGATCGCCGAGGCGCGCGGGTCCTTCGACGCCGCGGCTGCGAGGGCAGGGTCCACGACCGTCACCGTGAAGGCCTCGCCCAGCCCTTGGCGCAGCGCGATCGCCAACGCCAGGCCGGCAAAGCCGGCCCCGCCGATCATCACGTCGCGTCGCTGGTTTCCGATTCGCGCCATCCATTGCCTCGCGCCGGCGCGCCCGGAGGCGGCCAAGCGAAGCCGCTATCCTAGTCTATTCAGGTACTTATACCAGCCGGTGTGGACTTTTGACCTGGATCAAACCTTGCGAGCGACATTAGACGAAAGTTCAACGTCTAGTTGGGGGCCGTCGAGGACCGGGAGGTCCCAGCCCTGCGGCCCCGCCAAGGATGAAGGGGCTAATTCTATGACAACGGAAACCCAATCCCAGCAAAGCATGACCTGGCCCATGATCGGGTTGGGCCTCGCGGTCGCGGTGATCATCGCGCTGGCCTACTATTACGTCTGGTAGCGATCGCCAAATCTGATGTGCGGAACGGGCGGCAGGTCCTCTGCCGCCCGAATAATTTTTAAACCGCAGCCGCGCGCCGCAAGCTCCCGCACGCCTTGACTTCGCGCCTCGCCCCGGCGTCATTGGCGCCAGCCTGCCTCGAAAGCGCGACCCCATGACCGCTACCACCTCCGCCGTCCAGGACTTGCTCAATCTTCTCGACCTCGAGCGGCTCGACGTCGATCTGTTCCGCGGCAGCAGCCCGCAGGTCGGCTGGCAGCGCGTGTTCGGCGGCCAGGTGATTGGCCAGGCGCTGGTCGCGGCGGTGCGCACGGTGGAGACACGGCCGCCGCATTCCATGCACGCCTATTTCCTGCTGCCGGGCGATCCCAAGGTGCCGATCATCTACGACGTCGACCGCATCAGGGACGGCAAGAGTTTCTCCACCCGGCGCGTCACTGCACGCCAGCACGGCCATCCGATCTTTTCCATGCTGGTGTCGTTCCATGCCGACGAGCCGGGGCTCGAGCATCAGGCGAAAATGCCGGAGGTGCCGCCGCCGGAAAAACTACCGAGCGAATCCGAGGTGCGCGAAAAGATTCTGCCCTCGATGCCTGATCCGGTGCGGCGCTATTACGAGCGCGAGCGGCCGATCGAGCTGCGCCCGGTGGAGTTCGAACGCTACCTCGGCAGGAAATATCCCGACGGCCATTTCAACGTCTGGATCAAAACGACCGGCAAGCTACCGGACGATCCGGCGATCCATCAATGCGTGCTGGCTTATACGTCGGACATGGGTTTGCTCGACACCGCACTGGTGCCGCACGGGCGCACGCTGTTCGAGAAGGAATTCATGGCGGCGAGCCTCGATCATGCGCTCTGGTTGCACCGGCCGTTCCGCGCCGACGAGTGGCTGCTTTACGCACAGGATTCGCCCAACCTGCACGGCTCGCGCGGCTTCTCGCGTGGACTTATCTTTACCCGCGACGGCACGCTGGTCGCTTCGGTGGCGCAGGAAGGCCTGGTGCGCCAGCGGCGCGCCTCGCAAAACTGAAATGAAGCGGTCGTTCGCGGCGCCTATTTTTCTGATTGCGATGTCGGCGGCGGTCCTCGCCGCTTCCGGCCAGGAGCCGGCGCCGGCCGGCTCGTTTGCCGGCGCACCGCCGCAATACACGCGTTTCTCCATCGCCGAACTCACGCGCGGATTTCTCTCGCTTGCCTTCGGCTCCGATCTGCGTATCGGCGCTGCGCCGCGCGGTATCCGCCGCTTCGATCATCCGATCCGCGCCGCCGTGATCTCCGACGGCAGCGTCGACCGCGCGGCGGCGATGCAGCGCATCCTCGAAGAATATGCCGCCAAGGTTCCCGGCCTGCATCTTACGGTTGTGGCCGCGACGGCGGACTTCGACATCGAGGTGCGCCTGATCGACCAAAAGGATTTCACCTCCGCGCTCACGGCCGCGTTCGGCGCCAAGATCGCCAAGACATTCGTCAGGCGCACCAATCCGCAATGCATGACCAGCGTGAATTCGAGCGCCGACGGCGGCATCCTGCGCAGCGTTTCCTTCATCGTCGTCGACCAAGGCGACAAAATGTTCCTCGACTGCGCCTATCACGAATTGCTGCACGCCATCGGTCTGTCGAACCACGACCAGCGCAATCCATGGACCGCGCTCAATCAGAACCGCACCGTCGGCTATCTGACGGTCTACGACCGCGCACTGCTCACTTTGCTTTACGACCCGCGCATGCGGCTCGGCATGACCGCCGGAAAAGCCCGCAGTGTGCTCCCCGGCGTGATCGGGGAGCTCGGGCTCGCCGCGCCCGCGAAGGGGCAAATAAGACAGTGATGTTGTCCTAAAATGCCGCTTCGCGCGGCGATTGCCTTGGGACATGTCAATATTGCCGCTTAATTTTTGATCCGGCTGTCGATACGCTAGGCAAATGAGCCCGCCGGCAGCTGCTGAGAGGGCTTTTTGTTATCCCCGGCGCGCGACCCCGAACGACCTCACCCCAATTCAGTCAAGGCCGGGGCCCGGCTTTCGGACTAGATCGAGCGCCGTGCAAAAATTCTGCCGGGAAGGAAAATCATGAAACTGGTCATCGCGGTCATCAAACCATTCAAACTCGACGAGGTGCGCGACGCCCTCACCCGCCTCGGCGTCCACGGCATGACCGTGACCGAGGTCAAGGGCTATGGGCGGCAAAAGGGGCACATGGAGATCTACCGCGGCGCCGAATACGCGGTGAATTTCCTGCCCAAGCTGCGCCTCGAAGTCGCGGTCGCCAGCGACATAATCGACCAGGTGATGGAGGCGGTCGCCGCCGCCGCCAAGACCGGACAGATCGGCGACGGAAAAATCTTCGTCACGCCGCTCGAACAGGCCGTGCGCATCCGCACCGGCGAGACCGACGACAACGCGCTTTAGCACCGGTCCGTTCGCTCCCACGAAAGCGGGAATGAGCGGAAGTGGGGCTCGGACTTTTTTCAAAACGAATCCTGTCGGGGGATTGGAACAATGAAATCAGCACAACGTTTCGCCGTGATCGCGGTGGTCTTCATGATGCTCGCGGTAATCACGCCGGCTTTCGCGCAAAGTCCCAACCTTGCCGGCAAGATCGACGCCGCCGACACCGCCTGGATGCTGGGCGCCACCGGCCTGGTGCTGATGATGACGATTCCGGGTCTCGCGCTGTTCTATGCCGGCATGGTGCGCAAGAAGAACGTGCTCGCCACCATGGCGCAATGCATGGCGGCCACCTTCCTGGTTTCCATCCTGTGGGCGGCGATCGGTTACTCGCTCACCTTCGCCAGCGGTGGCGCCTTTATCGGCACGCTCGACCGCATTTTCCTGCAAGGCATGACGCTCGACGCGATCTCGCCGCACGCCAAGACCATCCCGGAAAGTCTGTTCATGATCTATCAGATGACCTTCGCCATCATCACGGTGGCGCTGGTGGCGGGCTCGGTCGCGGATCGCATGCGCTTTTCGGCGTTTCTGCTGTTCTGCGTATTCTGGCTGCTGCTGGTCTATGTGCCGATCGCGCATTGGGTGTGGGGCGGCGGCTTCCTCGGCAGCCACGGTGTGATCGATTTCGCCGGCGGGCTGGTGGTGCATCTCAATGCCGGCGTCGCCGGTCTGGTCGCGGCCTATGTTGTCGGCAAGCGGCGCGGCTACGGCAGCGAAAATCTGTCGCCGCATGATCTCACGCTCGCGGTGATCGGCACCGGCCTGTTGTGGGTAGGCTGGTTCGGCTTCAACGGTGGCTCCGCGCTCGCCGCCAATTCGCGCGCCGCCATGGCGATCAGCGCGACGCATCTGGCGGCCAGTGCCGGCGCTTTCACCTGGATGGCGCTGGAGTGGTGGACGCGCGGCAAGCCATCGGTGCTCGGCATGATCTCCGGCGCGGTCGCGGGCCTCGGCACCATCACGCCGGCTTCCGGCTTCGTGCTGCCGATGCAAGGCGTGCTGATCGGCCTGATCGCCGGCGCGGTCTGCTTCTGGGCCTGCACCTGGTTGAAGATGAAACTCGGCTATGACGACTCGCTCGACGTGTTCGGCGTGCACGGCATCGGCGGCCTGACCGGCACCTTGCTCGCCGGCGTGCTGGCGGTCGGCGCCCTCTCGGCGACACCCGAAACGCCGGGTGGCATGTCCGGTTTGCTTGAAGGCAACCCGCAACAGGTACTCGACCAGCTCTATGGCATCGCCGTCACTTTGGCCTGGTCGGGCATCGTGACCTTCGTCGTCCTCAAGATTGTCGGCGCTATCGTGCCGCTGCGGGTGCGCCATGAGGATGAGGTGATGGGGCTTGACGTCACCCAGCACGGCGAGGCCTTGCAATAGCGCGAAAACAGGCTGCATCCGCCGTCCCGGCGGGTGCAGTTTTACCACTTGGGGCGGCTGATTAAATTTTGTGCAGGCCCTGGAAGTCTTGGCGCGACTTTGGGCTAGTGCCCATTAAGGCAATCGGGTCCCTGCCTTAATCGTAAAAATTCGTTCATCGAATCAGCCAGATACCGCCCGGTCCGGCATCTGGCACGGCGTTTGATTCTATTGCCCCGGCCATGCCCGCGAAGTGCGCTTTTCGGGTCCGGCTCAGTGAACCCGCCCGCACTGCGTGAATGTAGAAAACGGGCTCAAGCGGGGATCGAATCCATGAAAATCGTCATGGCCATTATCAAGCCTTTCAAACTCGACGAGGTCCGTGACGCTCTGACCTCCATCGGGGTGCAAGGGCTGACTGTCACAGAGGTCAAGGGTTACGGGCGTCAAAAGGGCCACACGGAAATCTACCGTGGGGCCGAGTATGCGGTGAGCTTCCTCCCGAAAGTCAAAGTGGAAGTGGCGGTGGCAACCGACCAGGTCGACAAGGTCATCGGCGCCATCACCGGTGCCGCCAAGACCGGCCAGATCGGCGACGGCAAGATATTTGTCTTCGCCCTGGATCACGCCGTGCGCATACGCACCGGCGAAACCGACGCTGCGGCGCTCTAGTAACCCGCACCGCAAAACAATACGGACAGGAGTTAGACCATGACGTTGAAGAAATCCTCCCGTGCGGGACTGTTGGCTCTCGCCTCCGGGATTCTGCTCGGGCTGTTTCTGAGCGTAGCGGCGTATAATACGTCGTATGCCCAGACGCCTCCGGCCGCTGCGCCTGCAGCCACACCGGCCGCACCAGCGGCTGCTCCGGCTGCCGCACCGGCCCCTACGCCGGCGCCTGCTTGCGCCAGCGATCCCGATCCCAAGAAGGCCGTCACTGCTAAGTGCGCGCCCAATTCGGGTGACACCGCCTGGATGCTCACCTCCATGGCGTTGGTGCTGATGATGACCGTACCCGGCCTCGCCTTGTTCTACGGCGGCATGGTGCGCAAGAAGAACGTGGGCGACACCGTGATGACGAGCTTCGCCATCACCTGTCTGGTCACGATCGTCTACGCCTGCCTGACATACACCATGGCGTTCACGCCAGGCTCACCTTACGTCGGCGGGCTTAGTCGCTTGTTCCTGCAGGGCATCCTAAGCGACATCTCGACGGGCGCGGGCAACCCGAACGGGCTCGCGGTGACTATCCCCGAGACCGTGTACATGTGCTTCCAGATGACCTTCGCGATCATCACTCCTGCGCTGATCGCGGGCGCCTTCGCCGAGCGCATGAAGTTCTCCGCCATGTTGTGGTTTATCGGCCTGTGGGCGATCTTGGTCTATGCGCCGGTCGCGCACTGGGTCTGGGGCTCGGACGGCATGCTGTCGTCCGGCAATTCCGACGCCATGATCCACGTGCTCGACTTCGCCGGCGGCACCGTCGTGCATATCAACGCTGGCGTCGCCGGTCTGATGTGCGCGATCTGCCTCGGCAAGCGCAAGGATAGCGGTCCCGCTCACAACATGGTGCTGACGCTGATCGGCGCCTCGCTGCTGTGGGTCGGCTGGTTCGGCTTCAACGCCGGTTCGGCTGTCACCGCCGGCCTGCAAGCCGGCATGGCGATGACCGTGACGCAAATCGCCACCGCGGTTGCGGCCTTCACCTGGATGCTGGTGGAATGGGCGATCCGCGGCAAGCCGACCGTGGTCGGCATCTCGTCCGGCGCGGTTGCCGGCCTCGTCGCCATCACACCGGCCTCCGGCTTCGTCGGCCCGGTTGGTTCGATGGCGATCGGCGTCGCCGCCGGCGTGTTCTGTTACTGGGGCGTCACCGGCCTCAAGCGCATGCTCGGTGTTGACGACGCGCTCGACTGCTTCGGCGTCCACGCGGTCGGCGGTATCGTCGGCGCGCTGCTCACCGGCGTGTTCGCGATCAGCGAGTACGGCGGCACCTCCGGCCTGATCGAAGGCAATGCGGTGCAGGTCCTCTACCAGCTCGAAGGCATCTGCATCGTGTTCATCTACGATGCCATCGTCTCATTGATCCTTCTCAAGATCATCGACGCGATCATCGGCCTGCGCGTCTCCGAAGAGGTGGAACGCGACGGCCTCGATCTCGCGCTGCATGGTGAGGTGATCCAGTAAGCGCGATGCGCTGACAACCTAGCGGTAGGGGCGGAAACCCGGCACTGTCCCTTCCGTCGAGGCCCCCGGTTCGCAAGAGCCGGGGGCCTCTCTCTTTCCGGCCGGCGAAAACGAAAAAGCCCGGCACGCTGGCCGGGCTTCATTCTCCAATCGAATAGGTTGACGCGTCAGGGCATCGCCAATGTCGCCATGTCAATGCCGCCGGCAATGCTCACGAACGCCGTGACCATAATCACTGCGAAGCAGCAATACGCCACGCCCCACATCGAAAGCTTCAATTTACCGGTCATATTCTCCCCCAGGTTTTACAGTGGAGGCAGACTAGGGGCGTAGCCTTAACGGTGGTTCAATCCAGTCCAAATCCAATGACCGATGGTTAATCGGGTCTTAACCTCGCCCTCGCTATTGTGGGGCACCCTTGTGCCGCGGGCCTGACGCCCGCTTGTGTCGCCGCATGCCCATGATGACCGCCCAGCGCGAGCCCTCTTCACCCACTGCTCCGGCGGCCGACAGCCGCTCGCCGTTCGTGCGGCTGACCGAATTGATCGCGGGTCTCGCGCCGGGCAAGCCCGCCATCAATCTGTCGGTCGGCGAGCCGCAGCATCCGATCCCGTCCTTCGTCGGTCCCGCGATCGCCGCCCATCTCGACGAATTCGGCCGCTATCCGGCCAATAAAGGCAGCGAGCCGTTCCGCCGCGCCGTCGCCCAGTGGCTCGGCCGCCGCTACAAACTGGCGCGGCCGGTCGATGCCGAACGCGAAGTTCTGGTGCTCAACGGCACGCGCGAGGGTTTGTTTCTAGCCGCCATCGCCGCCAAACGTTGGGTTGCGCCGCGCGCCGGCAAGCCCTGGACCTTGCCCGCCGTGCTGATCCCAAATCCGTTTTACGCCGCATACGCCGCCGGCGCCTTAGCTGCCGATTGCGAGCCGGTGTACATGCCGGCGACGCGGGAAAGCGCCTTCCTGCCCGATCTCGACGCACTCGACGACGCGCTGCTCGCGCGCACGGTCGCGTTCTACATCGCCTCGCCGTCGAACCCGCAAGGCGCGGTGGCCAGCCGCGCCTATCTCGACCGACTAGCGGGTCTCGCCCGCCGCTTCGGCTTTCTGGTGTTCGCCGACGAATGCTACTGCGAGATTTACAGCAAGCATGCGCCGGCCGGCATGCTGGAAGCATCCGGGCCCGACTTCGCCAACTCCGTGGTGTTCCACTCGCTGTCCAAGCGCTCCAACTTGCCCGGCCTGCGCGTCGGTTTTGCCGCCGGCGACCGCCGCTTCCTGGCAGCGTTTCTCGAGCTGCGCAATATCGCGGCGCCGCAAGTGCCGGGCCCCGCGCAGCATGTCGGTGTCGCCGCCTATGGCGACGAGGCGCACGTGCAGGAAAATCGCAAGCTCTATTCGGCCAAGTTCGATCTCGCCGACCAGATCATCGGCGACCGCTACAGCTACCAACGTCCGGCCGGCGGATTTTTTCTCTGGCTCGACGTGTCGAAATACGGCGGCAGCGAGGTCGTGACCAAGCGGCTGTGGCAGGAGGCGGGCGTGCGCGTCGTACCCGGCCGCTATCTCGCGCGCGAGCAGGCTGACGGTTCAAACCCCGGCGCGGATTACATCCGCGTCGCCATGGTGCAAGACAAGGCGACCACGGCGGAGGCGCTGCATCGCCTCGTCGCGGTCCTCGGGTGAGGTAGCGCATGATCCCGAAAAGTGGACACCGGTTTTCAGAAAAGATCATGCGCAAGGGATGGTGAAATGCCCGCGATCGACCGCAGTCTTGACGCCGTCGCTTTCGTCTCCGAGCATTTCCGCGACATCCTGCGGAGGCGCTTCAGCGAACTCGCTGGCCTCGCGCTGATCACGCTGGCGCTGCTCGGCGCCATCGCGCTCGCCACCTGGTCGGTGCAGGACCCTTCGTTCAGCCACGCCACGCAAACGCCGATCCATAATCTGCTCGGCTACCCGGGCGCGATTTTCTCGGATCTGGCGATGCAGCTTTTGGGCTTGGCCAGCATCATGCTGCTGCTGCCAGAAATGCTGCTCGGTTGGCGATTATTATTGCACAAGCCGGTCGGCGAGAAATGGCGCGGTCTGTTGTGGATCCTCGCCACCTTTTTCGCCGCCGCCTTTATCTCGACGCTGCCGCGCATCGGCTCCTGGCCGCTGCCGACCGGCTTGGGCGGCGTCTTTGGCGACGCGCTGCTGCACGTGCCGGCGCTGGCTTTCGGCCATGCGCTGCACGGCGTGGCGCTGCTCTTCGCGGCCCTGCTGTTCGGCGTCGCCACCGCGGCGACGGTCGCTTTCGCCGCCGGCATCGGCCGGAAGCGGCCGAGCGAGCGCAGCATCATGCGCGAGGCCGACGATAAGGGCGAGGAAGTCGAGAGCGATCGCGCCTCTGCCTGGCTCGGCATGATGGCGCACGCGCTTCTGAGCTGGAAGGCGCGCGCCAGCCGCCTGTTCCGCCGCCCACAGCGCACGCAGCTGCCGGGCAATTTCGCTAACTTGGCGGCGGCAGGCGGCGTACGTCAGGAGCCGCGTTTCGGCGCCCACGGCCGCGTGGCCGTGCCGGCCGAACCCAACTTCGCCGACGAGGAAGATGACGAAGAGGCGCAGCCCGCCCCACGCCGCCGCGCCGCGCCGCGCGCGCCGGCGCGCCGCTCGGCCAACGGTTATGTGCTGCCCTCGCTCAATCTTTTGACCGCGCAGCGCCTCTCCGAACGCACGACGCTCTCGAAAGAGCTGATCGACGCCAATGCAGTGGCGCTCGAAAGCGTGCTCGGCGATTTCGGCGTGCGCGGCGAGATCATCAATGCGCGTCCCGGCCCGGTGGTGACATTGTACGAACTGGAGCCTGCGCCCGGCATCAAGTCGTCGCGCGTCATCGGGCTTGCAGACGACATCGCCCGCTCGATGAGCGCGGTGTCGGCGCGCGTCGCCGTCGTTTCCGGCCGCAACGCGATCGGCATCGAATTGCCCAATCCGACGCGCGAGAAAGTTTACTTGCGCGAACTCTTGTCCGGCAACGACTACAACGAAACCGCCGCCAAGCTGCCGCTCTGCCTGGGCAAAACCATCGGCGGCGAATCCGTGATCGTCGACCTCGCGCGCATGCCGCATCTATTGATCGCCGGCACCACCGGTTCCGGCAAATCGGTCGCCATCAACACCATGATCCTGTCGCTGGTCTACCGGCTGCGCCCCGACCAGTGCCGGCTGATCATGGTTGATCCCAAAATGCTCGAACTCTCCGTCTATGACGGCATCCCGCATCTGCTCACGCCGGTCGTCACCGATCCGAAGAAGGCGGTGGTCGCGCTCAAGTGGGCGGTGCGCGAGATGGAGGAGCGTTACAAGCGCATGTCCAAGCTCGGCGTGCGCAACGTCGACGGCTACAATGCGCGGCTCGCCGAGGCCAAGGCCAAAGGCGAGACGCTGCATCGCACCGTGCACACGGGCTACGACAAGGAAACCGGCGAGGCGATCTACGAGAAGGAAGAGCTCACGCTCGAACCGCTGCCTTATCTTGTCGTGATCGTCGACGAGATGGCCGACCTGATGATGGTCGCCGGCAAAGACATCGAAGGTGCCATCCAGCGCCTGGCGCAGATGGCGCGCGCCGCCGGCATCCACGTCATCCTCGCCACGCAGCGCCCGTCGGTCGACGTCATCACCGGCACCATCAAGGCGAATTTCCCGACCCGCATCTCGTTCCAGGTCACCTCCAAGATCGACAGCCGCACCATCTTGGGTGAGCAAGGCGCCGAACAACTGCTCGGCCAGGGCGACATGCTCTACATGGCTGGTGGCGGCCGCATCAGCCGGGTGCACGGCCCCTTCGTGTCGGACGACGAGGTCGAAAAGGTCGTGCGTCACCTGAAATCGCAGGGCCACCCGGAATATCTCGACGAGGTGACCGCCGGCGATCCGGACGAGGGCGAGGACGGCGCGGTGTTCGATGCGACCGGCATGGGGCTCGCCGAAGGCGGCGACCTCTACAGCCAAGCCGTCGCCGTCGTGAAGCGCGACCGCAAGGCCTCCACGTCCTACATCCAGCGCCGGCTGCAGATCGGCTATAACCGCGCCGCTTCGCTGATGGAGCGCATGGAACAGGAAGGCATTATCGGCCAGCCCAACCACGCCGGTAAACGCGAGATCCTGATCCCGGAGAATCCGGTCGATGATCGGTTTTGAACTCTTCCTTTGTCATTCCGGAGCGCCGCGCAGCGGCGAACCCGGAATCCATAACCCCAGCGCTGCGGAATATGAATTCCGGGCCCGCGCCTTCGGCGCGTCCCGGAATGACTGATGAGATGCGATGGCGGCCGAATCAACGCATGATCGGCGTCGCGAAATAGCCACAGCGGGACGCTAGGTTTTCACGGCGAGCGGGGGCACGAGGCGGAGATCGTGATGGCGGGACACTTCAATTCGCAAACCGGCCGCAGATTGGCGATCGCGGCTTTGCTCGCCGGACTGACGGCCGCCCCGGCGCTGGCGCAGAGCATTCCGCTGCCGAAAGCGCGGCCGATAATTACCGGGACGACGGCGGCTGCCGTTCCCGGCGCGGCGCTCGGCGCCCGCGCGCAAGCGCCGCAGCCGCCAGCGACGCAACCGCCCAATCCGGTCTCCAATCCGTTCGCCGCTCTGCTGGGCCGCCCCGGCGCGACCGCCGCGCTCAATCCCGAACAGCGCGGCATCATCGAGAAGGTGAACACTTATCTCTCCAACATGCAGGTGTTGTCGGGCAATTTCATCCAGGTCGCCCCCGACGCCCGCCGCTCGCAAGGCGAGTTCTATATTTCCAAGCCCGGCCGCGTTCGTTTCGAATACGACGACCCGAGCCCGGTCGAGTTGATTGCCGACGGCCAGTCGGTGGTGGTGCGCGACCGCAATCTGGCAACGCAGGACGTCTATCCGCTGTCGCAGACGCCGCTGCGCTTCCTGCTCGCCGACCATGTCGACCTGCTGAAGGACGCCAGCGTGATCGCGGTTTCCGCCGACGACGTGTTCGTCACCGTGGTGGTCGAGGAGAAGAACGGCGTGGTCGGCACTAGCCGGCTCATGATCATGTTCAGCGCCAAGGACATGCAGCTCAAGCAGTGGACGGTGACCGACCCGCAGGGCTACGACACCACGGTCGCGGTGTACAATCTCAACACCACCCAGCGTCCCGACCCGAGCATGTTCAAGATCGACTACACGCGCTACCCTTCGGCGAACTAGATGCCGTAATGGGCCCTGCTCTGAGTGAGCAGTTGATGTGGCTGTCCCCCGATAGATGATGAAACGGGGTCACGACGTGAGTCGGCCCCAAGCATCTGGAGACGGAGGACAGCCATGGAACATTATGCCGGAATCGACGTGTCATTGGAACTGTCGAGCGTGTGCGTTGTGGACGCGCAGGGAAAGATCGTGAAGGAAGCAAAGATCGCGAGCGAGCCCGAAGCTTTTATTGCTTTCTTTCAGGAGCTTGGCTTTGCAGTGAAGCAGATCGGACTTGAGGCGGGGCCGTTGTCGCAGTGGCTACATGCAGGGTTGAAGCAAGCAGGGTTCGAAAGCGTCCTGCTGGAGACACGGCATGTGAAAGCTGCCTTGTCGGCGATGACGGTGAAGACGGACCGCAAGGACGCGCGCGGGCTTGCCCAGCTGATCCGGATGGGTTGGTTCCGTCCGGTGCACGCCAAGTCGATGGGATCGCAGGAGGTGCGTGCGCTGCTAGTTGCGCGCAAGCAGCTTCTCGGACGGCTTATCGACGTGGAATTGAGCATCCGGGGGATCCTGCGCGGTTTCGGTCTGAAGGTCGGGCCGGTGACGCGCAAGGGGTTTGAAGCGCGGATTCGCGAATTGGTGACGGGCCAGGCCACATTGGAACGCATTGCTGGGGCGATGCTTCCGGCGCGGGCGGCTTTGAAGGCGGAATACGAAAAGCTACACAAGGCTGTGCTGGCGATCGTTCGTGAAGACGCGGTCTGCCGGAGGCTAATGACGGTGCCGAGCGTTGGTCCGCTGGTGGCAATAACCTACAAATCGGCAATGGACGATCCGAGCCGCATCACGAAGTCGAAGGCGGCAGGAGCACTGTTCGGGCTCACGCCGAGGAAGTACCAGTCGGGTGAAAAGGACATCACCGGCGGGATCACGCGGGCTGGCGATGAGATGGTGCGCACAGCGCTTTATGAAGCGGTCAATGTTCTGCTATCGCGTATAACGCGGTTCTCAAAACTCAAACGCTGGGGAATGGACGTCGCCAAGCGGCGAGGTTCAAAACGGGCGAAGGTTGCACTCGCTCGCAAGATCGCAGTGATCCTGCACCGCATGTGGGTCGACGGCACAACTTATCGGTGGACTGCGGTGCAGCCGATCGCGGCGCAGGTTTGATCAAGGAGAAACAAGAGACGCAAGTGGGCTAAACACAAGCCCTACTGCCCGAAGTCCCGTCGCCGGGACGGTGGAACCGGTGAAGCCGTTACGCGCCCAGTGGCCGTCATCCGACGAACCACGCGTATCTAGATAGGCTCACCGCTCCCTCTAACAGCATAGTGTGGCGGCCTCAGCGTCGACCACGGACAGAAGCGAGAGCTCGGCGGCGTGACGATCATTCGGGGACTTGACTTCATCGGGCCCATTACAGAAGGGCGCGTAATCCTAAGTACCGTCATTGCCGCGCTTGACATCACAAGTCGGGTTTACCCGACTCGTGACTTCTGTATAGTGCGAAACTCGGGCGAGCCCGAGTTCCGATGCAATCCATCTAAAGCTTCTTGATCGGCGACGCTTAACGGACCCTCGGGTCAAGCCCGGGGGGTGACGAATCAATGCCTCTGAAGATCACCACCTGGAACATTAATTCGGTCCGCCTGCGCATCGATCTGGTCGTCAAGTTCCTCAAGAGCGCCCGGCCGGACGTGCTCTGCCTGCAGGAGACCAAATGCCCGGACGACGCCTTTCCGCTCAAGCGTTTCCAGCGGCTCGGCTACGCGCACGCGGCGCTCAACGGGCAGAAGGGCTATCACGGCGTCGCCGTGCTTTCGCGCCTGCCGTTCGAGACTTTCAGCTTCGAAAATTTTTGCGGCAAGACGGATTGCCGTCATATGTCCGTGGTGCTCGCCGAACGCGCCGGCCTGAAAGAACCGATCAGCCTGCATAATTTCTACGTGCCGGCCGGCGGCGACGAGCCGGACCCCGAGCTCAATCCGAAATTCCGCCACAAGCTCGACTTCCTCGACGAGATGCGCAGCGCCACGGTCTTGCGCCCGGCGAAAGCCGAACGCGTCATTCTGGTCGGCGATCTCAACGTGGCGCCGCTCGAGCACGACGTGTGGAGCCACAAGCAGATGATCAAGGTGGTTTCGCACACACCGGTCGAATGCGAGAAGCTCAACCTCGCGCGCAGCGCCGGCAACTGGATCGACTCGATGCGCGTGCTCACGCCGGAGCCGGAAAAGCTCTACACATGGTGGAGCTATCGCGCGATGGATAATTGGCGCGCCGCCGACCGCGGACGCAGGCTCGATCACGTCTGGACCTCGGACGCGCTTGCCGACCGCGTCTCGAAAATAAAAATCGCCAAGGATTACCGCGGCGCCGCGCGGCCTTCCGACCATGTGCCGGTGACGGCGACGGTGGAGCTCTAAATCGGCGTCATGGTGAGGAGGCGCGAAGCGCCGTCTCGAACCATGTCGCCGCCTCATCCTCCGAGACGCCCGCTTCGCGGGCTCCTCAGGATGAGGCGGAGTTAGTCGATTTTCCCGAGCTGCGCTTTCACGCCTTCGAGGTCGCGCGTCCAGTCATCGACGCGCTGGGCCACCATGTCGCGCAATTTCTGCGCGGCCGCCGGGTAGCCTTCCAGCACCTTGCGAAACAGGCTGCGCGAAATGCGGATCACCACGGTCGGTCCTTTGGCGATCGCGGTCGTCGCGCACACCGTGTCGGTGAGCAGCGCCAATTCGCCCACCAGCGTCCCGGGGCCGGCGGTGACTTGCCGGCCTTCCTGCGCCGAGTTCGGCTCCAGTAGCAGCGAGCCTTGCTGCACGACGTAGCCGCCATCGGCCAGCTCGCCGGAGTAGAACAGCACTGCGCCGTTCTGCAACTGCCTGGTCTCGGCGCCGATCGCGAGGATGCGCAGCGCCTGCTTGCCAAGCGCCGCGAAGGTGGGCACCCGCTCGAAGAAGGCGATGTCAGATTCCAGCGACATGGCTATCGATAATCCGTTCGACCCCGCGAAGGCGGGGACCCAGGGCAACAATCCTCTAGCGTAGCGATCTTGGCTCCGGGTTCCCGCTTGCGCGGGAACGAACGGAGAATGCGCATGGTGATCACGGCACCAACTTGTAGCCGCCAGCTTCCGTCACCAGGATCGCGGGTTGCGCCGCGTCCTTCTCGACCTTCTGCCGCAGCCGGTAAATGTGCGTCTCGAGCGTGTGGGTGGTGACGCCGGAATTATAGCCCCACACCTCCTGCAACAATGTCTCGCGCGACACCGGCTTCTGCGCCGCGCGATAGAGATAGCGCAGGATGGCGGTTTCCTTTTCGGTCAAGCGCACCTTGCTGCCCTTCGGGCTGAGCAACAGCTTGGAGCTCGGGCGGAAGGTGTAGGGCCCGATGGTGAAGACCGCGTCCTCGCTCGCCTCGTGCTGGCGAAGCTGCGCGCGGATGCGCGCCAGCAGCACAGCGAAGCGGAATGGCTTGCTGACATAATCGTTGGCGCCGGATTCCAGCCCCAGGATGGTGTCTGAATCAGTGTCGTGGCCGGTCAGCATGATGATCGGCGCCTTGAAGCCGTTCTTGCGCAGGATGCGCACCGCTTCGCGGCCGTCCACGTCGGGTAAGCCCACGTCCATGATCACCAGGTCGATCTGGCCGCCTTTGGCCGCCTGCACCCCCTTGGTGCCACTGTCGACCGCGATGGCGTCGAACTCCTCGTGCAGCGCCAGTTGCTCGACCAACGCCTCGCGCAGCTCGGCATCATCGTCAACGATCAGGATGGTGCGTCGATTGGGCATCGCTAAATGGTGGCCTCGCGGGAATATTCGCGAAGTAGAGCATTCAGGGCTAAAAGAGCAAGCGTGAACTGGGATTTGGCCTCGATTCGGGGAGTTTCGGAGCGTGCCGCGGGCAAAACATGAAACATCGTTGAGGCGGCTGGCGGTGCGGCGCAAGCCGGCGCAAAGCTCGCGCGGCGTACTGGCTGCCGGCCCGCTGGCGTTGCCGGTGGCGCTCGGCCGCACCGGCATCAAGGCCAACAAACGCGAGGGCGACGGCGCGACGCCGCGCGGCGCTTTCCGCCTCAAGCGTTTATGGTGGCGCGCCGACCGCCATCCGCGCCCGGCGACATTATTGCCGGTCCGCCGCATAACGCCGGACGACGGCTGGTGCGAGGACCCCACCGACCGCCGCTACAACCGGCTGGTCAAAGTGCCGCTGCGCTCGCCGGCCGACCGACTCGCGCGCCAGGACGACCTCTACGATTTCATCGTAGAAATCGACCACAATGTACGGCCTCGCGTCGCAGGCCGCGGCAGCGCGGTCTTCATCCATGTGGCGCGCCCGGGCCTGGCGCCGACCGCGGGCTGCGTCGCGCTGTCAATGAACTCGCTGCGCCGGCTGCTGGCGCGCGTCGGCCCGCGCACAAAAATCATGGTTTATTGATTATTACTTTCAACGCACAAGCCACAATTTTTTAATCATAGTCGCGCCTCGCAGTTCTCATAACCGGCGCATTAACGGAACGGGCATCGCATCGTGATATTTCGATGACGGCGCGCCGGTCATGCATGAACTGCAAAACAGAGCCGCGCCGGGGTGATCATGGACACATCGAGCGCGCATCATTCCCATCATGCCCATGCGCCGGCCCGGCCTGCTGCCGATCTGATCGGCAGCGTGATCGTCGTCACCGGCTCGCAAGTCACCGTCGAACTCGACCCGCGCTTGCGCAGCAAAGTCAAGGTGACCGTAGGCCAATTCATGGGGCTGATGAGCAGCTCGGTGCTTATCGTCGGCATGATCACCGAGGTCGGCGAACTGGCCGTCCTGCCGGCGGCCGCGGGACTGCCGCTTCGCAAGGTGGCGCGGCTCGATTTGCTCGGCGAAGTCCGCTCAGGACCCGACGGCCAGGCGCGCTTCCAGCGCGGTATCACCGAATATCCGGGGCTCGGCGATGCCGCCGTGCTGATGGGCGAACGCGAATTGCAGGTCGTCTACGGCATGGCCGACACCGACCATGCGCATATCGGCGACCTTCAGCAGAATTCGCAAATCGGCGTGCACATCGACATCGATAATCTTGTGAGCCGGCATTTCGCGATCCTCGGCGCTACCGGCGTCGGCAAGTCGAGCGGCGTCGCCATCATTCTGCAGAAGATTCTCGATTCGCGGCCGAACCTGCGCATCTTCCTGGTCGATCCGCACAACGAATACGGCCGTTGCTTCGGCGACAAGGCACAAGTGCTCACCCCGCGAAACCTGCGGCTGCCGTTTTGGCTGTTCAATTTCGAGGAAATTGTCGACGCATTCTTTGGCGGCCGGCCCGGCGTCGACGAGGAAGTCGGGATCCTCTCCGAAGTCATCCCGATGGCCAAGTCGGCTTATCTGCAATACCGCGTCAACAACGACCATCCACTGGCCAAAAAGCGCAATGCGCGCGACACTGGCTTCACCGCCGATACGCCGGTGCCCTATCGCATCGAGGACCTGATCAACCTGCTCGACGAGCGCATGGGCAAGCTGGAGAACCGCAACTCGCGCTTGGTCTATCACAAACTGATCGGGCGCATCGAGACGTTCCGTAATCATCCGCGCTACGCCTTCATGTTCGAAAACGCCAATATCGGCGGCGACACTATGGACGAAATCATCGCCCACCTGTTCCGGTTGCCGACCGAAGGCAAGCCGATGACCATCATGCAGCTTGCCGGCTTCCCGGCCGAGGTGGTCGACTCGGTGGTGTCGGTGCTCTGCCGCATGGCGTTCGATTTCGGACTGTGGAGCGACGGCGTGGCTCCCTTGCTGTTCGTCTGCGAGGAGGCGCACCGTTACGCGCCCGCCGACAAGCTCATCGGATTCGGTCCGACCAAGCGCGCGCTCTCGCGCATCGCCAAGGAAGGCCGCAAATACGGCGTGTTCCTCGGCCTGGTGACGCAGCGCCCGGCGGAGATCGACTCCACCATCATCTCGCAGTGTTCCACTCTCTTCGTCATGCGGCTGTCGAACGACCGCGACCAGAGCCTGATCCGCTCGGCGGTGTCGGACGCCGCGGTCAATCTGCTGTCGTTCATTCCCTCGCTCGGTATGCGCGAGGTGTTCACCTTCGGCCCCGGCGTGGCCATTCCGACGCGCATGCGCTTCATGGAATTGGCGCTGGAGCGGCAGCCGAACAGCGAGGCGGCCGGCGACACCCGGTCAGATGCCGGCAACAATATGAGCCGCGATCTGCTCTCCTCGGTGATCGAGCGCTGGCGCAGCGCCAGCATGAGCCATCGTATCGGCGACGACGAATTCCCCGAATACGGTTCGCCGCTCGATGCCGCGCCCTTGCAGCCGGCGGCGCCGATGCCGGTCCCGCCCTCGCCGCGCGGTGAGGCGCTACGCTCGAGCCTGCTCAAGAAGCCGCTCGACGCCTCGCTCGGCGCCGCGCCGTCCGGCAAACTTCCGCCGCCGCCGCCGCGCTTCCGCTAGCCGCGTTCGCCGAAAATCGCCGAGCCGACCCGCACATGGGTGGCGCCCAGCTGGATCGCGGTCGTAAAATCCGCGCTCATGCCCATCGATAAAAGCTTGAGCCCGTTGCGCCGCGCGATCTTGACAGTGAGCGCGAAATGCGGCCCGGGCGCTTCCTCGAGCGGCGGAATGCACATTAGCCCGGCAATGGTCAGGCCGTAGGTTTCGCGGCAGGCCTTGAGAAACGCGTCGGCGTCCGGCGGCAAGACGCCCGCTTTCTGCGCCTCGGCGCCGGTATTGATCTCGACAAACAAAAGCGGCGCGCGGCCCTGTCTGGCAATCTCTTTTGCCAGAGCTTCGCATAGGCTCGGCCGGTCCACCGAATGGATGGCGTCGAATAGCGCCAACGCGTCCTTGGCCTTGTTGGATTGCAGCGGGCCGATCAGGTGCAGCCCGAGTTCTTTGTGCTTGGCCAGAAGCGGCGGCCATTTGGCCTTCGCCTCCTGCACGCGGTTTTCCCCGAACACGCGCTGGCCGGCGGCGATCACCGGCTCTATCGCCTCGGGCGGAAACGTCTTCGACACCGCGACCAGCGTCACTTCCGCTGGGTCGCGCCCGGCATCCTTGCAGGCGCGCGCAATCTCGGCGCGGACGGCAGCGAGGCCGGATGCCGCTCCGACGGCGGGGTGGGGCAAAGCCTGGCTCATGCTTCTAATGCCAGCGAAAAGGGCCACGCCGTCAAGCCGCCGGTTGACCGGCAAACCCCTTTCGTGTCTGTTCCGCGCACTTTAAAAAGACCCGCAAATGCCCCCCAATTCGAGCAAAAACGAGCGGTACAACGCCCGCGAGGCCGAGGCCCGCTGGCAGAAGACGTGGGACGCGCGCGGCATTTTCTCGACCAAAAACGACGACCCCCGAACCAAATACTACGTGCTGGAGATGTTCCCCTACCCCTCGGGGCGCATCCACATGGGCCACGTGCGCAATTACACCATGGGCGACGTGGTGGCGCGCTTCAAACGTGCCATGGGCAACGCCGTGCTGCACCCGATGGGCTGGGACGCCTTCGGCATGCCGGCGGAAAACGCGGCAATCGACCGCAAGGTGCACCCCAAGGCCTGGACCTACGACAACATCGCGGCGATGAGGACGCAGCTCAAGTCGATGGGGCTGTCGCTCGACTGGGCGCGCGAGCTCGCGACCTGCGATCCGGCCTACTACAAACACCAGCAGAAGATGTTTCTCGACTTTCTGAAAGCCGGGCTGGTCGCGCGCGAATACCGCAAGGTGAATTGGGACCCGGTCGATCAGACCGTGCTCGCCAACGAGCAGGTGATCGACGGCCGCGGCTGGCGCTCGGGCGCCGAAGTCGAGCAGCGCGATCTGTATCAGTGGGTGTTCAAAATCAGCGATTATTCGCAGGATCTGCTGGAGGCGCTCGATCGGCTCGACCGCTGGCCCGACAAGGTCAAGCTGATGCAGAAGAACTGGATCGGCCGTTCGGAAGGCCTGCTGCTGCGCTTCATGCTCGATCCGGCCACCGCGCCCAACAAAGAAAGCGAGCTGGAGATTTTTACAACGCGGCCGGACACTCTGTTCGGCGCCAAATTCATGGCGCTGTCGCCCGATCATCCTTTGGCGCAAGCCGCGGCCGCGAAAAATCCCAAACTCGCGGCCTTCATCGCCGAGTGCAAGAAGATGGGCACCTCGCAGGCGGCGATCGACACCGCCGAGAAGATGGGCTTCGACACCGGCATCAAGGCCATCCACCCGTTCGATCCGAACTGGAAGCTGCCGGTCTATGTCGCCAATTTCATTTTGATGGACTACGGCACCGGCGCCATCTTCGGCTGCCCGGCGCACGACCAGCGCGACTTGGACTTCGTCAACAAATACGGCCTCGGCAACACGCCGGTGGTCTGCCCGCCGGGCCAGGACCCGAAGACCTTCGTCATCACCACGACGGCTTATGACGGCGACGGCACCATGATCAATTCGCGCTTCCTCGACGGCAAGACAATTGAAGAAGCCAAGGAAGAAGTCGCCAAGCTCCTAGAGAAAGAATCGCGCGGCAACCGCCCCGTCGCGCAGCGCCAGGTCAATTACCGCCTGCGCGACTGGGGCATTTCGCGCCAGCGCTATTGGGGCTGCCCGATCCCGATCATCCACTGCGAGAAATGCGGCGTCGTCCCGGTGCCGGAAAAGGATCTGCCGGTGACGCTGCCCGAGGATGTGACCTTCGACAAACCGGGCAATCCGCTCGACCGCCATCCGACCTGGAAGAACGTCCCTTGCCCGCAGTGCTCAGGCCCGGCTCGGCGCGAGACCGACACCATGGACACTTTCGTCGATTCGTCCTGGTACTTCGTCCGCTTCACCGATCCGTGGATCAAGTCGGCGCCGACCGATCCGAAAATGGCCAACCACTGGATGGCGGTCGACCAATATATTGGCGGCATCGAGCACGCGATTTTACATTTGCTCTATTCGCGATTCTTCACCCGCGCCATGCACAAATGCGGCCACGTCGGCATGGATGAGCCCTTCGCCGGCCTGTTCACGCAAGGCATGGTGGTGCACGAAACCTACAAGGCGAAGAACGGCGATTGGGTTGAGCCGGCAGACATCGATATAAAAATCGTGCCGACAAAAATTACTGCACCAACTACAATTCTTCCATCTGTTTCAAATACTCAATACTCTCAAAACCCTGCAAACACGGTTCTGCCCAATCCGCCACGAGCAACTTTGGAATCCTACTCAACAGAAATTCCCACGACAGGACCTCACGCGCAACCTGTCGTAACTACAACTAGCACCCGACGCATTGCAACTTTAAAAAGTACGGGCGAAGAAATTGAAATCGGCTCCATCGAGAAGATGTCGAAGTCGAAAAAGAACACCATCGACCCCGACGACATCATCGCCGCCTACGGCGCCGACACCGCGCGCTGGTTCATGCTGTCCGATAGTCCGCCCGAACGCGACGTGATCTGGACCGAGGAAGGCGTGCAGGGCGCCTGGCGTTTCGTGCAGCGGCTGTGGCGGCTGGTCGGCGAGATCGCGGATATAAAGGCGCCGGCCGCGCACCCCGACGCCTTTGGCGAACGGGCGCTAGCCGTGCGCAAGGCCGCCCACCGCGCGCTGGCCAATGTTTCCGACGACATCGCTAAGTTGCGCTTCAACCGCTGCGTCGCGCACATCTACGAATGCGCCAATGCGCTCGGCGATGCCATCGGCTCCGCCGAAACCGCGCCATCACCCGATTTTGCCTGGGCCCTGCGGGAAGCCGGCGACATCCTGGTACGCCTATTTCATCCGATGATGCCGCATCTCGCCGAGGAGTGCTGGGCGGCGCTCGGCCACAAAACGTTGGTTTCCGCCGAGGCCTGGCCGGCGCTCGAGGCTGAATTGCTGGTCGAAAACACCGTTACTTTGCCGGTGCAGGTCAACGGCAAAAAACGCGCCGAAGTGACGGTCGAGCGCGACGCCACAAATGCCGAGATTGAGGCTGCCGTTTTGGCTCTCGATGAGGTAAAAAAGGCCCTGGACGGCAAAAGCCCGAAAAAGGTCATTGTCGTCCCGCAGAGGATCGTCAATGTGGTGGCCTAAGATCGCACGCTTCGCCGCTGTCCTGACGCTGGCCGGCCTGGCCGCCGGCTGCTTCCAGCCGCTCTATGGCACGCAAGGCCCGTCTGCCGGTCCCGGCATCGTCGACCGGCTGAGCAGCGTCGAAGTCGCGCCGATCGATACGCCCAACGGCACCCGGCTGACGCGCGTCGGCGTCGAGCTGCGCAACGGCCTGATCTACAATCTTACCGGCGGCGGCCCCGCCGCCGCGGCCAATTACAAGCTGGTCATCCATCTAAGCTCCAGCCAGACCCAGGTGATCGTCGACATCAACACCGCCCGCCCGGACATCCAGAACTACGGCATCGACGCCACCTATACGCTCACCGACATCACCACCGGCAAGCAGGTCGTCCGCGGCCAGACATTCTCGCGCGTGTCCTACGATATTCCCGGCCAGCAGCAGCGTTTCGCCGCCGACCGCGGCTTGCGCGACGCCGAAAACCGCGCTGCTAAGGTGATCGCCGATAGCATCCGTTCCCGCCTTGCGTCGTATTTCGTGGCGGGGACGTAAACCTCAATCGGCCTCATGGTGAGGGGGCGCGAAGCGCCGTCTCGAACAGCGCAAGTTGGCTATAGCCGACTTACGCGTTTTAAAGTATCGATCTCGGTTAAACCCGAGATCGAGTGGGCCGCCGCATCCTTCGAGACCCATCGCTTCGCGATGCTCCTCAGGATGAGGCGGGACTAAATAAATGACCGCCATCAAAGCCTCGGACATCGACCGCTTCATCGCCAACCCCAATCCGGCGCAGCCGATTGTGCTAGTGTACGGGCCGGACGCAGGCCTCGTGCGCGAGCGCGTCGACGCGCTGGTGCGCGCCTCGGTCGACGATCCCAATGATCCGTTCGCCTTCGTGCGCATCGAGAGCGAGGAGCTGTCCGCAAATCCGGCGCGGCTGGTGGAGGAAGCCAACACCATCCCGCTGTTCGGCGGCCGCCGCGCCGTGCTGGTGCGGGCAAACCCGCGTTACAATCTGGTGCCTGCGCTTACGACATTGATCGAGGCGCCCTCGCCCGACTGCCGCGTGATCATCGAGGCCGGCGAACTGCGTAAGACCTCGCCGCTGCGTGCATTATGCGAAAAGGCCAAGACGGCCGCCGCATTGCCCTGCTATCTCGACAATGCGCAGGCGATTTCCAGCCTGATCGACGAAGAAATGCGCGCGGTCAAATTGACCTTGGCGCCCGAGGCGCGCGCGGCGCTTGCAGCTTTGCTGGGCGGCGACCGGCTCGCCTCGCGTAGCGAGCTGCGCAAGCTCGCCTTCTACGTCATGGGTCGCGAGCGGGTCGAGCTCGACGACGTGTTGGCAGTGGTCGCGGATGCCTCCGAGCAAGCGCTCGACGGCGTGATCGACGCCGCCTTTGCCGGCAAGACCGCCGAGGTGGAGACCGAATACAATAAAGCGCGCTCCAGCGTCGGCAGCGCCGCGGCGATCGTCTCGGCGGCGATCCGTCAGGTCGCCAACCTGCACAAGATGAAGCTCGCGGTGGAGGGCGGCGATACCATCGAATTCGCCATGATGCGCGGCACGCCGCCGGTGCATTTCACGCGCAAGAATGTGGTGGAAAGCGCGTTGCGCGCATGGAGCCCGCCGCGTCTGTTGCGCGCCATGCAACAGCTCGCCGAGGCCTCGCTCGACATACGGCGCAATTCCGCGCTGGCCGAACCGATCGCGCAGCGCACTCTGCTGATGCTGTCGCAGAACGCGCGACGGCGGGAGAATTGAGTCGAGAAGCGTCACAACGAACTCGGTGTCATGCCCGGGCTTGACCCGCGCATCCATGACGCGCTGCCAATCGCCAAGAGTCTTTCGTAAGTTTGCGGCCGCTGAAAAGCATCATTGATCGCCAGATCAAGCCCGGCGATGACGGCCGATAGGTCGTGCGATCAGTCCTACAAATTCAACTGATAACTATGCGGCACCCAGCGATAGGCGCCGCCGCTTTTCTCGACCCAGCCGAGCCCCGGATACGGCATGTGGAAACCGGCCACGAACAATTTGTCGGTCGCCACCATGTCGAGGATGCGCTTGCGGGTGGCTACCGCCTTGTGCTTGTCGTCGTCGACGTCGAGATGCAGATCCGGCCGCTGCAACGACATCACGTAATGCCCGCAAGTGTCGGCCCAATTGAGCAACCGCTTGCCCTCGCTCTCGATCATGAAAGCCAGCATGCCGGGCGAATGACCCGCCGCGTCGACCGCCGTGATGCCCGGCACCACCTGGTCGCCCGGCTTGATCATGGTCGCAAGGTTGGCGAGCGGAACGACGATCTTGACGTAGAGCTCGCGGTTGAACTTGCGCGCCTCGCGCACGTTCTCGCCCTTGTTCCAGAAATCGAACTCGGCGGCGCCGAATACATAGCGCGCATTGGGGAACACCAGCTTACCGGCCTTGGTCAGCCCGCCGATGTGATCGGGATGGCCGTGCGTGATGACGATGACGTCGATGTCCTCCGGCTTGTAGCCGGCCTGCGCCAGCCGCGCGACCAGATTGCCCGGCGGCAAGCGGCCCTTGAGCTGCTCGTGCTCCTCGCGCAGGCTGCCGTTGCCGGTGTCGAACAGCACCAGTTCCTTGCCGGTATTTACCAGCGTCGGGGTGAACGGATGCTCGTAGCGGTCGGCATCGATACGGTTCGCCGCCGCGAGCGCCTTAACGTCGGCGGCGCCCGCCTCGCCGCCGTAGGCGGGCGTGAGCCCCGAGCGCACCGCCTTTGAATCCAAGATGGTCGCGACCTCGAAGCCGCCGAGCTTGAAGCGGTAGATGGTCGGCTGCATTTCGCCTTGCATTGCTGAGCTCACGCCTTTCCTCCCAGAACGTTCCGATGGATTTAGGCCGGATTTACCCGATGGGCGGCGGAATAACCAGCGTCCGCGGCCGCATTCGGCCCGTTAGGATTGCCACAACCAATCTGTAATACGTTGGAAAACGCCTGTTTTCCAATGCGCCGGGACCCTTTTGCCAAGCCAACTCATCCAAGGGGTTGAAGCCCGCTACGCGCTGTATGAGCTCGACGCGCCGGCCCGCCGCGCGATCAAGGAGCTGTGGCCAGCGATTGCGCCTGTCATGGAAAAGGCGGTCGAAGCCATCCTCATCGCCAGCATCCAGGACGCCACCCGCAAGTCGGTCGACGAAATTTCCGCCATCGCGCGCGCCATCGAGCATGTGACGCTGTCGGCCACCAGCATCGCCTGGGCGGTCGAGCAGCAGAGCGCGACCACGCGCGACATCGCCGGCAGCATCCAGACCGCGGCCGGCAACACCGCCAGCGCGTCGGCCGAAATCCTCTCGGTCGAGCAGGCCGCCGCGCGCAGCGCAAGCGCCTTCAGCGAGATCGCCGACTTGACGGCGCGGGTATCGGCGCGCGCCGACGACCTCGAATTCGAAAGTCGCCGCCTTCTTCAGCCGGGTGCGCGCCGCCTAGCGGCCCATCAGACGTTGTTAAGGAGAAGGGTCTAAGACTGTCGGCCATGCGCAAAGCCATTCCCGAACAGATGTTCTCCGACGCCGATCAGCAGCCCCGGCTCACCACGCTGCGCAATTGGGTGTTTCAGCACAAAGTCACCGAGATCGAGATGACCGAGCGGCAGTTCTGGAATTTCGCGGCGCTGCAGCCGGTCGCCGAAAAACCCTGGACCACCTTCATGGGCCGCGCGCTGCGCGTGCCGGACATGCCGGAAGAGGCGCAAAAGCGCCTCGGCATCTACGACAAAGTCGGCCCCGGCGCGATCTGACCGCCGGCTTTCAGCGTGCCCGCGTCCGAAATAGCGGATAAAATCCGAATCGGATGGGGACCTGCGGGAGGGCCGATATCATGAACAATTCCGTCGCCTTGAAAGCCGAGTTGCAAGACACCGAAAAGGAGCTGCTCGCCGAACTGCGCACGCTGCGCCGCGGCGCGCGCGCCAGCCGGGCGCCGCGCGCGCCAGCGCTCACCGTCGGGCAGAGCATCGCCGACACCGTCGCCGCCAACATGGGCTCCTGGCGGTTCATTATCATCCAGTCGATCATTCTGCTGATCTGGATCATGCTCAACGTCACGGCCTACGTCCAGCAATGGGACCCCTACCCTTTTATTCTGCTTAACCTGGCGCTGTCGTTTCAGGCCGCCTATGCGGCGCCTTTTATCATGATGAGCCAGAACCGGCAGCAGGATATCGACCGCAAGAAGGCCGAGAACGATTTTCAGGTCAACGTGAAGGCCGAACTCGAGATCGAACTGCTGCATCACAAGATCGACCAGTTGCGCGAGACCGAGGTTGTCAACCTGACGGCGGCGGTCAAGGAACTGACCGTCAAGCTGGGCAAGGCCTAGCCGGGGCCGGCAGAACCGAGGCGCCAAATGGGCGGCATGGACGACGAAGACCCCTGGAAATGGATGCAGCCCTATGACGTGCGCCGTTTCGGCGAGGTCATCCTCGACCGCAAGGAGCAGGAACGCTGGTGCCGCGCCGTGCTGCTCGGCGGGCTGCCGTTCATGTGGCGCAAGGCCGAGGTCGCGCGCAACGTGATCTACGACCGGCTCGCGCTGCGCGAGGACGACAAGGTGCTGGTGATCGGCGAGTGCATCGAGCCGTGCGGTTTCGTCGACGACATGCGCGCGCGCATCGGGCCGAAGGGCGAGGTGCGCGTGATCGACATCACCGACGAGGCGCGCGACAATTATATCGCCAAGAAGCGCGGCCGCGGCGGCCAGCTCGCCACCTGGCAATGGAGCTACACGCGCGAGTTCGCCGACGGCGCGTTCGATTGCGCCGCCTGCCTGCAAGGCGTGCAGCACACCGACAACTGGCGCGAGACCGGCGCCGAAATGCTGCGCGTGATGAAGCCGGGGCGCAACATCGTGCTGGCCGAGATCGCCTACAGCCCCGAGACCGCGATGAAAATCGGGCTCGACATGCACATCGAGTACGTGTTCGATAAACTGCTCGCGCGCGTCGGCTGGAAGCTCGACGAGTTTCCCTATTACAGCCCGCAGGATCTGGAGAAAGCGTTTGCCGGGCTGGTCAAGGACAGCGGCAGCTTTGTCTGGAAAGGCATCGAGATTTTCTGGGGAAGCAAGCCGTAGCGCATTAAAGCAGCCCATCTGGACAAGGCCGGCGCGACCTGCTGCGATAACGAACTCCCTCAGCAAAGGATTTTCCCGTGACGATTATCGATTGCCAAGTCCACGCCTATGAAGCGAACACCCCGAAGCGGCCCTGGCACAGCGTGCCGAACTGGCCCGCGCATGTGACGGGTGACGAGATGGTGGCGGCGATGGACAAAGTGGGCGTCGACGGCGCCATCTTCATCTCCGCCTTTTCGCTGTACCAATACGACGCGAGTTATGCGGTGGAAGTGCAAAAGGCCCATCCCGACCGGATGGCGATCGTCAAGCCGGTCGATCCGGACGATCCGGCGGTGGCCGACGTCGTCGCCGATTGGAAGCGGACACCGGGCGCGGTCGGCATCCGCATCATGCTGACGCAGGAGGCAAAGCGCGACCCGCACCACCCCGGCCTCGACCGCATCGCGCGCGCGGCCGTGAAGCACGACTTTCCGGTCAACGTCCTGTGCTGGGGCAACCTGGATGCGGGCACTTCGATGATCGACCGCCACCCCGACACGCGCTTCATCCTCGACCATCTCGGCATCCTGCAGCCGCGCACGCCACCGGCGCCGCCGCAGCCGTGGGCCGACCTGCCGAAGGTTCTCGAGCTCGCCAAGCGCAAGAACGTGGTGATCAAGGTGAGCGGCGCCTGCACGCTGTCGAAGCAGCCCTATCCGTTCGCGGACATCTGGGATCCGCTCGTCCGCGTGTTCGATGCCTGGGGTTTCGAGCGCTGCCTGTGGGGCACGGACTGGACGCGCGCCTTTGCCGTCGTCAACTACGAGCAGGCTGTCGAGCCCTTCCGCAAGACCGACCGCCTGAGCGCCAGCGAGCGAGCGATGCTGATGGGCGGCGCCTGCGCCAAGGCCTATCGTTGGTCGCCGAAGAAGGGCTAGCTTGTAGCCCGCATGAAGCGAAGCGGAATGCGGGGTCACAGACCCGGCGGTCGATCCCGGATATCGCTTCGCTCATCCGGGCTACGCTTGCTACGCTTGCTGTACTGTCATTGCCGGGCTTGACCCGGCAATCCATGACGCGGTTCGGCATCGGAAGCCTTACGTAAGGCTCTAACTTGTGGAACTTCATCATGGATGCCCGGGTCAAGCCCGGGCAAGACGAAGAAGTTGACCTTGGGAGTTTTGGCCGATGAGCTAAGTGCGATAGAAAATACTATTAACCGGCATGGTTACTGTGCCTGTCGTGAACGCGGTCACGGTCAGTGCATCTTTTGGCAACGGCGCAGACCCATGGCGTTGAGGTGCGTCCATAGGCGGCAGATCGGCAATTGGACACCAACTAATAGCGCGATAGCCCGAGCAGAAATCAATTTTCTCGTTGATCGCGGTATAAGTGCAAGCGACTGCGAGACATGCGCACGCCACACTGCGGTAAGGGTTTTCCATGTGGAATCGCCTAGCTATTGTTGTCAGTTCCCTATTGCCTATCCAACTTCCTCAACACCCCATCCAACTGCTCCAAATCCTTGTACTTGATCCTCAGCGTGCCGCCGCCGTCGATGCGGTGATCGACCGCGACCTCGAGGCCCAAAGCATCAGACAGCCGCCGCTCCAGTGCCTTGGTGTCGGGGTCCTTGGCGCGCGAGGTGCCGGCGACGTCGCGCGCTTGCGCGCGACCATCCTTGCGCATCCACGCTTCGACCTGGCGCACGTTCAAGCCGCGTTTGACGATATCGTCGGCGAGTTCGAGCGCGTTCGGTTGGCCGACCAAGAGGCGCGCGTGCCCAGCCGACAATTGGCCGGAGGCGACCAGCGCCTGCACCGGCTCCGACAGCTTCAACAGCCGCAGCGTGTTCGCCACATGCGGCCGGCTCTTGCCGACGATCTGCGCCACCGCGTCCTGGCTGTGGTTGAATTCCTCGATCAGCCGCAGATAGCCGGTCGCCTCTTCGATGGCGTTGAGGTCGGCGCGCTGCACGTTCTCGATGATGGCGAATTCGAGCGCCTGCGCGTCGGTCGCCTCCACCACCGCCACCGGCACCTCGTGCAGGCCGGCGCGCTGCGCCGCGCGCCAGCGCCGCTCGCCGGCGATGATCTCGAACCGATCGTCCTCGCCGTGCACGGCGCGCACCACGATCGGCTGGATGATGCCGCGCTCGCGGATCGAATCGGCGAGTTCGTTGAGTTCGGTCTCGCTGAAGGAACGGCGCGGGTTGCGCGGATTGGCGCGCAAATATTCGATCGGCGTGCGGCGCGTCGTGCGCCCCTGCTCCGGCGCCGCGGCTTCCTCGCCGACGTCGCCCATTAGCGATGCGAGGCCGCGTCCCAATCGCGAGTGATCCATCGCCGCCGCTCCTGAACCTCGTGCCACGCTTTGTATTCCTCTTGCCGATGCTTCTTTCTTATCCCCCCTGCAAGGGGAGGGATTACCCCGCCTTCAATTCCTTCTCGCGCTGGATGATCTCGGTGGCGAGGCGCAGGTAGGCTTCGCTGCCGACGCATTTCAAATCGTAGACCAGCACCGGCTTGCCGTAGGACGGCGCCTCCGAGATGCGCACGTTGCGCGGGATCACCGTGTCGTAAACCTTGCGGCCCATGAACTGGCGCACGTCGGCGACCACCTGGTTGGAGAGATTGTTGCGCGAGTCGTACATGGTGAGCACGATGCCGTGGATCGACAGCGTCGGGTTGAGGCTGTTCTTCACCTGCTCGACAGTTTTCAAAAGCTGCGAGAGGCCTTCCAGCGCGAAGAACTCGCATTGCAGCGGCACGAGGATTGAGTCCGCCGCCGCCATGGCGTTGACCGTGAGCAGATTGAGCGAAGGCGGGCAATCGACCAGCACGTAAGAGAAATCGTAGGCGCGCGTGCCCTTGTTGAGTTCCCCGAGCGCGTTGCGCAGGCGGAAGGCGCGGTCGCGCTGCTGGCCGATTTCCAATTCGAGGCCGGACAGATCCATGGTCGAGGGCGCGATGTCGAGCTGCGGCACCGCGGTCGCCAGCACCGCCGCGCGCATCGAGGCCTTGCCGGTGAGCACGTCGTAGGTCGAGGTGCGGCGTGACTTGCGCTCGATGCCAAGCCCGGTCGAGGCGTTGCCCTGCGGGTCGAGGTCGACCACCAGGACGTGCTCGCCGATGGCGGCCAGGGCCGTGCCGAGATTGATGGCGGTGGTGGTCTTGCCGACACCGCCCTTCTGGTTGGCGATCGCCAGCACGCGCGGGCGGGCGCCATCGGAGCGCGGGCCGGGCTTGGCGAAGGGAACGACGTCCGGATGATCGGTCGGCTGGTCGGACATGGCAAGTTTCCGTAGTTAACTCAATGGGTTATCTGCTAGCTTCTGAGTCGTGTCAGGCCGCGCAGGACGACGATCTTGCTGGTCGGATTGGTGACGCTGGGCACAAGTGAGGCCTCAAGTCTCCAATATTTAGCGGCTTCGGTCAATTCAGCCTCTACATCTTGTCCCTTGGGGAACAGCCCGAGGGCGCCCTTGCCGATCAAAGGAAACGCCTGATCGCACAGGGTTTTCAATGGGGCGAGCGCGCGGGCCGTTACCACGTCGACAGCTTCTGCACAGCTTTCCCCAAATTTCTCGGCGCGAACCTGGTGGACCTGGGCCGGTAGTCCAAGATTTTGCACAACCTCGCGCAAAAAATTGGCCTTTTTACCCACGCTTTCAATCAGATGCACCATTACGCCGAACGTATCGGCGAGTGCGCAGGCGACCGCGATACCCGGGAAGCCGGCGCCCGAGCCGAAGTCCACCCACACCCGGGCGTCGGGCGCCAGCGCCAGGAGCTGCAGCGAGTCGGCGACGTGGCGAGTCCAAAGATGAGGAAGAGTGGAAGAAGACACGAGGTTGAACTTGTTCTGCCAAAGAAGGAGCAGAGCAACGAAGTTGTTCAGGCGCTCTTCTGTTTCACGTGAAACAGGCGTGAGCGCGAGCGCCCGTTTTTTGTCGAGCTCGAAATCGAATTCACCCTGCCCGCTTTTTTTCAAGCGCGCTTCGCGGTTTTTCGGCCACGTTTGACGTGCGCGACCAGCAGCGTCAGCGCCGCCGGCGTCATGCCGTCGATTTTGCTCGCGTGTCCGATCGTGCGCGGCCGATTTTGCTGCAGCTTTTGTTTTGCTTCGTTGGAAAGCCCGCGCATTTTTTCGTAATCGAGATCGTCCGGCAGCGTGAAACTTTCATCGCGCCGATACGCAGCGACATCGGCGGCTTGCCGCGACAGATAAACGTCGTACTTCGCATCGATCTCGATCTGCTCGGAAATTTTCGGCGCGAGCTCGCCGAAGCGCGGCCAGATTTTCGCGAGATCCGACATCGTGACGTGCGGATACGACAACAACTCGAACGCCGTGCGCCGCTGCCCGTCTTTGTTGAGCGCAAGCGCGTGCCGCTCCGCTTCCTTCGGCGTCAGCGAAACCGAATTGGCGAATTCGCGCGCGGCCTTCAGCGCAGACATTTTGTCCGTGTGGAATTTTGCGCGCGTGGACCCAATGCAGCCGATGGAAATTCCGCGATCGGTCAATCGTTGATCGGCGTTATCGGCGCGCAGCTTCAAGCGATATTCCGCGCGCGAAGTAAACATACGATACGGCTCAGAAACTCCGCGCGTGACAAGATCGTCGATCATCACGCCGATATAGGCTTCGGCGCGATCGAAAATAATTTCAGCGCCCGCGCCGGCTTTTGCCGCCGCGTTGAGACCTGCAAGAAGTCCCTGTGCCGCAGCCTCTTCGTAGCCTGTTGTGCCGTTGATCTGGCCGGCGAGATAAAGCCCAGCGAGACGTTTTGTTTCGAGCGTCGGATTGAGCTCGCGCGGATCGACGTAATCGTATTCGATCGCGTAGCCGGGACGAACGAACTTAGCACTTTCCAGCCCGGGAATGGTCGCGACCAAAGCGTGCTGTACGTCTTCGGGAAGCGACGTCGAAATTCCGTTCGGATAAACCGTCGTGTCGTCGAGACCTTCAGGCTCCAAAAAAATCTGATGGCCGTCGCGCTCGCCGAATTTTACGATCTTGTCTTCGATCGACGGACAATAGCGCGGGCCCCTGCTCGCAATTTGCCCCGAGTACATCGGCGAGCGATGCACGTTGGCGCGAATGATCTTGTGCGTAGCTTCGTTCGTGCGCGTGATGCCGCATTCGATCTGGCGGTTTTCAATGCGCGTCGTCAAAACCGAAAACGCTTCCGGCGGATCGTCGCCCGGCTGCATTTCCAGCGCGCGCCAATTTATCGTGCGCCCATCGAGCCGCGGGGGCGTTCCGGTTTTCAAACGGCCGAGCGCGACGCCGATATTTTCCAGCGCGCGCGAAAGTCCGAGCGCCGGCGCCTCGCCGACACGGCCGGCGGGAATTTGTTTTTCGCCGATGTGAATGAGGCCGCGCAAAAACGTACCGGTGGTGAGAACGACGGTGCCGCACGAAATTTCGCGGCCGTCGGCGAATTTCACGCCGCACACGCGGCTGTTCGCGATCATGAGATCGTCGGCTTCCGCTTCAATAACCGTTAGATTCGGCGTCGTGGAAATCGCCGCCTGCATGGCCGCCGCGTAGAGTTTGCGGTCGGCCTGCGCGCGCGGGCCGCGCACGGCCGGGCCTTTGCGCCGGTTCAAGACGCGGAATTGGATGCCGCCCTGGTCGGCGACGCGGCCCATGAGGCCGTCCAAGGCGTCGATTTCCCGGACCAGATGGCCCTTGCCGAGGCCGCCGATGGCCGGATTGCAGCTCATGGCGCCGACGGTGGCAAATCGGTGAGTCACCAGCGCGGTCTGCGCGCCCATGCGGGCGGCCGCGGCCGCGGCCTCACAGCCGGCATGGCCGCCGCCAATCACCACAACATCGAATCGAGCCTGCATTTTCGCCTCGGACGCAAACTTGTAGCGGAGGCGGGGGAAGGGGTCAAAAACAACCGTTTTGGGCCGATGTTTCACGTGAAACATTCCGGATTGGGGCCGAAATGCCGCTAGACGACGCCCAGAGCAGTCCAGAACTGGCGTTATTCTCGCAAGAAATACCGCATTTCGCGATCTTCTTCTGGAACTTCCCGCCCGCGATGTTCTTACTTTCCCCGGCCGGACTGGGTCGCCGTCATGGGGTGGCTGTGGGGCGCCGGCGGCACCCCATGGAAATACAGGGTCCCCACCCCGATCGCGACGACCAGAAGGAAGAATCCGACCCAGCCAATGGCATTAGCCTCCTGCAGCAGCTTTTTCCAAGCCAACAAGTCGGACCATGTCGCTCCCGAGCGCTCCGTCCGTCGGCGCCAGCTTCCGGCACGGCGGAGAAACAGCGATCTGACCTGATACCACGGCGGCTTTTTGCCACAGTGGGGGCCGCTATTTGCCGATGCAAAAGTCGCGGAAAATCAGGTCCAAAATGTCTTCGACGTCGACCCGGCCGGTCAGCCGGCCAAGGGCGGTGGCGGCAATGCGCAGCTCCTCGGCCAGCAGATCCTCACGGCTAGCCACATTGCGCCCTTGAGCGCGCCGCAGGGCGGCGAGGACCTCCTCAAGCGCCCGCCGGTGGCGCTCGCGGGTCACCAGCGCGGACTCTGACCCGGCCAGGACTTGCTCGGCCTGGCGGGCGAGACGGGCCAAAAGTGGCTCAAAACCCTCACCAGTGACGGTCGATAGATTGAATCCTATTTCATTCTTTGTGGATTCCAATTCATTTCTTTGTGTTAACTCATTATTCACCATGTTTTTTAAAGGCTTATTAAGGCAGAATATAGCCTCACTCCTTTCTATGTTCAATAATTCAGATTCATTTCTTACGCCAAGCCCTTGATTAAGATCGATTTTGTTGCGGATCAGCCAAGTCGGCGGGGCAACTTCGTCATTCCGGGACCGCCCAAAGGGCGGCACCGTGGACCCTTGCTCCGAAGCAGGGGGCACGGATTCCGGGTTCGCGCCTTCGGCGCGCCTCGGAATAACGGAAGCCGATTTTGCTGCACCCCTTGCTGCAGCATTTTTTGCAGCAATTTCGTCGCGCGCATCGACCACCCATAGCACCAGATCGGCCGCGGCGGCCCGCTCGCGCGCCCGCCGCACGCCCTCGCGTTCGACCGGATCTTCCGTGTCGCGAATGCCGGCGGTATCGAGCAGCGTCACCGGCCAGCCTTGCAGATCGAGATGCACCTCGATCACGTCGCGCGTGGTGCCGGCGTAAGGCGACACGATCGCCGCTTCGCGCCGTGCGATCCGGTTGAGCAGCGTCGATTTGCCGGCATTGGGCGGCCCCGCGATCGCCACCACCAGGCCTTCGCGCAGACGCTCGCCACCGCGCGAATCGTCAAGTGCGGCGGCGATTTCCGTCTCCAGTTCGCGCGCCATCGCCAAAGCCGGCGCCAGCAAATCTTCCGGCACGTCGGCCTCGTCGGAAAAATCGATGCGCGCCTCGACCAGAGCAAGCGCTTGAATGAGCTTCTGCCGCCAGGCTTCGGCGCGGTTGCCGAGCAGGCCCTTCATCTGGCGGAAGGCCTGCCGGCGCTGGCCTTGCGTTTCGGCCGCCACCAGATCGGCGAGGCCTTCCACCGCGGTCAAGTCGAGCTTGCCGTTCTCGAAGGCGCGGCGGGTGAACTCGCCGGCCTCGGCCGGCCTGAGACCCTCGACGCCGCCGAGCGCTTCCAGCACCGCGGCGATCACCGCGCGGCCGCCGTGCAACTGCAGTTCGGCCGTGTCCTCGCCGGTTTCGCTCTGCGGCGCCGGAAACCACAGGATGAGCGCCTCGTCGACAATGTCTTTCGTTTGCGGGTCGCGCACGCGGCCGAGCGCGGCCTGGCGGGGGCGGGGGATCTTGCCGGTCAGGGCCTCAAGCGCGGCGCCCGCGCGCGGGCCCGAAATGCGCACGACCGCGATTGCCGCCGGCCCGCGGCCGGAGGAGAGGGCGAAGATGGTGGGGCGGGGTGGCTCGGACATCGCGGCGCAGGTGAGCGCCGCGGTGCAGATAGGTCAAGGACCTGTCAGCCTTGTAAACGCCGCGATCTACCGCCATTTAGCCCGCGCCTCGCGATCGAGCGAGGTCAAGTATGAGCACTATTGCAACATCGATAACTCCCCGGGGCGATCAGTGGTTATCAACATCGGCCGAAATCAGCTCTGCCCATGCGGCAGCGGCAAGAAATATAAAAAAGTGTCACGGCAGAGCCACCGCTTCACCCCCAACGCAGCCGTCTGTCTCGAAAGACGACATTCAGCAGATGATTCAGCGTCACGAAGCTGCTGAACGCATCCGTCAAAATCAGCAAGGTTTCGGTCGCCCAATCGTTTCGTTCCGCGCTTTTGATAGGCAAGTGGTCGCGGTCGGCGATACCATCTACCATTCGACTGACTGGAAGACGTTTCCCGACTTCCTCGCCCACTATATTAAGACGGTCTTAGGCAGCGACTGGGGAAACGCCGAGATCAAAAAGCCGCTCGCTGATCGCCATCCGATTTTGCAGTGGTACGACGCAGTCTGCCGTTATCAAGCGGAGACGATCAAGGAAAAGGGCAAAATCGCCGCCGCCGTAATCACGGGCGCGGTCGCTTGCTACCTCGGCACGGCTTACAACCTCTACCTCCTCAAGCACAACGTCGAGCTACAAACGCGGCTTATTAAGCGATTAAAGAATCCGGAACAGTTTTAGGGCGCGTATTATGAGCTGATAGGAGGGAAGAATCGCGATGCGTTGTCGCGACTCATCCCACATCTAAACGCTGCGTTCAAAAAGCCCGCAAAAGATGATCGCCTCATCTTTATTGATATCAACGGTGAGCCAGAGCCGACCAAGGACGGTGAGGGCGCTCCTGCCTGGATTGATCGTGCCGTCAAGCGGCTGGAGCAATATGAGATGAACGAACTGCCGGAGGGCGAAGACGCCTACGTGTTTGTGACGAACCTGCCGTTCCACCGCATGTTGAACGAGCCGTTATCGATTGCGGGTGTACCGGTTGGGGTTGGCATCGCTGATTTCAACAGGCCAGGAAACTATCGCCTTTCGGAGGCCCATCGCCTCAAGCAGAAGCACATTGATGTGTACGATATCGCCGACGCGCTCTTGAAATATCCGCAGTTGCCGACAACCTTTGACGGTAGCCTACCTTCGGAAGCACTACATGGCGACAAAAGTCGCGTCGTTATCGGTGAAACCTATCACTTCGACGGTATCAATGGAGATGGGCTGATCGCAAAGGTTATGACCGCGACGGTGAATGAATCCAAAAAGCAAGTTTTGATTGGAACCGATAGCGGCGCAATATTGTCGTATCCTATGTCGGATGCGGCGCTTGCGGACTACAAGGCAAATCCTGACGCCTATTTCGGCAGATTAGAGCTTTCGTCAAACAAGCCGATCAACAATATTTTCGATCTGTTCGAGTGGCTAATGAAAACTCATCAGCATCTGACCAGAAATGTCTTGCTTCAACAACTCGCACAAACGCTCGACATTCAGACGATGACCGACGATGAATTGCGTGCCTTATATTGCGAGGGCATGGCAGGCGCCTTTCAGCGGTCGATAGACGCTAAAAGCAGACAGAAAATTCCGGACACGGCACCCGTTGGGTCGGACAACAATGCTGTTGTCACTCCCGAGGAGGAAACGGCTGAGACGTAGGAGCCCCGTAAGGCTCTCACACGCGGAACTGTCTCATGGATGCTCGGGTCTTCAGGCGCCAAGACGGCGCTTCGCGCCCTTTGCCCGGGCATGACTATCCCCGCCTGAGCGCCCTCTTGTTCCGCCATCGCCGACGCGCCATCTTCATAGCCGGGCCGGTATGAAGCCCCACAGGATCGAGCGCTTGAGGAGAAGACAGAATGAGCAACGGCAGTACGCTTTCGCGCCCCGAACTCGACGACCGCATCGCCATTGTTCGTGACAACCTCCGGCAGCTGGTCGAACAGGCCGCCGCGCTCTCGGGCGCCGAGGATGAGGCTCGCAACGCCGACCGGATCGCGCAACAGACCGAAGAGCTTGAAACGCTTATCAAGCAGCGCGATGCGCTGGGCAAGAAATAACCTGATTCTTTTTGCACAGTTCCTGGCATGGCGCTAAAGCCTGTGACCCGACGGCACGATGCGCCGATCCAGGGATGCTGTCCTGGAATGACGATTGGAGACACCGTCATTGTCGGGCTTGACCCGGCAATCCATGATGGGGCGCGGCGTTGGCGCACTTACGTACGGCTTTCACACGCGTAGCTGCGTGATGGATGCCCGCGTCTTCAGGCGCGAAGACGGCGCTTCGCGCCTTCCGCCCGGGCATGACAAGGTGAGGGCGTGTCGGAAGAAGCCCAAAGCCCACTCAATTCGGCAGGCCGTTTTGCTGCAACTGGGAGCGCACGTTCGCATCGGGCGCGGCGCCGAGCAATTTGCCGTCCGGCCCGAGCACGGGGTTGGCGCGGTCCGCCCGCACCGGCGTCCGGTCCGACGCCTGGCCGACCGTGGCCGCGGCTTTGTGATCGGTACGCGCCAGCATGGGCGTGGCAACCACGACCGCCACGGCAAGGGCTGCGAATAGGAGTTTCGTTTTTCCCGAGATCATTTCAGCGCCTCATTGCGCAAATCACTTGTGACGCAAATAATACCGCTACCGCAACGCACAATATAGTGGGCGATCACATTAATTTGTTGTTATATTATATATGGTTATGGAATAGGCGCACCGCACAAATGAGAGTCGAATTTGCTGCGCTTTTGTGCCTCTTTTGCCCGGCCGCGTGCAGCAAAAGATGGCCGCAGACTATTCGCCGGGCGGGGCCTGCTCATGCTTGAAGCCGCGAAAGGCCCAGCCGGCAGCCACTCCGAAAATAAACAAAGCGATCGGCGGGCCGAACAGCAAAACCGGGATCACCAGGAAATCGCCGGTGGTTTTGAAGCCGCCGTGCAGCCCGTACATGATCAAATAGATGATCCAGCCCATCAGCCAGGCGGCGCAAAACAACAGCCAGACGCGGAACATGCCGCGCCGCCAATTCAGCGCCAGGATTTCTTCGTCCTTGGCGCTCAAAGATCGCCGCGGAATGCCGTAATGCGCCATCGTCGCGGTTCCCGTTCCAGCCTTTAATGTAGCAATAATCGCCGCGCCTGCCAGCCGCCTGTTGCGCTCAGCTTTGCCGCACCAGTTCGCCGCCCAGAACCCCGCCCGCCGGTAACGATTCCGGCCGCGATCGGTTCATCGCGCCGCCGGTGGGCAAGCACGGCATTCACCTGCCGCTTTTGACCGGCGTGCGAACCAACCGCGCCGCACCAAGCGCGAGCGTTAATTAGTCCTTAATCCCCGTCTCAGATGATCCCCCCACCCAATTACTCATGGGGGGAAATCATGCGAATTCTCGCGTTTCTCGCTTTTGCGGCGCTGATCACAATCGCGTCACCGGCCACGCCGGCCGCCGAATTCGGTTCCAAGGACGAAGCGGTCGCTATGGTCAAGCGCGTGCAGGAAGAATTCAAGAAATCCGGACCGGAGGCCACCTTCAAGGAAGTCTCCGACAAGGCGGTCAAGGATTTCCACGACCGCGATCTCTATCCCTTCGTCTACGACATGTCGGGCAAATGCGTCGCGCACGGCGCGCGCCCGGCGCTAATCGGCAAAAATCTTATCGACCTCAAGGACCAGGACGGCAAATTCCTGATCCGCGAGATGGTCGACATGGCGAAGGGCGCGGGCAGCGGCTGGATCGCCTACAAGTGGCCGAACCCGATCAACAACAAGATCGAAGACAAACTCAGCTACGTCGAAAAGATGGGCGACTATTTCGTCGGCGTCGGCGTCTACAAGCAGTAGCTCCTTATGGACGTACTCGCCGTTTCACGGGCGCCGGTAGCGGCCCTCAAACCATTTTGGGGGCTGCGGTCCGTGTTCGGCGTGCTCAACAATCTGTCCATCCAGATCAAGGCGTCAGCAGCATCGGCGGTGCTGCTGATCTGCCTGCTGGCGCTCGGCGCCAATGCCTACATGACATCGACCAAATCCGCCGAAGGCCTGCGCCTGTTGTCGCACGAGATCGAAGGCAAACTGCAGGCCGTCTCCAACGTCAGCGACGCCATCGTCACGACGCACCTGAAGATTTTCCGCTACGTGTCGTGGGCGAGCAACAGCGTGAGCAAGAAGCTGCTCGATTCGCTGCAGGCGGAGATCAGCGCCAATCTCGCCGAATTGTCGCGCCGCATCGACGAGCTCAGCCGGCGGCCGGATCTCTCGGACGTTGAACGCGCGAGCCTCCAGGACCTCAAGGCCCGATGGCAAAAGAGCGTGACCCAGGCAAAAGACAACCTCGACGTCGGCCAAACTGACGCGGCCATGGCGACCATGATGCTCGGGCAGACCGACGACAGCTTCAAGGCGGTCTATGCCGACATCCAGACGATGTCGATGAAGACCATCAACGCGGCGAACGAGGTCAAGAATGGCCTCTACGCCGACGCCGAGCGCACCAAGCAAATCCTCATTTTGGGCACCGTGCTGGGCTTCATCGTTAGCGCTTTCGTGACCTTCATGGTGGGCGCCTCGATCGTGCGGCCGATCAAATCCATCACCGACGTGATGCAGCAGTTGTCCGCCGGCAAGACCGACGTCGAAATCGGCCATCGCGACCGCCGCGACGAGATCGGCAAAATGGTGCAGGCGATCGACGTGTTCCGCACCAAAATGATCGAAATCCGCTCGATGGAGCAGGCCCGCCACCAGGCTGAGCAACATCGCGTGGCCGAGCGCCGCACCGCCATGCATGAGCTCGCCGCCGAATTCGAGAAATCCGTGCAGCAGATCGCTGCCGAGCTGACCGCGGCGGTAAGCGCGATGCACACAAATGCCGAGGCCATGTCGCTGATCGCGGCGCAGACCCGCGACAAATCGCAATCGACCGCCGGCATCGTCATCGACACACAGACCAACGTCACCTCGGTCGCCGACGCCGCCGAGGAGCTGGCGAAATCGATCGAGCTGCTCGCCGCGCAAACTCAAAGCGCGCGGGAACTCACCAACCGGACCGTGGCGAAATCGGCCAGCGCCAGCGCCAATGTCCAGCAGCTGCTCGACGCCGTCAGCCAGATCGTGCCGATCACCGGGCTCATCCAGGCGATCGCGCAGCAGACCAACCTCTTGGCGCTCAACGCGACCATCGAGGCGGCGCGCGCTGGGGCCGCCGGCAAGGGCTTCGCCGTGGTCGCGGCGGAGGTGAAATCGCTGGCGCAACAGACCGCGCAAGCGACCGAGGAGATCAATCGCAAGGTCGCCGCGGTGAACGCTTCGTGCAGCGCCGTCGTCGGCATCATGGAGCAGGTGGTCGGCGCGATCGGCCGGCTCGGCGAAGGCACGGTCGAGATGGCCGCGGCGGTCGGCCAGCAGGCGGCCGCCACCCAGGAGATTTCCAAGAACGCGCAGCAGGCTGCCGACGGCTCGCGCATCGTCGCCAGCAACATCGTCGAACTGGACAACAAGACGCGCGAGAACGACGACGCCTCCGGCCAGGCGCTCGCCGGCGCCAAGCGTCTGCTCGAACACGCGGCGACCCTGCAGCGCCAGGTCGACAAATTCCTGCAGCACGTGCGCGCGGCGTGAGCGCCCGGCTATCCCAAGGCTATTTAATTTAATTACGCGCCTTTAATGACGCGACTTTAATTCGCACGCGCGGCAATTTGTCCGGCGTGCAAACCGCGCTAGACTTGCCCGATGGCCGCTTCCCCAGAAAATGCACGTGAAAATCGCCTGGCAAGCGCGACTTCGCCCTATCTGCTGCAGCACAAGCACAACCCGGTCGATTGGTGGCAGTGGGGGCCTGACGCGCTGGCCGAGGCCAGGCGCTCGAACCGTCCGATCATGCTGTCGGTCGGCTACGCCGCCTGCCACTGGTGCCACGTGATGGCGCACGAGTTGTTCGAGGACGAACAAACCGCCAAGGTAATGAACGAGTTGTTCGTCAACATCAAGGTCGACCGCGAGGAGCGGCCGGACATCGACCAGATCTACATGAATGCGCTACATTTACTGGGCGAGCAGGGCGGCTGGCCGCTGACCATGTTTCTGACGCCGCAGGCCGAGCCGGTGTGGGGCGGTACTTATTTCCCGAAAGAGAGCCGCTTCGGGCGGCCGGCCTTCACCGACATTTTGCAGGAAGTAGCGCGGCTGTTTCGCGAGGAGCCGCAAAAGATCGAGCAGAACCGCGTAGCACTGCTGGCGCGGCTGGCCGAAAAGGCGCGGCCGGCGGGCAAAGTGACCATCGGCCTCAATGAGCTCGACGGTGCCGCGCAGCAGATCGGCAATATGTTCGATTCCGTCAACGGGGGCCTGCGCGGGGCGCCCAAGTTTCCGCAGCCGGCAATTCTCGAAATGCTTTGGCGCGCGGGCCAGCGCACTGGCGACGCGCACTTTTTCGAGACGGCCGAGCACAGCCTGGAGCGTATGTGCGCCGGCGGCATCTACGACCACTTGGGCGGCGGCTTTTCGCGCTATTCGGTCGATGAACGCTGGCTGGTGCCGCATTTTGAGAAGATGCTCTACGACAATGCCCAGCTTTTGGAGCTGTTGGCGCTGGGGTTTCACCGAAGTGGTTACCCGGTATTCCGCGAGCGCGCATTTGAGACGGTGGGCTGGCTGGAACGCGAAATGACCACGCGGGAGGGAGGCTTTTGCGCATCTCTCGATGCCGATTCCGAGGGCGAAGAGGGCAAGTTCTATGTCTGGTCAAAGCAGGAGATCGAGGAGGTCCTGGGCGTGGAAAATGCTGCATTCTTTGCTGCGTTTTATGACGTTAGCGCCGGGGGTAATTTCGAGGGTCATAACATCCTCAATCGACTCAATGACTTACCGCGCAGCATAGAAGACGAGCATCGGTTGGCCATGCTGCGGCCTATGCTGCACAAAAGGCGTGAAACGAGGGTCCGGCCGGGCCTGGACGACAAGATCCTGGCGGACTGGAACGGGCTGATGATCGCTGCTCTGGTCAATGCCGGGGTAATTTTGGACCGGCCGGGCTGGCTGACTTTGGCCAGGCGGGCCTTCGCCTTTGTTGCGCAGCAAATGGTGCAAAATCAAAGGCTTGGTCACTCCTGGCGCGACGGAAAACTGCTGCTTCCGGGCCTCGCCAGCGACTTCGCCGCCATGATCCGGGCAGCGCTCGCTCTCTACGAGGCAACCGGCGAAAAGTCCTATCTCGAGCAGGCCCTGGCCTGGCAAACGGCATTCGACGCCCATTACGGCGATCCCGATACCGGCGGCTATTATCTTTCCGCCGATGACGCCACCGATCTATTGCTGCGGCCACATTCGACCGTCGACGACGCCATCCCCAATCCGAACGCGCTGGCTGCGCAAAATCTGGTGCGGTTCTCCGTGCTGGCGGGCGACGATCGCTGGCGCGCGCAGGCCGACCGGCTGATCGAAGGGATTTTGTCGGCGGCCGCGAACAATCTGTTCGGCCATGTGGCGCTGCTCAACGCGCTCGACCTGCGCCTGCGCGGCGCCGAGATCGTCGCGACCGGCGCGCAGGCGGACCGCTTCGCGCAGGCCGCGCTCAAGTTGCAGTTCCTCGACCGCATTGTGCTGCGCGCGGCGAGCGCCGCCGATCTGCCGGCCACGCATCCGGCGCAGGAGAAGCTGAAGGCATTGAGCGAAAGCGCGGCCTTCGTTTGCGTCGGCGAGCGCTGCTCGCTGCCGGTGGCCGAGCCCGGCAAGATCGTAGAGGCGGTGGCGGCGATGCGCGCTTAATCCCCCAAAGGGAGAGAGATAAGACAGGGCCGATCGTCGCATATACCATCGACAAGGATTTACGCGTGCGAATTGCGCGCTATAATTTTCCCGCCGGGCGACTACGAACGGAGTGTCTCATGCGTCACACGATCCCGCTCGCCGCTTTGCTCGCCCTCATCACCGTCTCCAATGCCCGCGCCGCGGAATGGTGCGGCTTCATGGACAAGGAACATGCGCAGGTGCACTGCGGCTATTCCAGCCTGGCGGAATGCAAGCAGGCTGTCGGCGACAAGAAGGGCGCCTATTGCATGCCGGATCCGGGCTTCGCCGACTTGCGTCGCGACGGACGGGTTAAAATCGCGAGCGAGTGATTCTGCCTATCTCCGCCGCCCTCCCCCTGCGGGGGAGGGATAAGCAGGCCTCAAGCTGATTGCGCGTAATGCACGCCTGAGCCAGTGTCCGTGTTCATCAGCAGCCATTGGCTCCACGGCTCGGGCGCGATCAGCGTCGGGCTCACCCATACCGGCCAGATAAAATTCTTCTCGCCCATGTCGCCGCGGGCGATGCGGTCGATCGATAAAATAATGCGGGCAAGGCGCGCTTCCGCGAAGGCGCCGACCTGGCCAGGGCCGATCATGCCGACCACCAGCGCGGCAAGGACGCCGGCCTGCAGGCTCGCCGCTACCGCCAGGCTAACCACGAAAGTGGGCACCGCGATCCACAGCGCTGGACGCGTAATACTCGGTCGGCATTGCGGTGACATTGACGGCCCGTCGCGAAAATCCCCGCCGTCAGATTCGCCAGAAGATAGTTTCAAAATCCTTTCGCAGATGCAAAAAACCGCATGAAATAAGGGCAAATGCGCCCACACTTTGGGCGGCTCTGAAATGAAATGGCCGGGCACGAGGCCCGGCCATAACACGTTCTGTAGGGGCCGCCTTAGGTATTCATGCTCTCGAAGAACTCGGCGTTGTTCTTGGTGTTGCGCAGCTTGTCGAGCAGGAAGTCGATGGCGTCCATGGTGCCCATCGGATTGAGGATGCGGCGCAGGACGTACATCTTCTTGAGCACGGCCGGATCGGTGAGCAGCTCTTCCTTGCGCGTGCCGGAGCGCGTGATGTCCATGGCCGGGAAGGTGCGCTTGTCAGCCACCTTGCGGTCGAGGATGAGTTCGGAATTGCCGGTGCCTTTAAACTCTTCGAAAATCACTTCGTCCATGCGGCTGCCGGTGTCGATCAGCGCGGTGGCGATGATGGTGAGCGAACCGCCTTCCTCGATGTTGCGCGCGGCACCGAAGAAGCGCTTCGGCCGCTGCAGCGCGTTGGCGTCGACGCCGCCGGTCAGCACCTTGCCGGATGACGGCACCACGGTGTTGTAGGCGCGGCCGAGGCGGGTAATCGAATCGAGCAGGATCACCACGTCGCGACCGTGTTCGACCAGGCGCTTGGCCTTCTCGATCACCATTTCGGCGACCTGCACGTGCCGCGACGCCGGCTCGTCGAAGGTCGAGGAAATCACCTCGCCCTTGACCGAGCGCTGCATGTCGGTGACTTCTTCCGGCCGCTCGTCTATCAGCAGCACGATGAGGAAGACTTCCGGGTGATTGGCGGTGATGGCGTGCGCGATGTTCTGCAACAGCACGGTCTTGCCGGTGCGCGGCGGCGAGACGATGAGCGCGCGCTGGCCTTTGCCGATCGGCGCCACGATGTCGATGACACGCGCCGAGAGATCCTTCTTGGTCGGATCCTCGTGCTCCATCTTCAGCCGTTCGTCGGGATAGAGCGGCGTTAAATTGTCGAAATTGACTTTGTGCTTGGCCTTCTCGGGGTCTTCGAAATTAAGCGTGTTGACCTTGAGCAGCGCGAAATAACGCTCGCCTTCTTTCGGGCTACGGATATGGCCATCGACGGTGTCGCCGGTGCGTAGGCCGAAACGGCGAATCTGCGAAGGCGAGACATAGATATCGTCGGGGCCGGAGAGATAATTGGATTCCGGCGAGCGCAAGAAGCCGAAGCCGTCGGAGAGAACTTCGACGACGCCTTCGCCGATGATGTCGATTTCCTGTGTCGCGAGCTGCTTGAGGATCGCGAACAACAGCTCCTGCTTGCGCATGGTGCTGGCGTTTTCGACTTTGTTTTCTTCGGCGAATTGCACCAGCTCGGCTGGCGTCTTGGACTTGAGGTCTTGGAGTTTCATTTCCCGCATTGGGGGGATTTATCCTTAGGGAGTGACCGGTGGAGTCTTGGATAAATGCAAGGACCCGAGGAAAGCCGGTCGACTTGAGGAGAGAGAGAGATCGCAGGTCTGGGGTAACGAGGGGTTTTTGGAAAAGTACCCGGGAACCCGATGCTGCGACCGGCCCGAACATTTAGGACCGGAACGCTACGTGCATCCGCCTGCGTTCGGTGGGAGTGGTCAACATAGGCGGGAAAGCGCAATTTCGCAAGTGGCGGCGCGCCGCGGCTTGAGAATTTTCGCTTTGGTTAGAACGGCTTGACCACCACCAAGACGATGATGGCGATCATCAAAACAGTCGGTATCTCATTGACAATACGATAGAATTTCTGTGTGCGCCGGTTGCGGTCGAAGCGGAAATCAGCTGCCCAGAGGCGCAGATAGCCGTCCAGGATGGTCATGGCGAGGACGAGCACGAACTTGGCCTGGAACCAAGGCGCCGTCACCCAATGACCCAACAGCACCAGCACGACGCCAATGATCCAGGCCAGGACCATCGCTGGCATCATGATGAATTTGAGCAACCGGTGCTCCATCGCCTTGAAGGTCTCCGATTGCTCGGAGCCGGGTTTGCTTGCGGCGTGATAAACGAACAAGCGCGGCAGATAGAGCAGCCCGGCCATCCACGAGACGACCGCGATGATGTGCAGGGCTTTGAGCCAGAGGTACATGCCCGTCAGTTTTCGCGCACGCGCTTGAGCATCTGCTCGACATGGGCGATTGGCGTGTCGGGCAAAATGCCGTGGCCGAGATTGAAAATGAACGGCGCGCCTGAAAAAGCCTTCAACACATCGTCTACTTCGCGGTCGAGCACCGCCCCGCCGGCGCGCAAGATCAAAGGATCGACATTGCCCTGCACCGGCACGCGGCTCTGGATTTGCCCGCGCGCGAAAGTCCGGTCGATCCCGCTTTCTAGGCTCACAGCATCGACGCCGGTTTCATCCACATAGCGCGGAATATTCTTGCCGGCGCCGCGCGGAAACCCGATTACTTTGGCGCCGGGATGCTTCGCGCGTAGTTTCGCAATCAGCCGTTTGGTCGGCTGTACGCACCAGCGCTCAAAATCCTGCGGCGGCAGCGATCCCGCCCAGGTATCGAAGATTTGCACCACATCGGCGCCGGCTTCTAATTGCCGTGTCAGATATTCAACCGAAGCATCGACCAGACAATCGATAATATGTTGAAATGCCTCGGGCGCGCGCGCCGCCAGCGTTTTCGCCGGCGCCTGGTCGGGCGTACCTTGGCCGCCGACCATGTAAGTTGCAACCGTCCACGGCGCGCCGCAAAATCCAATCAATGTCGTTTCCGCACCGAGCTCGCCTTTCACGCGCCGCACGGTTTCATAAATTGGCGAAAGCACTTTCTGGTTGGGTCGCGGTCGCAAAGCCATCGCCACCTTCGCATCCGCCAACGGCTCAAGCCGTGGTCCCTCGCCCTCGACGAACCATAGCTTGCGCCCCAACGCCAGCGGTATCACCAGAATGTCAGAAAACAAGATCGCCGCGTCGAAACCAAAGCGCCGCACCGGCTGCAACGTCACTTCCGCCGCCCATTCCGGATTGAAACACAGATCGAGAAAACCCCCTGCCTTCTCCCGCACCGCACGATATTCCGGTAAATATCGCCCTGCCTGCCGCATCATCCAGACCGGTGGAATAGCTTCTCGTTGCCTGCCAAGGACACGCAGCAGTGGTTTTGTCCCCAGACCATCGGTTTTGCCGGCTTCTTCCATAAAGACTCTTATAAGTCTCTTTGTAGTGGTTACTGTACGGTGGATTGGACTCATGCCTTCCGATCAACACTCTGTCCACTGCATGGCAAGCGTGGATTCAGAATCGGGACTAATCCAGCGCGAATTCATCCACAGCAGTACAGTCGATTCTGTTGGCTTTTGCTGGCCTATCCCCGCTTGTCCCCAGGCGGCTGTCCACATCCGCGTATCGAATCCAAACCGAGTTGCCGAAAACCTCCCGCGGCCAGTCATGTGGATGGCAAATGAACTCATTATCGGTGTGAGCTTGCGCAGCGCCTAAAGCCGTGGCCTTCTCCCGTTCTGTCCACACGCGGTCCTGCGGCTATACAGATGCCCGACACTGGTTATTTCCATCTACATCTCGTTTCCGACGCGACCGGCGAAACGCTCATTACGGTCGCGCGCGCTGCTGCGGCGCAATATGCCAACGTGTCACCAGTCGAGCATCTTTACCCGATGGTGCGCTCCAAGAAGCAACTCGACAACGTGCTAGCGGAAATCACCGAGTCACCGGGGCTTGTGCTTTACACACTGCTCGAGGAAGACCTCATCGAATCGCTGGAAAAGAAATGCCGCGAGCTGGCGCTGCCTTGTATGTCAGTGCTGGGGCCGGTGTTGCGGCTGTTCCAGTCCTATCTCGGCGCCGAGACCATCCACCGGGTTGGCGCCCAGCATGTGCTCAACGCGGAATATTTCCAGCGCATCGACGCGCTCAACTACACGATGTTTCACGACGACGGCCAGCACGTCGAAGGGCTGCAAGATGCCGACGTGGTGCTGGTCGGCGTCTCGCGCACCTCGAAAACGCCGACCTCGATCTATCTCGCCAATCGCGGCATCAAGACCGGTAACGTACCGCTGGTGCCGGGCGTAGCTTTGGCGCCGCAAGTCGAGGCGCTGACGCGGCCGCTGGTGGTTGGGCTCTACGCCAGTCCGGAGCGCATCGTGCAGATCCGCGAAAACCGACTGCTCGGCTTGAAAGCGCACCGCGACGACGACCGCTATATCGACAAGTCCGCGGTGGCCGAGGAGGTGGCGTTTTCGCGCCGGCTCTGCGCCAAGTACAACTGGCCCGTCATCGACGTGACGCGCCGCTCGATCGAGGAAACCGCCGCCGCGGTGATGAAACTGTTGAGCGAGCGCCGCCGCCAGCCGGCGACTTGATATTGCGCCAGCGGCGGACGCGAGGCGGGCTTGCGGTGTTTTCATTACGCGAGGGTTGAGGAAACCGTCATGGCGCTCTGGCTTAGCTCGCAGCCGCTGGTGCTCGCCTCGAAAAGCGACGTGCGCGGCAAGATGCTGGCGGCGGTCGGCCTGCGCTTCGAGGTCCGCCCGGCGCAGATCAACGAACGCGCGGCCGAGGCCGGTGCCGGCACTACCGATGCCGCCGCCATTGCCCGCTTTCTCGCGCGCGCCAAGGCGAGCGCGGTGGCGGCTTCGCTGCCCGGGCGCCTGGTGCTGGGCGCCGACCAGGTGCTGGCGCGCGGCTCAACGCGCTTTGCCAAACCGGCGAGCCGCGCCGCCGCCGCCGACCAGTTGCGCCGCTTGCGCGGGCGCACGCATGAACTGCATTCGGCGCTCGCGCTGGTGCGCGACGGCGCCGTGCTGTTCGATTGCGTCGATAGCGCGCGGCTGACCATGCGTAATATTTCCGACCGTTTTCTGGAGGATTATCTCGACATGGCAGGGGACGCCGCTTTGGCGAGCGTCGGCGCCTATCAGCTCGAAGGCATCGGAATTCATCTGTTCGAGCGCGTCGAGGGCGACTATTTCACCATTCTCGGCCTGCCGCTGTTACCATTGCTGGCCTATCTGCGGCAGAACGAGTTTGTGGACGGCTAGAACATAATGTTCATCCTCGGCCTGACCGGCTCGCTCGGCATGGGAAAATCCGCTACGGCGAAGATATTCGCCGAGGAGGGCGTGCCCGTGCACGATGCCGACGCCGTGGTACATCGGCTCTATGACGGCGAGGCCACGCCGCATATCGAAGCCGCGTTTCCCGGCACCACCAAAGACGGCAAGGTCGACCGCGAAAAGCTTGCCAAGCGCGTGCTCGGCGATGCCACCGCCATCAAGCGGCTGGAGGGAATCGTGCATCCGCTGGTCGCTGCCGCCTCGGCGCGGTTCTTGGCCGAGGCCGAACGCAATGGCGCTCCGGTCGCGCTGCTCGACGTGCCGCTGCTGTTCGAGACCGGCGGCGACAAGCGCTGCGACGCCGTGGTGGTGGTTTCGGCGCCGTCCGACGTGCAGCGCACGCGCGCCTTCGAGCGCCCCGGCATGAGCGAGGACAAACTCGCCGCCATCCTCGCCAAGCAGATGCCGGACGCGGAAAAACGCTCCCGCGCCGATTTCGTAGTGGATACCTCGCAGGGATTCGAGCACGCGCGTGCGCAGGTGCGTGATATTCTCAAAAGCATCGCTAAGATGCCGAAACGGCGGCTGTGAGTCGGTAACTGTCATGCCCGCGCAGGCGGGCATCCAGTAAACACAATCAGCGCCATGAGTACTGGGTCCCCGCCTTCGCGGGGACGACAACAGAGATAGATGATCGATGCGCGAAATCGTGCTCGATACCGAAACCACCGGCCTCGACCCGAGCCAGGGTCATCGCCTAGTCGAAGTCGGCTGCATCGAGCTGCTCAACCGGATTCCGACCGGCGCGACCTTCCACAGCTACCTCAACCCCGAACGCGAGGTGCCGGCGGAGGCCTTCGCCATCCACGGGCTGGCGACCGACTTCCTCAAAGACAAGCCGCTGTTTGCCGATATCGCCGACGATTTCCTGGCTTTCATCGGCGACGCGCCGCTGGTGATCCACAATGCGAGCTTCGACCACGGCTTTCTACTGGCCGAGCTAAAGCTTGTCGAGCGTCCGCCGATCGCGCGCGAGCGGCTGGTCGATACGCTGCTGCTGGCGCGCCGCAAGCACCCGGCGGGCCCGAACCGGCTCGACGATCTGTGCGCGCGTTACGGCATCGACAATTCGCGCCGCAGCAAGCACGGCGCGCTGCTCGACGCCGAGATCCTGGCCGAGGTCTATCTGGAGCTGATCGGCGCACGCCAGGCGCAGCTCGGCCTTGCCGAGAGCGGCGCGCGCCGCGGAAAGACGCGCGACGGCGGTGCGGCACGGCGCGAACGCGAAGCGGCGCTGACGCCGCGCCTGAGCGAGGCTGATCGCGCGGCGCACCGAGAATTCGTCGCCAGCCTGGGCGAGAAAGCCTTGTGGCGGGATTATCTGTAAGTCAGCTCTGCGGCGCTGGCGCGCCGGTGGTCTGCATCTCGCTCATTTTTTGGCGATAGAGGCCGACGAAATCCACCGGATCGAGCAGCAGCGGCGGGAAGCCGCCATTGCGCACGGTGGTGGCGATGATCTCGCGCGCGAACGGGAACAGCAGGCGCGGGCACTCGATCAGCACGACCGGGTTCATGCTCTCCTGCGGCACGTTCTGGATGCGGAACACGCCGGCGAACTCCAGCTCGAACCGGAACATCAGGCTGCCGTTGTTTTCCGCCTTGCCGTCGAGCTTGAGCGTCACCTCGATGTCGGTTTCCGACATCGGCTTGGCCGTGACGTTGATCTGGATGGCGATCTGCGGCTGCGTCGTGGTCGCCATCGACTGCGGCGCGTTCGGGTTCTCGAACGAGAAGTCCTTGATGTATTGCGCCACGACGTTGAGTTGCGGCTGCTGTTGAGGGGCCGGTGCCGGGCCGCCATTGGTCGTGGACATGAAAACTCCTTACCGCCGCTCACAAAGAAATGTTTGGCGCGGGCGGTTGGCTAACACAGCGCCTGTGGGCGAACAAGGATTGCAACTACCGGCGGCTGCGCTCGTCGTCGCGCCGGTCGGTGAGCGCGGGATCGGCCACCTGATGCCATTGCGCGGGCTCGAGATCGACCACGCCGTCGCTACGCTGGGGCGCAGCCTTTAATCCGAGCAGCGCGCCGAGCGCCCGGCGCAGCGGCCTCAGCAACAGCAAAAGGCCCAGGACGTCCGTTATAAACCCTGGAATTAGCAGGAGAATCCCCGCCAAAAGGGTCAGGGTGCCAGGCCCGTCGGCCTGCAAAGCGGTAAATCCGCCTTTCCCCATGGCGACGCGCACACGGGCGATGTGATTGCCGCCGGCATGGCGCAGCACCAGGGCGCCGGCCATCGACGTCGCCACCACCAGCAGCAGCGCCCACAAAAAGCCGACCGCCCCCGCTACCGCGATGAATACCGCCAATTCCATGATGGGCAGCGCCAGCACGGCCAGCAGCAGCCATTTTGCCACATTCATCGGCGCTTCTCTTGAGGCTCCAGGTTGGCGTAGGCGTCCCAATCGTTTAAGCTTTGTCCGCGAAGCACAATTGCGCCAAAATACCGGCGCTGGGCCTATGGATTGGCGCGCGCACCGGCATAGATTAAGTACGGTGGGCCCGGCCGCCAAACCGTCGATCCGATCAGGCCCGCTGGCCGCTCTGCTGTTACGGTTACCGAAGGCATGCGAGACGTGTTCGACATCTACACCATCATATTCCTGGCGCTGGCGGTATTCATCTTCCTGCGCCTGCGCAGCGTGCTCGGCCAGCGCACCGGCCGGGAACGGCCGCCATACGACCCTTACGCGGCGCGCGAGCCGGTGCGGCCGGCGGCCGAGAAAGTCGTCGCGCTGCCCAATCGCATGCCGGAAGCGGCCGCGCCAATACCGGCCGAACCGGTCGTGCCGGGCGAGCGCTGGAAGGGCGTTGCCGACGCCGGCACGCCGCTCGCGGCCGGCCTCGACGCGATGGTCGGCGCCGACGCCAATTTCGATCTCAAGCACTTCCTCACCGGCGCGCGCGCGGCCTACGAGATGATCGTCAACGCCTTTGCCGAAGGCGACCGTCGCACGCTGAAGAATTTGCTGTCGCGCGACGTCTATGAGGGCTTCGAAGCCGCCATCACCGAGCGCGAAAAGCGCGGCGAGACGGTGGAGAATCGTTTCGTGTCCATCGATAATGCCGAGATCACCGCCGCCGAGTTGCGCGCGCGCACGGCACAGTTGACCGTGCGCTTCCATTCCAAGCTGGTGTCGGCGACGCGCGACAAGAACGGCAATGTGATCGACGGCAATGCCGAGAAGGTGACCGACATCACCGACGTGTGGACGTTCGCGCGCGACTTGTCGTCGCGCGACCCGAACTGGAAACTGGTCGCAACCGAAGCCGGGCAATGACCGCATGGCGGCGTTACCTTCTCGCTCGCAGATCGGCGCCGGCTTGCGGTCATCTGGCTTGGCTTTTTGCCTGATCGCGGCAGCGGGCAAGCCCGTGGCGGCGCACGAGATGAAATTCCGCCACGCCCAAGTCGAGCCGCTCGGTTTCGGAAAACTTGACGGCTGGAAAAACGACGACCACGCCGCCGCCTTCGCCACATACCTGAAAAGCTGCGGCGCGATCCTGCAAGGCAGCCGCGCGATGCGCGCGGCGCGGCCGGTCTATGGCGGGCTGTACAATGCCTGCGAGAAGGCGGCCACGCTCGCCGCCGGCGGCACGGTCAATCGCGCGCAGGCGCGCAAATTCTTCGAGGACAATTTCAAGCCGGTGCGTATTTTGCCGGAAGTCCATACCTACGGCTATTACACCGGCGCCGACGGCTTCTATACCGGCTATTACGAAGCCGAGGTCGCCGGCTCGCGCGTCAAGACCGCGGACTTCAGTGTTCCGCTCTACCGGGTGCCGGCAAGGCTCGCGGGCAAGAAGAGCACGGTGTTCTCGCAATATGACCGCGCCGAAATCGATAAAGGCGTGCTGGCGGGCAGGGGACTGGAGATTTGCTGGATCCAAAATCCCGTCGATGCCTTCTTCGCGCAAATCCAGGGCTCCACCCGCGTCAAGCTCGCCGACGGCGAATTGCTGCGGCTCAATTACATCGCCAGCAACGGCAAGCCTTACACGCCGGTCGGCCGCCTCATGATTGACGACGGCCTCTGCACGCCCGAAGACATGTCGATGGACAAGATCCGCGAGTACATGGAGGCGAATCCGAAGGAAGGCGAGGCGCTGCGGCTGAAGAACCGCTCCTATGTGTTCTTCAGCGAGACAGCCCTGAAACCCAACGACGAGCCGCTCGGCGCGCAGGGCATTCCGCTTACGCCCGGACGTTCGCTCGCGGTCGATCCCTCGATCCACGTCTACGGCACGCCGATCTGGATCGACGCCAAGTTTCCGATCACCAGCGACGTGCCGCAGGACACCTTCCAGCACCTGATGTTCGCGCAGGATACCGGCTCAGCCATTCGCGGGGCGGCGCGCGCCGACATCTATTTCGGCCACGGCGAGGACATTCCGCACATCGCCGGCCGCATCAAGCAGTTCGGCAAATTCGTCATGCTGGTGCCGAAGGACGTGTCGGTGAAGGGGGCCGCGCCGGAGAAGGTCAACGTGCCGCTGCCGCGCCCGCGCCCGAAGGATATCGTCGCCGACAATACGCCGGCGCAAGCCGCGGCGCAGCCCAAACCCAAGCCATGAGCTCAGGCAACCGCCGCCGCGTTCTCTCCAGCGAGGAACGTGTGCTGTGGGCCACGTTCACCAGGGCGATCGAGCCGTTGCAGGCGAGCGCGCATTTCGACGTGGGCGACGAAGCGATCGCGCCGCCGCCTGCCTCCGCGCCGCGGGCGGCAAATTTGCGGATGCCGCCGGCGCAGGCTTTACCCGCGCCGCCGCCCCTCGCACCGCTCGGCCGTCGCATGAAGCGCAGCGTGGCGCGCGGCAAGCGAGCGATTGACGGGAAACTCGATTTGCATGGGCTCACGCAGGCGCAAGCGCACTCGACGCTGCTGCATTTCCTGCGCAACGCGCATGCGCGCGAGGCCCGGCTGGTGCTGGTGATCACTGGCAAAGGCCGCGGCGGTGAACCCGGCGTATTGCGCCGCCAGGTGCCGCAGTGGCTAGGCCTGCCGGAATTCCGCTCGTTTGTGGTGGGCTTCGAAGACGCGCACGTTACCCATGGCGGCGAAGGCGCGCTTTACGTGCGCCTGCGCAGGGCGCGAAGCGGTTAAGCGTGTTGACGCGCGGTATGAGGGAGTATCGGATATGACCAACAAGCCGAAACCCGCCAAAGACCCAAAGCCGGACAAAGCGACACTCGAGCGCGAACTCGAGGAAGGACTGGAAGAAACCTTCCCGGCGTCCGATCCGGTCGCGGTGACCGAGCCGGCGCCGGATCACGCCAAGGACGAGAAGAAAAAATAATCGGCCGCAGGAGAATTGGTCATGTCGCGTTTAGTCGCTTTGTTAATGGCGGTGATGGTGGGCCTGGGGGCTGCCTTGGCGCAAACGCCCATGAAGCCGAGCGCGCCGCAAAAAATGATGTCGCCCGAGGAAGCGCAGAAAATGCACGCCTGCGAAAAACAGGCGGCGGATCAGAATATCAAAATGGACGAGCGCGCCAAGTTCGTCATGGATTGCATGACAAAGAAATAGCCGCCGTCAAAGAATAAATCGGCTCAAATCGGCGTTCTTGGCCAGATCGCCGATGTGCTTTTCCACGTAAGCCGCGTCGATCTTGACCGTCTCGCCGGAGCGGTCGGTGGCGGCGAAGGAGATTTCGTCGAGCACGCGCTCCATTACGGTCTGCAGGCGGCGCGCGCCGATATTCTCGATGGTGGAATTCACCGCCACCGCGATGTCGGCGAGCGCGTCAATGGCATCTTCGGTGAAATCGAGCGTCACGCCCTCGGTCTTCAAGAGCGCGACGTATTGCTTGATCAGCGAGGCTTCCGGCTCGGTCAGAATGCGGCGCATGTCGTCGCGCGACAGCGCGCTCAGCTCGACGCGGATCGGCAATCGGCCTTGCAGCTCGGGCAAGAGGTCGGACGGCTTGGAGATGTGGAAGGCGCCGGAGGCGATGAACAGCACGTGGTCGGTCTTCACCGGCCCGTGCTTGGTGTTGACGGTGGTGCCCTCGATCAGCGGCAGCAGGTCGCGCTGCACGCCCTCCCGCGACACGTCGGCGCCCATACGGCCCTCGCGCCCGGCGATCTTGTCGATCTCGTCCAGGAACACGATGCCGTTCTGTTCGACTGCCTTGATCGATTCCTGGATGAGCTGGTCGTTGTCGAGTAGCTTGTCGCTTTCCTCGTTGACCAGGATGTCGTGCGAATGCAGCACGGTGACGCGCCGCATCTTCGCCTTGCCGCCGAGCTTGCCGAAAATATCGCCGAGATTGATGGCGCCCATCTGCGCGCCCGGCATGCCGGGAATTTCGAACATCGGCGTACCGCCGCCGCCAGACGACACCTCGATCTCGATTTCCTTGTCGTTGAGCTCGCCGGCCCGCAGCTTCCTGCGGAAGCTCTCGCGTGTTGCCGGGCTGGCGCCGGGGCCGACCAGCGCATCGACCACGCGCTCCTCGGCGTTCAACTCCGCCTTGGCCTGCACGTCCTTGCGTTTGCGATCGCGGGTGAGCGCGATGGAAATCTCGACCAAGTCACGCACGATCTGCTCGACGTCGCGGCCGACATAGCCGACCTCGGTGAACTTGGTGGCCTCGACTTTGAGGAACGGCGCTCCGGCGAGCCGCGCGAGGCGGCGCGAAATCTCGGTCTTGCCGACACCGGTCGGCCCGATCATCAAAATGTTTTTCGGCAGCACTTCCTCGCGCAGCTTGTCGTCGAGCTGCAGGCGGCGCCAGCGGTTGCGCAAGGCGATGGCGACCGCGCGCTTGGCGTCGGTCTGGCCGACGATGAAGCGGTCGAGTTCGGAAACGATTTCGCGCGGGGAGAAGTCGGTCACGCGGTTACGCTTTCAGATTTTCGATGGTCACATTGCGGTTAGTGTAGACGCAAATGTCGGCGGCGATGTCGAGCGACTTCTTCACGATCTCTTCGGCGCCGAGTGGCCCGTCGAGCAGCGCGCGCGCGGCGGCTAGCGCGTAGTTGCCGCCGGAGCCGATTCCGGCGACGCTCGCCTCCGGCTCCAGCACGTCGCCGGTGCCGGTCAGCACCAGCGAAACCTGTTTGTCGGCGACGATCATCATGGCTTCGAGGCGCCGCAGATAGCGGTCGGTGCGCCAGTCCTTGGCGAGCTCGACCGCGGCGCGCAGCAACTGGCCGGGATACTGCTCGAGCTTGCTCTCCAATCTTTCGAACAAGGTAAACGCGTCGGCGGTGGCGCCGGCAAAGCCGCCGATGACATCGCCTTTGCCGAGCTTGCGCACCTTCTTGGCGTTGGATTTGACGATTGTTTGCCCGATCGAGACCTGGCCGTCGCCGCCGATGACCACGCTGCCGCCCTTGCGGACGGTTAGGATGGTGGTGCCATGCCAGGAAGGGAATTCGTTCGATGCCATGCGCGTTAACCCCTGCAATCGGCATCATCTAGGCATGGCGCGCGGCGTTTGCAAACGGGCGGCAACGACGGTGGCGAATCCCGGCAACCCCTGATAAAAGGCGCGCGACTGAAGGACTATCCCATGCGCAAAGCGGCCTTGAAGCGCAAGACCAAGGAAACCGACGTCGAGGTCGAAGTCGATCTCGACGGCGCGGGGCGTTCGTCCGTTGCGACCGGCATCGGCTTCCTCGACCACATGCTCGATCTCCTGGCGCGGCACTCGCGTATCGACATCGCGGTCAAGGCCAAGGGCGACCTGCATATCGATCATCATCACACCACCGAGGACGTCGGCATCGCGCTCGGCCAGGCGGTGAAGCAGGCGCTCGGCGACATGAAGGGCATCACGCGCTATGCCGACGTGCATGTGCCGATGGACGAGGCGCTTACGCGCGTAGCGCTCGATATTTCCGGGCGGCCGTTTCTGGTGTTCAAGGCCGAGTTCGTGCGCGACAAAGTGGGTTCGTTCGACACCGAGCTGGTGCAGGAATGGTTCCAGGCCTTTGCGATGAATTCCGGCATCACGCTGCACGCCGAGACTTTATATGGCACGAACGATCACCATATTGCCGAGTCGTGCTTTAAGGCTCTGGCGCGCGCGCTGCGCGTGGCGGTCGCGATCGATCCGCGCGCCAAGGACGAAGTGCCGTCCACCAAGGGCTCGCTCGGCGGGTGAATGTTGGCCGTCGTCCCCGCGCAAGCGGGGACCCAGTAACCACAATGGTTTCGGATTTATTTCGGAGACAGGGGTTACTGAATGCCCGTTTTCGCGGGCATGACAGCTGAGAGTTAGGAACGCGTAACGATGCCCACATTCACCGTGCACCAGCCGCCGCCGCGACCGGGCGAAGCCGCAATCGCTCCGGAACGTTTCGTGTTCGTGCGCGACGGAGTCCATTTCTGGGCTTTCGTGCTGACGCCGTTCTGGCTGCTGCGCTACCGGCTGTGGCTGGCCTTCGCCGGCTATCTGGCGGTCACCATCTTGCTCGGCGTCGCCTTGAAGCTGACCGGCGCGGGAGCGATCGTGCAATTTCTCGCCGGCGTATTGATCGCGCTATTGATCGGCTTCGAAGCGGCGACGCTGCGGCGCTGGAAACTGACGCGGCGCGGCTGGCGGATGCTCGGCTTCGTGGTCGGCGAGGACGTCGAAATGGCCGAGCATCGTTTCTTCGCCGAATGGAGCAAACAGGCGGGCAAACCCGCGGGCGAAACACCACCCACGGCGCCGCCGCCGCAAGTTACCGCGCAGGTCCCCGCGCCGTTGCGGCGCGCCACACCGACCGACGTGATCGGCCTGTTCCCTGAACCGGACGGTCCGCGATGAGCGTCGCTATCGTCGACTACGGCTCCGGCAATCTGCATTCGGCGGCCAAAGCCTTCGAGCGCGCTTCGCGCGATATCGGCTCAACCCAGCCTATTGTGGTGACGAGCGACCCAGCGCAAGTCGCGCGCGCGGACCGCGTGGTGCTGCCCGGCGTCGGCGCTTTTGCCGACTGCCGGCGCGGGCTCGATACCATCCCTGGCATGATCGATGCATTGAACGAGAGCGTGCGAAAGCGCGGCAAGCCGTTTTTCGGCATCTGTGTCGGTATGCAGCTCATGGCGGAACGCGGGTTGGAGTATCAGATTACGCCAGGGCTCGGCTGGATCGCCGGCGAGGTCGGCCGCATTACGCCGAACGATGCCAGTTTGAAGATTCCGCATATGGGCTGGAACACGCTCAACATGCTCAAGGCCCACCCGCTGCTTGAGGATGTTCCGCTCGGGCCGGACGGCCTGCATGCCTATTTCGTGCACAGCTTCGAGCTAAAGCCCGCGCAACGCGGCGATCTTGTGGCGCAAGCCGACTACGGCGGCCCGCTCACGGCCATCGTCGGGCGCGACAACATGGTCGGTACGCAATTCCACCCGGAGAAGAGCCAGAAGCTCGGCCTCAAGCTGATTTCGAATTTTTTGCGGTGGAAGCCATGATTCTGTTCCCCGCCATCGACCTCAAGGAAGGCCTCGCCGTGCGGCTGCAGCAGGGCGACATGGCGCGCGCGACCATTTTCCATCGCGATCCGGCGGCGCAGGCACGCGAATTCGAAATGCAGGGCTTCAAGCATCTGCACGTGGTGGATCTCGACGGCGCTTTTGCCGGCAAGCCGATGAACGGCGACGCGGTCGACCGCATTCTGGAAACCGTCGGGCTTTGCGTGCAGCTCGGCGGCGGTATCCGCGACATGGCGACGGTCGAGGCCTGGCTGACGAAAGGCGTCAACCGGGTGATCATCGGCACCGCGGCGGTGCGCAATCCGACGCTGGTGAAGGACGCGGCGAAAAACTATCCCGGCAAGATCGCGGTCGGGCTCGACGCGCGCGACGGCAAGGTGGCGGTGCAGGGCTGGGCGGAGATTTCCGAATTGTCGGCGTTCGATCTCGCGCGCCGATTCGAGGATGCCGGCGTCGCCGCCATCGTCTATACCGACGTTTCGCGCGACGGCATGCTCAAGGGCCTCAATCTCGACGCCACGATCGCGCTCGCCGATGCGATCTCGATCCCGGTGGTCGCCTCGGGCGGCTTGGCTTCGATCGAGGACATCAAGGCGCTACTCGAGCCGCGCGCCAGGAGACTGCAAGGCGCCATCGCCGGGCGCGCGCTCTATGATGGGCGGCTGGATTCCGCGGAGGCGCTCAAGCTCATCCGTGAAGCACGGACGGCGGCCTAGGCCATGTTCAAAGTCCGCGTCATTCCCTGCCTCGACGTGAAAGACGGCCGCGTGGTCAAGGGCGTCAATTTCGTCAATCTGCGCGACGCCGGCGATCCGGTGGAGGCTGCGATTGCCTACGACGCAGCCGGCGCTGATGAGCTGTGCTTTCTCGACATCACGGCGAGCCACGAAAACCGCGGCATCATCCTCGACGTGGTGCGGCGCACGGCGGAAGCCTGTTTCATGCCGCTCACCGTCGGCGGCGGGGTGCGCAGCATCGAAGACATCCGCGCGCTGTTGTCGTCGGGCGCCGATAAGGTTTCGATCAATACCGCGGCGGTGAACCGGCGCGCCTTCGTCAAGGAGGCGGCGGAAAAATTCGGCGACCAATGTATCGTGGTCGCCATCGACGCCAAGCAGGTGTCGCAAGGCAACGAGCCTTTGCGCTGGGAAATCTTCACCCATGGTGGGCGCATGCCGACCGGCATCGACGCGGTCGGCTACGCCAAGGATGTAGTTGCGCTCGGCGCCGGCGAGATCCTGCTCACCTCCATGGACCGCGACGGCACCCGGCGCGGTTTCGACATCGCGCTCACAAGCGCGGTGGCGGACGCAGTGAGCGTTCCTGTGATCGCCTCCGGCGGGGTCGGCACGCTCGACCACATGGTGGAGGGCATCCGCGACGGTCATGCGACGGCGGTATTGGCCGCCTCGATCTTCCACTTCGGCCAACACAGCGTGCGGGAAGCCAAGACCTATATGGCCAAAGCCGGCTTGCCGATGCGGCTGGATGCGTGAGCCGCCCGTCATTCCGGGCTCGCACCCCGGAATGACTCATAAATCCAGAGATGCTATGCACCCGCGCATGAGCAAATTCACGCTGGCCAATCTGGAGAAGCGGGTGGGCGAACGCGCAAAGGCGAGCGCGAAAGAATCCTATACCCGCGCACTACTCGACAAGGGCGTTGCCCATTGCGCCAAGAAGTTGAATGAAGAGGCTTTCGAAACCGGTCTGGCGGCCGTGCAGGAAAATAAGCGGCGGGTGATCGCGGAAGCGAGCGACCTACTCTATCATTTGATAGTCGTGCTGAAAGCGCGCGGCGTCACGCTGGCGCAGGTCGAAGCTGAACTCGCCAAACGCATTAAACAGAGCGGGCATCAGGAAAAGGCGGCGCGGAAGAGAAAATAGCTTGATGGAACAGCGCACCGACGAAACGCTTTCGCCCTACCGCACGTTCTCGCGCGCGGAATGGGCGGCGTTGCGCGACGATACGCCGATGACGCTGACCTCGGAGGAGGTCACGCGGCTGCGTTCTCTGCACGACCGCCTCGACATCAAGGAAGTCGAGGAGATTTATCTGTCGTTGTCGCGGCTGCTCTCGCTCTATGTGGCGGCGACGCAGCGGCTGTTTCGCGCGCAGGAACGCTTCCTCGGCACCGAGGACGTGAAGATGCCGTTCATCATCGGCGTCGCCGGCTCGGTGGCGGTCGGAAAATCCACCACCGCGCGCGTGCTGCAGGCGCTGCTGGCACGCTGGCCGAACGTGCCCAAGGTCGATCTCATCACCACCGACGGCTTTCTCTTTCCGAACGCGATCCTCGAGCGCGAAGGCTTGATGGAGAAGAAGGGCTTCCCGGAAAGCTACGACCTGCCGGCGCTATTGCGTTTCCTTACCGACGTGAAGGCCGGGCGCCGCCCGGCGCGCGCGCCGGTCTATTCGCATCTCACTTATGACGTGACGCCGAACCAATGGGTCGAAGTGGACCGTCCGGACATCCTGATCGTCGAGGGCTTGAACGTGCTGCAGACCGGCCGCCTGCCGAAGGACGGCAAGGCGATCCCGTTCGTGTCGGACTTTTTCGATTTCTCGGTTTATCTTGACGCCGACGAGGACGTGCTCAAGTCCTGGTACGTCGACCGCTTCCTGACGCTGCGCTCAACGGCGTTCCGAGATCCGAAATCCTACTTCCATCGCTATTCTATCCTGTCGGATGCAGAGGCGATCGAGACCGCGTCGTCGATCTGGACGCGCATCAATCTGGTCAATCTGCACGAGAATATCATTCCGACGCGCCAGCGCTCCGACCTCATATTAAAGAAGGGCGAGAGCCACCAGGTCGAGAAAGTGTCGTTGCGGCGGTTGTGAGCTACGCCGCGCGCCGGCCGGAGTCGAAGTGCTCGATGTAGCGCTTGTTGATCGCGGAAACCGGCAACACGATCAGCACGTCGGTGGTGCCGAACTCATGGTCGACCACCGCGCCGTCGCCGATATACGCGCCGAGCCGCAAATAGCCCTTGATCAGCGGCGGCAGGGCGTTGAGCGCCTGCTTCGGGTCGATCGTTTCGTTCGAGATACGGTTCATTTCGACATAACGTTCGGGCCGCGCGCGGGCGCTCCAGGTTTGCGGCGCGCGTGCATAGTGATGCAGGAACGACAGTGGCATCGCCAGCTGCCTGGGGTCGGTGCCATCGAGGCTGGCGCAGCCGAACATCACGTCGGTACGGTTCTGCCGTAAATAGCCGGCGATGCCATGCCACAGCAGTTCGACAGTGCGTTTGTTGCGGTAGGGCGCCAGCACGCAAGAACGGCCAAGTTCTAGGAATTGCAGATTGCCGTGGCGCGCGATCAGCGATCCAATGTCGAATTCGCCCGCGGTGTAGAAGCCGCCGTATTCCTCCGCCATCGGCTGGCGCAGCAGGCGGTAGGTGCCGACCACCGCCGGCCGGTTGCCGTTATGCGCGTCGGGGGCGGCGTGATTGAGCACCAAGAGGTGGTCGCAGATCGCGTCATAGGCATCGACGTCGCGGCGCGCGAACAGGCGGCCCGGATTGGCGATGGCCGAACCCTCCTGGTAGAAAACGCGGTAGCGCAGTTTCTGCGCTTGCCGCACTTCGGCGGCGGTCTGCGCCAGGCGCACCTCGAGCGCGCCGAGCTCGCCTAGGCTCTGGGTCGGGCGATGGGCGCGCGCCGCCCAAGCCTGCAAACCGCCATAGGCCTGCAACGACGAAATCAAACCGGGGACGGCGGGGGCGGGGCGGAAACGTTCGAACAGACTGCGCGGCGGGTACAGGCTATCGCGGCGTGCCATGTCGATTTGGCTCCATATCGGCGCGAAAACTAGGCGATCGGCTTGGAAATCTAGCGGCCGAATCAAACTTCGAGCGTCGCCATCCAACAACAACATGGGCGGGACACGGTTTTATGACAAGGCGGGAAGATTAAATTCAGGCCGCCAGCCGGGCTGTGGCCTCGAGCACCTCGCGCAACCGCTCGCGATCGAGCGGCTTGACCAGCAAGCCGTCCATGCCGGCCGCGAGGCAGGCCGCGCGGTCCTCGCTCTGCGCATTGGCAGTGAGCGCCAAGATGCGCACAGGCCGGCTGCCGGCCGCGTCCTCAACGGCGCGGATGCGGCGGGTGGCTTCCAGCCCGTCCATGCCCGGCATCTGCACGTCCATCAGAACCAGATCGTAAGGTGTGCCGGCGGCGCGCGCGGCGGCCCAGGATTCAACGGCGGCTTTGCCGTTGCCGGCGACCGCCGGACGATGGCCGAGCCTTGTGAGCAGCGCGCGCGCGAGCAGCGCGTTGATCTCGTTGTCTTCGGCGACCAGGATCGACAAGCCCTTATTACCGGCGGCGGCGTTCGCCTTGCCGGGAGCGGAAATTTCCGGCGCCATGTCTTCGAACCCATCCGCGGCGGCGAGCCGTGCGGCGAGCGACGCCATGCGCACCGGCTTGACCAGATAGCCGGTGAAGCCGTGCTTCTTCAGCGCGGGCAGTTCGTGCCGATCGGCCGGCCTGATCAAAACAATGCGCCGCGTGCCGTCGCGGCGCGCAAGGCTGCCGTGGGCTATCATCGGCCGCACCATCGGGTAATCGACCAGCAGCGCGTCCCAATGGCGCTTTGCTAACAGCGCGGCGGCGCTTTCCTTGTAGGCCGCGACGCAAGTCTCGGCGCCCCAGTCTGCGAGCCGGCGAGTCAGCAAAGCGGGTTCGATATCGGCGGCGGCCACGATCAACACCGCCTTGCCGGCAAGATCCAGCGCGGTGAATTCCGCGGCGCCGCCCGCCGCCGGCATGAGCGGAACGGTGAAGCTGAAGGTTGCGCCGCGGCCCGCTTCGCTCTCGACCGCGATGCGCCCGTCCATACGCTCGACGATGCGCTTGGAGATCGCGAGCCCGAGGCCGGTCCCGCCGAACTTGCGGGTGGAGGAGCCGTCGGCCTGCTCGAAATCGCGGAACACACGCACCTGGTCCTGCGGCGCGAGGCCGATGCCGGTATCGCGCACCAGGAAACAGACGTCGTTGTCGCGTTCGCCCGGCTCGACGATAAGCGCGACGCCGCCGGTCTCGGTGAACTTGATAGCATTGCCGGCGAGATTGAGCAGCACCTGGCGCAAGCGCGCGGCGTCACCCATGACTCTCTCGGGTAGCCGGGCGTCCACGAAGGACGCGATCTCGATATCTTTCGCCTGCGCGCGCGGGGCGAGCAACTCGACGGTTTCCTCGACCAGCGCGACCAGCGCGAACGGCGCTTCCTCGAGTTCGAGCTTGCCGGCCTCGATCTTGGAGAAGTCGAGAATTTCCTCGATCAGCGACAGCAGCGTTTCGCCCGAGGTCTTGGCCGCCTTGGCGTAATTGAGCTGCTCGGGCGTGAGCGGCGTGTCGAGCAGGAGATCGGCCATGCCGAGAATGCCGTTGAGCGGGGTGCGGATTTCGTGGCTGACGGTGGCGAGGAAGCGCGACTTGGCGCGGTTGGCGTTTTCCGCCTCGTCGCGCGCCTTTGCGAGCGCGTTCATCTTGACGTCGTGCAATTCCCAATTGTCGTCGGACAATTCCTCGATACGCGCCTCTAGCGTGTGTACCTTGTCGGTGTGTGCGCGCTGGCGCATCAGCATGAAAGCGATGACCGCGCTGGCGGCGGCGAACAGCGCGCCGACGCCGGTGCCGTAGGCGTAGGGGTCGTAACTGGAACTTTGCAGGCGGATGCCGGTGCGGTAGCCGAGCCAGCCGGATACCACCGACATGGTGGCGACGACCGAGCGGCCGAACAGCACCAGCGCCGCCTTGTTGCGCGCGCGCTTGCGCAGCTTCAGCGCGAGTGAATCTTGCGACCCCAATCCCATGTTTCGGCGCCAGCTTATTAAGCGGGCATTTGGCGCCATGAATGTTGCAATTCTATTCCCGCCGCGGGCGGGCGGCGCGCGCGCGCCGAACGTGGTGAAAGGAGCGTTAAGCCGAAGGTAACCGCATGATCCCGAAAAGTGGGAACCGGTTTTCGGAAAAGATCATGCGGCAAGTAAAACCAGTCAGTTCCGCGCGGCGAACTCGCGTCCGGAACCGGCGGTCATGCGGCCGGCTTGCCAGAGCACCGCGAACAGCGCGGCGGCGTCCTGTTGCGAGAAGCGGGCCGAGCGCACGTAGATTTTGTAGTCGGCGGGCGCCCGCGACAGGCTGACCGTGAGGTCGGCCTTGGCTGGCCCGGAATCGAGGCGGATGCTGCGCACCGCGCCGGTGCAGGTGGTGCTGTCGCCGCCGTCGACTAGCACGAAATCGGCCACGGCCGCATCGTCGATGATCTGCATGCGCAGGTCGGGCTGTGCCGCCGCATTGTCGATGCGCACCGTGATATCGGCGGCGGCGCTGTCCGAGATGCGATAGTGGGCGGCTCCGGCGGCGAAACACGGCTTGCCGCTCACGCTGAAGAACGAACCGGCAGCGGTGGCGGGGATGGCGGCGGCCAGAATCAGCAGCGCGGCGACGTGGGTGCGCGTCATGAGCCCTCCTGGGCGGCGCGGACCAACGGCCACGCGTGCCGGCAAGGTTAACGCAGCACGCTTACTTGTTTGTTAAGGCCCGCGCGTGATCCCGAAAAGTGGGCACCGGTTTTCGGACATGATTATGCGCAAACAAAAAGCATTACGCTGCGCGCCGCACTTCGTCGGCGAGCGCAGGGTAGGACAAGGCTTCGGCCAGATGCACGCGGCCGACTTTCTCGGCGCCGTCGAGATCGGCGAGCGTGCGGGCGACCCGCAGCACGCGGTGATAGCCGCGCGCCGACAGATGCATCGAGTCGGCGGCGTCGCGCAGCAAAGCGAGGCCCGTGCCGTTGGCGCGCGCGATTTCTTCGAGCACTGGCCTGACCTGACTGGGCCCTATAAGAACAATTAGGGAGCAAAGCCAAGGCCACAAACCCGTAATTGATCTTGGACTTAATCCGCGCCAATCATGGGTTAAACAATAAAATCCAGGGAGAATTCGCCATGACCAAGAAGCCGCTAGCGACTATCGGCGGTGCGCTAATGCTCGCGGGGGCGCTCGCCGTCCCGGCCGCTGCGCAACTGCTCAAGCCCTGGAAGCACGGGGTGATCGAGCCCAAGGGCGACGCCGGCTTTCAATGGATGGTCGGCCAACGCGACTTCGCCGCCAAGCACGGGCTCAAACTCGAAATCATCTCGCTGAAGAACGGCGCCATCGCGCACAAGGCGCTACTTTCGGGGGCGCTCGACAGCGTCGAATCGAGTCCAGGCGCCGGTATTCTCGCCGGTGCGCACGGCGCCGACATCAAGATCATAGGCTGCGATTGGCCGGGCGTGCCGCATGGGCTGATGGTGCGCGAGGGCATCGACAAAGTCACCGACCTCAAGGGCAAGACCGTGGCGGTGGCGGCGCCCGGCTCGCTGCCCAATCTGCTGCTCAAGGCGATGCTGGAGCAGGCCAAGGTGCCGGAAAGCGAGGTGCGGGTCGCGAGCCTTGGCGGCGATCTCGATCGCTTCAAGGCGGTGGTCGCGGGCGTCGCCGATGCCGGCATCGTCGCCGCCGAATTCATGGCGGTGGCGCCCAAGAACATCCGCATGCTGGTTCGCGGGCGCGACGCGCTGCCGAATTACGTGCGGCTTTGCCTGGCGGTGACCGGCAAGACATTGGCCGCGCGGCGCGAGGATACGATCGATTTCGTCGCGGCGGAGATGGATGCGCTGCATTACGCCGTGACGCATCGCGAGGAAACCATCGCGCTGACACGCGCCAAGATCGACGCCAAGCCCGACGATCCGCGTCCGGCCTTTGCCTACGACGACACGCTCAAGCACGCAGCCCTCGATCCGGCGGTCAGCCTGCCGCTCGACAAGCTGCAATGGATGGAAGACGAGCTGGTCAAGGCGGGCAACCTGAAAACGCCGATCGACCTCGCCAAGATCACTGCGCCCGGTATCCGCGACGCAGCGCAAAAGCGCGCTGGAAAGTAATTCAGACCTTCACCGATGCCATGATGCCGGCGGGGAAGATGTCATCCGGTTTGGCGAGCCTGTGCGCGATGCCCTGCTCGTGCGTATAGCGCAAGAACAGTTCGAGCGTCGGCCTATTGGCCTCGATGCCGTAGGGGAACAACTCGCCGAACGTGTCCCGCATGCGGGTTGCGTATTGCGTCAGCCACGGCACTGGATAGCGCGACACGGCTGGATCGAGGATGCGCTCCAGGCTGCGCCGTTTTGATTGCTCGAAGGCGTTATAGAGATTGCGCGCCACCCAAGGCTTGCCGTCGAGGATCGCCTTGCGCAAGGTGATCACGTGCATGATCGGATAGACTTTGGTGTCGGCGTAATAGCGCTGCTCGATTTGCTCGTAATCGGGGAACAGCCGCACCACGTCGGGATGTTTTTCGCGGAACGAATTGGGAGGCCGCGCGATGATGCAACAGTCGATTTCGCCTGATGCGATCATGGCGCTGAGCGTTTTGTCGGGCATCGCGGTCAGCTTGACGCCTTTGGGCAGCGTTAATTCGACCTTTTCGATGCGGCCCGATTCATTAGTACCGGCCTGCACCCAGTCGATGTCGGAAAGCGCGACGCCGCCCTCGTGCATCAGCCAGCCGCGCATATAGACTGCCGCGGTGTGCGCCCATTCTGGCACGCCGATGCGTTTGCCCTTGAGGTCCTTGGCGGTTTTGATGCCTTTGGTTTTGTTCACGTAGAACGACGAAAATCGAAACAGCCGCGAGGCATAGACCGGCAGGCCGATGATGTCGGCATTCTCGCGCGTCACCTGGGCGGCGAATTTGGCGAAGGACAATTCCGAGACGTCCCATTCGCGGTTGAAGGTGAAGCGCGAGAATATCTCGTGATGACCGAGCGTGAGCCAATTGGCTTCGATACCTTCCGCGCGCACGAGGCCGAGCCGGAAATCGCGGAAGTGATCGTAGTCAGTGGTGGCGATGGTGAGCGAAACGCTCATGACGTTACGTCGACTTTTTCCGTTTTGTTTCGATCTTGTCCCAGATCAGCACCGCGGCGTCGCTGCCGCCGAGATTCTTCACCGCGCGGATTCCGGTGGGAGACGTGACGTTGATCTCGGTTAGCCAGTCGCCGATCACGTCAATGCCGGCGAACAGCAAGCCACGCTCGCGCAAAGCCGAACCGAGGCGCTTGCAGATTTCACGCTCGCGCGCGGTCAAGTCGGTTGCCGCCGGCGCGCCGCCGCGCACCATGTTGGAGCGCAGGTCGTCGGCGGCCGGGATGCGGTTGACCGCGCCGGCGAATTCGCCGTCCACCAGCAAGATGCGCTTGTCGCCTTGCTTCACCGCCGGCAAAAATTTCTGCACCACCCATTGCTCGCGGAAGGTGACCGCGAACATGTCGTAGAGCGAGCCGAAATTGAGATCGTCGCGCGTAATCCGGAAAACCGCGCCGCCGCCGTGGCCGTAGAGCGGCTTCATCACGATGTCGCCGTGCTCGGCGCGGAACGATTTGATCTCGCCGAGGTCGCGCGTGACCAAAGTCGGCGGCATCAGGTCGGGGAATTCGGTGACCATCATCTTTTCCGGCGCGTTGCGCACATGCGCCGGGTCGTTGACCACCAGCGTCTTGGGGTGGATGCGCTCAAGCAGATGGGTGGTGGTGACGTAAGCGAGGTCGAAGGGCGGGTCCTGGCGCAACAGGACGACGTCGAATTCGGTCAACTCCGCCCGCTGTGCCTCACCCAGGGTGAAGTAGTCGCCGGCCTTATCCCGCACGGTCAACGATTCTACGGTCGAGAACAGCCGGCCATTGAGCAGAGCCAGCCGGTCGGGGGTGTAATAGGACAGGCTATGGCCGCGCTTTTGCGCCTCCAGCAGCAGGGCGAAGGTCGAGTCGCCCTTGATGTTGATCCGCTGGATCGGATCCATCTGAACGGCGATTTTCAGGCTCATGGCGGGGCTCATCCCGGGCTTTTGGGAACTTATTAAGCAGTGAGAAGCTTAAGGAAAACAAACCGTTAACATATTACCGCCAGTATGTCCGCCCGGGGAACCTGTGTTTCAAGGGTGGGGGTCGCTTGTGACTTTGCCGAAGCTTTCCATTGCCGCCAAGCTCTATGTGATCTTCGCGTTAATGGCCACCACGACCATTGCATTGTCGGCGGTCGCGGTGACGGCGGCGCGCCATCACCAGAACCTCACCGACGAATTCGAGTCCGCCAATGCCGGGACCTTGAACGTCGAGAAGGTGAATGGGCTGATTTATGCCGTGGTGATGGAATCGCGCGGCGTCTACATGTCGGACGACTTGAAAACGTCGAAGATTTACGCCGACGGCATCCTCAAATTCAACAAGCAGATCGCCAAAGTGGTCGCGGTCTGGAAGAAGTCCGTGCGCGGGGATGACGCCGAATTGTTCGGCCAGTTCACCGGCCGCATCGCGCAATTCATCGATTTCCGCCGCGAGCTGGCGCGGCTGGGCACCGAAGTCAGTCCCGCCGCTGGCCGCGCCTGGGGCGACAACGACGCCAACCGCTCGGTGCGCAAGGCGCTCAACAAGGACCTCGAGCAGCTCACCAAGATTTATGCGACGCGCGCGACCCGCGTTTACACCGAGATCGACACCGGCATCGACGGGACCGCGATGTGGTTGAGCCTGCTCGCTGGCCTTGCCGTCATGCTGGCAGCGGTCGGCGCCTGGGTTATTTTGCGCGGCGTGGCGAAGCCAATCGCCGAAATCACCCATATTACCGAAGCGGTTGCCGCGGGCGATGCTTCCGCCGTGGTGCCGTTCAGCGAACGCAGCGACGAGATCGGGGCGCTCGCCCGCTCGATCGGCGTGTTCCAGCGCGCCATGCGCAGCAACGAGGAACTCAATCGCACCGTTCGCAGCGACGCCGAAATGCGCACGCGGCGGCAGGAGCAGATGTCGAACGAGATCACGCGCTTCTCGGCGGAAGTGGAGGCAACCCTCTCCGAACTTGGACGCATTTCCGATCAGATGCTGGCGGCTTCCACCCAGCTCGCCGGCGCCGCCGACGCGGCCTCGGCCAAGACGGCGAGCGCGTCGGCCGCTTCCTCGGAAGCCTCCTCGAACGTGCGCGACATCGCGTCGGCCGCCGACGAGTTATCGGCCTCGGTGAACGAGATCGACCGCCAGGTGGCGCAGTCGAACGCCATCGCCACCAAGGCGGTGAATGAGGCGGGGCGCACCAACATCGCGGTCAAGGAACTGGACGAAGCGGCCGGACGCATCGGCGACGTGGTCAAGCTCATCACTGGCATCGCCGAGCAGACCAATCTCTTGGCGCTCAACGCTACGATCGAAGCGGCGCGCGCGGGTGAGGCTGGACGCGGCTTTGCCGTCGTGGCCGGCGAGGTCAAGGCGCTGGCGGGCCAGACCAGTCGCGCCACCGAGGAGATCGCCACGCAGATCGCCGGCATGCAGCGCGCCACCGTGCGCTCGATCGAGGCGATTACAGCTATCGAGCATATCATCCGGGAAATCGGCGACATCAGCGGCGCCATCGCCGCCGCCGTCACCGAACAGGGCGCCGCCACGGCGGAAATCGCGCGCAGCGTCGAAATCGCCGCCAAGCGCACGGTGGAGACCGCCGACGAGGTCAGTCTGATGGGCACTGCCACCGACGACACGCGCTCCAGCGCCGGCGCGGTCAAGACGGTGGCCGACGATCTCGGCAGCGTCGCCGGCCGCATCCGCGGCCAGGTCGATGCGTTCTTCCAAAGGCTGAGCGCCTAATTATTTCACGTCGTCTCGAACGCCGCCGGGATATGGCGCGGCAATCGACCTGGCGCGATCAGGATCGCGTCGAAGCGGATATCGCGCATTGCCGGAACGGGATTGGCGGCGAGCCAGACTTCCGCCGCCGCGGCGATGCGCCGCTTCTGCCGCTCGCTGACCGCCTCCGCCGCTTCGTCGAGCGTGGCGCGCGCTTTCACTTCGACGAAGATCAAGGTGTGGCGGCGGGCGGCGATGATGTCGATCTCGCCGAGTGGGCTTTTCCAGCGCCGCGCCAAGATGCGGTAGCCGTGCGCGATGAGCCAGGCGGCCGTGCGGCTCTCGGCGGAAATGCCGAAGCCGAAGGCGGCCACTCTCTCCGGCCGCGGCGGCGGCTTGGGCGCGCGCGGCGGTGCGCTACGCCGCGCCATCGCCGTTGTCCTTCGCAAGTGCCAGCGCGCGTTGATAGACCTCGCGGCGCGGGCGGCCGGTGGCGAGCGCCACTTCGCCGACCGCGTCCTTCACCGAAACGCGGACGAGCGCGCTACGCAGCAATTCATCGACATCGCCTGCATTGTCGGTCTCATCCGCTGGCGGCGCCACCACAATGACGATCTCGCCGCGCGTCTCGGCGCCGGTCTCGTAGTGACGCGCGAGGTTTGCAAGATCGTCGCGGCGGATTTCCTCGTGCAGCTTGGTCAGCTCGCGGCAGACCGCGGCCGCGCGCGTGCCTAAGCCCGCGGCGAGATCGGCGAGGGCTCCGGAAAGGCGCGGGCCGCTTTCGAACAGCACCAAAGTGGCGGGAATGCCGGAAAGCGCGGCGACACGCTTTTGCCGCGCCGCCTGTTTGGGCGGCAAGAACCCCTCGAAGAAGAAACGGTCGGTCGGCAGCCCGGTGGCGGTGAGCGCGCTCAATAGCGCGCTGGCGCCCGGGACCGGGATGACGGGAATGCTCGCCGCGACCGCTTCGCGCACCAGTTTGTAACCGGGATCGGAAATGAGTGGAGTGCCGGCGTCCGAGACCAGCGCAACCGCTTGGCCTTCGTCGAGGCGGGCGATGAGCTTCGGCCGCGCCTCTGCCGCGTTGTGCTCGTGATAAAGCGAGAGCGGCGTCGCGATCCCATAGTGTTCCGTGAGTTTGCGGGTGACGCGGCTGTCCTCGCAGGCAATCACGTCGGCTCCGGCCAGCGTCTCGAGCGCCCGCAGGCTGATATCGCGCAGGTTCCCGATCGGAGTCGCCACCAGATAAAGTCCGGCGGCCAAGGCGGGGGCGTCGATCTCGCCGCCGGCGAGCGCATAGCGGCGCGGTCGGCCGGCGCCTCCGGTTTTGCTGTCTTTGGCCATAGCGGCTACTTTAAACGTCGGCCTTGGGCGCGTCATCGTGACAGATTCCCTTTTTCCCTTTCTTTTTCACGGCATTAACTTTTGCAGGACAAAACCGGCGATAATCGGTTAGGACTGACATAGAACTGTCGCGTGGGGAGCCACCATGTCGGGCATGTGGCGAGCTGAAGAGAAAACGCCGTCGCGCGGGCGTCGCCGCTTGTGCGCCGCGCTCGGCTTCGCCGCCGCCGTGCTGAGCGCCTGCGCCGGCAACAATTCGCAATTTTTCAGCACCACGCCGCCGGAGCCGCAGGCGGCGGAGCCTACGCCGGCCGCTACGCTTGGTACGGGCCAAGTTCGCGTCGGCTTGATCCTGCCGCTGTCGGCGCAGGGCAATGCCGGCGTCGCCGCGGCGTCCATGAAGAACGCCGCCGATATGGCGCTCGCCGAATTCAAGAATCCGAACATCCAATTGCTGGTGAAGGACGATGGCGGCACGCCGCAGGGCGCGCAGGCCGCCGCCCAACAGGCGCTCGCGGAAGGCGCTGAGATCATCATCGGTCCGCTGTTTGCGGAAGCAGTCAGATCGGTCGGCGCGGTCGCGCGCACGCGCGGGATTCCGTTGATCGCGTTTTCGACCGACGTCAGCGTCGCCACCCGCGGCATCTATCTGCTGAGCTTCCTGCCGGAGACCGACGTCAAGCGCATCGTCGATTACGCCATCTCCAAGGGCAAGCGTTCGGTCGCGGCGCTCTTGCCCGACAGCGCCTATGGTGCGGTGGTGGAAGCCGCGTTCCAGCAGGAAGTGTCCCGGCGCGGCGGCCGCATCCTGGCGTTGGAGAAATATCCGCTCGATCCGGGCAAAATGGCCGAACCGGCGCGGCGCGTGGCGCAGGCGGCCTCGCACGTCGAATCGATTTTCATTCCCGACGGTGCCGACGCGGTGCCGCAAGTGGTGCAGGCGCTCGCCGGCGCCGGCGTAAACTTGAAGCGCGTGCAGTTGCTTGGCACCGGGCTATGGGACGATCCGCGCGTGTTCTCGACGCCCGCGCTCGAAGGCGGCTGGTTCGCGGCGCCGGACGCGGCCGGCTTCAAGAGTTTCGCGGGCCGCTACCGCGGCCGTTACGGCCAGGACCCGGTGCGCACGGCGACGCTCGCTTATGACGCGGTCGCGCTGGTCGCCGCGCTGGTCAAGACGCAAGGCGCAGCACGTTTCAGCGAACAGGTGCTGACCAATTCCTCTGGCTTTGCGGGTATCGACGGCGTCTTCCGCTTCCGCACCGACGGTACCAACGAGCGCGGGCTTGCCGTGTTGCGCGTCACGCCGCAAGGCGGACAGATCATCAGCCCAGCGCCAAAGTCATTCGCGCCCGGCACCTGATTAAGCGGCGAGGTCTGCGACCACCGCATCGAGCACCGGAAAGCCGCTTGGCGTCACGCGCAGGCGGCCGTTTTCGGTGGTCTCCACCGCGCCTTCCTCCCGCAGAATCGAAATGCGCTTGGGATCGAGCGCGCGGCCGGTAAGCGCGGTGTAACGCTCCGGGTCGATGCCTTCGGCGAGTCGCAGACCCATCAGCAAAAATTCGTCGGCCGCTTCGCCTGACGTGAGCTTGTCGTCGACGGTCAAGCCGTGGCCGGCGGCCTCGACCCGCATTAGCCAGCTTTCCGGACGTTTGTCGGTCTCGGTCGCATAGCGGCGGCCCTCGATATTGAGCCGGCCATGCGCGCCCGGCCCGACGCCGGCGTATTCGTGGCCGCGCCAATAGACCAGATTGTGCCGGCACTCGGCGCCCGGCCGCGCGTGGTTGGAGACTTCGTAGCCTGGCAGGCCGGCCTCGGCGCAAGTCGCCTGCGTCAAGTCGTAGAGATCACGCGCGGTGTCCTCGTCCGGGATGATAAGCTTGCCGGCTTTGTAGAGGCCGAAGAACGGCGTGTCCGGCTCGATGGTGAGCTGATAAAGCGAAAGATGCTCGGCCGCTTCCGCAATGGCGCGCTTGAGCTCGGCGGCCCAGGATTCGACCGTCTGGCGCGGGCGCGCATAGATCAGATCGAACGAATAACGGTTGAAATTTGCGCGCGCGACGGCAACGGCATCGAGCGCTTCCTGCGCCGTGTGCAGGCGGCCGAGTTCCTTCAGAGACGCGTCGTCGAGCGCCTGCACGCCGAGCGAGATGCGGTTGACGCCGGCCGCGCGGTAGCCGCGAAAGCGCGCGGCCTCGACGCTGGTCGGGTTGGCTTCCAGCGTGACTTCGGCGTCGCTCGCGATGCTCCAATGTTTGCCGATGGCGTCGAGGATCGCTTGCACCGAGGAAGGCTGCATCAGCGACGGCGTGCCGCCGCCGAAGAAGATCGTCGACACCGTGCGGCCGGGTACGCGCGCGGCGGTGGCCGCGATCTCGGCTTCGAAGGCGCGCACGAAGCGCGCCTCGTCGACGCCACCGTGCCGCACGTGGCTGTTGAAGTCGCAATAGGGGCACTTCGACAGGCAGAACGGCCAGTGCACATAGACGGCGAAGGGTGTTGGTAAACTCATGTTAAGCATCATAGGCCGCGCCTTGCGCCGCAGCCAGCGCGAATGCATGCGCGCGGCGGAGAGTTGATTAAAATTGTAATGATCTATTGTTTGCGCAAGCACGCATCCGCGAGCTCCACGAAAGCGCGCGCGCGATGCGAAAGCCCCTGGCCTTTTGGCGGCAGCCCGTGTTTTTCCTGCGCGCTCATCTGCCCGAAGGTGCGCTCGAAGCCGTCGGGCTTGAACAGCGGATCGTAGCCGAAACCCTTGTCGCCGCGCGGCGGCCAGACCGCGACGCCGTCGACGCGGCCCTCGAATTCTTCCGTGTGCCCGTCCGGCCAGGCGAGACAGAGTGCGGCAATGAAATGGCAGCGCCGCTGTTCGGGCGCTTTCGCGCCGCGCTCGATCAGCAGCGACTGGACTTTGTTCATGGCGAAGCGGAAATCTTTGTCCGGACCGGCCCAGCGCGCCGAATGAATGCCGGGCTCGCCGCCAAGCGCATCGATCACCAACCCACTGTCGTCGGCAAAGGCAGTGCGGCCGGTCGCCTTGGCCGCGGCCATCGCCTTGATGCGCGCATTTTCGGCGAAGGTCTTGCCGGTTTCCGCCGGCTCGGCGAGCCCGAGTTCGCCGGCCGATTGCGCTTCGACACCGAAGGACGCCAGCAATTCGCGCATTTCGGCGAGCTTGCCGGGATTATGCGTGGCGATGACGACGGGGCCGGTGAGTTTGCGGCTCACATCACCGCCATTTTTTGCAGGCCCACCAGCTTCTCGATGCCCTTGCGCGCCAGCGCCAGCAGCGCCTGGAACTGGTCCTCGCTGAACGGGATCTTCTCGGCGGTAGCCTGAATTTCGACGATGTTGCCGGAGCCGGTCATCACGAAATTTGCGTCGGTGTCGGCTTCCGAATCCTCGGCGTAATCGAGATCGAGCACCGCGGTACCCTTGCAAACGCCGCAGGAGACCGCGGCGATATGATCGCGCAGCACTTGATCGGAATTCTGCCCCTTGAACATGTCGCGCGTCTTCATCCAGGCGACGCAGTCGGCGAGCGCCACCCAGGCGCCGGTGATCGAGGCCGTGCGCGTGCCGCCGTCGGCCTGGATCACGTCGCAATCGACGGTGATCTGGCGTTCGCCGAGCGCGCTGAGATCGATCACCGAACGCAAGGAACGTCCGATCAGCCGCTGGATTTCCACCGTGCGGCCGCCCTGCTTGCCGGCCGAAGCCTCGCGGCGGGTGCGCTCACTCGTTGCGCGCGGTAGCATGCCGTATTCGGCGGTGACCCAGCCGCGCCCCTGGCCCTTGAGCCAGGGCGGCAGCCGCTCTTCCAGGCTAGCGGTCACCAGCACATGGGTGTCGCCGAACTTCACGAAACAGGAGCCTTCGGCGTATTTGACCACGCTGCGTTCGAGCGAGACCGCGCGCAATTCATCGACTTGTCGGCGGCTCGGCCGCATCGGGCGTTATCCTGGTTAAATATGGCGTATGATCTTTTCCGAAAACCGGTGCCCACTTTTCGGGATCATGCGCTGGGCTTAGGCGCACACCATAACCATATGCATGGCTTGAACAAGTCCGGCGCAATGGCCATTGTTGCCGGGCGTAAGGAGTAAAGCCAGTGGCTTCCCACGACGTCCCGATCGGCGCGAACCAGGTGAGTCTTGCGGCGCTCAACGAGCGCTCGCGCGAGATTTTCCGCCAGATCGTCGAAAGTTACCTCGCCACCGGCGAGCCGGTCGGCTCGCGCAATCTGGCGCGGCTGCTGCCGATTACGCTGTCGCCGGCCTCGGTGCGAAACGTGATGTCGGACCTCGAGCAGCTCGGGCTCATCTTTGCACCGCATACCTCGGCCGGGCGGTTGCCGACCGAACTCGGCTTGCGCTTCTTCGTCGATGCGCTAATGCAGATCGGCGATCTGACCGAGAACGACCGCCGCTCGATCGAGGCGCAGGTCGCCGCCACCGGCAGCGGCCGTTCGCTGGAGAACGTGCTCACCGAAGCCTCGCAGACTTTGTCGGGCCTCACTCATTCGGCCGGCGTGGTATTGACCACGCAGTCGAATGTGCGGCTCAAGCACATCGAATTCGTCCAGCTCGAGCCGGAACGCGCGCTCGCCGTGCTGGTGGCCGAAGACGGCCAGGTCGAGAACCGCGTCGTCAACGTGCCGGCCGGTTTGCCGTCCTCGGCGCTGGTCGAAGCCGCCAATTTCCTCAACGCCCGCATCCGCGGCAAGACGCTGGCCGAGCTGCGCGTGGAGACCGAGGCCGCGCTGGTCGCCGGGCAGGCCGAGCTCGATCAGCTCACCCAGAAGATCGTCTCGACGGGATTGGCGAGCTGGTCGGGCGGCGAGAGCGAGGAGCGCAAACTGATCGTGCGCGGCCACGCCAATCTCCTGGAGGACCTGCACGCGCTGGAGGATCTGGAGCGCGTGCGCTCGCTGTTCGACGCGCTGGAGACCAAGCGCGAGGTGATCGACATTCTCGGCCGCGCCGAGCGCGGCGACGGCGTGCGCATCTTCATCGGCTCGGAGAACAAGCTGTTTTCACTGTCCGGCTCCTCGACCATCGTGGCGCCCTACCGCGATAGTAAAGGCAGTATTCTGGGCGTGATCGGGGTGATCGGGCCGACCCGGCTCAATTATGCCCGCGTCATCCCTATGGTCGATTATACCGCTCGAATCGTGAGCCAATTACTATCGGGTTGAACTTGATTTTTCTGGTCCGAAGCCTGATATCCCCGGCATCCGGACAATTTTGAGGATCAAGCGACCATGACGGACAGGCCCGCCGCTGACGACATGGCTGCCCAGCCCGAGGGCGAGGCGGCCGCCGGGGCACCTGAACTGGTGCCGGCCGAGCAGGTCACCGCCGCGTTGGAAGCGGCTTCGGAATTCAAGGACAAGCTGTTACGCACGCTGGCCGAGATGGAAAACCTGCGCAAACGCACCGAGCGCGAGGTTGCCGAGGCGCGGCTCTACGGCAACGCGAGTTTCGCGCGCGACGTGCTGGCGGTGGCCGACAATATGCAGCGCGCGCTCGACGCCATCGATCCCGCATTGCGCGCCGGCGATCCGAAGGTGACGGCGCTGATCGAGGGCGTCGAATTGACCGAGCGCGAACTGCTCAAGGTGCTCGAGAAGCACGGCGTGAAGAAATTCACGCCGACCGGCGAGAAGTTCGATCCGAACGTGCATCAGGCGATGTACGAGGTGGAGAACCGCGAACAGCCGCCGGGTCACGTCGCGCAGGTCATCCAGTCCGGCTACATGCTCGGCGACCGCGTGCTGCGCCCGGCGCTGGTTGCCGTCGTGAAGGCCGCGCCGAAAGCGCAGCCTGCGTCCGCCAACGACAATTCAGGTAGCACGGCCTGAGCCTTTCGCGGGCAGGTTTTTCTTAGTCTAACTACAATCGGTTGATCCTGCGCCACTTATTTGTTGACGCGGGCATGGCGCCAATTACCGTCAGCGCGCCTCTCGGGTGGCGAAGGGATTGCGGCGTTGGAGGGCAGCGGCAGCAAAGTTTGGGGCGTCGGGTTGACTTTGCTGTTGGCAGAAGTGTCGATGCTTGCGATCTGGGTACCGTAGCGCAGGACACAATCCAAAGGCAGGGCCCCTTTCCCAGACGGGCAAACAGCGTTTCGCCCTCCACCAGTTCCATCACCAGGAAATTCGACCCCACGTCGTAGAGCGTGCAAATGTGGGGGTGGTTCAAAGCCGATATGGCACGCACCTCGCCCTCGAACTGCCCGCTAAACTGTTCGACCGAGATCTTGATCGCCACTGGACGGTCAAGCCGCGTATCCAGGCCGCGGTAGACTCTCCCCATGCCTCCCCTTCCCAGGGGGCCGACAATCTGGTACGGTCCCAGGCGTGTGCCCGGCGCCAGGATGGTACCTGGGTCGGCCATGCCTCCCGCTCCCCACTCCGTCTCGGTAACAAGAGTGCCTGTTGGTTCCGCGCTGTGCGCCAGTAGAGAGTCCAATTCCCGGCGCAACTCTTTATCGCTTCCGCAGGCTCCGGCCAGAAAGGCGTCCCGCGCATCCGGCGGCTGCGCGACGGCCGCCCGGTAAAGCTCTTCGATTTGCCGCCGGCGTTCGAGGTACATGGGTCTCCAACATCTTAGCTCCATGGGCCTCGGATCGGAGCGTGAAGCGGCTTAGCGGGGCCAAAACTGCCGTCTGTAATGCGGGTCGAAGCGGAGTTCCCGCAATTGATAGTGTGACGACGTTACGCCGGAACTTGCGTCTCGCGCGAGTGAGCAACGACTGCCGGTACCTCCGACGCCTCCAGGACCGTGTACGCATCTCGAAAACCAGCCACATCCGGTTCGTTGCTCCCCAGCATCCACACCAGGTCGCCCGCACCGCCATGGAGCCGCACAGAACCGAGCCATTGCGGGTACCATTGTTCGCGATCCGCCGCCGACTCCAGTCCGTATTCCTCCATGAGCACCGGCTTGTTGGCTCGCGCGCCCGACTCGACATGGTCCTTCACCCACGTGTCGCCGAAGTCATTGGCGTGCCCCATGTCCGATGGATACCAATGGTACGTGCCGAAGTCGATGTCGCCAAAGTTCAGGATGGCCTCTCCATCCACGCCGTGGCTTCCGTCGTAGAGCGGATCCCTGGTGTCGGCGTGAAGCAGGAAGCCTTCATCTCCCGTAGCGAGCAAATGGTTGGGGTCCAGGCTCTTGACGAAAGCGCTCATTTCTCCAATCCAGTCGAGGAATAATTCGCGGCCACCGGCGATCTCCGCAGCGCGGCTCGTTCGCCAGTTCCCAAGCCATAACGGCCGGCTCCGCGGAATACAACCGGCCGGTGCGTGTATTGCGGCGCGTGAGCACGCTCTCGACCGAGGTGCGATACGCGGCGCGTGTGACGGACGAGCGGTAGAACTCCTCGACGCCGCCCGGGATACCAAGCCACTGAAGATACTGCGGCATGCCGCCGAAATCTTTCCAGTGATTGATCAGCGGCAGAATCAGGCGAACGCCCTGGTCCTCGGCCACCTGAATCAGTGCGTCCAATCGCTCAAGACCGTCCGGGCCGCCATCCTGATTGATCTTGCCGTCCTCGAAATATTGGAGGGCGACGGCGCCCTGGTGGCCGCGGTTCCAGATCCAGGAATGCCCAGGAGCGGACGACATTGGCACCCATACGTGTGGCGGCGGTCAGGGCGGCCAGCCTGCTCGAATCCGAGCAGTAAGCGAGGAAATAGCAGTTCACTCCGACCACCGGGAACGGCCGATCGCCGACCACGAAGCGGGTGTTGCTGGTGCGGACAAAAGCGGGATCGAGAGGCATGAATGACTCCGGTGTAGTCTGTCTCAATTATTCTACGCGCAAACCGAGAGCTGGCTGCGGCCGCGGATTAGTTGCGCAGTTGGAGAGGCGCCGCGCTCCACCAGGATTTCCAGAAGCTCACGTAGTGATCCGCGTCTGCCGGATCGATCTTGCCGCCGAGCAAGCAGTAAGACTGCGTGTCGGGCGTGAGGAACGGGGCGGGGCTGCCGGGACTGCATCCAGGACATCGAGGGCACTGACTGCGGCGTCACCGCCGGCGCGTTGCGAGCGAAAAGACAAAGCCCGAGAGGGCATAGGGCTGGACGCGATCGTCGTGATCGTCCAGGAGTGCGATCAGCGCCGGCAGCGCTCTCTTTCGTATGAATGGCGCGCAGCGCGTAGACGGCGTTCTGCCGAAGTGCGGCTTCGGCGCCCTCCCGTAGCGCGAGATCGGCGAGCGCCCGAACGCCGGCGGGGTCCTGGTTGGCGTAAGCCATGAGGCTTCGAAGGATGGGGCTGAGGTCGGCCCCGGCGGCCAGGCCGGTCCATCCGGCGGCGGCGCGGATTATGCCGTCCGGTTCGCCCGCGGCGATCAAGCCGGGAATTCCGATCGCGCGCAACCGCGGCGATTCTTCCAGGACGAACTGCCGGTAACCGGGAAGGGTATCGGCCGGCGCCAGAGTCTGAAGTCTTCCGCCAGCGAGCGGAAGGGCGCCGGGTTACCCGGTTGTGCGCTGAGCCAGCGAAGCGCCGAGGCCATTTCGTTGGCCACGGAGACGGCCGGAGTGGGGCCCGGCTTTCCGGCCGGCGCATTCTCCGGGAGAACGACCGGAGCAAAGTAAAGTTCTCCCAGCGTCCCGGGGCGCGATAGCACGGTATATGGGGACGGGCCCGCATTCAGGAACCAGATTCCGAACTGCTGCGTGACGGCCGATCGCTTCGGCTGGGGTTCAACGAACATGCCGCGGCCTTCAAGATGTGCGGCGATATCGGTTCCCGGTATCAAATCCCCTTTCAGGACGCGATCCACGTGAGTATGATATCGCTCGAGACCTGGCTGCCCGACGCCAGGGTCGTGCCACGAACCAGCTTGCCGGCAACGATGGCGCCGGCGTTGTCGATTCTCCTGGCGAGATCCGGCCCTGCATTAGGGTCGCAGGCGATGGCCGCCACAGCAGCAGACCGAGCATGCCGAGACGAAAGAAGCGCATACTATCTTTGACGCCGTCAGCTCAAGGTTTGACCGCGGGATTTTCGGGCGCGCTTCAGGAGGAAATCGATGCGGCTCTCCACGTCCGGATTGCGGTCCTGCTCGAAATGCAGTTCCGGGACATGCCGGAGGCTCAGGCGGCTGGCCAGTTCGTGACGCAAGTAATGCCGCGGCGTGCTCCAGGGCCGCCAGCGACTGCTTCTGCTCCCGCTCTTCGCCGCGAATGGCCACGCGGACGGTGGCATGCCGTCCATCGGGGCTGACGTGCACCTCGGTCACCTCCACCGCCAGCAGCCGCGGGTCGGCCGTTTCGAAGCCGATGATCTCGGACAAGCTCCTCGCGGACCGCCTCCGAGACCCGTAATGTGCGCCGTTCATCCATAGCAAGCCGGGGGTCGGGGTTGGGGGCTGGGGGTTGGGGAAAGTCCCGAGAACGCAGTCCGGAGCAGCGCGAGCTCGACTCCCCAGACCCCGACCCCTGATCCGCAACCCCTGTTCTTCACGCCAGCCACTCCACGGTCGCTCCGGCCAGTTCCGCGCCCAGCAGTGCCGCCGCTTCGTCCTCCACCGAGCGCAGCACCTTTTCGGCATGCACGTGGTCGGACGAAACCGTCACCGCGGCCACCGCCGCCCGCTGCCACAGGTCCTGGTAATCGATCTCCGCCACCGCCACGTTGAACTTGTGCGCGCAGGCGGTCCTTCAGGCTCTTCACCACGTGCCGCTTGTCTTTCAGCGAGTGCGAGTTTTCGCAGCCGCAATTCCAGCGTCAGGACGCCGATTGCCGCCATGGCGTCAGGCGAAGACTTCGGTGGCCACGCGCTCGGTGACGAACGCCTCGATGATGTCGCCCTGCTTGATGTCGGCGAAGTTCTCCAGCGTGATGCCGCACTCCATGCCGCTCTTGACCTCGCTCACGTCGTCCTTGAAGCGGCGCAGCGAACCGATCTTGCCGGTGTAGACCACCACGTTGTCGCGCAGCAGCCGCACCTCGGAATCGCGCGTGATCGCGCCGTCCAGCACCATGGCAGCCGGCCACGTTGCCCACCTTGGGGATGCGGAAGGTGTCGCGCACCTCGGCCTTGCCCCTGTAGACTTCCTTGAACACCGGCGCCAGCAGGCCGCTCATGGCCCCTTGATCTCGTCGGTCAGGTTGTAAATGATGGTGTGCAGGCGGATGTCCACCTTCTCCTGCTCCGCCAGCGCCGCCGCGTTGCGCTCCGGCCGGACGTTGAAGCCGATGATGATGGCGTTCGACGCCGAGGCCAGCAGCACGTCCGATTCGTTGATGGCGCCCACGCCGGAGTGGATCACCCGGATCTTCACCTTCTCGTTGGAAAGCTTCTGCAGCGTCTCGGTGAGCACTTCGGCCGAACCGCCCACGTCCGCCTTGATGATGATCGGCAGTTCCTTCACCTCGCCCGCCTCCATCTGCTTGTGCAGTTGCTCCAGCGTGAGGCGGCTGGATTTCGCCAGCGCCGCTTCGCGCGCCTTCTGGTCGCGGAACTTGACGATCTGCTTGGCCTTGGCGGTGTCGGTGACCACCTGGAAATCGTCGCCGGCTTCGGGCAGCGATCCCAGGCCCAGCACTTCGACCGGCGTGGAAGGCTCGGCTTTGCGGATCTGCGCGCCGCGGTCGTTCTGCATGGCGCGCACCTTGCCGAACACCGCGCCGCAGATGAAGAAATCGCCCACGCTGCAGCGTGCCGTTGCGCACCAGCACGGTGGCCACCGGGCCGCGGCCGCGGTCGAGCTGCGCTTCGAGCACCGTGCCCATGGCCGGTCGGCTGGGGTTGGCCTTGAGGTCCTGCATATCGGCCACCAGCAGAATCATCTCGAGCAGCAGATCCAGGTTCTGATGCTCTTGGCCGAGACCGGCACCATGACGGTATCGCCGCCCCAATCCTCGGGCAGCAGGCCGCGGTCGGAGAGCTGCTGCTTGATGCGCTCGGGCTGCGCGTCCGGCTTGTCGATCTTGTTGATGGCCACGATGATCGGCACCTTGGCGGCGCGCGCGTGATCGATGGCTTCCAGCGTCTGCGGCATCACGCCGTCATCGGCCGCCACCACCAGCACCACGATGTCGGTGACCTTGGCGCCGCGGGCGCGCATGCGGGTGAACGCTTCGTGGCCCGGCGTGTCGAGGAAAACAATCTTGCGGCCGTTGATCTCGACGTGATACGCGCCGATGTGCTGCGTGATGCCGCCGGCTTCGCGCGCGGCGACGTTGGTTTCGCGAATCGCATCGAGCAGCGAGGTCTTG
>CAWCVE010000013.1:0-244166 GCA_963798825.1 uncultured Alphaproteobacteria bacterium | reverse complement strand
GCCGCGCCACCAGTACTCGCCCAAAGTAAAGCAAAATCGATCTGGGAGCAGTAGACCCTGACCGGCGATTGGGGCGGCGCGCGCACCGCGCTGAAGGAAAAAAACGGCATCGAGTTCAAGATCGAATACACCGACGAAGTCTTCGGCGTCATGACCGGCGGCGTCCGGCGCGAACCAAGCTACGAGGGCCAGCTGCATTTCTCGGTCAACACCGACCTGGATAAGTTGATCGGCTGGAGCGGCGCCAAGACGCACTTCACCGTGTTCCAAATTCACGATAGCGGCCATAATGTCATCGAGAATTCGGGCAGCATTGCCGACCCCAGCAATATCGACGCGCTGCCGACGACCCGCCTTTTCACCGCTTGGTTCGAACAAAGCTTCGGCGACCGTTTCTCGGTACGGCTCGGCCAAATCGTCGCCGACGGCGAATTCTTCACCAGCGACACGGCCGGCAACCTGATCAATGGAACGTTCGGATGGGCCGGCATCCTCGGCGCCAATATGCTCAGCGGCGGACCGGCCTATCCGCTCGCCACGCCGGGCGTGCGCGTGCAGGTCAATGCCAGCGAGAATATCACCGCGCTTGCCGCGGTATTCCCTGGTAATCCGGCCGGCGCCAACTGCAACGACGTGCCGCAGGCCTGCAATCGCTACGGCACCACCTTCAGTTTCACCGGCGGCTCGCTCTGGATGGGCGAAGTCCAATACGCCATCAATCAGGGCAAACAGGCGACGGGCCTACCCGGCGTCTACAAGCTCGGCGGCTGGTACGCGACGACCGATTTCGCCGACCAGCATTACGGCGTCGATGGTGCCGGCAACACCATTTCGCTCGCCGATCCGGCGGCGGTGGGCCCGCTTAATCACGCCGGCAACTGGGGCATCTATGGCGTCGCCGATCAGATGGTCTGGCGCTCTGACAAGACCAGCCTCAATCTTTTCGCGCGCGGCGGTATCTCGCCGTCCGACCGCAATCTGATTTCCTTCTACGCCGATGGCGGCGCCGGGTTCAAAGGCCCTTTGCCTGGGCGCGCCGACGATGTGCTTACGTTCGGCGTCTCTTACGCCAAGATCAGCAAGGACGCCGCGGCGCTCGACCAGGACACGCTGACGCTGAACGGGCCACCTTATCCTATTCGCGACCAAGAGGTGGTGTTCGAGCTGAGCTACAAGGCGCAAATCGCGCCCTGGTGGATTGTGCAGCCGGACCTGCAATACATCGCTCATCCGGGCGGCAACGTGCCCGACCCGAACAATCCCAATGTCACCATGGGTAACGCCTTGGTCGCCGGAGTGCGTAGCACCGTCAAATTCTGAGCCTTCGCCGGCTCAGCGCAATTCGACGCCGTCGCGCACCGCGCGGAAACGGGTGAACAGCGCGTCCCAATCTTGCTTGCGGCCGACGCCGACGGTGCGCAGAAAGCTGCCGCCGCTGAATCGCAGCCATTGCGCCAGCATCACCGGCTCGTCATTGAGTCCCTTGCCCTGCGCCCTGATCTCGTAGCCGGGCGCGCCGTCGATCCGCATGGGATCCGCCGACTGCACCCTAATATCGCGCAGTGGCGCCGTCGCCAGCATGTCGCGGGCGAACCTGGCGCGGTCGTCGGGCTGCTCCGGCGCGCCGCGCCCGATCGAAACGATGACATATGGCTGCTTGCTGATGTCGTTGGTCGGCCCCTCGGTCAGGATCGCGCCGCCGGCGGGAAGCACCTTCATCACCCGGAAGCCGCTGAGTTGTCCGAGCTTGAACGGCAACATGCCAAGCTGCTCCTCGATCGGCGCCGGGCGAAACGTGACGCTCGCCAGCGCCTTGCGGACGACCGCGTCCGGATAAACCGCAAGCGCGCTCTCCGGCACTTCCACCGTGATCAGGGCGGTAAGGTCCTGTTCGATGGGCGTGGTCGCCAGCAGAATCCATTTGTACAGCGTGACGTCCTTGACGTGAGCGCGGCCGGTGACCAACAGCCCGCTGCCGTCATGGAATGAAAAGTTTTCCCGCTTCAGGTCGTCGATGCCGTGCAGTTCCTTGCCGTTCGCCGCACGCTCGAGTTCGGCGTAGGCGCTGGCCGGCAGATCGAGAATGGTGACCCCGGCCTTGCGGTCGGCGTCTTCGAAGCCGGAAAACTGCAGGCTCGGCTTGAGATCGCCGGGTGGCTCTAGGCCGATGCGCAAGCCGGGCGGGAAGACCGCTTCGGCGGCCCAAGCCGGAGCGAGGACCGCCAAAGCAACGCAGACCGTAACGAGATAAGCCAACAACCGGCGGGGCATTGGGCGCATCTGCCTTCCATTTTTGGGGTTGGACCTGCCTGCCTAACCGGCCTTGCCCGGCGCGGCAACCGCCAGATTAACCGTGACACCGGCGCGCCCGCCCGCCGGTTCGCGATTTCGTGACCGGCTGACTTGCGGGCCGGGACGGCCCTCCTATATGAGCCATTGAGCCGCGCAAATGCGGCAAAATGCGTATCCAGGGGGCTGGATCAGGGGGTCTGCGGATGGGCCGCGGAAACCCGCTCGGGCGCTAAGCGGCCCGGCCGGCCTGCCGCAATTTTGAGAGGAATAACCATGGGCAAGGTCATCGGCATCGACCTCGGCACCACCAATTCGTGCGTCGCCGTCATGGAAGGCAAGACCCCGAAAGTCATCGAGAACGCCGAAGGCATGCGTACCACGCCTTCGATCGTCGCCTTCAGCGACGACGGCGAGCGTCTCGTCGGTCAGCCGGCCAAGCGCCAGGCGGTCACCAATCCGGAAAAGACCATCTTCGCGGTCAAGCGCCTGATCGGACGGCGTTACGACGACCCGATGGTCGACAAAGACAAGAAACTCGTCCCCTATAAAATATCCAAGGCATCGAACGGCGACGCCTGGGTCGAGATCGACGGCAAGAGCTATTCACCCTCGCAGATCTCCGGCTTCATCCTGCAGAAGATGAAGGAAACGGCCGAGGCCTATCTCGGGCAGAAGGTCGAGCAGGCCGTCATCACCGTTCCGGCCTATTTCAACGACGCTCAGCGTCAGGCCACCAAGGACGCCGGCAAGATCGCCGGCCTCGAGGTGCTGCGCATCATCAACGAGCCGACTGCCGGTGCGCTCGCTTACGGTCTCGACAAGCAGAAGACCGGCACCATCGCGGTCTACGACCTCGGCGGCGGCACCTTCGATATTTCGATCCTGGAAATCGGCGATGGCGTGTTCGAGGTGAAGTCCACGAACGGCGACACCTTCCTGGGCGGCGAAGACTTCGACATGCGCCTGGTCAACTATCTGGCCGACGAATTCCAGAAGGAGCAGGGCATCGACCTGCGCCGCGATAAGCTCGCGCTGCAGCGGCTCAAGGAATCGGCCGAAAAGGCCAAGATCGAGCTGTCGTCCACGACACAGACCGAAATCAATCTGCCGTTCATCACGGCGGACGCTTCCGGTCCCAAGCACCTCACCATGAAGCTCACCCGCGCCAAGTTCGAGGCGCTGGTCGACGATCTCATCCAGAAGACCGTCGAGCCCTGCCGCAAGGCGATCAAGGACGCCGGCATCTCGGCGGCCGAGATCAACGAAGTCGTCCTGGTCGGCGGCATGACGCGCATGCCGAAGGTGCAGGAAGTCGTGAAGCAATTTTTCGGCAAGGAGCCGCACAAGGGCGTCAATCCTGACGAAGTGGTCGCCATTGGCGCCGCCATTCAGGCCGGCGTCTTGCAGGGCGACGTCAAGGACGTGCTGCTGCTCGACGTGACCCCGCTTTCGCTCGGCATCGAGACGTTGGGCGGCGTGTTCACGCGGCTGATCGACCGCAACACCACGATCCCGACCAAAAAGAGCCAGGTGTTCTCGACCGCCGAGGACAGTCAGAACGCGGTCACCATCCGCGTGTTCCAAGGCGAGCGCGAGATGGCGTCCGACAACAAGCTGCTCGGCCAGTTCGATCTGGTCGGCATTCCGCCAGCCCCGCGCGGCGTGCCGCAAGTCGAGGTCACCTTCGACATCGACGCCAACGGTATCGTCAACGTCCAGGCCAAGGACAAGGGCACCGGCAAGGAGCAGCAGATCCGCATCCAGGCCTCTGGTGGCCTGTCGGAAGCCGACATCGAGAAGATGGTCAAGGACGCGGAAGCCCACGCCGAAGAGGACAAGAAACGCAAAGCCGCGGTCGAGGCCAAGAACCACGGCGAAGCACTGGTGCATTCGACCGAGAAGGCGCTGGCCGAGCATGGCTCGAAGGTTGGCGAGGCCGAGCGCACCGCGATCGAGAACGCCATGGCCGACCTCAAAGAGGCGCTCAAGGGCGACGACTCCGACGCGATCCAGCAAAAGACCAATGCGCTGGCGCAGGCTTCCATGAAGCTCGGCGAAGCCATGTACAAGCAGGCGGAAGCGCAAGGCGCTGCCGGTGCTCCCGGCGGCGATGGCGCCGCGGGGGCAGAGAAAAAAGAAGACGTGGTCGACGCGGAGTTCACCGAGGTCGACGACAAGAACGACAAGAACGACAAGAAATCCGCCTGACCTCGGGCGCGAGGTATTTAATGCGCGCCACTTTCCACCACACCGTCACCCCCGGGCTTGACCATGCAAGTCGGATTTATCCGACTTGCATTGTTTTAATCCGGCTGAACTCGGGTGTACCCGAGTTCGGTTGGGTCCATCTTTTAAAAAGACTTTTGCGGCAAAGTCGATGGATGGCCGGGTCAAGCCCGGCCATGACAACGTTGGGGATGTGAGGGGGCATGTCCAAGCGCGACTATTACGAGATCCTGGGCGTTTCGCGCACATGCAGCGATGCCGAGCTTAAGGTGGCGTTCCGCAAGCTCGCCATGCAGCATCACCCGGACCGCAATCCGGGCGACGCCGACTGCGAGCACAAATTCAAGGAACTCAACGAAGCCTATGACGTCCTCAAGGACGGCGACAAGCGCGCGGCTTACGACCGCTTCGGTCACGCCGCCTTCGAGCACGGTGGCATGGGCGGGGCTGCGCACGGTTTTGGCGCCGATTTCGCAACCACCTTCTCCGACATCTTCGAAGACCTGTTTGGCATGGGCGGCGGCCGGCGCGGTGGCCGCGGGCAGGGCCGAGAACGCGGCTCGGATCTCCGCTACAACATGGAGATCGCGCTCGAAGAGGCCTTCTCCGGCAAGACCGCGCAAATCCGCATCCCAACCTCGGTGACATGCGAAGTCTGCTCGGGCACCGGCGCCAAGGCCGGCAGCAAACCAAAGGCCTGCGCGACCTGCGGCGGCGCCGGCAAGATCAGACACGCGCAGGGTTTCTTCACGCTCGAGCGCACCTGTCCGAGCTGCCAAGGCCGCGGGCAGGTGATTGAAAATCCCTGTCCGTCTTGCGCCGGCGCGGGGCGCGTCACGCGCGAGCGCAATTTGTCGGTCAATATTCCGGCCGGCGTCGAAGACGGCACCCGTATCCGGCTCGCCGGCGAAGGCGAGGCCGGCCTGCGCGGGGGACCGGCCGGCGATCTCTATATTTTCCTGTCGGTCACCCCGCACGAGTTTTTCCAGCGCGACGGCGCCGACCTGCACTGCCGGGTGCCGATCTCCATGGTGGCCGCGGCTTTGGGCGGGGAGTTCGAAGTGCCGGCCATCGACGGCAGCCAGGCGCGAGTGAAGGTGCCCGCCGGCACCCAAGCCGGCCGGCGTTTCCGCCTGTCCGGCAAGGGCATGTCGGTGCTGCGCTCGAAACAAACCGGCGACATGTACGTTCAGGTTTCGGTGGAAACGCCGCAAAACCTGACTAAGCGCCAGCGTGAGCTGCTGGCGGAGTTCGAAAAGCTATCATCCGAGGCAACCCAGCCGGAATCGACCGGATTCTTCAGCCGGGTCAAGGATTTTCTCGATGGGCTGGGAAGTCGGGGCAGCCATACTGAGTAGCCATCTTGACCCCCCGCCCGGGGCCCTATACCCGTGAAGTCGTTGGACTAATCCTTTTCCCCGTACGCGTGACCCGCAACTATGCCCGCACGTACAGTTGTCCGCGTCGCCAAGAAGGCCCTGCGTCTCGATGACGAGATGCAATTCATTCGTACTTGGATCGAAAAACCGATCTCCACCGGAGCGGTGATGCCGTCGGGCAGGGCGCTGGCGCGCACCATGGCGCGCTACGTCGATCCGGGCACGAGCGGTCCGGTGATCGAGCTCGGGCCCGGCACCGGTCCGGTGACGCAGGCGCTGGTCGAGCGCGGCGTCGATCCGGCGCGTTTGATCCTGGTCGAATTCAATCCGGACTTCTGTCGGCTGCTGCGCACGCGCTATCCGGCGGCGACCGTCGTGCAAGGCGATGCCTATCGGCTGCGCCGGCTGCTGGAAACTTTTGTGCGCGAGCCGGCCGCTGCGGTGGTGTCGAGCCTGCCGCTGGTCACCAAGCCGCTGCGCACGCGCCTGCGCCTGATCGCCGACGCCATGAGCCTGATGGCAAAGGACGCGCCTTTCGTGCAGTTCACCTATGCGATGGTGCCGCCGATCCCCAAGGCGCTGTCGGCCATCAGGGCCGAGCCCTCCGAATTGATCTGGCTGAACCTGCCGCCGGCACGCGTGTGGGTTTATCGCGGCCGTTAATCGTCGCGATGTGATATTGGTGGCCGCTGTTCAACGGAGCCGCCGATGGCCACGCCGAAAATCCTCGTCCTGCCCGGCTCGACCCGCACCGGCTCGCACAATGTCAGGCTGGCGGCGCTGGCGGTGAAAGAATTGGCCTTGATCGACGTCGACGTCACGCGCATCTCGCTCGAGGATTATCCGCTGCCGCTCTACGAGGGTGATCTCGAAGCCAATACCGGACCACCGGCCAATGCACTCAAGCTCAAGCAGATGATCATGGCGCATCAGGGCGTGTTCATCGCCAGCCCCGAATACTCGGCCTCGGTGACGCCGATGCTTAAAAACGCCATCGATTGGGTTTCGCGCGTGCGCGAGCGCGGCGATCCGACTTATGCTGCATTCAAGCGCCGCGTATTCGCGATCGCATCGGCCTCGCCCGGCCGTTCCGGCGGGTTGCGCTCGCTGATGGCGCTTCGGCAGATCCTCGAACTCGGCTGCGGCGCGCTGGTGATCCCCGAGCAGGTGGCGATCCCGCAGGCCGACCAGGCTTTCGACGAAATGGGAAGCATTGCAGACACCGGCACCGCAAATTTGTTTCGGGCGGAGCTGGCGCGCCTGGTGGACATGGCGCGGATGATGATGTGAGGATTTTCTGTGACGCTCGATGCCCGCGAACGCCTGATCGTCGCTCTCGACCTGCCGTCGGTTAAAGCCGCCGAGGCCATGGTGGCGCGCCTGGGCGAGAGCGTGTGCTTCTACAAGATCGGCTTTCAGCTCGCCTTTGCTGGCGGGCTGCCGTTCGCGGCCGGCTTGATCGCCGCCGGCAAGCAGGTGTTCCTCGATCTCAAGCTGCACGACATCGGCAACACGGTCGCCAAGGGCGTCGAGAGCGTGGCGCAGATGGGCGCGACTTTTCTCACTGTGCATGCCTATCCGCAGACCATGAAGGCGGCGGTGGACGGCAAGCATGGTTCGACGCTGCGCATTCTTGCGGTGACCGTGCTCACCTCCTACGACGACGCCGATCTCGCCGCCGCCGGCTACGACCTCGGCGTCGGCGAACTCGCCGCCGCGCGCGCGGCGCAGGCACGCGATATCGGCATCGACGGCCTAGTGTGCTCGGCGGAGGAGGTGGCCAATCTGCGCGGCATCGTCGGCCGCAGCATGACGCTGGTGACGCCCGGCATCCGCCCCGCCGGTAGCGCCTCGGACGACCAGAAGCGCATCGTGACGCCGGCGCGCGCGATCGAGGCCGGCGCCGACTATCTGGTGGTGGGGCGGCCGGTGCTGGAGGCGCGCGATCCGAAGACGGCGGCCGATGCGATTATTGCCGAGATCGAACAAGCGACGGGAAAATGACGGGGAGTTGAGATGGCCAAGGGTTACTGGATCGCGCATGTCGATGTGACCGAGCCGGAAGGCTAGATGGCCTACATGGCCGCCGACATGGCGCCGATCGGCCAGTTCGGCGGCCGGTTCCTCGTGCGCGGCGGCAATAACGAAAAACTGGAAGGGATGATCCGTTCGCGCAGCGTGGTGATCGAGTTCCCGAGCTATGAGGCGGCGCTGGCCTGCTACAAATCGCCCGGCTATCAGGCTGCCGCGGCACACCGGAAAGGTCGCGCCGAATTCGATCTCATCATTGTTGAGGGTTACGACGGTCTTCAGCCGTGACTTTTCTCCGATGGCGAGCAAGTAACGGGACAAGGGAGGCCAATGATGCCGAAGGGTTACTGGATCGCGCAAGTCGATGTGAAAAACGAAGAGGGCTACAAGCCCTATGCCGTCGCAAATGCGGCGATCTTCAAGAAATTCGGCGGCCGCTTCGTCATCCGCGCCGGCAAGTCCGAGGCGCCGGAGGGCAAGGCCCGCGCGCGCAACATCGTCATCGAGTTTCCCGACTATAAAGCTGCCCGCGCCTGCTACTACTCGCCGGAATATCAGGAAAACATCAAGCGGCGCTTGCCGCACGCGACCGCCGCTATTCTCATCATCGAGGGCTACGACGGCGCCCAGCCGTAGTGCCTTTTCTGGCCCGCCGGGCTATACCCTCGGTCGCACGTTCCGGGAGTTAGACCGATGGCCGACATGCGGCTTGTGGTCGCCGGTGCCGGCGGGCGGATGGGCCGCACGCTGGTCAAGGCGATCGCCGATGTGAAGGGTGTTGCGCTTGTTGGGGCGCTGGAAGATGCGCGCTCGCCGCTGATCGGCTGGGACGCCGGCACGCTTGCCGGCTCCCCGGAGAACGGCGTCAAGCTCGTGGGCGACGCGGCGACACTGCTCGCCCAAGCCGACGGCATTATCGATTTCACGGCGCCGGTCGCGACCGTCGCCTTCGCCGCGCTCGCCGCCAAGGCCGGCAAGGTCCACGTCATCGGCACCACGGGCCTGAGCGCAGCCGACGAAGCCAAAATCAAGGACGCTGCCAAGCGCGCGACGATCGTGAAGTCCGGCAATATGAGCCTAGGCGTCAATCTCTTAGCGGCGCTCACGCGCCGCGTCGCCAAGACGCTGGATGCGTCCTTCGATATTGAAATTCTGGAAATGCACCACAACCAGAAAGTCGACGCGCCGTCCGGCACCGCGCTGATGCTCGGTCGCGCGGCGGCGCAAGGCCGCGGCATCGAGCTTGACCAGCACTCGGTGCGGAGCCGTGACGGCCACACCGGCGCGCGTAAAGTAGGCGACATCGGATTTGCCGCGTTGCGCGGCGGCAGCGTGGTGGGCGAGCACAGCGTCATCTTCGCCGGGCAAGCCGAACGCGTCGAGCTCACGCACAAGGCCGAGGACCGCATGATCTTCGCACGCGGCGCGCTGCACGCGGCGGCCTGGGCACGCGGACAGAAGCCGGGGCTTTATTCGATGACCGACGTGCTCGGCCTCGCAAATTTTTAGACGGGGGGCGATATGACACCGGAACAAGTGACCAAGCGGTCAGGTTTTATGTACGCGATGATCGGCGCGGGCATCGCCTGCTTCTACATGGTTTATGAATACGCCAAGCCGTGGGTGCCGGGTACGGAACCGGCGCCGGAATGGGCGCCTTATTTGTTCGCCGGGCTCGGCATCGTCTGCCTCATCGTCGGCATCGTCATGGCGATCCGGTTCAAAAAAGAGCCGACGCCGCCAGCCAAGACAGACCTCAGCGGACCGGAGGGGAAGAAGGTCATCGTTCTCATGGTGATCGGCTTCGGCGCGCTGGCCTGCAGCTGGCTGACGGACTACGTCATACCGAAGAACAACGACATTCTGAACGCAGCCGTGTCCGTCGTCTTACTGTTGGTTGCCATCGTGTGTCTGTTGAGCGCCGCAAAGATTGGCAAGAAAATACGCCAAGCATCGGCAATGGGAGCCGCAAAAGGATGACCGACCGCCTCCTCGTGCTCGTGCGTCACGGCCAGAGCGACTGGAACCTGAAGAACCTGTTCACCGGCTGGCGCGACATCGACCTGACCGAAAAGGGCGTTGCGGAAGCGCGCGAGGCCGGCCGCAAGCTCAAGGCGCAAGGTATCAAGTTCGACGTGGCGTTTACTTCCGCGCTGATCCGCGCGCAGCGCACGCTCGATCTGATGCTGGGCGAACTCGGCCAGACCGATATCCCAGTGTTCAAGGATCAGGCGCTCAACGAGCGCGACTACGGCGATCTGTGCGGGTTGAACAAAGACGACGCGCGCAAGAAATGGGGCGACGAGCAGGTGCACAAATGGCGCCGCTCCTACGACATCGCGCCGCCTGGCGGCGAATCCTTACGCGACACCGCCGCGCGCGTGTTGCCTTATTACATCCAGGAAATTCTGCCGCGGGTGATGCGCGGCGAACACGTGCTGGTTTCGGCGCACGGTAATTCATTGCGCGCTCTGGTGATGGTGCTCGACAAGCATACGCCGGAGAGCATCACCAAGTTGAATCTGGATACCGGCGTACCGATGATCTACCGGCTCAACGCGGATTCGACGGTGAAGTCGAAGCTCGATCTGGCGGCGTAATCAGGCCGCCGCCATGCCGGCTTCCCAGCCGAGCATCGCGCGCTTGCGGGTGAGGCCCCAGTGATAGCCGGTGAGGTCGCCGTTCTTGCCGACCACGCGGTGACACGGCACCACGAAGCAGATCGGATTCTTGCCGACGGCGGCGCCGACCGCGCGCGCGGCCTTCGGTTCGCCGACTTTGGCCGCGACGCCGGAATAAGTGTCGAGTCTGCCCATCGGGATGGTGAGCAGCTTCTCCCACACGCGCACTTCGAAATCCGTTCCGATCAGCACCACGCGTAGCGGCTGCTCCGGGCGCCACAACGCCGGGTCGAAGATGCGCCGCGCGGTCGGCGCGGTCGCCGCGAAGTCCTCGGCGTAGCGCGCCTTCGGCCAACGCGCGCGCATGTCGCGCAGCGCCGCACGTTCCTTGCCGGCGTCGGCGAGCGCGAGGCCGGCAAGCCCGCGCGGCGCGTTCATCACCAGCGCCGTGCCGAACGGGCAAGGATGGAAACCGTATGAGATTGTGAGCCCTTCGCCGCCCGCCTTCCATTCGCCCGGCGACATCGCTTCGTGCGTCACGAATAAATCATGCAGCCGGCCCGGTCCGGACAGGCCGACTTCATAGGCGGTGTCCAAGACGCTTGCCGACGCGCGCAGCAGGTCACGCGCGTGGCTGAGCGTGAGCGCCTGCAAAAAGGCCTTGGGGGTCAGTCCGCACCAGCGGCGGAACAGATGATGCAGATCGGTTGAGGAAACGCCGGCGGCGTCGGCGATGGCCTCGATCTCGGGCTGCGAACGCCAATTGCCACGAATATGCGCGATGGCGCGGCGCACGATGTCGTAATCCGCCGCCGCGGTCGGCAGCGGGGCGAAGGCGGGAAAACGGTCGGCCAAGGCCGTCGTCTGGGTCATGTTCATGCCGCCTATCTAGGCCGAGCCGCAGGGCCCGGCCACCCGATTCCTGACAACGACTAGGGTAGAACGGTCCGCGTCACCCCGCGCTTGGCCTCGCTCAACGCGTTGCCGAGCGCCTGCGCAAAGCTCGCCTTTTCGTCGGGGCCGAGGAAATTAGCGATTGCGAGCTGCTTGCCGCGCGACACCAGAAACAGGTGCTCGATGCCGAATTCCTCGTGCACCACCTTGTCGAGCTTGACCCAGAGCGGATTGAGTACCCATTCGCGCGCCGTCCCCCGATGACTGACCTTGCGCACCTTGAGTGCGGTCGGCGTCACCGTGACCTCCTCGTAAGCCGCGGCGTGGCGGTAGTTGAGGCGGAACGACATATACAACAGCAGCACGTCGAGCCCGAAAAAGCCGAACACCGGCCAAGCGCCCATCAGCAGGAAGGCGATACCGGAGATGAAGCTGACACCGCCGAACACGAGCATTAACACCAGGAAGCCGACATGGCCGAACGAACGGTGCGGGGTGAGCACCGCGGAAAAGATCGTCGGTTCGAAGTCGCTGTTGTCGGCGCTCATGGCGCTCAGTATACCGGAACCATGGCGAAAAAGTCCGCTCGAAATTCGTCCGTGAAACGAAAGGCGCGCAAAAGCGCGCGTCCCAAGCCGTGGACTAATGCCCAGATCGCAGAAGCATTCCGCCGTTTCCAGGCAGCTAGCCCGGAACCCAAGACCGAGCTGCAACATATCAACCCGTTTACGTTGCTGGTGGCAGTGGTGCTCTCGGCGCAGGCGACCGACGCCGGCGTCAACAAGGCGACGCCCGCGCTCTTCGCCTTAGCCGACACGCCGGAGAAAATGGTGGCGCTCGGGGAAGAGCGCGTGCGCGACCTGATCAAGACCATCGGGCTGTTCCGCACCAAGGCCAAGAACGTGGTCGAGTTGTCGCGCCGGCTTATCGCCGACCACGGCGGGCAGGTGCCGCGCGTGCTCGAGGAGCTGGAGGCGCTGCCCGGCGTCGGGCGCAAGACCGCGAACGTTGTGCTCAATGTCGCTTTCGGCGAGCCGACCATTGCGGTCGACACACACATTTTCCGCGTCGGCAACCGCACCAGCCTGGCGCCCGGCAAAAACCCGTTCGAGGTCGAACAGAAACTCGAGCAGGTGGTACCGGCGCAATACAAGCTGCACGCCCACCATTGGCTTATCCTGCACGGGCGCTACACTTGTCTCGCGCGCAAACCGCGCTGCGAGAGTTGCCTGATCGCGGACTTGTGCCAATGGCCGGAAAAGACGGTGTTATAGGAACGATCGAGGGAATTGCCTATGGTCGGCTCTGGCAAGCGCAAAGTCGTCGATCTCGCCGATGCGAAATTCATCTTCGGTAATGCCGGCTTGCCGAGCAAGCCTGGCGTCGTCTGGATGAATACGTTTCTGCATTTCGGCCGCGATTTCAAACGCGACGCCGCCACGGCCTCGAAATACTGGCGCGCCGGTTTGGATTTTCTATCCAAGCTGCCGCGCAAGCCCAAGCGTACCGTCGAACAGCAACTGGCGGCCGACATTATTCAATTGAATTGCCGCAGCGCGCGCGAGCGGTTTCTGAAAAACCACGCTGACGCAATTTATCGCAAGCTCACCAAAAATCTCGCCGCATTCAAGCGCGTCGATGAGCTTTCCTACAATGCGGCAACGCTCGTTCCGGGATTGACGCCGACGCGTAAGCTGGTCGATGCCGAAAGCGCGTTTATGCAAAGCGAGAAAGACGGCGTCGAGATCGATCAGGGGATATTTCTCGCGCAAGTTCTCGCGCTGCCCGACGCCGGCATGCATCTTTGTCAGGCCATGCTGCAGCCGAAGATGGAATCGATCGAGCGGGTGCGCGAGTTCATCATGAAAGATGCGGTCGATTTCGGCCCCGCGCGTGTCGAGCGGCAGGGCAAGGCCGCAGTGGTCATCCTCAAGAATCCGCGCTTTCTCAATGCCGAGGACGATGACACGCTCAACGACACCGAGACCGCAGCCGATATCGCGATCATGGACCCGATGAGCGAAATCTGCGTGCTGCGCGGCGACGTGGTCGATCATCCAAAATACAACGGCCGGAAAGTCTTTTCCGCCGGCATAAACCTCACGCATCTCTACCGCGGAAAGATTCCATACCTTTGGTATATCCGCCGTGACATGGGTGTGGTGAACAAGATGCTGCGTGGGCTGGCAATGCCCGGCGCGGAGAGCCCCGACGAAGTCTATGGCGGCACCCAGGAGAAGCCCTGGATCGCCGGGCTCGATGTCTTCGCCGTCGGCGGTGGCTGCCAATATCTTCTGGCGATGGACTACGTGGCGGCCGGCAGCGACGCTTATATGACGCTGCCCGCGCGCAAGGAAGGCATCATCCCGGGCGCCGCCAATTTGCGGCTGCCGCGGTTTGTCGGCGCGCGCATCGCGCGGCAAGCGATCTTGATGGGCCGCCGGCTCGATTGCGACTCACCGGAGGGCCGCATGATCTGCGACGAGGTCGTGCCGCCGGGCGAGGTGGATGCCGCGGTTGCGCGCGCGGTCGAGGCGTTCACCGGCTCCGGCACGGTCAGCGCCGCCGGCAACCGGCGCGCCTTCCGCGTTGGCGAAGAACCGCTCGACATATTTCGCCGCTATATGGCGGTCTATTGCCGCGAGCAGGCCTATTGCCATTTCAGCCCGGCGCTGATCGCCAATCTGGAAAAGCACTGGAACGCGGCGCAGCGGAAGATCTAGCGCGGTCGCTCGATCAATTCCGCCCGCTTGCCGTTCATGCCCTTGTGGATGTGCACCATGTAGGCCATGGCGAAGATCGGCGTCGCCAGATTGACGAACGGGATCGACACGAACACCGCGATCACCATGCCGGCGAGAAAAATGTAGGGCGCGTTGGCCTTGCGCATCGCCTTGACCTCGTGCGGCGGACGGAAGCGCATGGCGGCAAACTCGAAATATTGGCGGCTGAGCAGGTAGGCGTTCGCCAGGAACAAGACGATCACGCCGATTCCGGCAAAGAAAATGAAGGGCAGCGCGCAGAGATAGACCAGGAGCGACAACACGGTGAAATTCACGCCCTCGATCAGCGCGCGCAGAAGCGGCAGCGCCTTGCCCGGCGGCTCGGCCGGATAGCTGTCGCGCTCCACGGCGTCGCCCACCTCGTCGACGAAGAAGCTGCCGACGAAAGCCGTGATGGTCGGCATCAGGAATAAAGCGCCGGTGACGATGCCGAGGCCCGCCATGATCGACAACACCCAGGCAAGGCTTGCCCAGGCCGCGTGCGGGGCGACGCCCGTGGTCTGCTCGGCCCAGGTCGCGCCGCTTTGCGCCAGCGCGCTGAAGGCGCGGTTGAGCACGATGCCGATGATAACGATCAGCAACAAGGAAAGCCCGACGGCTTTCATCAGCACCGCGCGCAGCGGCCGGGTGAACAGTTGCGCAAGCGCATTGAAGGCGGCGTCGAGCATGGAAGAAAGAGGTAAGCCGGCGGACGCAAACCGGCAAGGGGCGCAATAGTCTTGCTTACACCGACATCGTCTCGCCGGCGACCGCCTCGTCCGACGCCGGCACGAGCGCAGTGGCGTCGATTGCCGGCAAATCGGCCCAGGCCATCGCTTTGTAGTCGAAGCCTTTCAGCAGCGTCGGCTTGACCACCTCGAAATAGGGCGAGATGTCGAAGTCGCGCGGGGCGAACAGCGAGGAATGGCGGATTTCGAGGATCTCCTGGCGCGCCGCTTCGCTCTCGACCGTCGTTACTTTCGGCAAAATCGGGTAGCGCACGTTCTCGAAGGCCTGTGCGATCAGCGCCGAACAGATGATGCGCGTGGGATGGCCCGAACCGAGCGCCATCAGGCGTCGGCGCCAGCGCTGCGGCACCGGCAGCGGAAACAGATAGCGCATCAGGTCGATGATGTTCTTGAGATCGTAGTCGAAGCCGATGCGCTCGGCCGCGTAGGCGCAGACGCGCGCGCAATCGTCGGCGGTGAGGTTGATCGGCCGGCAGATGCGGGTGTGGCAATGGATGTATTTCGACAGCGGCGCGGCCACCACGCCGTGGCCGATATTGGCTTCCACCAGCACCAGCGGCTCGCCGTCGGCGGTTTCGCGGTCGCCGATCGGGCCAACATAGAGCGCGGCGTGCGACCAGGTGGACTGCGTGAGATACTTGATGACGCCGGAGATGTGATTGTTGCCTTCGACCAGGAGCACATCGCCGGGCCTGAGCGTGGCGCGCAAGGCGTCGGCATTGCTCGGCGTGAATGGCTCATAGCCCTGCGCCGGCTTTTCCAGATAATGGGCGAGAAAACGCCCGATCCCGTCCGCCATCCAACTCATTGCAGTTAAGCCCCTGGCGTCAATTCTTGCCGCCGCAGTCAGCGTTTCCCACACGTCTTGTTGCCGCCGAATTTAGCGAAGACTCATTGCAATTTGGTTCATCCGCGGCGCGCCGGAGTTACCATCCATTAGCCATAAAAATTGCAGCGGCACGCGGGTTCGGGCAATCTGACGCAGGCACCATCAATCTTTCGGATACCATGTCGAGGCTTAATCGTCGCTCACTTCTGGCCGCCGGTATGGCGCTGCTGGCGAAGCCCGTGCCCGGCGCTGCGCCGGCCGACAGCGATGTGGATGTGGTGATTGTCGGCGCCGCCGCGCGCCGCGATGGGGACGATTGATGGCGCAGCCGAAAGCTTTGATCGCCTGGTCGAGCGGCAAGGACTCAGCGTGGGCGCTGCACGAGGCGCGCGCGAGCGGCGAGTTCGACATCGTCGGTGCGCTGACGACCGTGACCGATTCGTTCGCGCGCGTCAGCATGCATGGCGTGCGCGAGGAATTGCTGATGGCGCAGCTCGACGCCGCCGGTTTGCCGGCAGTCATTGTGCGCATTCCCTATCCGTGTCCGAACGAAATTTACGAACGGGAAATGGCGGCGGTGGTGCAGGACGCCAAAACGCGCGGCGTCACGCATATCATCTTCGGCGATCTCTATCTGGAGGACATCCGCGCCTACCGCGAGAAAAATCTCGCCGGCACCGGCATCACACCGGTCTTTCCGCTCTGGCTGAAGCCCACCGCACCGCTCGCGCGCGCCATGATCGAGGCCGGCGTCGAGGCCCATCTTGCCGTCGTTGACTTGAAGAAATTGCCGACCGCGTTCGCGGGCCGGCGCTTCGACACGGCTTTGCTGGCCGACTTTCCCGCCGCTATCGACCCTTGCGGCGAGAATGGCGAATTCCACACCTTCGTGTCGGCCGGGCCGATGCTCAAGCGCAAGATTGCAGTCGAAGTCGGTAAGACGGTCGAGCGCGACGGCTTTGCTTTCGCGGATCTGTTGCCGGCTTAAGCCCGCAGCACGCCGCCCGTCTTCTTGCCGACCTCGGCGACGATCTTCTGCCCGAGCGCGTCGATCTCGGCATCGGTCATGGTCTTGTCGCGCGGCTGCAGGGTGACGGCTATCGCAATCGACTTTTTACCCGGCTCGATGCCCTTGCCCTCATAGATGTCGAACACGGTAACGCCGACGATCAGTTTCTTGTCGACGTTTTGTGCCGCGCGCACGATGTTGGCGGCCTTCACGTTGTTCTCAACGACAAAAGCGAAATCGCGCGTCACTGGCTGGAACAGCGGGAGTTCGAGCAAGGCCTTGGCCCGCGTCGCTCTAGCCTTGGGCTCGGGGATTTTCTCCAGGATCACTTCGAACGCCACCAGCGGGCCTTCCGCTTTGAGCGCCGCAAGGCTGCGCGGATGCAATTCGCCGAAGGCGCCGAGCACGTTCTGCGGCCCGATCTGGATGGTGCCGGAACGGCCGGGATGGAACCAAGCCGGCCCGCCCGGCACGACCTGTAAAGCCTGCATCGGCGCGCCGGCAGCCGACAGCACGGCAAAAGCGTCGGCCTTGGCATCGAAGGCGTCGACCGGGCTGGCTGTGCCTGACCAGTGTCGGTCGATGCCGGAAGCTTTCGCCAGCGCGCGGCGCACGCCGCCGGCGGCGGTGAGTTGATCCTCTGGACGGTCGCCTTTGAACACCTGCCCGACCTCGAACAGCGCGACGTCCGTGCTGCCACGGTCGGCATTGCGCTGCGCCGCCGTCACCAGTCCGGGGATCAGGCTCGGCCGCATGTCGGACAATTCGGCGGCGATCGGATTAGCCAAAGCCAGCGCCGGGCCGCCGCCCCCGAACAACTCGGCTTCGCGTTTGGACACGAACGACCAGGTGACCGCCTCCACCATGGCTCGGGCGGCGAGCGCGCGCTTGGCCTTGCGGGTGCGGTTCTGGATCGGCGTGAGCACGGGCTTGCGCGCGGCATCACCGCGCGGGAACGGCGTCGAGGGCACCTGGTCGACGCCGACGATACGCACCAGCTCCTCGACGATGTCGGCGCGGCCCTGCACGTCCGGCCGCCACGACGGCACCGCGACTTTCACGCGCTCGTCCTGGCCGACCGCGAAGAAGCCGAGCTTCTGCAGCACGCGGCGCACGTCGGCCAGCGGCAGCTTCAAGCCGGCGAGCCGCGGCAATTCGCTCAGCGGGAAGTCGATCACTTTTTCTTTTGGCGTCGGATCGCCGGCGACCGTGATTTCGGACGGCGTGCCGCCGCAGAAGTCGAACACCATTTGGGTGGCGAGCTCGAGTCCGGGCAACATGAAATTAGGATCGACGCCGCGCTCGAAACGATAGCGCGCGTCGGAATTGATACCGAGCTTGCGGCCGGTCTGCGCGACGTTGAACTCGTCCCACAGCGCCGATTCGATGAGCACATCGGTCGTCGTCTCCGAGCAGCCGGTCGTCTCGCCGCCCATGATGCCGGCAAGCGATTCGACGCCCATCTCGTCGGCGATCACGCACATGGCGGCATCAAGCGTGTAGGTCTTGCCGTCGAGCGCAAGCAGTGTCTCGCCGTTCTGCGCGCGCCGCACGGTGAGATTGCCGTTGACCTTGGCGGCGTCGAATACATGCAGCGGGCGGCCGCGGTCGAAGGTGATGAAGTTGGTGATGTCGACCAGCGTGTTGATCGGGCGCAGGCCTATGGCCGCAAGCCGCTTCTGCAGCCAGTCGGGCGAAGGGCCATTCTTGACGCCCTTGACCAGGCGCAGGCCGAAGGCCGGGCACAGCTGCGGGGTCGCGCCGAAATCGAGCGTGACCTTGACCGGGCAGGGGAACGTACCCTTCACCGGCTTAGGCGGGCGGTCCTTGAAGTCGCCGATCGAGGTGGCGCCGAGATCGCGCGCGATGCCGTTGACGCCGGTGCAGTCCGGCCGGTTGGGCGTGAGGTTGATCTCGATCACCGGCTCGCCGAGCGCGGCATAATCGGCGTAGCTCTTGCCGACCGGCGCGTCGGCAGGCAGGTCGATGATGCCGTCGTGGTTGTCGGATAGCTGTAGTTCGGCTTCGGACATCAGCATGCCGCAGCTTTCCACGCCGCGGATAGTGCCTACTTGCAGCGTGATGTTTTTGCCCGGAATGAACGCGCCCGGCGCCGAGAACACACCCTTCATGCCGGCGCGCGCATTGGGCGCGCCGCAAACGACTTGGATGGGCTTGCCGTCGCCTATGTCGACCATGCAGACGCGTAGACGGTCCGCGTTCGGGTGTTTCTCGGCGGAAATTACATTAGCGATGACGAAGGGCTTGAGCAGCGCCGCCTTGTCCTCGACGCGTTCGACCTCGAGCCCGATCATGGTCAACTTGTCGACGATCGCCGCAAGCGGTTCGACCGTGTCGAGATGTTCTTTCAGCCAGGGCAGGGTGAATTTCACGTGCTCAATCCCCCCGCCAGCGTCGGGAAATCGAGCGGCCGGAAGCCGTAATGCGCGAGCCAGCGCACGTCCGCCTCGAAGAAGGCGCGCAGGTCGTTCATGCCGTATTTAAGCATGGTGATGCGGTCGATGCCTAAGCCCCAGGCGAAGCCCTGATACTCCGCCGGATCAAGCCCGCAGCTGCGCAGCACGTTCGGATGCACCATGCCGCAGCCGAGAATCTCCAGCCAGTCTTCGCCTTCGCCGAAGCGGATTTCTCCCTTGTCGCGCTTGCACTGGATGTCGACTTCCAGCGAGGGCTCGGTGAACGGGAAGAACGATGGACGGAAGCGCATCTTTACGCTGTCGACCTCGAAGAAGGCCTTGCAGAATTCCTCCAGAATCCATTTCAGGTGGCCGAGATGCGAGCCTTTGTCGATGACCAGACCTTCGACCTGATGGAACATCGGCGTGTGGGTTTGGTCCGAGTCGCTGCGATAGGTGCGGCCGGGGATGATGACGCGGATCGGCGGCTTCTGCGTCAACATGGTGCGCACCTGCACCGGCGAGGTGTGCGTGCGCAGCAGCAACCGCGAGCCGTCCGGCTTGGGCGAGAAATAGAACGTGTCGTGCATCTCCCGCGCCGGATGGCCTTCGGGGAAATTCAGCTTGGTGAAATTGTAGTCGTCGGTCTCGATGTCGGGACCTTCCGCGACCGCGAAGCCCATGTCGGCGAAGATGGCGGTGAGTTCGTCGGTCACCTGGCTGATCGGATGCACGCGGCCACTCTCGGCCGGCGCCTCGCACACCGGCAGCGTGACGTCGACGGTTTCGGTGTTAAGGCGGGCGTCGAGCGCGGCGGCGCCGAGCGCATCTTTGGCGGAAGCGATCGCGGCGGTGACGCGCTCCTTTAGTCCGTTGATCGCCGGCCCTTGCACCTTGCGCTCGTCCGGGTTCATCGCACCGAGCGTCTTGAGCAGTGCCGACACCGAGCCGCTCTTGCCAAGCGCGGCCACGCGCACGGTTTCGAGCGCGGCTTCGCCCTTGGCTGAAGCGATTGCCGCGAGCAGGTCGGATTCGAGCCTGGCAATGTCAGTCATCAAAAGCCCCCGACGTCATCGTCCGCGTAAGCGGACGATCCAATAACCCCGGTATGCAGATTACTATGGTCGGTGGTTACTGGATGCCCGCTTTCGCGGGCATGACACCTAATGGTTACGCCGGCAACGCGGCCTTGGCCTTTTCCACGATCGCCTGGAACGCCGCCGGCTCGCGGATGGCGAGATCGGACAGAACTTTCCGATCGACCATCAGCCCGGCTTTCGACAGGCCGGCGATGAAGCGGCTGTAGTTGAGGCCGAAGGGGCGCACCGCCGCGTTTAGGCGCTGGATCCAGAGGGCACGGAAGGTGCGCTTGCGCCGCTTGCGGTCGCGGAAGGCGTATTGGCCGGCCTTCTCGACCGCCTGCTTGGCGATGCGGATGGTGTTCTTGCGGCGGCCGTAATAGCCCTTGGCGGCCTTGAGGACTTTCTTGTGCTTGGCGTGTGCGGTGACGCCACGTTTGACGCGGGCCATGGGAAATCTCCTTGCAGTTCTTCAGCGTACTTGACGGCGACAAAAGCCGCGCGCGGGCGGCCGTAAATTCGATCAGCCGTTGGGCAAAAAGTATTTCTTGATGTTGTCGCCGTCCGTCTTGAACAGCACCTTGGTGCCGCGATGGTCGCGGATCTGTTGGGTGGTCCGCTTGATCATGCCGTGGCGCTTGCCGGACTGCTGGAATTTCACCTTGCCGGTGGCGGTGATCTTGAAGCGCTTTTTGGCGCCCGATTTGGTCTTCAGCTTGGGCATTTTGCTCTCCTCATCGGCGCGATATGGGGCGCCAGGCCCCATTTGGCCGGGATGTGCTCTGCGGACCTAAGTCTTTGAGCGGATGCTCGGAATTGAGCTTTTTTCGCCGCCACGGCAGCCCTGACTGGCCGGGCGACGAGAGGGCGGCGTTATGGCAGAGGCCGCCCGGCCTTGCAACTTTTGCAACGGCGTTAACTTTGTGTTTCAGGCCCTTTGCTATGGCACCCGGTAAATCCACCATGCAGGGGGTCGTTATGCGCCGCGTGATGAGTTTCGTTGTGTTTTTGCCGATGCTGGCCGGTACCGCCTTCGTCAGTCCGCCGCCCGCGGCCTTTGCAGCAACCCAAGACGGCAATTGGAGTGTGCTGATCATCACCGAAAAGGGCGATTGCGACCGCGGCTACCGCTACGGCCTGACGGTGGAGAACGGCCGCGTCAGCTATAACGGCGACGGCTCGGTCAATCTCGCCGGCACGGTCGCCAGCAATGGCGCGGTTAATGTCAGCATCAAGCTCGGCGACAAGGGCGCCGCCGGCACCGGCCACCTGTCGGCAAGCTCCGGCGCTGGTACCTGGCACGGCATCGGTTCGAGCGGCACTTGCGCCGGCCGCTGGGAAGCCGAGCGCCGCGGATAAGACGGGCTTTCAGTCCCGTTCGTCCGCGCGCAAGCGGGGACCCAGAAATACCAAGCGAATGCTTCTTCTTTATCTCTGGATTTCCGCTTGCGCGGGAACGAACGGATTATTTCAGCGCGGCGCCAGCAGCATCACCATCTGCCGGCCTTCGAACCGCGGTTCCGATTCGATCTTGGCCATCGGCGCGGTGTCTTCCTTGACGCGATTGAGCAGCTTGTAGCCGAGCTCCTGGTGCGCCATTTCGCGGCCGCGGAAACGCAAGGTAATCTTGACCTTGTCTCCCTCTTCGAAGAAGCGCTTCATCGAGCGCATCTTCACGTCATAATCGTGATCGTCGATCATCGGCCGGAGCTTGATCTCCTTGACCTCGACGATTTTTTGCTTTTTGCGGGCTTCGGCGGCTTTTTTCTGCGCCTGGAATTTGTACTTGCCGAAATCCAGGATCTTGCAGACCGGCGGGGTCGTGTTGGGAGAAATCTCGACTAGGTCGAGCCCGGCGGCTTCCGCCATGCTCATGGCGGCTTGAAAATCGACGACACCTTTGTTGTCGCCATTGCTATCGATCAGCTGAACCTCTTTGGCTCGGATCTCCTCGTTGATGCGCGGGCCGTCCTTTTGGGCGGGCAGCGCGGACTTCATCGGACGACGAATGGCTATCATCTCCTCATGTTGTTGCGACGGGTCCCAGATACGCCGGGAGCGTACCGCGGATAGCGAAAGATTGGTAGAAACGGCGAATAAGTCAACGTAGTTCCGCCGCCGTGGTCGATAGAAATGACCAGAATCGCGCTCAAATTATTCAAATATCTCTAATTTTGCCGCAACCGCGACGCCGCACAGCCGGCCTTTTGGCCTCCCGCGATCTCGTCATAAAACCGCAAAGTCTGCTCGGCGACCGCCCCCGCATTGAAATGGCCGAGCACCCAGTCGCGGCCGCGCGCGCCCATGGCGCGGCGGGCCGGCTCGGGCAGGCTGAACAGCCGCAGCAAAGTCACCGCCAGCGCCGCGTCATCGCCGGCGGCAAAGCGCAGGCCGGTTATGCGGTTCTCCGGCACCGCCGGCGGAGTAAGCACGACATCCGGCCCGGCGCCGAGGTCGGACACGACGACCGGCCACGCCATTGCTTGTGCCTCCAGGATCGAGCGTTGCAGGCCTTCCGGCTGCACTGCCGCCGACACCACGACCGCCGCCGCAGCATAGGCGGCCGGCATGTCAGCGACCGGCGCCGCCATGCGGATGACGTCCATTGTGCCAGTCGACAGCACTAGGTCCCAAAGCTCGCCGGTGTAATGGGTGCGGCCGCGGTCCTCGCCGACGAAGACGCATAAGAAATCCTTGAAACCCATGTCCTTCAGCCGCTGCGCCGCGTTCACCGCCACATGATGGCCCTTGCGGCGCACGATGCGGCCGGCGATCAGGATAATTTTGGTGTCGTGCTTGACGCCCCAGGCGCGGCGCGTCGCCTCGACGCTTTCGCGCCCGACCTCAGCCGGATCGAAGCGCGTAAAGTCGATGCTGGACGGCACCACCGCGATGCGCTGCCACGGCGTGCCGTAGCGGTCGGCGATCAATTGCGCGATCTGCTCGCTCACCGCCACCACGCGACCGCCGTGCGCCATGACGCTATTGTACGCGTGCTTGAGAATGTTCTGGTCGCGAAAGCCCTTGTACCAGCCGGTGAGGAACGGAATGCCACGCGCCCGCGCAGCGAAATAAGCGCTCCAGGCCGCCGAGCGGCCGAGCGCATGGATCACGTCGCATTCGTGCTTTCGTGCGATGGCGTTAAGCGCGACGGCGCTGCGCAGCATCCGCAACGGATTGTTGCTGGCAAGATCGAGCGGAACGAATTCACCGCCCGCCGCCGTCACGTCGGCGACCAGCTGTCCGGCCTGCGATGCCACGATTGCGCGGTGGCCGGCTTGCTTGAGGATGCGCACCAGCCCGAGCGCGCCGACGTCCGCCGCGCCGGCATCGAGCGTGGGCACTGCGATCAGCACCGTGATCGGATCGCGCGTTTGCCGCGCGCGTGGCTGGGCGTTCGAACCGGGTTCGAAAATTTCGCCGTGCGCCATCGCCGAAGTACGTTTCTCGACGGCCGGCATTGTAGGCGAACGCAAGCTCGACAGGCCGTTTACGACCTCGAAATCACCGGCGTCAGACATCGCGGGCGAGCAGCGAGGTATAAACGCCGCGCATGGCTTCGGCAACGCTTTGCGGCGATAGCGCGAATTCGGCGAATTGGCGCGCGCGGGCGCTCAGCGCCTGGTAAGCGGTGACGTCGAGCGCAAGCGCGGACGCAACCGCGCGCGCGAGTTCGCTCGCATGATCGGGCCGAACCAGCCAGCCGGTGCGCAACTCCTCGCGCATGCGCGGCGGGCAAAGAACGTTTTCCGGCAACACGCCGACCGCGCTTACGACCACGGGCCGGCCCATGGCCTGCGCTTGCGCGGCGGCGCCTCCGCAAAGAGGCGGCTGCAGCGCCGGCACCACCACAACATTGGCAAGCATGAGCGCGGCCGGCATGTCGGGGCAATCACCGACGAACCGGCATAACGTCTCGATGCCGTGCATGCCGGCGTGCCGGCGAAGGCTGCGCAGATCGCGCGTCTCACTATGCTCCCCGCCAGCGAATACGAAGGCGATGTTGCGGCCATCGCCGCCGAGCAACAACCGCGCGGCCACGATCATGCTCAGCTGCCCATTGCCCGGCGCGATGCTGCCGGCGACCAGTACCACCCGCGTCTGCGGCGAAATTCTCCACGCCCGGCGCAGCGTCGCGATGCGGTCGCCGTCAACCGCCGCCGGATCGAAGGCTGCGGTATCGACCGCGCGCGGGATCACGCTGATGCGGGCGGGCGCGATTTTGTAGCGCTCGATTATGGCGCGCGAGACGTAAGCGGACGGCGCGATTACCCGGTCGCCGCGCGAAAGCGATGCGCGATACAGGCTGTCCGGCCAAGTATTTGGCGGCAGCCGGTCGGGAAAGGACGTGACCAGAAACACCGGCATGCGGTGGGTGGCGGCGATGGCGCTCCAGGCGGCGCCCGCGCTGTGCGCATGCACGATATCGATGCGCTCGCTTGCGATCAGGTTCGACAGCCGCCGCGCATTGCCGTGGATGCGCAGCGGATTGAACGTGTCGTTCGGCATCGGCAGGAATTCTCCGCCGATGGATCGCAGGGCGCCGGCGAGCGGGCCGCCTGCGCCGGCAACGATGGCGCGCGCGCCGGCTTGCAGCAGCATGCGCACGCTGTCGAGCGCGGTGCGGCCGGGCTCATCGTCGCGCAGCGCCGGCACCAGCTGCAAGATCGTGGCGCCGGCGAGCGAGTGGGGCCGCGGCTGGTTCAGGTTGGCCCCCTTGCGCTCGAAGGCGACTTGCGGCGACAAGGGGCCGTCTGTTTCAACATTACGGGCTGATCTGGCCGAAGCGCGCATGAGTGAATCCCGCCTGACCTCCCTGCAAGTCGAATCACCTCCACCGGCACGGACCATCGCCGTGCGCGCGCGCGAGGGCAAGAGCGGCAACAAGAGTGCGGGGCTGTTCTGGCTCGGCGGCTTCAAGTCCGACATGAAGGGCACCAAGGCGCAGGCGCTCGACCAATGGGCCGCCGCGCAAGGCCGCGCGTGCCTGCGCTTCGATTATTCCGGTCACGGTGAATCGGGCGGCGATTTTACCGACGGCACCATCACGCGCTGGCTGGAGGAAAGCACCGCGGTCTATACGCGCTTCGCGCAAGGGCCACAGGTGGTCGTCGGCTCGTCCATGGGCGGCTGGTTGGCACTCTTGCTCGCGCGCCTGTTGCGCGAACAGAAGGCCGGCACGACGATTGCCGGCATGGTGCTAATCGCGCCGGCGGTGGATTTCACCGAGGAGCTGATGTGGAAGCATTTCTCCTCCGCGACCAAGCGCGAGATCGAGGAAAAAGGCGTCTGGATGCGGCCGTCGGAATATTCGGAAGGGCCCTATCCGATCACCAAGCGGTTGATCGAGGATGGCCGCCATCATTTGTTGCTCGGCGGGCTCATCGAAACCGCCTGCCCGGTGCATATTTTGCAAGGCGTGCAGGACCCCGACGTGCCGTGGCGGCTCGCGGTCGAACTCGTCTCGCGCTTTGCGCGTGACGACGTGGTGCTTACGCTGATCAAGGACGGCGACCACCGGCTGTCGCGGCCAGAGGACCTCGAGCGGCTGATAAGCGCGGTGCAGGAATTCTAGGCCAGCGCGGCAGCCCACTCGTCGCACACGCTTTCATCGGCGTCTGGTTTGCGTAACGCGGCGAATTTGTCTCGCGGCAATAATTTCCCCAGCGCCCACACCGCGGCGCCGCGCACCAGCGGCGAGGTGTCGGAGAGCAAACGCTTGACCTCGTGCGCAAGCGAAACGTCGCCCGAATTGCCGATGGCGATAAGAACGTTACGCACGAAGCGGTCGCGCCCGGTACGCTTGATCGAGGTCTTGGCGAACAGCGCACGGAATTGCGCGTCGTCGAGGCGGGCAAGGTCGGCAAGCGCGGGCGCGCGCAAGGTATCGCGCGCGGCGAGCTTGGCCTCGCGGCCGGCGACCGCGAACTTGTTCCACGGGCACACGGCGAGGCAATCGTCGCAGCCGTAGATGCGGTTGCCCATCGCGGCGCGAAATTCGCGCGGGATCGGTCCCTTGTGTTCGATGGTCAGATACGAAATGCAGCGCCGCGCGTCGAGCCGATAAGGTTCGGGGAAGGCCGCAGTCGGGCAAATGTCGAGACAGGCGCGGCAGCTGCCGCAATTGTCCGGCTCAGGCTGATCGGCCGGCAATTCGAGCGTGCTGAAAATCGAGCCGAGAAAAAGCCACGAGCCGAATTGGCGCGACACCAGATTTGTGTGCTTGCCCTGCCAGCCGAGCCCGGCTTTTTCGGCAATCGGTTTTTCCATCACCGCCGCGGTGTCGACGAACACTTTGACGTCGCCGCCGGCGTTTACCACCAGCCAGCGCGCGACGTCTGTCAGCCGCGCCTTGATCAGCTCGTGGTAATCGTCGCCTTTGGCGTAGCTCGAAATCGCCGCGCGATTCTTGCGCAAAAGAATCGCTAGCGGATCCTCATCCGGTCCGTAATTCATGCCGAGCATGATTACTGAGCGTACATCGGGCCACAACGCCCTCGGCGAAGCACGGCGCGCGGCTGTGGTCTCCATCCACACCATGTCGCCATGCGCGCCGTTGACGAGAAACCTTTCAAGTCGCGCTTTGGCTTCCGGCACGGCGTCGGGCCGCGTCACACCGGCCACCTGGAAGCCGCGCGTCTTGGCGTGCTCGATTAGCGCGGCCTTGATATTGTCAGGGTCGATCAAAAATCGAGATTGGCGTAGCTTTCGGCCGCCGGCAGTCCCGCCAGCGTGTCGGCCAGGATCGTTCTGAACGACGGGCGCGACTTTACCCGCGCGTACCAGTTCTTGGCGGCTTCGTCTGCGTTCCACGGCACATCGCCCAAATAATCGGCGGCGGATAAATGTGCCGCCGCGGCTAGGTCGGCCAAGCTCAGCTGGTCGCCGGCGAGCCAGTCGCGCGTGCGCACCAGCCAGCCGATATAGGCCAGATGATAGCGGATATTGTGGCGGGCGGTGCGCAGCGTCTCGGTGTCGGGCGGTCCACCGCCCTGGTCCGCCGTCATATGCCGCTTGAACACGCGTTCGTTGACCAGCGGACCGCTCACTTCGGCATGGAATTTGTCGTTGAACCAGTTCGACAGCCGCCGCACCTCGACCCTTTCGCCGGCCGCCGCCGGCAGCAGGCGGTCGCCGGCGTGTTCTGGCGGCAGCGTCTCCTCGATATATTCGGCGATGATGGTCGCGCCGGGGACCGCGGGCTGGCCGTCTTGCACCAGCACCGGGACCTCGCCGGCCGGATTGAGCAACATGAACTCTTCCCGGCGTTCCCAGAACCGTTCCTCGATTAGCCGCGTTTGAATGTCGTATTCGGCGAGGATCAGCCGCACGTAGCGCGAATGCGGGCAAAGCGTTTGATGGAACAGCGTCGGCATGGTTTTCCGCTTATGCGGTTTGATACACGGCGGGAATCGGTCAAAGCACTATAGAAAGCCGTTACATTGTAGCAACGAAACCGGAGCAAATTAATGGCGATTACGCCTTTTTTCGTTGCCCGAATGACGGCAGTGCGCCAAAAGTGCTGGCGCTAAGCGATTCCCCCAAGAACCGACCCGCTTTTCCGGAGTACACCCCATGACCCTTCACGCGATCCAGGGGGCCGGTGCGGTCTCAGCGAATATCGACCTGGTCAAGGCGGCCGTGCTCGGTTTCGTCGAGGGGCTAACCGAATACCTGCCGGTATCCTCGACCGGCCATCTGCTTTTGATGGAGCGCATTCTCGGCTGGGGTGATGATTTCTTCGGCAAGTCGTTCGCCATCCTGATCCAGCTCGGCGCCATCCTGGCGCTGCTCAGCATTTATTTCGGGCGGCTGTGGAATCTCGCGCGCAATATGTTCACCGACTGGGCAGCGGCGCGATTTGTTATCGGCGTGCTGCTGGCGTTTCTGCCGGCCGCGGTCGTCGGCGCGCTGGCCTACCCGATCATCAAAACCTATCTATTCGACGTGCGCATTGTCTGCGTCGCGCTCATCGTCGGTGGATTTATCCTGCTCGGCGTCGACCGGCTCGAGTTAAAGCCGCGTTATCACGAAGCGACCGGCTTCACGTTGCCGATGTATTTCGGCATCGGCGTTTGCCAATGCTTGTCCATGGTCCCCGGCGTGTCGCGCGCGGGCGCAACCATTGTCAGCGCCATGTTGTTCGGCGCCGACCGCCGCTCGGCGGCGGAGTTCTCGTTCTGGCTGGCGATGCCGACCATGGTCGGCGCTTTTGCCTACGCGACCTACAAGGATCGCGCCGAGCTCGCGCACGCCGACATCACTTTGATCGCCGTCGGATTTATCTGCTCGTTCATCTTCGGCTGGATCGTGGTGAAGACGTTCTTGGGCTACGTGCAGCACCACAGCTTCGCGCTATTCGCCTGGTGGCGAATCATTGTCGGCGCCGTCGGTCTATTGGCAATTTATTTTTGGTAAGGCAGCTGAGACTAAGCCGTGCGATTGCGGAACTGGCCGGTCTTGCGGAAGCGCCAGAGATAAGCCGGCACGATCGCCTCGAGCGGCTCCGGCTCGATGCCGAGCCCCTGCAGCGTGCGGCCTTCCGCTTTGGCGGCTTCGGAAACCACGTTGTCGACCCGCAGCAGCTCGACCTGATCGGGGGTGAGCGGCGGCTTCGGCCAGTATTGCAGCAAGGCCGCTTTGATCTTGGCGGCGAAGAACGGCACCGGCACCAGCAGCCGTTTGCGCTCGATCGTCGCCAGCACGTACTGCAAGATTTCCTTGAACGTCTTCACCTCAGGCCCGCCCAATTCGTAGATCGTGCCGTCCTTGGCGTTGCCGTCGACCGCGTCTGCGATCGCCGCGGCGACGTCGCCGACGAAGACCGGCTGGAAACGGGTGGCGCCCCCTCCGATCAGCGGCAGCGCTGGCGAGATGCGCGCCAGCGCGGCGAAGCGGTTGAAGAAATCGTCCTCCGGGCCGAACATGATCGACGGCCGCATAATGACGGCCTGCGGCAACCCGGCCAGCACCAGGCGTTCGGCCTCGGCCTTGGAGCGCGCGTAAGCGGCGCGCGAGTTTACGTCGGCGCCAATCGCCGACACATGGATTATACGCGCTCCATGCGCGCTCGCCGCCAGCGCCACCTGTTCGGCGCCGTAGGCGTGGACGGCGTCGAAGCGCTGCCGCCCGCGCTCGAACAGCAGGCCGACCAGATTCACCAGCACATGGGCGTCGCGCGCTGCGGCTTCCACGGAAGGGCCGTAGCGGAGATTGGCCTGCACCGCATGGATCTGGCCGACGCGGCCGAGCGGCTGCAAATGGCCGGCAAGATCGGGGCGCCGCACCGCTACCCGGATAAGGTAGTTGCGTTTGGCCAAGGCGCGCACCACGTGGCGGCCGAGAAAGCCTGAGCCGCCGTAAATGGTGACGAGGGTTTCAGCGTTGCTTCTGGTGGTCATGGGCGCTCTCGCGAGCAAAATGGGGGCTGCAATTGCGGGCAATACAGGATTGGCCGCAGGCTGTATAGGCCTGCCAACGGGCCGTGCAGGGCAGCAATGCGCTCAATTTGACAAGCCGAAAGGGGCTCCGTACCTAGTCCCCGACGAGCCCAGGTGGCGGAATTGGTAGACGCACTAGTTTCAGGTACTAGCGCCGCGAGGCGTGAAGGTTCGAGTCCTTTCCTGGGCACCAGTGTTCCACCGCATGATCCCGAAAAGTGGGCACCGGTTTTCGGAAAAGATCATGCGCAAGCAAGATTGGTAATCGAATGACCATCCGCTTGCATCGCGGCGATTTGCCCAACCTCTCCGCCTACAAGGGCGCGGCGGCGATCGACACCGAGACCATGGGTCTCGACCCCAACCGAGACCGGCTGTGCGTCGTGCAGCTTGCGCCCGGCGACGGTTCGGCCGACGTGGTGCAGATCGCGGCCGGGCAGAAAAAAGCGCCCAATATCGAGAACTTGCTCGCCGATAAGTCAGTACTCAAGATTTTCCATTTCGCGCGCTTCGATCTCGGCGTCTTGGCCAAAGCCTTCGGCGTGATGGCTTCCCCGGTCTACTGCACCAAAATCGCCTCGCGACTGGCGCGCACCTATACCGACAAGCACGGGCTCAAGGATTTGGCGCGCGAGGTGCTCGGCGTCGATCTGTCGAAGCAACAGCAATCGTCCGACTGGGGCGCCGACGCGCTCAGCGACGCGCAGGTGGCCTATGCGGCGACCGACGTGCTGCACCTGCATGCGCTCAAGGAAAAGCTCGACGCGATGCTGGCGCGCGAGAACCGCGCCGACTTGGCGGCCGCATGCTTTCGCTTTCTGCCCGACCGCGTGCGGCTCGATTTGGCCGGCTGGGCGGCCGAGGATATTTTTTCGCACTCTGCTTAAGTCATTGTATTAATGTCAGTATTCGTTGACGGTCGGTTGCCGCGCAGGGGCCATATTCGCGCGTCAGGTTGCGTGGCGGGGCGTAAGATGAATTCCGCAATCGAACGGAGCCAAATGCCGAGCTTGGCGGGAATTGCGTGACCACGATCCGAACCGATCCGGCGACCGCGCACGCCTATTGGACCATGGGCCGCGCCGACGGCGACCGCGCGTTTCGAGCGGCGCGCCGGCACAGCCGCGCGGTTCGCATTCTGCGCGTTGCCATTCCGATTGCGGTCGTGTTGGGTTCGACCGGCATTTTTCTGGTCACCTATTTCAATCCCTTGCGCATCCTCGCCAAGCTGCCGATCGACATCGGCAGTCTGGTCGTCTCCGGCTCCAAGATCACCATGGAGCACCCGCGCGTTTCCGGTTTCACGAGCGACGCGCGCGCCTATGAGTTTTCCGCCGACGCCGCCAAACAGGATCTAACCAAGCCGGACCTGATCGAACTGCGCAACATCCGCGCCAAGGTGCAGATGCAGGACAAAAGCACGATGGACATGTCCGCGGCCACCGGCATCTATGACAGCAAGGGTGAGACCCTCAAACTCGACCAGAACATCGTGCTCTCCTCGACCAGTGGCTATCGCGGCCGGCTGAGCGACGCGATGGTCGATATTCACAAAGGCAACGTGGTGTCCGAGCGGCCGGTCGAGGTTGAGTTGCTGCAAGGCACGCTCAATGCCAACCGGCTGGAAATCGTTGATTCCGGCGATCTGGTGCGCTTCGACGGCGGCGTGAAAATGACCGTGATGCTCAATGGCGCCGCGCCGCCACCAGCCAAGCCCGGGGAACAATGACCGTACCGCGTCATCGGCTTCCGATCGCGGCTGCGTTGCTGGCCCTGGCAGCAGCCTTGGCCGGCGCGCCGCTCGGCGCGCAGTCGTCGAAAGGGCCGCCGAACGCGCTACAGGGTTTCTCGCAAAATCACGATCAACCAGTGCATATCGAGGCGGCGACGCTGGAAGTACGCGACAAGGACAAAGTGGCGACCTTCAGCGGTGACGTCCATGTGACGCAGGGCGATACCAATCTGCGCTGCAAGACGCTGGTCGTGTTCTACGAACAAGATGCCGCCGGCGCCGGCAAGAGCCAAACCCTGAAGGCGGCGAGCCCCGGTCCCGGCGGCGAGCAGAGGATCAAGCGGCTGGAAGCGCGCGGCGGGGTGATCGTGACGCAAAAGGAGCAGACCGCGACCGGCGAAACCGGCGTGTTCGACATGAAGACCAACACCGTCAGACTCTCCGGCAAAGTGGTGATGACGCAGGGCAAGAACGTGCTGCGCGGCGATCGCCTGGTGGTCGATCTGACCAGCGGCGTATCGCGGGTGGAATTGGGCCAGAATGGGCAGGGCCGGGTGGAAGGGTTGTTTCAGCCCGGCGCCTCGGGGCCCGGTCTTGGTCCGCTCGGCAATGCCGGGACAGAGCCGAAGTCGCCAGCGCCGGCACGGCAATCCAATTGACCCAAAACGCGCTCGCAGCCGGTCCAGCCGCTCGCGGCGGCGAGGAATCAGCTAATGTAGCAAGGTCGAATAAGATCGTGCTCAAGGAAAGTCGCCGCGAGGTGGCCCGGTGAACATCCTTTCGCTGTTTCGACGCCGGCGCCCGCCCGCCCGCCGGCCGATCCGGCAACCGGCCGGGCCGGTGATCCGCCAGATCACCCCGGCGGCGGGGAATGGCCAGGCGCCGCCCGCGCGTCAGGCCGATACCAATACGCAACCAGCGGCCAGCCGCCCGCGCGGCGACGGCAATGGCCGTCAAGCGACCCGCCCTGCTTATCTCGCCATCCACGGCGTGGAAAAGAGCTTCGGTGGCCGCATGGTGGTCAAGGGCGTCACTCTCTATGTGCGCCGCGGCGAGGCGGTCGGCCTGCTGGGACCGAACGGCGCCGGCAAGACCACGGTGTTTTACATGATCACCGGCCTGATCAACGCCGACCGCGGTCGCATCGAGCTCGACGGCTATGACGTCACGCTGCTGCCGATGTATCAGCGCGCGCGGCTCGGCATCGGTTACTTGCCGCAGGAAGCGTCGATCTTTCGCGGCCTCAATGTCGAGGACAATATCCGCTCGGTGCTGGAAATCGTCGAACCGGACCGCCGCCGGCGCGAAGCCGACCTGAACGCGCTGATGGAAGAATTCAACATCGCGCGTCTGCGCAAGACGCCGACCATCGCGTTATCGGGCGGCGAGCGGCGGCGCGTCGAGATCGCGCGCGCGTTGGCGACGCGGCCGAGCTACATGCTGCTGGACGAGCCGTTCGCCGGCATCGACCCGATCGCGGTCGGCGATATCCAGGCGCTGGTACGCCACCTAACCTACCGCGGCATCGGTGTCCTAATCACCGACCATAATGTACGCGAGACGCTCGGCCTGACCGACCGCGCCTACATCATCTATTCTGGTTCGGTGCTGATGGAGGGTCGCGCCGACGACATCGTCAACAATCCCGATGTGCGCCGGCTCTATCTGGGCGAGGAATTCAAGCTTTAGCCCGGGCATTCCGCACAAAATTTGTGCATTGCCGCAGTGCGGAATCGCATACCGCTGACGGCAAAGACCTGCTATAAGCGAAAACAAGCAAGAATCGGACCAGTTTCCGCCGGGAAACCCTTATGGCGTTGTCGCAAAGACTGGAGTTCCGCCAGACCCAAGCGCTGGTGATGACGCCGCAGCTGATGCAAGCCATCAAGCTGCTGCAGCTCTCCAGCCTCGATCTTGCGGCCTATGTCGAGGGTGAGCTCGAGCGCAACCCGCTGCTCGAGCGCGTCAGCGAAGGCGACGACGCGGCGGCCGGCTCCGTCGAACCGGAAGCTTCCGCATCCGATAACGCGGAAGGCGGCGAGGGCGGTGACGAGGCCGCCGCCGACTGGATCGGCCAGGACATGGAGACCAGCCGCACCTCGATGGAAGAGGGGCTCGGAACCGAACTGGAAAATGTTTTCCCGGACGACGGGGCGGAGAAAAGCGCTGCGCCCGAGGCGCCGCCGCCGGCCTATTCGGAATGGTCCGGCGGCGGCTCGCGCGGCAGCGACGATGGCGACTACAATCTGGAAGCTTTCGTCACCGCCGAAATCACGCTTTCCGCCCACCTCGCCGAACAGATGGCGCTGGCCATTTCCGATCCGGCCGGCCGCATGATCGGGCAATATTTGATCGATATGGTGGACGAGGCCGGCTACCTCTCCGGCGATCTCGATGCCGTCGCCGAGAAGCTGGGCGCCCCGCGCACCGACGTCGAGGCCGTGCTCGCGATCCTGCAGACGTTCGATCCGCCAGGCGTGTGCGCGCGCAATCTCACCGAATGTCTCGCCCTCCAGCTTAAGGACCGCGACCGTTTCGATCCCGCGATGCGCACGCTGGTCGAGCATCTCGATCTTCTGGCCAAGCGCGATCTTGCAGCCTTGCGCCGGCTGTGCGGCGTCAACGAGGAGGATCTCGCCGACATGATCGCCGAGATCCGCCATCTCAATCCCAAGCCTGGTCTCGCCTTCGGTTCGACGCTGGTGCAGCCCATCGTGCCGGACGTCTATGTACGGGCGGCTTCCGACGGTACCTGGCAGGTCGAACTCAATTCCGACACGCTGCCGAAAGTGCTTATCAGCCAACGCTATTTCGCGCAGGTCTCGAAGACCACGCACAGCGACAAGGACAAGACCTATCTCGCCGATTGTCTGCAAACGGCGACTTGGCTAGTGCGCGCGCTCGACCAGCGGGCGAAAACGATTCTGAAAGTGTCGAGCGAAATCGTGCGCCAGCAGGACGCCTTCTTCGCAAAAGGCGTGCAGCATTTGCGGCCCCTCAATCTCAAGACCGTCGCCGACGCCATCGGCATGCACGAGTTGACCGTCTCGCGCGTGACCGCCAACAAATACATGGCGACCAGCCGCGGCATCTTCGAGCTGAAATATTTCTTCACGTCGTCAATCGCGGCGGCCGACGGCGGCGAGGCGCATTCCGCCGAAGCGGTGCGTCACCGTATCCGCCAACTGATCGACGCCGAGACCGCCGCCGACGTGCTCTCCGACGACACGATCGTCGACCGGCTGCGTGCGGCCGGCATCGACATCGCGCGCCGGACCGTCGCAAAGTACCGCGAGGCGATGCGCATCCCGTCCTCGGTGCAGCGCCGGCGCGAGAAGCAGGCGGCCGAAACATAGAACATGAGGACGCACTACCCGGCGGCGGATTGACCTTTCATCGGACACTCCTTAGCTCAACTTCAAGCGGTGCGGGAAAAACTGGAGGCAAAACAATGCCTTTGCGCGTGTCTGGCAAGAACATCAATATCGGCACGGCGTTACGGGAGCGGATCGTCGACCGGGTCGAAGAGGCGATGTCGAAATACTTCCGCGGCGGCTATTCCGGGCATGCCACCGTCGGCAAGGATGGCTTCGGATTTCGCACCGAATGCGTGTTGCATCTGGATTCCGGCACGCTACTCGAAGCCGAAGGAATGGCGGCCGACGCCTATGAAAGCGCCGATCAGGCCGCGGTCCACATCGAAAAGCGTTTGCGGCGCTATAAACGCCGCCGCAAGAACCATCAGGCCCAACGCGGCGGTTGAAGGCATTCAAAAATGCAAGAAAATACGGCAGGCGGTGCCCGGTCCCAGCCATTGACGCCACTGCGGACCCTCCTTATGGTCCGCCGCCTTCAACACCCCTTGCAATTGCGCGCTGCTCTTTCCGATCATTGGCCAGGTCCATGACGCTCACCGTTCTCGTCGCGCCTAATGCGATTGTTCCGGCGCTCAAGGTCAACAACAAGAAGCAAGCGATCCAGGAACTCGCCGCCCGCGCGGCCGAGCTCACGGGTCAGAACGAGCGCGCTATCCTGGAAATCCTGCTGCAGCGCGAGAAGCTCGGTTCCACCGCGGTCGGCAACGGCGTCGCCATTCCGCACGGCAAGCTACCCAAGCTCGATCGCCTGTTCGGATTGTTTGCGCGGCTGGAGCGCGGAATCGATTTCGAGGCGCTCGACGGCCAACCGGTCGATCTTATTTTCCTGCTACTGGCGCCGGAAGCCGCCGGCGCTGATCACCTCAAGGCGCTCGCCCGCGTGGCGCGCCTGCTGCGCGACCCCGAGGTCGCGCGCAAGCTGCGCGATTCGCGCGATGCGGACGCGCTCTACGCCGTGCTGGCGATGCCGGCGGCGTCGAGCGCGGCGTAGCGCAGGCGTCATCATCCGCGAAAGCGGATGATCCAGTAGCCTCCAAGTTCTCGGATTTATCTCAGCGCTCGCGATTACTGGATGCCCGCTTTCGCGGGCATGACAGCATTCATTTAATGCACGCTGACGGCCTCGAGCTCTTGGCTCCAGGCGTTGGCGAGCGCGGCTTCACGCGTGTCGGTCAGCATAATCGGCGTGCCGTCCGCGCCGTGCAGGGCGAACAGCTTGAGGCCGGGCGCGATCTTGGGCGCTTGCGGGAACAAATTCGCAACGTCCTCGGAATTGATCGCCTTGACGTAAGCCAGGCGCCCATCGCCGAGATGCGCGAGCGCTTCCTGCGTGATCGCCGGATGGGTAGTGTTCGTTTCAGTTATCTTGTCTCTGGTCATATTGTCACTCATTGGCCCTCGACTCCTTTCATTGAACGATTGACGCGGTCGAGTCCTGTTTTCACGAATGCGTCATTCCTGCTCGTTGATCGAGATGGTCTTGATGATCCGCTCGGCTTGCGGCCGCACCAGATCGATCGACAGCAGCCCGTTCTTCAGGTCGGCGCCCAAAACCTCCATGCCGTCCGCCAGCACGAAGGTGCGCTGGAATTGGCGCGCGGCGATGCCGCGGTGGAGGTATTGGCGGCTCTTGTCGTCCTGCTGCCGCCCGCGGATCACCAGCTGACTTTCCTCGACGCAAACGTCGAGTTGATCGCGGGTGAAGCCGGCGACGGCAAGCGTGATCCGCAGCCGTTCCGGATTTTGCGGGTCGCGTGCCAGCCGTTCGATGTTATAGGGCGGGTAGCCGTCGGCTCCCTTGGCGACGCGGTCGAGCACACGCTCAATCTCATCGAACCCCAATAGGAACGGGCTGGATAGTGACGGAACTCGTGACATGGTCTCAAAGCCCTCGCATGAAGCGACTTTGACGGGCCCCTCGCGGGCACCCCCGCCGGGCGGCGACTGCCGTCCGGTCCTGCCTAATATGGGCAGGCCGGGTTAAAGGTTCAAGAACAAGGGGAATTCGCCTTTTTCGCCGTCTATATTCGGCCGTTGTCCGGGGGTTCTCATGCCAAGTCAGACGCCGATGCCGGCCCTTACCGTGCACGTCATCCGAGCCACGCCGGTCGAGGTTCCGCCCAATGTCGTGCTCGGCACCAGCCGCGGCGCATTCCGCCAGGTGCCGCTGCTGCTGATCGAGTTGGAGGCCGAAGAGGGGGTCACCGGCCGCTCCTATCTGTTCTGCTATCTGCGCGCGGCGGCGCCAGCGATCATGAGCCTGCTCGGTGAAATCGAGACGCTGACCAAGGGCGACAAAATCGATCCGGCTGCGTTGTGGGGCAAAGTCGCAGGGCGCTTCTCTTTGATCGGCGTGCAGGGCATTGTGCGCATGGCGATGGCCGGCTTCGACGTCGCCTGCTGGGATGCGCTGGCGAACGCCGCCGGGATGCCGCTTGTCCGCCTGCTCGGCGCCGAGCCGAGGCCGGTCCCCGCCTACAACAGCTGTGGCCTCGGCTTGATGGACGATCTGGGTGCGCTCGCTGCCGAGGCCGAAAAATTGCTTGCGGCGGGCAATTTCCGTGCGGTCAAGCTACGCCTCGGCTATCCGACGCTTGAACGCGATATCGCCGCCTTGCACGCGGTGCGCAAGCGTATCGGTGACGATGTTCGTCTGATGATCGACTACAATCAGGTACTCGGTTTGGATGAGGCTCTGGTGCGTGGCCGCGCGCTCGATGCGGAAAACCTCTACTGGCTGGAAGAACCGATCCGTCACGACGACTACGCCGGCGCCGCCAAGCTTGCGCATGAACTCAAAACGCCAATCCAGATCGGTGAGAATTTCTCACTGCCGGTTGGCATGAGCACCGCAATCGAGCAGGCCAAGCCCGATTACGTGATGCCCGATCTCGAGCGCATCGGTGGCGTCACCGGTTGGCGGCAGGCGGCGGAAATGGCCGCCACTCGCCGCCTCAAGATGTCGTCACACCTTTTTCCGGAGACGAGCGCGCATTTGTTGGCGGCGGCGCCGACGTGTCACTACCTCGAATATGTCGATTGGGCGGACGTACTGTTACAGCAGCCGCTTAAGATAATCGGTGGCCAAGCCGTCGTGCCGGAGCGCCTGGGCAACGGCATGGTGTGGGACGAGAAAGCAGTAAAGCGCTTTCGTCTAACGTAGCTTCAGCTTGAACAGCTTGATCGCGTTCTCGCGCCCAATCTTGGCGCGGTCGGCCTCGCCGATCGCGGCCTTGTCGAACCATTGCGCGCCTTCGTCGACGGCTTCAAACGGCCAGTCGACCGAGAACATCACCCGCTCGGCGCCCATCTCGGTCATGGCATTGAGCAACGACGGGGTGTGGAAATTGCCCGACGTGGTGAGATGGAAATGCTTGCGGAAATAACGCCCGACGCTGTGCTTGGCGGCGTATTTGTGCGGCGCTTTCATCCAGCCGTTGCGGCCGTCGATGCGCCAGAGCTGCACCGGAACGCCTTCGCCGAGATGACCGAGCACCATTTTCAAGCGCGGGCATTCGTCGAACAGCCCACTGCCGATCAGGCGCAGCGCGTGCACGGCGGTTTCCGCCGAGAACGCCCAGTTCGGCCCGAGCAGCCAGGAATGGCCTTCGTATTGTTTGTTCCAGCTCGGCAGCGGATTACGCGGATGCAGGTAGAACGGTACGTCGACCGCTTCGACTGCGCGCCAGAACGGCCGGTATTGCGGCAGATCGTAATACGTCACGTTGTCCGGCGTTGCGATCTGCGAGAAGCCGTTGACCAGTGCGCCGACAAATCCGAGTTCCTTGACGCAACGGGTGAACTCGGCGGTGGCGGCTTCCGGATCCTGCATCGGCAGCGCGGCAAAGGCGGCAAAGCGATCGGGGCGCTTGCGGCATTCTTCGGCCAGCGTGTCATTTGCCTGTTTCGCCACCGCGATCGCCCGCTCGATGTCATGGATCGCCTGCACCGCCGGTGCGTTCAGCGACAGGATCATCATCTCGATGCCGTGTTTGTCCATCTCGGCGAGACGCATGTCTTGAATGTCGAGCAGGCGCGGGCCGAGGTCTGACCACACATGCGCGCCGAATACCTTCGAATCGCCGAGCGTCGCCTCGATGGCGAAATGTTCCTCGAGCGCGATCTTGCCTTGCATTGCGTGTCCCCCTGTTCGCTTTTCCGACATCATGCAATGCCGCGGCGGGTTCTGTCAGCAACGGCGCGTTGTGCGAGGAAACAAAAAAGCCGCCCGGGTGGACGGCCTACCGAGCCTTAGCTCGCGTAGCGGCGAAAGTTGGTGGAGCCAGGCGGGATCGAACCGCCGACCTCGTGAATGCCATTCACGCGCTCTCCCATCTGAGCTATGGCCCCAATTCGCGAATTGTCCCTCCGCAGTCCGGCAAATGCGTGCGGCGCGCGGGAAGCGTCAGGTCTCCTCTTCCTTCTCGATGGTCTCGCCTATGATGTCGGTTACATCGGGATCGCCTTCTTCCTCTTCCTCGATGAAGGCGGCGTCGTCGGGACTCTCGTCTATCTCAACTTCTTCGATTTCGCCTGCAGCAGCCCCGCCTTCGGCCGCCGGCTTTTTGCCCTGCTGTTCGGCCTCGGCGTCTTCGAGCGAGACAAATTCAGCATCCGCCGTCTCGGGCACGACTACCTCAGGCTCCGGTGCGGGGGCGGGGCGCGCGACCGGCGCAGGCTGAGCCGGCTCCGGCCGCGCACGCGATTGCGGCGGCGGCGCGATTGGCACCACCTTGCCGGTATAAGGGGATACCACTGGCGTCTTGCCGAGATCGTAGAACTTGCGGCCAGTATCCGGACAGATGCGTTTGGTGCCGAGTTCAGCTTTCGCCACGGTCAGGTTCCTCAAAATGGTCGGTAAATCGGTGTTTCACTTGGCTAGTTGCAACGCCTCTGTCAATAGCGCAGGCGTGCCTTGAAACGGCCGAATCCCGCGGGATGACGCGCCGCGCGGCTGCGTGGTAGGACGACGCATCGTTGAGGATAGCGCTCGTGAACCACGCCGATTCGATACCGCTGACCGCCCGCCGCGGCGGCCCCTTGCGGGGCCGTACCCGGGTGCCGGGGGATAAATCGATCTCGCACCGTGCTCTGATTCTGGGGGCGTTGACGGTCGGCGAGAGCACGGTGACGGGCCTGTTGGAAGGCGAAGACGTGCTGCATACGGCCGAGGCCATGCGCGCGCTCGGGGCAAGGCTGGAGCGCACGCCCGAGGGCCTGTGGCGCATCAACGGCGTCGGCGTAGCCGGCTTTGCGCAGCCGACCGGGCCGCTCGATTTCGGCAATTCCGGCACCGGCGTGCGGCTCGCGATCGGCGCGGTCGCCGGCTCACCGGTAACGGCGACCTTTATCGGCGATGCCTCCTTAAGCGGGCGGCCAATGCGGCGCGTGCTCGATCCGCTCGAGCGGATGGGCGCGCGCGCGGTCGAAACCGCCGAGGGCGGACGGCTGCCGCTCACGCTGCAGGGCGCCGCCGAGCCCGTTCCGATCGTCTACGAATCGCCGGTGCCTTCGGCGCAGCTCAAGTCGGCGGTGCTGCTGGCCGGTCTCTCCGCGCCGGGCGAAACCACGGTGATCGAGGCGGAGGCGACGCGCGACCATACTGAAAAGCTGCTGAAGCATTTCGGCGCCAAGCTCTCCAGCAAGCCGCATGGCGAGCACGGCCGCCGTATCACCTTGCAGGGTCAGCCCGAGCTTGAGCCGGCCAATGTGGTAGTGCCGGCCGATCCGTCATCGGCGGCGTTCCCGCTTGTTGCTGGTTTGCTGGCGCCTGGCTCCGATTTCATTCTCGATGCGGTGATGGCCAATCCGCTGCGTACCGGCCTGCTGACGGCACTGCGCGAGATGGGCGCCAGTATCGAAGCGGTGGCGACGCGCGACGACGGCGGCGAGGAGGTCGCCGATCTACGCGTGCGCGCTTCGACGCTCAAAGGCGTCGACGTGCCGGCCGAGCGTGCGCCGTCAATGATCGACGAATATCCAATCCTGGCGGTGGCCGCTTCGTTCGCGCAAGGCGCGACCCGCATGCGCGGCCTGAAAGAATTGCGCGTCAAGGAGAGCGACCGGCTGGAAGCCACGGCCGCCATGTTGCGCGCCAATGGCGTGACGGTCGAGATCGAAGGCGACGATCTGATCGTGCAGGGCAAGGGCGCAGTTGCCGGCGGCGGCGACGTGGCGACGCGCATGGATCACCGCATTGCCATGGCGGCGATGGTGATGGGGCTGGCGGCCGACAATCCGGTGCGCATCGACGACTCGGCCTTCATCGCCACCAGCTTCCCCGGCTTCGTCGAGCTGATGCGCGCGCTCGGCGCGGACCTCACATGATCATCGCCATCGACGGGCCGGCGGCGTCGGGAAAAGGCACGCTGGGCAAGAAGCTCGCAGCGCATTACGGCCTGCGCCATCTCGACACCGGGCTGATCTACCGCGCGGTGGCAAAGCACGTGCTCGATGCCGGATGCCGTCCGGATGACAAAGCCGCCGCCATCGCTGCCGCCAAGTCGCTCGATCCGGCGCGGTTCGATGAGGTCACGCTGAAAACCCATACGGTGGGTGAGGCGGCCTCGGTGGTCTCCGCCATCCCTGAGGTGCGCGCGGCGCTGCTCGCGTTCCAGCGCGATTTCGCCGCTAAGCCGCCCGGCGCTGTGCTCGACGGCCGCGATATCGGCACCGTCATCTGCCCCAACGCCGACGTAAAAATCTACGTCACCGCCACGCCGGAGGTGCGCGCTCGCCGCCGGGCCGCCGAATACCAGGCCCAAGGGCGCAATATCGACGAAGAGACGGTATTAGCCGACATCCTCAAACGCGACGAACGCGATACCCATAGGTCCACCGCCCCCTTGAAACAGGCCCCGGACGCCCACTTGCTCGATACAACCCATTTAGCTATAGACCCGGCCATCCGGGCCGCCATCGACATCGTCGAGGCCACCCGAGCGGGCCGAGGGCGCGATTAACGCCCCTCGTGTTGGAGGACAAAGCCCCGCTCGTGCCTCTGCTTTGGGCGCCCGATCGAAACAATCGTTCCGAAAGCACGGTTTTAGCGCCGGCCATCCGGGATTCCGGGGGGCCGCCGTTGGTCTTGCAGGACCTTCGGCCCGCGCTTTCGAACGCCATTCCAACCCGCCGGCGCCGCTGAATAGGAGACTCCATGGCCACCGCTGCTGCACCCACGCGTGAAGACTTCGCCAAGCTGCTCGACGAAACGTTCGGCGGCGGAAACCTGCAGGAAGGTTCCGTCATCAAGGGCAAGATCGTCGGCATCGAAAAGGACATGGCCGTTATCGACGTTGGCCTGAAGACCGAAGGACGCGTGGCGCTGCGCGAATTCGCGGGGCCGGGCCGGCAAGCCGAATTGAAGGTCGGCGACGAGGTCGAGGTCTATCTGGAGCGCGTCGAGAACGCGCTCGGCGAAGCGGTGCTGTCACGCGACAAGGCGCGGCGTGAGGAAAGCTGGGGTAAGCTGGAGACCGCGTTCAAGAACAACGAAAAGGTCACCGGCGTTATCTTCAACCAGGTCAAGGGCGGTTTCACCGTCGATCTCGACGGCGCCGTGGCCTTCCTGCCGCGCAGTCAGGTCGACATCCGGCCGATCCGCGACGTGACGCCGCTGATGAACGTCAACCAGCCGTTCCAGATTCTGAAAATGGATCGACGCCGCGGCAATATCGTCGTCTCCCGCCGCACCGTGCTGGAAGAATCGCGCGCCGAACAGCGCCAGGAATTGGTGCAGAACCTGGAAGAGGGTCAGGTCATCGACGGCGTGGTCAAGAATATCACCGACTACGGCGCGTTTGTCGATTTGGGCGGAATCGACGGCTTGTTGCACGTTACCGACATCGCCTGGCGCCGCGTTAATCACCCGACCGAAGTGCTCAATATTGGCCAGCAGGTGAAGGTCAAGATCATCAAGATCAATCACGAGACCCACCGCATCTCGTTGGGAATGAAGCAACTGCTGGACGACCCATGGCAGGGCATCGAGGCCAAATTCCCGGTCGGCACCAAGTTTAAAGGCCGCGTCACCAACATCACCGACTACGGCGCCTTCGTCGAATTGGAGCCGGGCATCGAGGGCCTGATCCACGTCTCGGAAATGTCGTGGACCAAGAAGAACGTGCATCCGGGCAAGATCGTCTCGACCTCGCAGGAAGTCGAGGTGCAGATTCTGGAAGTCGATCCAGTCAAGCGCCGCATCTCGCTCGGCCTCAAGCAGACCATGCGCAATCCCTGGGAGGTCTTCGTCGAGAAGCACCCGCCGGGCTCGACCGTGGAAGGCGAAGTCAAGAACAAGACGGAGTTCGGTCTGTTCCTCGGCCTCGACGGCGACGTGGACGGCATGGTCCACCTCTCCGACCTCGACTGGAAGCGTCCGGGCGAGCAGGTGATCGAGGAATACAAGAAGGGCGACATGGTCAAGGCACAGGTGCTCGACGTCGACGTCGAGAAGGAGCGCATCTCGCTCGGCATCAAGCAGCTGGCGGGCGACCCGATGGAGCAGGCCGGCGATCTCAAAAAGGGCTCGGTGGTCACCTGCGAGGTTACCGAGGTCAAGGAGGCCGGCATCGAGGTCAAGATCGTCGGCACCGATTTGGCCGCCTTCATCCGCCGCGCCGATCTCGCGCGCGACCGCGGCGAGCAGCGCCCCGAGCGCTTCGCGGTCGGCCAGAAGGTGGACGCCCGCGTCACCCAGTTCGACCGCAAGACCCGTAAAGTGGGCGTTTCCATCAAGGCGCTCGAAGTGGCCGAGGAGAAGGAGGCGCTGGCGCAGTACGGCTCCGCCGACTCGGGCGCTTCGCTCGGCGACATCCTGGGCGCCGCGCTCAAGCAGCGCGACGACAAGGTCGATGATAAGCCTGAGACCGAAAAGACCGGCGAATAGTCGATTGCCGGCCGGTTCCATGCTTTGCCAAATTCACCCCCGGGCTTGACCCGGGGGTTTTTCTTTACGACATCACATTGTCAAGAGCCGGCCAGATACCGGCGTTCGCTGTAATATCCGGGGCGCGATTCGACTTTTGAGGACGAACCCCATGTCGCTCGATGCCGATGCCATCGTCGATCGTCGCCGCATGCGGCGCAAGCTCACCTTCTGGCGCGCCGGCGCGCTGCTGATCGCGCTCTTAGCGCTGGTCGGCTTTGCCGCTGCGTTCATGCCCGGCGGCCGGCTGGTGCCGAGCAGCAACTACATCGCCCGCATCCGGGTGGAGGGTCTGATCCGCGACAATCAGGGCCGCGTCGATGCGCTCGAGCGGCTCGCCAAGTCGCACGCGCGCGCCGTGATTTTGCATATCAATTCGCCCGGCGGCACCACGGCCGGCTCCCAGCAGCTTTACGACTCGCTGCGCGCTTTGCAGGCGGCCAAGCCGATGGTGGTGGTGGTCGACGGACTGGCCGCCTCCGGCGCCTATATCGCGGCGCTCGCCTGCGATCACATCATCGCCCAGGACACCTCGCTGGTCGGCTCGATCGGCGTGCTGTTCCAGTATCCGAACTTCACCGAGGTGCTCAAAACCATCGGTATCCAAGTCGAAGAGATAAAATCGTCCCCGCTCAAGGCGGCGCCCAACGGCTTCGAGCCGACCAGCCCGGCGGCGCGCGCCGCGATTGCCGCGATCGTCACCGACTCCTATGCTTGGTTCAAAGGTCTGGTGAAGGACCGCCGCAAAATGGACGACGCTCAGCTCGCCGCGGTGGACGATGGGCGCGTCTTCACCGGCCGTCAGGGAGTGCCCCTGAAGCTGGTGGACGGCCTCGGCAACGAAAAGGCCGCACTGGCATGGCTGGAGAAGGAAAAGAAGGTCCCGGCCTCGACGCCGGTGCGCGATTACTCGCTGGAACCGCGATTCAGCGAGCTTTCCTTCCTTCACGTCGCGGCCTGGACCTTCCAGGCGCTGGGTCTTTCCGCGGTTGCCCAGCGCATCGAGGCGTGGGGTGCGGTGCAAGCGGTCGAGCGACTCAATCTTGACGGTCTCTTGGCGCTTTGGCACCCTCCATCCGCCAATTGATCCCCGATCGAGCAAGGCGGCCGCAATGATCAAGTCAGAGCTTGTGCAACGTATCGCCGCCCAGAACCCCCATCTCTACCAGCGTGACGTCGAGAACATCGTCAACGCGATCCTCGGCGAAATCACCAACGCCATGGCGGGCGGCGACCGCGTCGAGCTGCGCGGCTTCGGCGCTTTCTCGGTCAAGCACCGGCCGGCCCGCACCGGGCGCAACCCGCGCACCGGCGCCCACGTCTCGGTCGAGCAGAAGTCGGTGCCGTTCTTCAAGACCGGCAAGGAAATGCGCGAGCGGCTGAATAAAACCGGGCCGGCGTAAGCGGCCGGTTTCCCGGATTAGCGGGGGTGCTATTGTGGTGGCCGGCATTGCCCGGCCACTGGTGTTTTTGGAGAGCCATCAGCGATGTTCCGCAAGATCGTGACCTGGATTGTCATTATCCCGCTCGCCGCGGTCATCGTCGCCTTCGCGGTCGCCAACCGGCAGGCGGTGACGGTGTCGTTCGATCCATTCGCGGCGGCGGCTCCCGCCTATGCGGCGACCCTGCCGCTGTTCGCGATCCTATTTGCGGTGCTAATCCTCGGCGTGCTGATCGGCGGCATCGCCGCTTGGATCCGCCAGGGCAAATGGCGGCGCGCCGCCCGCAAGCTCGACGGCGAGGTGCGCGCGCTGCATGACGAGATGGACAGTATCCGCCGCCGTTTCGGTACCGGTGAGAAGCCGGCATCCGCGCAGGACACCAGTCCCTTGGCCGTGATCCCGCCGCCGATCCCCTGAACCGAAGCCGGCGGTTTGCGCTTTGCCGGGAGGGGGCGAAGGCTGCTAGAACCCCGGCCATGTCGCTGATCGTCAAAATATGCGGGCTGAAGACCTCGGAAGCGCTTGATGTGGCGTTGGAATCCGGCGCCGACATGGTCGGCTTCGTGTTCTTTGCGCCAAGCCCGCGCCATCTCGCGTTCGACACCGCGCGCGCCCTCGGCGAGCGGGTCAAAGGCCGCGCCGGCAAGGTCGCGCTCACCGTCGATGCCGACGATGCAACACTCAAAGGCGTCGTCGAGGCGCTCAAGCCCGACATGCTGCAGTTGCACGGCGTAGAGACGCCCGAACGGATGAAGAGCGTGCGTGCGCGTTTCGGCCTGCCGGTGATGAAGGCGATCCCGATCGCCGAGCGCATGGACTTCGCGCGTATCGAGCTTTACAAGAACATCGCCGACCGGCTGCTGTTCGACGCGCGCGCGCCGCGAGACGCCACCAGGCCGGGAGGGTTGGGCGCGCCGTTCGACTGGACGCTGCTCAAGGGCGTCGATCCGGGAATTCCGTTCATGCTGTCGGGCGGGCTCAGCGCCGACAATGTGATCGAAGCCCTTCGCGTCACCCACGCGCCGGGCGTCGACGTCTCTTCCGGCGTCGAGCGGGCGCCCGGCGAAAAGGACGCCGACAAGATTCGCGCCTTCATCCGTGCGGCGCGCGCCGCCGACGCGGGGGTAGCAGCCGCCAAGGCCATGACCAGCGCATGACCGCGCCGCAGCCCAATTCGTTCCGCATCGGTCCCGACGAACGTGGGCATTTCGGCATCTATGGCGGCCGCTTTGTCGCCGAGACACTGATGCCCCTGATCCTCGACCTGGAGAAGGCCTATGTGCAGGCCAAGGCCGATCCGAAATTCCAGAAGGAGATGGACGACTATCTCGCGACTTATGTCGGCCGGCCGTCGCCGCTCTATTTCGCGGAACGGCTAACCGACTATTGCAAGGGCGCTAAAATTTATTTCAAACGCGAGGAGCTCAACCACACCGGTGCGCACAAGGTGAACAACGTGCTCGGCCAGATTATGCTGGCCAAGCGCATGGGCAAGACCCGCATCATCGCCGAAACCGGCGCCGGCATGCATGGCGTTGCCACTGCGACGCTCTGCGCCAAGTTCGGCCTGCCCTGCATCGTCTACATGGGCTCGGTCGACGTCGAACGGCAGAAGCCGAATGTGCTGAGGATGCGGATGCTCGGGGCCGAGGTTCGCGCCGTCGAGTCGGGTTCTAAGACGCTAAAAGATGCGATGAACGAAGCCTTGCGCGACTGGGTCACCAATGTCGCCGATACGTTTTATTGCATCGGCACGGTCGCCGGCCCGCATCCTTATCCGGCTATGGTGCGCGATTTCCAATGTATCATCGGCCGCGAAACCCGCGAGCAGATGCAGGCCACCGAAGGCCGGTTGCCGGATTCGCTGATCGCCTGCATCGGCGGCGGCTCCAACGCCATGGGCCTATTCCATCCGTTCCTCGACGAACGCGCGATCGAAATCTACGGCGTTGAAGCGGCCGGCCACGGCCTATCGAGCGGCCAGCACGCGGCTTCTATCGCCGGCGGCAAGCCGGGCGTGCTGCACGGTAACCGCACTTATTTGCTGATGAATGACGACGGCCAGATCGAGGAGGCGCATTCGATCAGTGCCGGCCTCGATTATCCCGGCATCGGCCCGGAGCACGCCTGGCTCAACGACATGGGCCGCGTGAAGTTCTTGTCGGCGACCGACGACGAGGCCGTAGCGGCGTTCCAACTTTGCAGCAAGCTCGAAGGCATCATCCCGGCGCTCGAGCCGGCGCATGCGCTCGCGCGCGTGTTCGACCTCGCCCCGCAAAAGCCGAAGGATCACCTGATGGTGGTCAACCTCTCCGGCCGTGGCGACAAGGATCTGGATTCGGTGGCGGCCTTTCTCGCGAGCAAAAAGAAATGACCACCCGCATCGACAGCCGCTTTGCCGCGCTGAAAGCCGATGGCCGCGCCGCGCTGGTGACTTTCACCATGGCGGGCGATCCCGACTACGACACCTCGCTGGCGATTGCCAAAGCCCTGCCGAAAGCGGGCGCCGACGTGATCGAGCTGGGCATGCCGTTCACCGATCCGATGGCGGACGGGCCGGCGATCCAGGCTGCCGGCGTGCGCGCGTTGAAAGGCGGTCAGCGCATGACCAAGACTCTCAAGCTGGTGCGCGAATTCCGCAAGGGCGACGATGCAACGCCCATTGTGCTGATGGGCTATTACAATCCGATCTACATCTACGGCGTCGAAAAGTTTCTCGCCGATGCGAAATCGGCCGGCGTCGACGGCTTGATCGTCGTCGATCTGCCTCCGGAGGAAGACGACGAACTTTGCCTGCCGACGCTGAAAACTGGACTCAATTTCATCCGGTTGGCGACGCCCACCACCGACGACCAGCGGCTGCCCGCCGTGCTCAGCAATACTTCCGGCTTCGTCTATTACGTCTCGATCACCGGGATTACCGGCGCGGCGGCGCCCGATACGGCCAAGGTTAGCGCCGCGGTTGCCCGCATCAAGCGCCACACAAAATTGCCGGTCGCGGTCGGCTTCGGCGTGAAGACCGCGGCACAGGCGCGCGCCATCGCGTCGGGCGCCGATGGCGTGGTGGTTGGCTCGGCGCTGGTGGATGCGCTGCGCCAAAGCCTCGATAAAAGCGGCAAAGTCGGAGCGGGCACGATGAAGGCGGTGACTTCGCTGGTGTCCGCATTGGCCGAGGGCGTGCGCTCGGCCCGCCGCGTGGCGGCCGAGTAGCGGTTATAATTCTGACGAATCGAGCCTATATAGACAAAGTATGAATTGGATATCCAACGTCGTTCGCCCGAAGATTCGCAGCTTCCTGCGTCGCGAAACGCCGGAAAATCTCTGGATCAAATGTCCGGAGACCGGCCAGCTCGTTTTCTACAAGGATGTCGAGGCCAACCAATTCGTCATTCCATCCTCGAATTACCACATGCGCATCTCGGCATCGGCGCGGCTCAAGCTGATGTTCGACGGCGGCACCTGGCTCGATATCGGCGTGCCCGAGGTCCCGGTCGATCCGCTCAAGTTCCGCGACGAGCGCCGTTACGCCGACCGCTTGAAGGACGCCAAGACCAAAACGGGCCTTAACGATGCGGTCAAGCTTGGCCTCGGCAAACTCGACGGTTTGCCGGTGGTGATCGCGGTGCAGGATTTCGATTTCATGGGAGGCTCGCTCGGCATGGCGGCGGCGGAGGCCGTGATCACTGGGCTGGAAACGGCGGTGCGCCGGCAGACGCCGTTCATCATGTTCGCAGCCTCCGGTGGCGCGCGCATGCAGGAAGGCACCCTCTCGCTGATGCAATTGCCGCGCACCACCGCCGCCGTGCAGATGCTGCGCGAGGCGAAGAAGCCCTACATCGTCGTCTTGACCAATCCCACGACCGGCGGCGTCACCGCCTCTTACGCCATGCTCGGGGACGTGCAGATCGCCGAGCCGGGCGCGCTGATTGGCTTTGCTGGCCCGCGCGTGATCGAGCAGACCATCCGCGAGAAGCTGCCGGAAGGGTTCCAGCGCGCAGAATATCTGACCGAGCACGGCATGGTCGACATGGTGGTGCATCGGCACAAATTGCGCGCGACGCTCGCCGAATTGTGCTGGTTATTGACCAAGGCGCCGGCGCTGGGGCCGCAGCCGCAATTGCCGGTTCCGGCGCACGCGTGAGCGCGCCGCATCCCCATCCGTTCATTCCCGCGTAAGCGGGAATCCAGGGGGACACAAGCTCGGAGTCACGGCAAAACGGCTCTGGGTCCCCGCTTGCGCGGGGACAAACGAAGGAGTTTTGCGCTTTGGCTCTTAACTGGAAGCGCTGCGATTAAATGAACTCTATCGACCCCATTATCGCGCGGCTCGCCGCGCTGCATCCCAAACGCATCGATCTGTCGCTCGAGCGCATCGAGCGCTTGCTGGCCGTGCTCGGTCATCCCGAAAAAAAATTGCCGCCGGTTATCCATGTCGCCGGCACCAACGGCAAGGGTTCGACCATCGCCTTCATGCGCGCCATCCTGCAAGCGGCCGGAAGACGCGTGCATGTCTATTCTTCGCCGCATCTGGTTCGCTTCAACGAACGCTACCGGATCGCCGCTCCCGGCGAAGGGCGGCTCGTCTCCGATCAGGAGCTTTCGGCCACGCTAGAGGAATGCGAACGCGCCAATGCCGACGCACCGATCACGGTGTTCGAGCTCACGACCGCGGTTGGATTTTTGCTGTTCTCGCGTCATCCGGCCGATGTTCTGCTGCTGGAAGTCGGTCTCGGCGGGCGGCTGGACGCGACCAACGTGGTGGAGCATCCGCTCGCAACGGTCATTACGCGCATTGCGATCGATCACACCGATTTTCTGGGCGACACGTTGGAGAAGATCGCCGCGGAGAAGGCCGGCATCCTCAAGCGCGCGACGCCGGCCATAATCGCCGCCCAGGCGCGCGACGCGCTGGCCGTGATCGAGCGCCAGGCCGCGCGGCTCAACGCGCCCCTGAAGATCGCCGGCGAGGATTGGACAGCGACCGAAGAGCGCGGCCGACTGGTCTATCAAGACGAGGCCGGTTTGCTCGATATGCCGGCGCCGAAACTCTATGGCCGCCATCAGTTCGAGAACGCGGGGCTCGCCATCGCGGTGTTGCGGGCGATCAAGCCGTTGAAGATCGCACCGGCCGCCTACGAGGCCGGCATGGTCAATGCCGGTTGGCCGGCGCGGCTGCAGCGGCTCGCCGCCGGCCGGCTGGTCGAACTTATCCCCGCCGGCAGCGAATTGTGGCTTGATGGCGGGCATAATCCGGACGGCGGGCGCGCCATCGCCGCGGCGCTCGCCGATCTTGAGGAGCGCGTGTCGCGCCCGCTAGTGCTGATCGTCGGCATGCTGGCGAGCAAAGACTGCGCGGGTTTCCTGAGCAATTTCACCGGGCTAGCGCGCCGTCTGATCGCGGTGCCGGTGCCGGGCGCCGAGAAAGGCTTGAGCGCGGAAGCGGTGGCCGACGCTGCGCGCGCCATCGGCTTGCCCGCCACCAGCCGCGATAATCTCATTGAGGCGCTTGATGCCGCACGCAAGCTCGACCTCGACCCGCCGCCGCGCATCTTGATCACCGGCTCGCTCTACCTGGCCGGCGATGTTCTGCGCGAGAACGGCACGCTGCCGTCTTGAAACGCAAACGGCCGGCGCGATGGCCGGCCGCTCGTTGAAATTTTGGCGCGCTCAGACCGCGCCGCTAATCCACTGATGCAGTTTCTGTTTCGGCGCCGCGCCGACCTGGCGCGAGGCGATTTCGCCGTTCTTGAACAGCATCAAGGTCGGAATCGACATGATGCCGTATTTGGCCGCCGTGTTCGGGTTCTCGTCGACGTTCAACTTGACGATCTTGACCTTGTCGCCGAGCTGGCCGGCGATCTCTTCCAGAACAGGCGCGATCATGCGGCAGGGCCCGCACCATTCCGCCCAGAAATCCACCACCACCGGCTCGGAGGACTTCAGAACATCCGATTCGAAGCTTGCGTCCGACGTTTTGCCGACGGCCATGGGGAAATTCCTCTTGTTCTTTGGGGCGGAGAATCGCGGTCCGCGAATTGCGAGGCGTGGAAACTATGAACGCGATCCGGCAGCGTCAAGGCGCTATCGCGCCGCCGTGATGCGCAACAAAGCGGCATCCAGCACCTCCGTGGAAAGCTCCATGAGATCAGGCACTTCGGTCCAGATCAAAGCGGCGCGCACGGGCTTGCCCGGGTACAACTTTTGCAGCACGGCGCGGTAGAGCGCGAGCTGGCGTACGTAAACTAGCGGCACGTCGTCGATTCGGCGCGGCGCCGGCCGGTTGGTTTTGAAATCCGCAATCAAAACAGATGATTGCGTGACGGCGAGGCGGTCGATCTGGCCGGAAACGCGCACAGTTTCGCCGCCGCGCATAAGCCTTCCGACGATCGACACTTCGGCGCGGCTGCCGGGCGCGAAAAGATCGCGGAAGGGCGCGCCGTCGAGCAGAACTAAGACTTCTTCCGCGATCTTCTTGCGCTGTTCTTGCGTCAATTCCCGCCCTGCTCGGGCAAGATAATCTTCAGCCGCTTTAAGACGTTTGCCGGCGGGAATATCCGGCAGCGATTGCAGCAGCCGGTGTGTCAGTGACCCGCGCAGTAGAGCGGCGGAGCGGCCGCCGGAGGCGGCCGGACGGGCGTCGTCGTCCTCGGCGTTCGACGGCGTCACGGTGCGCACGGCAGAACTGTCAGAGGTCGCGTTCGACGTGAGCCAGCTCGGCACAGAACTCGGCTTGGCCGCGGCAGGCAAGGTGGTCTTCTCGCTCGCCTGCGCTTCGACGTTCTTGGAGCCGTTTTTGCGGTAGCGCAGCACGTCGCCATCGCCGTCGTCGGCCGGCCCGGCGGCGCAGTCGGCCTTGAGCGCGTCCTCGACCAGCCGGTACCAGCAGCCGTCCGGAATCTTGTTGCGGCCTTGCGTGCCGGCGATTACCAGCCGTTCCTTGGCGCGCGTCATCGCCACGTACAAAAGCCGCCGGTATTCGTCGCGTGCGTCTTGTTGCGCCCTGCCGCGCGCGTCGCTCATGGCGCCGACGTCTTCGCTGCGCGCGGTCGCCCAAACCAGCGGACCGTTCGCGAGCGCGAGCAGCCGCGGATCGCGCGGGCCGGAAGGCGGCGTGGTCGTGTCGGCGAGGATAACGGTGTCGGCTTCCAGTCCCTTGGCGCCGTGCACGGTCATCACGCGCACTTCGTCGCGCACCATTTCCATGTCGCGTTTGACTTCGCTTTGCGCGGCGCACAGCCAATTGGCAAAGCCCTGCAGCGACGGCGTCGCGCGCGTTTCGTAATCGAGTGCGAGATTGAGAAATTCGTCGAGCGCGTCGTTCGCCTCCAAACCCAAGCGCGCAAGAAATTTGGCGCGCCCGCGCTTCGGCCCCAGTACATGGGCAAAAAAGCCGAACGGCGTCATTTTGCGCGCCGCCTGCGCAAAATCGTCCAACCTAGTATTGGCTTCGGCCAACGCGACATTGCCGCGCAGGCTCGTGCGCAGAGATCCTTTCCGATCCCAGGCGATTTCGAACAAATGCTCCTCGCTCAGGCCGAACAGCGGGCTCTTGAGCACGCTTGCCAACGCCAGATCGTCGTCAGGCAGCAATAGACAGTCGGCAAGGGCCATCAAATCCATCACCGCGATGTGTTCGGTGAGCACCAGCCGGTCGGCGCCGGCGACCGGGATGTCGGCGTTCTTCAAGGCGCGGATGATGGCCTCGAACAGCGGCCCGCGCTGGCGCACCAGCACTAGCACGTCGCCGGCTTTCAATCCGCGCGCCCGCCACACTTTGACATTCGCGGCGACGCGTTGCGCCAGCTTAACGCGCGGGCTTTGTTCGCTCTCGGTGTCGAACGGCGCGTCCCAGCCTTCGATTTCCTTGCGCTCGGCCGCTGTGATCAGCGGCCACAGCTCGACTAGCCCGGTCGCGGCGTCCGGCAGCGAAATGTGCGGCGGCACGCCGCCTTCATCGGTGGTGATGCTCGCAAAAATATCTTGCGCGGCGAACACCCGGTCGACGCCGCCGAGCACGTTCGCGCCGGAACGGAACGAATGATGGAAGCGCAGGAAGCGCCAGCCCAGTTCCGGCCGGTCGAACTGGCCGGCGAATTCGCGCCGCATTTCGTCGAAGGCGCGCGGCGCCGCGCCCTGGAACGAGAAGATCGATTGCTTCTCGTCGCCGACCGCGAACACCGTGCGCCGCGCTTTGGCGCGCGCGCCGCCCGGCGTGAATTCCGAGACGATGGTGCGCACGATCTGCCACTGCTTGGGACTGGTGTCCTGCGCCTCGTCGATCAGCACGTGGTCGATGCCGAGATCGAGCTTGTAGAGCACCCAGGCGGCCGACGAGCGCGCGAACAGCGCCAGCGTCTTGTCGATCAGGTCGTCGTAATCGAGCAAAGCGCGGCGGTTCTTCTCGCGGGCGTAGCGCGCGATCACATCGGCCGCGATGGTGACGAGCGCGCGCGTGCGCTCGCGCGCGGTCACGGCGCGCTCGCGGGCGAGCAAAGCGCAGACGCGGTTTTGTTCGTCGAGCAGGCGCGCCAGCCAATTGGGATGTTGATCGGCAATCTTTTTGGTGACGACGTTTTTGCGCGGCGTCAGTTCGGCGGTGCAGAATACTTTGAGGTAATTGTCGATGCGCGCGCGGCCGCTGGCGCCGCGCGCGGCTTCGAGCGCGGCAATGTGATTGATATCCGATTTAGAGCCGCTTGCGAGGATTTCGATCAGCGCCGGCCAACCCGCCGCCGGGATCAGCGATTGCGAAAAGTATTCTTGCTCGATCGATTCCGTCGTGTCTTTCGGATCTACGCCGAAGGCCTTCGACAATTCGCCGATCGCCTTGTCGACGCTGCCGGCGCGCCGGGTCCAGGCCTCGATGGCGTCGCGTTGTCTGATGGCGTCGCCGATCACGTCTTTGAAGGTCTGGTCGGCGGCCTCGACGATGGCGGTTGCCAGCGCCTGGCCGAGCGCGCCGTCCGGCTTGGCGGAGGCTTCCAAAAGAACCTGCAGCGTCAATTGGTCGAGCAATTGCGTGGTGGAAGCCTCGTCCAGCACGGTGAAGCGCGCGGCGACATTGGCCTCGAACGGGAACTGGTGCAGCAGCCGCGTGCAGAAGGCGTGGATGGTCTGCACCTTCAAGCCGCCCGGCGTCTCCAGCGCGGAAGCAAAAAGGCGGCGCGCGCGCGTGCGTTGCTCGGCGCCCGGCTTGGCGCCGGTCGAGAGCGCAATCTCCTTGTCGAGCGCGGCGTCGCTGAGCGTGGTCCAGCCAGCCAGCCGCTTGAACACTTCGTTCGCCATGTTGGCGGCGGCGGTCTTGGTGAAGGTGATGCAGAGGATCTTCGCCGGATCGACGCCGCGCAGCAGCAGATTGATCACGCGCTGGGCGAGAACATAGGTCTTGCCCGAGCCGGCATTGGCCGAGACGAAAGCCGAAACGTCGGGGTCGGCCGCTTTGACCTGCACGTGGCGCACGGCGGGGGGAATTTTGCGCTCGGCGGTCATTCGCCGGTCTCCTCCCCACCACCCGTCGCCGACCATTCCTTGACGCGGGCGAGGTGGTCGTAGTCGCCGTACCGGCGGCCGAGCCACATCGGGCTGACGAGCGACCGATACGGTTCCGCTTCGTTCTCGAACTTCGCCGCCAACTCTTTCAGCTTTGCCAGCGCGTGATCCGCCTGCGTGTCGGGCGTGCCGTCCTTGAATTCGATCGCGCTCGGCTTGCCGGCCGGCTCGCCGCCTTTGAGCGTGACGTAAGCGATCTCCGACACCGAGCCAGCCGTGATTGTCTTGAAACCGCCGCCACACAAGATCGCAGCCTCCAGCGTCAACTGCGGGGCCAGCCCCGTGCGCACCTGCTTTTCGGTGCGCGCAGCGCCGGTCTTGTAATCGAGGATGGCGTAGTTGCCGTCGTTACGGCGCTCGATGCGGTCGGCGATGGCCGACAACGTGAACTCGCGTTTGCCGGCCGGGAATTTCAATTCGCCTTTGATCTCGGCGTAAAGCGCTTGCAGACCGGCGCGGCGTTCGCCGTCCCATTGCGCGAACCATTGCGCGATGCGCAAAAAGCGCGGCCACCAGAAGGCGCGCGCCTCCGGGTAATCGGCGAGCGTGGCGAAATGTTTTTCGCCGAGCACCAGCAGCTCCCGCAGCGGATCGGCCGGTGCTTTCGCAGCGAACAACTTGGTGTAGTCGCCGATGGCGCTGTGAATGACGGTGCCGCGGTCGCGCGCGCCGGGCGGCGTGTCGACCGCATCGAGCGGCTTCAGCCCGAGAATATATTTGGCGTAGATGGTGTAGGGATCGCGCAGCCAGTCTTCGATGGCGGTGACCGACAGGCGCGCCGGGCGCGCCGCGACCTTCGGCTTCGGTTCCGGACGGTCGGCGGATTTCACCTGCGCCGGATGATCGAGTGCGCCGGCATAGTCGAGATAAATATTGCCGCGTTTGAGCGCCTCTTGCCAACGTGCCTCGCCGGCGAGCGCGGCGATGCGCTGCACGAAACGCGAGGTGACGGTCGGGCTGCCAGCGACCTTGGCTGAGCGCGCCAGGATCACTTCGGGCGCACCCAGCGCTTGCGCGAAATCGTGCGCGGCCAGGCCGACATAACGTTCGGGCGGGTCGAGGCCGAGATCGCGGCGCATCGGGCGGCTAAGCCAGGGATCGTTGCGCGACTCAGGCGGCCAGGTGCCCTCGTTAAGGCCGCCGAGCACGACGCGATCGAAGGCGAGCAGGCGCGCTTCCAAGCGGCCCAAGATGCTCACGCGCGCGCCGCGGATTTCCGGACGGCGAACGACGCGGTCGGCCACAATGGCATGGAACAATTCGGGGTAATCGCTTTTGCCGACGGCGAGACCGGCGGCGGACGGACTTTCGATGAGTTCCGCGAAGGCGCGGGCGGTCGTGTCAACCCCGGCGAGGGTGTTGTCGTTCAGTTCCGGATTGAGCGCGGCGACCACATCGCGATGCCAGGTTGCGAGGGTGGCAAGCGGATGATCGCCGGCCTTCAGCCGTTCCAGCGACGCCAGCGCGGCGCCAAGGCGCGCGATCAGTTCGGCGGCGACATCGAATTCGTCGTCGGCGATCAGCCAGCGCGGATCGCTGCGGTGAAGCTGGTCGCGATTGGCGCGCAAGGTGGAGAGCGCGTGCTCAAGCCCATCGCTGCCGGGGCGCGGGCGCGGGCCGCGCAGCAGCGCGCGTTCGAGCGTTGCGATGGCGACGCTGTGCGCGCCTTCTTCAGCGCCGAGCCGCAGCAGCGGATGCTTGAGCAGCGCCAAAAGCGTCACCGGCTCGAGGCCGCCGAGCGCGGCTTCCGCCGCCAGCCTCGCGAAGACGCCGGCCGGCGTGTCGGCGAGCGAGCAGCCGGCCGAGTCGTCCACCGCGACCTGCCAGCGCGCGAGCGCGGCGGCGACGCGGCGCGCCAACGTGCGATCGGGCGTCACCAAAACGGCGGTCTTGCTCGGCGTTTCGAGCGTTTCGCGCAGCGCGACCGCGATGGCGAGCGCCTCTTCCTCGGCGTTCGCCGCCTCGATCATGGTGAGCGAAGCGATCGCCTTGTCAGTCGTGGCGGCGAAGTCTTTTTTCTTGGCGCTCCAGCGCTCGGTGGTGGCGGCCGGGCGCAGGGCCTCGGATACCAGCAGTTCGCGTTGCTGCGCCGGCGCTAGTTGCGCGACGTCGGCTCGCTTGATGCGCAGCCGGTCGAGCAGCGCGTGCATGGCGAACTGCGCGTGGCCGGCGGCCGGCGCGCCGTCGTGCGTCTTGTCGTCGGAGTTGCCGGCGATCAACGTCCAACTGGCGTCGTCGAGATGCATGTCAAGGCCGGGCAGCACCAACGCGCCGTGCGGCAGGTTTGCGATGGTGGCAAGCAGTCTGGCGGTCGCCGGCATCGAGCCGGTGGAACCGGCGGCGATCACCGGCGCGCTGCTGTTAGCAAGCCGCTTGGCCTCGGCCTCGATCAATTTGTCGCGGCGTTCGGCCGATTCGACTGCGCCGCGCTCGTGGCGCAGCGCGGGCCAGGCCTCGCGCGCGATTTTCAAAAAACGCAGCGAGAACTGCCAATAGGGATCGAGATCGTCCGGCACCAGGCCGTCAAGTTTGTCCCAGGCGACCTGGCGCGTGGTCATGTCGTCCATCAGGCGGGCGAGATCGTCGGCCAAGCCGAGCGCGGCGGACGGCGTGTTGGCGATCAGCGGGGAACCTTCGGCACCGCGCAGCTCGGGCGCATTCGCCCATTTGAGGATCAATTCGGCCAGCAGGAGCCGGCGCTCGAGCGGTGCGATGGCCGGCGGCAGTGCGAGCGCGGCTTCGGCGATGTCGCCGGTGGCGGCTTCGGCAAAGGCGATTTCATCCTCGTCCAAATCGCCAAGCGCGACGATGCGCGGCAGAATGGCGGCGTCGGTTTTCAGTTCGTCGAGGAAGACCTCGCGCGCGAGGCGGCAGGCGCGCTGCGTCGGCAGATAGAGCGTGGCCTTGCCGAGTTCGAGCGGGTCGTCCGAGGCCGGAAAGCCCGACACCAATTCGCCGGCGCGCAGCGCTGCGATCAGCACGCGCAAAAACGGCACCGAGGCGGGTATGTTGAAGACGTTGGGCTTTGCGGCCGGCATGCCTGAATCATACACGCTTCCGCGCGCGGCCGTTCAAGCCGTGCTGGCGCGGATCGCCTTTTCGGCGAGCGCGATGGCGTCGGGGGTGCCGACATGCATCCACAGGCCCTCCAGCCGCAGGCCGTGCAGGCGGCCTTGCTCCTCGACGCGGTCGAACAGCAAAGGCAGCGGGAATTCGCCCGCCGGCGCGCCGGTGAACAAAGCAGGCGATAAAATCGCCGCGCCGGCAAAGACGAAGGGCGCCACCTCGCGCTCGTCGCGGCGGCGTAAGCGGCCGTCGGCGGCAAACGCGTAATCGCCGCGCCCGGCATAGCCGATGCTGCCGGTGGTGGGCGCGAGCAAGAGCAGCGCGTCCATGCTGGCAGAATCGAAATTCTCTGCCAGGCGCGTGAGGTTGGGCTTGACGCCGTCGACCCAGAGCGTGTCGGAATTGACGTGGAAGAACGGCGCCGCTCCCAGTTGCGGCAGCGCCTTGACCACCGCGCCGCCGGTGCCGAGCAACAGCCCGCGCTCGTCGGAAATCGTGATTTTCGGCTGCTTGCGCGCGGCGAGGTGGCGCTCGAGCTGCTCGGCGAAGTGATGGACGTTGACCACCACGCGCGCGACGCACGCCTCGCTGAGCCGGTCGAGCACGTGATCGATCAGCGCTCGGCCTGCGACCTCGACCAAGGGCTTGGGCATTTTGTCGGTGAGCGGCCGCATGCGCGTGCCCAGGCCGGCCGACAGCACCATGGCCGTTTTGGCTGTTGCCATGGTCATTCTAGAGAGCCTTCAACGCCGGCACGTTGGCGCGATACCAGGCGGCCAGCGGCGCCAGCGCCGGATGCGCCAGCGAGCGTTGCAAATAGGCCCATACCCGCGGCATGTGACGCAAATATTGCGACTTGCCGTCGCGCGAGTCGAGGCGAGCGAAAATGCCGAGGATCTTGGAGGCGCGCTGCGCCGCGAGCGTCGCGTAAATGCGCGCAAAGGCCGGCGCGTCGAAGGCCGGATTGGCGGCGCGCCGCGCGCGCGTATAGCGCGACAAAAGCGCGATCTCCATCATCTCCGGCATGTCCACCCGCGCGTCCTGCAAGAGCGAGGCGAGATCGTAGGCCGCCGGACCCATGACTGCATCCTGAAAATCGAGCAGACCGATGCGCGCGATGCCTTCGCGCTCCGGCAGCCACAGCAGATTGGGCGAATGATAATCGCGCAGCACCCAGGTCGCCGGCGCGGAGAGCGCGGGTTTCAGCGCCTCGCTCCAGAGTTCGACATAGGCGTCGCGTTTGGCCTCCGTCAGCTTGGCGTTGAGCCGCGGCAGATACCAGTCGAGCAGGAGCTCGGCCTCGATCAGGAACGCGTCGAGGTCGTAGCGCGGCAAAGTGTAATTGATGCCCTGCTCGACCGGCAGCACGCCCGGCAGTGGTGCGCGGTGCAGCGCCGCCAAGAGATCGGCCGCCACTTCGTAGCGCGGCTCGATCGGCGCCGGCGGTTCGCCGTCGACCACAAGTTCGCTGCCGAGGTCTTCCAGGATCAACAGGCCGGCGGCGCGGTCGGCGGCGAAAATCGCCGGCGCGGACAGCACGCCGGCGCGCAAGGCCTGCGCCATGGCGATGAAAGGCGTGACGTTGTCGGCGAGATGCGCGATCGCGCTGTAGGGTTTGCCGTCGCGCACCGGCGGTCCATCCGGACGCTGCGGCGAATTCATCAGGATGTAGCTCGCGCCTTCGAGCGTGAGCCGCTCGTAGGCGCGCGTCGAGGCGTCGCCCTGCATGTATTGCCGCGCGGCCGCGCCGAAGCCGGAGCGGGACAGGAACGCGCGGATCGCGGCGATGCGCTCAACGCGCGCGGCGAGTGCGCCGTGACCGGTGACGCGCGCGTTGCGGAAGGTCGCGCCCTGCTGCGGCGACAAAGTGAGCGTGACGTCGAGCCGATCGGCCGGCAGGAATTCGCCGGCGCGGTCCGGCCATTCCAGCAGCGTCACCGCGCTGGCGGGGATGTCCTCGAAGCCGAGCTCGGCGAGTTCGCCAGGCCCGTTGAGCCGGTAGAGATCGGCGTGTAGCAGCGTAAAGCGCGGCAGCTCATAGGCCTGCATCAAGGTGAAGGTCGGGCTCGGCACCTCGATCGTTGGATCGCCGGCGAGATGGCGGATCATGGCGCGCGCGAAGGTGGTCTTGCCGGCGCCGAGATCGCCCGACAGCGTGATGAGGTCGCCGGGCGCGAGCGCGGCAGCGACGTCCACCATCAGCCGGCGCGTGGCCTCTTCGTCGGCGAGCGCCACCGTGAAGCTGTAGGCGCTGGAAGTGGTGGGGAACATCGAATCATCCGCTTTGGGGACCGTCATCTTATAATCATAATGGCTCTCACTGGCAGCTTGCCGGGGCGCTACGGCGGTGGTTAGCGTGCAATCCATGGCAAAACAGCCCCTCGGCAAGCTCCCCTCCGATGCTTTCGGCATGCTGGAATTGCCGGCGCTGCCGGACGGGATCGTCGAGGGCTTTCGCGCCTTGGGCGATCTCACCGGCATGGCGTCGGACGCGATGGATGAACTTGGGCTCGCCGGCGCGGTGCCGGCGAGCGTGCTCAAGCCGACCGACCCGGAGGCGCGGCTCATCGGACGCGCGCTGACCGTCAAGAACGTCGCGAGCAGGCAAAGCGTGGCGGCGAACGTCGCCGGCGGCGTCTCCGGCATGGCGGAGATCGAGGCGCATAATCTGGCGGAACCCGGCGACGTGCTGGTGCTGCAGGGGCTTGATCAAGTGTCCAACATGGGCGGCATGTCGGCTTCGATCGGGCGCCGGCAAGGTCAGCTCGGCGCCATCGTCGACGGCGGGGTGCGCGACGTCGAGCACGGCCGCGCCATCGGCTACGCGATCTGGTCGCGCAGTGTGAGCCCGATCACCGGAAAGTGGCGTGTCGAAACGGTGGCGGTTAACAAGCCTGTGACGATTTGCGGTGTCAGCGTCAATCCCGGCGATCTGGTGCTGGCGGACGAGACCGGTGTCTGCTTCATCCCGCGCGCGCGAGCCGCCGACGTTCTGACGCGCGCGCAAAAGATCGCCGCCAACGAAGTGATGCGCGAAGCCAAGATCGCATCGGGCTCGCCGGTCAGCGAATTGTTGTCGAAGAAGAAATAATTATTCCGATTATTCTCGTGCACACGAAAATCCGGGAATCCGCGGCACTGGGTTCGCGCTTGCGCGGGGATGAACGGAGAGAGTTACTCCACCTTGATGCCGAGCTTGGCGATGATGGCCCGCCAGTAGGGGAATTCCTTGGCGAGCCGCGCGCTAAAGGCAGCGCTGCCCATGGTGCCGCGCATACCCTGACTGGCGAAGCGCTCCTTCACTGCCGGCAGCGCAACCACCGTGAACAAAGCCTTCTCCAATTTGTCGCGCACCGCGGCCGGCGTGCCGGCCGGCAGGAAAACGCCGTACCAGTTTTCCATCACCACGTCGGGTATGCCGAGCTCGGCGGTGGTCGGCACGTCGGGCAGCAGCGGCGAGCGCTCTTTGCCGTAGAGCGCCAGCGCCTTGACCTTGCCGGCCTTGACCAGCGGCAGCAGCACCGGGAAATCGGCGTTGAGCATGTCGATCTGGCCACCCATCAGATCGCTCAGCGCGGGAGCCGCGCCGCGATAGGGCACGTGCGCGACTTTCAGCCCGGCGGCGGAATTGAGCAATTCGCCGGCGATGTTCATGGTGGTGCCGGGGCCGGCCGAGCCATAGGCCATGGCCTGGCCGCTTTTGGCCTTGGCGATCAGCTCCTTCAGCGTTGAAGCGCCGGATTTCGGGCCGATCACCAGCAATGTGGGGACCGCGCCGACCAGCATCACCGGCTCGAAGCTTTTCACCGGATCGTAGCCGTGCGGAGGCCGCAGCGCCGGGCTGATCACTTGCGAGCCGAGGCTGGCGAGCAGGATGGTTTTGCCGTCGGGCGCCGCGCGCGCTACCGTTTCCGAACCGATGGCGCCGCCGGCGCCGCCTTTGTCCTCAACGATCACATCGGCGGAAAGCAGCAGCGTCAGTTCATGCGCGAGCACGCGCGCCAACTGATCGACCGGGCCGCCGGCCGCGAACGGCACGATGATCTTGACCGTCTCGGCAAAAGCCGGCGCGGCCAGCAAGGCCGCCGCCGCGCATAGAGCCATCGCCAAACGCTTCATTGCGCTATCCCCCCTCGACATCGCGATGCCGTTGTCCGGCATCGTTCGTTTCGTGCGCGCGGCCAAACTATAGCGGCACTCCACCAAAGGCGGAAAGACCGGCGGTGCGTTTGCGGTCAAAAAGAAGCCAAGCGGGCTTCGGCGCGGTATCGTCAAAAACCTGCGCGGTGAATGTTGAGCGGACGCCCGGGCGCGGGGGCTTCACTCGCGGTAGCGGGCCGGCTGAACACGAGCTTGCAGGCCGGGCTGAGGTTGCGTTTGTTCAAGGCAAGGCACGACGCCACCCGGTCGGCGTCGGGGATCACGTGCCCGCAGAGCCGGAACGCGTCAGGCGTGCAGGCGTCGGCGTCCTCTTGCGTGTAGGCGAGGCCCGGCAGCGGCGCTATGATCATCAAGAGCGACACGATCGCGCATAATCTGAGCATGACGGCGCACTCCTGTCGGGGGTCGCAGCGTCAACCGCGGTGGTTAAGAAATGTTTCTGCAAGCAGGCGCTTGCGGCTGCCGACGCAGAGTTTCGTTATGAATTCATGAACCCGGTATCCTGGCTCACGGCGGCGCGGCCGCGCACGCTCAGTCTTTCTATCACGCCGGTCGTGGTCGGTGCGGCGTTGGCCTGGGCCGCGGCCGGACACATTCATTGGCCGGCGGTGCTGGCGGCGCTGATCGCCAGCATGGCGATCCAGCTCGGCACCAATCTGTACAACGACGCGGCCGATAGCGAACGCGGCGGCGACGGGCCCGACCGCGTCGGGCCGCTGCGCGCAACCGCGTCCGGCCTGCTGAGCGCGCGCGCGGCCAAACACGGCGCCTGCGCCTGCTTTGGCCTCTCCGCGCTGTTGGGCCTTTATCTCATCGCGGTCGGCGGTTGGCCGATTTTGCTGCTCGGCGCGGCCTCGATTGCCGCGGGCTGGGCCTATACCGGCGGGCCGTGGCCGATCGCCTATACGCCGCTCGGCGAAGTCTTCGTGATCGCCTTCTTCGGCGTCGGCGCGGTTTGCGGCACTTTTTGGCTGTGCACCGCAACGCTCGGCGTGCCGACGCTCGCCGCCGGTCTTGCGCTCGGCCTGCTGACCGGGGCGGTGCTGTTGGTCAATAATTTCCGCGACGTCGCAGCCGATACGCGGGTCGGGCGGCGCACGCTCGCCATTGTGGCGGGGCCGCACGCCACGGCATGGATTTTTGCCGGGCTGATGCTGGCTCCCTATGCGCTGTTGCCGGCGATCGGCCGCGCTCTGCCGGGCGGTCATGTTTGGCTCGCGCTGATCGCCCTGCCGCCGGCGCTTGCCTTGATTTACCGCTTCAGGCGTGAGCCGCCCGGCCGCGGCTTCAACCGGATTCTGCTATGGACCGTGCAGATTCAGCTGTTGTTCAGCCTGGCGCTGAGCGCCGGGCTGGTATTCTGACCTAGATCAATGCAATTTCGTGGGGGCGGCTTACAGGAAATTGAATAGGCTTTCGGCCGGCGAGCCGAGTAGATTGCAGCTATGACCCTGCGCAAAGGCATTTACGTCGTCCCGACCGACCGCTGGTATATTGAGCGGGCCGTGTGGCTGATTGCCGGCACGGTGCTGCTGGCGAGCACGCTGTTGGCGCTGCTGGTCGATCCGCGCTGGATCTTCGGCGTCATCGCCACCGGCCTCGTCTCGATCAATGTCGCGCTCAACGGCTTCTGCCCGATCGGCAATGCGCTCAAGCTCTTCGGCTTCAAAGGCGCGCTGGCGGCGCCGAACCACGGCAAACTTTATTTCCTGCAGACCGACAGCTGGTATCTCGAGCGCCGTATCTACATGACAGTCGGGGTCAACATCACGCTCGGCTCGATTTTGTTCCTGCTGCACAGCCACTGGTGGGCTTTGTTCATCGGTTTCGTCGGCACCGCCATGGTGTGGTTTGCCGCGACCGGGCTCTGCATTCTCGCCAATGTTTTGTACTGGATCGGCGCCGAGCCGCGGCTCAATCCGCGCGCGCTGCGGCAAAGCGAGCTGCGCAGCCGCGTCGGCCACGCCTGAGCGCTTTTACGGCCCCGATTTCGGCTTCCACTCGCGCGCCAGCTTTTGCGCTTGTTCGATCTGTGCGGGCGTCATCAGCTTGGCGATGCGATCGCGCCGCAACGCCGCGGCGTGGTCGTCCTGCGCGGCGGCCAGGCTCAGCCACATATAGGCGGCGACATAGTCTTGCGGCACACCGCGGCCGGAGGAGTACATGTCGCCGAGCTCGTTTTGCGCGACGGCGCGGCCCTGCTCGGCCGCAAGGCGAAACAATTTCGCCGCCGCGGCGAAATCCCGCGGCACGCCGACGCCGATTTCATTCATGTAGCCGAGACGCGTCTGCGCGAAGGCGTCGCCTTGTGCGGCGGCTAAGTGGTACCATTTGGCTGCCTCGGCATAATCCTGCGGCACGCCCTCGCTCGTCTCGTACATGAAGCCGAGCGCGGACTGCGCCACGACATTGCCCTTTTCGGCGAGCGGGCGGAAAAGCCGCAGCGCGGTCGCGTAATCGGATTTCTTGCTGGCCGCCAGCGCATCCTCGAGCGACCCGGCATTGGCCATGTCTGCCGCCGCGAGGAGCAGCAAGGCGGCAAGCGTTGCGCGAAGCGGTTGCATGGCTCCCGGCAATCTAACGCATCACGCCGCGCTGCGCTCGGCCTCGTGCACGGTCGGGAACACGCAGGTCACCTTGGTGCCCTGGCCCAAGGTGGAATCGATTGTCACCGTGCCGCCGTGCAGCTCGACGAACGAGCGCACCAGCGATAGCCCGAGCCCGCTGCCGCGGTGGTGCGAGCCCATCGAGTCGGTCTCGAACATTTCGAATACGCGGTCTTGCGCCTCCGGCGGAATGCCGGGGCCGTGGTCGCTGACCGTGAACGTAACCGCGTCGGGGCCCCGTTCGGCTGAAAGCGTGACGGTTGCGCCGGGCGGCGAGAAACCGACCGCGTTCGACAACAGGTCAAACAAAATCTGCCGCAGCCGCCGCTCGTCGGCGATGAAGCTGCCGATGCCGGGCGCGGCGTTGATGTCGAGGCGGATGCCGTCCTTCTTGAGCCGGTCCTGCACGCCCTCGGCCGCCTGCTCCATGGTGGCGCGGATGTCGACGTCGGACAGGTTGAGCGACATGGCGCCGGCGTCGATGGTGGCGAGATCGAGGATGTTGTTGATCAACGCCAGCAACGCGTTGGTCGAGGCGGTGATGTAGCCGAGATATTCGCGCTGCTTGTCGGTGAGCGGGCCGAACGCCGGAGCGCCGAGGAAATGCGCGAAGCCGATGATGTTGGTGAGCGGCGAGCGCAATTCGTAGCTGACGTGGTGCACAAAATCGATCTTGATGGCGTCGGCGGTCTCCAGCGCCTCGTTCTTTTCGATCAGCGCACGCTCGACGTTGACGGTGTCGGACACGTCCTGGAAGGTGACGAGAGTTGCGCCGTCGGGTAGCGGCATGGTGGTCATGTCGATCATCATGCCGTCGCGCCGCTCGATGCGCGCTACGATCGGCTCGCGCTCGTCGATCGCCGTCACCGCGGCGCGCAGGTTCCGCCAAACGGCATTGTCGTCGTGCAGCGCCTGCGCCCAGGCGGTCACCGCCTCGACGTGCGGGTGCTGGTCGAGCGCCTCGGGCGCGAGTTTCCACATGCGCTGGAACGCCGGATTGTGCAGCCGCACGCGGCCGTCCGAGCCGAACACCGCGACCGCTTCGGCCAGATGATCGAGCGTTTCGCTCTGCACCTTGATGAGCGCGTCGTAGCGCCGGTGCATGGCGAGCCGCTCGGTGACGTCGTCGTATAAATAAGTGACGCCGCCTTCCGGGTTGGGCGCGGTGACCACGCGCAGCGTGCGGCCGTCCGGCAAGTGCCACATGTGCTCCTGCGGCTCGACCGCGCGATAGGCCTCGTAGAGCTGCTGCTTCCACTGCCGGTAATCCTGCTCCTCGGGCAGCTTGCTGGCGGCGCGCAGCGAGTCGAGCAAGGCCGAGTCGGTCGGGGTCTGGTCCAGCGCGCCCGCGTCGAGATCGAACAGCGAGCGAAACGCGGCGTTATAGAAGATCAGCTTGCGGTCAACGTTGAAGATGGCGACGCCGGTGGCGAGCTGGTCGAGCACGCGGCGATGCGCCTCGATCATGCGCTTGAGCTCGGCGCGCATGGTCTCCACCTCGGTGGCGTCGACGGCCATGCCGGCTGAGCCGGCGCCGCTCGGCGCGTCCACCACGTCAAAGATGCGGCGCTGGCCGGCGGCGATCGCCGGCAGTCGTTCGGAATAAATTTCGCCGCCGGCGCGCGCGGCCGCGAGCTTGGCGCAAGCCGCGCGGTCGAGTAGCTCCAGTTCGCGCTCCACGGCGTCGGACGCATCCTCGGCGTCGACCGCGCGCGCGTAAGCCGCGTTCACGAAGATCAACTGGCCGTCGGCGTTGCGCGCCCATACCGGGGCGGGCAGCGAGTTGAGTAATGTCTTCAAGGTCTCGACGTCGCCCATCAGCCGGTCGTGGCGGGCGGCGAGATCCATCAGCTCGCTCTCGATGCCGCTGACGTCGCGCAGGCGCAGCACCGCGCGCCCGGCAACCGCGCGGCCTTCCGCCTCGAGCGGACGGCCGGCGCTGGTGGTGAGCGTCATCACGAAGCCGCGGCCTTCGCCGCGCAGCGTCTCGACCGCGCGCTCCATGCGTTGTGCCGCCGCCGGCTCCAGCCAGGCGCCGAAGGCGAGCACCCGCTCGGGCACCGCGCCCGACACCACGATACCGGTATCGCCGAAGATTTCCGGCTGGTCGCTGCCGGCGGCCCAGGCCACCAGCACCTGCGGCTGCGACAACAGCAGCGTCTTGAGCCGGTCGACTTCTGCGCGCAGCGCCATGTTTTCGTCCTGTGCCGCGCTGGCGAGCGCGGCAGCGGTGCGGCGCGTGCGCAGCAGAACGACGACGGCGAGCATCGCGAAGAAAATGAGCCCAAGGGTCAAGGTGAGCGCGCCGCGTTGCTCGCGGGTTACCGCGAAGCCATCGGCCAAGCCGGGCTCGCTAAAAGCCGGCGTAGCAAGCGCGCTGCAAAGCGATGCAGAAACCAAGGCGGCGAGGAATCCACCCCGCCGCGGACGAGAACGCAGCCTCTCGTTCGCCGTCCGGATTGTCTCCGGCATTGCGACCTGCCCCAGGAATGCGAGCGGCGTCCGCCGCGCCACGCGCGAATCGCAGGACTTTACCCCCGTGGGGAGTTGGGCCGAAAGAGTCCAGACCGTGAACGGGAGTCGGATTGAGCGCGTGAAAGCTGTTTTGTTTGCGTACGACCTTATTCGAAAACCGGCCCCGCATTTCGGGGTCACGCGCGTGCTATTTCAGCGCCAGCGCGTGCTTGGCCATGTCCTCGACGCTGATGCGGCCGAGCGCGGAGGAAAACATGCGCTCGGCTTCCGCCAGCGCCGGCGACTCGTTGACCAGCAGCGAAGCGGGCAGCGGCGGCTGCTCGCCCTCCTCGGCGGCCGGCGGCGCAGGATATCTTCGGCGCTGATGCGGCGTTTGTCGCGCGCGATCTCGTAGCCGCCGTGCGGTCCGTGCACGCCGCGCAGGATGCCGTCGCGCACCAGCGCTTGCAGCACCGGCTCGAGATGACGCGGGGGAAGCTTGTGGCGCGCCGCCAGCGCCTTGGCCGAAACAGGCCGGCTAGCGGCATTGATCGCCACGTCGATGACGGCGGCAATGGCGAGAATGCCCTTGCGGGACACCAGCGGCATGATTGGCCCCAAGTGCAACTAATTACAATGGTATTAAGCTACAGTCTGGCATCCGTCTAGCCGTCAAACATAAATACCACCTTAACCTCCGGTGGAGCCAAATCCGCCGCTGCCGCGAGCCGTTTCATCGAGCGATTCGACCTCGCGCAACTGCGCGCGTGCCACGGTTGCAATCACCAACTGGGCGATTCGCATGCCGCGCGCGATCGCCACCGGCTCGCCGCCAAGATTCACAAGCAGCACCTGCAGTTCGCCGCGGTAATCGACGTCGACCGTGCCGGGCGCGTTGAGCACGGTGAGTCCGTGTTTGACGGCAAGGCCGGAGCGCGGCCGCACCTGCGCCTCGGTGCCGGGCGAAAGCGCGATGGCGACGCCGGTCGGGATGAGCGCGCGCGCGCCGGGCGAAAGCGTGACCGGCGCGTCCGCCGGTACCGCAGCGATGAGATCCATGCCGGCGGCGAGCGCGCTCTGGTAGGACGGCAGCGGCAGGTCGTGGCCGTGGGGCAGGCGGGTGATGCGGATGTCGACGGTGCCGCTCATCGCGCAAGCTCCTCGGCGATGCGGGCGATCAGCATCTTGGCCACGTCTTCCTTGCTTTGCGGCGGCCAGGGCTCGACGCCTTGCGCCGTCACCAATTGAATCGTGTTGCGGTCGCCGCCCATGATGGCGGTTTGCGGCGACACGTCGTTGGCCAATATCCAGTCGCAGCCTTTGCGCGTAAGTTTGGCCTTGGCATTGGCGGCGATGTTTTCGGTTTCGGCAGCAAAGCCGATCACCAGGCGCGGGCGTTGCGACTTGCGATGCGCGACGGTTGCGAGAATGTCGGGATTTTCGGTGAGCGCGAGTTCCGGCGTGGCCTGGCCGAGTTTTTTCTTGATCTTGTGTTTGTCGGCATTGGCGACGCGCCAGTCGGCGACCGCGGCGGCGAAGATCGCCACATCGGCAGATTCCGCGCCTTCGACCGCCTGCAGCATGGCGCGCGCCGATTCGACGTGCACGACGTTGACGCCCGGCGGATCGGGCAGATTGACCGGCCCGCTGACGAGCGTGACATCGGCGCCGGCGGCTGCTGCGGCTGCAGCGATGGCGTGGCCCTGCTTGCCGGACGAGCGGTTGGCGATGTAGCGTACCGGATCGATCGGCTCATGGGTCGGGCCGGAGGTGACGAGCACGCGCTTGCCTTTGAGCGGCTGCGCGCCGCCGGCCAAGAGATTTTCGATCGCGGCGGCGATTTCCAGCGGCTCGGCCATGCGCCCGAGGCCGCGCTCGCCGGCCTCCGCCATCTCGCCTTCGTTGGGGCCGACCAGCGAGACGCCGTCGGCAATGAGCTGCGCGAGATTGCGCTGCGTTGCTCTATGCGCCCACATATGCGGATTCATCGCTGGCGCAAGCAGGATTTTTGTGCCGGCGGCCAGCAGCACGGCAGTGGCGAGATCGTCCGCGTGACCGCCCGCCATCTTGGCCATCAGGTCGGCGGTCGCAGGTGCCACGACAATAAGATCGGTTTCGCGCGCGAGCCGAATATGGCCGACGTCGAATTCGCTTGCCGCATTGAACAGGTCGATGAACACGCGCTCGCCGAGGATGGCTCCGGCCGACAGCGGCGTGACGAAATGCTCGGCTGCCTTGGTGAGGATGCAACGTACGGCGAGGCCGCGTTCCTTCAGCCGGCGGATGAGATCGAGCGACTTGTAGGCGGCGATGCCGCCGCCGACGATCAGCAGCACGCGCTTGACGCCGGCTGCGGCCATTGTGGTCTTGCTACGCGCGCCGGCTTTGCGTGGTTCCGGCGCCGCGGCGGCCTCGCCTTCGGCGGCAGCGCCGCGCAGAATGGTGCGCACCTCGTCCTCGACCGAGCGGCCATTGCGCGCCGCGCGCAGGCGCAACCGCTTTTTCAACGCTTCGTCGAGCTGCCGGACGGTCAGCGAGGCCATGAAAAACTCGCTCTGTTTACAATACTTTAGCATAACATTGATAGCATTGCAATCATTGCAATCAGTAGCGAGAAGTTTAGTAGGCCAAGGCCGTCCGCCGCGCCATCTTCGGCGCTAACCCGCCAGTTCCCAGCCCCACGAAGGAAAACCCATGCAAATTCAGCCCTATCTGTTCTTTGAAGGCCGCGCCGACGAGGCGATCGAATTCTACAAGAAGGCGATCGGCGCCAAGGTCGAGATGATCATGCGTTTCAAGCAGGCGCCCGATCAATCGATGATTTCGCCCGGCAGCGCCGAGAAGGTGATGCATGCGAGCATCAAGATCGGCGATAGCACGCTGCTCGTCTCCGACGGCCGCAACATCGGCAAGCCGAATTTTCAGGGGTTCTCGCTCACCATCTACGCCAAGGACGCGGCGGAAGCCGACAAACTGTTCGGCGCGCTCGGTGAGGGCGGTGAAGTGCGCATGCCGCTTGAGAAGACATTCTTCTCGTCGCGCTTCGGCATGGTGGCCGATAAATTCGGCATCGGCTGGATGGTCATCGTCGGGCAGTGAACGGGAAAAAGCGGAGATACGCCATGAGCCCCTGGGCCCCCGCTTGCCCGGGGACGAACGGAATTAGCTAAATCATCTTCCACACCACCGCCGCCAGTAGCGCGGCGATCACCCAGAGCGCTAGGGAAGTCCAGCGATTGCGGCGCTGCTCGGCGCGGCCGATGGCTTCGACCGTCTCGGGCGAGAGCACCAGGCCGTCGCGCGTGATGTCGTCGAACTGATCGGTCAGTGTGGCGGCGCGCGTCAACAGCGAGGGCACCTGCGCGGCGAAGCGGCCGATCTCACCGGCGCCTTCGGCGACGTCTTCGAGGCGCCCGGCGGGGCCGAGATTGCGCTCGATCCATTCGCGCACGACCGGATCGGCCACGCTCCACATGTCGAGCTTGGGGTCGAGCGTGCGCGCGACGCCTTCCACCACCACCATGGTTTTCTGCAGCAAAAGAAGCTCCGGCCGCGTGCGCATGTCGAATAGGCCGGTGACCTCGAACAGCAGCATCAAAAGCTTGGCCATCGAGATGTCTTCGGCGGTGCGGTTGTGGATCGGCTCGCCGATGGCGCGGATCGCCTGCGCGAAGCTCTCGACCGAATGGCTGCGCGGCACGTAGCCGGCGTCGAAATGGATCTGCGCGGTGCGCTGATAATCGCGCGTGATGAAGCCGAACAGGATTTCGGCCAGGAATCGCCGCTCCTTCGGCCCCAGCCGGCCCATGATGCCGAAATCGACCGCGACCAGCCGGCCATCGGCGTCGACGAACAGATTGCCGGGATGCATGTCGGCGTGGAAAAAACCGTCGCGCAAAGCGTGGCGCAAAAAGCTCTGGATCACCTTGTGGCCGAGCGCCGGCAGATCGACGCCCTGCGCTTGCAGCGCGGCATGGTCGTTGAGCGGCGTGCCGTCGATCCATTCGAGCGTGAGCACGTCGCGCGCGGTGCGGTCCCAGTCCACCGCCGGCACGCGGAAATCTCTGTCCTCGCGCGTGTTCTCCGCCATCTCGGAGAGCGCGGCGGCTTCCAGGCGGAAATCCATTTCCATCGCCACCGAGCGGGCAAGCGTCGCCACCGCCTCGACCGGGCGCAGCCGTTGCGCTTCCAGCGAAAGACTTTCCGCCTTGCGCGCGACGTAGAAAAAGGCGTCGAGATCGGACTTGAAGCGGCGCTCGATGCCGGGGCGCAAAATTTTCACCGCGACCGGTTTGTTGACGCCTTCCTGCACCACTTCGGCCCGATGCACTTGCGCGATCGAAGCGGCGGCGACGGCGGGCCCGAAGCTGGCATAGACTTCGTTCAGCGGCTTGCCGAAAGCGGCGGCGACGACGGCTTCCGCTTCAGCTTGCGGGAACGGCGCCATCTTGTCCTGCAGGCTTTCGAGATCGCGCGCGATCTGCTTGCCGACCACGTCGGGGCGGGTGGCGAGAAATTGGCCGAGCTTCACATAAGTCGGCCCGAGCTTGGTCAATGCCGCTGCGAGCCGGCTGGAGCCGTCTTTGGCGCTCGGCCGCTCGATGAGGCGCGCAAGCGCGATGGCCGTCTTTGCCGGCAGCGGCAGCGGCCGCGTGTCGACCAGCGCGAATACGCCTTCGCGCGCGAACACAAAACCGGCGCGCGCCAGACGCGTGAGATGGGAGATGCCGGCGATCACAACTTCCAGCCCGAATGCAGCGCCACCACGCCGGCGGTCATGGTGGTAAACGAGACGCGGCGGAAGGAGGCCGCCTCGATCATCTTGGCGAAGACCGGCGGCTTGGGAAATTTGCGGATCGATTCGACCAGATACTGGTAGGCCTCGCGGTCGCCGGTGACCGCTTCGCCGATGCGCGGGATGATATTGTAGGAATAGACGTCGTAGAGCGAACTCAGGCCCGGCAGATCGACGGGGGAAAACTCCAGGCAGAGAAAGCGCCCGCCGAGTTTGAGCACGCGATGGGCTTCGGCGAGCGCACGCTCGATGCGCGGCACGTTGCGGATGCCGAAGGCGATGGTGACGCAGTCGAAGCGCCGGTCGGGATAGGGCAGCTCTTCGGCGTTGCCTTGCGCGAAGCTGACCGCTTCGTCGAGCCCGCGTTTGCGCGCGCGTTCGCGCCCGACGGCCAGCATGTCTTCATTGATGTCGCAGACGGTGACGCGGGTGCCCGCGCCGCCGGCCTCCACCACGCGGAAGGCCACGTCGCCGGTGCCGCCGGCAAGATCGAGCAAAGCGAAATCGCGGTCGGATTTGGGCGGATGCACGGCGGAAAGCAGGGCATCCTTCCAGGTGCGGTGCAGGCCGCCCGACATCAGGTCGTTCATCAGGTCGTAGCGGCGCGCGACCGAATGGAACACGTCGTCGACCAGCCCCTGCTTGTCGGCCAGCGGCACGCTGCGTTCGCCGAAATGAGTGTCGGCTTCGGCGTCTTTTTGGGCCTTGCCCATGGGCAATTATCCTTTACGGGCAGGACCATAGCGCGGCGGGCTGAGGGGCGCTATGTGTGAACGGAACCAGAGTTAACCATGCCCGAGCTACCTGAAGTCGAGACCGTGCGCCGGGGCCTGGCGCCCGCCATGGAAGGCGCAGCGCTTGCCAAAGTGGAGGTGCGCGACCGCCGCCTGCGCTGGCCGATTGCGAAGGACTTCGAAAAGCGGCTTACCGGGCAGACGGTCGAGGGCCTCGGCCGGCGGGCTAAATACCTCTTGGCGGATTTGTCGTCCGGCGATGTGCTGCTGATGCATCTCGGCATGTCGGGCTCGTTCCGCGTCGGCAAGGATGCCAAGCCAGGCGTCTATTACCGCGAGAAGTCAAAGAGCACCGCGCACGACCATGTGGTGTTTCACATGTCGAACGGCGCGACGATCACCTTCAACGATCCGCGCCGCTTCGGCTCCATGAAGCTGGTCAAGCGCGCCAAGCTTGAGCAAGAGCCGCTGCTGCGCGCGCTCGGGCCCGAGCCTTTGGGAAATGAATTCGACGCGGCCATGCTCGCCAAAGCTTGCGCCGGAAAGAAGACCTCGCTGAAGGCCGCGCTGAGCGATCAGCGCGTGGTGGCGGGCCTCGGCAATATCTATGTCTGCGAAGCGCTTTTCCGGGCAAAGCTTTCGCCCAAGCGGCAGGCGTACACCATCGCCGACCGCAACGGGCAGCCCAACGCGCGCGCGCTGGCGCTGGCCGATGCCATCAAGGCCGTGCTCAATGACGCCATCGCCGCCGGCGGTTCCTCGCTGCGCGACCACCGCCGCACCGACGGCGCGCTCGGCGATTTCCAGCACAATTTCCAGGTCTATGACCGTGAGGGTGAGGCCTGCCCGAACTGCAAGGGCAAGATCAAACGCATCGTGCAGAGCGGCCGCTCGACCTTCTATTGCCCGGCGTGTCAGAAATGAGCCAAGCTGTGCCGGAATCCCGAGGCCAATGACATGCGCAGGCTTGCTCTCATTCCGTGCGTATTCGCCTGCTTAGCGGGCGCCGCGTTTGCCGCCGACTATCCCGATCACCCCATTCGATTCATCGTTCCGCAGGCGGCCGGCAGCGCCACCGACAACGTCGCGCGTATTCTGGCTTCGGTGATCGGCCCGGAACTGGGCCAGCCCGTCATCGTCGACGATCGGCCCGGCGGCGCGCTCACGCTCGGGCTCGATCTGGTCGCGAAGTCGGCGCCCGACGGCTACACAATCGGCATGGGGCCGATCGGCGCGCTCGCCATCACCCGCCACATGGTAGCCAAGCTCCCCTACGTCATCGAGCGCGATTTCCAGCCGATCGCGCTGGTGGCGCGTGGCCATCTTCTGCTCGCGGTCTCGCCCAAGCTGCCGGTCAATTCGGTCGCCGAATTGATCGCCTACGCCAAGGCCAATCCCGGCAAGCTGACCAACGCCTCGTCCAGCAACGGCTCGCCCGGCCATGTCGGCGCCGAGCTGTTCAAATTCATGACCGGCACTCAGATCGTGCACGTGCCCTATCGCGGCGGCGCGCCGGCGCTCACCGATTTGATCGCCGGCCACGTCGACCTAATGTTTGAAAGCCTGCAATCGATCGCGCCGCTTGCCCATGCCGGCAAGGTGCACGCGCTCGGCGTAAGCGGCGCCAAGCGCTCGCCGGCCTTCCCCGATCTGCCGACCATTGGCGAGACCGTGCCCGGATATCTGGCGCCGACCTGGACCGGCGTGATCGCGCCGGCCGGCGTGCCGCGCCCGATCGTCGACAAACTCAACGCCGCGATCAACAAGGCGCTGGTGTCCGACGCCTTCAAGGAGAAATTCGCCAAGATCGGCGACGAGCCGGCCGGCGGCACGCCCGAGGAATTCGCTGCGACCATAAAGGCCGATTCCGCCAAGTGGGCGGACGTGATCAAACGCGCGGGCGTCAAGCTTGAGTGATTTCAAACCGCAAGGACAAGCCATGAGCTACGCAAACATCCTCGTCGAATCAAAAGGCCGCGTCGGCATCATCCGGCTCAACCGGCCGCAGGCGCTCAACGCGCTCAACCGCGCGCTCATTGGCGAGCTCATCCAGGCGATCGACGCCTTTGAGGCCGACGACAAGATCGGCTGCATGCTGATCACCGGCGGCGACAAGGCCTTCGCCGCCGGCGCCGACATCAAGGAGATGGCCGACAAGACCTTCATCGAGGCCTATCTCGGCAATTTCGCCGCCGACTGGGACCATGCCACGCGCACGCGCAAGCCCATGGTCGCTGCGGTCGCGGGCTTTGCGCTCGGCGGCGGCTGCGAGCTTGCCATGCATTGCGACATTATCATCGCAGCGGATACGGCGAAGTTCGGCCAGCCCGAGATCAAGCTCGGCGTCATTCCCGGCATCGGCGGCACGCAGCGGCTGACGCGCGCGGTCGGCAAGGCCAAGGCGATGGACATGATCCTGACCGGCCGCATGATGGACGGGGCCGAAGCCGAGCGCGCCGGGCTGGTGGCGCGCGTGGTGCCGGCGGCGAGCTTGATGGAGGAGGCGATGAAAGTCGCCGACACCATCGCCAACATGTCGCTGCCTTCGGTGCTGGCCGGCAAGGAGGCGATCAACCGCGCCTTCGAAAGCCCGCTGGCGGAAGGTGTGGTGTTCGAGCGGCGCACCTTCCACGCGCTGTTCGCGACGGAAGACCAGAAAGAGGGAATGAAGGCCTTCGTCGAGAAGCGAAAGCCGGCGTGGAAGAATAAGTAGCGCGCCCCATTTTATAACTATCATGCCCGCGAAAGTGGGCATCCAGTAATCACGGACATGTCGGTGTCTACTGGGTCCCCGCCTGCGCGGGGACGACAGCAGCTATTTCCGCACGCAAATGATTCTCACAACCGATGATTTCGCATCGCCGGACTGCGACGCCGCCATCGGCACGTGCTGCGCGGCAAGAAAGCCGCGGATGCTCTCGGCGGAAACCAGCCGCACCGGCGGCGCGGCCGCCTCCACGCTGGCGAGCAAGGCTTGGCCCAACTCCATCATGCCGAGCACCTGGCCCTTTGCGTCGAGCGCGACGGCGCCGGAAAATCCCGCCATCGGCACCGGCTGGCGCAATTCGATCGCGCTGCCGGAAGCGAGCCGCGCCTTGACCTCGGTCAGCTTGCGGCCGCCGTCCTGCTCTTTCGGATCGGGAATGCCGACCAGCGTCAGCTCGCCCGCTTTGGGCGTCTCGCGCGCGAGCGCCAGCGGCGAAATCTTGCGCACCCCGTAGACGCGCAGCAGCGCGACGCCGTTGTCCTGGTCATCGGCGACGCGGTCGGCGTCGCCCAGCCCGGCGGCGACGATCACCTGGCAGCCTTGCGTGAGTCTTAGGTCAGTGACGATGTCGCCTTGCGCGCTCACCACGAGGCCGTTGCCGTATTCCACCGATTTCGCCAGCGCGGCAAAGGGCGCGCTGCGCTCGGGAAACGGCGAGAAGGCGCTCGCCATCGCGCCCATCACCGGCGCGACGATGGTTTCCATCATCTGGTCGTACATCATGGTGAAGCCGCGCACCTCGCCGTCGCGCATCTTGGCGCGCACCGAGAACAGCTTGAGGCCCTGCAGGCCGCTGATGAAGAAATTGTCGTCATGCAGCGCGCCGGTCTCGACCTTGCGCGTGGCCGGCTCTTTTTTCATGCGCTCGAACAAATCGGAGAGCTTGAGATTGGCTTCCTTGATGCGGAAGGTCTCGACCTGCACCTCGCCGTGCGCCGACGACCAGCGCGTGCCGTGGGCGGCCTCGCGCGCCTGCGGCACCAGCTTGGCCGGCAGGCCGATGCGGATGCCGGTCGCCGGATCGACCACCACGCTCCAGCCGAATTCGTCCTCGTGCAGCTTGGCGGCGGCGAGGAGGTCGGCGCGCTCGGGCGGCGTCAGCACGCCAGTGACCTTCGACTTGTGGCGCTTCTGGAAACTCTTGATCGCGGTCAGCATCGGATCGTCGCCGCTGGCCTCGCCGGTATAGTCGCCCGACCAGGCCAGCGCAGCCTGGATTTTCTGGCGTTCGCCTTGCGGGATGCCGGCGAAAAAGTCGGAGGCCGGCTTCGGATTTCGCTTCGGGCTTGGTTTCGGCTTTGGCTTCCTTTGCTTTGCGTGCCTCGATCGCATTCTTGACCATGCCGGGCTTGTCGGTCGCCGGGCTCGCGCCGGCAGCTCTGGCGGCCGGCTTGGTTTTTGCCGGCTTGGTTTCGGCGGGCTTGGCTTTGGCGGCTTCCGCCGGTTTGGCGGCAACCGTTTTGTGCTTCAAATGTTTTTTGGCTGGCTTGGTGTCGGGCTGCTGCGGCGTCGGAATAACGTCGGGCGATTGCGCCAGCGCTGGAGCGGCGCCGAGCAGCAGCGCGAGCATCACCAAAAACGGACCGCGACGCATCGTTTGACGCCACCATACCCTGTTTTGCGGGCACCTTAGCCCATCGAGGCAGCCGTGCAAGGTGTCAACGGGCTGGTCGAAAGACATTTCAAGTCATAGGCTTGCGATCATGCTCGACGCAAAAGAACTGGAACGTTACGCGCGCCACATCGTGCTGCGCGAGGTCGGCGGGCCGGGTCAGGCCAAGCTCAAAGCCGCGCGCGTGCTGGTGATCGGCGCCGGCGGCCTGGGCGCGCCGGTGCTGCTTTATCTCGCCGCCGCGGGCGTCGGTACGCTCGGCGTTGCCGACGACGACACGGTGTCGCTGTCGAATTTGCAGCGTCAGGTGATCTTCGGAACGTCCGATATCGGCATTCGCAAAGTGGACGGCGCGGAAGCCGCGATCGCGCGGCTCAATCCGCATGTGAATATCGAGACGCACATGATGCGGGTCGAGGCCGGCAATGCGCTCGGCCTTATCGCGCAATACGACATCGTCGCCGACGGCTCCGACAATTTTGCCACCCGCTATCTCGTCTCCGATGCCTGTTACTTTGCGAAAAAGCCGCTCATCACCGCCGCAGTCGGCACGTTCGACGGCTCGCTCACCACGCTGCGCCCGTTCGAGACGCGCGCCGACGGTAAGCGCAATCCGACTTATCGTTGTCTGTTCCCCGAACCGCCGCCGACGGGCACTGTGCCGGCCTGCGCGGAAGCCGGCATTCTCGGCGCGCTGCCGGGCGTGCTCGGCTCGCTGATGGCGCTGGAAGTCATCCGCGAGATCGTCGGCTTCGGCGAAGGCCTGGTCGGGCGCCTGCTGATGGTGGACGCGCGCTCGATGCGTTTCGAAACGTTGCGCTACGACTGGGACCCGGGCAATCCGGTGAGCGGCGAGAAGCCGACGATCAAGGATTTGACGGGACACAGGTGATCGTCATGCCCGCCAACGGGTCGACGCGAAGCGCGGCCCGATGACAGACTCCCGCGGGCATCCAGTAATCACGGACAATCTTGGGAGCACTGGATCATCCGCCTTCGCGGATGATGACAGCAGAATTTGCTGCCGCGTTTCGTCTTACAGCATCGACGGCAGCACCCGGTCCGGCGGCCTGTGTCCGTCCATGAAGGTCTTGATGTTGATGATGACCTTCTCGCCCATGTCGATGCGGCCTTCGAGCGTGGCCGAGCCCATGTGCGGCAGCAGCACCACCTTGGCCTCGCGCGCGAGCTTGACCAGCTTCGGGTTGACCGCCGGCTCGTGCTCGAACACGTCGAGCCCGGCGCCGGCGATGTCGCCGGACTCGAGCAGGCGCGCGAGCGCGTTCTCGTCGATCACCTCGCCGCGCGAGGTGTTGACGATATAGGCCTCGGGGCGGAGCAGCTTGAGCCGGCGCGCCGACAAGAGATGATAGGTCGCCGGCGTGTGCGGGCAGTTGACCGAGACGATGTCCATGCGGGCGAGCATCTGGTCGAGGCTCTCCCAATAGGTGGCGTCGAGCTCTTCCTCGATCTTGGGCGCGACCTTGCGGCGGTTGTGATAGTGGATCTGCAGGCCGAATGCGCGGGCTCTACGCGCCACCGCCTGGCCGATGCGGCCCATGCCGATGATGCCGAGGCGCTTGCCCCAGATGCGCTTGCCGAGCATCCAGGTCGGCGTCCAGCCGGCCCAATCCTTGTCGGAAGTCAGCACGGCGGAACCTTCCACCAGCCGCCGCGGCACCGCCAGCACCAGCGCCATGGTCATGTCGGCGGTGTCCTCGGTGAGCACGCCCGGAGTGTTGGTGACCGTGATGCCGCGCTGCACGGCGGTGGCGACGTCGATATTGTCGACGCCGTTGCCGAAATTGGCGATCAGCTTGAGCTGCTCGCCCGATTTACTGAGGACGGAGGCGTCGATGCGGTCGGTGACGGTCGGCACCAGTACGTCGGCCGTGCGTACGGCGTCCTGCAGCTGGGCGTGCGACATCGGCTTGTCGTCGGCATTGAAGCGGGCGTCGAAAAGTTCCCGCATGCGCAGTTCGACGCTGTCCGGCAGCTTGCGGGTGACGACGACGAGCGGCTTTTTGGTCTTCGGCATGTGCTGTTTACCGCGGCATCCGGCGGCCCAAGGTCCTGGTTTTGGACGCCGTTCAGCCCTCTTTAACCGTGCTCGACCACACTCCCGGTTCGCGTCGTGGGGTCGAAATCCGTTCTTTTTCCTACCAGATGGCAGTCACAACACAAAGCTTTGCAACGGAGTTCCGGCGCCTGGGTTACACGGCGCTGGCGGTGGCCACGCTGTCGGTCATGGACCCGACCGGCATATCGCTGCCCGCCCGAGCCGGCAGCGACATCGCCATCGCCACCGGCTCGGTGAGCGGCCTGCCGGTGCCGCGCTTCGTCAGCCTCAAGTCGGATCGGGTTAATGTGCGCGCCGGCCCCGACAAGGACCAGGACGTGCGCTGGGTCTATACGCGGGCCGGTATGCCGGTCGAGGTCACCGCCGAGTTCGAGAACTGGCGGCGCATCCGCGACTGGGAGGGGGCGGAAGGATGGGTGTACCACTCGTTGCTGTCGGGCAAACGCTCGGCGGTGGTGGTGCCGTCCTTGAAGAACGATCTGGTGCCGCTTTACGAGCGGCCCGACGCCAAATCCGCGGAAACCGCCCGCCTGCAATCGGGTGTGCTCGGCGCGCTCAAATCCTGCAACGGCACCTGGTGTCAGTTCGTGGGCAAGAATTTCGACGGCTGGATCAAGCAGGACCGGCTCTGGGGCGCCTATCCGAACGAGAAGGTGGATTAGCAAACTCCGCCGTCATCATCCGCGAATGCGGATGATCCAGTAGCCCCGGTCTGTCAGGGATTACTGGATGCCCGCCTTCACCGGCATGACAACCGCGCTCAGTTCTTCCGCCGCAGCCGCACCACCACGTCCACGCGCGCGATCTCGAAACCTTCCGGCGGGACCGGGGTCTTGCCGACCACCACTTCCGCGCTGGGGATGTCGAGCAACTCGTCGGCGCCCTCGACGAAGAAGTGGTGATGGGCGGACGTGTTGGTATCGAAATAGGCCTTTGAGCCGTCGACCGCCACCGGCCGCAGCAAACCGACTTCGGTGAACTGGTGCAGCGTGTTGTAGATGGTGGCGAGCGACACCGGCACCTTGGCGCGGGTCGCCTCTTCGTAAAGCATTTCGGCGGTGAGGTGACGGTCGCCTTTGCCGAACAAGAGCCAGCCGAGCGCCATGCGCTGGCGTGTCGGGCGCAAGCCGACTTGGCGCAGCATCGCCTTCACGTCGTGCCACGGGCAGCCGGTGAATTCCGAGCGGTCGGTCGCGACCGGGGCCGCCGCGGGCTTGGCAGAAGGGAACACCATTTTATGCAGTCGGCTCGTCGTTTTGAGTCGCCGCCGCCCTACGGGGCGCGACGAAAAACCGTTTCAATTGCAACATATACGCAATGACAGGCTAGATGCAACTCCTTCGCAAATGGCGCCGCGGCAGTTAATTGGCGGTGTTCCAGTAGGTTCGGCGCGCTTGCGCGTTTACGCCATCTTTGCCCGCTAGCCTTGGTGTGTTACGAATCCGCGCATGGGAATACAGCCTGCTGGCCCGCATAGCGGGGAAATCGCGCTTATGGACACCAAGCGTCACAGCTTCGAGTACGAAGATTTGCTGGCCTGTGGCCGGGGCGAACTGTTCGGACCGGGCAACGCCCAGTTGCCGCTGCCGCCGATGCTGATGTTCGACCGCATCACGGAAATTTCCGAACAGGGCGGCGAGCACGGCAAGGGACTGGTACGCGCGGAACTCGACGTCAAGCCGGACCTCTGGTTCTTCCTCTGTCACTTCAAGGGCGATCCGGTGATGCCGGGCTGCCTCGGGCTCGACGCGCTTTGGCAGATGGTCGGGTTTTTCCTCGGCTGGCTCGGCTCGCCGGGCAAGGGCCGCGCGCTCGGCCTGGGCGAGATCAAGTTTTCCGGGCAAGTGCTGCCGAACGTGAAGAAGGTGCTTTACGGCATCGATTTCAAGCGGGTGATGCGCTCGAAGTTGGTGCTCGGTATCGCCGATGGCTGGCTTTCGGCGGACGGCAACATCATTTACAAGGCGTTCGACCTCAAGGTCGGCCTGTTCAAGCAGGACGAAGCGCTGTCGCCAAGCGGCGCCTGATCGGCGCCCACGGTCTTGCACGGGCGGCGGGGGCGGCCCAAGTGTCAGCGACCATGTATCATCGATCATCGGCTATCCGCGGCGCGAATAAGGATATGCGGCAATGAGACGGGTCGTCGTCACCGGAATGGGTATCGTTTCATCCATCGGCAATAACACGCAGGAAGTTCTGGCCAGTCTGCGTGAGGCCAAATCCGGCATCAGCCACGCCGAGGAATTCGCCAAGCGCGGGTTCAAGTGCCAGGTGCAAGGCATGCCGACGCTCGATCCGGCCGGCTCGGTCGACCGGCGCGCCATGCGCTTCCTCGGGCAGGGCGCGGCTTGGAACCACGTCGCCATGGAGCAGGCGATCCGCGATTCGGGCGTCGAGGAAAAAGACATTTCCAATCCGCGCACCGGCATCGTCATGGGATCGGGCGGTCCCTCGACCGCGGTGATCGTGGAAGCCGCCGACATCACGCGCGAAAAGGGTTCGCCCAAGCGCATCGGTCCCTTCGCCGTGCCGAAGGCGATGTCGTCGACGGCCTCGGCAACGCTCGCCACCTGGTTCAAGATCAAGGGCGTCAACTATTCGATCTCGTCGGCCTGCGCGACGTCGAACCACTGCATCGGCAACGGCAGCGAGCTGATCCAGTGGGGCAAGCAGGACATGGTGTTCGCCGGCGGCTCGGAGGAGCTGAGCTGGACCATGTCGAATTTGTTCGACGCCATGGGCGCGATGTCGTCGAAATACAACGACACGCCGCAGAAGTCCTCGCGCGCCTACGACAAGGACCGCGACGGCTTCGTCATTGCCGGCGGCGCCGGCGTTCTGGTGCTGGAAGAATTCGAGCACGCCAAAGCGCGCGGCGCCAAGATCTATGCCGAAGTCGCAGGCTACGGCGCGACCTCGGATGGCTACGATATGGTGGCGCCCTCGGGTGAGGGCGCGCAGCGCTGCATGAAGCTCGCGCTGGATACGGTGCAGGCGCCGATCGACTACATCAATCCGCACGCCACTTCGACGCCGATCGGCGACTTAAAAGAGATCGAAGCGATCCGCGAGGTTTTCGGCGCCAAATGCCCGCCGATTTCCGCCACCAAGTCACTCACCGGCCATTCGCTGGGAGCCGCCGGCGCGCAGGAGGCGATCTATTCACTGCTGATGATGAACAACGGCTTCATCTGCGAGAGCGCCAATATCGAGAACCTCGATCCCGCCTTCGCCGACATGCCGATCGCGCGCGCGCGCAAGGACAACGTGACGCTCGGCGCCGTGCTGTCGAATTCCTTCGGCTTCGGCGGCACTAACGCCTCGGTGGTGTTCAAGCGGCTGGAAGTGTAGTTGATCGAACTGGCGCGAAAGCGTAACTAGCGTCATGGCCGGGCTTGTCCCGGCCATCCACGTCTTTAAGAACAAGCAAAGCGTGGATGCCCGGCCCAAGGCCGGGCATGACGTCGGAGAGGCCACAAATGCCGGGACTGATGCAGGGCAAACGCGGGCTGGTGATGGGGGTCGCCAACGACCATTCCATCGCCTGGGGCATCGCCAAGACGCTTCACCAGCACGGCGCCACGCTCGCCTTCACTTTTCAGGGCGACGCGCTCGCCAAACGCGTGAAGCCGCTCGCCGAATCCGTCGGCTCGAAATTCATGATGCCCTGCGACGTCGAGGACATCGCCTCGGTCGACGCCGTGTTTGCCGAAATCCAGAAACAATGGGGCACGATGGATTTCCTCGTGCACGCCGTCGCCTATTCCAACAAGGAAGAATTGAAAGGCCGCTACGCCGATTCGACGCGCGAGAACTTCGTGCGCACCATGGTGATCTCCTGCTACGCCTTCACCGAAGCCGCCAAGCGCGCGGCCGCGCTGATGCCGAACGGCGGCTCGATGGTGACGCTGACTTATAACGGCGGCCTGCGCGCGATGCCGAATTACAACGTGATGGGCGTAGCGAAAGCCGGGCTGGAGGCTTCGGTGCGTTATCTCGCGGTCGATTTCGGGCCGCAGAAGATCCGCGTCAACGCCATCTCGGCGGGGCCGATCCGCACCCTCGCCGGCGCCGGCATCACCGATGCGCGCTATATGTTCGCGTTCCAGCAAAAATATTCTCCGCTCGGCCGCGGCGTGACGCTGGAGGAACTGGGCGGCGCGGGGCTCTATTTATTGTCGGATCTCTCCACTGGGGTCACCGGCGAGGTGCACTTCGTCGACAGCGGCTACAACGTTATCGCCATGCCGCAGCCAGATGCCTTGAGGACCGCCGGCGGCGAGGTGGACGGGAAGAACGGCGGATAGCAAACCGCCTCATCCTGAGGAGGTCGCGCCGCGCCCGTCTCGAAGGATGGGGCGGCCCCGTGGTTCGAGACGCGTCGCTTCGCGACGCACCTCACCATGAGGCCGACAACAAAAACGGCCGGGGATTTACCCGGCCGCTTTTATGTTAGTCGCTCAAGGCGAAGGCTTTTCAGCCGCGATCAGGCAAGGTCGAAGCGATCGGCGTTCATCACCTTGGTCCAGGCCACCACGAAGTCCTGCACGAACTTCTCCTTCGCGTCGGCGCAGGCATAGATTTCCGCCAGCGCGCGGAGCTGCGAGTGCGAGCCGAAGATCAGATCGACTCGCGTGCCGGTCCACTTGACCGCGTTGGTCTTGCGGTCGCGGCCCTCGTACACGCCATCGGAGCCAGCGGGCTGCCATTGCGTGCCCATGTCGAGCAGGTTGATGAAAAAGTCGTTGGTCAGCGTGCCCGGCTGTTTGGTGAAGAGGCCGTGCTTGGACCCGCCGGCGTTGGCGCCGAGCACGCGCAGGCCGCCGACGAGCACCGTCATCTCCGGTCCGGTCAGCCTCAGCAATTGCGCCCGATCGACCAAGGCCTCCTCCGGCGCCATGAGCTGCGGGCCGCGCAGATAGTTGCGGAAACCGTCGACACGCGGCTCGAGCGGGGCGAAGGAGGCGACGTCGGTCTGCTCCTGCGACGCGTCCATGCGGCCCGGCGCGAAGGGGACCTTCACGTTTTGCCCGGCGTTCTTGGCGGCTTTCTCGATCGCGGCGTTGCCGCCGAGAACGATCAGATCGGCGAGCGAGACTTTCTTTCCGCCGGTGGCCGAAGCGTTGAACTCCTTCTGGATCGCTTCGAGCTTTGGCAGCGCCGTCTTGAGCTGAGCCGGCTCATTGACGTCCCAATCCTTCTGCGGGCTCAGGCGAATGCGCGCGCCGTTCGCGCCACCGCGCTTGTCGGAGCCGCGGAACGTCGAGGCAGACGCCCAGGCCGTCGAAACCAGCTGTGACACCGTGAGGCCGGAGGCGAGGATCTTGGCCTTGAGAGCCGCAGTGTCCTTGTCGTCGATCAGCTTATGATTCAGCGCCGGGAGCGGGTCCTGCCAGATCAGCGTCTCCTTCGGCACCAGCGGGCCGAGATAACGCACGATCGGGCCCATGTCGCGGTGCGTGAGCTTGAACCAGGCGCGGGCAAACGCGTCCGCGAACTCACCCGGATGCTCGTAGAAGCGCCGCGAGATCTTCTCGTAGGCCGGGTCGAACCGCAGCGAGAGGTCGGTCGTCAGCATGGTCGGCACATGCTTCTTCGACTTGTCGTACGCGTCCGGCACCGTGGCGCCGCCGCCTTTCGCCTTCCACTGCTTGGCACCGGCCGGGCTCTTGGTCAGCTCCCATTCGTTGTTGAACAGGTTGTCGAAGAAATGATTGCTCCACTTCGTCGGCTCCTGCGTCCAGGTGACTTCCGGGCCGCCGGTGATGGTGTCGGCCCCGCAGCCGGTGCCAAGCCGGCTCTTCCAGCCGAGGCCCTGATCCTCGATGGCCGCGCCTTCCGGCTCCGGGCCGAGCAGCGACGGATCGCCGGCGCCGTGGGTCTTGCCGAAGGTGTGGCCGCCGGCGATCAGCGCGACAGTCTCCTCGTCGTTCATCGCCATGCGGAAGAACGTTTCGCGGATGTCCTTGGCCGCCGCGACCGGGTCGGGGTTGCCGTTCGGCCCTTCCGGATTGACGTAGATCAGGCCCATCTGCACGGCGCCGAGCGGGTTCGCAAGCTCGCGTTCGCCGCTGTAGCGTTCGTCGCCCAGCCACGTCCCCTCGGGACCCCAGTAGAGCTCTTCGGGCTCCCAGACATCGGCGCGGCCGCCGCCGAAACCGAAGGTCTTGAAGCCCATCGAGTTCGAGCGCGACGTTGCCGGCGAGAATCATCAGGTCGGCCCAGGAGATTTTGCGGCCGTACTTCTGCTTGATCGGCCAGAGCAGCCGGCGCGCCTTGTCGAGGTTGGCGTTGTCCGGCCAGCTGTTGAGTGGCGCGAAGCGCTGCTGGCCGGCGCCGGCGCCGCCGCGGCCGTCGGCGATGCGGTAGGTGCCCGCGCTGTGCCAGGCCATGCGGATGAACAAGGGGCCGTAATGGCCGAAGTCGGCTGGCCACCAGGCTTGCGAGTCCGTCATCAAGGCCCGCAGGTCCTTGATCACGGCGTTGAGGTCGAGGCTCTTGAATTCCTTGGCGTAGTCGAACGCCGCGCCCATCGGATCGGACAAAGCGGAGTTGTGGTGGAGAACCTGGAGGTCCAGCGCGTTCGGCCACCAGTCGCGGTTCCGGTGTGCCTGGGTGAACGGGCACTTGCCCGCGCTCTTGTCAGTCTTTGCGTCCATGAATCCTGTCCTCTACTGAAACTACCGACGCCAAAAAAAGCGGCAACAAATGGAAACGTGGTGCGCGCTTGTGGCGCTTGTAAGGGCCGGGGGCCTTGCTTGATGGAATTATATTAGCAACCCAATTATCTTGCGCCAACCGGTGCGATTTGGTCTTGCCGGCGGCTTGGTGCATCGCCGCGCAGCGCCAGGCGAAATATCCGCAAGCGCGGCTGGAAGTGCGCGAAACGCAGACCAAGCTGCTGCTCGAGGAGCTAGCCGCGGCGAACTCGACGCCGCCATGCTGGCGCTGCCGGCCGAGGGCGGCGACGTGGAGACGCTTCGACTGTTCGACGACGCCTTCCTGCTGGCGGTGCCGGCGAGCGATGCGCTGCCAGCGCGCGCGCGCGTCAGTGTGACGGACGTCGATCAGCGCCGGCTGATTTTCCTGGAGGAGGGCATTGCCTGCGCGACCAGGCGCTTGGCCTTTTGTGCCGCGTCAAAACTCGCCGCGTCACGTCGCGATGCGGCGGCGGGCCTGGGCGCGACTTCGCTCGCCACCGTGATGCAGATGGTGGCGAACGGCTACGGCGTGACGCTGTTGCCGGAAGTCGCGGCGGAGACGGAAGGACGCGACGCGCGCGTGAAACTGTTGCGTTTCACCGCGCCGGAGCCGGCGCGCACGGTTGGCTTGGCGTGGCGGCGCTCGTCGCCGCGCAGTCGTTACGCAGGCTGAAACAAAAAGGGCGGCCGCGAAGGCCGCCCTTTATTTCGCAATTGTTGCGCTTACTCCGCCGCGCCGCCGGCCGCGGCTTGCTGGTCGCCGCCGCGTTCGCCCTTTTGCTTGGCTTCGAGGTCCTCGCCGGTCGTCTGATCGACCGCCTTCATGGACAGGCGCACCTTGCCGCGCTCGTCCATACCGAGCAGCTTGACCTTGACCTTGTCGCCTTCCTTGACCACGTCGGTGACCTTGTTGACGCGGTTGGGGGCGAGCTGGCTGATGTGGACGAGGCCGTCCTTGGCGCCGAAGAAGTTCACGAAGGCACCGAAGTCCATCACCTTGACCACGGTGCCGTCGTAGATCGTGCCGGGCTCGGGATCGGAAGCGATCGACTTGATCCACTTGATCGCCGCCTTGATCGACTCGCCGTCGGCGGAGGCGACCTTTACCGAACCGTCGTCCTCGATGTTGATCTTGGCCCCAGTCTTCTCGACGATCTCGCGGATCACCTTGCCGCCGGTGCCGATCACTTCCCTGATCTTGTCGGTCGGGATCTTGAACATCTCGATGCGCGGGGCATGCTCGCCGAGTTCCGCGCGCGCCGCGGTCAGCGCCTTCGACATTTCGCCGAGGATGTGCATGCGGCCGCCCTTGGCCTGATCGAGCGCCACCCTCATGATTTCTTCGGTGATGCCGGCGATCTTGATGTCCATCTGCAGCGAGGTGACGCCGTCTTCGGTGCCGGCCACCTTGAAGTCCATGTCGCCGAGATGATCCTCGTCGCCCAGGATATCGGACAGTACGGCGAAACGTTTGCCCTCGAGGATGAGGCCCATTGCGATGCCGGCGGTCGGCCGCTTAAGCGGCACGCCGGCATCCATCAGCGCGAGCGACGAGCCGCACACGGTCGCCATCGACGAAGAGCCGTTCGAACTCGGTGATCTCAGAGACCAGGCGGATGGTGTAGGGGAATTCCTCCGCGGTCGGCAGCATCGGATGAAGCGCCCGCCAGGCGAGCTTGCCGTGGCCGATCTCGCGCCGGCCGGGCGCGCCCGTGCGGCCGGTTTCGCCCACCGAATAATGCGGGAAGTTGTAGTGCAGCATGAACGTCTCTTTGTACGTCCCCTGCAGCGCGTCGATGAACTGTTCGTCCTCGGCGGTGCCCAGCGTCGCCACCACCAAAGCTTGCGTTTCGCCGCGGGTGAACAGCGCCGAACCGTGGGTACGCGGCAACACGCCGACTTCCGCCACGATCTGGCGCACGGTGGTGAGGTCGCGTCCGTCGATGCGCTTTGAGGTGTCGAGAATGTTCCAGCGCACGATCTTGGCTTCGAGCTCCTTGAACACGCCGGCAATCGCCAGCTTGTCGTGCTTGGGTTCAAACCCTTCCGGGAAGAAATGGTCCATCACCTTCTTTTTGACGGCGGCGACGGCGTCCTGGCGATCCTGCTTCTTCACGATCGAATAGGCGGCGCGCAGGTCCTTCTCGGCAATGCCGAGGATTTCAGTCTCGAGCGCCTTGTTGTCAGTAGCGGCAAGCTCACGTGGCTCTTTCGCCGCCTTTTCAGCGAGCTTGATGATGGCGTCGATCACCGGCTGGATATGGCGGTGGCCGAACATCACGGCCCCGAGCATGATTTCTTCGGACAGCTCTTTGGCTTCCGATTCCACCATCATCACGGCGTCTTGCGTGCCGGCGATAACGAGATCGAGCTGGCTTTCCTTCATTTCGTCGAGCGTCGGATTGAGCACGTATTCGTTGTTGATGAAGCCGACGCGGGCGCCGCCGATCGGCCCCATGAACGGTGCACCGGACAGCGTCAGCGCCGCCGAGGCCGCCACCATCGCGACGATGTCGGGGTCGTTCTCCTGGTCATGCGACATCACGGTGATTGTCACCTGCGTATCGCAGCGCCAGCCGTCGGCGAACAGCGGACGGATCGGTCGGTCTATCAGGCGCGAGGTCAGCGTGTCCTTTTCGGTCGGACCGCGTTCGCGTTTGAAAAAGCCGCCGGGAATGCGGCCCGCCGCGTAGTATTTTTCGGTGTAGTTGACGGTGAGCGGCAGGAAGTCGATGCCTTCCTTCGGCTGCTTGGCCGCCACCACGGCGGCGAGCACGGTGGTCTCGCCGTAGGTGGCGATCACGGCGCCGTCGGCTTGGCGCGCAACGCGCCCGGTCTCGAGGGTGAGCTTGCGCCCGCCCCAATCGAGTTCAACTCGATGCATATCGAACATTTTTTCTTTCTCTCATGGTTATCGGGTCAAGTCCCGAAAGCCATGAGCAAGACGGCGAGAAACTGCGGCGCGTCACGGTGGTGAAGCGAACAGCGTCTCGCGATCCTGCCATGGCGTTTCGAACCTTGCCTTGTCGCAAGAGGCGACCCTTGGTCGGCTCCTGCTTGTCGCCGGCAGCGCGGATCGCCGCCGGACCAAATTGGCGAATGCGCCTCGCGCCTTCGCCGCACTCAAAACGCGCGGGGCTCATCGCCCGCGCGGGCACAAAATCATCGGCGGATGCCGAGCTTGTCGATCAAAGTCTTGTAGCTCGCCTCGTTGGTGCGCCGCAGGTAATCGAGCAGCGTGCGGCGCTGGCTCACCATCTTGAGCAATCCACGGCGCGAATGGTTGTCCTTGACGTGGGTCTTGAAATGCTCGGTGAGATTATTGATGCGCTCGGACAGAATCGCCACCTGCACTTCGGGCGATCCGGTGTCTCCGGCCTTTTTCGCATAGGTCTTGATTACTTCGGCCTTGCGGCCGGTGGTCACCGACATCGGTCATCCTTTCTTCAGGCCGCGGCTGCCCACCAGCCCGGCCAGGTTGAACACGCGCTTGGGGACGATTTCGCCGTGGTCCAGATCGGCAAGGGCCACCAGTTGGCCCGCTGCCGTCGCATAAACAGGTCCACGGAAATTGGGAGCGTCCCGTCCGCGCAACAAAACGGCTTGGCCTCTTGCGAGCCTTGCCGCATCCGCCCGACTGACGGCCAGCGCCGGGATGTCGTCCAGCGCGGTCTCAACGGGCATGAGAGCGTCGGCGAGGCTAGCCTCGCCGGCCGCGGCTCTATGGCACAGGGCCTCCAATTGTTCCAGTAAAATCATGGTTTCCGGGCCAAACGGGCCGACCGCGACCCTCCTGAGCGCGCTGACATGGCCGAAACAGCCCAAAGCGCGGCCCATGTCGCGGGCGAGCGAGCGGACATAGGTCCCTTTGCCGCATTCAGCGTGCAAAACCGCATGATCCGGATCGGGGGTGGCGATCAGCTCCAGCCGTGCGACCTCGACCGGGCGGGCGTCCAGTTCCACTGATTCGCCGTCGCGCGCGAGGTCGTAGGCGCGCTCGCCGTCGATCTTGATGGCGGAATAGCGCGGCGGCACTTGACTGATGGCGCCGGTAAAGGACGGCAGCAGCGCGCAGATGGCCTCGGGCGAGGGGCGCGCGGCGCCGGTTTCGGTGACGCGGCCCTCGGCGTCGTCGGTGTCGCGTTCCTCGCCCCAGCGCACGGCAAATTGGTAGAGCTTGCGCCCGTCCATCACGAACGGGACAGTCTTGGTGGCTTCGCCGAGCGCGATCGGCAGGCAGCCTGAGGCGAGCGGATCGAGCGTGCCGGCATGGCCCGCGCGCTTGGCCGAGAACAGGCGCTTCACGACGCTCACGGCATGGGTGGACGTCATACCGACCGGCTTGTCGAGCACCAGCCAGCCATGCACGTCGCGTTTGTCGCGCTTGAATTGTTTCTTTTTACCGCCTTCATCCTGAGGGGCTGGCTTCGGCGGCTCCTCAGCATGAAGCCGATCGAGATGCGGCAATTCATTTTCACTCATCGTCGCCCTCGTCGTCGAGATCGCGCTTGACCGCCGGCGAGCGCAGCAATTTGTCGATGCGCTCGGCCTCGGCGAAACGCTCGTCGATGCGGAAGCGGATATCGGGCGCGAATTTGAGATTGACGCGGTGGGCGATTTCGCCGCGCAGGAACTTCTTGTGGCGCTCGAAGGCGGCGACCACTTCTTCGGCGTCGCGGCCGGCGAGCGGCATGATGTAAATGGTGGCGAGCCGCAAGTCGGCGGTCATGCGCACTTCCGGCACGGTGATGAAATGGCCCTCGATGACCGGATCATGCACGTCGCCGCGCGTGAGCATGTCGGCCATAGCGTGGCGCACCAGCTCGCCGACGCGCAACTGGCGCTGCGAGCCTCCGGGCGCGGTGGTGTCGCGGTGCGATGTCTTTCGCGTCATTGCAATCCAATGGCGTTTGTGATGCCAGGGCCTACGCCGGGCATTCACGTCATAACAGGGAAATGGGTGGGCACTTCCTAAGCTGACGCTGTGAGAATTGGACTCACAGCGAGCGTTGAATCGTCTCCACCCGGTAGCATTCGATCACGTCGCCTTGCTTCATGTCCTGGTAATTTTCGAAAGCCATGCCGCATTCCATGCCGGCCGAGACTTCCCTGGCGTCGTCCTTGAAACGTTTGAGTTGTGAGAGCTTGCCCTCGTGGATCACCACGTTGTCGCGGATCAGCCGTACATTGGCGCCGCGCTCGACGGTGCCGTCGGTGACGCGGCAGCCGGCGATGTTGCCGATTTTGGACACCTTGAAGATTTCCAAAATCTGCGCGTTGCCCAGCATGGTCTCGCGCAGCGTCGGCGCCAGCAGGCCGGACATCGCCTTTTTCACGTCATCCACGAGATCGTAGATGATGTTGTAGTAGCGGATTTCGATGCCGGCGCGTTCGGCCGCCTCGCGCGCTTCCTTGTTGGCGCGCACGTTGAAGGCGATGATCGGAACGCCCGAGGCCTCGGCTAGCGTCACGTCGGATTCGGAAATGCCGCCGACGCCGGCGTGCAGCACGCGCGCCGCCACCTCGTCGGTGCCGAGCTTGTCGAGCGCGCCGCTGACCGCTTCGAGCGAGCCCTGCACGTCGGCCTTGATCACCAGCGGGAATTCCTTGCGGCCCGAGGTCTTGGCCTGCGCCATCATCTGCTCGAGCGAGCCGCGCATGCCGGTGGCGCGCGCGGCCGTCTTCTCGCGCTTCTGGCGGCCGCGGTAATCGGTGACTTCGCGGGCGCGCGCCTCGTTTTCGACCACCGCCAGGCGGTCGCCGGCGTCCGGCGTGCCGGAGAAGCCGAGCACTTCGACCGGCATCGAGGGACCGGCGGTCTCGATCGGATCGCCGGTATCGGACACCAGCGCGCGCACGCGGCCCCATTCGGCGCCAGCCACCACCAGGTCGCCGACATGAAGCGTGCCACGTTGCACCAGCACGGTCGCGACCGGTCCACGGCCGCGGTCGAGCTTGGCTTCGATCACGGTGCCTTCGGCCGGACGCTGCGGATTGGCCTTGAGGTCGAGGATTTCGGCCTGCAAGCCGATCATTTCGAGCAGCTTGTCGATATTCATCTTCTTAGTGGCGGAGACTTCCACGTCCACCACCTCGCCGCCGAGCGATTCGACCTGGATCTCGTGCTGCAGCAGTTCGGTGCGCACGCGCTCCGGTTTGGCGTCCGGCTTGTCGATCTTGTTAATGGCGACGATGATCGGCACCTTCGCTGCCTTGGCGTGATTGATTGCTTCCACCGTCTGCGGCATGACGCCGTCGTCGGCCGCGACCACCAGCACCACGATGTCGGTGACCTTGGCGCCGCGCGCGCGCATCGCCGTGAAGGCGGCGTGGCCGGGCGTGTCGATGAAAGTGATTTTGGCGCCGGACGGCGCGGTCACCTGGTAGGCGCCGATGTGCTGCGTAATGCCGCCGGCTTCGCCCGCCACCACGTCGGTCGAGCGGATGGCGTCGAGCAGCGAGGTCTTGCCGTGGTCGACGTGGCCCATGACGGTGACGACCGGCGCGCGCGGCACCGTCTGCTCCGGATCGTCGGCGACACCGAACAGGCCTTCTTCCACGTCGGCTTCCGCGACGCGGCGCACGCTGTGGCCCATTTCCTCGGCAATGAGCTGGGCAGTGTCGGCGTCGATCACGTCGTTGATGGTCGCCATCTGGCCCTGCTTCATCAGCAGCCGGATGACGTCGACCGCGCGCTCGGCCATGCGGTTGGCGAGATCTGAAATCGTGATCGCCTCGGGGATGGTGACCTCGCGCACCAGCTTTTCCTTCGGCTCGTCGGAGGCGTGCCCCTTGAGCCGCTGCGTGCGGCGGCGGAACGAAGCGACCGAACGCTCGCGCACTTCGTCGGCGCGCAGCGCGGTGACCAGCGTGAGGCGGCCGCGTTCCTTGGCCGGCGCGCCGCGCGGAGCGGCGGGGCGGGCAGTGGCCGGACGCGCGGTGCCTGGACGGCGCGACTTGGGCGGCCCGTCATCGTCGTCGGCTTCCAGCGCCATGCGGCCGGGACCGGCCTTTCTGGTTTCGTCGTCGCCGAGGCGCTTCTTGGCGACCTCGCCCGCTTTGCGCTTGGTTTCCTCGTCGTGCTTGCGGCGGTCTTCTTCCTCGCGCTTGCGCGCCTCGGCGGCTTCGCGCTCGGTCTTGTCGACGACTTCGCGGCTCTGGCGGCGGCGCGCCTCTTCCTCGGCGATCTTGCGTTCTTCGGCTTCGCGCACGCGCGAATTGGCAAGCGCATGGGCGCGCGCGGTGCGCTCCTCCTCGGTCAGCGTGCGCAGCACGACGCCGGAGGGCTTGGGCGCTTCAGCGGGCGTCGCCGCCGGCGCAGCCTTGGCGGCGGTTTTGGCCGCCGGCTTGCGCGCGGTCTCAACCGGCGCGGGCTCGGCCTTGGCCTCGGGTGCTCCTCCGATCGAGCGGCGTTTGACCTTCTCGACCACGACCTGCTTGCTGCGGCCGTGGCTGAAGCTCTGGCGCACCACGCCCGTTTCCGTGCGCGGCTTCAGCGTCAGCTTGGAGACGCTGAGTTTCTTTTCGCCAGGGGTCTTCGTTTCGCTCATTACGTATTCTGTCCTCGTGCGCCATCCGTCGGCGCATGCGCGCTAACCAGTTCGGGCGAGTTTCCGGTCCGAAAGCGCTTCAAGCGCGCAACGCGAGCGAGAAATGTACCGCTCACGGGTCCGGCAAGCAGGGCTGCATGTACCACATTTGGGCGGTTCAATGCCAAATCCAATTGTTCGCCGGTTAATTCCTCGACGATAGCGATTTCGCCCGATTTCCCCGGGGTTTCGCGCGCCAAGGCCGCGCCCAGCTTGCGCTTTCCGTCCGCTGCGGCATCGGCGGCGTGGATCAGCGCCTGGAGGTCGTCGCGGCCAATCGCCGCTTCCACCTTGGCAAAACCGGCGATCACCTGGCCGGCCTTGCCGAGGATCGCCAGCGCATCGAGCGCGCTGCGCTCCAGGAGCCGCTCAGTGGTGGCAGCCAGATCGGCTGAGACTCGTACGTTCTGTTTGAAGGAGCGGGCAAACACGTTGCCCTTGATCGCCTCTTCGATCGCGGCGCGCGTGCCGGTGATCCAGAGGCCGCGGCCGGGGAGCTTGCGGTTGATGTCGGGCACGGTGTGGCTGCCGGGCCCGATCACGAAGCGCACCATCTCGTCGACCGGCTTGAGCTTGCGGGTGAGCGCGCAATGCCGCTGCATCTCCGGGGCGACCTTGGCCGCTCCGGAATCGAGCTCATTGTCCAGTTCTTTGTCTTGCTCTTTTTCTTGTGCGATCGTCAGCATGCTTGCCGTCGTGCTCCGTTAGGCTTCCGCCGCCGGCGCGTCGGCCGGCGCCGCTTCGGTTTCCGGCGCGGGCGGCGGCGCCAATTCGGCTTCCGTTACCCAACCGACCTTGAGACGGGCCTGCATGATCATGGCTTCGGCGTCCTCGCGCGTGACGTCGAGACCGTCGAGGAAGCCGGGCTCGTGCTTGGACTCGCCGTCCTTGCGTTCGGTCCAGCCGGTCAGGTCGTCGGTAGCGCATCCGGCAAGATCTTCCACCGTCTTGACGCCGTTTTCGCCGAGTTTGACCAGGATCGCCGTGGTGACGCCGGGCACTTCCTTGACCGCGTCCTCGACACCCAGTTCGACGCGCTTGGCGTCGAGCTCGGCTTCTTGCTTGTCGAGAAATTCCTTGGCGCGCTCCTGCAGTTCGCGCGCGGTGTCGGCGTCGAAACCATCGATGCCGGCGATTTCTTTCTCGTCGACCAGCGCCAGTTCCTCGATAGAGCCGAAGCCTTCGGAAGCGAGCAATTGCCCTACCACCTCGTCGAGATTGAGCGCCTCGACGAAAATCTTGGTGCGGCTTTCGAATTCGGCATGACGGCGCTCGGATTCCTCCTGCTCGGTCAGGATGTCGATGTCCCAGCCGGTAAGCTGGGAGGCGAGACGTACGTTCTGACCGCGCCGGCCGATGGCGAGCGAGAGCTGCTGATCGGGAACGACGACCTCGATGCGCTCTTTGTCTTCGTCGAGCACGACCTTGGCGACTTCCGCCGGTGCCAGCGCATTCACCACGAAAGTGGCGATGTCGGGCGACCACGGGATGATGTCGATCTTCTCGCCCTGCAATTCGTTCACCACCGCCTGCACGCGCGACCCGCGCATGCCGACGCAGGCGCCAACAGGATCGACGCTTGAATCGCGCGAGATCACGGCGATCTTGGCGCGCGAGCCGGGATCGCGGGCGACCGCCTTCACCTCGACGATGCCGTCATAGATTTCCGGCACTTCCTGCGCGAACAACTTGGCGGTGAATTGCGGATGCGTGCGCGAGAGAAAAATTTGCGGGCCGCGCGGCTCGCGCCGCACGTCGTAGATATAGGCGCGGATGCGGTCGCCGTTGCGGAACACCTCGCGCGGCAGCATCTCGTCGCGCCGCACGATCGCCTCGCCGCGGCCGAGATCGACCACCACGTTGCCGTATTCGACGCGCTTGACGATGCCGTTGACGATGTCGCCGATGCGGTCCTTGTACTCGGCGTATTGCCGGTCACGCTCGGCCTCGCGCACTTTCTGCACGATCACCTGCTTGGCCGATTGCGCGGCAATGCGGCCGTATTCGAGCGGCGGCAGCGGATCGGCGATGGTGTCGCCGACTTGCGCCGCCGGATGATGCTTGCGGGCGCCTTCCAGCGTGATCTGGTTCGAGGAATTCTCGACGGTCTCGACTACCAGCATGTGGCGCGTGAGGCGGAGATCGCCGGTCTTCGGTTCGATCTCGGCATGCACGTCGGTCTCTGCGCCGTAGCGCGAGCGCGCCGCTTTGGCGATGGCGTCCTCCATGGCGGCGATGACGATGCCGCGGTCGATCGCCTTCTCGCGGGCTACCGCGTCGGCGATTTGCAACAGTTCGAGCCGGTTGGCGCTGACTGCCATAGCTCAGTCTCCTCGGTTGGCGGCATGTCCGGCATGCCCGGTGTGATGCCTTCGGTGATGTCGTTGCTGTCTCTTCGCCGCCTTCGCTTCGCGCTTGGCGGCCTTCTCGCGCCGCAAAGCTTGCGTCACCAGTTCGTCGGTGAGCACCAGCTTGGCTTCGCTCATCTCTACGATCGGAAGCAGAAGTTCCGATGCATTATCCGTTTCGTCGCCGCGGATGCGCGCGGCCTCGCCCGCGGTGCCAATAAGCAGGCCGCGGAAGCGCTTGCGTCCATCGATCGGGATTTCGGTCTCGATCTTGACCAGATGGCCGGCGTAGCGGTCGAAATCGGATTTGCGCACCAGCGGGCGATCGATGCCGGGCGAGGAAATCTCCAGCCGGTAGGCCGTATCGATCGGGTCGGCCGCATCGAACACCGGCGAGAGCGCGCGCGACACCGTCTCGCAGTCCTCGACCACCATGGTTCCGTCCGGCCGTTCCGCCATGATCTGCACGGTGCAGCCGTCGGCGCTCGAAACCTTGACCCGCACCAGCCGGTAGCCGAGCGCTTCGATCACCGGCTCGGCGAGGCTTGCGACACGGGCAGCGAGCCCCGGCTCGACGATCAGCCGTGGTTCGGTTTCGCTCTGGGTGGCGGATGCAACCGCCTGTCGCGCCTCGCTTACGGCCATTTTGGTAACAAAAAAGAGCGGGCCCCGGAGGACCCACTCTCAAAACCCGGTCGGTTATGAGGGTGCCTTAACAAAGGGAAATATAGCGATTTTAAGCCTCGACGCAAGGGTGAAGCCGGTTTTTGACGGCTAACCCTTCGTTCAGAATCTACCCTTAAATATGCGTAAACCTAAGGATCGCACGACTTTCTCAGGCCGTTTGGCAGGTTTTTGCAATGAGCGTTCCCGCCTCGCTGCTTCCCGAACTGGAAGAGGTCGTGCAGCACGGCTCAGCGGAAAAGCGAGCCAAGGCGCTGCACCGCATCACCAGCCTCTTTCTCGACGGTGTCGGCAGCTTTCGCGACGAACACGTCGCGCTGTTCGACGACGTCATCGGCGCCCTGATCGAGGAGATCGAGGTCAAGGCGTTGGCCGAGCTGGCGCGGCGCATCGCGCCGGTGCCGAATGCGCCGCATAAGGTGGTGAAGACGCTCGCCCAGAACGACAACATTGCGGTGGCCGGCCCGGTGCTTAAGCAGGCGCGCATCGCCGAACCGGATCTCAAATATATCGCCGAGACCAAAAGCCAGGCGCATCTGCTGGCACTGTCCACGCGTCTGGGGATCAGCGAGACGCTGTCGGACGTGCTGGTGCGGCGCGGCGACGGCGCGGTGGCGCGCAGCGTCGCCACCAATGACAAGGCCCGTCTGTCGGAGCATGCGTTCACCACATTGGTCAAACGCGCCGAACGCGACGGCGTGCTGGCCGAGAATGTCGGCCTGCGCACCGATATTCCGCCGCACATGTTCCGCCAACTGCTGATGCAGGCGAGCGAGGTGGTGCAGAAGCGCCTGCTGGCGCAGGCCAAGCCCGACACGCAAGCCGAAATCCGGCGCGTGCTGGCAAAAGTGACCCGCGAGGTCGCCGCCAAGGCCGCGCCGCGCAACTACACGACGGCGCTGGCCGCCGTGCAGAAGCGCCACAAGGAGAAGAAGCTCAGCGAAGCCGACGTCGCCGACTATGCCAAGAACGGCGCCTACGAAGAGACCATCGCGGCGCTGGCAACGGTAAGCGATGTGCCGATCGAGGTGGTGGACCGGCTGATGAACGGCGAGCGTGCCGATCCGGTACTGATCTTGGCGCGCGCCGCCGGCTTTGGCTGGCGCACGGTGCGGGACATCATGAATTCGCGGACCGGCGTCAAGCCGGCGCGCGAGACCATCGAAGCAGCGCGCGAGAATTACGAACGGCTGACCGCGGCCACCGCCCAGCGCGTGGTGCGCTTCTGGCAGGTCAGGCAGGGCGGCTGATTACACGCGCCGGAAAATAAAATACGCGGGCGCACGCCCTTCGCGTTTCGCCTTGGCTTCGTAGCGGGTGCTGGCAAAACCGGGCCAGGGCTTTCGCCAGGCATTCGCCGTTTCCGCCGTCCAGACGAAATCGGGCGACCGCAGCACGCGCGCCAGCGCGTAGGCCGCGTAGTCGGCGATGTCGGTGGCAAAACGCAACTCGCCGCTCGGCCGCAAAATGCGCGCCAGCCGCTTCAAGGTGTCGTCCTGGATGAAACGACGTTTCCAGTGCCGCCGCTTTGGCCATGGATCGGGATAGAGCAGGTCGATGCGCGCGAGCGTGCCCGCCGGCAGCCAGTCGATCAGCGCGCTGGCGTCGCCGAAATGCAGCCGCACGTTGGCGAGTTGATGTTCGTCGATCGCCGTAAGCGCTTTGGCAACACCGTTGAGAAAAGCGTCCGAGCCGATGAAGCCGCTGCGCGCGTTGCTTTGCGCCTGCGCGATCAGATGCTCGGCGCCGCCAAAGCCGATTTCCAGGCGCACCTCGTCGGGCGGCTTGTCGAACAGAGCGCGTAGGCCGGCGGGCGCCGGCTTGCTGAGATCGAGCGCGAGGCGCGGCAATAGCGTATCGAACAGCGCCGCCTGCCGGGGCTTGAGCGCATGGCCCTTGCGTCGGCCGAAGAAGGCGCGGTGCGCTGTCGGAGTATGTTCCACTTGCGCCGACCCAAACTCCGTTCATTCCCGCGAAATCGGGAATCCAGGGCCGCAATTATAGAGGGAGCAATCGCCTGGGTCCCCGCTTTTGCGGGTATGACAGCAGAGAGCGGCGCGGCGCAGAAGCCTATTTCACCGCCCGCTTGATGGCGTCGGCGAGATCAGTCCTTTCCCAGGAGAAGCCGCCGTCTTTGTCGGGGGCGCGGCCGAAATGGCCATAGGCCGCGGTGCGCCGGTAGATCGGGCGGCTAAGCTTGAGAGTGCGGCGGATATTGGTCGGGCGCAACGGGAACAGCTCCGGCAACACCTTTTCCAGTCTGCTTTCCGGCACTTTGCCGGTGCCGTGGGTATCGACCAGAACCGACATCGGATCGGCCACGCCGATCGCATAGGCGATCTGGATGGTGCAGCGTTCGGCGAGGCCTGCGGCGACCACGTTCTTGGCGAGGTAGCGCGCGGCATAGGCCGCCGAGCGGTCGACCTTGGTCGGGTCCTTGCCGGAGAAGGCGCCGCCGCCATGCGGGGCGTAGCCGCCATAGGTATCGACGATGATCTTGCGTCCGGTGAGGCCGCAATCGCCGTCGGGGCCGCCGATAACGAAATTGCCGGTCGGGTTGACCAGGAAGTCGGACGGACGCTTGGGCATCCAGCCCTCCGGCAGCGCGGATTCAACCGAGTCGGCGATCATGTCCTTGATCAGGCCGGGTGTATATTTCTTGTTGTTGCGGCTGTGCGATTTGTGCTGGGTCGAAACCACGACCTTGGTGCAGCCGACCGGCTTGCCGTTGACGTAGCGCACGGTGACCTGGCTCTTGGCATCGGGCTGCAGGTCGGCGAGCTGGCCGGCCCGGCGCTTATCGGAGAGAACTTTCAGGATCTTGTGCGCGAAATAAATCGGCGCCGGCATGAATGAGTTCTTCTCGTAGACTTCGCTCTCGGTGCAGGCGAAGCCGAACATCATGCCCTGGTCGCCGGCGCCTTCCTCATGGCCGGTCTTTTTCTTTTTCGCGTCCACGCCCATGGCGATGTCGGGTGACTGGCCGTGCAGCAGCACTTCGATATCGGCGCCGTAATAGGAGAAGCCGTCTTGGTCGTAGCCGATATCCTTGACCACGTCGCGTGCAATGCGCGCGATCAATTCGCGATCTACCACGGCCTTGTCGCCGTGCTTGTGGAAGAACGGCGCCTGGCCGCGGCCTTCGCCGGCGATGACGATCTTGTTGGTCGTGGACAGCGTCTCGCAGCCGAGCCGCGTGTTCACGCTACTGTCGTCGGCGATGCCGAGCTTGATGTCGTTTTCGAGAAAGGCGTCGAGCACCGCGTCGGAAATCTGGTCGCAGACCTTGTCCGGGTGACCTTCCGAAACCGACTCGCTGGTAAATTGGAAATTAGTGTGAGCCACCGCTGCAACTCCTCCCGTGGCGCGCCTTCAAGGCCGCGTCGTTTCACGGGTGGTTCTTGCAGTGACGGTGCGCGAGGTCAAGATGCGGGCAGCGATGGGCAGCCAGTTCGGCGACGATGGGCTCGTGCCTACTTGTCCTCACCCGCGATCTGTTCGACCAGGTCGACGATGCGCCGGCGCAGTTTGCCGTTCTTTATCTTCATGAAGGACTTGGTCAGCGACAGACCGTCCGAGGTGGCGAGGAAGTCCGACACGTAAGCCGGCGACGGCGCTTCGCCCATGCCGGAATGTCCCGGCATATTCGGCGCGCCTTCGAAGAAGAACGAGACCGGCACCTGCAGGATATTGGAAATTTGCTGCAGGCGGCTGGCGCCGATACGATTAGTACCTTTTTCGTATTTTTGTACTTGCTGGAAAGTGAGGCCGAGGGCATCCCCAAGCTTTTCCTGTGACATGCTCAACATCATCCGACGCATGCGCACGCGCGAGCCGACGTGCTTGTCGATCGGATTGGGGGTCTTCTTGGCCATAACGGTCTCCTATGCGACTATTGAGGTTCGTAATGTCATAGATGACGGTCGCGATGCAACTCGTGATTTCGGGCGAGCGACCGCCGGTGTCAAAGACCGGCGAAAATTATTTATATTTGTCAGGTCCTTTCGTGTGTTTTGGGGCAAGCTACGCAGGCCAGCTCGGGCATGTTGATACCGCTGCGGGACAACTTACGTCCGATATTGCGAAAACTCGCAATCAAAAGCTGAATTAAGTGCAATCTAAGCGCGCATTCGCCGCCGCGCGACTGTCATTAAACTTACTGCCAGAAATAGAATCAAGGCGTCGTCGCCGAAGCGCACATAGGGTGTCGGCTCGATGGCTTGGGGCAGCGAAGCGTCGAGAACGCCTTCGACGCCGAGCGGTAACGATGCGACGATGCGCCCAAGCGGATCGACCACCGCGGAGATTCCGGTATTGGCCGCGCGCACCAGCGGCAGGCCTTCGGCGATCGCCAGGACGCGCGCCTGCTGGAAATGTTGATGCGGGCCCGAGCTTATTCCGAACCAGCCGTCATTGGTCACGTTGACCAGCCAGCCCGGCCGCTCGTTGCGCGGCACTGCGGCGCGGGGAAAGATCGCCTCATAGCAAATCAGCGGCAGCATTTTCGGCGCGCGCGGCACGTCCATGGCGTGGCGGCGTTCGCCCGCCAGGAAGCCGCCGACCTGTTTGGTGAGTTGACGCAAGCCGAGCCGCTCGAGCAGCCGCTGGAACGGCAAATATTCGCCGAACGGCACCAGGTGTACCTTGTCGTAGATGCCGCGGATCGAGCCGTCGGGATCGATAACATAGACCGAATTATAGGCGTGCGGATTGCCGGCGCCGCCGCTTGGCGCGGGGCGCACCGCGCCGGTGATCAACTCGGTCGAGGGTTTAAGCAAAGCGGCAATTTGCGCCAATGCGTCCGGCTCGCTTGTCAGAAAGAACGGAAACGCAGATTCTGGCCAGATCAATACCGTCGCGTCATGCACGCCATTGGAGTTTGGTCCGCTGGCGCGGTCGGACAGGCGCATATAGCGTTCTATGACCTGCGTCTTGGCGGCGTAGTTGAATTTTTCGTCCTGCTGCAGATCGGGCTGCATGATGCGCAGTTTCACACCGCTCACATAGACGGTCGGATGCTGCCACAGCCGCACCGCGCCGTAGCCCGTGAGGCCGGCGAGAATGAGGATGCCGATCAACGGCGTGCGGTACGGATGCGGCGTATCCGCCGCGTCGTCGGCGAGCACGGCGGGGCTCGCGCAGATCGCGATGCAGAGAAACGTCAGCCCCCAGACGCCGACGAGCGATACGCTTTGCGCCAGCGCCAGCGGCTCGGTCAGCGCGTAGCCGAAAGTGTTCCAGGGAAATCCTGAGAGCAGATGGCCGCGCAGCCATTCCGCGCCGGTGAGCATGGCGGCGAGCGCCAAGACACGCGCCGGCCCGCGCACCCAGATCAGGCGCGCCGCGGCGACGCCCAAGCCGGTGTAGAGCGCGAGAAATGCGGGCAGGCCTGCGACCGCGACCGGCAGCAGCCAGCCGAAGGTCTTGGCATCGACCAGAAAGGCGTAACCGATCCAATAAAGCCCGGCGAGGAAATAGCCGAAGCCGAAGCACCAGCCTGCGGCCGCCGCGCCCACGACGCCGCTCCAGCGTCCGGCGGCGGAACCGTCCACCAGCCAAATCAGCACCGGAAAGGTTAGGAACAATACCGGCCAGGCATTGACCGGCGCCAGCGCCAGCGCCGAGGCGGCGCCGGCGAGAAACGCGATGCCGGCGCGCCGCCAGCCGAAGGCGAGCATCACCGCAAAAGCGAGGCGGCTGACGATCACGGGCGCTGCGCGCCGGCCGAAGAACCGGCGGAGGAGGGCCCGCCATCCTTGGGCGCGTACGTCTCATCGACCGGAAGCGTCGGCGGCGCGGTGCCGGCCAGCACCGCATCCGGCTCGCCGCGTTTGCGCTCGCCGCGCTGCCGTTCGCGCCGCTGCGTCAGCCTAGTGATGCGCACGCGTTTAATGCGGCGCGGATCGGCGTCGAGCACCTCGAACTCGAACAGCCCGGGGCCGGGGATCAACTCACCGCGCAGCGGCAGGCGGCCGGCGCGCGTCACCAGATAGCCGCCCAGCGTATCGACTTCCTGGGCCACGTCGCCCGGGTCGAAATCGTTGCCGATAGTCGCCGCCACGTCCTCGAGATGGGCGCGCGCGTCGGCGATGAATGAGCCGTCGGCCTGGCGCACCACGTGCGGCGTCTCGTCCTCGTCGTGCTCGTCGGCGATCTCGCCGACGATCTGCTCGACGATGTCCTCGATCGACACCAGGCCGTCGCTGCCGCCGTATTCGTCGACCACCAGCGCCAGATGGATGCGGGTTGCCTGCATGCGCGCCAGCAGGTCGATCACGCGCGAGGATGGCGGCACGAACAGGATTTCGCGCACGATCTTGGCCGCCGACAACGGCATCGACAGATCGATCGCCTTGAGATCGAGGCCGGCCGGCAGCGGTTTCTTGCGCTTGGCATTCTTTTGCGGGTCGACCGCCGCGCGCGCGGTCATAAAGGCGATCAGGTCGCGGATGTGCACCATGCCGATCGGATCGTCGAGCGTGTCGTTGTAGACCACCAGGCGCGAATGTGCGGCCCCCTCGAAGGTGCGCACCAGTTCGCCGAGCGTGATGTCCTGCTGCACGGCGATGATGTCCGCGCGGGGAATCATCACATCCCCCACGCGGCGTTCGCGCAGCCCGAGGATGTTCTTGAGCATGCGGCTTTCTTCCGGCGAAAAGCCGGATTCGCCGGGCGGCATGGCGTCGAGCACGTCCTTGAGATCGGCGCGCGAGTTCGGCTTCCAGCCGAAAATCGCGCGGAACACGCGCGCCACCCAGCCTTCGCCGCCTTCGCGCGCCGGCGGCACCGGCACCGGCAGATGGCGCGGCTCGTAATGAGCGAGCTCGGGGATGCTGGAACTTGGGCTGTCGCTGTCGGGCATTACGGTCAGGCTTCGCCGAAATCGTGATCGAGTTCGTGGCCGAGCCATGGGTCGGGCAGGTTCATGCTCAGCATAATCCTGCTTTCGAGCGCTTCCATTTCTTCGGCCTCGGCGTCGACAGTGTGATCGTAGCCCATGAGGTGGAGAAACCCGTGCACCGTGAGATGGGCAAGGTGATGCAGAAAATATTTGTCGTCATCGTCGCATTCGCGCTTGAGCGTCTCATAGGCAATGACGATATCGCCGAACAGGTGGGGGCCGTCGTCGATCCCGCGCCCCGGAAACGACAATACATTGGTCGGTTTGTCGAGGCCGCGCCATTGCCGGTTGAGCGCTCGAACGGCCGAATCGTCGGTCAGCACGATACTCAGTTCGCCGTTCTTTGTTGAGATCGTTGTGGCGGCCGCAGCGATGGCCGCGCGCGCGGTTTGCTCGGCCAAAGGCTGAACATTCCATAGCGGAGATTGCACCAGTACATCGATCGCAGGCGCCGCCGCGTGCGGAAGCGGGAAAGGCTTCATTTCCGATCCCCGCGGGCGGCCGCTTTGCGGTCGTAGGCTTCCACGATGCGCGCCACCAGCTCGTGGCGGATCACATCCTCATGGGTGAAGGAGACATGGCCGACGCCTTCGATGGCGCCGAGCAGCTTGACCGCTTCGGCGAGGCCCGAAGTCTGTCCGCTCGGCAGGTCGACCTGGCTCGGATCGCCGGTGACGATCATGCGACTGTTTTCGCCGAGCCGCGTCAAGAACATCTTCATCTGCATCGAGGTGGTGTTTTGCGCCTCGTCGAGAATGACGGCCGCGTTCGACAGCGTACGCCCCCGCATAAACGCCAATGGCGCGATCTCGATTTCGCCGGCCTGCAGCGCGCGCTCGACGATGCGGGCGTCCATCAGGTCGTAGAGCGCGTCGTAGATCGGGCGCAGATAAGGATCGACTTTCTCGCGCATGTCGCCGGGCAGAAAGCCCAGCCGCTCGCCGGCTTCCACCGCCGGGCGCGACAGGATGATGCGGTCGACTTCCTTGCGCTCGAACATCTGGATGGCCTGCGCGACCGCGAGCCAGGTCTTGCCGGTGCCGGCGGGGCCCGTGCCGAACACCAGATGATGGCGCTTGAGCGCGCGGATATAGCCGTCCTGCGCGGCGGTGCGCGCGCGCACGGGACGCTTACGCAGATTGATTTCCTCGAAAGCCGGCCGTGCGCTGGCCGGGTCGTAATCGAACAGCGAGCCTTGCGCGATCGCCTGCCTGATGGCGCCCTCGACGTCGCCTTGCGCCAACTCGTGGCCGCGCTTGATGTGCTCGTAGAGGCCTTCCAGCACGCGGCGGGCCTGCTCGCAGCCGCCACGCGAGCCGTCGATAGTGACGTGATTGCCGCGTTGCTCGGCGACAACGCCGAGGCGACGCTCGATCAGCGCGAGGTTCTGCCCGTATTGCCCGAACAAAATGGAGGCGAGGCGATTGTCCTCGAAGGCGAGCATGATCTGCGTGGTGGCAGTTTCATCGGAAGCTGCGGCGGCCGGGATCGCGGGATCGGGTGTGCGCAAGGCGGTTTCAGGCTCCTGCTGTGGCAAGCTGGCGGCTGCCGACTTGTTCGAGAAGGTCGCCGAACAATGTGTTGGTTCCGGCCCCGGTGACCGCCACAGGCCACAGCGAACCGATCAATTCAGGCCCAGCCATGACCTGTACCGTTTGTAGATATGGGGTTTTGCCGACCAGTTGCCCAGGCAATTTGCCCGGTTTTTCCAGCAGTACCTCGACGGTGCGGCCGACGGATTGCGCGTTGAAGGCCTGCCAATACCGGGTGATCAGCGCTTGCAGGCGTTGCAGCCGCTCGGATTTTTCAGTTTCACCGATCTGGTCAGGCAAGTCGGCTGCCGGCGTGCCCGGGCGCGGCGAATACATGAAACTATAGGCGCTGGCGTAGCCGACTTCCTCCACCAGCGAGAGCGTTTCGGCAAAATCCGCTTCGGTCTCGCCCGGAAAGCCGACGATGAAATCTGAGGTAAAGGCAAGATCGGCGCGACTTGCGCGCAGGCGCGCGATCACATCGAGATAGTCTTTTCGGGTGTGCCGGCGATTCATCGCGGCCAACATACGGTCGGAACCCGATTGCACCGGCAGATGCACGTAAGGCATAAGCGCCGGCAGATCGGCGTGCGCGGCGATCAGGTCGTCGTCCATGTCGTTGGGGTGGCTGGTGGTGTAGCGCACGCGCAAAATGCCCGGCACCTCCGCCACCCGCTGCAGCAATTTTCCGAGCGTCGCCGGGCGGCCGTCGTCGCCCACCCCATGATACGCGTTCACGTTCTGCCCGATCAGCGTCACCTCGCGCACGCCGGCGTCGGCCAGCTGCGCAACTTCGGCGGCGATTTTTTCAACGGGGCGCGACACTTCCGCGCCGCGCGTATAGGGCACCACGCAAAACGTGCAGAACTTGTCGCAGCCTTCCTGCACGGTGACGAAGGCGGCAACCCCGCGTTTGCGGATCGCGTCGCGGCCAGGTGCTGCCAGCGCATCGAACTTGTCGTCGGCCGGAAATTCGGTGTCGACGATCTGCGCGCCGCCTTGCACGCGCGCGATCAGCTCGGGCAGCCGGTGATAATTCTGCGAGCCGACCACGAGATCGACCGCGCTCGCGCGGCGGACGATTTCCTGCCCTTCCGCTTGCGCCACGCAGCCGGCGACCGCGATCAGCATGCGGCGGCCTTGCGCGGAGGCGGCTTCCTTGAATTCGCGCACGCGGCCGATCTCGGAATAGAGCTTGTCGACCGCCTTCTCGCGGATGTTGCAGGTGTTGAGAATGACGAGGTCGGCATCGGCGATCTGCGCGGTCTCGCTGTAGCCGGCCGGCGCCAAGGTGTCCGCCATACGATTGGAATCGTAGACGTTCATCTGGCAGCCGAAGGACTTAACGTGGACTTTGCGCGTTCTGCTCATGCCGCTCGCGTTCGAACCGGAGCCTAATCTAACCTGCCTGGGCGGGGTTTGTCCCCCTAACCCATGTCATTGATTTCATGACGTTTTCAAGACACCTTGGCGTGCGCCGAGCGCGGGTGGCCGCGCAAGGTCGCGGTGTTGAGCGCGCGCACGGTGGCTTCCAGCGATTTGGTCATGGCCTTGCGGTCGGCATTGCCGTCGGCGGCGGCCGGCTCGCCGTAGCTCACCACCGCGTCGACGGCGCCGCGCGCGATGAATTCCCTGATATGCGGCATGAAGTCGAGATCGCCGTACCAGGCGACCAGCGGGCGATACTGGCGTCCCATCGGAATGCCGTGCTGGCCGGTATAGGCGATCGACATCGGCTGGATGAGGATGCTGCTTCCGGCCTGCGCGCTCGCCTCCTTGACCACGCCGACCAAGGTCGAGCGGAACGGCAACATGCGGTTGCCGTCGCTCGAGGTGCCTTCCGCGAACAGCACCACCGAGGTGCCGGAGGCGAGCCGCTGTACGATCTCGCCGATGGCATTGGCGGCCTGATGGCGGCGCGCGCGGTCGACGAACACCGTGCGCTGCACCTTCGCGGTGATGCCGACCAGCGGCCAACTGGCAACTTCGCGCTTGGCGACGAAGGCGACCGGCACGATCGAGCCGATCACCACGATGTCGACCCAGGACACGTGATTGGAAACGAACAGAACGCTGCGGCCGCGCACCGGCTCGCCGTTGAGCCGGACCTGGATGCGCATGAGACGGCGGAGCAGGCGATAATAATTGGTGGCGATGAAACCCCAGCCGGGCAGGCCGAGCCGGTCGAGCAGCCATTGGATCAAGATCAAGAGCGGCGTCATCGTGAAGAAGAGCGCCCCGATCAGGAGACCACGCAGCATGTCAGTTTATTTTTTGTCATCGTCGAGCGGCACGGCGTAGAGCTCGAGCCGGTGATCGACCAGTTTATAGCCGAGCTTGCGCGCGACTTCGACCTGCAGGCGGTCGATTTCGTCGGAGCGGAATTCGATCACCTCGCCGCTGCGCAGATTGATCAGGTGGTCGTGGTGGGATTCGGTCGCGGTTTCGTAGCGCGCGCGCCCCTCGCGGAAATCGTGCCGCTCGATGATGCCGGCATCCTCGAACAGGCGCACGGTGCGGTAGACGGTGGAAATTGAAATGCGCTCGTCGACCTTGGCGCAGCGACGGTAGAGTTCCTCGACGTCGGGATGATCGTCGGAGCCTGCCAAGACGCGCGCGATGGTGCGGCGCTGCTCGGTCATGCGCATGCCCTTTTTCACGCACAAAGCTTCGATGTCGCGCCGGTCGGATATGGTCTTGTCGGGCGTGGTCACGATAGCTGTCTCGGGGTCTTTTGCGGTCCGCTTCTCATAGCACATTGCGCGCGCGCTAAACCAGATCTCGGCGCAGCACCAGCGCAGCGGCCGGCTTGCCAGCGGTGCCCGGATAGTAATTGGGGCGGCGAGAAACCTCGCGAAAACCGGCACGATCGTACAGCCGGATCGCCGCGGCATTGTGTTCGTCGACTTCCAGGAAGACGGCGTGCACGCTCAAACCCGCCAACCGGCGCAAATGCAGATCGAGCAGCCGGCGCGCCAGCCCACGGCCGCGCTGGGAAGTTACGACCGCGACCGAGAGGATTTCCGCCTCGTCTTCGATCAGCCGCGACATGATGAAGCCAGCCATGCTCGATCCGCTCATGGCGCGATGGGCCATTATATGCCGGTCGGTCAGCAGGCCCTCGATCTCTTGCTCACTCCAGCCGCGGGCGAACGAGGCGCCGTGCAACGCGGCGATCGCGGTGGCGTCGTGGCTCGCCGCTTCCGAGAGCACCGGCTCGCCGCGCGCGAACAGATTGGAAAACAGGCCCATTACCGTCTTGCCAATTGCGCGGCGTTTTGCGGTTGGGCGTCGGGCGCGCGCAAATAAAGCGGCTTGGGCGGCGCGCCGGTAGCGTCGGCGGCGGCGCCAAGGCGCGCCACCCAATCGATGTCAGGCGCGCGGCGCGCATCGACGAGGCTCGGCGCGCGTTCGCCGGCCGGCCAGGCCGCCGCCAGCAGCCCCGCTGCGGTGCCGACCAAACGCGGCGCGCCGGTCGCCGCCGCGCGCAGCGCCTCGCGCAAGGGCGCAAGGCGCGGCGTCATGATGGTGCGGCCGCCCGGACCGAACACCTGCAGGTAGACCTGATCGTGGCGCGCGTCGATCGCCACTACCACCGGCAGCGAGTTGTCGTCGGCGATCAAAGGCGCGGCGAAGGCTGCGAGCGTCGTGAGGCCGACCGCCGGTTTGCTCGCCGCGAGCGCGATCCCGCGCGCGGCGGCGATGCCGACGCGCAATCCGGTAAAGCTGCCGGGTCCGGTGGTGACAGCGATGCGGTCGAGCGCGGCGAAGCTAAGGCCGCCGCGTTCCATCACACGCGCGATCAGCGGCAGCAGCGCTTCTGCGTGGCCGCGCAGCATGGGCAGCGACTCGTGCGCGAAATTTGCCGGCTGCCCGGTGTCGAGCACGGCGGCCGAGCAAGTCTCGAGCGCGGTATCGATGGCGAGGACGCGCATGAAGCTACTTTTACCAATGCGCGGCCAAAAGCAATGACGTCATTCCGGGACGCGCGCGAAGCGCGCGGACCCGGAATCCATATTCGCAAGCCCGGGTTATGGATTCCGGGTTCGCGGCCTATGGGCCGCGCCCCGGAATGACCGGTTACACCGGTCGCACTTCGGTGACTTCGGGCACGAAATGCTTGAGCAGATTCTGGATGCCGTGCTGGAGCGTGGCGGTCGAGGACGGGCAGCCCGAGCAGGCGCCCTTCATGGTCAGAAACACGACGCCTTCCTTGTAGCCCTTGAACGTGATGTCGCCGCCGTCGCCGGCCACCGCCGGGCGCACGCGCGTCTCGATCAGGTCCTTGATGATGGCGACCGTCTCGGTATCGGCGGCGTCGAAGAATTCATCGCCCGCCTGCGCCGGCTCGGCCCCGTCCGTCAAGAGCGGCGCGCCGCTGATGAAATGCTCCATGATGGCGCCCAAGATCGCCGGCTTGATCTGCTGCCAATCGCCGTCGTTCTTTGTGATGGAGACGAAGTCGGAGCCGAAGAAGACGCCGCCAACGTTGGGAATTTCGAACAGCGCGGCGGCCAGCGGCGATTGCCTGGCGGCTTCCTTGCTCGGCATGTCGAGCGTGCCGGACTCAAGGACGGCGCGCCCCGGCAGGAATTTCAGGGTCGCCGGATTGGGCGTGGCTTCGGTCTGGATGAACATTGTCTGCTCCTTACGGGTTCAAGGCCCGTGGATAGCTTGCACTATACCCGATAAATGGGCCTCCCGCACGCTGTGGTCAACCGCCTGAAAATGCAGTGCGCAAATGCCTTAAGAACTCGCGTCGATGTCTTCGTCGCTCAGGTGGCCCGGCACGATAGCCACCGGGATCGGGAAGGTGCCGGCGGTTTTGGCGAGGCTGGAGACCAGTGGGCCGGGGCCTTCGTTCGACGTGCCGGCCGCCAAGACCAGGATGCCGATGTCGGTGTCCTCGTCGATCAGCTTGACGATCTCCTCGGCCGGGTCGCCTTCGCGGATCACGCGGTCGGGCGTGATGCTGGCGATGTCCTTGGCGCGCGCCGCGAACTTGTCGAACGCCGTGTTAGCCGCTTCCGCGGCTTCCGCCTTCATGATGTCGGCGACACCCAGCCATTGCTGGTTATGCTCGCCGGTGTCGATCACGCGCAGCATGACCAGTTGCGATTTGGTGCGGCCGGCGCGCTTGGCCGCCCAATAGACTGCACGGTCGCATTCCTCGGTGTCGTCGATGACGACCAGATATTTGCGCTTGTGGCCGGCCTCGTAACTGCGGCGCTTGGTGCTCATTTGGGAATGGTGGCACGACGCGCGGCGCGCCGACAAGCGGCTGCCAGGCGCGTTTATTGCGGTGCAATTCAGCGCCGGACGAAGCCGACGATGTCCTTGACCGCCTTCATGGTTTCGGCGGCGATAGCCTGCGCGCGGACGGAACCGTCGGCCAGCACGGAATCGATATAGACCGGGTCCTGCATCAGTTTTTTCATTTCCGCGCCGATCGGCCCGAGCTTGGCGACGGAGAGATCGGCGAGCGCGGCCTTGAAGGTGGAGAATTGCCCGCCGCCGAATTCGCGCAGCACGTCGGATTTGGTCGAACCTTTCAGCGCCGCGTAGATGCCGACTAGATTGTCGGCCTCGGGGCGCGGCTCGAGACCCTTCTCCTCGCTTGGCAGCGGTTCCGGATCGGTTTTCGCCTTGCGGATTTTCTGCGCGATGGTGTCGGCGTCGTCGGTCAGATTGATGCGCGAATAATCCGACGGCTCCGACTTCGACATTTTTTTCGAGCCGTCGCGCAGGCTCATCACCCGCGTCGCCGGGCCCTGGATGATCGGCTCGGGCAACGGGAAGAAAGCCTCGCCGTAGCCGTGCGCGTGAATCGATGACGCGAAGTCGACGTTGAATTTCTGCGCGATGTCGCGCGCGAGCTCGAGATGCTGCTTCTGATCCTCGCCGACCGGCACATGCGTCGCGCGGTAGACCAAAATGTCGGCGGCCATCAAGTTCGGGTAGGCGTACAAGCCGACCGAAACGTTCTCGCGGTCCTTGCCGGCCTTTTCCTTGAACTGGGTCATGCGGTTTAGCCAGCCCAGACGCGCGACGCAATTGAACACCCAGGCGAGCTCGGCATGCTCGGCGACCTGGCTCTGGTTGAAGATGATCTGCTTCTTGGGATCGATGCCGCAGGCGATAAAGGCCGCGGTCACCTCGCGCGTCGCCTTCGGCAACTCCGCCGGGTCCTGCCACACCGTGATGGCGTGCAGGTCGACCACGCAATAGATGCAGTCGTAGCGCTCCTGTAGCGCGACGAATTTGGTGATGGCGCCGAGATAATTGCCGAGATGCAGGTTGCCAGTCGGCTGCACGCCGGAAAACACGCGTTCTTTGAACGCCATGGCCTCGCTCCGGGGATTGTGGTGGGCCACATCGCATGACGCCGTTTGGCGCGCAACACCTATTGCGGGCCGCAACAAGGGCCTTGCCCCGATACGGGATAGCAATGTTAAAGGCGTTGCCTTTCCGTTATAGGAGAAGGACAAGGCAGTCGGGAATCTCGTGGGGCGGCGAGTGGCGGGTGGGATTTAGATGAGCAAAGACGAACTGATCATCCAATTGGTGAAAGTGGCGCTCGGCATCCTAATCGGGGGTTACTTTCTGTGGTGGAGTCTGGAAGTGCTGAAAAGACTTCCGCTCCCGCACTAGACCGCGCGATCGGTCGGCGTTGCCAGCCCACCGGTCGCCGCTATAGTGCGCGGCCGCCCGCGATCTCGCCTTACGATTTCATTCGAGGACCGCATGACCGCCCCCCGCTACGACGTGCTCGGCATCGGCAACGCCATCGTCGATGTGATTGCCCGTGCCGAGGACGATTTCCTGGTGGCGCAGGGCATGCACAAGGGCACCATGGCGCTGATCGACGAGGCGCGCGCCGAGAAGATCTATCAGGCGATGGGACCGGCGGTGGAAAGCTCGGGCGGCTCGGCCGCCAATACTATCGTCGGGGTGGCGAGCTTCGGCGGCCGCGCCGCCTTTGTCGGAAAGGTCAAGGACGACGAACTTGGCCGCGCCTTCGCCCACGATATCCGCTCGGCGCGCGTCGCCTTCGACGTGAAGCCGGCGGGCGATGGCCCCTCGACCGCGCGCTGCTACATCATGGTGACACCGGACGGCGAGCGCACCATGAACACGTTTCTCGGCGCGGCGCAGGACTTGCAGCCCGCCGATATCGACGAAGCCAAGGTCGCCAGCGCCGCGCTCGTTTATCTCGAAGGTTATTTGTGGGATCCGCCGCAGGCCAAGGAAGCCTTCGTAAAGGCGGCGGCGGTCGCGCACAAATCGGGGCGGCGCGTGGCGTTGACGCTATCTGATTCGTTTTGCGTCGACCGCTACCGCGCGGAATTCCTCGCGCTGATCCGCAAGGGCACCGTGGATATAGTGTTCGCCAACGAGCACGAACTGCACAGCCTGTACGAGACTGCCGACTTCGACACCGCGGTGAAGGCGCTGCGCGGCGACGCCAAGCTCGCGGTGGTGACGCGCAGCGAGAAAGGCTGCGTGGTGGTCACCCGCAAGGAGGTCGAGGCGGTGCAGGCGATGCCGATCGAACAAGTGGTCGACGTCACCGGCGCCGGCGACCTGTTCGCCGCCGGCTTCCTGGTCGGGCTCGCGCGCGGCAAGGACAACCGCACCGCAGCCCGCCTCGGCGCGCTGGCGGCCGCCGAAGTGATCCAGCACATCGGCGCGCGGCCGGCGGTGTCGCTCAAGGCGCTCGCCGCCGAGAACGGCTTGCCGGTCTGATAGCTTCAAAATTCCGGCCGTTAGCGGCGCGGCGCTGTCGGCGCGCGTCCGGCGGTAACCAATTGGTAACCGAACGTGGTTAGCGATTGGTGAACAACCAATCGCGAGGACCCGTCATGGAAGCGGCACCAAAACCGGATGGCATACCCGAAGTGACGCCGGCCAAGAGCGAGCTGCCGGCCGTCGAATCGCCGCCGCTATCGCCGGCCAGCGAAACGCCCGCGGCTGCAACGGCGATCGAACCGGCCGCGGCGACGGCACCCGTGATCGAGCCAATCGCCAAACCAAAAATCGCGACCCTGCCGCGCTTCGTGCTGCGGCCGCGGCACAAGCGTTATGCGCTGCTTGCCGCTTCGGTGACCTTTGCGGCCGCGCTTGGCGCCATGATCGGCGCGCTGGCGAGCGGCGGCTATTCCGCGCTGGCCAAACCCGACGTCATCGCCGTCGAACAGAACAAGGCGATGCAGCAGTCGATCGCCAAGCTCGGCAAGGAAATCACCACCCTGAAGGCGAGCCTCGAACAGGCCAACAAGTCGGCGCACACGCAGATTGCCATGATTTCCGAACAGCTCGAACATCAGGCGGCGGAAATCACCGGCACGATATCGGCGCCGCAGACCACCGCGCCGGTGGCGACGCCGTTGCCGGTGCCGCGGCCGGCGCAACACTTTGCAGCGGTCGAACCCCCGCCGCCCGCCCGCGTGCCAGTGGTGGCGGACTGGAATATCCACGATACCCGCAACGGCTACGTCTACGTCGAAAACCGCGGCGAGATCTATCAGGTCCAGCTCGGCGCTCCGCTACCTGGCCTCGGCCCGGTGCAATCGGTCAAGCGGCAGGACGGCCGCTGGATCGTGTTGACGCCGAAGGGCATCATCGTGTCGCTGCGCGACCGGCGCTATTTCGAAGAATTTTGAGCGCTGACTAGGTCGAATGAACCGGCGGCGCCCTAAGCGCATGATCCCGAAAAGTGGGAACCGGTTTTCGGACAAAATCATGCGCCCGCCCATAAAGGCGCCGCCGCTTTTCATTTGTGCGTGAGCCCATAGCCCGTCTGTCAAAAGCGTGCGAGATTTGCCGCGCCGGAATGGGTGCAGGCATGCGCGGCGCATTGTTCGGAATTCTTGCGGCGGTCTTGAGTGCGTTGGCCTCGCTCGGCCAGACGTCGGCGCAGGTCGCAGCCCCGCCGGCGGTCAAGCCGGAAATGACCCAAAGCTGCCCCGGCCTGGTGGCGAGCCGGCCGCCCTTTGCCGCGCCAGCTCTTCGGCGCGTGGCGCTCGAACACGACCAGGTGCGCATCACCTATGTCGGCCACGCCACTTTCCTGATCGAAAGTCCGCAGCTGGTGCGCATCGCCACCGACTACAACGATTACGTCAGGCCGCCGGTGCTGCCCGACATCGTGACCATGAACCACGCGCACCCGTCGCATTACACCGACAATCCCGATCCGGCGATCAAGCACGTGTTGCGCGGCTGGGCGGAGGACGAAAAGCCGGCGCGCATCGACATGATCTACAAGGACGTGCGCGTGCGCAACGTGCCGACCAATATCCGCAGTTTCGACGGCGGGACCGAGCGACACGGCAACTCGATCTTCATCTTCGAGACCGCCAATCTGTGCATCGTCCATCTCGGCCATCTGCACCACACGCTGACGCAGCAGCAGCTCAACGACATCGGCCGCCCGGACGTGGTGCTGGTGCCGGTGGACGGCAATTACACGCTCGATCTCGACGGCATGGTCGAGGTGCTGCACGCGCTGAAGGCGCCGCTGATGATCCCGATGCATTATTTCAGCGCCTATACGCTCAACCGCTTCCTCGAGCGCGTGCGGCAGGAATGGGACGTGGAAATCGCTGAGGTTCCCTCGACGCTGGTGTCCAAGACGAGCCTGCCGGCTAAGCCGAAAGTCCTGGTGCTGCCCGGCCATTAGCGCACAGGCACCCCTGGACATCGTCAGGCTCGATAATAGGATGCCGGCCGTCGCGGGCGGCAGTGCCTGGAACTAAAGGTCCGTTGTCGCGTTCGCGCTCCGTTGTTGCGAAGGTTAAGTCGAGGATTTCCCGATGATGCAGGCCTGGAGCGGCTGGAAACGGTTTCCCGATGTGAAAGGCGGCGATTCAATCGAAGCGCCGGCCGGTCCGGGGGTCTACGAGGTTCGCCATATGCTGACCGGCCGCGTGATGGCCTTCGGGCATGCCGGCAATGTCGCCCATACGATCGCCGGTTTGAAGTTCGACGGCGACGTCAGTCCGTTCGCCAAGTTTTTCGGCCGGCAGCCGCTGGTCTCGCGCCTCGCTGACCTCGAATACCGCACTTGCGAGGCGGCCAGCCGCGCCGACGCCAAGACCGCAGCGAAACGGCTGCTCGGCCTGCGGCAGAACGCCTGGCGCCGGCGCATGGAGTTGGGCCGGGCGGCCCGCCACCCCGGCTGATTTTGGCGCAAGAATTCGCGAACGCGCCCGGCCGAGCGCCGGCCGTTTTGTTTTGGCGCGGCGGCTTTCGGACCGGCGCAAACTCCGTATAGAGTGCCGCCGCTTCAACCGGATCGATCCCCATGCCTTACGCGCTCGCAGACGACAAAGTACGGCTCTATTACGAAGAAGTCGGGCAGGGTACTCCTGTTTTATTCGTGCACGAGTTCGGCGGCGACCACCGCAGCTGGGAGGCGCAGCTGCGCGAATTCGGCAAGCGCTACCGCGCCATCGCCTATGCCGCGCGCGGCTATACGCCGTCCGACGTGCCACCCGATCCGAACGTCTATTCTTACAAGCACATGATGCGCGACGCTGTCGCGGTGCTCGATCATCTCAAGATCGACGCGGCGCATATCGTCGGCCTGTCGATGGGCGGCTACACCACGCTGCAGGTCGCGCTCAATAACCCCAAGCGCGTGCGCTCGATGACGCTCGCCGGCACCGGCTCGGGCAGCGAGCGGGCCTATACCGAGGCGTTTCACAAAAGCGCGCGCGATCTTGCGCTCGTGTTCGAGCGCGAAGGCTCGGCCGCGGTGGCCGCAACCTACGGCAATGGCCCGGGCCGCGTGCCGTTCGCGGTCAAGGACGCGCGCGGCTTTGCGGAATTCGTCAAGCACCTGGCCGAGCACGACGCGCAAGGCTCGGCCCACACCTCGCGCGGGTTCCAGGGTGCTCGGCCCTCGCTTTACGACTTCGAGGACGAAATTCGGAAACTAAAGACGCCGGCCTTGATCGTGGTCGGCGACGAAGACGACCGCTGCATCGAGCCAAGTCTCTTCTTGAAATCGACCGTTGCGGCTTCGGGCCTGGTCATGTTCCCAAAGACCGGGCACCTGGTGAACCTGGAGGAGCCCAATTTGTTCAACCAAGTGGTCGGCGATTTTCTTGTCCGCGTCGACGCCGGGCGCTGGGGTGCGCGCGACCCGCGCTCGATTTCGTCCAAGCTCTGAGCGGCACTGGAACCGGACGGCGGCTCAGCCTATTTAAGATTGGCGAAACCGAACACGGGAGCCGCCGATGCTGAGATGGGCTTTTGTCTTTCTGCTGATCGCGATCGTCGCGGGGATTTTCGGCTTCACCGGCGTGGAAGCAACCGCGGCAACCATCGCGCAATGGCTGTTCGGGATTTTCCTGGTGCTGTTCCTCGGCGCGCTGGCGATCGGTCTCGCCATCGGCGCCAAGCTGATGTCTTGAACGCGGGCAAAAAATTTAAACGTCCACGCTCGCACTCAGCGCATTGTCCTGGATGAACTGCCGGCGCGGCTCAACCAGGTCGCCCATCAACTGGTCGAACAGGACGTTGGCCTCGTCCACTTCCTTGATGCGCACCTGCAAGAGCGAGCGCGCGTTGACGTCGAGCGTGGTCTCCCACAATTGCTCGGGGTTCATCTCGCCCAGGCCTTTGTAGCGCTGCATGGTGATGCCCTTGCGGCCGGCGCCGGTGAGCGCCTCGAACAAGCCGACCGGCCCATGGATCGCCGTGGTTTCGTCCTTGCGGCGCAGCATCGCGGGCGGGGTCGGGCGCGGATAGGCCTGTTGCAATGAAGCGGCGAATTCGTCGAGCTTGCGGGCGTCGGCGGAGCCGAGCAGCGCCTGGTCGATGATGGCGACTTCTTTCACGCCGCGCACGGTGCGCTCGAAGTGGAAGCCGTCCTCGTCGAAAGTCCCCTTCCAACCGCGCTCGGTTTCATCCTCGAGCGCGTCGAGCCGCTTGGCGATGTAATCGGCGGCGGCGGCGCCGGTCTTGAGATCGGACGTAACACTCGGCGTCAGCACGCCGGCGATGGCCGCCTGCTCGATCACCTTGCGGTTATAACGGCTGTGCAGCCCTTGCAGGATGCCGCGAATGATGCGCGCTTCTTCGACCAGCGTGAGCAGGTCCTGTCCGCCGCGTTCCTCGCCGGACGCCAGTTTCAACACCGAATCCTCGAGCCCGGTCGCGATCAAATAATCCTCGAGCGCGCGCTCGTCCTTGAGATATTGCTCGGACTTGCCGCGGTTGACCTTATAGAGCGGCGGCTGCGCGATATAGACATAGCCGCGCTTGATCAGCTCCTCCATCTGCCGGAAGAAGAAGGTCAGCAGCAGCGTACGGATATGGCTGCCGTCGACGTCGGCGTCGGTCATGATGATGATCTTGTGGTAGCGCAGTTTGTCGGGGTTGAACTCGTCGCGCCCTATGCCGGTGCCGAGCGCGGTGATCAGCGTGCCGATTTCCTGGCTGCCCAGCATCTTGTCGAAACGCGCGCGCTCGACGTTGAGGATCTTGCCGCGGAGCGGCAGCACGGCCTGGAATTCGCGGTTGCGGCCCTGCTTGGCGGAGCCGCCGGCCGAGTCGCCCTCGACGATGAAAAGTTCTGACTTGGCCGGATCGCGCTCCTGGCAATCGGCGAGCTTGCCCGGCAAGGACGAGACGTCGAGCGCGCCCTTGCGGCGGGTGAGATCGCGCGCCTTGCGCGCGGCCTCGCGCGCAGCGGCGGCTTCCACCACTTTGCCGACGATGACTTTGGCTTCGGCGGGGTGAATCTCGAACCAGTCCTGCAGCGCTTGATTGATCACGTTCTCGACTACCGGGCGGACTTCCGAGGAGACGAGCTTGTCCTTGGTCTGTGAAGAAAATTTCGGATCCGGCACCTTCACCGAAAGCACCGACGTGAGACCCTCACGGCAATCGTCGCCGGTGAGCGCCACCTTTTCCTTGCGCGTGGTGCCCAGCGTCTCGGCGTATTGCGTGACCTGGCGCGTGAGCGCGCCGCGGAAGCCGGCGAGATGCGTGCCGCCGTCGCGCTGCGGGATGTTGTTGGTGAAGCAGAGCACGCTCTCGTGATAGCCGTCGTTCCACCATAGGGCTGCTTCCACCGTGATGCCTTCGCGCTCGGCCTTGATCATGATCGGCGCGGGGATCAGCGGCGTCTTGTTGCGGTCGAGGAATTTCACGAAGGCCTCGACGCCGCCGTCATATTTCAACTCCTCTCGCTTCTCGACCGCGTGCCGCATGTCGGACAGCACGATGGTGACGCCGGAGTTGAGGAACGCCAGTTCGCGCAATCGATGCTCGAGCGTGGCGAAATCGAACTCCACCATGGTGAAAGTTTTGGTGCTCGGCAGAAAGGTCACCTCGGTGCCGCGTTTGCCGCCGCTGTCGCCGGTCGCTTTCAGCGGCGCCACCGCGACGCCGTCGGCAAATTCCATGAAATGCTCTTTGCCGTCGCGCCAGATCGTGAGCTTGAGCCAGCGCGACAGCGCGTTCACCACCGAGACGCCGACGCCGTGCAGTCCCCCGGACACCTTGTAGGAATTCTGGTCGAATTTTCCGCCGGCATGCAGCTGGGTCATGATGACCTCAGCGGCTGAGACGCCTTCGCCCTTGTGGATATCGGTCGGGATACCGCGGCCGTTGTCGACCACGGTCACCGAGCCGTCGGCGTTGAGCGTCACCGTCACCTGGTCGGCAAAGCCGGCGAGCGCCTCATCGATGGCGTTGTCGACCACCTCGTAGACCATGTGGTGCAGGCCAGAGCCGTCGTCGGTGTCGCCGATATACATTCCCGGCCGCTTGCGCACGGCGTCGAGGCCTTTGAGGACCTTGATCGATTCCGCGTCATAGTCGCCGTAGTCGGAGGGGATATTGAGAGCCGGTTCAGCCATCGGCGGGAGCCTCGAAATGGGCGGAAAAATGAGTCGGATTTGTTGTTTGGTGTGACACGAAATTTGGGTTCCGTACAGCGCAAAGTAACCGCTGTTAATATGTTGATTCAAAATGAGTTTTTAAAGACCAGCCGGTCCGAAAAACGGCGGTTTTTTGGGCCTCGCTGGCGGCCGATTTGCGCCCTTTTATCAACGCTTTGCAAAGCCGCATTTGAGCGCCTTCGAACGGCCATGGCGCGCGCTCACAGCAGCCCGGCTTGCACGCGGACGCGGCTTGGCTTCTAAGCATTGGCGCGTCCCTCCACTTGATCCCGCTTACCATGCGCTGGTTCAGCACGCCGCTCGAAGTTCCACATCGCTTGCGCGCCATCGTGCGCGCGCGTGAATCGAGCGTGATCGTACTGGCGCTGATCGTCGGCGCGGCGGCAGGCCTGGTGGTCGCCGCCATGGGCGAAGCGGTCGCGCTCATGCATCTGACTTTTTTCGGGCTCGACCCCGGCGAGCGGTTATCGGGCCGCGGTTCGCTCAACCCGCTTTACGCCTTTCTGACGCCGTGCCTGGGCGGGCTGTTGTTCGGCCTGGCCACGGCCTACGTCACCCGCCGGCGCAGTACCGAGGTCGACCCGATCGAGGCCAATGCGCTGCACGGCGGCCGCATGTCGTTGCGCGGCAGTCTCATTGTCGCCGGCCAGACGGTCTGGTCGAGCGGGGTGGGCGCCTCGGTCGGCCTGGAAGCCGGTTATACCCAGCTCGCCAGCGGTATCGCCTCCAAGATCGGTCAGGCCTTTCGCCTGCGCCGCTCCGACATGCGCATCCTGGTCGGCTGCGGCGCCGCCGCGGCAATCGCCGGCGCATTCGGCGCGCCACTCGGTGGCGCCTTCTACGGATTCGAGCTGATCATCGGCAGCTATTCGATCGCCTCGCTCGCCCCGGTCGGCATGGCGGCTTTGCTCGGTTATCTGACCGCCCAGATCTTTGCGCCCGACCGGCTCGGCATCGAGACCGGCGCGGTCTCGAGCCTGGCGGTGCACGACGTGGTGATCGCCGGCGGCGTCGGGCTGCTGGCGGCGATTTTCGGCATCGCGCTGATGCGCGGGGTCGCCGCCTGCGAGGTGCTGTTCTCAAGGCTGCGGGTGAAGCCAGCCTTTCGGCCGATGCTGGGGGGTACTGTGGTCGGCCTGCTCGCCATGGTATCGCCGCAGGTGATGTCGTCCGGCCACGGCGCCTTGCATCTGACCGGCATTTTCAAATTGCCGCTGGCGACCATCGCGCTGATCTTCGTGCTCAAAGCGCTCGCCTCGATCGTTTCGCTCGGCACCGGGTTCCGCGGCGGCTTGTTCTTTGCTTCGCTGCTGCTCGGCGCGCTCGGCGGGCAACTGTTCGCGGTCGGGCTCAACATGGTGGTGCCGAGCTTGCACGCGGACGCTGACGCTTACGCCATCATCGGCATGGGCGCGCTGTCGGTTTCGGTGATCGGCGGGCCGCTGACCATGACCTTCATCGCGCTGGAGACCACCGGCGACTTATGGCTTACGACCGCGGTGCTGATCGCGGTGATCGTTTCGATGCAGGTGACGCGCGAGTTCTTCGGCTATTCGTTCACCACTTGGCGCTTCCATCTGCGCGGCGAGACCATCCGCAGCGCGGCCGACGTCGGCTGGATCAGGGATCTGACGGTCGCCCAGATGATGCGCTCGGACGTGCGCACGACGCCGGTGGAGACTCCGATCTCGGCATTCCGCGACGCCTTTCCGCTCGGTTCGACCAATCAGGTGGTCGCGGTGGACGAGGACGGCCGTTACGCCGGCATGGTGATCGTGGCGGAGGCGCACGCGGCGGATCTGCCCGCCGCCGCCTCGGTGCGGGACATCCTGCATCACGGCGACCATATGCTGCTGCCGCAAATGACGGCGCAGGAAGCGATCTCCTCCTTCGACCGTTACGAAGCCGAAGCGCTGGTGGTCGTCGATTCGGCCGAGCGGCGGCAGGTGACCGGCCTGCTCAGCGAGGCGCATGCGTTGCGGCGCTATTCCGACGCTTCGGAGCGTCAGCGGCGGGAATTGCTCGGCGAAACCTGACGCGCTGGCGCGACGATACCGGCGCGCACCTCGAAGACTTGCGCGCGGCCAACAATATCGCCGAAGGCCGCCGGATCGGCGCCGGTCATCCAGACCTGCGCGCCGAGGTTTGCCAGTGCGTCATAGAGCGTAGCGCGGCGCGCCGGATCGAGATGGGCGATGACCTCATCGAGCAGAAGCAAAGGTGCAAATCCGATCATGTCCTTGATCAGCCCGGCATGGGCGAGCACCAGGCGGATCAGCAGCGCCTTCTGCTCGCCGGTCGAGGTGTCCGATGCTGGAATGCCCTTGCCGGCGTGGCGGACGACGAGATCGGACAGATGCGGGCCGTCGAGCGTGCGGCCGGCGGCGGCATCGCGTGCCCGGTTGTCCTTGAGCAGCGCGCGGTAGCGGTCCTCGATCTCGCGCGCGCTGTGCTGCGGAAGCAGTTGCTCCATCCAGCCCTCGAGCGCGATCTCGGCGTCCGGAAATTCCGGCGCCCGGTCGCACCCGGCCGCAAGCGCGCCGGAAAGCCGGCCGACCGTTTCCGCGCGCGCGGCGGCTACCGCCACGGCGACCTCGGCGGTTTCGTGCTCAATGGCGTCGAGCCAATGCGGATCGCTGCGGGGGTCTTCCAGCAGGCGGTTGCGCGACCGCAAGGATCGCTCAAGCGCGGCGACGCGGCTGGAATGCTGGGCGTCGACTGCGAGCACCAGGCGGTCGAGGAAACGGCGGCGCTCGGAAGCCGGGCCGTTGAAAAGCGGGTCCATAGCTGGCGTGAGCCAAACCACGCGCAAATGGTCGGCGAAGGCCGCGGCCGAGCCAACGTTCTCGCGGTCGACACGGCATTTGCGCGTCGAGCCGGAATCCTCGCCGGCTGGCGGATCGATGCCGGTGCCAAGTGTGGCCAACCCCAGCATGCCCTCGATTTCGGCCGACACGGCCCAGGCGCCGTCGCCCTCGGAGAAGGCGAGTTCCTCCATGGTGGCGCGGCGCAGGCCGCGGCCGGGCGCCAAGAGCGAAATCGCCTCGATCAGATTGGTCTTGCCGGCGCCATTGGCTCCGGTGAGCACCACCGGCCCGGCCATTGCGAGCTCAACCTGCGCGGCGTGATAGCTGCGGAAATTGGCGAGGCTCAGGCGGCGGATGAAGGCTGAGGTCATCGGCGAGCCTTACCACCAGCGCCTGCGGAGCGGGAGATCAAACCCGCATCGGCATCAGCACATAGAGCGCGCCCTTGGCGTCCTTGTCCTGTATCAGCGTGGGCGAACCGGGGTCGGCGAGTTTGAGCACGGCGACTTCACCCTCGATCTGCGCGGCGATGTCGAGCAAATAGCGCGAGTTGAAACCGATATCGAGCGGATCGGCTTCGTATTCGACTTCGAGTTCCTCGGTCGCGCTGCCTGAATCCGGATTGGTCACCGAGAGCACCAGCTTGCCGCCGGTGATCGAGAGTTTGACCGCGCGGCCGCGTTCGCTCGACACGGTCGAGACGCGGTCGACCGCGGCTTCGAAATCCTTCTTGTCGACGGTGAGACTCTTGTCGTTATTGGCCGGGATCACGCGCGCGTAATCGGGGAAGGTTCCGTCGATCAGCTTACTGGTGAGCACCACCTCGCCGATGGAGAAGCGGATCTTGCCGGCGGACAATTCGATCGCCACCTCGCCTTCGCCGGTTTCGATCAGGCGCTGCACTTCGCCAACGGTCTTGCGTGGCACGATGATGCCGGGCATGCCGGCGGCGCCCTGCGGGAGCGGCAGTTCGACCTGCGCTAGGCGATGCCCGTCGGTCGCCACCGCGCGCAGCATTGCGTTCTTGGCCGTGCCGGCGGTGTGCAGGTAGATGCCGTTCAGGTAATAACGGGTCTCTTCGGTCGAGATTGCGAACTGGGTCTTGTCGATCAGCCGCTTGAGATCGGCGGCTGCGAGCGTGAACTTATGCGTCATTTCGCCGGCGGCGAGATCGGGGAAATCGCTTTCCGGCAGCGTCTGCAACGTGAAACGCGAGCGGCCGGCGCGCAGCGAGAGCACGGCGCGGTCGCCGGAGCCCTCAATCACGATCTGCGCGCCTTCGGGCAGCTTGCGCACGATCTCGTAGAACATATGCGCCGGCACGGTGGTGGCGCCACCCGGCGACACTTCGGCGGCGACGCTGTCGATGACCTCGAGATCGAGGTCGGTGGCCTTCAGGCTGAGCTTGCCTTTGTCGGCCTTGATCAGCACGTTGGCGAGAATAGGAATGGTGTTGCGCCGTTCCACCACGCGATGCACGTGGCCCAGCGACTTCAGCAGTTCTGCACGCTCGACGGTAACTTTCATGGGAAGACCCGCTTCGGCGCCTTGAAAACGGCCTGGATGTCAGGCGCAACGCCTAGCCGGCCTGTCGCGGAATGCGGGGCCGGGTTGGAAAGGTGACAAGAGCGGGGCAAATGCGCAAGGGCGCGTTTTTAGTCCCCGCTCATATCCCCAAGGCGTCCACAGGGACCTTCTCCCTGCGACCGGGGAGAGCCAGGGACTGTATGCGCCTATTCCTGCAATTGCCGCTTGAGAATCTCGATCTCCTCGGCCAGCGCCATGTCGTTGCCGACCAAGCCCTCGATCTTGCGCACCGCATGCAGCACCGTGGTGTGATCGCGGCCGCCGAAGCGCCGTCCGATCTCCGGCAAGGACCTGAGCGTCAGGGTCTTGGCCAGATACATCGCCACCTGGCGCGGGCGCACCACGTTGGCGGTGCGCCGTGACGACAACAGGTCGGATCGGCTGACATTGTATTGCCGCGCCACAACCCGCTGAATGTCCTCGATCTTGACCCGCTTGGGCTCCTGCGGGCGGATCAGGTCGCGCACCTCGCGTTCGGCCATTTCGAGCGTCACGGCGTGACCGGTGAGCTTGTTATGGGCGAGCAGGCGGTTGAGCGCGCCTTCAAGATCGCGGCCATTATGGGTGACGGTCTTGGCGATATAGCCTAGCACCGGCAGCGGCACGTCGAAGCTCGGATGATGGGATCGCGCCGCCATCACCCGCGACTTGAGGATTTCGAGGCGCAATTCCTCGCCGAGCGGGCCCATTTCCACCACCAGTCCGCCGGCAAGCCTTGAGCGCACCCGGTCGTCGAGGCTTTCGAGGTCGGAAGGCGGGCGGTCGGAGGCGATCACCACCTGCCGGCCCGCATCGATCAAGGCATTGAGCGTGTGGCAGAATTCGGCTTGCGTCGACTTGCCTTGCAGGAATTGCAGGTCGTCGATCACCAAGACGCCGATGCCTCGCAGCGCTTCCTTGAAGGCAAGCGCGGTCTGCGTGCGCAGGGCCGAGACAAAGCCGTACATGAATTTCTCGGCGGTCAGATAGAGCACCTTGCGTTCGCCCGTGGCATTTCCGGTCCAGGTGATCGCCTGCAGCAAATGCGTCTTGCCCAAGCCCACGCCGGCATGGATGTAGAGCGGATTGAACATCACCGCGTCGCCGCGTTTGCCGGCGGCCACTTGCTTGGCGGCGGCTTGCGCCAGCGTGTTGGAGCGGCCGACCACGAAGGTGTCGAAGGTCAGGCGGGCGTCGAGCGGCGAGCCGCCGAGCGCCTCGTGCCCGGTCGCATCGCCGACCGGTTGCGGCCGTCCATTGCCGTTATTATTGAAGCGGCCGCCATCGCTGGCGCCGATTTCGAGTTCGGCCTTCGGCTTGGCGACCGCGGAGCGCAACACCGCCGAGCGCACGATCAGCTCGACGCGCACGGTTTGCGCCTGCTCGGCCTGCCAACACGCCAGCACCCGCTCGGCATAATGCGATTGGATCCAACTCTTGAGGAAACGGGTCGGCACCGACATGCGTACGGTTCCGTCCTCGACTGCCTCTAGGTCCATGCGGGCAAACCAGCTCGAATAGACGTCGTCGCCGACCTCGGCGCGCAGACGCCCCTTCACCCGTGACCAAGCTTCCTGTTCCGCGTTCGACATTTTCGTATTTCTCGATCCGATTAAAAGTTGGACGAACTCGGCGGCCCGGCCTGGCGGCGTTTTGCCGCCTACTCGCCGGAAACGGAATGCAACAAACTCGATGACGATGCCGGTGGGAACTTTTCGGGCCGTGAGGCGCTTGGAGCCGGTCGGCGCGGGTCGAGAATGCTGCGTCTCAGCCCGCGGGTGGAGGCGTGGCGCAGGAGACTTGGGAGGGACGCGCGACAGCGGGCAATGAATCCATATTGGGCAATGCCCGTCCAATGATACCGGCGTTGCTCGCCCAATATCGCCCCGCTGCTGTCATAATTCCCCCCTCGCATTGCTTTCCGCGCTTTGACCCGGTGCTCTTCCTGCATCCGCCTCGCGGCAGGCCTCTCACATTTCGGCTGGGTGAGATTCAGATTGCGCGAGGCCGACCCGATTGAATATTCAATGTTGAACTCAAGATCGCACTTGTCCATCATTTCGATCGGTCGCGCACGAACCCAACAGGCAAACAAAACCTATTCTCATCCGCGATGAGCGTGATGCGAGACCTTTTTTTGATAACGCCCAGGACTTTCGAGCGCGTTTTTCAAAAATACACAAGCGTTATCGGCTCGCAATTGGAATCGCAGATGTAGGCATGCCATATGGTGAAACCGCGCATCGGCAAAGCCGGCGGCTTGTGCATAAAATGGTTTGCAAGGTGTTGATCGAGCGCGTGGAATTTCGAAGTCGCGTCGGTTTTTTTGGGCGCAGCGTGGCGGCGGTATATTTTAAAAGGCGCGCGCTACAAAAATGCCCGTCAAATCTGTATTTGTGGTCCTCGCCTTCGTATGCCTGTTAAGTCTTTCAAGCGCCGAAAAAATTCTTGTGCGAATTTGCAAGGTAGCCCTCGCAGAAAAAACGGCCCGGCCATTGGCGCTGACGTGGCCGGTGGCGCGCTTTGTCAAGCAATGGCGTGACGAGCAAATTTGTTTGACGCCGCGATGACGGTTTGACTACGGCGCGCCGGCACCGCGACGCCCGTCGCGCTGCCGTTCGGCCGTCAATTTCACGAGTTTGATGCGAAATATTCCGCGGTTATAGACGGTCGCCGCTCATTTGGCGAGTTTGGCGATCCGATGGGCGAGGCGCGAGACTTTCCGGCTGGCATTGTTCTTATGAACGACGCCGCGCTGCGCCGCTCGCATGATGGCCGGTTCGGCGTCCTTGAACGCCGCCAAGGCCGCGGTGCGGTCGCCTGAGGCGATCGCTTCTTCGATCTTGCGGACGGAATTGCGCAGCAACGAGCGGCGCGCTTTGTTGACGATCGTCCGGCGTGCGATCTTGCGCGTGGCTTTGCGGGCGGACTTGGTATTGGCCATGAGCCTCTCGTTCACAACTGGAGTTTTGCGGCGGAAAGACCGCCCAAGCGACTGATCTTTGGAAAGAAAGCGTGGCGGCAGGATAGCCCCACCGCCACGGGCGTGGCTTATAGTAAGGCCCCGGGCAGGCGTCAACGTCCACATCGCGGACAGTCAGGCCACCCGTTTGGCCCGCACCACGTCGTGACCAGCAAATACCGCCGCGCGGTCGGCGGCCGAAAATGGCGCCAAAGGCGGCTTGACCCGGGCGAGTGCCGGATCGTCATGAATATGCGCGAGCAGCGCTTTCACGCCGGAGACCAGCGGCTTGCCGTCGAACAGCTTGCGAATCGTCACCGCCGCATCGAGCGCGCCCATATCGCCGCCGCGCCAGGCGCGCGCGCACAGATCGGCATTGAGATTGACGGTGGCCGAGATGCAGCCGGCGAAGGCGCCGCCGCGCGCCTCGATGAGCGCGGCTTCGGTCGAGGGAAATACCACGAACTCGGGCGCTATCGCCGCCGCCGCGCGCGCGTAAGCCATGTCGCCGGAAGAATCCTTCAGGCCCACAATGCGGGACGGGAAGGATTCCAACAGCCGCTTGATCAACGTGACATGCCAAGGCAGCCCGGACATGGCTGGGAAGTGGTAGAGGTAGATCGGGATTGGCTGGCCCGCGGTCGCTTGCACCAGGGTGTCGATATAAGCGACCAGCCCGTCGTCGGGCACGCCCTTGTAGTAGAACGGCGGCAGCACCAGCGCTCCGGCAAAGCCGAGTTCCGCCGCATGGCGGGTGAGCGCGACCGCATCGGATACCGCGGCGGCACCCGTCCCCACCATCAGGCGGTCGAGCGGCAGGCCCTCCGCCTTATAGGCGCTCATCACCGCCTTGCGCTCGTCAAGCGAGAACGAGGTCGCCTCGCCGGTGGTGCCGAGCACGTTGAGGCCGTCGCAGCCGTTGTCGAGCAGATAGCGCGCGAGCTTGACCACCCGCGCAAGATCGGGCGCGCCAGCCTCATCGATCGGGGTGGCTATGGCGGCGATGACGCCGGAAAGGGCTTTGCGCAACGCAGGTCTCCGGTGACGAACTATCCACTCACGTTATAGGCGGCGAGCGCCGCCATGTTGACCAGCTGATTGTCCTTGGCGCCGAGCTGCACGATCTGCACCGGGCGGTCGAGGCCGACCAAGAGCGGCCCGATCACGGTGGCGCCGCCCAGTTCCTGCAGCATTTTGGTGGAAATCGAGGCCGAATGGAACGCCGGCATCACCAGCACATTGGCCGGGCCCGATAGCCGGCAGAACGGATAGGCCGTAGCCAGCACCGGATTGAGCGCGACATCGGCGGCCATTTCGCCGTCATATTCGAAATCGACGCGTTTGCTGTCGAGAATCTTCACCGCCTCGATCACCCGCGCTGAGCGCTCGCCCTGCGGATGGCCGAAGGTCGAGAACGCCAGCAGCGCCAGCCGCGGTTCATAGCCGAGCCGGCGCGCGACGCCGGCCGCCTCGATGGCGATCTCGGCGATTTCATGCGCCTCCGGCATTTCGGTGACCGCGGTGTCGGCCACCAGCACCGTGCGCCCGCGCGCCACCACCAGCGAGACGCCGATCACGCGGTGGCCGGGCTTGGGATCGATCACGCGTCTTACATCCTCGAGCGCGACCGAGAAATTGCGGGTTACGCCGGTCACCATGGCGTCGGCGTCGCCGAGCGCGACCATGCAGGCGGCGAAATGATTGCGGTCCGTGTTTACCAGCCGCTGACAATCGCGCAGCAGATAGCCGCGCCGTTGCAGCCGCTCGTATAGATGATTGAGATAGACGGTGTTGCGGGTCGACATGCGTGCATTGATGATCTCGATGCCCTCGCCAAGGTCGATGCCGGCCTCGGTAGCTGCCGCGCGCACCAGGTCTTCGCGACCGACCAGCAAGGCCGTGCCCAGCCCCTGATGCACGAAGCTTGCGGCGGCGCGGATCACCTGCTCTTCCTCGCCCTCGGCGAAGACCACGCGTTTAGGCTGCCGGCGCAGCCGCGCAAAGACCTGTACCAGCGTGCCGGCGATCGGATCGCGCCGCGCGTTCAACTGGTGGCGATAGGCCTCCATGTCGACGATCGGTTTGCGGGCGACGCCGGTATCCATGGCCGCCTTGGCGACGGCGGGCGGCACCGTGGAAATCAGCCGCGGATCGAACGGCACCGGGATGATGTAGTCGGGTCCGTATTTCGGCCGCGCCCCGTACAAAGCGGCGACTTCGTCGGGCACGTCCTCGCGCGCAAGATTAGCGAGCGCATGCGCGGCGGCGATTTTCATTTCCATGTTGATGGTGGAGGCGCGCACGTCGAGTGCACCGCGGAAAATGAACGGGAATCCGAGAATATTGTTGACTTGGTTTGGGTAGTCGGAGCGCCCGGTCGCCATGATGGCGTCGTCGCGCACCGCCGCCACTTCCTCGGCGGTGATTTCGGGGTCGGGATTGGCCAAGGCGAAGATTATAGGCTTATCCGCCATCGATTTGATCATGTCGGCGGTGAAAGCCCCTTTGGCCGAGAGCCCGAAGGCCACATCGGCGCCCACGAAAGCTTCGGCAAGCGTGCGGGCCGAGGTCTTGACCGCGTAGCCCGACTTCCACTGGTTCATGCCGTCGGTGCGGCCCTGGTAGATGACGCCCTTGGTGTCGCATAGGACCAGGTTGTCGGGTTTAAAGCCGATCGCTTTGAGCAGTTCGAGGCAGGCAATGCCGGCAGCTCCCGCGCCGTTGCAAACGAGCTTGGTGTGCTGGATGTCGCGCCCGGTCAGATCGAGCGCATTGATCAGGCCGGCCGCCGAGATGATGGCGGTGCCGTGCTGGTCGTCGTGGAATACCGGGATGTCGAGCAATTCGCGTAGGCGCTGCTCGATGATGAAGCATTCCGGCGCCTTGATGTCCTCGAGATTGATGCCGCCCCAGCCGGCGCCGAGATAGCGCACGCAATTGATGAACTGGTCGGGATCCTCGGTGGAGACTTCCAGATCGATGGAATCGATGTCGGCGAAGCGTTTGAACAACACCGCCTTGCCTTCCATCACGGGCTTGGCCGCCAAGGCACCGCGGTTGCCCAGCCCCAGAATGGCAGTGCCGTTGGTGATGACGGCGACAAAATTGCCCTTGACGGTATAGTCGTAGGCGCGGCTTGGATCCTCGGCGATGGCCAGCACCGGCACGGCGACGCCCGGCGAATAGGCGAGCGAAAGGTCGCGCTGGGTCGCCATCGGCTTGGTGGCGATGACTTCCAGCTTGCCGGGTCGGCCGACGCTGTGAAACTGCAGGGCTTCCTGGTCGGTAAAAGTCGGCCGATTGCGGCCGCCGGGGGGTTTTGCGAGCATTGCCACTCCATGACACAACCGGTACTGCCCGGCGAGGGCCACGTTAGCGGAAGCAGCCGCGATGGCTCAAGGGAAGGCGCCGGTAGCCCCGTGTTGAACCCGGCCGCGCCGCGCGCTAATCGGTACGATTGCTCAAGGAAAAAGACCCCTAAACCATGATCCGCTTTCTCTTTCGTTTTCTTGGCCTGATCTTTCTGGCCGCCGCTTTCATCCTGGTGATCTACGACGGCACCAAATCGATCGCCGGCAACAGCCTCACTCTCACCACCGTGCGGGCTCTGTGGGAGCTCATCAATGCGGGCAGCCTGGCCAAGCTCAGGCCGCTGATCGAGCCCTATGCCGGCGGTCTGCTGTGGGACCCGATGACGGTTTCCATCCTGGCGGCGCCGGCCTGGGGCCTGCTCGGCCTCTTCGGCATCCTGCTGTTGCTGCTCGGCCGCAAGAAAAAGCCGCTCATCGGTTACGAGCGCTAAGGCGCCGCTCGCAGCCGCGTGAACGCGGCGTGCGGTGGCCTGGCCGAGACGTGATCGGCAGCGGCGTTTCGCCTTAGCGCGCGAACGCTTATATTACGCTCAAAGATCGCGGGGAGAACCAATCATGTTCGGCTTCAAGAAAATTGCCATGCCGACGCGCGAGCAGGCGCTGCCCGGGCGCGCGCACGAGATCCGCACCGCCAAGGAGCACTTCGTCAATCATCATCCGCTCAAGGGGCCTTATCCTGAGGGCTCGCAAAAGGCGATGTTCGGACTCGGCTGCTTCTGGGGCGCCGAGAAAGGCTTCTGGCAATTGGGTGAGGGCGTCTATGTCACCGCGGTCGGTTATGCCGGCGGGCTGACGCCGAACCCGATCTACGAGGAAGTTTGCTCCGGCCGCACCGGCCACAACGAGGTGGTGCTGGTGGTCTACGATCCGAAGAAAATCTCATACGAGACTTTACTCAAGACTTTCTGGGAAGGCCACGACCCGACGCAAGGTATGCGCCAGGGCGCCGACGTCGGCACGCAGTACCGCTCCGGCATCTACACCTTCACCCCGGAGCAGAGACAGGCCGCCGAGGCCTCGAAGGCGATGTACCAGGCCGAACTCGACAAGAAACGCTACGGCTCAATTACCACCGAGATCATCGAGGCGCCCGAATTCTATTTCGCCGAGGACTATCACCAGCAATATCTGGCGAAGAATCCGTTCGGCTATTGTGGCCACGGCGGCACCGGCGTGTCGTGCCCGATCGGCACCGGCGCCAAGCTGACGCAGGCCGCTGGCGCCTGATAGCGCGCGGCGCAAAAATGTACGGGCGCCCTTCAGGGGCGCCCGCTCGCGTTTCCGGCAATGGCTAAAACCGCCGGCTTACCGGGGTTTTATGGCGCCAGCGGGCGGTGAGGATTTGTTAACCATATAAAGCGTTAATCGGGCTTGGTTTCTTTTGACGAAGCGGATTTGCTTGATGCGGGGAGCCCGGTTTTTGTTGGCCGCTTTGGTCGCGTTGGCGGCCAGTGGCTGCATGCGGCAGGGGCCGGACGACGCCTCCGGCCGCGGCTTGCTCACCGGGTCCTCGGACGGCAACGGGCTGTTTTCGTCGCAGGCCTTCGCATCCTCGCAGCCGGCAGCGAGCGACCGCGGGCTCCTCACCGCGCGAACAAGCGCACCGCAGGCTTACGCGCAGCAATCGCTGCAGCCGCCGACCGTTCTGCAATATCGCGCGCCGCAATCCGTGTCGCCGCAATATGCCGCTGGCCAACCCTATGCCGCGCAATCAAGCTACGCCTATGCGCCCGCGGCCGGCGAACAGCCTTATACCCTCGATAGCGGCGATAAACTGCGCGTCACGGTGTTCGGCCAGGACGGGATTTCCAACGCCTACATCGTCGACGCCGGCGGCCATGTGAACCTGCCGCTCATCGGCAGCGTGCCGGCGCGCGGCGCCACCACGCAGCAGCTCTCGGCAAGGATCGCCGAGCGGCTCAAGCAGGGCTATGTGCGTGAGCCGCACGTGACGGTGGAAGTGGAAAGCTACCGCCCCTTCTTCATCCTGGGCGAGGTGACGACGCCGGGGCAGTACCCTTATGTCGCCGACATGACGGTGGAAAAAGCGATCGCGATCGCCGGCGGCTTTGCCCCGCGCGCCTTCAAGAAGACGGTCGAGCTTACCCGCAGCGCGCCGGGCGAGCAGATCAAGGGCGAGGTGCCGCTCAGCTACCCCTTACGCCCGGGCGACACCATCCTGGTCAAGGAGCGGTGGTTCTAAAGGGCTCCCGTGAGGACGACCGGCTAAAGCCGGTCACTTCTTCATATTCTTGCCGAGGAATTCCTGCGTGCGGCTCCAGGCGAGCGCGGCGGCGTCCTTGTTGAAGCTGGCGCGTTCGTCGCAATAAAAGCCGTGCGCGGCGCCCGGGTAGACGTAGGTTTCCGCCTGCGGCTGCTTTTTCTTGATTTCCTCGACGGTAGCCATCGGGATGCCTTCGTCCTTCTCGCCGAAGTGCATCTGCAGCGGGCATTTCGGCTTCTCGTCGGCGAATTTGCCGATCATGCCGCCGTAGTAAGCGACGGCCGCCGACAGGCCGGGGATGCGGCAGGCGGCCAAAAACGCCGCGGTGCCGCCCATGCAGAAGCCGATGACGCCGAGCGGGCCGATGCCTTTCATGTCGTCCTTGGCGGCGGCGATGTCGTGCATCATGTGCTCGAAGTTGAGGTTGCCCAGATAACTGCGGGCATTGGCGATCTCGTCGGGCGTATAGCCGCATTCGAAATCGCGCACGAAGCGGTCGAACACCGCCGGCGCCACCGCCACATAACCGAGCGCTGCCAAACGGTCGCACACCGCGCGGATGTGATGGTTGACGCCGAAAATCTCCTGCACCACGACCAGCCCGCCTTTCGGCGCGCCTGCCGGATCGGCGCGGTAGGCGCCAAGCGAATGTTTGTCGGCGGTGGTGAGTTTGAACTGCTTACCCAAGGAAGCCTCCCATTTTCTAAATGTCGAAAATCGCTGAACCCTCTATCGGCCGCGGCTTTTTAGCATTACCCAAATGCCTCGGCCAGCAGCTCATAGGAATGCTTGCGCGCTTCGTGGTCGAAAATCATGGCTGTCACCATCAATTCGTCGGCTTGCGTCGCCGCGATCAGCGGGTCGAGCCGGGCCTTCACCGTCGCCGGCGCGCCAACCGACATGCGGGTGCGGTTCTGCGCGATGCGCGCTATGTCGACCGGGGTGTAGTTGTAGGCCGCCGCATCTTCCGGCGAAGCAAGCGGCAGATATTCGCCCTTGGCGCGGCGCACGATATTGAGATCGGCGGTTTTGGCGAGATGCTCGGCCTCTTCGTCGCTGTCGGCACAGATCACATGGGTGCCGAGAATGGCGAAGGGCTTTTGGTGGGCGGGCGAGGGGCGGAAATTGTCGCGGTAGAGGCGCATGGCCTCGGCCGCGTCGAAATTCGCGAAGTGATGCGCGAACGCAAACGCCGCACCAATCTGCCCGGCGAGCTGGGCGCTATAGTCGGATGAGCCGAGCAGATAGATCGGCGGCAACGGCACATCGGACGGCATGGCGCGCACATTGTGGAATGGATGGTCTGCAGGGAAGCCGCGCGTTTCCAGCAGCATCAATTCGTTGAAGCGCTCGAGGAAATCGTCCTCTTCGCTGATGCCCTGGCGGCGGCGCAGCGCATAGGACGTGGCCGGATCGGTGCCGGGTGCGCGCCCCAAGCCCAAGTCGATGCGGCCGGGATAGAGCGCTTCCAGCACCTTGAAGCGTTCGGCCACCATCAGCGGGGCGTGGTTGGGCAGCATCACGCCGCCGGAGCCGATTCGCATATTCTTGGTGATCGCGGCGATCTGCCCGATCATGATATCGGGGGCGGAACTCGCAATCGCCGGCAGATTGTGGTGCTCGGCCACCCAGTAGCGCACATAGCCGAGGCCATCGGCGAGCCGCGCCAGGTCGAGTGAATTGCGTAAGGCCTGCGCGCCGGTCGAGCCGGCGGAAACGGGCGAGAGGTCGAGGATCGAGAGTGGGGTCATGGTAGGCTTTCTTTACTCTATCATGCCGAATGCCATCTTCTCGCGCGCGCCGGAGTGCTTATGATAAATAGCGCCAAGGACAGGAGCCCGGCATGGCCGCGTTGACCGAATGGAAGGTGCCGCCCTCAGCGCAGCCGCGCGCAGAGGACTATCCTTACGACCTCGAGCGCGTGCTATCCGCGGTGCTCGGCCTGCATTCGATCATCCCGCCTGACGGCTTCACCGCCGAGACGCTAGGCGTCGAGCGCGCCGGCAACGGCGTGCTGATCGACAACGGCCTGGTGCTGACCATCGGCTATCTGATCACCGAGGCGCAGACCGTCTGGCTGCATCTCGGCGACGGCCACGTGGTGGAAGGCCACGCGCTCGGCTTCGACCAGGAGACCGGCTTTGGCCTAGTGCAGGCGCTCGGCAAGATCGATCTTCCCGCGCTTCCTATTGGCTCCTCGCGCGCGGCCGAAATCGGCGAGCGCGTGGTGATCGGCGGCGCCGGCGGGCGCACCCGCTCGCTTGCCGGCCGCATCGCCGCCAAGCAGGAATTCGCCGGCTATTGGGAATACGTGTTGGACGAGGCGATCTTCACGTTCCCGGCGCATCCCAATTGGGGCGGCACGGCGCTGATCTCGCCCAAGGGCGAACTGATCGGCATCGGCTCGTTGCAGCTTGAACGCGCGCGCGAAGGCAAGAACGAACACCTCAACATGGTGGTGCCGATCGACCTGTTGAAGCCGATCCTCGACGATCTGCGCAAATTTGGCCGCGTCGATAAGCCGGCACGGCCCTGGCTCGGACTCTATTCGACCGAGATCGAGAACAAGATTGTCGCCGTCGGCATTGCACCCAAGGGCCCAGCCGCGCGCGCGGAGCTCAAGACTGGCGACGTGGTGTTGGCGGTCAAGGGCGAGAACGTGACGAGCCTCGCCGGCTTCTATCGGAAAGTCTGGTCGCTCGGCCAAGCCGGCGTCGAAGTGCCGCTCACGCTCTATCGCGAAGGCGTCACCTTCGACGTGCGGGTGAATTCGTCCGACCGCGCCAAGTTCCTGAAAGCCCCGCGCATGCATTAACTGCGCTCAGACCGCGGTTTCCTCGATCCTGTCGACACGGTTGGGATAAAACGCCAGATAGCCGGCGATCTTGGCCATCGCCGGGAAGGGCTGCTCGTAGCTCCATACCGCGTTGTCGGACGTCGTCGCGCCGGCGACGATCGAGAAATAGCTGGCGTTGCCCTTAAAGGGGCAATGGCTTGAACGTGCGCTGCGCGTGAGCCGGCTCATGACGACATCGGCGCGCGGGATGTACTGGACCGGCGGATAGCCCGCCTCGCACAGGGTGAGCGCACCCGTCGTGTCGGCGATCACCTGGCCCGCGAAAACGACGCGCACACGATTGCTATTGCGCGCGATGGTAATCGGATGGCTGAGCTCGGGCAGTTTCATGAGGCTGACCTTTCAGCGATTGCCGACAATTTTAGCCAAATCGCGGGGCGGCGCCCCCACCATTCGGTAATGATTGCGGCATTTGTCAGCGGGAATTGTGAAAAATTGAATGTTCCGCCTTAGCAAAATTACAGATGTTTTGATTTAGGTTGCGCCCTGTCTCCGCCAATGGCCGCGAGCGCCCATGCCCAAAAGTTCGACTGACGTGCTGCTGCAAGGCCTCGAACTGCTGATCGCCGACGGCAACGCCTACATGCGCCGGCTGACCCGCTCGATGCTGATAAACCTCGGCGCCAAGTCGGTGATGGAGGCCGATGACGGCCTTGCCGCGCTTGAACTGATCCGCACCTGCGACCCCGACGTCGTGCTGCTCGATTGGGACATGCCGGTGCTCAACGGCATGGAAGTGATGCGCATCGTGCGCTCGCCCGGCGTGTTTCCGCGTCCCAATATCCCGATCATCATGCTGACCGGCCGCGCCCACCAATCCGCAGTGAACGCGGCCTTGCGCGCCGGCGTACACGAATTCCTCATCAAGCCGACCTCGCCCAAGGCGTTGCGCGACCGCTTGACGTCGATCGTGACCAAGCCGCGGCCGATGATGAAGCTCGGCGAACTCTACGTGCCCAAGCCGCGCCGCGCCAAGGCGGCGGCCAAAGCGGCGCACTCGGCCTGACGGATTACCTTCACATTTTCGGAAAATCGTATAGCCGCGCCGGATTGTCGGTGAGGATGGCCTGGCGTAGCGCGGGGTCTTGCATCCAGTCGAGCACCACCGCGAGCAGCCGCGCGGCATCCGGCACTGGCCCTTCCGGGCGCGGATGCGGCCAGTCGGTGCCCCAGACCAAGTTGCACGGATTAGCCGCGATGAGCGCATCGTGGAACGGCCGCGCTTGTGCGTAGTCGGGCGGCGTCGCGCCGAGACGATAGGTGCCTGACAGCTTCGCCCATAGCCGCCCTTCGCCGATGCCGCGCAACAGCGCCTGGAAGCCAGGATTTTGCGTGCCGTGATGATGCTCGAGCCGCCCCATATGATCGACCACCACCGGCACCGGCACGCGCTTGAGCGCCGCGGCCATTTCCGGCAGGTCGCGCGCGTCGATCCAGAGCTGTAGGTGCCAGCCGAGCTCGGCGAGCGCCGGCAGCAGCGGCTCGATTTCCTTCAAGCCGACGCCGTTCTGGTAATAGGGTTTGCCGTCGCGGCGGAATTCATTCGCCCGCAGGCCGCGTACGCCGAGGGCGTGCCACGCTTTGAGCGTGTCGTTGCTCACCTCGGCGCCGCCGACGGCGACGCCGCGCAGGCGCGTCGGCGCGCGCGCGAGCGCATCGAGCATCGCTCTATTGTCGCGGCCATAGGCGCTCGGCTGCACCAACACGCCGCGGTCAAAGCCGAGCCGGTCGAGCAGCGCGAGATAAGCTTCGAGCGGCGCGTCGTCCGGCGTATAGCTGCGCGGCTCCGCATAGGGAAAACGCGCGGCCGGGCCGAACACGTGGCAATGGCAGTCGCAGGCACCGCGCGGCAAGGTTACGCGCGACTTGGGTCCGCTCATTTTGGCACGATGCCGGCGAGTTTGGCGGCTTCTTTCATGTGCGCGTAGTCGGCCTTGATGAAGGCGGCAAAGCCGGCCGGCGTCATCTGCTCAGTTGTGGCGATCTCCGAGCCCATGCCACGCAGTTTGCCAGGTGCAGGACCGCCGGTGAGCCCGGCGTCGATCGCCTTCTGCAATTGCACGATGATCGGGGCGGGCGTGCCGGTGGGTGCCAGAATGCCGATATAGCTCTGCGCGGTGAAATCCTTGACGCCGCCCTCGATGAAGGTGGCGACGTCGGGCGCGAGCTGCGAGCGCTTTGCCGAGGCGACCGCGAGGATGCGCGCCTTACCGCCCTTGTGCAGCGGCAGCGCCGTGGAGAATTCCGTCATCGCCGCCTGGATATTGCCGCCGATCAGATCCGGCATCAGCTGGCCGCCACTGCGGTACGGGATATGCGTGAGATTGGCGCCGGTCGCCGCCTTGAAGCGTTCGAGCGTCATGTGCGTCGCGCTGCCGACGCCGCTGGTGGCGATGCTGATCGGCTGCTTCTTCGACGCGGCGATGAAATCCTGCAGCGTCTTCGCTTCGACCGCATTGTTGAGAATGATGACGTGGGGCACGTAGCTCGTCAGTGCGATTGGGGCGAAATCCTTGAGCGGATCGTAGCCGAGCTTGGCCTGCACGAAAGGATTGACGGTGAGCGGGCCGTTCGAGCCGACGAACAGCGTGTAGCCGTCGGGGCTCGCGCGCGCCACGGCTTCCGCGCCGATCGAGCCGCCGGCGCCGCCGCGATTGTCGACCACCACCGGCTGGCCGAGTGCGCTCGAGATGCGTTCGCCGACGATGCGCCCGACGATATCGGCATTGCCGCCCGGCGCGAACGGCACGATCAGATGGATCGGTCGGTCGGGATAGGCGGCGAAGGCCGAGCGCGGCAGCAAGGCCGCGGCCGAGCCGAGGCCAAAGGTGACGATCAGTCGGCGGCGTGAGATCGGCATGGTTTCCTCCCGAATCGTATGCACAGAACCGACGTTGCTGCGCCGGCTGTTTAGAGCTTGCGGCAATCGCGCCGGATCAACGGCACGCGCGACGGCGAGCGATAATAAGGCTTATCGGAGCCAATATCGCTATCTACGTCAATGCTTTAATCGGATATGCGGGCCGTTCAGGGAATTTGATAAACCGTCATCTGGTCGGCGACGCCGCGCAGCGCCGCGACCTGTTCGGTCAGCTTGAGGTTACCGGCGGCAAGCAGCTTCGACACTTGCTTATTTTCCACCACCGACTTGGTCGTGAAGATCGCGCGCGAGTCGGCCAGGCTCTGGACGCGGGCGGCGATATTGACGGTCTGCCCGAAGTAATCGAGCCGGTCGTTGAGCGTGACCGCAAGGCACGGACCTTCGTGAATCCCGATCTTGACCAGCAAATCGTTCTTGAGGCTCTGCACCGAATCGCGCATGCGCAGCGCGGCGGCGAGCGCGCGATCAGGCGTCGCAAAAGTCGCCATCACCGCGTCGCCGATGGTCTTGACGACCGCGCCGGTCTCGGAGGCGACGATCTCGTTCAGGATGCGGAAATGCTCGCGCACCAGATCGTAGGCGACGACGTCGCCGACGCGGTCGTAAAGCGCGGTCGAACCCTTGAGGTCGGTGAACAGGAAGGTGAGGCTGGTGATCTTCAGGCCCTGATCGACGTCGAGCGTGTCGGTGCGATAGATGTCGCGGAAGGTCTGGTTGGTCAAAAGGCGCTTGGCGGTCAAGAACGGCCGCCGCTTGCCGAGCAGGTCGTGCAGGTGATGGGCGGCGATCCACACCGTCGGCAGCGCGCGAACGTCGCTTTTGTTTTCCATCGAAATGCGCAAAGGGCCCGGCCGCAGCTCGGTAGTCACGGTCGGCGAATGCGCCTTGCTGAAGATCAACGAAAGATTTTGCCGCTCCTTGACCGGTTCGCCCTTGACGTCGATGAAATGCGCGAAATGCGTCACCGGCTCGAACAAAATGACGAAGTCGGTGGGCAGCGTCAGCGACAATTGCGCCTTCTCGCCCGGCCCGATCTCCATCGAATCGATGGTGAACTCCTCCATCTGCTCGACGAAGCCCTGTTCCGGCAGATCGATGCCCGTGCCCCAAAATATCTGCCGGAAATATTCCCACAGCGGCAATAGCTGGGGATCGTGCGCCGCGATCTTCCGCACGCGCGGGCTGACGGTGAAAACAACCTCGACCATCTCGTCGAGTGTGGGCTCGTAGGCGCGCGAGCACAGCGCGCAGTCGTAGGCCTCCTTATGCACCGATTTGAGCTGCTGGCTTGAGTTGAGCACGCCGCCGCAACCGGGGCACAGCACGTTCCAGTTCATGTCGAACAGACCGAGCCGCGACGCGTGCAGGAATCCGCTGATGGTCTTTTCCTCGTCAAGTTTGTGCTCAGCGGCGAAGTTCAGGGCATTGATACGGCACAATTTTCGGTCACTGGCGTCGCGGATCGCCGCTTTGATGGCGGCCGCGACATTCTTATCGACCGAATTGCGCATCGCATCGAACAGCGGCTTGGTGTCGGTCATGGTGCTAAGCTAAGCCAAAACTGGCCGTCCGCCAGGGGCGGTGCGCAGGCCGAGGCGCAATTTCCTGTGAGGGTTTTGCCGGCGCGAAAAATCTATTCGGGCGCTAGGTCCTTCGACCAGTTTACTTTCTTATAGTCAAAGCCCGCCTCGATGGTGGGTTTGATCACGGCGAAATAGGGGGAAATATCGAAGTCGCGCGGGGTATAAAGCGAAGAGTCACGGATGTGGAAAATCTCCTGCCGCACCTCTTCGCTGCCGACGCGCTCGATGCTCGGCAGGATCGGGTAGCCGACGCTATCGAACGCCTGCGCGATCAGCGACGAACATATGAGCCTTGTTGGATCGCCGGAACCGAGCGCGATCATTTGCCGCCGCCAGCGCTGCGGCACGGGCAGCGGCACCAGATAGCGCGCAAGATCGATTAGATTCTTGAGATCGTATTGCAGCCCGATCCGCGCGATGGCGTAGTCGCAAACCCTGCGGCAGTCGATGGCGGTCAGCCCGACCGGCCGGCAGATGCGGGTATGGAATTGGAAATATTTCGACAGCGGAACGGCAATGACGCCTTCGTCCACATTGGACTCGATCATGTTGCAAGATTCCCCGCTGGCCGTCCGCCGGCCGGCAATTTCACCAACACAAAGGGCAGCATGTGACCAGGTCGACTGCGTCAGATATTTGATGATCCCCGAAATGCGATTGTGCCCCTCGATCAGGAGAACGTCGCCGGGCTTTATCGCTTTGCGTAACGCGTCCGGATCGGCCGGCGCGGCGGGCTTGTAACCGGATACCGGCTTTTGCAGATAGGCGGCGATCAGCCGCCCGGCGCGGTCAAGTATTTGACCCATTTGGCAAAGAACCGATGAGGAAAGTTCCCCTGAGCTCGAGTGGATCAATAATTGCGCCGCGGCGCAACGCCGATCGGCCCCTTGCCGAAGGCACGGGGGTCGGCTTTGATTGGGCTGCCAGCAAGCGTCGGCTGGTTTGCGGTCGCGTATCGCCTCAATTGCAATGCGGAATTTGCCAATGCCGTTGATCCGTCTCTGCTTCTGCATCCAGCTCGTCCTCGCGGCATCGCTTGCCATGCCGATGCCGCACGCGCTCGCCCAGAACCCAAGCGACGGCGACCAGCCGGGTCTCATTCCGGACGCTGCAGACGAACAACTGTCGCCCGAGTTCCAGCGCCAGATGGTTTCCTATCGCACCACCGAAGCGCCCGGCACGATCATAGTGCAAACCTCTGAGCGCTTTCTCTATGTCGTGCAGCCTGGCGGGCGCGCGATCCGTTACGGCATTGGTGTGGGCCGCGACGGCTTCCAGTGGCAGGGCCTGTTGCGCATTACGCGCAAACAGGAATGGCCGGATTGGACGCCGCCGCCCGAAATGATCGAGCGCCAGCCTTATCTGCCGCGCTTCATGGCCGGCGGGCCGGGCAATCCGTTGGGGGCGCGCGCGCTTTATCTCGGCACCACCGTTTATCGCATCCATGGCACCAACCAGCCGCAGACCATTGGGACGGCGGTATCGTCGGGATGCTTCCGCCTGGTCAATGCCGACGTCGTCGATCTTTACGATCGTATCCCGGTTGGGACCAAAGTGATCGTCCGGCAGCAGCCGCAACTGTGATCGCGCTGTCTAATTCAATGCTGCGTTTTGGAGCGGGGGCATGCCGAAATTATTTGCACTGAATTTCCGGTCCGGGCTGGCGATCGGCTGCGTGATCGCGCTGGCGGTGGCGGCGGGCGCCTTTGCCTATGACCGCTACGACACCAAGACGCTCAAGCGCACGATCCGCCGCGACGCCGTGTTCTGCGGCGTCAATACCGGGCTGCCGGGCTTCTCCAGCGCCGACGACAAAGGCAACTGGTCGGGCTTCGACGTCGATTTCTGCCGCGCCATCGCGGCGGCGATCTTCGACGATCCGAACAAGGTGAAGTTCATTCCGCTCGACGCCAAGGAGCGCTTCATCGAGCTGCAAAAGCGCAAGGTCGACGTGCTGGCGCGCAATTCGACCTGGACCATTTCGCGCGAAACCGACTACGCGCTGCATTTCGCCGGTGTGTCGTATTATGACGGCCAGGGCTTCATGGTGCCCAAGGTGCGCAAAATCGATTCCGCCTTGGAGCTCGGTGGCAGCAAGGTCTGCGTGCAGCGCGACACCACCACCGAGCTCAATCTCGACGATTATTTCCGCGCCAACAACATGAAATTCGAAGCCGTCAAATTCGCTAAAGTAGACGACGTCTTTAGGGCCTATGAATCCGGCCAATGCGACACGTTGACCTCCGACGTGTCGCAGCTCTACGCGTTGCGGCAGAAACTCGCCAAGCCGGGCGACCACACTATTCTGCCGGACGTCATTTCGAAGGAACCGCTGGCGCCGGTGGTACGGCAGAAGGACGACGACTGGCTGCTTATTGTGAAGTGGACGCTGTTTGCGATGCTCAACGCCGAGGAACTCGGCATTAATTCGAAGAACGTCGACCAGGCGCTCAAATCCAAGAAGCCGGACGTCATGCGCTTTGTCGGCACCGAAGGCGACTATGGCGAGGGCCTCGGTCTCACCAACGACTGGGCGGTGCGCATTATTCGCCGCGTCGGCAATTACGGCGAAGTCTATGAGCGCAACGTCGGGACCGGCTCGAAGCTCGGCATTCCGCGTGGTCTCAATCAATTGTGGAATGCCGGCGGCATTCTCTACGCGCCGCCAATCCGTTAGCCGAAGCTCAGGCGCTCAGGAGGAGGCGCCGGATTTCGAGCGGCTGCTCCACATATCCTTTTGCTTCTTTATGAACTCGCTGTAATCGGAGTGCTTGAAATCGAGCAGGGTGCCGCCCGAGGCGAAGTGCTCGATGAACGCCATGCCGATTGCGTACGTGGCGCCGGCCGACAGCGCCGGCATTGCCAGCGCGCTGATGAGGGTGCCGACGACCGGCACGCCTTTCATCACGCTCGCGGTGCCAAGCGCGCTGGTCGCCGGGATCATCGATCCGGCGAGGCCGGCGACGATCGATTTACCCTGATTTTTGGAAAATGGAACGCCGTAAACCTGCGACAGGCGGCGTAGCATCTGAATTTGCACGCCGCCGACGGTCGCCAGGTCGACGAACGGCACCGGAATTAGCCCGGCGCCTCCCGCCCACAGTGAGAAACGCTCGACCAGTTTCACCGCTATTGCACGGCGACGCTCGGGGGTCATCTCGGTCGCGTCAGCCGAAGCCGCTTCCTGTTGCATCGTTGCCTCCGTCATGTCGTCCGGGCCGGGACGCGCCGTTGCGGTCGCGCCCACCTCGGGGCCGGCTCCACTCTTCTTGTCCGGCCGGATTGCCTTAGGGAGCTTCTTCTTGTTCATCGTCACGCAGCTTGCCTGATGCCGACGATGCTGTCGACCTCATCGGCAATGGCGGCGATTTCGCGGGCGGCTGGTCCCCGACCGCTCTATCAGGCTCGGGGTTGCGCCCCAAAGTGCTGCTTCCGCATAGCCGACGCGGTTGGTCATCTCGTTCTTGAGCACCGGGAAACCGGCCTCGATCAGTTCGGCGCGGATTTGCTTGGCAATCACCGAATCCCGCGTCGTCTGCGTCAGCACGCAGCGGAAGAAGCGCCGCTCGCCCTCGTCGCCCTCGAGTAGCGAATTGAGCGTATCGAGCATGCGGTCAATATCGAGCGGGGAGGCCTTGACCGGGACCAGCAGGAAGTCGGCCGCCGCGATGCAGGCGAGCGTCGCCAGCGAGCGGAAGCCGGGAGTGTCGATAATAATCGGCCCGGTCGAAGCGAGGTTACGCGCGGTCTTCCAGGCGTTCTCTGTGGCGTCTTCCACCACCGTCACGCCGCCGAGCGCCTTTTCGCGCGCGGCCAGCCGCGCGATCGAGCGTTGCGGATCGGCGTCGATGATGGTCGAGGGTCGGCCGCACAAATGCCAATGCACCGCAAGGCAGCTTGCAAGCGTGCTCTTGCCACTGCCGCCTTTCATGGTTGCTACCGTGATGATCTGCCGCATCACCCACCTGCCTCTCTGTCGAGTTTCCGTCGGGCGAATCGCTTGCCGCATGGTACCGGATTCCGCGCCGGGATTCCGCAGTATGTTGCTGGATTCGATGCGAATTTTGCCGTTTCCTGGCCGCGCCTGCCTGGCGCGTGCCGGATCGTGAAGAGGAGCCAAGTTTACGGGCGGGAGGCGCTTTTCGCGGTGGCTACCGATCGATTGCTCCACATTGCCTTCTGCGCGTTGATGAACTCGCGATAATCCCGGGCGTTGAAATCGAGCAGCGTCCCGCCGGTCGCGAAGTGCTGGATGAAAGCCATGCCGATCGCGTAAGTGGCACCGGCAGATAACACCGGCATCGCAATCGCACTGATGGCCGACCCGACGATCGGCACGCTCTTGAGGAGGCTTGCGGCGCCGATCCCGCTGCTCGCCGGGATCATCGATCCGGCCAGGCCGGCGATGACCGCTTTGCCCCGGTTCTTGGAAAACGGAACGCCATAGATCTTCGAGATACGGCGCAGCAATTCAATTTGAACGCCGCCGATGGCGGCAAGATCGACGAACGGCACCGGAATAAGTCCGGCAGCCCCAGACCACAAAGAGAAGCGCTCGACTAATTTCGCCGCGCGCGCCCGGCGGTCGTCCGGCGGCGTCGCGTTCGCATCCGGCGGTGTCGCAATCGCATCGGGCGAAGCCACTTGCATCGCCACGATCGAAGCATCGTTGCCGGGAATCTCGGAGCTGGCCGTCGCCGACGCCATTGCCGCCTCGGACGTTCCATCCGGGTTATCCGAATCCGGCGGCTTTTTGTCCGGCGCAATCGCCGCCGGCGCAGGGGCACCTACGCTCGTGTCCAAGCCGGCCGCTTTTAGCTTGGCCTTGTATTGTTCAATGGTTGCCTCGAGGCGCGCATTGTTCTGCAGCAGGCGGTCGCTGGCCAAGCGTAGAAAGAAATAGCCGAAGTCAGGGTAGCCGAAATAGACCTCGAGCAGCCGGTCATAACTGATGGAGAGCACCGCACCATCCTCGAGGCATTCGACCGTCGCGGTGCGCCTGTTGTTGGGCGTGAGAAAGCCAAGTTCTCCCACCAGACGTCCGGGCGGCAACTCGACGCCGATTTCCGTCACCAGATATTTTCCCGTGGTGGTGAGGAACATCTCCTTAGCGACCTGGCCTTTGCGAAACAGGATGTCGCCTTTGCGATAGCTGCGCTTGTCCATGAACGGCTTGAGCCAATCGATCGCCAGATCGCCTTGCACCGCGACGCGCGCTTTCTTGACGAGCTTGACGATCTGGTAGAGGCGCACGCTGTTGATCGGCAGCAAACACAAATACATCAGGAACGTCGTGATCGCCCCGCCCAACGCGCCGTAGGCCATAAAGAACAAGGCGCTGAGGATGCCGAACACGCGCAACGGCACCATCGTACGCATCAGAAACGTCGCGGCATAAAAACCGGCCGCGATCAGCGCGCACATATTTGGGAAATTAATGTTGACCAGAACGATCTCGATCAGCCGGTGGACGATCGCGTCGAACGTAATATTGCTGGGGTCGAGATGAAGTTGCAGCAGCAGCTTTTCGATCGTCAGATTTTGCGCCGCGCGTTCTATAAAGCGGTCTAAAATCGCAATCATATCGAGGTGCTGGCTATTCATTTCGCCTCCTGCAAAAATCTACCATAGCCGATTGATGTTGGAGGTTGCAGTTCTGCGCTTTCGCCAAGTATCCGCGCGCGCAAACCACGCGGCTTAAGGCACATTCCGCCGTTTCCAATGATACATCCGGTGCGCTTGGCACCGCGCATCCGACGGCAAGTTTTTATCGCGTTTTCTGCCGGTTGAGAAGCTTTAGCCATTGATGATGCTCTCGATAAAGGTCCGATCGGGCTCCGGTCATTGGCGCAAGTTCATTTGGCCTTGATGTAGCGATGCGTGGCGAAGATAATCAAAGCGGCGACGATAAGCCCGGCGATCACGACAAGCGCACGTTGTTCGATGCTTGCGCCGGTGAATTGCAACGTCATCGCGAGCAGCACGCCGGGGAACACATGCGCGGGCGCCCAGGTGACCGCCGAGGCGATATTGGCGATGTAAAACTGTCGCGGCGACATTTGCAGGATGCCGGATATCAACGGCACGAAGGCGCGGACCACTGCCGTAAAGCGCGCGAGAAAAACGCTTGCCACACCGTAGCGGGTTATGAATCTTTCGCTGCGAGCGATGAATTGCGGAAATCGAGTGAGCGGCCAGGCGTTAAGAATCTCCCGGCTGTATCGCTGGCCCAGCCAGAACGAAAATCCGTCTCCGGCGATCGCGCCGGTCACCGCGGCGACCAGAAGCATCCACAGGTTCACATTGGCGCTGGTCGCCAATGCGCTGATCGCCAGGATCAGGGTCGAACCGGGAATAACGGTGCCGACCACGGGAATGGCTTCCGACAAGGCCAGTACAAAAATAGCAATATGCGCGTAGTGCGGATGCGCGGAAACAAAATCCACCAATGCGGAAAAATAAGCTTCCATGCGCCAGTCCCGAGGCAACCGCTTGCAGTTAAGGCGCGCGCTCTTCTGCAACCGAGACGCCGGATCAAGATTGATAAGGCTAAGTCAATCCTCGGGTTAACGCCACTTATGAATTGAACGGTCCTTGGTTCCGACGAGGTCCGATACGTCGCCATTGGGATCGATTTTTCGTTGTCGTCGGCGCAAGACAAAAAGACCGCCGCAAATTACGCGGCCGCTCGATCTGAAGCTTCTTATTTTGGCGTCGGGCTGCGGCTTCAAACCCGGGCCGAGTCGATTTGCACGGCGGACATTTCGTCCCGTTAGCCTGCAATCGAATTGCGAAGCGACCCCAAAATGTCGAACGCTTGGCAGCGGCAACCCTGCATGATAGGCTTTACGACCCACGCGAATTTCGCTGATAAATAAGGGCAAATCGACCGAGCGGTGGGCTCGGCCCCGGGGATGACGAGAAAGGATCCGCCATGGCAGACCAAGCGACCGAATCCGTGAGTTCCGATAAGAGCGAAGCCATCGCGGAAACGCCCGAGCAACGCGCGGAAGCGGCTTCGAAGTTGGTCGACAAATTCGCGATTTGGTCGGGCGTTGCCGGGCTGCTGCCGATGCCCGTCGTCGACACCATCGCGGTCGGTGGACTTCAGCTGCAGATGTTGCGGCGCATTTCGCAAATCTATGGCGTGGCGTTTTCAGAAAACAGCGGCAAGGCGCTGATCGCGAGCACGGCAGGATCGGTGATCCCGGCGACCAGCGGCATCGGGGCCGCCAGCGTGCTCAAGGCCGTGCCGGTGTTCGGAACGATCGTCGGAGGATTTGTCATGCCAGTGCTGTCGGCTGGCGCCACCTACGCGATCGGCAAGGCGTTCATTCAGCACTTCTCCACGGGCGGGACTCTGCTTGACTTCAGTCCTCCGGACTATCGTGAGTTCATCAAGGTCCAAAAGGAAAAGTGGGATTCGCGCAGGAGCCGTTCGAAAGCTTCTGAGCCTGCCACGGGGGCGGCGGCGACCAATTCTTAATTCGCTCGGCGGCGGGCTAGTCAATCGGGGGTGGTCCCATCCGCCGAATCGGCGAGAAGACCGAGCCGCATACCGGCCCATCGCGTCGCATCTAATTGCGCCGTTGTCCGTAGAGCAACTGGTTGATTGAGGTCGGCAAGCGCATTCCGCGCTAAACCGGCGGCGGTGTGTTGTACAGGTGTAGACAGAAGACTTCATATCGATGACCTTCCTCCAGCTCGTTCGCCGCGAAATGCACGGCTCGCTGCCGAAGCTGCTGTTCATGTCGGCGCTCGGAGGGATCAGCACCGCGACCATCCTCGCGTCCATCAATGCCGGCATGCAAGGCACCGGCGGCGGCAATAAGCCCAGCCTGTGGGCGGCCACGCTTTTTCTGGTTTCGCTTTTTCTATTCGTCAAAACCCAGTTCTACGTGACCATCACGGCCACCGCCGAGATCGAAGCCATCATCCATAAGCTTCGCCTGCGCGTCATGGATCAAGTGCGGCGCTCGGAGCTGCTTTCGATGGAGGCGATCGGGCGTTCGCGCATCGTGGCCGCGATCACCAGCGACACTGCGGTGCTCACGCAAGCGAGCAATACACTCAGCTTTACGGTGCAGGGCGCGGTCCTCATCTTTTTCGTCGGCATCTACGTGGCGTATTTGTCGTTTGCGGCATTCGCCATGACGATCGTAATCGTCTCGGTCGCGGCCGTCATATTCCACGTCAAGAATCGCCGGCTGATCCTCGAGAAACAGGAATTGGCGCAGTGGGAACGCCGGCTGTACGACCGGCTGACCGATTTCATGGACGGCTTTAAGGAGGTGCGGCTCAACCGCGCGCGCAGCGACGATTTATTCGATGACTCGGTTTACGTGTCGCGCACCGCCGCCAACATCAAGATACGCAGCCAGGCCGAAACCTTCAAACTAATCGTGACGTCGCAAGTGGCCATGTATGTATTGCTCGGCGCGGTCGTGTTCGCCGCTCCCCAGTTCAGCGATACGCTCGGCGGCGCGTCGTTGACCAAGACCACGACCGCGCTCATGTTCGTCGTCGGCGCCTGTTTCGGACTGGTGCAATCGATACCGGTCCTGCTGATCGCGAATTCCGCGGCCGACCGGATCGACCAGCTGGAAATCGCGCTGCGCGCGGCCGCCGCCATAGTCGACGAGCAGGAAATCACATTCCCGAAGCGTTTCGAAGCGATCGAGATGCGCAACATTATCTTCCGTTACGTCGACCAACATTCCGACGCCACCTTCCAGATCGGCCCACTGGATTTCAGCATGAAAGCCGGCGACCTCGTCTTCATCACCGGCGGCAATGGCTCCGGCAAATCGACGTTCTTGCGCGTGTTGGCCGGACTCTATCCCCCGCAATCCGGCGACATCCTGCTCGACGGCGCGCGCGTCAACGACGATAACCGCGACGCCTATCGCGCGTTGATGTCGGCGATTTTCTTCGATAATCACCTGTTCCATAAGCTCTACGGAATTCCGGAGCCGGAGCCGGGCGAGGTCGATCGTCTACTCAAGCAATTCCGCTTAGCCGATAAAACGTCGCTAAAGGACGGCGAGTTCAGTACGCTCGAGCTTTCCGGCGGCCAACGCAGGCGTCTCGCGCTCATCGTCAGTTTGCTCGAGAAGCGTCCGATCCTCATACTGGACGAGTGGACGGCCGAACAGGATCCCGAATTTAGGCGCAAGTTCTATGACGAACTGCTGCCGCAAATGAAGCAAGCCGGCTTGACCGTCGTGGTTATCACGCACGACGACCGCTATCTTGACGAGCTGGAGTTGCCCGCGGTCAGGATTCGCATGGAGGAAGGCCGTATAGTCGAGCAGCGTTCGATGGAGCACGGCTGATGGCAAAGTATCCCGAACTCGAGCTGCCGCCCGCGCCGAAGAAACGAGGCTGGTGGCGATTTGTCGGACGCCATCTGCCGGGCGCGTCCATCGTATTGATGGTGATGATGCTGACGGCCACCGTCCTTTATCCTTACGTGGTCATCACGGTTCCGAGCGGCCAGGTCGGCGTCCTGTGGAAGCGGTTCAACGGTTTCGATGGCTACTGCTGGTGCTTCGTCGGTCGCGGCACGCTGCTCAATCCGCGCGAACTGCGCGATGAAGGCCTGCACATCATTTGGCCCTGGGATAAGCTGTATCTATACGACCTGCGTCTGCATTCCACGTCGCAGACCTACAACGCCATCTCCAAAGACGGCGTGAGCGTGGCCGCGCAGATCAGCATTCGTTTCCAGCTGCTGCATAACTCCGTTGCCGTTCTGCACAAGTTCATCGGTCCGGGATACCTGGAGTCGGTGGTCAGTCCCGAGATCGGCAGCCAGGCGCGCGAAGTCATTTCCCAGTACACCGCGCAAGAGGTTTACACCTCGCGCGAAGCGATCCAGGAAAAAATTCGGAACAACTCGCAAAAAAGCCTGGGCGCCCATCTGAACAGTTTGATCCAGCCCGATGCCATGGAAATTCCGGATCCCAAGCACTACAACGACTTCCTGCAGAACTCGATCCAAATTCTCGACACGCTCGTGCTCAGCATCGAGCTGCCGCCGGCGATTGTCGCGGCGATCAATCGGCAGACCGAGCAGTTCTACCAGATTCAAGAATTCAAATTCCGCGTCGAGCGCGAAGCCCAGGAGTCCAAACGCAAGCAGATCGAGGCGAACGGCATCGCCGCCTTTCAGCGCACGGTCAGCCAGGGGATTTCTGATTCGTACCTGCGCTGGCGCGGTATCGAGGCGACGCTGGCGCTCGCGCAGTCGGCGAATACGAAAATTGTGATCATCGGCAGCGGCAAGGACGGCCTGCCGATCATTCTCGGCAATGTCGACGCGCCTGCATCGCTTGGCCCTGGACCGAAACCTGCCGAGGGCAAAACGGCGCCAGGCGATATCCCGCCCGCGACGTCGCCGCCGCCGCCGACCACGCCGCCGGCCGGTTCGTCGTCGTCGGCACCGCCTGCCGATAATCCCGCCGGCGGCGCAACGACAGGGTCCGACAAGAAGTCGTCGGCTCCAACTCCCGCCGGTTCAGAAAAGCAGGCGGCCTCGTCTATTCCACTCAACCTCTACGACCTCGAAGCCATCCTTTCCCGAATCTCCGAGGGATTGCGTCCTACCGCGTCGGCTACTGGCCCGGCGCCGGCGGCGCCACCGAAACAATAGCCGACGAAACTGCGTGACGTTGTCTGAGCAACGGCATGCGCCGCTTCATTTTTGGAATTGCGTTCGCGTCCACAAATCGGCAATCATGAAGACGCCCCCGGCGGCGCGCGCCGGCACCATGGGAAGGAATTGCAAGTGCCCGATAGGACGGAGTCAGGCCGCCCGGTCCGGAACAATGGCGCGTTGATGGAACGGCGGACTCAGTACCTGCTGATCCTCGGCATTGTGGTCATCACGCTGTGCTGCGCAATCGGCGGCTATATGTTCGGCCTGGATTTGAGCTACCGCGAACTTGCCGCCGTCAAGGATCGGGTCCTGCAATTGGAGCCCGAAAACCAGCGGCTCAAGCGGGCGATCGTCGACCAAAACGCAGAGCTCGTCGAGCTGCAGTCCAAGCTTGCAACGACCGAGACCGCATTGCGCGCAATCCTGCCGTCGGAAAACACCTATAGCGTCAGCCCCAATCAATCGTTGATCGTCAAGGGCACGCATTTGACCATTGGATTGATCGGCTTGCCCGCGAATGACAGCGTCAACGTCAATATCAATGGCAAGCAACAGAAAATGACGACGGGTGACGTCATTCACGTCGCGCTCGATGGATCGACGAATTGTCAGGTGGGCGTGCAGTCCTTCGATATGTTCAAGGCTGTGCTCACTGCATCGTGCGCGGCGGCAAAACCTCAATAGACGCTATTGCGGCTGAGGATATTGCTGGCGCGGCTATTCCCAAATCAGCACATTGGGAAGCGAACCGTCGACCTGGCGCAACGAGGTATAGCCGACGCCGGCGAGGCCCCGGAACAAGCCCAAATTGAACTGCCGATTGCCGCCGTTCCAGCGGTAGTCGCCGGTCGATGCCGCCGCCTGTAGAACGCTCATGAGCTGGCGCGCCGCAAGGTCGCGAAGATCGCTCTGCCCAAGGGCATCCGCCGCCTCGCAGAAGAATTCGACGCTGCCGAGCGTGCCGCAGCAAAGCGTATCCAAGGAGCCAGGCCAGCCGCGCTCGACGCCCGCGAGTGCGTTGCGGATATCCGTCGCCAAGGGCATGCAATCCGCGCCTGCTTGTTTGCGCATGGCAATGCGGGCAAGCCCAATGCCGGGCGCGCCATGACACCACTGACATGGCCAGCCCGGTGCCCCTTCGGCGCGCAAATCGGGCCAGTTGTTGCGCGCTGTGTCGAAACTGGAATTTTCAAAGGCGATGCATTCCGACGCGGCCTTGGCGAAATCGTCGCGTCCAGTTGCCGCCGACAGCGACGCAAGCGCATAGGCAAAGCCGGCCGCACCGTGCGACATGCCGTTGAGGCCATTGGCGGGCGAACCCTGTCCGCTCCAGACGCGGCGGCCCTCCGCTCCAACCCGCGGCTGGCGCAGCAGATGTTCGCCGCACTTTGTCGCGCGCTTGAGCGCGTCGCCCGATTGGCTATCGTGATAAAGTCGAAGCAGGCCGAGAATTGCCCCGGCGCTGCCGCCCATGACGTCCAATTGCTTGTCGGCGGCGATCAGGTCGTCGGTGAACAGCTCGGCTGCCGTCTGGGCATCCTCGAGCAGAACCTTGTCGTTCAAACTTTTGGCAATCGCGGTGAGTGCGTAGACGATCGAGCCCAGGCCGGTGGCGCCGCCGATCCCTAAAGATCGTGCCATGCGCGCCGCGTTGCGGCTTTTCAATTCCTTACGCAGATGCGCCGTTGCGGCCCGCGCTAGCTCGCCGGACGCTTTGTTTCCGGCCACGGCGGCGTGGGCGGCGAGAAAGACCGCTATGCCGGACGCGCCATTGTAAAGGTCGGGGCCCAGGCACACGAGCTGGAAAACTTCCGAATCGCCTAGCCAGTCGAGGCCGATCCAGGCCGCCCCCGGTCCGCGGCGAATGGCGTAACGCGCCAGCTCCTCGGCGATCTTGTCGGCTTCGGCGGTGAAGATTTGCTTTGTCGGCGCGATAGCCGTGTCCGCTTGCTTTAGCGGCAAGCGCTTCGGCGGGCTGGGCGATTTTGATATCGAACTGGTGTTCTGCGTGATGACGGTTATTTGCCAGGCGATATCTTTCTCGTCGAGGTTTCGGACGCGCGCCCGCGCGCGCTCCATGCCCGAGAAGGCCTCGCACTGAATCGAGACGCCGGTCGTATCGCGTATTTCTCGGCCATCGCTGGGCGACACGAAATGCGGCACATTGAGCGCGAGAAGCGCGGCGCGTTCGGCGCGCTGCAGCGGCCACAGCGGGTCGGCATCCTTCTCCCAATCCGCCAGTCGGGCGACGAAGTCGGCTTGCGCGGACCAGAGCACGCCGTCGTCCATGCTGCGGTGGTTTTTTAGGCGTTGCAGCAGCATGTAATAGAAACGCGTGGCGCGAATGACCTTGCGCACGGCAACGCCGGTAAAACCTTCGAACAGGCCACCCTGATTGGCGTCCCTGGTCCGACGCAGCAAGAAGCGCGCGTAGTCGGCAAAGCCCGTGACGAAGTCGTCGATATGCTCGCCGAACTTGGCGTAACGGCCGCCGACATGCGGCAGGTTCGGCGTCGGCTTGCCGGCCTCCTTCACTTTCACCGGCCGCATCGCGTCGGAATTTATGTTGTTCCAATTGACCAAGGTTTTCGAATTCCAGTCGGCGGTCATCCCGCCGATCGCAAAGACGTTATTGTCGGGCGAACGTCCATAGGCCGGCAGCAGACCGACCATCATCACCGAATTGGCGACGGTCTCGATGGCGGCATCGAAGGCTTGATCGGCGGGATCCTGGTCTTTGGGTTCCTCGGCGGGCGCCTGCAGGATCGTTTCCAGATCGATCGGCACCGGGTGATCGCCGTCCGCGATCATATTTTCCTGATGCATGTCGTTGGCCGCGAAGCAGTGGAACAGCGCAAGCCAGGCGCCGGCACGCCGGAAGAATCGTTTGCAGTCCTCCTGATCGGCGCAACCGGCATGATCGACGAACTCGGTCCAGCCATAGCCCTCGCGCGCAATCGCGCGCACCGCCCTAAGTTCGACGGCAGGCTCGGCGCGGTTCAAGCGCTCGATCAAGGCGTGCCAGGCGGCATCGAGCCGCAAATCCTTTGGCTTGTACACGACGCGCGCGCCGTCCTCGAAGCTCACGATCTGGACCGAATGGCCGGCATTGTGCGGATCGGATAGGTCGCCTTCGATCTTGGCCACGCGGCTGTGGGCGCCGGCAGGGAGCAATGCTTGGCGAACCGCCACCAGATCGGCATTAAGGCGCAGCACGAATTCGCGCGAGGTGTCGATCCACTGCCGCGTGAGTGTGGCCAGTAGCCGCAACAGCATCGGCTTTTCTTCGAACAGCTGCCGGAAGCCGCTGGCTTTCATGTCGGCGACGAATTGATCGTAGCGCGACGTGCCGCCGCCTTGCTGCGGGGTTTCGCCGGCGTTGCGCGCTTTGACGAAGCGCTCGTAAATCGCTGGCGTGGAAAGGCCGGACAGCGCCTTGAGCAGCGATAGGCGCAGACAAGCGCGGGCGGTTTCGGTCAAGTTGCCGAACGCGCGCTCGTCGATATCCGTGCGGAGCCGTGCCTCGGCTTGTTCGATCGCCGGCGTAAACAAGTGTTCGAACGCACAAGGCTCGGTCGCACCAAATGCCACGGCCGGATTGGCGTCATTGGCCGGGCTTTGCAGCGCTGTCTCAAGCCAGATGGCGTCGTCGATCCACGCCGGCTTTGCGGCGGATGCTTTACGGCGAACGGAGGAAAATCTCGCCAGCACCTGGGCGAGCGCCCAGCCATCCCGGTCCAGCCGCCGGTTGAACAGAGACCAGTCGCCGCTGGCGCAGGACCGGCACCAGGCGGCGAGACGGCGCGTGGCCAATTCGGTATCGCCCTTTTGGCCGGGCAAAGGTTCGAAATCGTCGGACAGCAGTTCGTCGATGGTTGCGGCGCGAACGATCAAGCGCTCGTAAAAGGCATCCATACGATTTTTATCCGGTCGAGTTTCTCAATTTGTTCCAGGTGCGCGGTCATTCTAGGTTGGGGGAGGCCAATGTCATCTCCCGTCCGGAACAGTTCGGGGAGGGGCTCTTTGGCGTCTCGGATGCCAAATAACAAGGCAGAAGCGGGTGCGCGCCGCGCTCTGCGCAAAGGCCGATTCTGCGACGTTCGGCGACTGCCGGGAAGGGCGGAATTATCTACATAAATCAGCCTTTTGCCATATTAACCGTGGTGCACAAAGCGTATTTAGATTGGACTTTACACCCATACTAGCCAATGATTTAATCATCGATGGCGGGGGGGTTTTATCCGAATTTCTCTGACTGCCTGCTGAGTGCCGGCGCCGTCTGGCGAACCAAAGGACTAAGGCTATGAGCGACACCACCAGATTCGACCAAATCGACGAAGAAGTCCTCAGCTTCGAGGTTTCCGACGAGGCGCTGGAAACTGCGGCAGGCACGGCGAAAGAGAAAGCCGGGAACTACACCCTCGGATTCTGCAGCGGCTTGTCTGTCTGCCCGGGTTGATCATTAGACTGGTTACGGGTACTTAATTGTCCCTGACCGCCGGATCGACGGAGTCACAAAAGGGGTGCCGGAAATTGCGGCGCCGTGTAATCTAGCTACCTTCTAACCCTACTCCAGAGTGCCGGCACCGCTGGCGAACCAAAGGACCAACGACCCATGCGTAACACCACCATCGACCAGATCGACGAAGAGATCCTCAGCTACGAAGTCTCCGACGAGGCGCTGGAGACCGCGGCCGGGAACGAAAAAGCGGCCTTCACGCTCGGGGCCTGCTCTGGTCTGTCCGTCTGCCCAGGTTGATCGTTAGACTGGTCACGGGTCCTTCATTTCGTCCCTGACCGCCGGTCTAGCGAAGTCACAAACGAGGCGCCGCCTAAGACGGCGCCTCGTTATTTGCTGTTGAGAAAACGCTTCTCCTGATTGCCGCTCGCTTGGCTCGCCATGCGGGCGCTTTTATTTTGGTTTAATGCACGCGGCGACACCGCAGCGGGCCGTGCCCTGCTGTTGCATCACCATCACAACATCGTAACGCAGTGAAAATGTCGTGCGCGTAAACGGTGCAGTTGAGAGCCGCCCACTATTGCTCTCGTTATCGGCAAAATTTTGCATTGCAGCGAAACGCCGCGCAGAACCGCGGAACTATGCACGGGCAGTGGGCGCGATGAGAATATTGGCGATAGAGGCGAGCGCGCCAATGTCTTGCGCCGAAAGCAGGCAAGCGGAATCTACGCGTGCTGGCTCGCATATTGCGCGCCGTGTTGCACCGCAAGCGAAGTCGAATTGTCGCGTCGCGCGCCGCTACGCTTGCGGCGGTGTAAATAAAAAGCACATAATCACCGCCATCGATCGCCACCCGCCGTGTTGCGAAATTCCTCGGAGCATCAGATGAATCGCCGGTCTTTGCTAAAGTCCACCATGCTCCTGGTTGCCACGCGGCAGCTTGGGCTGCCTGACTGGATCGGCCGTGCCCAGGCGCAAGGCGCTGCTCCTGCCTGGCGGCATGGCATATCACCGTTCGGCGATCTGAAATATCCCGCCGGCTTCAAACAATTCGACTACGTGAATGCCGGCGCGCCGAAGGGCGGCTCGGCCTGCCAGATCGCGCTCGGTCCTTTCGACAACTTCAATATGGTGGTCGCCGGCATCAAAGGCTCGCTCGTGCTTGGCATCGAACTTGTTCACGAAACGCTTTTCGTGCCGTCGCTTGATGAAGTGTCGAGCGAATACGGGCTGCTCGCCGAGGCCATGAGCTATCCCGACGATTTCTCCTCGGTCACCTTCCGCCTGCGGCCGGAAGCAAAATGGCAGAATGGGAAGCCGGTCACCCCGGAAGACGTTATTTTCTCGTTCAATGCTTTCAATAAATTCAGCCCGCAGGCCGCCGCCTCGTATCGCCACGTGGTCAAAGTCGAGAAAATCGGCGACCACGAGGTCGCCTTCAAGTTCGACGCGCCCGGCAACCGCAAGCTGCCGCAGATCATGGGTCAGCTCAGCGTCCTGTGCAAGGAATGGTGGGAGGGCGCCGATAAGGACGGCAAGAAGCGCAACGTCGGCGAAACGACGCTCGAGCCGCCGCTCGGCAGCGGCGCCTATCGCATCAAGGAATTCGCGGCTGGCCGCAATATCGTCTACGAGCGCGTCAAGGACCATTGGGGCAAGAGCATCAACGTCAATGTCGGCCATAACAATTTCGATGAACTGCGGTTCGAATATTTCCGCGACGCGACTGTCGCGGTCGAGGCGTTCAAGGCGAACACCGTCGACTGGCGAAACGAGAACAGCGCCAAGAACTGGGCCACCGCCTACGACTTTCCGGCGGTCGCCGACAAGCGCGTCATCCTCGAGGAGTTCCCGATCAAGAACGTCGGCATTATGCAGGCCTTCGCCTTCAATATTCGCCGCGAAAAGTTCAAGGATCCGCGCGTCCGGCTTGCCTTCAATTACGCGTTCGATTTTGAGTCTTTGAATAAGCAGATTTTCTTCGGTCAGTACAAACGCATCGTAAGCTATTTCGAAGGCACGGATCTCGCAGCGACCGGTCTGCCGACCGGCCGCGAGCTCGAACTCTTGGAAACGGTGCGCGACAAAGTCCCCGCCGATCTGTTCACGAAACCCTACAGCAACCCGGTCAACGCCAACCCCACGGAGATCCGAAACAATCAGCGCGAGGCCCTGCGGCTGTTCAGAGCGGCAGGTTACGATATGCTCAATCAGCAACTCGCATATACAAAGACCAGCGAGCCTTTGACTGTCGAATTTCTTGCCAATGCGCCGATTTTCGAACGCGTCTTCCTGTTTTACAAACCCTCGCTCGAACGCATCGGCATCACCGTATCAGTACGCACGGTCGACGAGGCGCAGTACGAGAACCGGCTGCGCAACTGGGATTTCGACATCATCACCTACGCCTGGGGGGAATCGCTCCTGCCCGGCAACGAACAGCGCGGGTACTGGGGCTCAGAGGCGGCCGATCAGCCCGGATCGGACAACGTGATAGGCATCAAAAATCCGGCGGTCGACGCGATGATCGAGCATGTCATCTTCGCCAAGACCGAGGCCGATCTAACGGCCGCCACCAAGGCGCTCGATCGCGTGCTGTTGTGGAATAATTACGTCGTGCCGCAATGGGCCTACGGCAAATTGCGCACCGCGCGCTGGGACCGTTTCAGCCGTCCCAACCCGTTGCCGAAATTCGGCATGTCGGCGTTTCCGGCGCTATGGTGGTGGGACGAGCAAAAGGTCGCCAAGGCCGGAACGCGGCAGTAATTCAGCCGAAGCCGCGCCGTTTAGCCGGTTGCTGGGTTCTTGAACGGCTTGACCTTGAGCCGCGTGCGATGGTCGGCGGCGCCGGCCGTTTCGCCATCCGGCATCACGCCACGATGATATAACTTCTGCCACTTCTCGGCGCGCGCTTCGCTACCTGGCTGCCGGAGATCGACGTTAAATCGATTGCGATTGGCACCCCACTCGGCGTGTTCGCGTTGCAGCTCGGGATTTTCCGAAAGTGAACGAAGTTCCGGCTCGACCGATTCGATCTCGCCGCGCCGCACCGGCATGAGGTGACAGAACGGCTCGCCTTTTTCGAAGCGCACCGCCATTTGCGGCCGGGTGAATTGCCAGTTCATGGTAAAGCTATACGGCGCCCAGTCGGTTTCGATTAGGCCGGTCAACGCGGCAATGGCATCCTTCGGCCGGTTGATTGGACCGGATACCATCAAATCGACGCCGGCATCGGTGCGAAACAGGCACGGCACGTGAAATGTCAGCACGCCTGAGCCGAAATGACTAAGCGCGATCGCAGCGTCGCCGGCATCGGTGGCAATCGTCACCGCGTCCAACCCGGTCCCGCCGTTCCATATGGCGCTGAAGCCCGTGCTGCAAAGAATTTCCCAACCATGGGCGTTGGCGATGCTGAGCGGCAGACAGCGGTAGGCGAAGCGCTCGCCAGTCTTGTCCATCCACTCGCGGTCGACCGGCGCGGGGCGAAGGTCCACGGTGTGGCCATCGACAACATAGGCGGTCAGTTTCATGGTGCGTTCCATGGATTTGCGATCAGTCTAGTCGAGCGCGACCTGGAGCGAAACGGCCGCGATCTGGCACACCCCGGAAGCGCCTCCACGCCGCTGATTGGCTGTTCATTGAACGCGTCCATGCCGTAGCATAGCATCTGCCACCGCGATGCTTGACAAAATCGTGACCGGTAAATTGCAAATGGACGACGGTACGCTCTCAACTTGGCCGTTCGGGCGCGCGCCTCTCGACGTGGATCAACGCGTCTTGCGGCACCTGTTGCAAATAATTACGATCGCTTGGCAATCCTGCCGGCATGCACATGCATAGGCGCGGTATGGGAAACGCAAAAATAGCGCGCTTACCGAACTTCATAACGGCCGTTGTGCTTGCCGACTTATGCGGGCCCTATGGCCGCAGGATTGGCCGTCGCGCCTCGACCCGCCGCGGCGCTGCCAACTTACGCGCTGAAAGAAAACAGGCCGTGCGAATATTGTCATATCAATCCGGTCGGCGGCGGCGAGCGAAATGCGATGGGCAAGGAATACGAAGCGAACGGCCACAAATTCAAAAAAAGATAAAATAATGAGCACGCGGGATTATGGTCGGCCGGATACCTCGCCCTTAATGGCGGTGGAGCGGCGCGCGGCTTCCGCTTCAACGGATTGCGCAAGATCGGGGTGTAGCGCCGTAAAAGCGTGGAAATCGGAAACGTCCAGAATCAGCAAAGTGGTTGGCAGCGTCGTAATGACGGTTGCCGTGCGGGGGCCACGTTCAAGCAGTGCCATTTCGCCGAAGAAAGTGCCGGGACCGAGGCGAACAGGGTGCGGCTCCAGCCTTACCTCGACTTCGCCGGATGCAATGAAATACATGCAATCGCCTGGCCGGCCGCGCCGCACCACGACGGTTCGCTCCGCCACGTCGAGTCTTCGCAGCATGCGGGTCAGTTCGACGATCGCGGCCGGATAAAGATTGCGAAAAAACGGCACGCGCGTCACCAGATCCCAAGTGCGCACAAAGTCGCGGCGGCGATGCTCGGCCGCAAAGCCGGTGGCGAGAATGCCGGTCCACAGCCCGAACACGCCGAGCCCGCAAATCATCACCATGCCGGCGATCAAGCGGCCGAGGAAAGTTTGCGGAACCGCGTCGCCGTAGCCGGTGGTGGTCAGCGTCGTCACGGCCCACCACAGCGACGAGGGCAAGCTGCCGAACTGCTCCGGCTGGTCCGCGCGCTCGAGCACGTAAAGCGCCACGGCGGCCAGCAGCAATACGATCAGGAAGATGACGAACACGCTCGCCAGAGCGCGCGATTCCAGCGAAATAACGCGCCAGAGAAGCGACAGCCCGGGCACCGAGCTTGTGAGCTTGAGCAGCCATAACGATCCCAGCAACCAGGCGGTCTCCGGCGGAATGCCGGCAAGCAAGGCGATCGGAATAGGCAGCACCGAGAGTGCATCGATCAGACCGGCGGCGGAGAACAGGTAACTCGGATGACGTCCGCGCGACCGTCGCGTCCATAGTCTGACGGCCATCTCAAAGGTAAAAAAACCGAGGCAGCACCAGAGGCCGACGGTTAGCCAGTTCTGCAAACCCGGCCGAATGTCGGGAATGGTTTCGAGGCACATCGCCACCAGCCCGGCAATCAGAACGAAATATTGCAAAACCGAATAAACGCGGCTTCCCACCAGTCCGAACCGGGATGTCATAACTTCAATGCGGTGCTGCGGCATGATCGAAGGTCGACATTGGCCCGATCGGCATTGACGCTCCACGGCGGGCGGTGCGCACAATAGCAATCTTTTGAATATAGCCTAACTAGCGGTCTGGATTCAGCAAAAGCAACGCAAAAATCGCGTCTCGGCAATAGTAAATCGCGTCTTCCCCGCCGGCCAGCAATTTGAGCGCGACGCTCAGCGCATTAGCCCCCGCCGCCCGCGCCCGTGCGGGCCTGCTATTTGCTGCCGCCGCCGCCGAATAGGAAGCGTTGCGGGTTCTTCGCCAGATCCGTCACCGCCTTGTCGATATCCCCCACCGCCTTGTCGATATGAATTATGGTGCGATGCGCGTCGCCGCCGACGATATCGATCTGCTTGGTCGCGGCGTCCGTCGTTTTGGTGACGCCGACGGTGATTTCTTCGGTGCGCTTGTCGAGGTGGTCAGCGAGATCGCGGATCGAAGCGGTTGCCTGTTTGGTGTTGGTCACGACCTCGTCGATGCTGTCGGAATTGCGCGCGAGCGCGCTGGTGAAAACGGCCAAGTCCTGGATCGCCTTATGCAGCGCCTCGCGATTTTCGGCGATGACTGCATTGGCGTTGTTCAACGCGTCGTGCACCGCCTGCATCATATCCTGGCTGGCGTTCAGGTCGGCTTTCAAGGTGGGCGGCTCGCCCTCCTCACGTTCGATGAGCGGAGTTGTTGCCGAGACGCCCTTGAGCGAGACCGAGGCGACGCCGGTCAAGCCGGCGAATTCCAGGCCGACGCGCGTGTCCGAACGGATCGGCGTCGCCTTATTGACTTGCAGCGTGGCCGTCACTTGCGACGGCTTGTCGGGGCTGAGCTCAAGATCTGTCACCTCGCCGACGCGGATGCCGTTGAACAGCACCGGCGCCCCGCGGCGCAACCCGGACACCGACGTGTCGAAGATCACGCGGTAAAGCACGCTCTGCTTCTTTCCGGCCGTATGATGGATCCAGAATACGAAGCCGAAGGCACCGGCGACGACGGCGACTGTGAACAAACCGATCAGGACGTAATTCGCCTTGCGCTCCATCACTCAACTCCGCTGTTAATCTACCGCTTGTCGTCCAGCACGCCCCCGCGCACCGTGGAAATAGGCCCGCAGCCAGGGGTGCTGCGAAGCCAACATCGTCGACATCGTACCTGCTTCGCCGATCTTGCCGTCGCTCAGCACCGCGATGCGGTCGCATATGGTGTGCAGGCTGTCGAGATCGTGCGTCACCATGAAGACCGCCATCTTCGAGGTTCGCTGCAGCGTCAGAATAAGCTGGTCGAAGTCGCCGGCGCTGATCGGATCGAGACCGGATGTGGGTTCGTCCAGGAACAGAATTTCGGGATCGAGCGCCAGCGCGCGGGCGAGCGCAACTCGCTTGATCATGCCGCCGGATAACTCTGACGGATATTTCCGGTAGACGTCCGGCTTGAGGCCGACCATTTCCAGTTTGGTGATCGCCATTTCGGTCATCAGACGATCCGAAAGATCGAGATATTCGTGAATCGGAAATTCGACGTTTTGGCCGGCGGTCAGCGAGGAGAACAGCGCGCCTTGCTGGAATAGGATGCCCCAGCGCCGCTCGATCGCCTGGCGCTGGTCCTCGTCGGCCTTGTCGAGGTCGACGTCGAGCACTTCGATGCTGCCTTGCTGTTTTTCCAGCAATCCGATGATGGTGCGCAACAACACCGATTTGCCCGCGCCCGACGCGCCGACGAAACCGAGGATCTCGCCGTGAAAGACGTCGAGATTGACCCCGTTGAGCACCCGATGCGTCTTCAGATCGACGACCAGATCGCGCACGCGGATGACGGTTTCGGGCGTTGCGGTTGCCACCGTTCACATCCCGATCGACGCGAAGAACATCGCGAAAACGCCGTCGAGCACGATGACGAGGAAGATCGACTTGACCACCGAATTGGTGGTCTGCTCACCGAGCGACTCGGCGCTGCCTTGCACTTTCAGTCCTTCGACGCAGGCGACAACGCCGATGACCAGCGCCATGAACGGCGCCTTGAGGATGCCTACTTCGAACGTCTGCACCGAAATCGCTTCCTGCAGCCGCGACAGAAATACCGGCGGCTCGATGCCCCCGTAGGCCCAGCACACCACGCCGCCGCCGTAGAGTGCTGCCATCGAGCCGAGAAAGGTCAGGATCGGCACCGCGATGACGAGCGCCACGATGCGCGGCAGAATCAGCACTTCGACGGGGTCGAAACCCATCGTACGCAATGCATCGACCTCCTCGCGCATTTTCATGGCGCCGAGTTCGGCGGTGTAGGAGCTGCCGGAACGGCCGGCCACCATGATGCAGACGATCAGCACGCCGACTTCGCGCAGCACCAGCACGCCGACCATGTCGATGACGTAGACGTCGGCGCCGAATTTGCGGAAGTGAAAGATGCCTTGCTGGGCGAGGATGGCGCCGATCAGCACGGTAATGAGCAGAATGATCGGCACCGCTTGCCATCCCACGCGCTCGAGATGGTTGACCATCGAGGTGAGGCGGAAGGTCCACGGGCGTAACGCCACCCGCTTGAACGCGATCATCAGCGCCCCGATCATCTGGGCGAGCGCGATAAAATCGGCGCCGACCCCCACCATGGTGCGGCCGATGCTCTCCAAGCTTTCCATGATGGAGTTCGGCTTGGGCGGCTCGGGCGTCAGTTTGTGGGTCCCGCCATGAACCTTTTCGAACAGGCCGCGATAGTCGTCGCGCAGCCCGACCAGTCTGGTCTCGCATCCCTGGCTGGTCCAGGTGCGCATGGCGCGTTCCAAGAGCCAGGCGCCGAAGGTGTCGAGCTGCTCGATGCGCGCCGCGTCGATAGCGATGCTACGCACGCGCGCATCGGCGCGGGTTGCAGCGTCGACCTGCGGTTCGAGCGTGGCGGCATATTCGGCGGTCCACGCTCCGGTCGCGGCAAGCGCGAGGCCGTCGCCGCGTGATTGACCGCTGATCAAGGTCCCTGCCGTCACGATGCCGCTCCTTCGTCGGTGCCAAAGCGTGCCGAATATTCAAGCATGGCCCTTCTCGGGCCGAAATATTCGGCAGACCGGCGCGGGCAATTTGTCAGGATGAGGACGCCGATGGAGCCGTTGAACTCTGCGGTTGCGCCGTCGTCGATTGGCAAGCAAGGGCCATAACCCACGGCCATGTCCTGCATCCTGCGCAAATGCTCGCCCGCCCGATATCCTCCGCGCACCTCAATAGTTAAATTAACAAATTGGTAAGATACTTAAATGGTCATTGTTTGTTAAGGTTAATGGATGGTTTAGGCCAAATTCAGGCGAGCCGGAGAGGGTAGTTTCCGGCAAGCAAACAGCGATCGGCCGCGAGAGGATTGCTTTACCGCGGCGGCCCGCGTTTGCCTTTCTGGTGAACCCTGTGTTTGGTGGCGTTTTCGCCGTTACCGGCGCATTTGGGGGAGTGTCGAGAAATGCCTTTCGCTATGACCAAACAGGCCGCGACGCGACTGAGCGTCCGTCTCGCCATGGCGCTGGCTTGTTTGACCAGCGCCGGCGCATTTGCGCCCTTGGCGGCCTATGAGGTGCCCCAGGAAAAAAACGCTGAGAGTTATCTCGGCGCGCTAATGCAGGGCAACAATTACCGCGTCGCCGCAAAAGTGCGCAGCGACGGGAATATGTACATCTTCATCGTCGACACCAAATACGGCAAATTCCAAGTCGACGGTATCGAACTCACAAAGGTCTTTATCCAGGAGTTGAGGGCGCTCGATGCGCTCGAAAAGATTTCGCAATCCGATACTTTTGCGCAAGCGCTTGGACGATCAGCGACCGCGCCAATCCGTTACGGCGCCAATCTCATCGTCAACCCGGTCGACACGGTCAAGAACTCCCTGTCCGGCGTCACCAATATGTTTGACCGCGCGAGTGCAAGTCTTTCGGACCCCAAATCAGATCGCGCGTCTACGACCGACAGCCTATTGGGTATCGACGATGCCCGCCGTGCGCTCGCCGTCAGCCTTGGCGTGGATCCCTATACGAATTTTCCGCCCTTGGCTCAAAAGCTGACGGACGTTGCAAGTGCGACCGCAGCCGGAGGTCTTACGGTTAAGGCGGCTTTGGCAGTCATTCCCGGCGGGGCCGCCGTGATGGCTGTTTCCGGGGCATCGTCTATCGAGGGCGCGAGCGAAACGTTGCGTGACAAGACCTCAGCGCAAATCGCGCAGGAGGTGAAAGCAACATTGCTGCGTCTCGGTGTGGCGCCGGACGCGATCGCCCGGTTCGAAACCAACCAGGCTTATACGCCCGCCGACCTGCTCTTGACCTCACGGGCCTTGGCACGATTGAGCGCGGGTAATACTCAGGCCTTTATCGAACGGGCGGCTGCGGTCAATTCTCGCAGTGTTGGGTTTTTCGAGCGCCGCCGCGCTGAACTCCTGGCCGACCGAGGCCGGGAACTTGGCGGCATAGCGGACTTCATCAACGTCGGAGGCTTTGTACTGAACCGGAATCGGGCCGGCAATGTGGTGGCGCTGTTCCCTTGTGACGACATTGCTTGGACGGAAATCACGGAAAGAGCGGGTACCACTATAACACGCGACTTGCCACATGACAGTAGCGTTGCGCGCAAGCCAATTCTGGCGACCAATGGCGCAGTGACGCCGATCGCCTCGACCGAGTTCCAGAAACTCGGCTGGCAAGTGGTGCATCTCAAGTAACGCGAGTGAACGAGTAGAGCCCTGCCGGAACGCAGCCCGCCGATCGAACCTTCGGAAATTTTACCAGGATCCGCAGCGCCGCGCCGATGCTAATTCACGCCATAGTGCGCGAATTCATCGCCAATCTTTGTTGCGATTTTTGTTGCCGCCGCAATATCGGCATTGGCGCCGCTTGCATCACCCATCTTGCGCTTGGCAAGCCCGCGGCCATAGAGCGCGGTCGCTAATTTGGGATCGACCGCGAGCGCGGAATTATAATCGGCGATCGCCTCATCGAATTTACCCATCTTCAGATAAACGAGCCCGCGTGAATCGAGGGCGGCTGCTTCCTTCGGCTCGGCCTGAAGCGCCTTGTCGCAGTCCTCCAAGGCCGTCTGCAGCTCTCCAAGAAGGGCGCGCGTCCAACAGCGCCGGTAACGTATAGTGTTGAGATCCGGCTGAAGACGAACCGCCACGTCGTAGTCGCGCGCCGCGCGGTCGAATTCGTATTTCTTCAGGTAAACTTCGGCGCGGTTGGCGTAGGCCGGAGCGTAATTGGGATCGAGCTTGATTGCCGCGTCGAAATTTTCGAGCGCTCGATCGTATTCGCCCTTCTTCAAGCTCACGGCTCCACGGTTATTGAACGGCTTGGCGTAGGTTGGATTTTTTTTGATCGACTGATCATAATCTAGAAGGGCAAGGTCGTAGTCTCCCTTGGAAACATAGGCGTCGCCGCGATTGTTATAGGCGATAGCCAAGCCTAAGGCAGTCAAGTCACCTGAATTGATGAGCAGCGTGCAACCGCGAATCTGAGGTTCCGGCGACGAGCGATCCGTGCCGTTGCACAAATCGATATTTTTAAGAGCGCTGGATTTTTGGGGTGGTTTATTGGGCTTTTGGGTTTGCGCCTGCGCCGTCGACCCGACAATTAGCAAGAGCAGCATAGCGGCCACGCCGCCGGCGATGACCCGTCTTGCACTCAATGTCATGGCTGGCTTCCCAACTATTCGACCAACAGACGCCTGCCTTTTGTTTCCCAAGGAAGCGTGGCGGCATACCGGGAGCTGGCCGCTTTGGAAACTTTCATACCATAGATGGCATGCGCCAATCCAGCAACGCTAGCATCCCCGGCAGATTTCGAGATTTGGTTTTTCTTCGGGTTTCTGCACGACGGGGGCTACGGGTGCCGCAAGCTTTCCCAGAATTTTATTTTTGCCTTCTTCAATGAGCGTGGAAAATTTGGCGGACCCATCTGCTGCAATCTCGACGTGGGGCATGGTGCCTCGGATGCCCATGGTCGCGACCGGCGTGTCGATCTTCATGTCGCCGGTCTTCGCCACTTTGCCGGCGACAAAAGTGAACGTTCCTTTGGTCAGGCTGAAGAAGGTCGAATTGGATTTTCCGTTCGGGTCGTAGACAAACTCGTTCAGCACCATGCGGGCGTTGCTGGATAGATTGAAAGCGGTGGTATCTTCGAAAGCAATATCAACCTTGCCGTCGGCTCCGGTCTGCACGATGTCGCCCAAAAAGACGGGGTCACCGGCCTTTGGTGGCGCAGCTTGACTGCTGGCATTGGCCTGCACAATCACCGCATTGACATGCTCGATTGTGACGGTGCCGGCGACGGCTACGATTTTTCCAATAGGTTTCGCTGTCGCGGCCTGGACGGGCGGCGTGGCTTGCGCCCCGGCTGGGCCGGTCATGAAACTGCTCGAACTTCCTACGAGCCCGGCCACAATCACGGCGATGATACGCGGGCGCATCGTCCCCTCCGGGTTGCAGCATACGCTGATACTGATTTGAGTAGCATTATTGTTCTGACCTATCAACAGCCCCGATTTGGCTTGATTAATTGCCGCAATAGGCCTAGGGCTATATCGCCTTAGTCGCGGGCAAGCCTCCCGCGGTTCAGCGCAAGTCGCTCAGGGCGCTCGGGAAGCCGCATTTAACCCAGTTTAATAACCTATTTTAAGGCTTAACCTTTGATTAATCGTTGCAAAATGGTAGGTTTTGGCGCGGCGCAGGTGAAATCGGTACAAAAAAACAACAACCAGGCGCGAGGCGGTAGACGGAGAGGGGTAGCGTCCGGTGTCTGGGCGACTGCGCGACGCGTCAGGCGGCGAGAGTACCGCGACCGGCCCGATTCAACGGCCGGCAGGCGAGCCGTCCCGGGTTGTCGGCTATATCCAATCAGCGTTCGGATCGGGCACCCTGACACGGGCCGACGGCGCCGTTGCTCGGGCCAAGGCCGGCGATCCTGTTTGCCAAGGCGACGTCATTGAGACCGCGGCCGACGGCCAGATCGCCATTCATTTCATCGACGACACCGTCTTCAACCTATCCGGCAATTCCCGGCTGGCGTTGAACGAATTTGTTTGCGGCGCCAACGGCACATCGCATTCGGATCAGTTCGATGGCGCGCGGGGCAGCTTCGCCTCGCGCGCTGGCCAGGCGGCGACGACCGGTATCCTCACGACTGAAACACCTATTGCTAGCAATCAGGAGCGCGCTCGTTCCGGCGGGATTGGCTCGCTGACGCTCGCCGGAATGACTTTCGCCATTTTAGACAAAGCCCAAGCTCAGTACTCACCACACAACACTGTATATTTTCATGACGGCGCTTTTTTTGATGACGACATCATAGCTTACAAAGATCTAAATCATGGCATCGTTGAACTCATAATCAAAGGTAATCCGGGAAGCGGCGCACCGGAAATCAAGTATCTTTCCGATCCTGCGGAATCAATTTTAGTCCGCAACGGCTCGGCCTCTGTAATCGCCAACACCCCGGCGGAAATGGCGGCGCTACAATCGTTCGCGCCAGGCACGCTTGCTACTTATGTGGTCGGCGTGACCGGGACTACCGCCACGAACGCAGCGTCAACCGGATCGAGCACAGTCGTTGCGCAGCTGGAAACGTTTAGTCTTCAGACTAATAGGCAACTGTCGCCGCCTCCACCTCCGTCGCCACCACCGCCGCCGCCGCCACCGCCTCCGTCGCCGCCACCGCCACCGCCGGCGTTTATTGACACCCCGCCGTCAGTGACGGTTCTTACGAATACGCTCGCGATCAACCAAGACACGGCGTTCAATATAATCGGCTCGCATGTCAGCGACCCGGACACCGGCGACACGCAGACGGCAATCATCAGCGTATTGCATGGCACGCTGAAGCTTGACATCGACTACAGCATCATCCCTGGCCTGACCGTCAGCGGCGACGGTACGGCCTCGATCACGGTCCATGGCACGACGGCGCTGGTCGATTCTGTCCTCAATACTGGATTTATCTATTCGCCGAACGACGAATACACCGGCAGTGACACGCTAAAGATTGACGATACGGACAGTTTCGGCGGCACCGGGAGCCAGTCCATCGCGATCACGATCGGTGGGAACTCGCCGCCGATACTTAATGCGGATACGGCGGGGCCGCATGCGCTCGTCGAGCTATCGAATCCGAGCCAGCCGAACCCGACCGGATCGGCGACGCCGGATGTAACGTCGGGGACGCTGAGCTTCAGCGATGTCAATTTCGGCGATACCCACAAAACGGTTGAGGTGGCGCTGGCGTCGTCGGTCTGGTCAAACGGCTCGATCCCTCACAATACACAGGTTGCGATTAACGACGCGGTCGCGGCGACGGCGGTCAATGAGGCCGCGCTGGCGGATACGTTCAAAGCCTGGGTCGCTACCGACAGCACCAATTCCGGTACCGGCACACTGGGTAGCACCAGCACCGGCACGGTGGCTTGGCAATTTAGTCTGCCGGACCACTTTGCCGATTTCCTGGCGGTGGGCCAGACGCTCACCCTCACCTACAACATCGCTGTCAGCGATGACTTCGACGTCACCAATCCCGGCTCCACCCCCGGCATTTCACAAATACAGACCGTCACGTTAGTGATCACCGGGACGAACGATACGCCTGTGATCACGTCCGGCACGCAGAGCGCCAGCATCACCGAACTGACGAACCCGAGCCAGCCGAACCCGACCGGCTCGACCACCCTCGACACGGCGAGCGGCGCGGTGACCTTCACCGATGTCGACCTCAGCGATACGCACGCGGTGACGGTGACCGGCGTGAGCACGACGGGCGTCACCACCGGGCTGGCGAGCAATGCGACCGTGCTCGGCTGGCTCTCGCTCGGCGCGCTGACCGACACCACGGGCACCGGCATCGGCGGCTCTGACGGCTGGACCTTCTCGGCGCAGGACAAGAGCTTCGACTACCTGGCGGTGGGCGAGACCGTCACTCTCACCTATACGGTGCAGGTCGACGACCACCACGGCGGCGTTGTCAGCCAGCCGGTCACCATCACCATCACCGGCACCAACGACACGCCGGTGATCACGTCCGGCACGCAGAGCGCCAGCATCACCGAACTGACGAACCCGAGCCAGCCGAACCCGACCGGCTCGACCACCCTCGACACGGCGAGCGGCGCGGTGACCTTCACCGATGTCGACCTCAGCGATACGCACGCGGTGACGGTGACCGGCGTCAGCGCGACGGGCGTCACCACCGGGCTGGCGAGCAATGCGACCGTGCTCGGCTGGCTCTCGCTCGGCGCGCTGACCGACACCACGGGCACCGGCATCGGCGGCTCTGACGGCTGGACCTTCTCGGCGCAGGACAAGAGCTTCGACTACCTGGCGGTGGGCGAGACCGTCACTCTCACCTATACGGTGCAGGTCGACGACCACCACGGCGGCGTTGTCAGCCAGCCGGTCACCATCACCATCACCGGCACCAACGACACGCCGGTGATCACGTCGGCGACAAGCAATGCATTCTCGGAGTTGCCGGGGACCAACAATGCGGCGACCGATACGGTATCGGGGACGATCAGCTTTACCGACGTCGATCTGAGCGACCGGCCGACGGTGACGGCACCGTTTGCGTCCTACAATTATATAGCGGCGGACGGGCATACGGCACTGACGCTGACGGCAGGCCAGCAGAGCGCATTAGAGACGGCGCTTACCATCGTTCCGGATGCCGGCAACACCGACAACGGTTCGGCGAGCTGGACCTACAGTGTTGCCGACAAAGCGCTCGACTTCCTGGCCCAGAACGAGACGTTGACGCTGACCTACACGGCCACGGTTAACGACAACAATGGCGGCATTGTCACCACACCGATCACCGTCACGATCCATGGCACCGACGACGCTCCGGTTCTGAGCAATGTGGCGGCGACTGCATCCTACACGGAGCCCAATCCGGCGGTGACGCTGTCGTCTGGGGCGACGGTGAGCGACGTCGACAATACGACGCTGGCCTCGGCAACAGTATCGATCACCGGCGGGTTGCTGTCCGGCGACGTGCTGGCGGCGACGACGGCGGGTACCAGCATCACGGCGAGCTTCGACGCGGCATCCGGGGTTCTGTCGCTGAGCGGGACTGACACGCTGACGCACTATCAGGCGGTGCTGGACAGCGTGACGTACTTCTCGAGCAGCCTGAACCCGACCAACTTCGATACCGACAACAGCCGCAGCATCAGCTGGGTGGTGAACGACGGGACGCTGAACAGCACCGCGGCGACCACAACGGTCAATATCACGGCGGTCGACAGCGCGCTGGTCGTTGGTAATGCCGGCAACACGATCGGCTATACCGAGCTGCAGGCGATACCGCCGGCGATCGATGCGGCGCTGACCGTGAGCGATGCCGATAGTCTGACCTTGGCCTCGGCGGCGGTGGGCATCACGAACGGGTTTTTGGCCGGGGATACTCTCAACTTCAGCGACCAAAACGGCATCAGCGGGAGCTACAACGCGGCGACCGGGCTGCTGACGCTGAACGGTATAGCGACGGTTGCGCAGTACCAGGCGGCGCTGGAGTCGGTGACTTTCTCCTCGAGCAGCCAGAACCCGACGGATTTTGGGACGGACGCCAGCCGCACCGTCAGCTGGGTGGTGAATAACGGGACGGCCAATAGCGCCCCGGCGAGCAGCACGATCAGCATCACGGCGGTCGATAACGCGCCGGTCATTGCCAATGTAGCGCCGACCGCGTCGTATACCGAGCAGGGTGCGGCGGTGACGCTGTCGTCTGGTGCGACGGTGAGCGACGTCGACAACACGACGCTGGCCTCGGCGACGGTGTCGATCAGCGGCGGCACGTTCTTTACAGGCGACACGCTGGCGGCGACGACGGCGGGTACCAGCATCACGGCGAGCTACAACACGGCGACCGGGGTTCTGTCGCTGACCGGGACCGACACGCTGGCGCACTACCAGGCGGTGCTGGACAGCGTGGCGTACTCCTCGAGCAGCCAGAACCCGACCAACTACGGGGCTGACACCAGCCGCAGCATCAGCTGGGTGGTGAACGACGGCACGCTCAACAGCACCGCGGCGAGCAGCACGATCAGCATCACGGCGGTCGATAACGCGCCGGTCATTGCCAATGTAGCGCCGACCGCGTCGTATACCGAGCAGGGTGCGGCGGTGACGCTGTCGTCTGGTGCGACGGTGAGCGACGTCGACAACACGACGCTGGCCTCGGCGACGGTGTCGATCAGCGGCGGCACGTTCTTTACAGGCGACACGCTGGCGGCGACGACGGCGGGTACCAGCATCACGGCGAGCTACAACACGGCGACCGGGGTTCTGTCGCTGACCGGGACCGACACGCTGGCGCACTACCAGGCGGTGCTGGACAGCGTGGCGTACTCCTCGAGCAGCCAGAACCCGACCAACTACGGGGCGGACACCAGCCGCAGCATCAGCTGGGTGGTGAACGACGGCACGCTCAACAGCACCGCGGCGAGCAGCACGATCAGCATCACGGCGGTCGATAACGCGCCGGTCATTGCCAATGTAGCGCCGACCGCGTCGTATACCGAGCAGGGCGCGGCGGTGACGCTGTCGTCTGGTGCGACGGTGAGCGACGTCGACAACACGACGCTGGCCTCGGCGACGGTGTCGATCAGCGGCGGCACGTTCTTTACAGGCGACACGCTGGCGGCGACGACGGCGGGTACCAGCATCACGGCGAGCTACAACACGGCGACCGGGGTTCTGTCGCTGACCGGGACCGACACGCTGGCGCACTACCAGGCGGTGCTGGACAGCGTGGCGTACTCCTCGAGCAGCCAGAACCCGACCAACTACGGGGCTGACACCAGCCGCAGCATCAGCTGGGTGGTGAACGACGGCACGCTCAACAGCACCGCGGCGAGCAGCACGATCAGCATCACGGCGGTCGATAACGCGCCGGTCATTGCCAATGTAGCGCCGACCGCGTCGTATACCGAGCAGGGCGCGGCGGTGACGCTGTCGTCTGGTGCGACGGTGAGCGACGTCGACAACACGACGCTGGCCTCGGCGACGGTGTCGATCAGCGGCGGCACGTTCTTTACAGGCGACACGCTGGCGGCGACGACGGCGGGTACCAGCATCACGGCGAGCTACAACACGGCGACCGGGGTTCTGTCGCTGACCGGGACCGACACGCTGGCGCACTACCAGGCGGTGCTGGACAGCGTGGCGTACTCCTCGAGCAGCCAGAACCCGACCAACTACGGGGCGGACACCAGCCGCAGCATCAGCTGGGTGGTGAACGACGGCACGCTCAACAGCACCGCGGCGAGCAGCACGATCAGCATCACGGCGGTCGATAACGCGCCGGTCATTGCCAATGTAGCGCCGACCGCGTCGTATACCGAGCAGGGCGCGGCGGTGACGCTGTCGTCTGGTGCGACGGTGAGCGACGTCGACAACACGACGCTGGCCTCGGCGACGGTGTCGATCAGCGGCGGCACGTTCTTTACAGGCGACACGCTGGCGGCGACGACGGCGGGTACCAGCATCACGGCGAGCTACAACGCGGCGACCGGGGTTCTGTCGCTGACCGGGACCGACACGCTGGCGCACTACCAGGCGGTGCTGGACAGCGTGGCGTACTCCTCGAGCAGCCAGAACCCGACCAACTACGGGGCGGACACCAGCCGCAGCATCAGCTGGGTGGTGAACGACGGCACGCTCAACAGCACCGCGGCGAGCAGCACGATCAGCATCACGGCGGTCGATAATGCGCCGGTCATTGCCAATGTGTCGGGGTCTGTTTCGACCAATTTGAATACGCCGGTCACGCTTGCCGCTGCGACGGGGACGGTGACGGATGTGGATGCCGCGCCGACCGATCTTCTGTTGGCGACCTTGAGCGTGGCGCATGGCACGCTGACGCCGATCGGCAGTGTACCGGGGCTGACGATCGTTGGTGGTCAGGACGGCAGCAATGGCACCCTGTCGTTCACCGGCACGCAGGCGGCGATCACGCAGGCGATTGAGACCGGTGTCACCTATACGCCGACACTCAATTACAACGGCTCCGATCAGCTGACGTTTACGGTCAATGACCAAGGTCATACCGGCACTGGCGGTCCGCAGACGGCAACCGCCACGGTAGGGATCACCGTATCGGCCGACCAGGCGCCGGTGCATTGAGCAATGTGGCGCCGACCGCGTCGTATACCGAGCAGGGTGCGGCGGTGACGCTGTCGTCTGGTGCGACGGTGAGCGACGTCGACAACACGACGCTGGCCTCGGCGACGGTGTCGATCAGCGGCGGCACGTTCTTTACAGGCGACACGCTGGCGGCGACGACGGCGGGTACCAGCATCACGGCGAGCTACAACACGGCGACCGGGGTTCTGTCGCTGACCGGGACCGACACGCTGGCGCACTACCAGGCGGTGCTGGACAGCGTGGCGTACTCCTCGAGCAGCCAGAACCCGACCAACTACGGGGCGGACACCAGCCGCAGCATCAGCTGGGTGGTGAACGACGGCACGCTCAACAGCACCGCGGCGAGCAGCACGATCAGCATCACGGCGGTCGATAACGCGCCGGTCATTGCCAATGTAGCGCCGACCGCGTCGTATACCGAGCAGGGCGCGGCGGTGACGCTGTCGTCTGGTGCGACGGTGAGCGACGTCGACAACACGACGCTGGCCTCGGCGACGGTGTCGATCAGCGGCGGCACGTTCTTTACAGGCGACACGCTGGCGGCGACGACGGCGGGTACCAGCATCACGGCGAGCTACAACACGGCGACCGGGGTTCTGTCGCTGACCGGGACCGACACGCTGGCGCACTACCAGGCGGTGCTGGACAGCGTGGCGTACTCCTCGAGCAGCCAGAACCCGACCAACTACGGGGCGGACACCAGCCGCAGCATCAGCTGGGTGGTGAACGACGGCACGCTCAACAGCACCGCGGCGAGCAGCACGATCAGCATCACGGCGGTCGATAACGCGCCGGTCATTGCCAATGTAGCGCCGACCGCGTCGTATACCGAGCAGGGTGCGGCGGTGACGCTGTCGTCTGGTGCGACGGTGAGCGACGTCGACAACACGACGCTGGCCTCGGCGACGGTGTCGATCAGCGGCGGCACGTTCTTTACAGGCGACACGCTGGCGGCGACGACGGCGGGTACCAGCATCACGGCGAGCTACAACACGGCGACCGGGGTTCTGTCGCTGACCGGGACCGACACGCTGGCGCACTACCAGGCGGTGCTGGACAGCGTGGCGTACTCCTCGAGCAGCCAGAACCCGACCAACTACGGGGCGGACACCAGCCGCAGCATCAGCTGGGTGGTGAACGACGGCACGCTCAACAGCACCGCGGCGAGCAGCACGATCAGCATCACGGCGGTCGATAACGCGCCGGTCATTGCCAATGTAGCGCCGACCGCGTCGTATACCGAGCAGGGTGCGGCGGTGACGCTGTCGTCTGGTGCGACGGTGAGCGACGTCGACAACACGACGCTGGCCTCGGCGACGGTGTCGATCAGCGGCGGCACGTTCTTTACAGGCGACACGCTGGCGGCGACGACGGCGGGTACCAGCATCACGGCGAGCTACAACACGGCGACCGGGGTTCTGTCGCTGACCGGGACCGACACGCTGGCGCACTACCAGGCGGTGCTGGACAGCGTGGCGTACTCCTCGAGCAGCCAGAACCCGACCAACTACGGGGCGGACACCAGCCGCAGCATCAGCTGGGTGGTGAACGACGGCACGCTCAACAGCACCGCGGCGAGCAGCACGATCAGCATCACGGCGGTCGATAACGCGCCGGTCATTGCCAATGTAGCGCCGACCGCGTCGTATACCGAGCAGGGTGCGGCGGTGACGCTGTCGTCTGGTGCGACGGTGAGCGACGTCGACAACACGACGCTGGCCTCGGCGACGGTGTCGATCAGCGGCGGCACGTTCTTTACAGGCGACACGCTGGCGGCGACGACGGCGGGTACCAGCATCACGGCGAGCTACAACACGGCGACCGGGGTTCTGTCGCTGACCGGGACCGACACGCTGGCGCACTACCAGGCGGTGCTGGACAGCGTGGCGTACTCCTCGAGCAGCCAGAACCCGACCAACTACGGGGCGGACACCAGCCGCAGCATCAGCTGGGTGGTGAACGACGGCACGCTCAACAGCACCGCGGCGAGCAGCACGATCAGCATCACGGCGGTCGATAACGCGCCGGTCATTGCCAATGTAGCGCCGACCGCGTCGTATACCGAGCAGGGTGCGGCGGTGACGCTGTCGTCTGGTGCGACGGTGAGCGACGTCGACAACACGACGCTGGCCTCGGCGACGGTGTCGATCAGCGGCGGCACGTTCTTTACAGGCGACACGCTGGCGGCGACGACGGCGGGTACCAGCATCACGGCGAGCTACAACACGGCGACCGGGGTTCTGTCGCTGACCGGGACCGACACGCTGGCGCACTACCAGGCGGTGCTGGACAGCGTGGCGTACTCCTCGAGCAGCCAGAACCCGACCAACTACGGGGCGGACACCAGCCGCAGCATCAGCTGGGTGGTGAACGACGGCACGCTCAACAGCACCGCGGCGAGCAGCACGATCAGCATCACGGCGGTCGATAATGCGCCGGTCATTGCCAATGTGTCGGGGTCTGTTTCGACCAATTTGAATACGCCGGTCACGCTTGCCGCTGCGACGGGGACGGTGACGGATGTGGATGCCGCGCCGACCGATCTTCTGTTGGCGACCTTGAGCGTGGCGCATGGCACGCTGACGCCGATCGGTAGTGTACCGGGGCTGACGATCGTTGGTGGTCAGGACGGCAGCAATGGCACCCTGTCGTTCACCGGCACGCAGGCGGCGATCACGCAGGCGATTGAGACCGGTGTCACCTATACGCCGACACTCAATTACAACGGCTCCGATCAGCTGACGTTTACGGTCAATGACCAAGGTCATACCGGCACTGGCGGTCCGCAGACGGCAACCGCCACGGTAGGGATCACCGTATCGGCCGATCAGGCGCCGGTCATTGCCAATGTGGCGCCGACCGCGTCGTATACCGAGCAGGGTGCGGCGGTGACGCTGTCGTCTGGTGCGACGGTGAGCGACGTCGACAACACGACGCTGGCCTCGGCGACGGTGTCGATCAGCGGCGGCACGTTCTTTACAGGCGACACGCTGGCGGCGACGACGGCGGGTACCAGCATCACGGCGAGCTACAACACGGCGACCGGGGTTCTGTCGCTGACCGGGACCGACACGCTGGCGCACTACCAGGCGGTGCTGGACAGCGTGGCGTACTCCTCGAGCAGCCAGAACCCGACCAACTACGGGGCGGACACCAGCCGCAGCATCAGCTGGGTGGTGAACGACGGCACGCTCAACAGCACCGCGGCGAGCAGCACGATCAGCATCACGGCGGTCGATAACGCGCCGGTCATTGCCAATGTAGCGCCGACCGCGTCGTATACCGAGCAGGGCGCGGCGGTGACGCTGTCGTCTGGTGCGACGGTGAGCGACGTCGACAACACGACGCTGGCCTCGGCGACGGTGTCGATCAGCGGCGGCACGTTCTTTACAGGCGACACGCTGGCGGCGACGACGGCGGGTACCAGCATCACGGCGAGCTACAACACGGCGACCGGGGTTCTGTCGCTGACCGGGACCGACACGCTGGCGCACTACCAGGCGGTGCTGGACAGCGTGGCGTACTCCTCGAGCAGCCAGAACCCGACCAACTACGGGGCGGACACCAGCCGCAGCATCAGCTGGGTGGTGAACGACGGCACGCTCAACAGCACCGCGGCGAGCAGCACGATCAGCATCACGGCGGTCGATAACGCGCCGGTCATGGCCAATGTAGCGCCGACCGCGTCGTATACCGAGCAGGGCGCGGCGGTGACGCTGTCGTCTGGTGCGACGGTGAGCGACGTCGACAACACGACGCTGGCCTCGGCGACGGTGTCGATCAGCGGCGGCACGTTCTTTACAGGCGACACGCTGGCGGCGACGACGGCGGGTACCAGCATCACGGCGAGCTACAACACGGCGACCGGGGTTCTGTCGCTGACCGGGACCGACACGCTGGCGCACTACCAGGCGGTGCTGGACAGCGTGGCGTACTCCTCGAGCAGCCAGAACCCGACCAACTACGGGGCGGACACCAGCCGCAGCATCAGCTGGGTGGTGAACGACGGCACGCTCAACAGCACCGCGGCGAGCAGCACGATCAGCATCACGGCGGTCGATAACGCGCCGGTCATTGCCAATGTAGCGCCGACCGCGTCGTATACCGAGCAGGGTGCGGCGGTGACGCTGTCGTCTGGTGCGACGGTGAGCGACGTCGACAACACGACGCTGGCCTCGGCGACGGTGTCGATCAGCGGCGGCACGTTCTTTACAGGCGACACGCTGGCGGCGACGACGGCGGGTACCAGCATCACGGCGAGCTACAACGCGGCGACCGGGGTTCTGTCGCTGACCGGGACCGACACGCTGGCGCACTACCAGGCGGTGCTGGACAGCGTGGCGTACTCCTCGAGCAGCCAGAACCCGACCAACTACGGGGCGGACACCAGCCGCAGCATCAGCTGGGTGGTGAACGACGGCACGCTCAACAGCACCGCGGCGAGCAGCACGATCAGCATCACGGCGGTCGATAACGCGCCGGTCATTGCCAATGTAGCGCCGACCGCGTCGTATACCGAGCAGGGTGCGGCGGTGACGCTGTCGTCTGGTGCGACGGTGAGCGACGTCGACAACACGACGCTGGCCTCGGCGACGGTGTCGATCAGCGGCGGCACGTTCTTTACAGGCGACACGCTGGCGGCGACGACGGCGGGTACCAGCATCACGGCGAGCTACAACACGGCGACCGGGGTTCTGTCGCTAAGCGGGACCGACACGCTGGCGCACTACCAGGCGGTGCTGGACAGCGTGGCGTACTCCTCGAGCAGCACCGACCCTACCAATACTGGCACTGACAACAGTCGCACTATCAGCTGGGTCGCCAATGATGGGGCACTCAATAGCGCTACCCAGACGACCATTGTCAGCATTTTGCCGAAAAGCACGGCATATGTCTGGGGTACCGACGATTTTCTTGGGCCGGCGGTGAGCGGAACCCACATCTATTCACCGTACATCGCCGTCAATTATAGCCAGAACATCCTCGGCGTGATGTATGGCGCTACGTCTTCGAATTACAACCCCAGTGGACCTGATGCCGTCAGCTTGAATTTTATCGGGTTTGATCCGTTCTTCCTCACCACGAATCAGAATACGCTATTTATCGACAGCACCGTCCAACAATTTCCCTCGCCCTACTTCTTTTCGATTCCCAACATTAGCCCGACCAATGCTGAAGGCATCGCGATTTATCAGACCGAGGACGGCAGCGGTAACCGCTTTCTCAACGAGGCCTTCGTAACCGGCAACAACAACAATACCCTAAACGTAGGCGGCGCGACCCAGATTGCCGCTCTTTCTTACACAACCGAAAACTCAATTTTTTTCCAGTTTACAGAGAGCTCAGGCACCCTGACATCGTATGCTGTCGCCTATGACCAATACGATCAGGCGGATGGTATCTATACGATCAATCTTGAGAACTTCGTTCACATCAGCGGTGATCCGTATAACAGTTCATCCGATTTTACAGCGTATGTCCCCGCTATCCCGGCGCTTACGTTTACCGGCCTTTTTGGCGGGCGCACGACGCTTCCGGCGTGGTTCTTCAATTCGGTGACCACGAGCACCGGTAGTGGCGTTTACATGCTGGGCTATGCGGAAAACGACGCCCCGCACTCCGGCGAGGATTACATCGAGTTCTTATCCTACACCCAAACTGGTGCACTAAACGCCACCATTAATAGCGGCCTAGGCTACTTCGAGATTGCGCCCGATCTTTTGGCCTATGGTCAGCACACGCTTGGCGACACGACCGTTCACAATCAGATCACGCTCGAGGCGACCGACGGCACGCATACTGGCAATCCGACATCGCTCTTCTTCACCCAACCCGGCGGCAGTGGGCCCCTTTTTGTTGCCTGGAATGAGACCGTTAAAGTCGACGGTAATCCTAACACATACGATCAGGTAGAGTTCGTCAGGCACGCTCCGTTCATCGCGGGGCAGGTCGATCAATATTTCACCTATCAGATACCCGATGGCCAGGCGCAGAATGTCAAGCTGCAGGCGCATGGCGTCGGCGCGGGCACTGTGGTGTACCTCGCGTACGGGGATGGCGCGTCTACGACGATTGTGGAGTTTTTCTATAATTCCAGCGCCCAAACAACCACAGAAATCGGCAGCTATACCGAAGCAACTCCCGACGGTCAGACCTACAATAACATCCGCGACCTGGGTGATGGTCGAGTGGCCATCATCTACGATGACCAGATAAATAGTAACGGCACCACACAAGTCTCGACGAATATCGTGGATTTCCGGACGACTCCCTGGAACATGTCTACTTCGGTCGCAGGTACCCAGGATCAGTACTACGCCGGAACTCAGTTCAATGACAAAGTTTTTGGCGAGAATGATGTCAATAACTTTTATTATTATATTGGCCAGAATACGACGGTCGGCCCGGGGCCGACAGATACTTTCACCGGGGGCGACAATGGCATCAACGTTGCAATCTTCTCGGATCCCATTTCAGACTATACGATCTCAGCCGTGCAAGCGGATGGGTCTATCATAATTACCAACATCGGTGATTCGGCTCATGCCGGCTCGTTGGAGATCACGGGAATCGAAACTGCTCCTGGCGTCTATGTGCCCAGCGTCCAGGTCTTGGCTTTTGGACCATCGAAAGATCCGATCCAGACGAATAACGAAGTCGAAGCAAGTGCGGGCAGCACGTTTTACGTCGCAAGCCCACTAAACAGCCCCGTAATCATCGACAGCGGTGCGAGCGTGGAATTTGGCATCGCCGCCAACGGCGTCAATGATTCGATAACGTTTGCCGACACCGGTGGCACGTTGAAACTCGACACGGCGGCACAAGGCAGCCAATCGGTCGGGTATTACATTGACAGCAGCGGCAAGAATCACGGCTTCGTCGATAATAATGGCGTGTTCAGTACCGTCGACGACCCCTTGGGTGCTAACGGCTCAATGTGCGTAGCAATAAATAGCGCAGGTTGGATCGTGGGGAGTTACGTAGATGGCAGCGGCACGAGCCACGGGTTCCTCGAAAGCGGCGGCACATTCAGCACCATTGACGATCCCTTGGGCGCGAAGGGCACGACCATTTTTGGTATTAACGATTTTGGCCAAATCGTCGGAACTTACACCGACAGCAGCGGCACGAGCCACGGCTTTGTCGATAATAACGGCGTGTTCACTTCCGCTGACGTCCCGGGCGCAAGCGGCACTGTGGTTTTTGGGATCAATAGTTCGGGTCAATTATCCGGTTATTATACCGACAGCAGTGGGAAATCGCACGGTTTCGTTAGCAACGGCAATGGCAATTTCACCACGATAGATGATCCTTTGGGCACCAACGGCACGCGCGCCCAGAGTATCAATAGCGCAGGCGAGGTCGTCGGGTTTTATTTCGACAGCAGCAATGTGCAACACGGTTTCCTTTACAGCGGCGGCACCTTCACCACTGTTGACGACTCGGCTGGGCGTTGGAGGGACGCATGTCAATGGTATAAATAATAATAGCCAGCTCGTCGGATATTATATCGACAGCAGCGGCAATAGACACGGTTACCTATACAGTGGCGGAACGTTCACCACCATTAACGATCCTTCGGGTGTCAACGGCACGGCCGACCTAGGCATTAATAACACCGGCCCGATTATACTAAGCGCGCAGACGAACGGGACGAGTTCATACGATCTATTCGATCTCGCTAATACGGTGGTGCTGAGCGCATCGATCAATGGCACCGTCCTCACCGTGGACACCAGCGGCGGGGTGCAGACCTATACAGTCATCGGTCAACTCGGGGCGACGCCCGGCACAAATGTTGATATTCCTTTCGTTTCTGATGGCTCAGGCGGTACCAACTTGCATCTTACGCCAGACGGCTCGGTGTTTGCTACGCCGGGCGGCTTGGTGTTTGACCTGAGCGGGCCAATAGGCGCGGGGACACGTTCATATACTTTTGAGCCGGCTGCCACTTATGAACTCACAAGCGCAACAATTACTGGCGCTGGCGGTTACGGCCTGAACGTGGTGACTGCCGACCCAAATAATAGTGACGCCCTGACCGTGCAGATGGACTTGTCGTCGTCGATATCAGTTTCGGGCAGCAACTTTAATGGTCTTAATCTAGAAACGGGCGGCGCCAACATTTTCGTAAATACTGCTGGGTCCATCATCGCGTCTGGCAGTGGGGGATATGGGATTGATGCAAGTGTTCAATCCGGCAATGGAAATATAACGGTGAACGACACAGCGCCTTCGATCACGGGCGCACAATCCGCAATCGGTGTCTTCCAAGATAGTGGCGGTACCGGTGATTTGTCGGTGGCACTCGGGTCAAATGTTGCATTGAATGGTACCGCCTTCTACGGAATTCAAGCGAATTCGCTCGGGACCGGGAGCATAAGTATCACTACATCTGCTGGTGACACTATCAATTCGGCGAGTGCGGGCATCAATGTACTCAATCAGGATGCAACGATACCAGCATCGGATTTAAGTTCGATTACAGTGACGGCTTACGGAACGATCACCTCCGGATCTACCTTGGAAAACGGCGGTTACGCACCAGCCGGCATTGCCGCAGGATATGCTGGATCAAATTCCACGCCCGATTTGAACATCTTTGGAAATATCACCGTCAATGATGGTGCCAACATCACGGCGAGTGCTGGCTACGGCATTAAAGCGTACAACTACGGCAACGGAAATATAACGGTAAATGTGCTGGCGGGCGCGAGCGTTACCGGTGTCTTGGATGGGATCACTGCAACGCAGACAGGTGGTGGCATCGGAAACGTGGCTGTCAACGTTGCCTCGGGTGCGACAGTCACCGGTCAAACCGGCATCTCCGCACAGGTCACGGGAAGCGGCACACTCACCATCACAAACTATGGCACCATTATCACCACCGCGGCCACTGGCACAGGCATCTCCGCGACGGGGAACGGCTCATTCACCATCAATAACTATGGCACCATTAACCCGACCGTTACCTCCACCACTGGCGGGGCAACCACCGGAAGTGTTGCGTCAGGTGGCACAGCGTTTCTGAATGACTATGGCATCATGAACTCGGCGATCAGCCAGACTATTGGTGGCAATACCGGCCGCACAGCGACGCTTACAGTTTCAGGATCTTCCGCCCAGTTTAATATAGCGGGAACGGCGAACGGTATGACTGTTGGTAATACCGGCGTCGGATTCATGAATGTCGAAGCTGGAGGGATCTTTACATCAGGTTTTCTTACTATCGCGCAAGGAGTTGGTGGCCAGGCCGACACTCTTGATGTCAACGATGCGACGCTAGATGTCACTGGGTCGCTCACAATCGGAAATTCTGGAAATGCCACGGCCACATTTGAAAATGGCGCGTCTGTAACGGCTACAGGAGGGCTCTTTGTTGCCAACAATGCCGGTAGCACGGCGAGCGTTACCATCACCGGTGCGGGGACGACGGTCACGACATCGAGCCTGACGTTCGGTGCCGGGACGACGAATTCGCTTTCTATCGCGAACGGCGGATATTTTGATGTAACCGGTTCTGTCGCAGGCGGTGGGTCCATCACCATCCAGCCGAGTGGCACATTCGCAATCGGCAGCGCGATCACGCAGACTCTCAACTTCTCGGGTACCGGCAGCACGCTTGATCTCGTTGGCATACTGGCCAAAAGCGCGGTCATCAACGGCTCGACGTTGACGGTGACCGAGACCAACAACAGCACGCTTACTTATAGCATCGCGGGCTCGCTTGCTGGCAACGCTTTCACACTCGCTAGCGATGGCAAGGGCGGTACCGATCTTACGCTCGAACCGATCGGTTATCTATGGACCACGATCGGCAACCTCATCAACGCGCCGGGTCAGCATCTCTATATTCCGCACGATAGCGGCAATGGAAATGCTGATGCCGCAATGTTCCTCGTCGGCTCGACGCCTTCGGCCAGTTACAATTCGGCCGGTCCCGATAATGTCACCGAAAACGTTGCCCTGGGCGATCCCTTCTTCCTGCCATACGACGCCGGCTTCCAACCCATCGATAGTGGGCCCCTCGTTGACATACCCGCCCATAACAAAATCATTTTTCCCAATCTAACAGCCTCTACGACTGAAGGTATTGCGGTCTATGAAACGGACGTCCTCCCACTAGCCAATCCGCCTACTCCGGTACTCAATCTGGCGATCATCACGTACCCCAACGGAGATAACGGAACGCCGAATTTCCAGACTTTGTCGACCATCCTGGAACCCGGCGCAGGGACGATCGAAACGCTCGATGTAGCCGCCACTGGCTCGCCGATGACATCTTATGCCGTTGCTTGGGATCTCTACAATGCGACGGCTCAGACCTTTAACATCTACTTGGCGACATTCAATCCGAGCACCAACAATCCGATTATCACTGAATCGATTTTCAACCAGACCGGTTTTACTAGCCCGAGTTCAGAAGCGTGGGATCTCAAGAGCGCTGGCGCGCTAAAGACCGATAATCAGGCGGTCTCTTACGGGTTGGTGATGCCGCAGACCAACGCTGGAATTGAGGACGTTATTTTCACGGCCTATATGGCTAGTGGCACCTCAGCTCCCGGCGTAAGCTTCACGATCGCTCCGAATCTGTCGCATTTCGCCACTGGCGCGACCAATCAAATCATCAATCCGGACCTCCCGGCGCAGTCGGTCCTCCAATACACGCCAAATGCTGTCTCCGGCAGCGGGTTCTCTGTGGCTTGGAGCGAGCAAGTCAATGACAGCAACGGCACGCACTATCAGGTCGAATTCGCAATCTTTAAGCCGAATTTCGAGAACGCTAGCGGCGTAGAACAGGCAGGCTCGTTGGTCACCACATCACCGGTGGTGTTCCAAGTTGCCGACGCGCAGAACGTAAGGGTCGGTGACTATACTGCGCCTGATGGCACGAGCCATGAGTTCCTCGCCTATGGCGACGCGACTTCGACAACTGTCATTGAGTTTGATCAGAGCGGTAACGAGATTGCTTCGATCACAGATCCATCGCCGACCGGCAAGGTTTTCACCGGCCTTGATGTCTCATCTGACGGCGTGATTTCGCTGGGCTATGCCAGCGGCGGCTCGCAATACGCTGTTGACGTCTACGATTTCCGCCAAACCGGGCTGGCCAATCCGACGCTCTCGACAACGGAATCAAACTACGTCCGTGGAACCGAGTATACAGACCTGGTCACTGGTGCCACTGGTGTTGATAATTTCTACTACTATGTCGGCGAGAACACGGCCAGTCAGTCGAATCATGGAGGCCCGTCCGATACATTCAATGGCGGTAGTGGTGCGCTTTGGGGCGAAGCGGTCTTCGGCGATGCGCGCTCAGATTATTCGATCGTTGCCAATTCAGGCGGTACATTCACGATCACTTATACTAATTCGGCCGATTTGCATTCCGGCAGTTTAACCGTCGATGCGAACGTCCAGGCATTGGCATTCAATCCGTCCCAAGATCCCAGCCCGATCAGCAGCAATACCATCCTCCCAATCACGGCCGGTGAAACGCTAACATTGCTGCATCCCTCATCGTTTACATTGGATATTTCCGGGCTCTCGGCAAGCAATGTTCTGGAACTTGAGGGTTTTGGTTCGAAAGCCGGCGACACATTCCAGACCTCCACTAGCTTAAGCGGCAGCAATACAATTCTGACGGTGACCGACCTAACGCAGGGTACGCACGAGTTTGTTACTTTGGTCGGAAATTACACCAGTAGCACCTGGACGGTTACGAGCGATGGCAGCGGTGGCGCTAATGTCGTCGACCCGCCGGCAACGGCTGTAACGATCGCTGAAGGAGTGACGCTCGACATCAATGCTACCTCAAGCGAAACGGTGACGTACAACGGCGGCACCGGCTCCCTCGTTCTCGACCAACCGAATACCTTTAGTGGGCACATCGCTGGATTTACCGGGACTGCCCCGGACCCCGCGCATTCCGATACGATCGACCTTGTAGGCATCAATTACAATTCCGCTCAGTTCTCGGAGACCTACGATGCGTCGAACGGCGTGCTTAAGGTCACGGATGGCAGCACGAGCGCGAGCCTGACCTTCGATAACTTCAACGGCACGCTTGACTTCGCATCGGATGGCAACGGCGGCACGCTCATTACCGATCCGCCAAAGACGAGCTCGGTCGATAATTCATCGACGCCGGCCACTCAAACTGACATCAGATGGGGCGGCGGGCCAGCCGCCAACGGTCATTACCCAGGTTCGAACCAGGAATCAGAATCTCTCGGCGCCTTACAAAATGACAATTTTGTCTTTCGTCCGAATATCGGTGGCGAATTTAAGACTGACCTCGGTCAGCACATTGAAAACAACGGGCTGTTCAATCACCCCGATAATCAGACATCCCAGCAAGCGGAGGCGCACGACTTTGCCGAGGCCTATCATGACCCGGTTTTTGAACCTGGCCACTATGACAACATCGGTATGGCCCCGACCGACTTGCTGCATATCGTGCAGGCCGGTCACCTATTACATTGAGACGGCCAATAGGAATTAACAGCCTCTCCTCGTCTCCGCCCGCAATTTCCTTGCCGCTATCACTCTCGTTGGAGCACTCTACTGGATTAAAGTGTGAGTCCAGACCGATTGATCAATCAATCGCAGACCACTCGGTATAGGTCCGGTCAGTAAAGCCGGAAAGGAGTTTTCACCGTTGCAAGAGTTCCAGCGATGGGAAGGTGCCTCCCTGTGATAAAGACTGAGTGCAACGATTTAGGCTCCCCCGTAGACCGCGCGCTTGCCGGAACACCTCCCGGACGGAAGCAGGTCGCGATGTGATCCTGTTTTGGCAGCACGAACCCAAATTTTACATTATTTAAATGGCGGCTAGCTCGGGGCTTTGCTGCGCATGTACGACCTTTAGGGGCCTCCACCACGATATGTAACGTTGAGCGTGGGGCGGCACATTTATCTCAGTCTGGCCCTAAGTTCTCGGATCGGGGCGGCATCATCGCTGCATATGCGATTTTAGGCAGGGGCAGGAGGCTGAAACTCAGCCCAAACCACTCAAGATATTCAAAAAGCCGCGATTTAACCTACTTTTAGGCTTAACCTTTGATTAAGCGGTGCAAAGTGGTAGTTTTGTTGCGGCGCAGGTGAAATCGGTACAAAAAAACACCAACCAGGCGCGAGGCGGTAGACGGAGAGGGGTAGCGTCCGGTGTCTGGGAGACTGCGCGACGCGTCAGGCGGCGAGGGTAGCGCAACTGGGCCGAGTGAACGGCCGACGGGCGAGCCGTCCCTGTTTGTCGGTTATATCCAATCAGTAGTCGGATCCTGCTCCCTGACGCGGGCCGACGGCGCCGTTGTTCAGGCCAAGGCCGGCGACCCTGTTTGCCAAGGCGACGTCATTGAGACCGCGGCCGACGGCCAGATCGCCATTCATTTCATCGACGATACGGTCTTCAACCTATCCGGCAATTCCCGGCTGGCGTTGAACGAAATTGTTTGCGGCGCGGACGGCGCCTCTCAGTCGGGTCGCTTCGATGCTGCACGCGGAAGCTTCGCCTCGCGCGCTGGCCAGGCGGCGAAGGCCGTTTCCCCCGCGACTGAAACACGTGTTGAAAACAATCAGGACCGCGCTCGTTCTGGCGGGATTGGCTCGCTGACGCTCGCCGGAATGACCTTCGCCATTTTAGACCAAGCCCAGGCTCAGAATCTTCAGCCTCCGAACGTCAATAGCACCGTATTTTTTCATAACGGCGCATTTTTGGATGATGGCGTCCTCAATTATAAAGATATGGCGCATGGCATCGTCGAACTCATACTCCACAACGACGTCAGAACCCCCGGCGTCCCGGCAATTCAGTATCTCTCCGATCCTGGCGAATCGATTTTCATCCAGAAGTTAGGGTCTGGCTACTCCATCGATTACGTTACGAATACTCCGACGGACATGTTGAGGTTCGAAAGCATCGGACATGATGCGATTGGTACGTTTGGCAGCGGGGCTGGCTGGGGCGACTTTCTACGAATGCGACGTCAACCGGATCGAGCAGTTTCATTCCGCAGCAGCAAGCGTTTAATCTTCAGCCTAATGGCCAGTTGTCGCCGCCTCCGCCACCGCCTCCGCCACCCCCGCCACCGCCGCCACCACCGCCGCCGCCACCGCCGCCGGTGTTTGTTGACACCCCGCCGGTGGTGACGTTTCCGGTCAGTTTCGTAACGCCTACGGACATTACGCCGACGATCACCGTTCCGGACAATGCAGTCACGATCAACCAAGACACCCCGGTCACTTTCAACTTCACTCATGTCATCGACCCGGACGTCGGCGACACACAGACCACAACGATCAACGTGCTGAATGGCACGCTGAACCTCACCAGCGTCGCGGGGCTCACCAGCCACATCGGCTACGGTACGAACTCGATCACGATCGTAGGCCCGACGGCGGCGGTCAATGCGGTCATCGACGCTGGGGTCATCTACACGCCGAACGACGATTACAACGGCAGTGACACGCTGACGATCAAGGATACGGACAGTTTCGGTGCGAGCGCGAGCCAACTGATCACGATCACGATCAATCCGAATGCCGCGCCGGTACTCGCCGCTGATACCTCCGGGCCGCATGCGATCACTGAGATCGCCGGCGTCACAGATTCGACGACGGCCGACACGGCGAGCGGCACGCTCAGCTTCACCGACGTCAACTTCTTCGATACCCACACGGTGAGCACGAGCGTGCACTCGATCACCTGGTCGGGCGGGGCCACGCTGCCGAGCGGACTGGCTGCAGTGCTGGCAAGTGCTCTGTTGACATCGGTCACGACCGACAGTGCGGGCATGGCTTCGAGCACGGGCTCGATCGGCTTCACGTTCAGTGCTGCCGACAACAATTTCGATTTCCTCGCCGCCGGCGAGACGCTCACCGTTACCTACGACGTCACCGTCAAAGACGATGACAACGCGATCTCGACCCAGCCGGTCACGATCACCATCACCGGCACCAATGACGCGCCGGTGATTAATGCGATCGCGGCCACGCCGCTGACGGAATCGGCCGACACCAGTTCGTTGACAGCGACGATCCCGGTGACGTTCACGGACGTCGACCTGTCGGATACTGGGTACACGGCAGCGATCACGGCGGTGACGCGGGCCGGGGCGACGGCGGGGCTTGCTGGGCTGACAAATGCGCAGCTTGAGGCGCTGGTGACACCGGAGTCGGTGCTCAAGGCATCCGGCTCGTCGGCGGGCTCGGTCAACCTGGATTTCTCGGCGGCCTCGACCATGTTTGACTATCTGGCAGTCGGCCAGGTGGTGACGCTGACCTACACGGTCGCGATCAATGACCATCACGGCGGGGTGACGCCGCAGACCTTCGTGGTGACGGTGACGGGCGGAGCTAACCACGCGCCGGTGATCACGTCCGGCCCGCAGAGCGCCAGCATCACCGAACGACGAACCCGAGCCAGCCGAACCCACCGGCTCGACCACCCCCGACACGGCGAGCGGTGCGGTGACCTTCACCGATGTCGACCTCAGCGATACGCACGCGGTGACGGTGACCGGCGTCAGCACGGCGGGCGTCACCACCGGGCTGCCGAACACGCCCACGCTGCTGAGCTGGCTCTCGCTCGGCGCGCTGACCGACACCACGGGCACCGGCATCGGCGGCTCTGACGCCTGGACCTTCTCGGCGCAGGACAAGAGCTTCGACTACCTAGCGGTGGGCGAGACCGTCACTCTCACCTATACGGTGCAGGTCGACGACCACCACGGCGGCGTTGTCAGTCAGCCGGTCACGATCACCATCACCGGGACCAATGACACGCCGGTGGTAGCGGCCGATACGACGGCGAGCCACGCGTTGACCGAGATGCCGGATACGACCGGCTCGGCGACGCCGGACACGGCCTCGGCGCAGCTCTCGTTCACCGATGTCGATCTTAACGACACGCACAGCGTGACGCTGGGGGCGCCGGCCGCGACCTGGTCGGCGGGCCCGCTCAGCGGGCTCACGCCGGCGGATACGACGGCGCTGAACGCGGCGCTCAACAGCGCGCTGAGCTACACGCTGACGGATTCGACGCATAGCGGGGCGGGCTCGGTGGCGCTGGCGTTCTCGGCGGCCGACGACGCGTTCGACTTCCTGGCCAAGGGTGAGACGCTGACCGTCGTCTACGACGTGACGGTGACCGACAACAACGGCGCGAGCTCGACGCAGCCGGTGACCTTCGTCATCACCGGGACCAATGACACGCCGGTGGTGGCGGCCGATACGACGGCGAGCCACGCGTTGACCGAGATGCCGGATACGACCGGCTCGGCGACGCCGGACACGGCCTCGGCGCAGCTCTCGTTCACCGATGTCGATCTTAACGACACGCACAGCGTGACGCTGGGGGCGCCGGCCGCGACCTGGTCGGCGGGCCCGCTCAGCGGGCTCACGCCGGCGGATACGACGGCGCTGAACGCGGCGCTCAACAGCGCGCTGAGCTACACGCTGACGGATTCGACGCATAGCGGGGCGGGCTCGGTGGCGCTGGCGTTCTCGGCGGCCGACGACGCGTTCGACTTCCTGGCCAAGGGTGAGACGCTGACCGTCGTCTACGACGTGACGGTGACCGACAACAACGGCGCGAGCTCGACGCAGCCGGTGACCTTCGTCATCACCGGGACCAATGACACGCCGGTGGTAGCGGCCGATACGACGGCGAGCCACGCGTTGACCGAGATGCCGGATACGACCGGCTCGGCGACGCCGGACACGGCCTCGGCGCAGCTCTCGTTCACCGATGTCGATCTTAACGACACGCACAGCGTGACGCTGGGGGCGCCGGCCGCGACCTGGTCGGCGGGCCCGCTCAGCGGGCTCACGCCGGCGGATACGACGGCGCTGAACGCGGCGCTCAACAGCGCGCTGAGCTACACGCTGACGGATTCGACGCATAGCGGGGCGGGCTCGGTGGCGCTGGCGTTCTCGGCGGCCGACGACGCGTTCGACTTCCTGGCCAAGGGTGAGACGCTGACCGTCGTCTACGACGTGACGGTGACCGACAACAACGGCGCGAGCTCGACGCAGCCGGTGACCTTCGTCATCACCGGGACCAATGACACGCCGGTGGTGGCGGCCGATACGACGGCGAGCCACGCGTTGACCGAGATGCCGGATACGACCGGCTCGGCGACGCCGGACACGGCCTCGGCGCAGCTCTCGTTCACCGATGTCGATCTTAACGACACGCACAGCGTGACGCTGGGGGCGCCGGCCGCGACCTGGTCGGCGGGCCCGCTCAGCGGGCTCACGCCGGCGGATACGACGGCGCTGAACGCGGCGCTCAACAGCGCGCTGAGCTACACGCTGACGGATTCGACGCATAGCGGGGCGGGCTCGGTGGCGCTGGCGTTCTCGGCGGCCGACGACGCGTTCGACTTCCTGGCCAAGGGTGAGACGCTGACCGTCGTCTACGACGTGACGGTGACCGACAACAACGGCGCGAGCTCGACGCAGCCGGTGACCTTCGTCATCACCGGGACCAATGACACGCCGGTGGTGGCGGCCGATACGACGGCGAGCCACGCGTTGACCGAGATGCCGGATACGACCGGCTCGGCGACGCCGGACACGGCCTCGGCGCAGCTCTCGTTCACCGATGTCGATCTTAACGACACGCACAGCGTGACGCTGGGGGCGCCGGCCGCGACCTGGTCGGCGGGCCCGCTCAGCGGGCTCACGCCGGCGGATACGACGGCGCTGAACGCGGCGCTCAACAGCGCGCTGAGCTACACGCTGACGGATTCGACGCATAGCGGGGCGGGCTCGGTGGCGCTGGCGTTCTCGGCGGCCGACGACGCGTTCGACTTCCTGGCCAAGGGTGAGACGCTGACCGTCGTCTACGACGTGACGGTGACCGACAACAACGGCGCGAGCTCGACGCAGCCGGTGACCTTCGTCATCACCGGGACCAATGACACGCCGGTGGTGGCGGCCGATACGACGGCGAGCCACGCGTTGACCGAGATGCCGGATACGACCGGCTCGGCGACGCCGGACACGGCCTCGGCGCAGCTCTCGTTCACCGATGTCGATCTTAACGACACGCACAGCGTGACGCTGGGGGCGCCGGCCGCGACCTGGTCGGCGGGCCCGCTCAGCGGGCTCACGCCGGCGGATACGACGGCGCTGAACGCGGCGCTCAACAGCGCGCTGAGCTACACGCTGACGGATTCGACGCATAGCGGGGCGGGCTCGGTGGCGCTGGCGTTCTCGGCGGCCGACGACGCGTTCGACTTCCTGGCCAAGGGTGAGACGCTGACCGTCGTCTACGACGTGACGGTGACCGACAACAACGGCGCGAGCTCGACGCAGCCGGTGACCTTCGTCATCACCGGGACCAATGACACGCCGGTGGTGGCGGCCGATACGACGGCGAGCCACGCGTTGACCGAGATGCCGGATACGACCGGCTCGGCGACGCCGGACACGGCCTCGGCGCAGCTCTCGTTCACCGATGTCGATCTTAACGACACGCACAGCGTGACGCTGGGGGCGCCGGCCGCGACCTGGTCGGCGGGCCCGCTCAGCGGGCTCACGCCGGCGGATACGACGGCGCTGAACGCGGCGCTCAACAGCGCGCTGAGCTACACGCTGACGGATTCGACGCATAGCGGGGCGGGCTCGGTGGCGCTGGCGTTCTCGGCGGCCGACGACGCGTTCGACTTCCTGGCCAAGGGTGAGACGCTGACCGTCGTCTACGACGTGACGGTGACCGACAACAACGGCGCGAGCTCGACGCAGCCGGTGACCTTCGTCATCACCGGGACCAATGACACGCCGGTGGTGGCGGCCGATACGACGGCGAGCCACGCGTTGACCGAGATGCCGGATACGACCGGCTCGGCGACGCCGGACACGGCCTCGGCGCAGCTCTCGTTCACCGATGTCGATCTTAACGACACGCACAGCGTGACGCTGGGGGCGCCGGCCGCGACCTGGTCGGCGGGCCCGCTCAGCGGGCTCACGCCGGCGGATACGACGGCGCTGAACGCGGCGCTCAACAGCGCGCTGAGCTACACGCTGACGGATTCGACGCATAGCGGGGCGGGCTCGGTGGCGCTGGCGTTCTCGGCGGCCGACGACGCGTTCGACTTCCTGGCCAAGGGTGAGACGCTGACCGTCGTCTACGACGTGACGGTGACCGACAACAACGGCGCGAGCTCGACGCAGCCGGTGACCTTCGTCATCACCGGGACCAATGACACGCCGGTGGTGGCGGCCGATACGACGGCGAGCCACGCGTTGACCGAGATGCCGGATACGACCGGCTCGGCGACGCCGGACACGGCCTCGGCGCAGCTCTCGTTCACCGATGTCGATCTTAACGACACGCACAGCGTGACGCTGGGGGCGCCGGCCGCGACCTGGTCGGCGGGCCCGCTCAGCGGGCTCACGCCGGCGGATACGACGGCGCTGAACGCGGCGCTCAACAGCGCGCTGAGCTACACGCTGACGGATTCGACGCATAGCGGGGCGGGCTCGGTGGCGCTGGCGTTCTCGGCGGCCGACGACGCGTTCGACTTCCTGGCCAAGGGTGAGACGCTGACCGTCGTCTACGACGTGACGGTGACCGACAACAACGGCGCGAGCTCGACGCAGCCGGTGACCTTCGTCATCACCGGGACCAATGACACGCCGGTGGTGGCGGCCGATACGACGGCGAGCCACGCGTTGACCGAGATGCCGGATACGACCGGCTCGGCGACGCCGGACACGGCCTCGGCGCAGCTCTCGTTCACCGATGTCGATCTTAACGACACGCACAGCGTGACGCTGGGGGCGCCGGCCGCGACCTGGTCGGCGGGCCCGCTCAGCGGGCTCACGCCGGCGGATACGACGGCGCTGAACGCGGCGCTCAACAGCGCGCTGAGCTACACGCTGACGGATTCGACGCATAGCGGGGCGGGCTCGGTGGCGCTGGCGTTCTCGGCGGCCGACGACGCGTTCGACTTCCTGGCCAAGGGTGAGACGCTGACCGTCGTCTACGACGTGACGGTGACCGACAACAACGGCGCGAGCTCGACGCAGCCGGTGACCTTCGTCATCACCGGGACCAATGACACGCCGGTGGTGGCGGCCGATACGACGGCGAGCCACGCGTTGACCGAGATGCCGGATACGACCGGCTCGGCGACGCCGGACACGGCCTCGGCGCAGCTCTCGTTCACCGATGTCGATCTTAACGACACGCACAGCGTGACGCTGGGGGCGCCGGCCGCGACCTGGTCGGCGGGCCCGCTCAGCGGGCTCACGCCGGCGGATACGACGGCGCTGAACGCGGCGCTCAACAGCGCGCTGAGCTACACGCTGACGGATTCGACGCATAGCGGGGCGGGCTCGGTGGCGCTGGCGTTCTCGGCGGCCGACGACGCGTTCGACTTCCTGGCCAAGGGTGAGACGCTGACCGTCGTCTACGACGTGACGGTGACCGACAACAACGGCGCGAGCTCGACGCAGCCGGTGACCTTCGTCATCACCGGGACCAATGACACGCCGGTGATCACCAGCGGCACGCAGACCGGCGCGATTACCGAACACGCCGGCGTCACCGGCTCGACCGCCCTCGACACGGCGAGCGGTGCGGTGACCTTCACCGATGTCGACCTCAGCGATACGCACGCGGTGACGGTGACCGGCGTGAGCACGGCGGGCGTCACCACCGGGCTGCCGAGCAATGCGACACGCTGCTCGGCTGGCTCTCGCTCGGCGCGCTGACCGACACCACGGGCACCGGCATCGGCGGCTCTGACGCCTGGACCTTCTCGGCGCAGGACAAGAGCTTCGACTACCTGGCGGTGGGCGAGACCGTCACTCTCACCTATACGGTGCAGGTCGACGACCACCACGGCGGCGTTGTCAGCCAGCCGGTCACCATCACCATCACCGGCACCAACGACACGCCTGTGATCACGTCGGCGACAAGCAATGCATTCTCGGAGTTGCCGGGGACCAACAATGCGGCGACCGATACGGTATCGGGGACTATCAGCTTTACCGACGTCGATCTGAGCGACCGGCCGACGGTGACGGCACCGTTTGCGTCCTACAATTATATAGCGGCGGACGGGCATACGGCACTGACGCTGACGGCAGGCCAGCAGAGCGCATTAGAGACGGCGCTTGCCATCGTTCCAGCTGCCGGCAACACCGACAACGGCTCGGCGAGCTGGACCTACAGTGTTGCCGACAAAGCGCTCGACTTCCTGGCCCAGAACGAGACGTTGACGCTGACCTATACGGCCACGGTTAACGACCACCACGGCGGCGTTGTCACCCAGCCGATCACCATCACCATCACCGGGACCATCGACGCGCCGACGCTGACGCTAGCGAGCAATACGCTGCATGTTAATGAGGAAAATTCGATCGCGCTGAACATCAGCGCCGCCGATGTCGATACGCATGCTTCGCTGTCGGTGACTATTGCCGGTGTGCCGTCGGACGCCACGCTGACCTCGGCAACTGACCAGGCCGGCATCAGCTATAATAGCGTCACCCACACTTGGACGGTGGCCGCTGCCGCGCTCTCCGATCTCAAGCTCAATGCTGGCGAGGACGGCCCTCCGGCCACGCTGACCGTGACCGCGCATAATCAGGAGGGTGCCGCCACCGCCGACTCGGCGGCGCAGACCATTTCGCTTACGGTCGAGCCGGTCCCTGAAGCGCCGGTTCTGGGCGGCGCGACATCGGCGACCGTGACTATGGGCGGCTTGGTCACGCTGGGCGTGACGGAAACCAAGTTCGATGCCGACGACACGCTGGGCAACGTGACGATCACCGGCCTGCCGCACGATCTGGCCGACTTCAGCGGCGGCAGCTTACACGGCGAGGCAGCGGCACCTGGACCGGCACGGCGGCGCAGTTCACGGCGCTGACGTTCGCTGCCGGGTCCACGACCGGCACCTTCACGCTGTCGATCTCAGCGCCGAACATCGACCGCCGGCGAAAGCGCGACGGCGACGGAGAACTACACGCTGACCATCAATTCGGCGGAGGGCACGGAGCTACCGATTCTGGGCGGCGCGACATCGGCGACGGTGAATGAGGGCGGCCTGGTCACGCTGGGCGTGACGGAAACCCAGTTCGACAGCGACGACACGCTGGGCACTGTGACGATTACCGGCCTGCCGGGCGGTCTCAGCCACTTCAACGGCGGCACCTACACGGCGGGCACCGGCACTTGGACCGGCTCGGCGGCGCAGTTCACGGCGCTGACGTTCAATGCGGGGGACACGGCTGGTACCTTCACGCTGTCGATCTCGGCGCCAAATACCACCGCCGGCGAAGCCGCGACGGCGACGGAGAACTATACGCTGACAGTGAACACGCCGCCTGTGGCTCCGGTAATCACCGGGTTTACGACTGACAGCGGGACGGTGGGCGACCATATCACCAACGACACTTCGCTGACGATCAACGGCACGGCCGCGGCCAACAGCACGGTGACGGTGTTTCAGAGCGGGGTGTCGATTGGTACGACGATGACGGACAGTCAGTGGCAACTGGAGCAAGGCAGATAGCAACACGCTAGTGAATGGCACGACTTATCAGTTCACGGCAACGGAGACTGATGCAACTAGCAACACCAGCGTTCTTTCTGCGAGCTATGCAGCGACTATCGACACCATTGCGCCCAACGCACCATCTAACTTGCACTTCGTAAGTGGCAGCACCGTAGGCTGGAATGCCGCTACCGATAACAGCGGTGGATCCGGCATTGACCATTATCTCTATCAGGTGGACACCGGAACCCAGACCAATCCGACCGGCAGCTATACGTCCACGACCAGCACGACTGGGACTTGGACCAATCCCGTCGGCACCCAGGCCTGGACGCTGTTTGTTGAATCTGTCGACGTTGCGGGAAATGTGAGCAACGCCTCCCGTTTGACCTTCAATGCGCCCGCCGGCGTCGCCGGCGAGCCGATCAATCTGGCTTTAACCGATCCGTCGGGCGTGGGCGCGCTGACTACCGTCACGATCAGCGGGATGCCGGCGGATTGGAGCCTGAACAAGGGGACCAACAACGGCAACGGCACCTGGACCATGGAGACGGACGACCTCAGCGCGCTCACCGTGCTGACGGCCGCCGCATATGCGGGAGCAACGGTGCTCAGCGTGACCGAAACCTGGGCCAACGCCGATGGCACCACTGGCACCGCTGTCGTGTTGGACAACGTCGAAGCCTATGTCCCCGGCTCGCCGATCTTCGCGCTTTCGGGCGACGACAACCTCACCGGCTCCGGCGCCAACGATCTGTTCGTGTTTGCGCAGCCGATCGGCAATGATGTCATCTACAACTTCGACGCCGCGTCGGACAAAATCGATCTGATGGGATTTGCTGGCGTCGCCAGCTTCAGCGACCTCCATATTGCCGATAATGCCAATGGCGATGCGGTGATCACCGTCGGCAACGGCGAAACGATCACGCTGCATGGCGTCGATGCAGCATCTCTCACCGCAAACGACTTTGTGTTCAATCAGACGCCCGTTGTCGAGAACGCCGGCACCATGGTGATCGGCGACGGCGCAGTGCTGCCGCTCGGCGGCACGATCGACAATTCCGGAACCATCGAGCTGAACTCGAGCGGAGATTACACTGAGCTTCAGATCATCGGTGACGGCATCACGCTGCAAGGCGGCGGCCATGTCACGATGTCGGGCGACGCCGCCATCGTCGGCGCGACGTCGAGCCAGCACGCTGACGAACGTCGACAATATTATCTCCGGCGCGGGCCAGATCGGCTCCGGCGACGGCAACCTGACGCTGGTCAATGCGGCGCACGGCACGATCGAGGCCGATATCTCTGGCGCCACGCTTACGCTCGACACCGGCCACGCCATCGCCAACGCCGGCATATTGGAAGCGACGAACGGCGGCACGCTGCAGATCGACGATGCGGTGAGCGGCGGCAGCGCGATCATCGCAGGCGGAACGCTGATATTCGACGGGCAATCGAACGTGAACGTCACGTTCGATAACGGCACCGGCACGGCCTATGGCGAGCTCGTGCTCGGGCATGTAGCGGATTTCGCGGGCCAAATTTCCGGATTTGCCGGAACCGCACCCGACATGGCGCACTCGGATGCGATCGATCTGACGGACATTGCCTTTGGCTCGAACATCACCCTCGCCTACGACGACAATGCCGGCACGGACACCGGCGGCACGCTCACCATCTTCGACTCGGGCAACACCGTCGGTCACATCGCTTTCGCGAGTGGCGAATTTAGCGCGGCGAGCTTCAATCTCTCGGCTGACGGGTCGGGCGGCACGCTTATCACCGATCCGCCTGTGCCGACCCCGAGCATTGCCGCCGCGACAACGTCACCAGATGACCGCGTCAATACGATCGTTAGTCACGCGAGTAGTGGCGATATCCTGACCGGCACAGACGGCCATGATAACTTTGTGTTTAATGCCGTCACCGATACGCGGGCGGGTGCCGGTCACTTCGACACCATCACCAATTTCACCCCGACGACAGCGAATCACGACACCATCGATTTCTCGGCCATCGCCGGCATAACCGGTGTCCAGGGGCTGCTCACCGACGGCGCGCAGGTCGCGGCCCACAGCGTCGCCTGGATTCAAAACGGCACGACGACCAACGTTTATGCCAATTTGACGAGCACACCTGAAGCACAGGCCGGCGCCGACCTGGCGATTCATCTGGCCAATGTGAACGCCATTCAATTGACGCATGCGGATTTTATCCTGCATGCCTAAACCGGGCGCAAAACCCCGCCGCTTAACCTTTTTGCCACAATGAATTGATAGCCTTTGCAGCGGCTCCTAAGCGACAAGTTACTGTATTTATGCCACAATTTCGAAAGTGATGGCTTTAATCCCGCCTTTGGTTTTGTCTGCTACGAGGCAAGGGTCTGGAGTCCCCGTCTGGTGCTAGCTGATGCAACGACCAAATTCCCGTCCTAACCAAGCTTTGCCCCGCTCGGAGCTGTCGGCGGCGCTGGCGTCGTGCCGCGGCGCCTTTCTAGGCACCGCCTTGATCAGCGGCATGAGCAACATCCTGACGCTCGCCGGCGCGATGTTCATGCTGGAAATCTACGATCGCGTGCTGCCCAGCCGCAGCACGCCGACGCTGGTCGGCCTGGTGATTCTGGTCGCCGGACTGTTCGCCGCGCTCGGCATTCTCGACGCCATCCGCGGGCGTATCCTGGCCCGCATCGGCGGCGCGCTCGACGAGACGCTCAGCGGCCGCGTCTACGACACCCTGGTGCGGCTGCCGTTGCTGGCCGGCAACCGCGGCGATGGCCTGCAGCCCTTGCGCGACCTCGATGCCATCCGCTCCTATCTTTCCAGCCTCGGCCCGGTCGCCTTGTTCGATCTGCCCTGGATCCCGCTTTATCTCGGCATCTGCTTTCGCCTTCCATCCGCTGATCGGCCTTACCGCGCTGGTCGGCGCCGTCATCCTGATTGGGCTGACCGTGCTGACCGAAGTGCTCATGCGCGACCCGACCAAGGCGGCGACGGAAGCGGCCGTCTCGCGCAACGCCTTGGCCGAAACCAGCCGGCGCAACGCCGAGGCGCTCACCGCCATGGGCATGGTCGGCCGTATCGCGGCGCGCTGGGGCGAGGCCAACCGCCAATATATGCGCAGCCAGCGTCTCGCCAGCGACGTTAGCGGCGGGCTCGGCTCCATCTCCAAGGTGTTGCGCATGCTGCTGCAATCGGGCGTGCTGGCGGTCGGCGCCTATCTGGTGATCCACCAGGAGGCGACCGCCGGCATCATCATCGCCGGATCGATCTTGAGTGCGCGTGCGCTTGCGCCGGTCGATCTCGCCATCGCCAATTGGAAGGGCTTCGTCGCCGCCCGTCAGAGCTGGACCAGGCTGAACCGTCTTTTGTCGGCGCTGCCCGCGCATGCGGCGCGCATGGAGCTCGATGCCCCCAAGCACAATCTGACTGTCGAGAACGTGAGCGTCGTGCCGCCGGGCACGCAAAAGGCGGTCGTCCACGACGTCACCTTCAAACTAGAGGGCGGGCAAGGTCTTGGTATCATCGGACCGAGCGGCTCCGGCAAGTCGTCGCTGGTGCGGCTGCTGGTCGGGGTATGGCATCCCGCGCGCGGTGGCGTGCGCCTGGATGGCGCCACGCTCGATCAATGGTCGCCGGACGCGCTCGGCAGCCACGTCGGCTATCTGCCGCAGGACGTGGAGCTGCTGAGCGGCACGGTGGCGCAGAACATTGCCCGCTTCGAGGCCAAGCCCGACTCCAAAGCCGTCATTGCCGCGGCCAAGGAAGTCGGCGTTCACGACCTGATCGTCAAGCTGCCGCAGGGCTACGACACGCCGATTGGCGAGCAGGGCACGTCGCTTTCGGCCGGCCAGGCGCAGCGGGTTGCACTTGCGCGCGCGGTCTATCGCAATCCGTTCCTGGTCGTCCTCGATGAGCCGAATTCCAACCTCGATTCCGAGGGCGACGAAGCGCTCACCCGGGCCATCCTCGGCGTGCGCGAACGCAAAGGCATCATTATCGTCGTCACGCACCGCCCCAGCGCCATTGCCGGCGTCGACCAGGTTCTGGTCATGAACAATGGGCGCATGCAGACCTTCGGGCCGAAGGATGAAATCCTGCCCAAGGTTCTGCAACGGCCGGCCCCGCCGCCACGTTCGCTGAAAGTCGTGCCCGAAGCCGGGAGCGCCGGCGCATGAAAAAACCGGACATGAGCAAACTGAACATAAGAAAAAAAATAAAGGTACCGCCGATAAAGATCTGGACCTTTGATCAGCTCAAGTTCGCGGCGTATGAAGCCATCGACCAGATCAAGATTGCTACCACGGGTCCAAACGACGGGAGTTCGTTTTCTTCCATCCGCAGCAATCTCCGGGCCGGGCTTATCGTCGTCCTGGTGCTCGGCGGCGGTGTCGGCGGCTGGGCCGCCACCACCCAATTATCCGGCGCCCTCATCGCGCAAGGCTCGGTTGTCGTCGATTCGAACGTGAAGAAAGTGCAGCATCCGACCGGCGGCATTGTCGGTGAATTGCTCGTTCACGACGGCGATCATGTCAAGGCCGGGGATGTCCTGGTGCGGCTCGACGAAACGGTGCTGCGCGCCAACCTGGCGATTGTTACCAAAGGCCTCAATGAACTCATGGCGCGCAAGGCGCGTCTGGAAGCCGAGCGCGACGGCGCCGATCAGATCACATTCCCGCCCGAGCTGCTCGCGCGGACCAACGATCCCGACGCCATGGCAGACGTCGCCGGCGCAAAAAGTCTTTTCCAGTTGCGTCGCACGGCGCGGCTCGGACAAAAGGCGCAGCTCCAGCAACGGGTCGGACAGTTGGGCGACGAGATCCACGGTCTCGAGGCGCAACAAGCCGCAAAAACGCAGGAAGTCGTTCTGATCCGGCGCGAGCTTGACGGCGTGCGCGACCTCTATGCCAAAAAGCTTGTGCCGCTCACGCGTCTGACCCAGCTTGAGCGCGAAGCGACACGGATCGACGGCGAACGCGCGCAATTGGTTGCGTCTGTGGCGCAGGCGCAGGGCAAGATCGCCGAAACCCGGCTGCAGATCATCCAAATCGACCGCGACCTCGGCAGCGAGGTCGCCAAGGATCTGGCCGATATCGACGCCAAGATGGGCGAATTCGTCGAGCGCAAAGTGACCGCCGAGGACCAGTTGAAGCGCACCATCATCCGCGCCCCGCAAACGGGCGTGGTGTTTCAATCGACGGTTCACACCGTCGGCGGCGTGATCGCGGCGGGCGATCCGATCATGTTGATCGTTCCCGATACCGGCGAATTGCAGGTCGAGGCCAAGGTCAACCCGCAGGATATCGACCAGGTGCAGCTTGGCCAGGCCGCAGTCTTGCGTTTCTCCGCGTTCAACATCCGCACCACGCCCGAAATCGACGGCAAAGTGACCCGCGTATCCGCCGACACCACGACCGATCAACGCACGGGGCAGAGCTACTACACGATCCGCGTTTCGCTTGCCGGCGAAGCAGGTAGCTCGCCTAGGCGAGGTCAAATTGCTGCCCGGCATGCCGGTCGAGGTCTTTGTGCAGACCGGCGAGCGCACGGTCATCTCGTATTTGATGAAACCGATATACGACCAGTACTTGCGGGCGTTCCGCGAGAAGTAAGCCCGTTCGGCCGGCGGCAAAGTCCTCGCAATCGTCCGGGCAAGGCCGATCCCCCATTGCGAAGTTGGCGCCGCTGGCCGAAACTTGCGCCCGCAATGAACGAACCCGCGAATTCGGCCGCCTGAAATGAACAAGCTTACCCGGTTGGCGCAGGCCTTTGGCCTCGGCCGCGTGGTCTGCCTGTTCTTGCTGGCCGCCCTGGTGCTGCTGCGCATTTGGGATCCGCCGCTGCTCGAAGCGGTGCGATCTCGGGCTTTCGATTTCTATCAATTGGCGCATCCGCGCAAAGCCGATGTGCGGCCGGCCGTCATTATCGATATCGACGAGAAAAGCCTCAATACCTACGGGCAGTGGCCCTGGCCGCGCACACTGTTGGCCGATCTGGTCACCAAGCTGACGAAACTTGGCAGCGCCGCCATCGCCTTCGACATCATCTTTGCCGAACCGGACCGCATGTCGCCGAGCATCGCGGCGCAGAGCTTCCGCAATCTTAGCGAGCAGACGCGCGAGCAGCTTCTGCAATTGCCGAGCAACGACGCCGTTTTCGCCGACGCCATCCGCCATTCCCGCGTGGTGCTGGGCGAGTCGGGCTACTATCAAGCGTCGCAACAGAATGCCACGCCGCGGGCGACCTCCGGCTATGCGATGCTTGGCCTGGACCCCAGCCCCTACCTCATCACCTTCCCCGGCATCATCCGCAACATCCCAATTCTCGAACAGGCGGCGGCCGGCCATGGCTTGCTCACCATCCGCCCCGAGCTCGACGGCATCCAGCGCCGCGTGCCGCTGGTGATGAAGGCGCAAGGCGCGGTCGTCTCGGCGCTGACGCTTGAAATGCTGCGCGTCGTCACCAATTCCGGCGCGATCCGGGTCAAGACGGACGCGGCCGGCATCATCAGCGTTGCCGTCCCCGGCCTCGAAATGCCGACCGACAGCAACGGCCAGCTATGGGTTTATTTTGGTCGGCACGAGGCCGACCGTTACGTGTCGGTCAAGGACGTGCTCGAGGACCGCGTGGCGCCCGACCGCATCGCCGGCAAGCTGGTCCTGATCGGCACCTCGGCGGTCGGCCTGCGCGACGTGAAGACGACCCCGATCGATCCGGCAATGTCCGGCGTCGAGGTGCACGCCCAGGTGCTGGAGAACATCCTGACCAATTCCGTGCTCACCTATCCGAACTACGCGCTCGGCGTCGAGCTCGCGGTCTCGGTCCTGATCAGCCTCATCATCATCGCGCTCGGGCCCGTTCTTGGCGCCTCGATGATGCTGGTCGTGGGCACCGCGATGGCCGCGGTGCTGGCGGCCGGTTCCTGGTACTTCTTCACCCAGCAACGCATTCTGCTCGACGCCACTTTTCCGCTGGCTTCGACTTTCATCATCTACATAACGCTGGTCTTCATCAATTATTTCCGCGAGCAATTCCAGCGCCGCCGCATCCGCTCCGCCTTCGGGCAATATCTCGCGCCCTCGCTGGTCGAACAGCTCGCCAAATCGCACGAGACGCTGACGCTGGGCGGCGAGGATCGCAACATGACGATCCTGTTCAGTGACGTGCGCGGCTTCACCACGATTTCGGAAATCTACAAGGACGACCCGCAAGGTCTGACGACGTTGATGAACAATTTCCTCACGCCCATGACCAATGCGATCATCGAGCACAACGGCACCATCGACAAATATATCGGCGACGCCATCATGGCGTTCTGGAACGCCCCGCTGCACGATCCCGCGCACGAGGTCAATGCCTGCCAGGCGGCGCTGGAAATGCTCCGCCGCGTTGCGACGCTCAACGAGCAGCGCGAGCAGCAGTCCAAGGAAACCGGCCAGCGCTTCATCCCGCTCAAGGTCGGCATCGGGCTCAACACCGGACGATGCGTTGTCGGCAATATGGGCTCCGACCTGCGCTTCAATTATTCGGTGCTCGGCGATTCGGTCAATCTGGCCTCGCGCCTGGAAGGGCAGACGAAATCCTACGGCGTTTCCATCGTCATCGGTTCGAAAACGGCGGAAGCGGCGCGCAAATCGTCATTTGCCGTGCTGGAGCTCGATTTCATCGCGGTGAAAGGGAAAACCGAGCCGGAGACCGTCTACACCATTCTCGGCGGCGAAGACGTCGCCCGCAGCGCCGACTTCGAGAAGATCGACAGTGATTTCAACGAGATGCTGGCGCGCTACCGGCAACGCGATTTTGCCGCCGCCAAGGAAACGCTCGCGCGCTGCCGCGCGGCGGCCAACGGCTTCGGCCTCGATTATTTGTTCGATATTTACGCCGAACGCATCGAGGACTTCCAAAAGAATCCACCGCCCGCGGACTGGAACGGCGCCATCGCGCTTGATACCAAATAACAACCAATAAATTGCGGGCGGAGCGGCCAAATTTGCCTCGTGACGTCCCCCGATCTTGTCGTTTCAGACGCCGCCGACATCGTTAAAGATTTCTTTCATCGGCCCCGCGGCGCACGCTCGTTAAAATTTTACAGATTAATTCAGAGTCGATTCACGGCGATCGTCCAAAAAGCCCGCCGTTATTGCCGGATTAAACCTCGCTGCAAATCTTGAACGCTATTCATTCCCGTAAATTCGGGAGTGGGATCGGCGGTGCCGACCGACATTCCCGGAAACGGGGCGTTCAAACATGTCGGCGTTCGTCAAGACGGCACGAATCTGTCTGCTCATTACGGCGGCTTGCTGCGCGAGCACGTTGGCGGATGAGCGCTCAAATCCATCTTCGCTGAAGGTTGCGGCGGGCCACGAAGGCATGGCCGTCGTCCGAGCCGCGATTGATCAAGCCGCGATCGACAATGAATGGGATTATCGCGCGGCGCCGGTGCTCGCCACGCTCACGGTCAGCGTTCCGGAACGCGCGCAAGAGCCGGACGCGGCGGAACCAGAAACGATTTGGCAGCGCGTAGCGACAATTATTCTGCCCGATACGACCGCCAAGTGGACGGAACTTCAGTCGCGCATTCTCGCTGACAAGGCGACGCTCGCGGTCTGCCAAACGGGCGAGCGGCCCTGTTCCGCGGCGGCGAAGCGCTTTCTGGCGATTGTTGACAGCGCCAGGCAACGCGAGGGCAAGGCGCGGTTCGGCGAGATCAATCGCGCCATCAATCTGAGCATCAGGCCGATGAGCGACATGGCGCAATACGGCGTCGAGGACTACTGGGCGTCCCCGCTGCAATCCTTGGGCAGCCGGGCTGGCGACTGCGAGGACTACGCCATTGCGAAATATGTCGCGCTTGAGGAGGCAGGCGTCGCCCCCGACGACCTCCAGTTGGAAATCGTGCGCGACGTCGAGCATCAGGCGACCCATGCCGTGGTTGCTGTCCACTTCAAGAATGAATGGCTGGTTTTGGACAACCGCACCTTGCTCATGATGAACGCCGACGCGACCCCGTACCAATATTTGGTCGCACTGGATCATGGCGGTGCGCGCACCTTTACGGCCGAACTCGCCCGGCGCCGGACGGTTCCGACCGGGGCTGCCGTCAGCTCTCTTCAGGACGATCGTGCAGGTGTGATTTCGTCGAAACTTGCAATGACCAGCGGCCCGCACAAGGTCGATTAGACGGCTGCGGGGTTAGCCCCGCTGCAATCCCTCAGGCGGCCGCTGCGGCCGCCTCTCAAAGATCGATGATCTGGCCCTCGCGCGCCGTGATGGTGCCCGGGCGCGCATCGTTGGCGTCGGCGGCCAGCGAATCCATGAACTCGTCGTCGTGCGACGGATCGTGATGAAACAGGCACAGCTGCTTGGCGCCGGCTTCCTCCGCCAGCTTAATGCCGCGCTGCCAGGTGGAATGGCCCCAACCCTCGCGGGAGAGGATTTCATCTTCCGTGAACGTGGCGTCGTAGACGATCAGATCGGCGCCGCGAGCGAGCGAGACCAATTCGCGGTCGCACTTGCCGGGAAATCCCGACGTGTCGCTGATCAGGGCGAAGGTCCGTCCGTCATATTCGAGGCGGTAGCCGCTGGCGCCGTCCGGGTGGTCGAGCGGCGCGGTGTGCAGCGTCACGTCCTCGTAGGGGCGCAAGATGTCGCCGGATCGGAAATCGTGAAACTCAAGCGCCGCCTTGAATATTTCGACCTCGACCGGAAATAGCGGGGAACTCATCAGCTTGCGCACGACCTGTTCGACGTTGGTCGCGGGCAGCAGATTTCCCGCCCAGATCCGGACCTTGTAACCGTCGACGAAAAACGGGGTGAAGAACGGCAGGCCGACAACGTGATCGAGATGACAGTGGGTCAAGAAAATGTCGGCGTCGCGAATATTCGCATTCTTGATCAGCGCATTGCCGAACGGCCGCAATCCGGTACCGGCATCGAAGATCAGCACGCGATCGCCGCAGCGCACTTCGATGCAGGGGGTGTTGCCGCCGTAGCGGATGGTTTCTGGCCCCGGGCAGGCGATGCTGCCACGGACCCCCCAGAACCGAACCCGCATGGAAGTTCTTGCCATCTTGTGCCTAGAGAATCGATCGTGCCTTGAAAAACACTCTAGCCAGGCGATTTATTCGCAATAAGCGCAGCAATATCAGCACAGTCCCGCTTTAAAGCAATAGGACTTTGGCGCTGTCGGAGCCGTTCGCCCCTCGATTGACCACGCTAGATCCGAGGCCGGTTATATCCTGCCGAAATGATACAATTGCAGCGCAATCCACCCGACGAGAAGCAACAGCGCGACAACGCCAACGATTGTTTTGAGCAGCAATTTTTCAATGGCGACTAGCCGCTCATGCAGGACCGCATTTGACGGATGCAGCGGCGGATGGGCTGCCGCCGCGCTTGGCTCGGAATGCAACTTCGCTCCGCAATGGCGGCAAAACTTATCGCCTGCCGCAACTTCCGCCCTGCACGACCAACATTGATGCGGCGCGCTGGCGGCGTTGCTCGTTCCGTTCGTCATGGGACGGTGCTCCATTGCCGCGCAAACGATTCAAGTCGAAAGGAATCAATTTCTCCGCAGTATGATTGCTATTCCGCTCTTGGGCAACAAGTGTAAACTCCTCAAGCTTAATTCCCCGCAATTGGTGTTGGCGCAGACTTATGTGGCACCCCGATGCAGTAATTTATTGTCCGCTGGTATCTCAAACAGACCGTCAATACCCGCTTCTTAAATAAATAGACCGCCATACTGGCGGTGTTCTTTCCGTATCGTGTAGATGGCTTCGCGAAGTGGCCCAGCCAAACCGTGCCCGGGGCCTTACTGTCGCCCGAAGTTCAGACGCAATCCCGGAAAGCTTCTATTTTTGGTCGCGCTCCAGCGATGAGGGCCTTGCGTAGAATTTCTTGGTTAATAAACGCCTTCAGCGTGGGCTGTCGTGCATCAGTACAGCTTAAGATATTCCCTATGATTGTCTTCTATTTTGATCTCAGTTCGACAGGAGTTCTACATGCAAGAACGCCGTCGGTTGTGTGTGCTGAAAAAAGCTCAAACAACAGGAACTAGCGTGGAATTACTCTGAAGGCTGCCTCGGCACTGGTCTAGGTCGGAAAAGTACCATGCAAGCTCAGCAAGAATGCACCAAACTAACGCCGTGCCCGAAGTGTCACTCGGGCATGACACAAGTCACTATTACTCCCCATCCGGTTGCCGCAAGAATGCTGCGACACACCTATGTTTGTCGCCATTGCAATCAGACTCGGACCTACATTTTACGATCGCCGCCGGTAGCGGAGGAAATTTATGCCGGAACATCCGGCCGACAAGTTGAGTTAATAGGTATGTGACACACAGCGACTGGCTGGTTTTCACGAACGGCCGTTAGACTTCGGGACAAACTCGAATGGATAAATCCGCGATCGCCCTGTGTACCTGCATCGTCATTTTATATTTGTTGGACGCTGCCTTTTTCAATGGCGTGTACTTCACTGGCCTAATCCGCATGCTATCCGATCTCTATTCGCATTTTCGATAGCTCGTGGCTCTGACTCATGCACGAATTACCCAATTGCTAAATTGAGCAATCTGCGCAATCACGGCGCTGCATAACGGCGCCCAGTACCATCAATGTCACCGGTTGGCTCTATATTTAAATATAATGCCACCGTCGAGCGGCTAGTCGCCCGCAATTTCACTAACGAGCTTCACGATTAGATGTCGTACAGTGGCATTCCTGATTTGCACAAATGCCTTCGCGAGTGAAAGACCGTCTGACGGTCGCAGTAAATTCGGATACGTATTCTAACGACGGAGCATTTCCTTGTGACTTGAATTTGCCTGGCGTGCCCTCAAAGAAATACGCGACAGGGACTTTTAGGATATGTGAAAGCTGCTGCAAGCGGCTTGCGCTGACGCGATTTACGCCTTTCTCGTATTTTTGTACCTGCTGAAATGTAAGTTTCAGCGCATCTCCGAGTTTTTCCTGACTCAAACCGAGTTCCTGACGACGGCTTCGCACGCGGGTGCCCACATGCATGTCGATTGGATTGGGGTTTTTCTTCGCCACTGGAATTCCTCCGATCGATCTACGATACATGATGATTGAGCATTAATGAGCGCGCAAGTGGGATAATCAATGCAAACCTTGCGACATTGCACAGGGTGTCTATCTCATGCCGCTGTAGCGGCAGCTAGCCCCACACAAGCGGTGTAATTCGCAGCAAAAGTCCAAGGAAATGCAAAACAGCGGTTGATCAAGATAACAAATCATACTAACTCATGCTCGAATCAGAAATGCGCCAGTTAATCGCCGTTATGGCGAAATGCTTTGCCGACTTCGCGCAGGCGCAGCATATCCATACTTTGTGATGGGTTTTTCTCGTCAAATTTGCGCGTAGCCTCGTCGCATTTGGAGTAATCTCCATCCCGTATGGACCCGGTGCGGTTGTCGAGAACATAAGTCCAGCACAGATCCCCGCCCACGGGGACAATGATCGAACCAGCATAGCGTTGTTCTATGCTGACATTCTTCGGTCGCTCCGGACCCTTGTGTCGAGCCGTGGACCAATCAATGGAATAGGCGAAAATAGCAACGACGAAAGCGACCAACACAAGCAGTACATAGGTCGGCCGAATGTCGCGAAGGAGCCAGCGGCGAGACGATACGTGCGAGACCATAGTGTGTGCTCTAACCGTACGCAGGTCTGAGAAATCGCGTGAGGCTATCGTGCTACCTCTAGTCTAAAGCGCCCTTGGTTAAGGGAAGGCTTAAAGCGTGCGTTTGCAGGCTGCAGCTGTCCCCCATTTGAGAGCGGCCGAGTTCGACTATTCGTTGGAGTAGATATGCTGTCCCAATCGGGAATTGAACCGGTGTTAACTCTTTTGGCGAGTAATGTAAGGCTACGTCACCGCTGCAGTCGCACTTTTGAAACTGCGTCGACGCAATTCTTACTCTACTGATTTTCGCACAGGGCCAGCGCTGTGTGCAGGCGATAATATTCTTCGCACAAAAAATGGAAGTTCGTTAGCGCGGGCGGGATGCCCCGCCTTTCCGCGTGACACCATGGGTCACATCTGATGCTTAGACTGAAATAACAGAAACTGATATTTTGAGGCGGCCCTATTTAAAGACAACACCAATTCTGTTTTCGCTTCGCCATATCGTGTGGCAAGGCCATTCAATGTGATCTACCTCAACCACAAGAATAAAGTCTTCTGGGACCTCGAGATGATTGGCAAGCTCGAGGCAGGCGCCGAATGGTGACATGTTGAGAATATTGCAGCGTATGCCGCCACTGTTCTCGAACGAGATCATCCCGGACTTTAAGTCGTATATTCTACGGCATTTGCGATTTTCTACTGTGATCATATCGAAAGCCTCGAAGCTTAATTCAACTTATTACTGTTCATCGCACGGCGCCTAAAAATCACCAGTCGACGACGAGTGGAGTGGTCGACGGCGGAAATGGATTATGCCTGATACATTTGCCAGTGGCTGAGTAGTCGCTCGGCCGACTCGCTCGACATATGAGAGTAATGCTCTTCCATCTCGCCGAGTTTTTCCTCGCGATCCTCGCTGATGCCGGGAAGGTTATTCAAAACAGCGTGCGCGACCATCCAATCGAGTCCGATTGCCTTGCACATGACCATTGCGCCGAACGGCTCGGTGTCGCAGATCAGCCGCGAGACGAGCGCAATCGGGGTTCCGCTCAGTATCGACAGCGCGGCGACCAATTCCGCGATGCGATAGCCGTCGGCAAACTGCAAAACCTTGGCGCGTGTCTGTTCAGTATCCTGGCTGAAGGAATGCACCATACGCTGCGCCGCTTCGTATTCTTTCCGCGATATTGTTCGGCTTCCGGCCTGGGCGGCAATTTGCGTGAGCACCCGATTGATTGCCTCACGGTCGGCAGGCGGCGACGACGCCAGCATTCGCTGCCGCGCTTTCTCAGTGGCATAAGTCATAAGACGTTTGAACAACCGCCGCGAGATATCTGGACGCAGGCTCATGGCGTAAGTCAGCTCATCATCGCCGCTGGCGCGCATGACCAGCATCGACATGCCGGTCTTCGAGAAGCTTGCTCCGGTATTGGAGGCGACCTTTGGTAACGACTTTCTGGTCGCCACGATCGATCAGGACGTCGGTGACTGCCTGACTAAGTTGCGCGCGTTCGGCGACTTTGCTCAAGTGCGACTGGCCTTTGGTCCTGGCGACCTCGACAAGATTCTGATCGGTCAGCCGCGGCGACTGTGCCAGCACTGGACCTGCGACGGAGATATCGTCATCCGAGGCAAGGCGACGAACGACGTTAATCGGCGCATAAGCGATCGGCGCCAGATCCCAGCTCAGCTCGGCCCGGGCGCGCCTTTCGACGTGGTCGACGAAGCGCAGGATAACCTCATCGAATACGGACGATATTTCCTCGGTGATTGTGCCCCGGCTGCCCAGAAAAAGCGCGGTGATCTTTTTCAATATCGTATGCTGTGCGACCGAATTGTTTTTCAGCGCGAATTTCGAGTTCGTCGATAATCTGTACGACTTGGGACATTTCCTGTCCTTATCGGCGGGAATCCTTCCTGCCGCTTTGAGCGAAATTCGATCGTGCTTTTTAAATGGCCATGTGCAATCGTACGTTGAATAAATTAAATCTACCTTAATGCATCGGAAACGGGCGGTGCCGGCCTGACGCGTGTTGGTAATAAAACTCAAACCCGCCAAGGGCGATGAACCGCACCGTAAGGAGGCGGATTAGCTCGGCCTAGGGCCCATCTCGTTCTCCCGGGTCGCGGCGACAAGGTGATCAAGCGAGATTGGCTGCTGTCGGCTAATGGCACTTAGCGGATCATCCAGCCGCCCGCGCAAGCAGCCCGGCAAGGTGTTCAGCCGTGTTTTAGCAATTATTAAACTAAAGCCAATTATACGGTAAATCGACGTTTACCAATTCAACGGGCATGTGAGCCCGTGGCCAAACTTGGCCAACCACAGGACGTGGTCCTAAGAGTCATGAATGCTCAGCTCACGATAATCCGTGAGATCGACAATGCCATCGTGCAAAGTTCGGTCGACCGGCGGGCCCAAATGGCTCGACACCTCACGGATCTATTTCTGGTCAACTCTGATAAGTATTCCGACGATGAGATTGCTCTAATTGACGATGTGTTTGGCCGACTAATCGTAACAATCGAAGAATCGTCACGTGCCTTAATCGCGAGTCGCCTTGGACCAGTATCCAAGGCGCCCCCCAAGGTTCTTCGCGCATTGGCGTGCGATGATGCAATTTTTGTCGCATCCTCCGTACTTATGCACTCGGAGGGTCTCGACGACCTGACCTTGATCGAATGCGCCAAGACCAAAAGTCAGGATCATCTGTTTGCGATCTCACGCCGAAAGCTACTTCCTGAGACGGTGACCGACGTACTTGTCGAGCGCGGAGATCAGCAAGTAGTGCTAAGCACGGCCCAGAATGCCGGCGCTAAATTTTCTGACAAAGGCTTTACCACCCTCGTCAAGCGCGCAATTGGCGACAACGAGCTTGCAATTAGTGTGGGCGCGCGCCCCGATCTTACTCCGCAACTGTTCGAAAAACTGCTCGAAACTGCATCAGAAGCGGTTCGTATCAAGCTTAAAGCAGAAAGTCCGCATGCAAAGCGGGAAATCGATAGCGTGGTCATCGACGTAACTGCGCGGATACGTACTCAAGCATTGATCCAATCGCAAGAATACGCAGCAGCCCAGGTGCTCGTCGATTTGCTAAAACGGGCAGGGCAATTGAATGCGGCCAAACTGGAAGGTTTTGCCAAGGCTGGCCGCTATGAGGAGACCGTGGTTGGATTGGCAGCTTTATCTGGTCTACCAACCGATGTCGTCGTACAGAAGTTGAATGATGAATTTGCAGAATTTATATTGATCTTGGCTAAGGCAAGCGATCTATCTTGGCGGATAACTCGAGCCATTCTGACGCTCGGCTGTAGAAAACATCGATGCGCATCAAACGAAATAGAGCAAAGCCTAACGGAGTTCCAGCGATTAAATCGATCGACCGCTCTAAAGAATCTTGCCGCATACCGGACAAATGAGCGCATTAAAACCCAATGATTGGGCGTCCAATATGCCAGTCGAATCTGGTGGTCAGGTCGCCAATTAGACGTCGGACGGCGATTTGTCGGCTTATGATCCATTTTCGGCGTTTGGTCTCAACGGCCGGTGACGACACTTACATTCCGTTGAACTACGTATATTGCTCTAAAAACAAATTTAACGATCGTTAAACGTTGCAGCGGATAGTGACGACCGCGGTCCTTCATCGGCAGCCAACAGATTGTCGGGCTTAGTGCGATGCGCAATTCCAGACTAAATTATCGCTCGAATGTTCGGCTTTCAATGATCATCATTCTCGTGATCAGCGGACTTACGCTTTCCGCAGCCTTTTTTCATTAGTCCGCTTCTGACAAATTGAATCGATTGGTGATACATTACCTTAGACCTTTTAGGATAATTATTGTCGTATCCAACCCAGTTGGGGAGCCATCCAATAGCTTCGGCGTTCCGCAGGTTTTTCAATTGACGATCAGTGGTGAAACCGAAGTAAAGCGCTGTCGGGTGAATTGGGCGCAGGGCAGCAAGCTCGGCGTCTCGTTCGAGTAGCAGGCCCTGCGGCTACTTAGAGAATTCATTAACTGTCACAAGTTTTCGCTCAGATAATTTGCCTTGAAGGTGCAATGTCGCCTATTAGCGCTTTTGGTTGTTAGCTTTTGACCCAATCTCGGTACTTATTCGCGATTTAATTGACTTAAAATTTTAACAATCAGAATAAGCCGAATACAATGGACGATGGAGTAGGGTTTAGCTCCCGAGTCCTAGGAGCAGCGTCCATGCGGCTTTTCTTTGACATTTTCAAGCAGCAATCTCGTTCATATGACTTCCATGGCCGCTTCTTTAGCCGGTCGGAGGAAGCGGCAGAGATGGCCGAATTAATTGCAGCGGATCTTGGATGCTCTGAGGAGGACGGTTGGATTGACTCGCAAGTTCAGGTCAGGAATGCAGCGGGTGAAATGTTATTTGCAGTTCCGGTCCTCATTGCAGCTTAGTGGGCGATATTTCCCAATCGGAATGATTAGCGGCCCAATACGAAATGGCCCGAAGCCTAACTCCAAATTTCGTGACGACTAATTAAAAGTTCTTGCGATCTCGTTCAACGGCCAGCCCGTTGTATCGGGGTCAAGATTCCAGACGAATATTTACGGAAGCGCGCTCCCGCATTGACGAAGCGGATTACGGCCCCGCTGAAATAACCAATTTGCAGCGCCGATATTACCAAGACCAAGGCCAGCAAAATGGACCAGAGGCCGTTGCTGTGCGCGATGCCGATACCGAGCGTCGCTACCGAACCAATAAAGCTGGCCGGTACTAGAATAAGAACTGTGAAGCGCAAGCCGAGCACGGCACCGGTGAGTATCGCCATCACCGTGAGCATTATCATCATTATGCGAGCCTGCTGTAGTTAGCCTTGGGGCAAGAATCCGTATTCTGATTAAATCCTGTCCTTAGAACGTTAATGTTTTCTTAGCTTCCTCCATTTTGATCGCCATGGTGACCGGTCATCTCGGAATAACGGCACGGTGAGGCTGGCATGTGGAATGGATGGACGGGCGGGACCCTGCGGCGGTAATGTGCGGCCGGCTACGAATGAGGGGAAGTCATGAATCTTGTCTGCCGGGGCGCTCTGGCCGCGCTTGGTCTTGCCTTGTCGTTCGCAGCCCAGGCCCAAAGCTGGCCCGCGCAGCCGATCCGTGCCTACATCCCGTTCGGCGCCGGCAGCGCCACCGATATCGTGCCGCGTACAGTATTCGACGCAATGTCTAAGGAACTCGGCCAGACGATCACGGTGGAGAATAAAGGCGGCGCCGGCGGCACGATCGGCATCGGCGAGGTCGTACGCGCCAAGCCCGACGGCTACACAATCCTCGCCAACTCCTCCGCGCAAACCATCGCGCCGTGGATCGTGCCGAACTTCCCCTATGACGTAGCCAAGGACCTTTCGGGCGCGCTGATGATCGGCCAGAATGCCAACGTGCTGCTGGTCATTCCGTCGAAGGGCTGGAAGACGGCGCAAGATCTTATCGCCGCGGCCAAAGCCAAGCCGGGCTCAATCAACTACGGCTCGGCCGGCGTCGGCACCGCGACCCACATCAGCGCCGCGCGCTTCAGCCTTGCCGCCGGCATCCAGGCGACGCACGTGCCTTACAAAGGCGGCGCCGAGGCGCTCACCGATCTGCTCGGCGGCCGCATCGATTTCCTTTTCACGCCGATCTCGACCGCGCTGCCGCTGATCCGCGACGGCCGCGTCGTGCCGCTGTTGGTGTCGACCGGCACGCGCGCCTCCGACTTGCCCAACGTGTCGACACCGCGCGACCTCGGCTTCGTCAACGCCGAGACCGTCGTTTGGTACGCGGTGTTCATGCCGGCGAAGACGCCGCGCGACATCGTCGAGAAATTCCACGATGTTGGCATGAAAGTGCTGGCGACGCCGGAGATGAAAGCAAAGTTAAAGAAACTCGCGGTCGATCCGATGCCGATGACAACAACCGAGATGGACAAGTTCGTCGCCAGCGAGCTTGCCAACAACGGCAAGCTAATCAGGGGGGCAGGCATCAGCCCTAAGTGACTCACTCTCGCGGTACTTGCCAGGCTGAGCGTTGCACCGGCAGGGCTCCAACGTCCTGCAGCAATGAGGGCCGGAGACGGGACAAGGGACACTCGTGCCTAACGTCGCCTGATCTGTTTGAATGGCGACGTTATGGGTTACTAACGGACAAATCGTCCCTGGGCTAAAACCCCGAGCATTTCGACAGTAACGGTTGGATCTTATGAAACACGATACCTATCTGTGTCGGGTGGTGCTGCGATTGCTTGGTTATCCCCCGCCGGTGGGTCGTCTGGCGGAACGAGGGTATGAACTGCAAAAGACTGCGGAATTTTGCTACCGAGCAGCTCCTCGTGTGCGATGGCACGTTCAATTGCTTCGATCGTGTTTTGGATGCGTAGAAAAGTCTCGCGCATGTCATTGGTGTGCGCATCGTCAGTTCGACGGCGCCTATAACCAAGTGCAATTGCGCCCGAAAGCCCACGACGTTCCTCAACCAATTTATCTCTTGCAGCTATCAGCGTCTTAACGGGATGTGATTCCTCAGCCATACCGGAGCCTTTCCACGCAGATTTCGTTGCAGCCGCGTTCCACGGTTCCGTTGCGATTAGCGTGCAATTCTGTTCGAAGCGGTAAAATAGTGTGTTCCAAATGCACAGCGCATTTAATTTCAAATTATTCCAAAACTGCGGCACAGCTGTAACTCTGAGGGAAACGACATCCGCTTAGCCATGTGGTTTTTTCAAATAAGAGGCCACCGATAACGGAGCCGGCGATCGGATTCAGCTATTTCGCTAAAACTCAATTTAGTCAACTAAGCAGGCAGAAACGTTTGCAAAAATATAATTACGCCCGAGAGGGTCCGGTGAACACTGGAGCCGTCTCGGAGCCAGACCGGAAAGCGGAAATGCGAACTTCTCAATTGATTGACAAAGCTGGTGGCCGCGCCGGACAACATTATGTCTGCGCAGAGCTTTGTAAGCGAGGAATAGCAAATTCCCTTCTACCGGAGAATTTCCCGCACGAGGACATTTCCCTCGGCAATAAACATAGCAGGGCGGCGTCTGGCTATATACAGGTAAAGGTGTGCCACCCGGATCAATTTGAGACATTCATGCTCCGAGAGACTGAGGCGAGGTGGGGCGCGGAAGCATCCAATAAGTTTTGCGTGTTCGTTTGGTTGGGCGCCACATGGAACAATGGCTCCCCACGGTTTTGGATCGCACTCAAGCGAGAAGTTAGCGACCTCTGCATTGCTCATTCAGCAATCCGGACGCCAAATTGGGAACGCCGTTTCAATCCGGCAGATTTTCCGCAGAATTGGGAAAACCGCTGGTCGGTGTTCGATGCGTATCGACCTGTCAACGCGATGCTACAAGACGCGTAGAAGCCGCTTTGCCCGCCCTGACATGGCCGCCGATCTGCTGTCCGCTCGTTGTGTTGTCCGCTTTGGTCCAAAAGGACAAACGCGGGTGAAGCTGGATTGCCCCGACATTTAATGCCGCGACTTGGACGGTGACTTTCCAGTTAGGTCGAGGGTACGTAACTGGTCACTGCCAATAGGAACGTACTTGCATTCACAATGATCGCGGGTGCATTGGGCAAGCGGCAGATGGGGGACGGTATTGCCCGAATATTCGACGTCGGTCTGAGCTAATGCGGCTTCGCAAGCGTTCCGTCCGGGCAGAACGCGCACGGCACGCAACAAACCTAGCCTCTGCGCGTTCTTTAGCGTGCGTAACGCACGGGCAATTTGCAACGGGCTCTTGTGCATCCCGTGCTATTATCAGGCGGCCCGAACAAGTACCCTCGAATACGCTATTTCAGCCTAATTGTTAGCATTAATGCGCCGAGTGGTGCGCAAGCGATGGCGGATTTTAAGGCAGCGTGCGGGCGCGGATAGCATCGTGGCCTGAATTCCGTTGTGTGAACTAGCTCATATTTGACAGATCAAAACGAGATTACTGTCCCTAAAAAATGAGGAAGGGACGCAGACACCTTACGAGTGTTCAAATGAAAAATAGATATGAGCCAGAGCCATTATTCAATCCGATGGTGATCGTTCTGACGCTCGCCGCCATCTCTTTAATGGCGATCCTGCTCACGGCGAGCTGATGAACGGACCATAATCCGCGTGCGCTAGGATGCGATGGCGGATTTCAAGGCGCGATGGAACGATGCCGACTAAGTCGGTATCGACCTTTACGTTTTGGCAACATAGCGCACTTATTATCGAATCGGTCCCACTGGTTCAGCGTACTGGGGCTCCGACCACCCGCCCGGGTTTAGTCGGAGCCCTTTTTCTTTCGGGCAAGTGACCTGTCGGACGACAAATGTCTGCTCTTGTCCGAAAGCAGACTCGGTGATTTAGGCCTGTGCGATATTGTGGATGCCACAATAGAACGCCATATGTCTCCGGCCTCGAATATCAGCTAGGAGAATGAATGAGCAACTTCAGAAGCCCCGACCTTCTAGAGCGTCGGAACCATGCCGCCACTGTCAAAAAAGAGATGCTGGAAAAGTTTCGTGCCGCGCGCGAGGACCCCGCTATCGACCAGCAGCGCCTTAAAAGGATCGCCGTCAATGAGGCGCGTACCGCCCGCGCCGCCGAGCGCGAAACCGCAAAGAATGTGCGTGAGGCCGAACTGGCCGCGCAAGCGGCGCGTGAAGCCGAACTCTCAGCGCAGGCGCAATGCGAGGCCGAGATAGCCGAGGCGCTCGCTAAGGCTGAAGCGGCTGAACGCGACGCGGTGCTGGCTGCGGAGCAAAAAGCCGAGCGCGATGCCCGCTATGCAGCACGCAAGGCTGCAAAAAAGATCCGGCGGCGCGGCTACTAGTGGCTACCATGAGCGGACAACCCCCAGGCCAAAACCCTGTTGTGTCCGTTTTGGTCCAAAAGCGAGATAACGCTCTTTTCAACCCGGTGCTCTCTGACTTACTGGCTCAGGACCCATTAATGGCGATCGCCCAATCGGCGTTCACCAGCGTGAACAGGATGCGGGCGACGGGGATATGATGCGACCTCAATGGTTACTCTACCTTGATGTTTGCGTCGTGAATGATTCGTGCGTACCCGTCGCTTTTCTGTTTGACGAACGCACCGAAATCTTTTCCGCAGATAACCGCTGAATAGAGGCCAAGCGGCAATAATTTTGCTTCAACCACGGGCGCTTTCATCGCCGCGGAAAACCAGGCAATCAGTTGCGCGATGCCTTTCTCCGGCGTCTTAGCGGGCGCGAACAGGCCGAGCCAGACTTCCGACTCGTAACTCGGGTAGCCGGACTCGGCGACGGTCGGCACATCGGGCAACGGCTTGATGCGTTTGTTTGAGGCGGTCGCGATTGCCCGCAATTTGCCGGCTTTGATCTGCTGAACCGCTTCCGAGTAATTGACCAATCCTACCGTGACCTGGTCGCCAAGCAGGGCGTTGACCACGGGGGCGCCGCCCGAATACGGCACGAAAATCATGTCGACCTTCGTCACGAGTTTGAATTGCTCGACGGCAATATGCTGCGTGGTGGCCGGCCCGAGGGCAGCAAGCGTGAGTGTGCCGGGTTTGGCGTGCGCCGCGGCGATGAGATCGCCGATTGTTTTGTAGGGTGATGCGCTGTTGACGACGAAGACCATCGGCGACGTGACGAGATTGCAGATCGGCTCATAGCTGGTGACCGGATCGTAATTCGTCTTTCGCAAAATCGGATTGATGACGAGCGAATTCGCCGCCACCACGATCGTATTGCCGTCGGGTGTGGCGCGCGCTGTCAGCTCGTAGGCGATCGAGGCGCCGGCGCCCGGGTGGTTTTCGACGATCATGGTCTGGTTGTTCGCATCGCCGATCTGCTGGCTCAGGATGCGTGCCAGAATGTCGGCGGCGCCCCCGGGCGGGAACGGAATGATGATCCGGATGGGTCTGCCGGTCTGCGGCCACGCCGGCTCATTAATCGCGGCGACGCTCGCGAGAACGATGCTCAGCGCTACCAATTGCAGCCAATTGCGGCGCAGCATTTTCATCGGTTCACCCCCAAGTCGAAATCGAATTCCCACAATCTTATCCGGGATTCCCCAGATGGCCCCCCGATTTTGTGTGAATTTTTGCGCTTTTTTTCCGCGGACTGGCAAGACGGGCTGGCAGCGCGGACGGCTGCCGTCCCGCCTGGCACCCCAAACGCTGGCTCAGGGGCTGAAATCGGTATCAAAACCTTTGCCGCAGTGCACAGCCAATGTCGCTGTATGGGTCACAGTCCTAATACGCATTTCTACCGCGCAAAACTTCGAACATCGTCATAAAAATGATCTTGAAATCGAGCGCGAAATTCCAATTGTCGATATACCAAAGGTCAAATTTAACCCGCTGTTCGACGTCTTCAACTGCGCGCATTTGCCCTCGATGACCGTTGACCTGCGCCCATCCGGTCAGGCCCGGTTTGACATGTTGCCGAAAGGCATATTCCGCAACCAATTTTTCGAACTGATCGTCATGAGCCATCGCATGGGGGCGCGGCCCGACAATCGACATGCTGCCTTGCAGGACATTTAACAACTGGGGCAACTCATCGATGCTGGTGCGTCGCAACCAGTTTCCGATACGCGTTACGCGACTATCGTTGGGTTGCGCCGGGACGATGGTTGCGCCGTCTTCAAGCACTGACATTGTACGAAATTTTAGGATGTGGAAATGTTTGCCGTTGAACCCGCAACGCCGTTGCCGAAATAGTATTGGCCCAGGTGAATCCAACTTGATCGCGACGGCAGTCATCAAGAGCAGCGGTAGAAACAACAGTAGCGCCGTCCCTGCAACGGCAATATCGACGGCGCGCTTAGCTATCCGTTCTAGCGGCGTCCGCGGACTGTGTTGCAGTTCAATCGTTACGGTATCGCCGATCGTGTGTGACGACCGTTTGAAGAGCTCCGATAGAGGTCCGATTGGAATGAAATTGACCGGTAACGGGAGCACCCGAAAGTCTGACAATAGGCTACTCAGCTGCGGCCAATTATCAGGATGGGCGCCCAGGATGATCTCCTCGATGTTCGACCCGCGCACCGATGCGATGGCCTCGGCGATAACGTCCTTCCTGCGCTGTGTGTCGTTCTGATTGGCGGGAAGGACGAAATGCTGAACCGGTTGTAATCCGTGCCGTAGAAGCGTTTCGGCAAGGCCCTCATCGCCCGCTCTAGCTTGTTCCGAGATCAGAACGACCTTGCGGCCATAAAATCTATGGGTTGCAAGACTGTTAGCGAGATACATCCGCCAAAAGAGTCGCGCGCCGATCAGTGCAGCAAGGCCGGTCGTGGCAAATGCAAGCGTTGCGCCGCGGGAGAAGAGTTCCCCCGCCTTTGCTGTAAAACCAATGGCTGTGATAAAAAGAAAAACGCCAAGCCATTTTGTTGTGATCCGAAAAAGTTGCGATTTGAGATTCAGCAATTCTTGCAAAGAGTAGAGATCGCCGTTTTTCGCCAAGATGATAAAGAAAACCGCAACCACGGCTCCAAAACCACCCAATTGTTCGATGTTACCGACGTGCCCAAAAGCTACGATGTTATAGAGGATGCCACCGAGTATGCTGGTCGTAACGATGATTAGCGCGTCAGACAGCATCGCAAGCGCTGCGATTGCCCGATGCGAAAATGCCCATTTGCGAGGTTGCGTCGGCGAAACGTCAACGTTGCCGAGAGCCGACACTCTCAATCGCGGCAGCCTTATGTGCGGCAAAGTCGCGCTTGGCGTAATTCATAACGCTATCACAAAAACCCTACCCACATGGACGCCACCTTCGCTTGACCGGCGCATTACGAACTGGTGGCGGCGTGTCCGTTCTTTTTCTTACGGCATATTTTAAGCGGCCACGCGCCTGACCTTAACTTTATCTTAATTTTTAACGTTTGTGTGACGCTTCCTTCGCGTCCACCGGCTAAATGAATGGTCCTGTGCTGACGAAAAAAACTGCAGCAATTACAGTATGTTATAACTTTGGATAAATAGATCGCGGGATTAAATCGACCTAAGAAGGAAAAATCGGCTTTAACGGGGGTGATATCCAGAAGAGTGATATCGGTCGAGAGGTAGCCTTTCTAAACGACTGGGGAAATTTCGATTGGCTTCGATCAGGTCGTGCCGACGAGATTCTGACAGATTCTACCGCAGGGCGTTGCATTGGAGTGTTGGACTCCGGAGATATAAGGCCGATATCGCCAGCTTCATTCCAAGTGCTATATTGTTATTTTTTTGCTGTGACAAAATTGTTCGCATGTCGATTAAGATTGCCAGCTAACGTTAAGTGCAATGATAATTGCTCCGACCTGTAGATATCTAACTCACAATCATCCATAAAATTTCCACTGCCGACAATTTTCCAATTGTATCGGCAGCACTCCAGCAATTGGAGGGATAGCCCCGGCCACGCCACAAAGCCGGGGCTATTCTCCTCCAACTCATTTTCGTCAAGACAAATTCTAATTGCGTTCCGAGTTAATGATTCGAAAGATCGGAACTCACTTCAATAAACATTTCTATTGTAACTTGCGGCGTGAGAGCCACCGCAATATCTGTGATCCAACTCATAAAGCAGATATGCGCCTTAAGATCATAAGCTTAGTAATCGTAATGGAAACCAAATCAACGCGCATATCCAGACAAAAGTCAGCGCGACGCCAAGAATAATGATGGCAACTGGCCACTCAGCCACAGATCGTCACAAATTTATTTTTTGATTTCATTGCACCGCTGACATGAGCTTGCTCGAATCCATGGACAAGGCATGCGATCGAAACGAGCAAGTCGGTCAATGAGACTTGATGTAAACCATTAATTCCACAGGTTAATTTAATTGGTGGGGCAGACGCGCGCCTTTTTGAGCCACCGGAATAGAGAATATTTCATTGGAATAACTGTGACGAGCCAGCTCAGCGCGCATCCATGGCATGCCATATTGATCGCTAAAGGCAAAATGGATCATTCTCTGCGGTATAGCGTGAAAGAACGAAATGAAAGCAAAACGCATTTTGGTCACTGGTGCTTCAGGCTTCATCGGCCGACCGCTCGTGATCGCTTTGCTCCGCGCGGGCTATGCGGTTCGGGCGGTGACGCGCCGCAAAACTTCGTTTCCGGATTTGGTCGAGGCGACCATCGTGCCGGATCTTAAAAACCACGTTGACTGGAAGCCAATTCTGCAGGGCGTCGATATTATCATTCATCTGGCCGGTATCGCCCACACCGAAATTCCTGAGGACGGATATACCGAAATCGAGCGAGTCAATTGTTTAGCAACGCAACATCTAGCCATTGCTGCCAAGGAAGCGCGGGTCGAGCGCTTTATCTATATTTCGTCGGTGCGGGCCCAAGTCGGTCCTTCCGCGGTACATGTTTTGCGTGAGCAGGATGAGCCTCACCCGACCGACGCCTACGGTCGTTCTAAACTTGCCGCCGAACAGGCAGTCCGCGCCGCAGGCGTCCCTTTTACGATCTTCAGACCGGTCATTATTTACGGGCCCAATCCCAAGGGAAACATGCGGACGTTAGTCTGGTTTGCGAAGTTGCCCATTCCGCTTCCATTCGGGAGTTTCACGGGCCGGCGGTCATTGCTAGGAATCGATAATTTTATTTCTGCGATTACATTCGCATTAAATAATTCAGCCACTGCCGGCGAAACCTATCTGCTTGCAGATCCCACACCAATGACGATCGGGGAAATTTTGGCAGTATTGCGCAAGATACAAGGACGTTCGTTGATGACCCTATATGTTCCACAAATCATCATTCGGTTTTCTGCTGACGATCATCGGCCGCAAGGAACTGTGGTCACGCTTTGCTGGAGATTTAGTTGTAGACACGAGCAAATTAACATCGCTGGGGTGGCACCCACCCAAGGCTACATCTGAGGGTCTGATCGGAATGATGGATACTGATGACGGTGATAGTGTGCTGGTGATGCGATAGGTATTGGGCTGATTGGTGCCGTAGTAAGCCCTCACAACAAAATTGCCGCAGACATCGCGACGAGCCTTTTTCTGCCGCAACTTATGCTTTCACGACCGCGATAATACGAGTGCCCGCCACTGAGCTTACTCGTACTCGACGCGTCCGGGGAGGCTATGCTAAAGGCCCGCCGTCATCACATGAACCGCTTAATTGACTGCCGGCATGACCACGGCCGCACTTCCCAAACTAAATGCACCAGCCGCATCGCATATTGGGTCTGAGCCGAATGGCGCACATTTCAATCGAAAACCTGACAGTCGAATTCGCGATTTTCGGCGCCAACGCCCGTTCGCTCAAGAACAAAATATTGTCGCAGGCAACCGGCGGCCGCCTCATGTCGGGTGCCCGCGATATCGTTACCGTCCGCGCCATCGACGGCATTAGCCTCGAGATCAACGATGGCGACCGCATCGGCCTTGTCGGCCATAACGGCTCGGGCAAGACCACGCTGCTGCGCGTGCTTGCCGGCATCTATAAGCCGAACGGCGGCATGATCACGATCGAGGGACGGGTCGGTGCGCTGCTCAATCCCAATGCCGGAATGGACCCCGAATCGACCGGCATCGAAAATATTTATCTGCGCGGCTATATGTTGGGCATGAGCCGACGCGAGATCGCGGCCAAGCTCGATGATATCGCGGCGTTCACCGAGCTCGGCGATTTTCTGGAGCTGCCGTTGCGCACCTATTCGGCCGGCATGTACGCGCGCCTGGCCTTCGCGGTTTCGACCGCAGCGCATAGCGATATCCTGCTGATCGACGAGGGGCTCGGGGCTGGCGACGCGGAGTTCCAGATGAAGGTGAAACAGCGGATCGAGAGCATTTTCGACCGTACGCCGATCACCATCCTCGCGAGTCACTCGGAAGCAATGATCGCGGAGTTCTGCAATCGCCGTGTCACCATTGAGCAAGGCCGGATAGTCGGCGATCTCCCGATCGAAGCTGCTCGTCCATCAACATAAAGCGCAGTCCACGATTTGCACCGGTAACATTGTCATATGGTGGGCTCGTTTTGGTAACGAACACGCCGCCTCTATACTAAGCCAAATTCGATTCGGACGGCGTCAATGACGGTGGCTCATTTAAATACCGAACTCCCGTATGCGCCAGTCGTGAGCGTCATCATTCCGACGCTTAACCGGGCTGGGCTTATTAAGCAGGCACTAGACAGCGTCGTTACGCAAAATTTCAAAAGTTATGAAGTCATTGTTGTTGATGATGGCTCGACCGACGATCTGGCGTTCGTCGAGAAATACTGCGGTCTCAATCACGTAAGGCTCATTCGGCATCCCCAAAATCGTGGCGCTGGCGCCGCGCGTAACACCGGGGTAGCCGCTGCAGCTGGCCGATTTATTGCTTTCCTCGACTCCGACGATTGCTGGCATCCGGACAAACTCGAATGCCAAGTGGCGGCTCTCCAAGATGCGGCGCCGAATGTCAGGGCCTGCGCAACTGGCTATGTAATGCACAAGGGCAATCGTGAGTTAGTGATTTGTCCAAAGATGCGGCCCGGCCGCTTCAAGACAGAGATTTTATTCGGATGTACGATCTCACCGGGATCCACGCTATTGGTTGACCGCTCAGCTTTCGACCAAATTGGCCAATTCGACGAAGATCTACGCCGCCTGGAGGATTGGGATTGGCTGCTACGTTTTGCCGAGGTCTACGACATCATATTCGTTCCAAAACCACTGGCCACCATCTATACGAATGCTTGGGAAGAACGTTCCTTTCCGAATGAAGCTGATCCAATCCTGAAGTCCATCCGGCAAATAGAAGTGAAGCATACGCCACAGTTGCGCGCCCGAGGGTGGTTTCGGCTGCGCCAATTCCGTAGCACCCTCTTTCTTGAGACCGCAGCAAGGATGTATCGAAAGCGCCAGTTTTTGGGCGCATTCAAAAACGTACTTGCTTCACTTTGGGTTTATCCCTTCCGAAACATTGCATTTTTCATTACAGTGGGGCGATCCGTCATGTCGCTTGTACGAAAGTGATGCAAATCGTCGAATAGCTGTATTGAAGGGATGAATTTTGTCTTCCTCAATACACCCGAGTCTTGCAACGGCCTTGATTGGGAAAATCGAGAAGACTTTTATACGCAATTCGCAATTGCAATGAGGATGTCGTGGTGTCGGAGCCCTTCCTAGATAAGCCAAGTGAGTTGATGCCTATTGTGCATGGAAATGCGCGCATTATTAAATCGACGCCATCGGATTCCCAGGTCGTCATCGTACAAACGGCAATTGAGCCTTGGAGCTACGCCGCTTCATTCAAGTTGTCGTTGCCTGACGAACTTAAAGATGACCTTACCGAAAGGCTTCGTGTCGTTGTGGACCTCCAGGTCGAGTCCGGCCTGATCGGCATTGGGTGCTTGAATGACGATCTTACACTCTATGTTGACCGCGAATTGGAATTGCCTGCGGGCAGCCGGCGAAAGGTCTATGTGTCGACTGGAGAGCACGGCTCGGCTGCGAGCTTGATGATCCGAAATGCGAACATGACGGGCGGGTGTTCGCGTGTTCACGTCTACGGCGTTGAGACGCGCTGGGTGAAGCAAGAGGAAGAGAGGTACGAGAGGCTCCGGCGCACGATGTCGCCGAGACAGCTCAGCTTGTACGAGAGGTATCGGCCATCCCGTGTATTCGCGGTTGTCAGCTGGGGCGCAGCTGCCACTTATTGGTTAGCGGCCAGGCTGAACGATTGCCCCGGTATATTTTGCGTTCATGCAGCAAACCTGTTCTGGGAGGTAATGGCGGAAGCAAAATATCTGAGCGGTGTCTATTACATGCAGGTTGTCGGCATGCAGGGCCATGCAGCTCTCGCCGCAGGAGATGTCCATGGTGTTTCGCGCGCGGACATTCCTGAAATCAGCGAATTCTTCGGCGATGCGTTTCGCGCCGCGGTGCTGGTTCGCGAGCCGCAAGCCAGGCTGCGAAGTCAACTTGCAGTTTTCGATTACGATACGCGTGCTAGCCATGTGGACTGTAGCTATCTGGATTCTATGTATCCAGAAGTATTGATGAATCTACCGACGCGCAGGCACCACGAATACCTATTCGTGCACGCGGCTAACATGCTTAACGCCGTGATTGAAGAGGCGAAGATTGCACCGATTTTTCGAATGGAGGACGTCGTTCAAAAACCGGATAGTCTAAAAGCGTTGGTCGTGCACCTGACCGCAGGCACGGTCGTTCCCCCTGATGATTGGGTAGACGCTTCTGTGAACATCGGCGCCAAGAACCGGCATAGTCGCGCCGATCAATCTCCATGGGCACCTTGGCAGCAATCGGTTCTGCGTTCTGTCGTCAAGCCTGACACAATCGCGCATTATCGCGACCTAGGCTACGACATGGAATGGCTGCTGAAATTGAGAAATGGATCGCAGTCGGCGCCGTAGACGAAGATAGAAGTGGGGCAACGTCGATTTCGAGATGGTAAGTGCAGGCCGACGTGCAATATTTCGTCGGCTGCACCAAAATAATCCTACCAGCATAGTGCATGCTCAGTAGTTTTGTAGCGCCGACGCAGGGGTGCCTTGCTGTTGGCGAAGGGCAAACGGGTTTACTTCGGGGAGATTGAGAAGACCTTCCGCAACTACGGTAGGTCTCCACGCATTTCTTCACGCGACTGATACGGCGAACCGTGGATTGACCCAGGTTTGAATGCCATCAACGAATTGTACCTCCCCGAAAGGGGTAGGGTTCACCTTATGGAATCCGTAGTCGCGGACTAAAAACCAGCCATGCTGCCCGAGCAGTGTTCGCAACCCCTCCTCCTGCTCCAGGCCATGGGTGCCGATATGCAGGCGCTTGACCTGATAATCGAGCAAATCCGCGCTCGCTTTCAGAATCTTAAATTCCTCCCCCTGTACATCGAGATCGAGCAGATCGATGTCGTCGAACCGGGAGAGCATATCCCGAATGTCCATCTTTCTGACAGCGATTGCCTTCCAACCGGAAGCGTAAGTTATGACGGGTTGTCCGCAATAAGTTTGGGCGGGATCCAGGTTGGAATCCGCCGCCTTTTCATAGGATTTGCTAATGGCTTGTCCGTACCAATGACGCGAGGTATCGGGCCCGAAGTCGTCTGGCATGCCAACATAGAAGTCGGTTGAACCATTCTCGTCAGAAACCGCACAATCAAAGATCGCTGCCTCTTCAGGGCAAACGCCGTTATCCTGCAAGTGCTGTCTTAGCCAACTCAAATGCATGGGCTCTGCCTCGGCGAGACCTATTTTGATGTGTTTGATTCCCACCTGACGCGCCGCCAATGCCGCCCGTACGGCCCAAGCGCCATACCCGGCGCCGAGTTCAATCATCGTGTATTTTTTCCGAGCGTCCTGGACTGACTGCAAGACATCTATCCATTCGAAATAGTCTTCCCCAACTGCAGGTATGGAGCAGCCATATTCGGGTATAACGTTCATAAATTCGCGGCGCGTTCGCGTGCCAATAAAGTCCAACTCAAAACCAGCGAGTTTCGGACCAGAAAACGCGTTGAAAGCGGAAAAAACAGGATGATGATGTCGGAATGGGCCAGCCTGCCCCAACCAGGCTGGGTCAAATCTCGGCCGGTGCAGTTTTGAGATTACATTGCGGATGACTTTGCTCAACGTGCTCGCTAACATAAACATGGACCTCAAAGCATGACTGATGGCGGCGCGCGCTTCCGTTGACGGAACATTATTGAAGTGACTGACCGATCCATCCCATAGCGCCATCCAGTCAGATGCTCGCCCGCATGAAAAATTCAATCGGCCTCGAACCGAATCTCCATCTTAGCGTCGTAGCGGTCACGCGCAACGATGATCACGGGGGCGATCTACGCGGCCGGACGCAGCATTTCGTGGATGGCTTCATCGCCCAGTGCCGCCGACACCACCTAGCCGCCGAGCTTATCCTAGTCGAATGGAATCCCCCACCAGATCGTCCGCCGCTAGAAGAGTCATTGCAATGGCCGGCTGACTTTGGCCCGGCGAGCGTGCGAATCGTGACCGTGCCGCCGGAGGTTCACGCAACGTTTCCGCATTCCGCGAACTTGCCGCTGTTCCAAATGATCGGCAAGAACGTCGGCATTCGCCGGGCCCGGGGAAACTATATTCTCGCCACCAACATCGATATCCTGTTCGACGACGCAATAGTTCGTTATATGCGCGATAAATTGTCGCCGGGAATCGTCCTGCGCGTCGATCGCTATGACGTGCCAAGCGATTTGCCCAAAGGGGCGCCGTTCGAACTAATCTTGACCGACTGCGCAAAACGCTTCTTCCAGGTCAACACACGTTTCGGCACGTTCGACAGGGACTCTCGCAGGTTTCTTGGGATGGGAGGGAGTCTTGAAGCAAGCCTGCTTGCCTCTTACTTTGATATAAAACTTTTCGGTGTTGCAAACACGTTGAAACAAGTGGGTCAGCGGACGAATGCCTTCATGCTTTCCGGCGCATTGGCAACTGCGCGTTTTATCGCCAATACGTTGAAGCATGCGGTGCAGCGGACATGGGCTTCCATGCTGTCTGGGGCATCCTCAGTTGCGCGCGGTATCGCTAATCATATTGTGGCAACGGTTTCTTTCCTTAAGACGATGGCCGATCTCATCCTCCACACGCCCGCATTTGTATATCGGCGGATCCTGAAAATCTCGCCGCTGAACACAATGCCGAGCCGGCTCTATTGGCTGGTTCGGCGTAACCTCAGGCGCGTCGCATCGCTGGTGCGTCGGATCATACGTTTTGCGGCTGCCAGACTGCATTCCATTTTAGTAAGATTGCGAAGTGCCGTCGCAAAAGCGCAAAGAACTCTGGGATCGCTTTGGCGGTTGCTGTCGCGATCGAATGCCGCATTGCAGAGTGCCGTCTTAAAAGCGCGAAGATTGTTAGGATCGCTTTGGCGTTCGCTGTCGCGAACGAATGCCGTTCATGTTATGGAGAAATCGCGCTGGTTACACACAAACGCCTGTGGTGATTTCACACTACTGGCGCGTGACGATTGGTTCCGCCTACGCGGCTATCCGGAATGGCCCATATTTTCGTGGCATCTCGATTCGGTGCTGCTGTATGCGGCCCACGCACAGGGCCTGCGCGAGGTTGCCCTTGGACCAGCCTATCGCACCTATCACATTGACCATTCGGTCGGCTCCGGCTGGTCGCTGGCTGGACACAATCAATTGTTTGCGCGATTGGATGCCAAAGCCGTACCCTATCTCAGCAATGAGAAATTGCGTCACTGGCAGCAAACATTTGCCGCGGATCCAAAAAGTGCGATCGTCAATGATTTAAGTTGGGGCCTGGAAACTCAGATTCTCCCTGAGCGGGACATTTTTCCAAATGATGGCAAGACGCCAATTCGCAAAAGCAAAAAAAGTCGGTTATCCTCTGTCAACGTCTGAGCGAGGAGCATCATGGAAAAAGCGGGCACCAAAGCCTTTTATTGTTGGATGGTCTATTAATGAATGCGTTCGAACTAGTTCAAGTTGATGAGGTGCAAGCCTATTGGGATGCGCGGCCGTGCAATGTGCGGCATTCCACCAAACCTGTTGGAACGCGGGCATATTTTGACGAGGTCGAAGCGCGCAAGTACCGAGTCGAGCCGCACATTCCATCCTTTGCTGATTTTGCGCGCTGGAAAGGGAAGCGCGTCCTGGAGGTTGGCTGCGGCATCGGGACCGATACCATCAATTTCGCCCGTGCCGGCGCCGAAGTAACAGCCGTCGACCTGTCACCAAAGTCCATTGAAATTGCTAGCGCGCGCGCCGACGTTTTTGGTCTTTCCGACAGAATTCGTTTCTACTGTGCCAATGCCGAGCAGCTTTCGACGATCGTGCCCGTAGAACAATACGATCTCGTCTACTCTTTTGGGGTCATCCATCACAGCCCGCATCCCGACCGAATTCTGGCTCAATTGCGTAACTACCTAGGAGCAGGCGGAACTCTCAAGCTGATGGTCTATCACCGCCACTCTTGGAAAGTCGCGTGGATCGTTCTTGGGGCCGGTCGCGGCAGAATTTGGCGAATGGACCAATTGGTTGCACAGTATTCGGAAGCGCAGACGGGCTGTCCGGTCACCTATATTTATAGTCGCGATGAAGGGCGGCGGCTGGTCGAATTGCAAGGCTTCCACGCCCAGGATATCCGGGTCGATCACGTCTTCCCCTACCGAATTAAGGATTATGTACAGTACCGGTATGTCAAAGAGTGGTATTTCCGGTGGATGCCTGCTTCACTGTTTCAGCGGTTCGAGCGGATGTTCGGATGGCATCTGCTGATTACCGCCGAAACAGATGAAGCCGTCCATCTGCGAGTGGCGAAGCGCTGAGGCGCGATGCTGGCGCTATTGTCAATCCCAAAGGCGAAGCCCGATAAATCTCCCCCTCAAATTCGCCCTTCAATTCTCCAAAAAGTGCCTCCGCATCCTGGCGAGTTTCGCGTACCAATTCGGTGCAATCGACCGCGCCATACGGCGGGCGAATCCTGGCGTTCGTCTGGTTCTAGCGCGAGTTTCAATCCCGAGCGTTCCTTTGGCCGCAGAAGTACTGCGCGTTGATCGCACCGTAGCTCCGCCACCCACCCGCAATTCGATTGATTCTGGTAACACGCTCTCTTCTTCGCCGACCGGCATGGCAACGAGACGAATTCGATGCTTGCCCGGCGACAACGTTGCAGTAAGCGTGATCTCAACAGCCCGCGCGTCCCGCACGATAGACTCACGCGTGACCTGCACCTCCTGTTGATTATCGCTCTGTAGCCAAATATGCGCACGACGCCGAGTGTCAGAGGGGCGCCAACGCAATCGCACACGTACCAGCCCGTCCGGCTGCGCTACTGCAAGGGCGATAAAGTCTGAAGCAAGGTGGTCGCCTTCGCGCATCTTATTAAATACAACGTCGTTGCCCTGTTGCGCGACCAAGCGAGTGGCTCCACTCACGCCGGGCGAGTACGCGAAATGCGTAAAGATCTCACTTGCGCTTTGAATCGCTAGGACGGGCTCCCACGCATTGATTCCGCGCACCCGGCGGTTTTCCGAGTCGGCGGCCTGTCGGCGTTTGACTGATTCCGCAAGGCGGGCTCGATAATGATCGAGCGTACTTGCCGCCACGTCGAGCCGTGCAGCCTGGAAAATCTTGACAGCTTCCTGGAAGTAAGTTTCCCAGTCGGGCATATCGTCCAAGAGCTGCGGATTATGCAATGCGTTCTCTGCGTAGTAGGCATCTTCCGTGCCGCGTGAATTTATAAAGTCGTAAAATGATGTAACGATCCCGTGGCGCGCGTGCCATTCCGCATAACGTGGCAGCAGCGGGATGCTGCTCTTATGAATCAGCGAATTAGTTTGTAATGCCCACTCTGGTCTCTCAGTCCTTTTTAGTTCCAGAAACTGCAAAATATTTTTCTCGACAACGTTCCACTTACCGTTCACGCGAATTCGTTCAAAACCTTCCTCGATTGAGTCGAGGCTAACTGCCATGCTCAATTTCCGCTTCTGCCGCAGCGTATCTATGTGTTTATGGTGCACGGTGCCGTTGGTGCAAATCGTCAGTCGAACCGAGTCAAAAGATGGTTCGGCAGCGAAAGCACGAATAAAGGCAATAGCCTCCGGTAGCACGAACGGTTCACCGCCGATTACCGTAACGTCGAGTGCCGATTCCAGCGCCTCTCGCCACGATAGAATTGTTTTCGCGCTAATCTGCCGATGATTAGCCTCCCGACGAGGAACCTGATGACACATCGTGCACGCCAGATTGCAGGCAAATCCGAAATTGGCGTAAATTCGGAGCGGTGTGCATGTGGCCGTTTCCCGCCCCTGCTCAAAATCGTCCTTCGCCAGCCGCAAGTTTTCTCGCTGGGCCGGGGATAGGTCTGCAGGCGTCCGGCCAAAATCAAAGTAATGAGCCCCCTCCTTGCGGTTTTGAAAAAAGAAACAGTTCGAACACCCATTCTGGCTGGGTGCAATAGAGCCGCTGTGAATGCGGCGAATTTCGCCTAAGGCCTTGCTATTCCAGTAGCTGCGGACGTCCGTGACGCTGTCGTTCCAATGGTCCTTGTCGCCGGCGTAGTAGCAGCAGGCACTGACAATGTTATCAGGGGCCGATATATTGAGTTCATACCATGGTGCCGAGCATCGCATTTCATTTTCCGGCGGGCTACATAACACCAACTAAAACGGTATCTCTTCCGCTGTTGGTAATGCGGAACATTGCTAGGCCTCAGATTTTAGAAATCCCGGCATCCGGGCCATACTCGTTCAATAGAGCATAGCATGGAAGGCATGCGAGCTGCGACACCGTTTGTTACCTACCTGGCCAATCGGCTGGGGGACAAGAATTTCACATTGGTCGACGTTGGTTGCAGCTCAGGAATTGACCTTGCTTGGCGTGAGTTCGGCACGCACCTTCGCGCCTTTGGCTTCGACCCGAATCTGGGAGAAATTGCGCGGCTCAATGCCAACGAGAAACTAGCCGGTGTCGAATATGTTGCGGCGTTTGTCGGCGTGCCGGCTGACGATCCAGCTTCGGCTCGTATGCGAGACGGAACGTTTTGGGCCCATAATCCCTGGGGCCGGCTCAGCATTGCTCGCACGATAGAAATACATGCGTCCAAGGTCGCGAATTCGACAAACGCCGAAAAGACAAAACTCAACCAATGGTCTCAGGTGGCGCTTGCCGACCGCAATCAACCTCTAATCCCGACGGATTTCCTGCGTAAACGCGGCGTAGACGATGTCGATTTCATCAAGATCGATGTAGACGGCGCCGACCTCCTTATTCTGCGTTCGCTTCGCAAGATGCTGGATGAGACACGCGTGCTCGGCATCGGGATCGAGGTGAACTTCTTCGGGTCTGACGACCCGGACGTAAATACCTTTCACAATGTCGACCGGTTTTTGAAAGCGGTGGGTTTTGAGCTATTCGACTTGAGCGTGCGCCGCTATTCTGCAGCGGCGCTGCCTGCACCCTATATCTATTCCGTTGCCAGTCACGGGGCCTGGGGTCGGATCCTGCAGGGAGATGCCCTTTACGTGCGCGACGCGGCGTCGCCAGAGTACAAACGCTGGGCGGAATCGATCGGGCCGCACAAACTCGCAAAACTTGCGGCCATTTTTGCCGTTTTTGGTCTCCCGGATTGCGCAGCAGAGGTCTTGCAAAGTTTTCGCCCGGAACTTGATCAGCTTCTCGATGTGAAGTCCGCGCTCAATATGCTCGTCGAGCAGTCCATTCCCGCTGGCAAACCTGTGCCCAGCTACGCTGACTACATTCAGGAGTTTGAGAATGACGGTTCTCGCTTCTACCCCGCCCGCCAAACAGCAGTGCGGCTCAACCGAGCCCGCCAGGCACTATTCCGTCGTGCGTTGACAGGTCTACGTACCTGGTTGCGTTTTCGGTAGCTCGCTGAGCGACGTCCCGGCCGGCCGCGCCTCTGGTGCGAATTTTGCCTCCCAAACATAAAGAGAAAACTTTTTAGCTATATTTTGTCGCAGTTCGTCCAAAACGTTGAAACCAATCCCGTTGAGCAAGTGGAAAATATGATATATCCGCCAGGCAGCGGATTCAGTGATACTATAAATCTAAGGTTCGATAGTGCCGCTTACCACCAAACAAGATGACCGATTGACGCTTATTTTCGTATTTCAAACACAGAAGATCCACGCCAAAACCTCAACGCATTGATTGGTATCCTCCCAGAACGATGCTCACGCTGATTCACAATTCCAAAGGCCTTTTCAGGTCGCACCGGGCTAATTCAAGCCAACGCCATTGGCAGCTGGAATCGATTGAACGCGAACTGCGAAGTGATCCTGTTTGGCGACGATCCTGGAGTGGCGGATGCTGCAGCGCGGTTCGGCGTGCGCCATGAACCGCAAGTAACGCGCACGCCGCAGGGCACCCCGATCATTGACCGACATTTTTGCCCGCGCCGATACGATCGCACGCTATCCGTTACTTTGCTTTGTGAACGCCGACATCATTCTATTTAACGACGTCATCGCCGCTACCCAGATAGTTGCAACGCGCTATCGTCATTTTCTTATGGTATCGAGCCGTTTCAATCTTAGGATTGCAGAGGCGATGGCGTTTGGCCCTGGCTGGGAGCGGGATCTGCGCGCGCGGGTCGCCGCCGAAGCCTCAATGTACCCGGCGGGTGGCAGTGATATTTTTGTCTATCGGCGCGGGTTGTTCGGCACCATTCCACCTTTCGCAATCGGTCGCGGCTATTGGGACAATTGGCTCATGCTACGTGCACGGCAGCGCGGCGCAAACTTGATAGATGCAACCAGTGCAGTAATCGCCGTGCACCAGGATCACAAATATCACCACGTTACTGAGGCGTCTGCTGGCAGCGGCGATGTGAAGCAGGTCTTGGCATCCGCAGAAGGTAGACGCAACCTGGAATTGGCGGGTGGTCGCGGCCGCATCTACACTGTCTACGATGCGACCGCGGTGCTAACTCCGAATGGTCGGTTCCGTTCGACTCTCCTGCCATCGCTCATTTGGCGCCGCGTAAAGGCTTGGCTTCGCCGAGTGATTCGGCTGTCTCACCTGAGGCATTGACGTCCGTGCGGTTGCGGCACACGAAGCCAGAGTCAGCCTAAAGTCGATGACAGATGTAAACTGCTGTAATTATTAGGTATTTTGCCTTCTGTCTCGCTGAAATTAAACCTGTGTGAAACTTGCCCGCATGAGATATCCATGATCTATAAAAAGTATCGCGCGTCGCGAGGTTGCATCGGGATAGGGGGAATACTTGCGCATTTCGGTGATCGGATTGGGCAAGCTTGGAGCGCCACTCGCGGCAGTCCTAGCGGACAAGGGTTTTGATGTCGTTGGTGTGGACCTCAACGCGGATACAGTCGCCGCGCTGAACGCTGGACGCGCCCCAATTTCCGAATCAGGATTGCAGGAATGCATTGATCGCGCGCACATGCGTCTGCACGCGACGACCGACGCCGCCGATGCGGTTGCGCGTACCGATGTAACTTTCGTGATTGTGCCGACGCCAAGCGGAGCTGATGGCGCATTCTCGAACGCGCATGTAATTGCGGCAGTGCGCAAGATTGGCGCCGCGCTGCGCGCAAAACGCAGCTATCACCTCGTAGTGATCACGAGCACAGTTATGCCCGGCGCGACCGGCGGGCCAATTCGCGAAGCGCTTGAGGTCGCCGCTGGTCGGACCGTGGGCGAAACGATCGGTCTTTGCTATAGCCCGGAATTCATCGCTCTCGGCAGCGTGATCCACGATATGTTGAATCCGGATTTTTTCCTCATTGGCGAATTGGATTCGCGCTCTGGTGACATGCTCGAGCGCATCTACCGTGCGATGTGCGAAAACGGGGCGCCAGTCCAGCGCATTAGCTTCGTTAACGCCGAGCTCGCCAAGATTGCGATTAATACATATGTCACAACAAAAATTTCCTTTGCGAATATGTTGTCTGATATCTGTGACCATCTACCTGGCGCGGATGCAGTGGCGGTAACCGCTGCGCTTGGCCACGACAGCCGTATTGGCGACAAATACTTGATGCCAGCCTTGGGTTATGGCGGGCCCTGTTTTCCGCGCGATACCGTGGCGCTTGCATCCATGACGCGCCGGCTGGGTGTTCACGCCGACATTGTAGAAGGCGACCGACCTTATCAACCAACGGCAGCCTGCGCGGATGGTCGGATTGGTGCGTGGATTGCTCACGCAGGGGACGATCGGAATATTGGGTCTATCTTACAAGCCGAACACCCCGGTTATCGAGCAAAGTCAGGGTATTGCGATGGCAATGCTGCTCGCCGAGGCCGGATATCGGGTACTGGTGCACGATCCCCAGGCAATGCCTGCTGCGATGGCAGTCCTGCGCGACAAGGTCGAGGCAATGGATCAAGCCGAAGACTGTGCTGCGGCGGCGGATCTGTTGATTATCGCTACGCCATGGCCAAGTTTTCAGCGCCTGCCACACGCCGCGCTACGGCGCGATGGTGGTCGGCTACCCGTTATTGATTGCTGGCGTATGCTTCCGCCGGCTGAATTTTCAGACATTGTTGAACTCGTCTATCTGGGCCGCGGCGATACCGAGCAATTCCCGGCCGAAGATCGCGCCACGCTAAGAGGCCGGGTGGCACAAAGGTAATCATCGAAATTGATAAGACTGCATGCGATAGCGTCAGCTTGGATACGAGTTGAAAATGAAATTCACGGTCGAACATGGCGGTAAGGATGGCCTCATAGTTGTTGCCGGCGGTGGCGGCTTTATCGGGGGCTGGCTAGTAGGCCGCCTATTAGAGCTGGGATACCGACGGGTTCGCTCGGTCGACGTGAAACCCTTGGCTGACTGGTTTCAACTTTTTCCTGCGGCAGACAATATTGTCGCCGATCTGCGCGACCGCGCTGCATGTGTAGCAGCCTGCCGGGACGCGAGCACTGTCTACAATCTCGCTGCTGACATGGGTGGAATGGAATTTATCGAGGCGCACAAGGCTGAGTGCATGATCTCGGTCTTGATCAATACCCACATGCTGCTTGCGGCACGCGAGGCCAAAGTGCGTCGCTATTTTTATTCCTCGTCGGCCTGCGTGTATGCGGCGGACAAGCAGACCTCTGCAGAGGTAACGCCGTTGCGTGAGGAGGATGCCTATCCCGCTATGCCCGAGGACGGCTACGGCTGGGAAAAGTTATTTTCGGAACGAATGTGCCGGCACTTCACCGAAGACTTCGGCCTCATCACGCGGATTGCGCGCTATCATAATGTCTACGGTCCATACGGTACCTACGATGGTGGTCGCGAGAAGGCACCGGCTGCGATCTGTCGAAAAGTAATACAGGCCAAGAACGACGGAAGCAATGAAATCGAAATTTGGGGCGATGGTGAGCAGACTCGAAGCTTCATGCATATCGATGATTGCCTAAATGGCACGATAAGGATCATGGCCAGCGATATCACTGTCCCGATCAACCTCGGATCGGCACAACTTGTTACCATCAATCAATTGGTTGATATCGTAGAACGTATTGCAGGCGTCAAGCTGCAGCGACGCTATAATCTTGATGCACCAAAGGGCGTTCGAGGTCGCAACTCAGATAATACGCTCATCAAAAAATTGCTGAGATGGGAGCCATCTATCCGGCTGGAAGACGGCCTTGAGAAGACCTATCGCTGGATTTACGACCAGATGAGCAAACCCGCTACTTTCAGGTACCGCGCGCGTACCTGAGTATTGGGAATCGACCGCAGGCCCAAACGTGTGATTACACGAGGTGGAAATTGCTGGCCGTGAGGTGAGCGAGCATAGTGTCGTGCAATGTGACGGAATCGGCCGCATCGAAGGTTATGGTCACATCGTGTCCAACCTGCGTAGCATGCGCGAGCACGTCGGCGAAACTTGAAAAAGCATTATGACTTAGTTGCAGTACATCGTTGCTCACTTGAAAATCTGCAATGGTGGCTTTGCCGATATTGCCAGAAAATACGAATGTATCGGCTCCTCCGTTCCCAAAGAAAACCTCGTTCGGCGCACCGTTGGTGATCGTATCATTGCCCGCGGTGCCAATGACGGCGTGGACGGATCCAGTGTGGCCTGCTTGGTCGCTTGCCGTTGCGATAATGCTGTGAACGGTATTCGAAAGTTTGTCCATAAGAACGGACCACGTTCCAAATGAATCGGCAGTAGTTTGACCAAGGTGTTTTCCGGTATTGTCGTCATAGATTGAAATTGCACTGTTTGGTTCGGCGCTGCCCGTTAATAGTTCATGCCCTGTTGAATCCGACGCAAGGCCACTCGCGGTAATTGCGATTGCCGTGTCGGTGCCGTTGCTGGCGGCATTGGCCAAGCTGCTTGATGTCTGCGCTAATGCTGAGCTAACGGGAACACCGATCACTCCGTCGCCGTTCAAGTCTTGGTGGAGAATGGTCTCGAGCGATTCCAATGCGCAGTGCTGGTCCCCGACACATTGCCGCCGAATGCATTTGAAATGTCATTGCCGTTGCTGTCGGTATTCCAGGCCGTGTACAGACCGGTGATCGGATTAAAAAAGGCAACCTCATATCCGGTTGCCGTGTGCTCCGCGCCGATCGGCGTCCAGCCGCCAAACTCACCCGTCACGAAGTCTGCGCCGCCATATTTCAGCGAGGGGCCCGACCCGCTGCTGTTATCGAGGTAATAATGATTAGCAACCTCGGTCAGGGTGGTCGATCCATATGCCTCGATCACCGTCACCCCGGGAACACCAATCACCCCGTCGCCGTTCAGGTCCTGATGGAGAATGGTCTCGAATGATTCCAGAGCGAAGCTGGTCCCCGACACATTGCCGCCGAATGCATTTGAAATGTCATTGCCGTTGCTGTCGGTGTTCCAGGCCGTGTACAGACCGGTGATCGGATTAAAAAAGGCGACTTCATATCCGGTTGCCGTGTGCTCCGCGCCGATCGGCGTCCAACCGCCAAACTCACCCGTCACGAAGTCCGCGCCGCCATATTTCAGCGAGGGGCCCGACCCGCTGCTGTTATCAAGGTAATAATGATTCGCAACCTCGGTCAGGGTGGTCGATCCATATGCTTCGATCACCGTCACCGTGTTGTTCACGGTTGCCGTCACCGCCGCCGTGGTGGTGGTGTTGCCGGCCGTGTCGGTGGCCACCGCCGTGAAGCTGTGCGTGCCGTTGGTCAGCGCATTGGTGGTCAAGCTCCAGCTGCCGGCATTTATCGTCGCCGCGCCCAGGTCGGTCGTACCGTCAAACACATGCACCGACGTCACGCCATTGGCGTCGCTCACCGTGCCGGACAGCGCCAGCGTATTGTCCGTGGTCGCCCCGCCGCTCGAGATCGTGGTGGTCGAGCCGGTATCGGTGCCAATCGTCGAGCTGATCGTCTCGCTCGGCGCCGTGGTGTCGAGCGTTCCACCACCGCCGGCGTGGCGGTGGTCTTGCCGAGCCTTGTCGGTTACCTTGGCGACGAATACGTGATCGCCCATCGGTGAGAGGAGCGGTCGTGTCGGTCTCAGGCTCTGCCGCTCATCACCGGCGCTATCGAGCGTGATCACGTCCGCCGCCGTGGTCGAGCTATTGCCCGCCGCATCGGTGAACTTGGCCGTGATCGACTTGGCGCCGTCGGCCCCGAGGTCGCCCGCCGTCACCGCAAGGCTCACGCTGCCCGCCGTGATGTCGGCCGCCGTAATGGTGTGCGTCACGTTGTGCGCCAGCGCCGAGCCGCCCAGCAGCAGTTGGACCGTATCGCCAACCGCTACCGTCGAGTTGAGCGCCACCGTGAACGTCGGGCTGGTCACGTTGGTCAGGTTGTCGCTATGCGAGGTGCCGGAATCCGACGCCACCGTCAGAGCCGGCGTGCCGCCCGTCGGCGTGGTCGTGTCCACGGTCGCCGTCACCGCCGCCGTGGTGGTGGTGTTGCCGGCCGTGTCGACGGCCTTGGCGGTCAAGCTGTGGCTGCCGTCCGTCAGCGCCAGGGTGGTGAAGTTCCAGTTGCCGCCAACAATCGTCGCCGCGCCCAGGTCGGTCGCGCCGTCAAACACATGCACCGACGTCACGCCATTGGCGTCGCTCACCGTGCCGGACAGCGCCAGCGTATTGTCCTTGGTCAGCCCGCCGCTCGAGATCGTCGTGGTCGAGCCGGTATTGGTGCCGATCGTCGAGCTGATCGTCTCGCTCGGCGCCGTGGTGTCGAGCGTGATCACCGTCACCGCCGCCGTGGTGGTGGTATTGCCGGCCGTGTCGGTGGCCTTGGCGGTGAAGCTGTGGCTGCCGTCGGCCAGCGCCGCGGTCGGTGAAGTTCCAGTTGCCAGCCATCGATCGTCGGCCGTGCCCAGCAATGGTGTGCGCCGTCATAGCACCTGCACCGAGCGACACGCCGTTGGCGTCGCTCACCGTGCCGCGACAGCGCCACCGTGATTGTCCTTGGTCAGTCCGCCGCTCGAGATCGTCGTGGTCGAGCCGGTATTCGGTGCCGATCGTCGAGCTGATCGTCTCGCTCGGCGCCGTGGTGTCGACGGTCACCGTCAGCGCCGCCGTGGTCGTGCTGTTGCCGTGCCGTATCGGTGGCCTGTCGCCGTGAAGCTGTGGCTGCCGTCGGCCAGCGCCGCGGTCGGCAAGCTCCAGGTGCCACGCCGCTCGACCGTCGCGGTGCCGAGCAGAGTGGCGCCGTCATAGACCTGCACCGACGACGTGCCGTCGGCGTCGCTGCACCGTGCCGGCCAGCGCCAGCGTGTTGGCCTTGGTCAGCGCCGCCGCTCCGTGCCATTGTCGTGGTCGAGAACCGGTGATCACTGGCGCCGATCGTCGGGCTGGTCGTCTCGCCGGCGCCGTGGTGTCCATGGTCGCCGTCACCGCCGCCGTGGTGGTGGTGTTGCCGGCCGTGTCGGTGGCCTTGGCGGTCAAGCTGTGGCTGCCGTCGGCAGCGCCGCGGTGGTGAAGCTCCAGGTGCCAGCGCTCATCGTCGCGACCCAGCATAGTGGCGCCGTCATAGACACTGCACCGAGGTCACGCCATTGGTCGTCGCTCACCGTGCCGGACAGCGCCAGCGTGTTGTCCTTGGTCAGCCCGCCGCTCGAGATCGTCGTGGTCGAGCCGGTGTCGGTGCCGATCGGTCGAGCTGATCGTCTCGCTCGGCGCCGTGGTGTCCACGGTCGCCGTCACCGCCGCCGTGGTGGTGGTGTTGCCGGCCGTGTCGGTGGCCTTGGCGGTGAAGCTGTGGCTGCCGTCGGCCAGCGCCGCGGTGGTGAAGCTCCAGTTGCCACGCAACGATCGTCGCCGTGCCCAGCAAAGTGGCGCCGTCATAGACCTGCACCGACGTCACGCCATTGGCGTCGCTCACCGTGCCCGACAGCGCCAGCGTGTTGTCCTTGGTCAGCCCGCCGCTCGAGATCGTCGTGGTCGAGCCGGTGTTGGTGCCGATCGTCGAGCTGATCGTCTCGCTCGGCGCCGTGGTGTCGACGGTCGCCGTCACCGCCGCCGTGGTGGTGGTGTTGCCGGCCGTGTCGGTGGCCTTGGCGGTGAAGCTGTGGCTGCCGTCGGCCAGCGCCGCGGTGGTGAAGCTCCAGGTGCCAGCACACGATCGTCGCCGTGCCCAGCAAAGTGGCGCCGTCATAGACCTGCACCGAGGTCACGCCATTGGCGTCGCTCACCGTGCCGGACAGCGCCAGCGTATTGTCCTTGGTCAGCCCGCCGCTCGAGATCGTCGTGGTCGAGCCGGTATCGGTGCCGATCGTCGAGCTGATCGTCTCGCTCGGCGCCGTGGTGTCGACGGTCGCCGTCACCGCCGCCGTGGTGGTGGTATTGCCGGCCGTGTCGGTGGCCTTCGCGGTGAAGCTGTGGCTGCCGTCGGCCAGCGCCAGCGGTGGTGAAGCTCCAGTTGCCGGCAATGACCGTCGCCGTGCCCAGCAAGGTGGCGCCGTCATAGACCTGCACCGACGTCACGCCATTGGCGTCGCTCACCGTGCCGGACAGCGCCAGCGTATTGTCCTTGGTCAGCCCGCCGCTCGAGATCGTCGTGGTCGAGCCGGTGTCGGTGCCGATCGTCGGCTGATCGTCTCGCCCGGCGCCGTGGTGTCGAGCGTGATCACGTCCGCCGCCGTGGTCGAGCTGTTGCCCGCCGCATCGGTGAACTTGGCCGTGATCGACTTGGCGCCGTCGGCCCCGAGGTCGCCCGCCGTCACCGCCAGGCTCACGCTGCCCGCCGTGACGTCGGCCGCCGTAATGGTGTGCGTCACGTTGTGCGCCAGCGCCGAGCCGCCCAGCAGCAGTTGGACCGTATCGCCAACCGCAACCGTCGAATTGAGCGCCACCGTGAACGTCGGGCTGGTCACGTTGGTCAGGTTGTCGCTGTGCGAGCTGCCGGAATCCGACGCCACCGTCAGAGCCGGCGTGCCGCCGGTCGGCGCCACGGTATCGACGGTCACATTAAGCGCCGACGACGCCGCGCTGGTCGTACCGGATACTGTGTCGGTTGCCGTGAAGCTGTGGGGGCCGTTGCTCAAGGTCCCGGTCGGCAAGCTCCAGTTCCCGCTGCCGTCGGCCGTCGCGGTGCCGACCAGCGTGGCGCCGTCATAGACATTCACAGTGCTGTTGGCCATGGCCGTGCCGGCCAAGGTCAGCACGGTGGCATTGGTGATGCCGTCGCCTACCGTGCCGCTGTCGGGCGAGAACTGGGTGATCACTGGCGCGCCGGTGGGCGGGTCGATTTGCAGGCCGGGGAATGTGGTCAGCGCGCCGGAGAGGTTGGCCGTATTGCCGGCGGCATCTGTGATCGTGGCACCATTCGGCATGTTCACTGCAGTGATCGCCAATGCCGAGACCGTGCTATCGCTCGCCCCGACGGTATAGCTGAAGGTCAAAACATTGCTGTTGGATCCACCAGTATAGGTCGCCGTTCCACCGTCGTTCAGCGTCAGCGTTGGCGTGCCGGTAACTGTTACCGCGTGGCTCAGATTTAGCGTCACGGTTACTGTGTTGCCGGGGAACTCAATACCGGTTGAAGGCGAGGCGGTCGTCTGGGTCACCACCGGCGCCGTGGTGTCGAGCGTGATCACGTCCGCCGACGTGGTCGAGGTATTGCCCGCCGCGTCGGTGAACTTGGCAGTGATCGACTTGGCGCCGTCCGCCCCAAGGTCGCCCGCCGTCACCGCAAGGCTCACGCTGCCCGCCGTGACGTCGGCCGCCGTAATGGTGTGCGTCACGTTATGCGCCAGCGCCGAGCCGCCCAGCAGCAGTTGGACCGTATCGCCAACCGCCACCGTCGAGTTGAGCGCCACCGTGAACGTCGGGCTGGTCACGTTGGTCAGGTTGTCGGTCTGCGAGGAGCCGGAGTCGACCCGGCACCCAGGCTCCGGCGTGGTGCCCGTCAGCGCGGTGTTTCGACGGTCGCCGTCACCGCCGCCGTGGTGGTGGTGTTGCCGGCCGTGTCGGTGGCCTTGGCGGTGAAGCTGTGGCTGCCGTCGGCCAGCGCCGCGGTGGTGTAGTTCCAGGTGCCGGCGCTCACTGTCGCCGCGCCCAGGACAGTGGCGCCGTCATAGACCTGCACCGACGTCACGCCATTGGCGTCGCTCACCGTGCCGGACAGCGCCAGCGTATTGTCCTTGGTCAGCCCGCCGCTCGAGATCGTCGTGGTCGAGCCGGTGTCGGTGCCGATCGTCGAGCTGATCGTCTCGCTCGGCGCCGTGGTGTCGAGCGGTTGCACGTCACCGCCGCCGTGGTGGAGGTATTGCCGGCCGCATCGGTGACCTTGGCGGTGAAGCTGTGGCTGCCGTCGGCCCAGTCGCCGCGGTGGCAAAGCTCAAGTGCCGCCGTGACGATCGTCGCCGTGCCCAGCAACGTGGCGCCGTCATAGACCTGCACCGAGCGTTGCGCCATCGGCGCCGCTCACCGTGCCGGACGAGCGCCAGCGTATTGTCCTTGGTCAGCCCGTCGCTCGAGATTGTCGTGGTCGGAGCCGGTATTGGTGCCGATCGTCAGTGCCGCGTGCTCGCCGGCGCCGTGGTGTCGACGGTCGCCGTCACCGCCGCCGTGGTGGTGGTGTTGCCGGCCGTGTCGGTCGCCATCGCGGTGAAGCTGTGGCTGCCGTCGGCCAGCGCCGCGGTGGTGAAGCTCCAGGTGCCGGCGCTCACTGTCGCCGCGCCCAGAAAGTGGCGCCGTCATAGACCTGCACCGACGTCACGCCATTGGCGTCGCTCACCGTGCCGGACAGCGCCAGCGTATTGTCCTTGGTCAGCCCGCCGCTCGAGATCGTGGTGGTCGAGCCGGTATCGGTGCCGATCGTCGAGCTGATCGTCTCGCTCGGCGCCGTGGTGTCGACGGTTGCCGTCACCGCCGCCGTGGTGGTGGTGTTGCCGGCCGTGTCGGTGGCCTTCGCCGTGAAGCTGTGGCTGCCGTCGGCCAGCGCCGCGGTGGTGAAGTTCCAGTTGCCAGCCAACGATCGTCGCCGTGCCCAGCAAAGTGGCGCCGTCATAGACCTGCACCGACGACATCCCGTCGGCGTCGCTCACCGTGCCGGACAGCGCCAGCGTGTTGTCCTTGGTCAGCCCGCCGCTCGAGATTGTCGTGGTCGAGCCGGTGTTGGTGCCGATCGTCGTGCTGATCGTCTCGCTCGGCGCCGTGGTGTCCACGGTCGCCGTCACCGCCGCCGTGGTGGTGGTGTTGCCGGCCGTGTCGGTGGCCGCGCCGTCAAGCTGTGGCTGCCGTCGGCCAGCGCCGCGGTGGTGAAGTTCCAGTTGCCAGCCAACGATCGTCGCCGTGCCCAGCAAAGTGGCGCCGTCATAGACCTGCACCGACGTCACGCCATTGGCGTCGCTCACCGTGCCGGACAGCGCCAGCGTATTGTCCTTGGTCAGCCCGCCGCTCGAGATCGTCGTGGTCGAGCCGGTGTCGGTGCCGATCGTCGTGCTGATCGTCTCGCTCGGCGCCGTGGTGTCCACGGTCGCCGTCACCGCCGCCGTGGTGGTGGTGTTGCCGGCCGTGTCGGTGGCCTTGGCGGTCAAGCTGTGGCTGCCGTCGGCCAGCGCCGCGGTGGTGAAGTTCCAGTTGCCGGCAACGATCGTCGCCGCGCCCAGCAAAGTGGCGCCGTCATAGACCTGCACCGAGGTCACGCCATTGGCGTCGCTCACCGTGCCGGACAGCGCCAGCGTATTGTCCTTGGTCAGCCCGCCGCTCGAGATTGTCGTGGTCGAGCCGGTGTTGGTGCCGATCGTCGTGCTGATCGTCTCGCTCGGCGCCGTGGTGTCCACCGTTGCCGTCACCGCCGCCGTGGTGGTGGTGTTGCCGGCCGTGTCGGTGGCCTTGGCGGTCAAGCTGTGGCTGCCGTCGGCCAGCGCCGCGGTGGTGAAGTTCCAGTTGCCGGCAACGATCGTCGCCGTACCCAGCAAAGTGGCGCCGTCATAGACCTGCACCGACGTCACGCCATTGGCGTCGCTCACCGTGCCGGACAGCGCCAGCGTATTGTCCTTGGTCAGCCCGCCGCTCGAGATCGTCGTGGTCGAGCCGGTATCGGTGCCGATCGTCGTGCTGATCGTCTCGCTCGGCGCCGTGGTGTCGAGCGTGATCACGTCGCGCCGCCGTGGTCGAGGTATTGCCCGCCGCATCGGTGAACTTCGCGGTGATCGACTTGGCTGCCGTCCGCCCCAAGGTCGCCCGCCGTCACCGCCAGGCTCACGCTGCCCGCCGTGATGTCGGCCGCCGTAATGGTGTGCGTCACGTTGTGCGCCAGCGCCGAGCCGCCCAGCAGCAGTTGGACCGTATCGCCGGCCGCAACCGTCGAATTGAGCGCCACCGTGAAGGTCGGGCTGGTCACGTTGGTCAGGTTGTCGCTGTGCGAGCTGCCGGAATCCGACGCCACCGTCAGAGCCGGCGTGCCGCCGGTCGGCGCCACGGTATCGACGGTTACATTAAGCGCCGACGAGGCCGCGCTGGTCGTACCGGATACCGTGTCGGTTGCCGTGAAGCTGTGCGGGCCGTTGCTCAAGGTCCCGGTCGGCAAGCTCCAGTTCCCGCTGCCGTCGGCCGTCGCGGTGCCGACCAGCGTGGCGCCGTCATAGACATTCACAGTGCTGTTGGCCATGGCCGTGCCGGCCAAGGTCAGGACGGTGGCATTGGTAATGCCGTCGCCTACCGTGCCGCTGTCGGGTGA
>CAWCVE010000012.1:0-40000 GCA_963798825.1 uncultured Alphaproteobacteria bacterium | reverse complement strand
GTCGAGGTGGCGTTGCGCGGCGCGCTCGGCGTCGGCGGCGACCGGACCGCCGTATCGCGCAAGAGCGACCGGCTGCCGACCGCGGAAGAGCCGTCCTTCGCCCGCCAGGTGATCCGCGTCTCCACCATGACGCGGGTCGGCAACCACGAAGTCGTGCGCGTGCGCCCGTTCGTGCGCATCGCCGGCAATCTGTCGCTCACCGTTTCCGACCTCTCCGCCAGCATCCCGCCGTTCAACCCGCAGCGCCTTTTGGCCGAATCCGCGCCCGGCGGCGTCACCGCCGCGGCCGACGACACGCCGGCGGCCGAGCCCGACGCCGAGGTTGCCTTCGTGATGCGCGACCTCGCGCCGATCTTGCCCAAGCTCAAGATCGCGATGCTCACGCCCAACGACGAAGTCATGGATCGCGTGCGCGAGGCCGCCGAATGGAGCGAGAAGGCCTCCAAGAATTTGCCGATCTCGGCCAGCATCACGGGCATCAAGCTCGCCTATGCCGGCGAGGCGGCGCGCGATCCTTACGCCGGCTTCGAAGCGCGGATCGTGCCTGAGAACATCACGCTGCTGCCGAAAACCACGAATGAGACCACTGGCGGCAATGCCTTCAACGAGCGAGTGATCGCGGTCAAGAAGGGCGACACGGTCGCTACCATCTTGCGCGATCAGGGCGCCGCACCGGATGAGATCGCTGCGATCGCAAACGTGCTGGGACCGCGCGGCCGCGACGGCGGCATCAAGGAAGGCCAGAAGCTGCGCATCTTGATGGCACCGGCGTCCGGCGGCCAGCGTCTGCAGCCGATCCGCGTCATCGTCGCCAACGACGCCTCGATCGACGCCGTGGTTGCGCTGTCCGATACCGGCAAATACGTTTCGGTCGACGTCAGGCACGGCACCGACGTGGCCGACAATCCCGAAGACAACGGCGTCGATACCGATACGGGCGGCGTCACGCTCTATAAAAGCGTCTACGAGACCGCGCTGCGCAATCAGATCCCGCGCCCCATCATCGAAGACCTGATCCGCATCTACTCCTTCGACGTCGATTTCCAGCGCAAGGTGCAGCCCGGCGATTCCTTCGAGGTGCTCTACGCCGGCGAAGACGAGACGCCGGCCGCCGACAGCCGCAACGACGTCCTGTTCGCTTCGCTCACCGTCGGCGGCGAAGCCAAGAAGTTCTACCGCTTCCAGTCGCCCGACGACGGCATCGTCGATTACTACGACGAGAGCGGAAAGAGCGCGAAGAAGTTCCTGGTGCGCAAACCGGTGGCTGAAGGCATCATGCGCTCCGGCTTCGGCATCCGCCGCCACCCGATCCTCGGTTACACCAAGATGCATACCGGCGTTGACTGGGCGGCGCCGACCGGCACGCCGGTTTACGCCTCCGGCAACGGCACGATCGAAAAAGCCGGCTGGGAATCGGGCTACGGCAAATATATCCGCATCCTCCACACCAACGGCTACGAGACCGCCTACGGCCACATGAGCGCGTTTGCGCGCGGCATGGAGGAGGGCCAGCACGTGCGGCAAGGTCAGGTGATCGGCTTCATCGGCTCGACCGGCCTGTCGACCGGCTCGCACCTGCATTACGAAATCCTGGTCAACGGCCGCTTCGTCGACCCGATGCGCATCAAGTTGCCGCGCGGCCGCGTGCTCGATGGCACGATGCTGACGGCCTTCGAGCAGGAACGCGAACGGCTCGACGGCATCATGGCGCGCAAGCCGGCGCGCGTGGCCATCCGCTAGCTGTCATCGCCCGCGAAGGCGGGCGATCCAGTAATCGCTGCCGTCTATTTAATCGAAAGTCAGGGAGTACTGGGTGCCCCGCCTTCGCGGGGCACGACCGTTTGCGTGTTACGCCGCCTGGGCGAGCTTGCCGTTGAAAGTGAGGCCCTGCTTGCTGGCGGAGATGGTGACCTTCTCGCCGTCCTTGATGAATCCTGCGAGGATCATCTCGGCGAGCGGGTCCTGCAGCGACTTCTGGATCGCGCGCTTCAGGGGCCGCGCGCCATAGGCCGGATCCCAGCCTTTGGCGGCCAGCCATTCGCGCGCGCTGCCGTCGAGCTTGATGACGATCTTGCGCTCGTCGAGCAGCTTCTGCAGCCGCGTCATCTGGATATCGACGATGCGGGTCATTTCCGACTTCTTGAGCCGGTGGAACAGGATGATTTCGTCGATGCGGTTGAGGAATTCCGGCCGGAACGCCGCGCGCACCACGCTCATCACCTGATCGCGCACCGCGTCGGTGTCCTCGCCTTCCGGCTGGTTAACCAGGAAATCGGCGCCGAGATTGGAGGTCATGACGATGAGCGTATTGCGGAAGTCAACGGTGTGGCCCTGCCCATCGGTCAAGCGGCCGTCGTCGAGCACCTGCAAAAGGACGTTGAACACGTCCGGATGCGCCTTTTCGATCTCGTCAAACAATATGACCTGATAAGGCCGCCGCCGCACGGCTTCCGTAAGCGCGCCGCCCTCGTCGTAGCCGACATAGCCCGGCGGTGCACCGATCAGGCGGGCGACCGAGTGCTTCTCCATGTATTCCGACATGTCGATACGGATCAGCGCGTTCTCGTCGTCGAAGAGATAAGCCGCCAGCGCCTTGGTTAGCTCGGTCTTACCGACGCCGGTCGGTCCTAGGAACATGAATGAGCCGATCGGCCGGTTGGGGTCCTGCAAGCCGGCGCGCGCGCGCCGCACTGCGGTCGAAACCGCCTGCACCGCCTCCTGCTGGCCGACGACGCGCTTGGCGAGTTCGTCCTCCATGCGCAGCAGCTTTTCCTTCTCGCCTTCCAACATGCGGTCGACCGGCACGCCGGTCCAGCGCGAGACCACGCCTGCCACGTGATCGGCGGTGACGGTCTCCTCGACCATGGCGCCCTTGCCCTTGCCTTCTTGCGCTTCGATGGAGGCCAGTTTCTTTTCCAGTTCCGGAATGCGACCATAGGCCAATTCGCCGGCACGCTGGTATTCGCCGCGGCGCTGCGCCTGTGCCAGCTCGGCGCGCAACTGGTCGAGCTCGGTCTTGAGTTTTTGCGCGTCCGACAGCTTTTCCTTTTCCGCCTTCCAGCGGCCGGTGATGTCGGCCGACTGCTTCTCCAGCGACTTCAGTTCGGCTTCGAGATTCTTCAGCCGGTCCTTGGAGCCGGGATCGCTTTCCTTCTTCAAGGCCTCCTGTTCGATCTTCAGCCGCACGATTTCGCGGTCGATCGAGTCGAGCTCCTCGGGCTTGGAATCGACCTGCATCTTCAGCCGCGCGGCGGCTTCGTCGATCAGGTCGATCGCCTTGTCGGGCAGGAAGCGGTCGGTGATGTAGCGATGCGACAAAGTTGCCGCCGCCACGATCGCCGAATTGGAAATGCGCACGCCGTGATGCTGCTCGTATTTGTCTTTCAGGCCGCGCAGGATCGAGATGGTGTCTTCGACCGTCGGCTCGGCAACAAACACCGGCTGGAAGCGCCGCGCGAGCGCGGCGTCTTTCTCTACGTGCTTCTTGTATTCGTCGAGCGTGGTGGCGCCGATGCAATGCAATTCGCCGCGCGCCAGCGCGGGTTTCAGCAGATTGGAGGCGTCCATGGCGCCGTCGGCCTTGCCGGCGCCGATCAACGTATGCATCTCGTCGATGAACAGAATGATGCCGCCGTCCGAGGAGGTCACCTCGTTAAGCACAGCCTTGAGCCGCTCCTCGAATTCGCCGCGGTATTTGGCGCCGGCAATCAGCGCGCCGAGATCGAGCGCCAAGAGCTTCTTGTCCTGCAGGCTCTCCGGCACGTCGCCGTTGATGATGCGCAGCGCCAAGCCCTCCACGATCGCGGTCTTGCCGACGCCGGGTTCGCCGATCAGCACCGGGTTGTTCTTGGTGCGGCGGGAAAGCACCTGGATGGTGCGGCGGATTTCCTCGTCGCGCCCGATGACGGGATCGAGCTTGCCCGCGCGTGCCGCATCCGTCAGATCCCGCGCGTATTTCTTCAGCGCGTCGTAGGCGTTTTCCGCCGAGGCCGAGTCTGCGGTGCGGCCCTTGCGCAATGCTTCGATCGCGGCGTTGAGAGCCTGCGGCGTGACGCCGGCCTTGGAGAGAATTTTGCCCGCCTCGCTGTCCTTCTCCAGCGCGAGCGCGAGGAGTAGGCGTTCGACGGTGACAAAACTGTCGCCGGCCTTCTCGCCGGCTTTCTCGGCGGCGGCGAAAACGCGCGCCAGGGCCGGGTCGAGATAGATTTGCCCCGCCCCGCCGCCGGAAACCTTGGGCCGCTTGACGAGCACGGCCTCGACCGCCTGCAAGGCCTGACGGGAAGTGCCACCGGAGCGATCGATTAGGCCCGCCGCCAGACCTTCCGGGTCGTCGAGCAGAACCTTGAGCAGATGTTCGGGAGCGAATTGCTGATGGCCCTCGCGCAAGGCCAGCGACTGGGCGGATTCCACGAAACCGCGGGCGCGGTCGGTGTATTTGTCGAAATTCATGTCTCAACCCCTTCGGCCCATTATGGCGCCGCTAAATGCCGGCGCACCCCCGAAGGCGGCCCGCCTCGGTATTATGTGGGTTTCATTCTCCCAGTTTGAAGAGCCCTTCGGCCTGATATAGCTGACCGGTTAATGCCCTACGGCAGTATGGAAAGTGCCCAAAGTTCGATGCCAAACCAAGCCCATATCGAGGCCATCTACCGCTACCCGGTGAAGGGGCTTTCGCCCCAGCCTCTGGCTCGGGTCATGCTGTCGGCGGGGGCGACGCTGCCGGCCGACCGGCTCTACGCTATTGAGAACGGCCCCAGCGGCTTCGACCCCTCAGCGCCGGCTTATTTTCCGAAAATCCGCTTCCTGATGCTGATGCGCAACGAACGGCTGGCGAGCCTGCGCACCGATTACGACGAGGCGAGCCATACGCTGTCGATCCAATGGGAGGGACGCGAGGCCGCGCGCGGCGACCTGCGCAGCAAGGACGGACGGCTGGCGATCGAGGCGTTCTTCCGCCGCTTCATGCCGGCGGAATTGCTCGGGTCGCCCAAGGTGCTGTTCGGCGAGGGGCATAGTTTTTCCGACGTGGCGAAGAAAGTCGTCTCCATCATCAACCTCGCCTCGGTGGCGGAGGTGGAAAGCGCGGCCGGCGCGCCGGTCAATCCGCTGCGCTTCCGCGGCAATATCCATGTCGCCGGCTGGCCCGCTTGGCATGAGTTCGATCTGCTCGATCGCGAACTCATGATCGGAAATGTCCGCCTCAATGTGGTCAAACGCATCCAGCGCTGCGCGGCCACCGAGGTCGATCCCGATACCGGCATTCGCGACGTGCCGGTCCCGCGCACGCTGATGGATAATTTCGACCACGCCGACTGCGGCATCTATGCCGAGGTCGTTGCCGGCGGCGAAATCGTCATCGGCGATGAGATAAAAGAAACGGCCGGCGCTTGAGGCCGGCCGTTTCGCGTCCGATGCGGCGTCGAAGAATCAGCCGCCGGGCAGCACGTAAGCGGCGATGCGTCCGCGCGGATAAACCGACTCCGCCACCGTGTGATTGTGATTGCCCGACACGATGATGGGGTTGCCGTTGGCATCGACGCCGCTGACGACACCGACATGGCCGTGCATCACGGCGATGGCGCCGACCTGCGGGCCGGCAACGCGCGTGCCGTAACTCGAATAGCCCCAGGCGAGGTTGCCGCCGCCGGGATGGCCGGTGCGCTTGAGCACCATGTCCATGAAGGCGCCGCACCACAGGCTGCTTCGCCCGGTCGGGTTGCTGCCGATATATTTGCGCGCCTCGGACACCAGGTCGTTGGAGGTGGTGCCGCCATAGGCGGAATTTGTATGCGACTGCGCGGCGATAAAGCTCGCATTCGCTTCGCTGGCGAGCCGCGGGTCGTGCGCCGGCCGCGTATTGCGCGTGTGATGGCGGCTGCGGCCAGCGGTGCCGGCGGCCGTTGGGGCCGCAATGAACGAATAACGCGTGTCCCGATCGGCGCCGGCCGTCGACGACGGTATCGCTGTCTGCTGGACCGCCGCGGCACGGTGCCGATGATGATGGACGGGTCTTGCGAAGGCCGCCGTTGCAAAAGCCGCAACCGCCACCGAACACAGCAGGATCGTCGCCCGTCTCTGAGTAGGTCCCATTAGTCTAGTCCCCGTTTAACCAAAGCAATGCACCCGATACCTACAGAATCAGTACCGCGGGCCGTGGCATAGACGCCGTCCTGATGTGGCGAGATCGTGATCTTCCAAAGGTCATTTGGTGGTTTGCATAGCTGGTATTACTCATTAAAACTTATTAACAAGAATTTATACGATTAAATAATATGTATATACTTTGGTAGCTTCTCCAATACAGAAAAGGTGTGCTGAAATACTTATCGCCAAAGTCATTGTGCAATTGCAGCAAAGTTAAAGTTGCAGTGCAGCAAATTTAACGGCCGCGCTGGCCGTCAGGCCTTGCGGCTGAGGAGGAAAACGGCCTGTTCCCCGAAAAGGTTCCAGAACCACCAGGGTGCATTGAGCCGCAGCGGCTTGCCCCAGGCGTTGAGCGCAACCGCCTTTTCCATTTCCACCCCGATCGCGGTGCAGAGCTGGACGAAGTCCTTGATGGTGCAGTGATGGATGTTCGGCGTGTCGTACCAGCTATAGGGCAGGATATCGGTCTGCGGCATATGGCCTTCGAACAGCAGCTGCATGCGCACCTGCCAATGGCCGAAATTCGGAAACGACACCACGGCGCGCCGGCCGATGCGCAGCATGTGCTCGAGCACCGCGCGTGGGTGGCGAGTGGCCTGCAGCGTCTGCGACAAGATCACATAATCGAAGGCGTCGTCCGGATAGTCGGCCAAATCGGTGTCGGCGTCGCCCTGGATCACGGCGAGGCCCTTGGCCACGCATTCGTTGACGCCCTCGCGCGAAAGCTCGATGCCGCGCCCGTCGACGCCGCGGCTCTCGCCCAAGAGCCGCAGCAGTTCGCCGTCGCCGCAGCCGACGTCGAGCACCTTGGCGCCGCGCTCGACCATTTCCGCCATGAGCACCAGGTCGACGCGGGCGCCACCCGGCGTGCGCGGGATGTTGGCGACCGTGAGATTGGGATTGGCGCGCGGGCTCATCGCGTCAGCTCTTGGCCGCACGGTCGCGCGCCAACCCACGCGCCTTGCCGGCGCCGTCGAGGAAGCCGCGCACGATGGCGAATAATTCCGGCTCATCGAGCAGGAAGGCGTCGTGGCCCTTGTCGGTGACGATTTCGGCAAACGAGACGCGCGCGCTCGAAGCATTGAGCGCATGCACGATGGCGCGCGATTCCGCGGTCGGGAACAGCCAGTCGCTGGTGAAGGAAATCACGCAAAAGCGCGTCGGAGTGGCCTTGAACGCATTTGCCAGTACCCCGTCGTAGTCGGCGGCGAGATCGAAATAGTCCATGGCGCGCGTGAGATAGAGATAGGAATTGGCGTCGAAGCGCTCGACAAACGAAATGCCCTGGTGGCGCAGATAGGATTCGACCTCGAAATCCGCGTCGAACGAAAACGTCGGATTCTCGCGGTCCTGAAACTTGCGTCCAAATTTCCGGTGCAGCGCCACGTCGGACAAATAGGTGATGTGCGCGCCCATGCGCGCCACGGCGAGGCCGCGACGCGGAAAAGTACCTTCCAGATCGTAGCGACCGCGGCGCCAGTCCGGATCGGCCATGATGGCCTGGCGGCCCACCTCGTGGAACGCGATGTTCTGCGCCGAATGGCGGGTGGCGCAGGCAATCGGCAAGGCCGAGAACACGCGGCCCGGATAAGACGCGGCCCATTGCAGCACCTGCATGCCACCCATCGACCCGCCGGCCACCGAGAACAGCGTCTCGATACCGAGATGGTCGAGCAGCATGGCCTGCGCGCGCACCATGTCGCGGATGGTGATGACGGGAAATTCCAGGCCCCAGGGCTTGCCGGTTTTCGGATCGAGCGAGGACGGGCCAGTGGTGCCCATGCAGGCGCCCACCACGTTTGGGCAGATCACAAAATAGCGCTCGGTGTCGATCGGCTTGCCGGGGCCGACCATTGTTTCCCACCAGCCCGGTTTCTGGGTGACCGGATGGATACTCGCCACGTGCTGGTCGCCGGTCAGCGCGTGGCACACCAGCACCGCGTTGGAGCGATCGGCATTGAGCGTGCCGTAGGTCTTATAGGCAATCTGGAACGGCGAGAGTTCTACGCCGGCGTCGAGCTTGAGCGGCTTGTCAGGCCCGAAGCTGACGGTCAGCGACGCGTGCGGATGGTCCGCCTCGCGCGGAGCCTCCGCCGCGTCTCGCGCGCTCGTCAGATCGGCCTCGACCATATCGCCTAGCGCTCCCGGCGCGCCGCACATTTAATGACATTAGCCCGGATTACGGGCCGTTTAACTGTCAATCTGACACGTTACTGTCAACGATTTCTTAGATTTCAAGCCTTTGTTGATTTCAAGACTTCATTGATTTCAAGGTTTGGCCCTCCTATCAATGCCGCCATGGCAAACGCCCCCCAAGCACCCGCGCTGGACGATCTGCGCAAGGAGATCGACCGCATCGACGAGTCGATGCACCGGCTCCTGATGGAACGCGGCGAGATCATCGACCGACTGATCGCGGTAAAGAAGAGCCAGGCGTCCGGCTCGGCGTTCCGCCCGGCACGCGAGGCCGATATGATGCGCCGCCTGGTCAAGCGCCACAAAGGCATATTGCCGCTGGACACCGCCGAGAGCATCTGGCGGGTCATCATTTCGACATTCACGTTCGTGCAGGCGCCGTTTTCGGTGCATGCAGATCTCTCGGCGGGCGACGCCCTGATGCGCGATTCCGCCCGCTTCCATTTCGGCTTCACGGTTCCGTTCGTGGCGCACATGGGCGCCTCCGCGGTGGTGGCGGCGGTGTCGACCTCCAAAGGCGATCTCGGGCTGGTGCCGGCTTTCGCCGTGGCATCGGCCGGCCCGTGGTGGAGCGCGCTCGAATTCGACGCCGCGCCCAAGATCATCGCGCGCCTGCCCTTCGTCGAACGCGCCGACCACCCGGCCGCGCTACCGGTCTTTGTGCTCTCGCGGGTGACGGCCGACGCCATGGCGACGGAGGCGGCGGTTTGGAGCGTGCGCGTGTCTGGCTGGGGCCCGGGCGCCGCGCAAGCGCTGTCGGCGCTGGCCGATTTCATCGCCGTGCCCGACCGCGCTTTCGACGGCGCCGCTTTGCTGATCACGCTGCCGACCGGCATGACGCTTGAGGTGATCGGTGCGGCCTTGGTAAAGGCCGGGGCCACGGTTCGTTCGTCGGCCCTCGTCGGCAGCCACGCGACCCGCTATACGGTTGGCAATTAAAAGACCTGACGTATTCGGATACTGCAGATGACCGCCAACCGACCGCAACCGCGCCCCGGCGTGCTCGATATCGCGCCCTACATCCCGGGCAAGAGCGCGGCGCCCGGCGTCGCCAAGGTGTTCAAGCTCTCCTCCAACGAGACGCCGTTGGGCGCGAGCGCGGCGACTATTGCCGCTTACCGCGCGGTGGCCGAACACCTGGAGGATTATCCGGACGGCTCGGCCTCGGCCTTGCGCGAGGCGATCGGCGACGTTTTCGGGCTCGATCCGGCGCGCATCGTCTGCGGCGCCGGCTCCGACGATTTGCTCAATCTGATCGCGCGCGCCTATCTTACTGACGGCGACGAGGCGATCCACACCACGCATGGCTTTCTGGTCTACCCGATCGCGACCATGGGGACCGGCGCCAAGCCCGTGGTCGCGCCAGAAAAGAATTTCACCGCCGACGTCGACGCCATCCTCAAGCTTGTGACGCCGCGCACCAAGGTGGTGTTCCTGGCCAACCCAAATAATCCGACCGGGACCTACATTCCGTTCGACGAGGTCAAGCGGCTGCATGCAGGCTTGCCGACCAATGTCCTGCTCGTGCTCGATGCGGCTTACGCCGAATACGTGCAGCGCAACGATTACGAGTCCGGCATCGAGCTGGTGGCCACGTCGGAAAACGTCGTGATGTGCCGCACCTTCTCGAAAATCTATGGCCTTGCCGCGTTGCGCCTCGGCTGGATGTACGGCCCCGCGCCGGTCGTCGACGCGATCAACCGCATCCGCGGGCCGTTCAACGTCAACGCGCCGGCGATCGCCGCCGGCATCGCGGCGATCCGCGACGCCGCGCACGTCGAGAAATCGCGCGCGCATAACACAAAATGGCTCGCCCGGCTCACCGAGGAAATCGGCAAACTGGGACTGCCGGTGACGCCGAGCGTGGCGAATTTCGTGCTCATCCACTTTCCCGAAACCAAGGGCAAGACCGCCAAGGACGCCGACGCCTTCCTCACCAAGCGCGGCCTCGTGCTGCGCCAGGTCGGCGCCTACAAGTTGCCCAACGCCTTGCGCATGAGCGTCGGCAGCGAGGAAGCCAACCGTCTGGTGGTGAAAGCACTCGGCGAATTTCTGGGAAAATCGGCGTGAGCAAACCGGCCCCTTTGTACAACCGCCTGGCGCTGATTGGCGTCGGGTTGATCGGCTCCTCGATCGCACGTGCAGCGCGTGCACAAGGTGCCGTGCGTTCGGTCGTGGCGACCGCACGCTCGGCCAAAACGCGCAAGCGCGTGGCCGAACTCGGCCTTGCCGATCAGGTGGTCGAGACCAATGCCGCCGCGGTCGAGGGTGCCGATCTCGTCATTGTCTGCATTCCGGTCGGCGCCTGCGGCGCGGTCGCCAAGGAAATCGGCCCACATCTCGCGGCCGGCGCGACCATTTCCGACGTGGGCTCGGTCAAGGGCGCCATCATCCGCGACATGGGGCCGCATATTCCGAAGGGCGTGCACTTCGTCCCGGCACATCCGGTGGCCGGCACCGAATATTCCGGTCCCGATGCGGGCTTTGCCGAACTGTTCGTCAACCGCTGGTGCATCCTGACGCCGCCCAGGGGCGCCGATCCGAAAGCCAACGACAAGCTCGCAACGTTCTGGCGGCTGCTCGGCGCCAATGTCGAAACCATGGACGCCGATCACCACGATTTGGTGCTCGCCATCACCAGCCATCTGCCGCACCTGATCGCCTACACCATCGTCGGCACCGCCGACGAAATGCAGAACGTGACGCGCTCGGAAGTTCTGAAATTCTCCGCCGGCGGCTTCCGCGATTTCACCCGCATCGCTGCTTCCGATCCGACCATGTGGCGCGACGTGTTCCTGGCCAACAAGGACGCGGTGCTGGAAATGCTTGGCCGCTTCAACGAGGACATTTCGGCGCTGACCAAGGCGATCCGCAACGGCGACGGCAAGGCGCTATTCGAGCATTTCGAGCGCACGCGCGCCATCCGCCAAGGCATCGTCGAGATCGGCCAGGATTCGCCGGCGCCCGATTTCGGCCGCCCGCATCCGGACCTCAAGCCCGAGCCGCTGCCCAAGCCCTACGCGGCGGAAGATTAGAAAAGCGCCGGCACGGCGCCGATTCTGATCGGCCCGAGAAACACCGAACCGTCGTCGAAATGCAGCGGCAGCGTGACCGCGCGTTTTCCCTCCAGCATGGTCTGCTCGCCAAGCAAATTGATGCCGAGCGAAAAATTCGAGGTGGTGGCCTGCTGGCGCGCCACCCCGCCGAGCCCGGGCAGCAGACGGTCGAGCGCGCCGGCGACTTTGTCCATGTCGGGCGAAGCCTGCACCGCCTGCTGCACATTGAGCGAGGCGAGGAACGGCTCGAGCGCGACGACGGTCACGCGCAACTGGCCGACCAGTCGGCCATTGGCGTTGAGCGACAGGCTGCCGCTGCCCGCCGCGATGGTCTCGCCCTGCTGCACGCGCGCCTGCGTGATGTCGATGCGCCCTCCCGCCGCCTGCATCTCGCGGAAACGCACCGACCAGGGCTTGGGCGAGAAATCCTCCAGGCCGCGCAGCAGCGCGGTGATGTCGGCATCGATCGGATGGGACGCCGCCGGATGCAAGGTTGGCGCCGCTGCCCGCGTCAGCCTGGTGACGATCTCGATCACTGGATTGTTGGTGACCGAGCCTTCGACGATGCGGCCGTGGACTTCGATGCGCTTGGCGTGCAGCAGGTTCTCGCGCGCGCCGCCGCCGACGCGGTCGACCGTCGCGCCGTCGAACACCAGCGAGACGCGTTGCGGCTCCGCGGGCGTGCCGCGCACGCTCGACTGGCCAAGCTTCCAATCGGCGATGATGGTCGGTGATTTTCCCGGATCGGCGATGGTGAGCGGACCGTGGAATTCGGTGATCAGAAGGGTCGGATCGTAGACCTGCGCGGCAATCAACATGCCGCTGGTCTTGATCTCGACCGGCGGCTGGTTGCTTTTGAACAGCGCGGAAGCTTTGTCGCACTCCACCTCGATACGGAATGGATAGCCGCCTATGCTCTGCGATCCGCATTTATAGATGCGGCCGGCCTTGGCCTCGCGCGCGCGCCAGCCGTCGATCGCGACCTCTGCCTTGCCGGACGCGTAATGCCAGAACCAGCTCCAGCCGCCGATCAGCGCGAAGAACAAGACGAGCATGGCGATATAGCGCCGGTTGCGCCGGCGCGCGGAGTGGGATCGTCTGGATCGCTTAACCATCGAAGGTTTAACACCTGCCGAATGCGGCGTTTCTGCGCCTTTGTTCGCAAGCCTGCATCTGCAGGCCTTCGGCCGGGTTGCACCGGATCGTTCGGCCTGATACGCGCAAGCCGCCGGGTCGTATCAACGGCGTGGTCGAAATCCAACCCCGATGAGCACAAAATCCGACCAAAGCGGCGAAGACCTGTGGGTTTTCGCCTACGGATCGCTGATGTGGCGGCCGGGCTTCGACTACCTCGAGCAGCGCAACGCCCGTCTGATCGGCGCCCACCGGGCGCTTTGCGTCTATTCCTTTGTCCACCGCGGCACCCCGGAAAAGCCCGGCCTGGTGCTCGGCCTCGATCGCGGCGGTGCATGCCGCGGCATCGCCTACCGCGTGGCGGCCGCCAAGCGAACCGCCACCATCGACTATTTGCGCGCCCGCGAACAGGTCACCAAGGTCTATCGCGAGGTCTGGCGCGCGGTCTGGCTCGACGACGACCCGCAGCAAAGCCTGCACGCGCTCGGCTATGTGGTGGATCGCGGCCACCGGCAATATGCCGGCCGCTTACCGCTCACCCAGCAATTGCACTATGTGCGCCAGGGCCATGGCCGCTCCGGCGCCTGCCGCGACTATGTCTTGGCGGCGGTCAAGGAACTGGAAGCCCACGGCTATCGCGACGACGCCTTGCGCCGGCTGGCCGAGCAACTCAAGGGCATCCACGAGAGCGCCGCGTCTTGAGAGCCGTCTCAACGATGACATGCGGTCGATTTATCATCGACAAGCTTCAGTCAAGCCGGAGGAAATTTATGCGCCGTCTGCTGCCGCCCGCGGTCATCCTGACGCTTATCGTCTTGGCCCCGACGCCGTCTTTCGCAGATGCGGGAAACGACCGCGTGATGTGTTTTTCGCTCGGCAATCAGAATTACAAAGACGCCACCAAATTCGATGCCGGGCTCGAGGCCTGCAGCCGCATGATCGATTCCGGAAGCTTCAACGGCAAAGGCCTGGCCTCGATCTATCGCGCGCGCGGCAGTTGGAAGCAGAAGAAGGGCGAATTGGACGCCGCGCTTGAGGATTACGGCATTTCGATCCGCATGGAGCCGGACAACGTCGAAAGCTACGATTACCGCGCCGACGTCTATCAGCAGCAGGGCAACCTCGATCTCGCGCTCGAAGACTACAATCACGCGACCAGGATCGATCCGGCCTACGCCGCCGCCTATTACAGCCGCGGGTTGATCTACGAGAAAGAAGGGCGACATCGCCAAGGCGCGCGACGAATATAATGCCGCGCTTGCCGTGCCGACCCGGGACCGCATTGCGCAATGGGCGCAGGACAATGCGCGCGTGCGGTTGCAGGCGCTGGCGGTCGGCAACAAGTAACGAAGCGGCGCCTCAACGCGCCGTTTTGTCATTAGTTTCGGCGATCAAGCGCGTCGAGGCGGCTTCGAGGTCGTCCTGCAGGCGCTTGAAAAATGCCTCCTTGTCGAGCCCGGGCGCGATCGGATCGAGCACCTCCACCAGTACCGTGCCCGGCAGCCGCCGAATCGAGCGGCGCGGCCAGAACAGGCCGGAATTGAGTGCGATCGGAACGCACGGCACGCCGGTCGCGGCGTAAAGCAGCGCCACGCCGAATTTGTAGCGCGGCTTGGCGCCAGCCGGCCGCCGCGTGCCCTCGGGAAAGATGATGAGCTGGCGGCCGCGGCCGAGTTCGAGGCGCGCGCGGGCGGTCATGGCGGGGATCGCCTGCGAGCCGGCGCTGCGGTCGACCGGGACCATGCGGCCCTTGATCATCAGCCAGCCGAAGATCGGGATCCACTGCAATTCCCGTTTGACGATGAACAAAGGATTGTCGAACAGCGGCAACAGCGCGAAGGTCTCCCACGCCGACTGATGCTTAGGAGCGACGATGATCGCCCCCTTGGGGATTTTTTCGCGACCCCTGATCTCGTAGTCGATGCCGGCGACGCGCAGCAACAAAAGGTTGGTGCGGCCCCAGGCTTTCGCCACGGCGATGATGGCGCGATAGGACAGCAAGAACGTCGGCAGCGCGATGATCAAGTAGATCAACGTGTTCAGATAAAACAGTACGTTGAAGGCGACGGAGCGGACGAGGATCAGCACTTGCGGCGCTCCTTCACGCGGTGTCGGTATCGAGGCGCATGCGCACCAGCGCGAACAGATACTTCAGATACTCCGCGAACAGCAAGCGCGCGGTGTCGAGGTTGGACCACCAGGGTTCGTCCTTCACCTTCGGCGAGATCACCGGAAAGGAAACCAGCGCCACATCGGGGAGCTGATGCTCGAGCTCGGCCATCGCCCGCTGCATGTGCCAATTCGAGGTCACTACGATCAGCGAATTGAAATTGTGCTGGCGCGCCCAGCGTTTGGTCTCCAGCGCGTTGCCGAAGGTATTGAGCGCGGAGCGGTCGAGGTCGATGCAGCAGGTGAAAAATTTGGAATAAAGCGGCGTCAGCCGCGCGATTTCGCGCGCGCGCGTGTCGCGGTGCACGCCGCTGATCAAAAGCCGTTGACCGTTGCCCGCCGCCAACAGCTCGATGGCGTCCGGAATGCGCGAGGCGGCCCCGGTCAGCACCACGATGCCGTCGGCCTTGCGGTCGAGGGTAACTTCCTCGGACGGAATTTTCAACACGAACCAGCAGAACCCGGCGCCCAGCAATACGGCTCCGGCCGCGCCCGCGGTCATGGTGAAAAAGCCGATGATGCGCGCGAAACTGGCCAGCATATCAATCGATCGTATCGAGAGTCCGGTTCACGGTATGGCGCGAGGTCATCGCCGTCACCAGCGCGATCAGCACGACCTGGCCGAGCACGGCGAGGTAGCCGGCCATGCCGATGGAGAACGATCCGAACAAAGCGGCGGTCTGCTGCGCCCCGGCGGAGCCGGCGAACCAGCCGCCGATAAACCCGGCGAGCCCGAACAGTACGATCGCGGCGCCGCCGCCGATAGCGCCACCCTGCAGGCCGAGCATCAGGAAATGCCGCTGGAAGCGCCCCGCGATGAAGCCGTTCTTGGCACCGACCAGATGCAGCACCTCGATCACCGGCTTGTTGGTCGCCATGGCGCCGCGCGTGGCGAAGGTGACCGAGAGCATCGTGGCGGCGATCACCAAAAGCAAAATCGCCACGCCGGCGGCGACTGCGGTTCCCGCCATCGCGCGCATGCGGTTGACCCAGCCGCGGTGATCGTCGAGGGTGGCGCCCGGCACCTGCTCGGCCAGCATCCGCCGCAGCTGCGGGATGTCGGGCGCGGCGCCCGAGGCGATCTTGACCACGATCAGGCGCGGCACCGGCAGCTCGTCGAGCGTGAGCCCGCTGCCGAGCCACGGCTCAAGTAGCTTGGAGGATTCCTCTTTCGAATAGACCCGCACCTCGCCGATGCCGGGGAAGACCCGCGCGGCGGCGGCCGCCTTTGCCGCGGCGGCATCGAGGTCGCGGCCGGGCGCCGGGATGATCTGGATGGTGACCTCGCGCGCCACGTCCGCCTGCCATTCGCCGGCCGCGCCGGCGACTAGGATGACCGCGCCGGTGGTGAGTGAAGCGAGAAACGTCATGATGGCGACAACCGCGATCAGCGCGCGCTCGGAGATCGAATTGCGTGGCACCAGCGGCGTGTCGAAGCGCGGCAGCGCACCGCCCGGCATACGCGGGCTCGCCGTCATGTCCTCGATCTGCGGCATGGTCGTCACCTTGACCTCAATCATAAATATGCAGCCGCCCCTCGTGCAGCACCAGCCGGCGCGCATCGTACTGGTCCATCAAGGCGATGTCGTGGGTGGCGATCACCACCGAAGTTCCCGATTTGTTGAGCTCGATGAACAGCCGCAATAGCCGCTGCGCCAGGCTCGGATCGACGTTGCCGGTGGGCTCGTCGGCGAGCAGCAGTTGCGGCCGCGCGATTACCGCGCGCGCGATCGCGGCGCGCTGCTTTTCCCCTCCCGAGAGCACCGGCGGCAGCGCCCACATGCGCTCGCCAAGACCGACCCAGTTCAACAGCTCGACCACCTCGTCGCGATAGCCGTCCTCGCGCCGGCCCATCACGCGCAGCGGCAGCGCGACGTTCTCGTAGGTCGTCATGTGGTCGAGCAGGCGGAAATCTTGGAACACGATGCCGATGCGCCGGCGCAGCGTCGCCACCGCGTCCTTCGACAGCGTGGCGACGTCGTGGCCGAATTGGGTGATCAGCCCGCGCGTCGGCTTGAGCGAGAGGAACAAGAGGCGCAGCAGCGACGTCTTGCCGGCGCCGGATGGCCCGGTGAGGAACTGGAAGGAATGCGGTTCGATGCGGAACGTGAGGTCGCGCAGAACCTCCGGCCCCAGGCCGTAGCGCAAGCCTACGTTCTCGAATCGGACCACGCCCGTCTCCGATAAATTCCCTTGCGAACCCGTGGAATGGCCCCAGCCGGCGAGCCGCGGAGCCATCCCCAAAACATCGCCCGCGGCCCTCGTTTTGGCCGAGAACAGCGCTTTTACAGGATTTCCACGGCGCCGCCAGCGCCGCAGGCCCGCCTATCCCCGTCATCCGGCGGTCGGCATGGTTTCCAATCCGTTAACGGTCCGCTGCTAGGTATTGGGGCCAAATCGGCCTCGATGACATGCTGATCGTCTGTCCAAATTGTGCCTCCTCCTACATGATCGACCAGGCCGCGGTCGGCCCGGCTGGGCGCACCGTGCGCTGCGCCCGCTGCAAGGAGACCTGGCTCGCCGGCGCGCCGGAAAGCGCGCCCGCAGTAACCGCCGCTGCGGACAGCGTCGTCGCTGCCGCCGAACCGCCATCGGCGCCATCCACCCGCGCCGAGGTGGCGTCTCCGCCCGCCGCGCCCACGCCGCCGCAACCCGCGTCAGGTGCCGATAAAGTCGCCGAGGATTCCGAATTGGCCGCCGCGATCGAGCCTGAGGCGCCGCCGGCAGTACCGCCGCCACCGCAGCCCGCGCCGGCCGACGCGCCGGCAACCGTGCACGCCGAGGCTCAGGCGCCGGAGAGCGAGCCGGCCACGATCGCCGATGCGCCGCCGCTGGTGCCGCCGATCGAGCATGAGCCGCTGCCGGATGCGGCGGCTGCCGAACCCGACGCCGAAAGCGTCGACGCCCGCCGCAAGCGGCTGCGGAGCTGCCGCAAGAAGTCGGCGCGTTCGTCGCGCTGGACCGCAATCATTCTCGTGCTGGTCTCCTTCAACGTCGCGCTCATCGGCGCGCGCAAGGATGTGGTGCGGTACCTGCCGCAGACTGCGTCGCTGTTCGCCGCCATCGGTCTGCCGGTCAATTTGCGCGGTCTCAAATTCGAGAACGTCGGGATTTCGATGGAAGAGCAGAACGGCATCGCCACGCTGATCGTGCAAGGCGCCATCGTGAGCGAGGTCGACAAACCGGTCGCAGTGCCGCGGCTGCGCTTTGCCGCGCGCAATCCGACCGGACAGGAAGTCTACACCTGGACCATGCCGCCGCCGCGCAGCGTTCTCGGTCCGGGCCAGCGGTTCGAATTCCGCAGCCAGATCCCGGCGCCGCCGGCCGGCGCCAAGGACGTGATCGTGCGTTTCTTCACCGCGCAAGACGCCGCTGCCGGAGCGAAATAGCGCGCACGATGGTGCGCAAGGATGGGACCCCATGGCAAAGATCTTGATCGCCGAGGACGACGATACGCTGCGCGACCTGGTCGTGCGCGCGCTCAACGCCGATGGCCACGAGTTGACCTTGGCGACCGACGGCGTGGAGGCGCTGGAAGCGCTCAACCGGCAAGGCGGCGACTTCGACCTGCTGCTGACCGACGTGAAAATGCCGGTCATGGACGGCATCGCGCTGGCTCTCGCCGCCGGGCGCGACCACCCCGACGTCGCGATCATGCTGATGACCGGGTTTGCCGAGCAGCGCGAGCGCGCCCACGAGCTGGATGCGCTGGTGCACGATGTGATCGCCAAGCCGTTCTCGCTCGAACAGATCAAGGGCGCCGTGCGCGAGGCGCTGGTGCAGCGGCACTAAGGCGCGCACTCATAAACGAACAGCCAAACGGGACGCGGGATGCGCCCCCTTGTGTCCGTATTCGCTGGCAAAGCGAACATGGGCTGGACATCGTGGGCTGCCCGTTTTTGACCCATGGCGGACAGCAGGCCGACCCCTCTGTTCAGAAGCGCCCATTCTGGCTTAGCTTTTTTATCGATCACTGTTGTGACCTCGCGGAACTCAGGGAGAATGTAATGTCCGCTCTCTCCATTTCAGGACGTCCTCGGGCTCTCGTGACCGGCGCTTCGTCGGGAATTGGCACGGCCTATGCCGAACGTCTGGCGCGCGAAGGCTACGACCTCGTTCTAGTGGCCCGACGGCGCGAACGGCTCAATGAATTGGCGGAACGGCTAAGGCGACACAATGGAATACAGGCCGATGTGGTCTGTCTCGACCAGAAGCGTGTGCGCTTCATTGCGACTCACGTGCTGAAGATTGTTCCTGGCGATCCTGGCCCAGGTCAAAGGATCAAGTCCGCTGGAGCTTAAATTGTTGATGGCCCGCTCGTGGCTAAGGTGCTGAACCGCCTTGGCAAGCACCTGATCTTTTTTGACGAGCTGCTCAAAGTCGTCCTTTCCGATCTCCAATAATTCGGTTTTCGCCGCAGCGCGGACTGTCGCCGTTCGTGCGCCGCCCGTGAGCAAAGCCATTTCCCCAAAGGCCTGGCCTTCCCCGAGAGTGGCAATGGGGCGCGACGCAGGCGGTGCGCGCTCTTGGGAATCGGCTAGCACCTCGACGCTGCCGCGCGCAACAATATACAGGGCGTCGCCCTGGTCGCCGGTACGGAACAAAATTTCGCCGGCATCGAGCCGGCGCGGGCGAACGTAGGGGAGAATGGCCTCGATCCCCTCCGGCGGCAAATTCCGCAGTAGGTCGCATTTGGAAAGCAATCCAAGAAGCTCTTTGCCATGTTGTTGCTTGCGGCCAACCGCATATTCGTGAAATCGCGTCGGAAGCCGGACTGCGCCACCCTTCTTTTCGAGAAAAAGCGTCGCCGAGTAATAGACGACGGCCCCCAACGCGAATCCGCTGCCGACGGAGGCCCAGGCCGATATGGATCCCGCATGACTTGGTGAAGGTGTGAGACGCTCTCCTGGCAGCTGATGAGCTCTCAACTCGCTGATCAACAATGCCGGATTTCCTGGCTACAAGCCATTTGTGTCAATCGATCCTAAAGCGATCGACGACTTGATCAGCGTCCATATCCGTGCCGTTGCACGGCTTTCGCGTGCCGCTCTTCCGGGCATGATTCGGCGGGGCAAAGGCGCGATCATCAACGTCGCGTCACTCTTCGCCATCAGCGCGATGTTGCCGCCCAATCCGTTGCCATCGCGTGCGACCTATGCTGGTGCAAAGGCCTTTATTTTGGCGTTCACTCAGGCGCTTGCCGGAGAGCTAAACGACACCGGCGTGACCGTCCAAGTTTGTCTTCCGGGTCGCGTCAGCACTGAGTTTCTTGTCGGGCTCGGCATTGACACCAGCAAGCTGCCCCCGGCCATGACGGCTGAAGACGTCGTTACGGCTTCACTTTCGGCTTTGGCACGGCAGGAAGTCGTTTGTATCCCGTCGCTTGACGACCCTGCGCTGTTTCGCGAAGTCACTGAAGCGCAAATCAAGCTTTTCCGTAACAGCGCAATGAAGCCCACCCTTGCAGGGCGATACATGAAGCAATAGTCCGTGAATCATGTCCGCTGGTGGCAATGAGCGGACATTCCAACCTCGCCCCCCGAATGTCGGCTTTCGGGGACAAGGCGGACATGGGTTGACCGTTGCTCACCAGCCGCAATTCATGAGTAGACGCCTTAAGCGGCGCCGGGCGGCGCGCCGCAAGCGATAATAATTAGAAATCCTTGAGCAGCCGCTCGATGTAATCGAGTTCGAGCTGCGGGCGGCTACTCTCGCCGAAGCGCTTGCGCAGTTCTTCCAAAATGCGGCGGGCGCGCTGGGCGTCGATCTCGCCCGGCACTTTCACAGTAACGTCGTCGCCGTATTCGCGCCCGCGCAGCGGCCGTCCGAGCGGGTCGGTATCCTGCCGGGCGCGCGCGCGGCCGTTGCGGCCGGGCTGGCCGGGGCCCGGGCTCATGCCGTCCTGCTGCATTTGCTGCGCCAGACCCTGCGCGCCCTTGCGCATGGCCTCGAGCGCGCGGCCCTGGCTGTCGACCGCGTTGTCGGCATCGCCCTGCCCAAGCTCGCCCTCCGCCTCGCCCATGGCTTCGCCGGCGTCGCCGAGCTGGCCCATTTCGCTCTTGCCCTCACCCTGCTGCTCTTGGCCTGGATTGCCGAGGCCGCGCTGGCGCAATTGCTCCAAGAGCTTATTGAGGCGGTCGCGCAAGCCCTTCTGGTCCTGACGCAGATCGCCGAATTGCTGTTTACCCTGGTCCCCCGGCTGCTGGCGGTCGCGCCGCAAGTCCTGGCCCTGCTTGAAGGTCTTGTCGCGCAATTGCTGCTGCTTGCGGATCATGTCGGAGAGTTCGTCGAGCGCCGACATCATGTCGTCGTCGCTCTCCTCTCCTTGCGCGCCCGGACGGGCCATCTGCAGGTTTTCGAGCATCGATTGCAGCTGATCGAGCAGTTGGCGCGCGGCATCTTTGTTGCCGGAACGCGCCAGGTTCTCCAGCCGATCGAGCATGCTCTTGAGATCGCGCTGGCTGAGCATGCGAGTATTGGGGTCGAGCGGGCGCGAAAGCTGCTGCGGATTTTTCCGCATTTCCTCCGCCAAGGCCTGCAGATATTTATCCATCGCCGCGCGCAGCTGCTCCATCAGCTTTTTCAGCTCTTGATCGCTGGCGCCGCGTTCGAGCGCCTGACGCAAGGCCTCCTGCGCCTGGCGCAACGCCAGTTCGGATTGCGAAACGTTGCCGTCCTCGAGCTGCACCGCCATGTCCCACATGCGCGCCACCACCTCGCGCAACTGGTCGTCGCTGCTGGCGTGGGCAAGGTCGAAGTAGATCGCGCGCAGGCCGAGATAGACCGTGGTTTCGGGCGTGAAGCGTTCCGGCGCGACGGTGAGCGCGTCGAGCGCTTCGAGCACCACCGGCTTGGCGTCGGCGTCGAGCGCCAAAATGCCGCGCTGCTCGATCAAGGCGCGCGCGACCGGTTTGACGAAGATGCGTTGCGGAAGCTGCAGCTCGGTCGCCTCGCTGCGGCCCTCGTTGCCGGCCTCGTCGCGCGCCACAAGCGTCAGCGCAACCTTGGCGCCGGCCCACGGATGCGCGGTGAGGTCGCGCGTTGTCTGCGCCGCGCCGCGGCGCGTGCGCGCCTGCGGCAGTGTGAGCGGGAATTCCGGCGCCTTGAACAGCGGACGCGCCGGCTTGGTGCCGTCGACCTCGTCGTCCTTGAGCACGAATTCGGCATGCGCTTCGACCACGCCGTAGTCGTCCTCCATCTTGTAGTCGAGCCGCAGCGAACCGCGCGCCTGCCGCTCCGGATCCTTGATTAGCGCGATGGTCGGCGCACGGTCGGGGATGGCGGTGAAATTCCAGGCGAGATCGGTGCCGAGGACCCCGTGCAAGGCCGCCGAGCCGTCGCCTTTGATCAAAAAGCGGCGCTCCTCGCTGCCCGCCGGCAATGCGGCGCGCGCGTCCGGCGGGGCATCCTCAAGCCCGCCCTTGCGCAGCACGTCGAAGCGCACATTGCCGGTCGAGCGGATCACCAATTTGCTGCCGACCGGCACCGCGACCGGCGTCGTTGATTGCGGGGTTTCACCCGGGCGCAAGCCGGCCAGCATGACCGGCGGGCGTCCGGTATAGACCGGCGGCGTGACCCAGGCGTCGATGCGGAAATTGGCCGGCGCCACCACGCCGTACCAGTCGAAGGCGGCGGTGACGCGCTTCAAGCGGTCGCCGCCGGCGGCAAAGTAGGTCGCGACCGTCAGAATGAGCACCAGCGCGCGCAGCGCCATCGGATCGCGCAACGCGAGTCGCGGCTGCGGCCAGCCGGCCTTGAGCTTGCGCGCCGACATGAGCGCGCGTTCGACGTGCGCGCGCCAGAGCGCCTGCGCGACCGGATCATGGCTGTTGGCGGCAATCTCGTCGGCGACCGCGGTGGCCGGCCGGTGCGATTCGCCGCTGCTGCGGTCGAGCCGGCGCAAGCCGTCGGCGGCGCTTGGCAGACGCAGCAGCGCCAGCGGCGCCGCGGCGATGGCGGTGACCAGGACGAATAGCAACATCCCGATCGCGCGCGCCAGCGGCGGCAGCACCAGCCATAGCCCGGCCCAGGAGAATGCGAGGAATAGTCCGAGCGCGGTCGCCAGCATCGCCAAAGCCGGCCACAGCCGCTCCCACAGCAGGCTGCCGCATGCGCGCTTGAGCGCCCGCGCCAGCAGAACCCGTGTCGGGTTTTGTTGCTGCTTTGGCTGCTCGTCAAGACCGTCCAAAGGCCGCTCCGCCGCCTGGGCTATGGCGATTCACCGATTCAACACGCTACCACGCAGGCAATTCCCGGGCCATGCGCCGGGTTCACGCGCCTAAAGCCAATCCGGCATGCAATCGAGCGCAATCAATTGGTCAACTTCAAGGCGGGGGCGGACAACGGCCCATTGCGCGCCGTTTACCAAGACTTCCGGCACCAGCGACCTAGTATTGTAGGTCCCGGCCTGCACCGCCCCGTAGGCGCCCGCCGACATCACGGCCAGCAAGGCTCCTGGCACCGGTTCCGCCAGCTCGCGGTTTAGCGCAAGAAAATCGCCGCTCTCGCAGACTGGCCCGACCACGTCGGCGCGTATGCGGCGGCCGGACGCCGTAATTTCGGCCACCGGCCAAATCTCGTGATGCGCGTCATAGAGCGTCGGCCGGATCAAGTCGTTCATGGCGGCGTCGACGACGATGAAATTCTTCGCCTCACCGCGCTTCACGAACAGCACGCGAGTCACCAATATGCCCGCGTTGCCGACGATCAACCGGCCTGGCTCGAAGATCAGCCGGCAGTCGAGATCGCGCGTGGCGCGCTTGACCATCTTGGCATAGTCGTCCGGATGCGGTGGCGGCTCGTTGTCGTCGAGATAAGGAATGCCGAGGCCGCCGCCGAGATCGACGTGCGAGATAATGTGGCCGTCGCCACGCAGCGTGCGCACGAATTCGGCCAGCAACGTGAATGCATTGTCGAACGGATCGAGATTGGTGATCTGGCTGCCGATATGCATGTCGACGCCGGCCACCTTGATGCCGGGCAATGCCGCGGCTTGCGCGTAGACCGCGCGCGCGCGACTGATCGGAATGCCGAATTTGTTCTCGGCCTTGCCGGTCGCGATCTTGCGGTGCGTCTTGGCGTCGACGTCGGGATTGACGCGCACCGAAATATTGACGGTGCGCCCCTTTCCCGCCGCGATCGACGACAGCATAGCGAGTTCGGGCTCGGATTCTACGTTGATGCAGAGAATGCCTTCGTCGACCGCAAGCGCGAGCTCACGCGCGGTCTTGCCAAGCCCCGAGAACATAATCTTACCTGCCGGCACGCCGGCGAGCCGCGCGCGCATCAGCTCGCCTTCCGACACCACGTCGGCGCCGGCGCCCAGCTTGGCGAGGGTTGCGACCACAGCCTGATTGGAATTCGCCTTCATGGCGTAGCAGACGAGCGCGTCCACGTCGGCGAAGGCGCCGGCGAACACCTGATAGTGCCGCGTGAGCGTCGCGGTCGAATAGCAATAGAACGGAGTCTCGACCGCCGCGGCAAGCGTATCGAGGTTCACCGCCTCGGCGTGCAGGGCGCCGTCGCGATAAGCGAAGTGGTGCATGAGACGCTCAGTTGAGAAGTACGTCGAGTGGGATTTGTTTTTTCGGGCCCTTGGGCGCCAGCGGCTGGCCGTCGGGCCGCACGCCCGGATCGCCCTCCTTGGCGTACCCGCCGATCGGCGTGGCGATGGGATTGCTCATCGGATTTGGCCCGTTGCTCTGCTCGCCGACGAGCGAGGTGGCGGGCGGCGCATCGAGCGGACCCTTGCGGCCGCACGCGGCCAGCCCGAGCGAGGCGGCGAGCGCAGCCGTCAGGGCGAGACGGAGAAACGGACGGTCGAAATAACGGTTCAAGCAACGCGCTCCTTGGGTGGCGAACACCATAGCAAAACAGGCAAACAAGGCCAAACCTGGCTTTACAAGCTCAGGATTTGTTCTTTTCCAGTCGGCGCAGCCATTTCTTCGCCTGCGCACGCACGTTTTTAGGCGCTGTGCCGCCGAACGTGGCCCGGCTCTGCACCGAACGGGCGACCGAGAGGACGCCGAATACGTCCTCGCCGATTCGCGGCTCGAACTCGCGCATGACGGAAAGCGGCAGGCGGTGCAGCGGCACGCCTGCTTCCGCCGCTTTGGCGACGATGCGGCCGGTGACGCGATGGGCGTCGCGGAACGCCATTTTCAGCGTGCGCACCAGCCAGTCGGCGAGATCGGTAGCGGTGGCGTAGGCTTCGCCCGCCGCCTTCTTCATGCGCGCAGCATCGGGCTCGAGATCGGCCACCATGCCGGTCATTGCCGCGAGCGACAACTCCAACGCATGCAGCGCGTCCATGGCACCTTCCTTGTCCTCCTGCATGTCCTTGGCGTAGGCGAGCGGCAGGCCTTTCATGACGACCAGCAGCGCGGTGAGCGCGCCGATCACGCGCCCCGACTTGGCGCGCACCAATTCGGCGGCATCCGGATTGCGCTTCTGCGGCATCATCGAGGAGCCGGTGGTGAATTTGTCCGACAGGCGCACCAGGCCGGTAAGCGGCGAGGTCCAGATCACGATCTCTTCGGCCAGCCGCGACAGATGCACTGCCGCGATCGAAGCCGCGGCAAGCGTTTCCATGACGAAGTCGCGATCGGACACGGCGTCGAGAGAATTGGCCGCCGGCCGGTCGAAGCCGAGCGCCTTGGCGGTCATATCGCGGTCGAGATCGAACGAGGTGCCGGCGAGGGCGCCGACGCCGAGCGGGGATTCGTTGAGCCTTTTGCGCGCGTCGGCAAAGCGGCCGCGGTCGCGTGCCGCCATCTCGACATAAGCAAGCATATGATGACCGAAGGTCACCGGCTGCGCCGTCTGCATATGCGTCAGGCCCGGCATCACGGTGGCGGCGTGGTCGAGCGCCTTCTGCGCCAGCGCGCGCTGAAAGCCCAAGAGCGCTGCGTCGAGCGTTTCGATCTCCTCGCGCATCCACAGCCGGAAATCGGTCGCCACCTGGTCGTTGCGCGAGCGCGCGGTGTGCAGGCGCCCGGCCGCTTCTCCAATCAGTTCGGCGAGTCTTCCCTCCACGTTCATGTGGATGTCTTCCAGCGCCCGCTTGAAAGAAAACGTGCCGGCCGCAATCTCTGACAGGATCGTGTCTAGACCGTGAGCGATCTTTTTCGCATCGTCCGCCGTAATGATGCCTTGCTTGGCCAGCATGTCGGCATGGGCCTTGGACGCGGCGATGTCCTGGCGGTAGAGAGCCTTGTCGAAATCGATGGAGGCGTTGATCTCCTCCATGATGGCGCCGGGTCCGGACGCAAACCGCCCGCCCCACATTTTGTTGCTCATGACACGTCTACCGAGGTTTCGCCGATCGTGATCGAACGTGCTGCACCGAAAAAGCCGTACTTGCTGATCCTTGCCGGCGGAATTGCCGGCCTCGCCGTAGGGCTGGGCGGGGTATACGGGATTGCCACCCTGACAGGCAATGCGGGCAGCGATAAGGCCTGCCGGCCGGCGGTCGAATTGGCCAGGATAATAGCGCCGTTTGCGCGCGGCGAGGTGGCGGCCGTCAAGGTCGCCAGCAGCGGGCTCAAGGTGCCCGACCTTGCTTTTCAGGATGCCGCCGGCAAGCCGCTCTCTCTGGCGCAGTGGCGGGGGCGCACGGTGCTGCTCAACCTGTGGGCCACCTGGTGCGTGCCCTGCCGCAAGGAAATGCCGGCACTCGACGCGCTGGAGAAGAAGCTGGGCAGCACGGATTTCCAGGTGGTGGCGGTCAATATCGACACCCGCGATCCCGACAAGCCGAAGGCGTTTTTCAAGGAGCTGCGCATCGCGCAGCTTGCTTATTACGCCGACCCGAGCGCGCGCACGTTCCAGAATCTGAAGGAGATCGGCCGCGCCTTCGGCATGCCGACCACCATGCTGGTGGACAAGCAAGGCTGCGAGGTCGGCACCATCGCGGGTCCCGCGGAATGGGCGAGCGACGACGCGGTCAAGCTGATCCAGGCGGCTTTGGGCAAGAGCTGACTGCGTAACCCGTTCGTCCCCGCGCAAGCGGGGACCTAGGCCCGCAATCGCAAATATTGTTGTTTTGGCAGTGGATTCCCGCTTGTGCGGGAATGAATGGAGCGCCGCTTGATTCTGCGGCCATGTCGCCTATACTTAACCATATGGTTTACTATTCGCCCGCCCCGCTCGATTGCACCTTCGCAGCGCTCGCCGATCCGACGCGGCGCGCGCTGCTCGCCCGGCTGAGCCAGACCGACGGCCTGTCGGTCAGCCAACTGGCCGAGCCGTTTTCCATGTCGCTGCCGGCCGTGATGAAGCATCTCGACGTGCTGTCGGACGCAGGCCTCGTCACCCGCAACAAAAACGGCCGCACGGTGTCGTGCCGGCTGCGCGCCGAGCCCATGCACGAAGCCAATGAATGGCTCAACCGCTACCAGCGCTTCTGGAGCGACCGCCTCGATCAACTCGCCGCTTTTTTGGAGGAAGAAACATGTCCACCGCAACCACCGTCAAACCGGGCCTCACCATCAAGCGCCGCTTCAACGCCCCGCCGGCGAAAGTCTTTGCCGCGTGGACCGACCCGGAAAAAGTGAAACGCTGGATGGGCCCGGGCGAGGTCAAAGCGCTGAGCGTCGAAGCCGACCCGCGTAACGGCGGCCGCTACCGCTGGCTGATGCAGGCGCCGAATGGCGAGCAGCATGACGTCAGCGGCGTCTACCGCGAAGTGATCCCGAACGAAAAACTGGTGTTCACCTGGGCGTGGAAGACGACACCGGAGCGCGAGTCGCTGGTGACGGTGATGCTCAAGCCGGATGGCGCCGGCACGCTGATGACGCTCACGCACGAGCAGTTCTTCGACGAAGAGGCGCGCGACCGCCACCAGGGCGGCTGGAACGGCGCGATGGAGAAGCTCGACAAATATCTTTCCGCCTAGTCACGGGAGTTGCCCAAATGTCAGTATCGATCACCGCGCTCTACGCGGGAATTCTGGCGCTCATCGTGGTGGCGCTGGCCATCAACGTCACCCTGCACCGGGTGAAGCTGCGCGTCCCGCTCGGCGACGGCGGCAACCCACAAATGCTGCGCATGATCCGCCTGCACAGCAACGCCGCCGAATATATCCCGCTCGCGCTCGATGGCGCTCTACGAGATCGACGGCGGCTGGCATACGGTCTTGCACATCGTCGGCATCGCGCTGGTGGCCGGCCGCGTGCTGCAAACCTGGGGCATGTGGGGAACGCCGAATGCGAATCTCGGCCGCCAAGCCGGTCAGAGCCTGACTTGGCTGTCGGTCGCAGCGCTGGCCGTGCTGAACCTATTGAAGCTCGCTTGAGTTATCGCGTCGGCACCGGCTTTTCGCCGCGGTAGTCGTAGAAGCCGCGCTGCGTCTTGCGGCCGAGCCAGCCGGCCTCGACGTATTTCACCAGCAGCGGACAGGGTCGGTATTTCGAATCGGCGAGTCCCTCGTGCAGCACCTGCATGACAGAGAGGCACGTATCGAGGCCGATGAAGTCGGCGAGCTCGAGCGGTCCCATCGGGTGATGTGCGCCGAGCCGCATGGCGGTGTCGATTGCTTCCACGTTGCCGACGCCTTCGTAGAGCGTGTAGATCGCCTCATTGATCATCGGCAGCAAGATGCGGTTGACGATGAAGGCCGGAAAGTCCTCCGATACCGCGATGGTCTTGTGCAGCGTTCTGACGAAGGCCTTGCTGGTCTCGAAGGTGGCGTCGTCGGTGGCGATGCCGCGGATCACCTCGACCAATTCCATCAACGGCACCGGATTCATGAAATGGATGCCGATGAAGCGTTCCGGCCGGTCGGTTGACGTCGCCAAGCGCGTAATCGAGATCGACGACGTATTGGAGGCGATGATGGCCTCCGGCTTCAGCGAGGCGCACAGATCGGCGAAAATCTTGCGCTTGAGATCTTCCTTCTCGGCCGCCGATTCGATCACGATGTCGCAAGACGCCATGGCGTCGAATTTTTCCGCCGGCTTGATGCGCGCGAGCGCGGCCTTGCGGTCTTCGTCGCTGATCGCCTTCTTGCCGACCTGCCGCGCCATGTTGCCGTTGATGGTCGCCATGCCGGCCTTGATGCGGTCGCCCGACACGTCGTTCAACATCACCGTATAGCCCGCCAGCGCGCAGACATGGGCAATGCCGTTGCCCATCTGCCCGGCGCCGATCACCCCGACACTCTGAATTTTCAACGCCATGTTTTTGTCCGATCGATGCGAAGACCCGGCTCTTGGCTTCGGTTTCGGTATTCAGGCCCACTTGTTCCGTTGCAGTTTTACGACGATCCGCCCAATGACTCCACCTGTGGGCCAGCTAATTTGCGGCATGGTCAACGCTTGACTTTGTCGAGTTCCGCCGCCAGTTCGGGCAGCGCCTGATAGAGATCGGCGACCAGACCGTAGTCGGCGACCTGGAAGATCGGCGCTTCCTCGTCCTTGTTGATGGCGACAATCACCTTGGAGTCTTTCATTCCGGCGAGATGCTGGATGGCGCCGGAAATTCCCACCGCGATGTAGAGTTCAGGCGCCACCACCTTGCCGGTCTGACCGACCTGCCAGTCGTTCGGCGCGTAGCCGGCATCGACCGCCGCGCGCGAGGCGCCGACCGCGGCGCCGAGCTTGTCGGCCACCGGCTCGATGTATTTGGCAAAGTTCTCGCGGCTCTGCATGGCGCGGCCGCCGGAGATGATGATCTTAGCCGAGGTCAATTCCGGCCGGTCGGATTTCGACAGTTCCTCGCCGACGAATGACGACAGCCCGGGATCGGCCGCAGCACTCACATTCTCCACGCTGGCCGAACCGCCTTGGCCAGCGGCTTGGAAGGTCGAGGTGCGCACCGTAATGACTTTCTTGGGGTCGCTCGATTTCACGGTCTGGATCGCATTGCCGGCATAGATCGGCCGTTCGAACGTGTCGGGCGCGATTACCTTTGTGATCTCCGAGATCTGCATGACGTCGAGCAGCGCGGCCACGCGCGGCATCACGTTCTTGCCGTTGGTAGTGGCCGGCGCAACGATCGCGTCATAAGAGGCGGCGAGCGCTACGATCAGCGCGGCCAGCGGCTCGGCGACGAAATGTTCGTAAATCGGGGCGTCTGCCAGCAGCACCTTCTTGACGTCGTCGAGCTTGGCGGCGGCGTCCGCCACCGCCTTGCAATCCTTTCCGGCGATCAGCACGTGCACGTCGGCGCCGAGCGCCTTGGCGGCCGTAAACGCCTTGGCGGTCGCGTCCTTAAGCACCTTGTTGTCGTGCTCGGCGATCAGGAGCGTGGTCATCTAAATTACCCCCGCCTCGTCTTTGAGCTTGGCAACCAACTCGGCAACCGAGCCAACCTTTGCGCCAGATTTGCGTCCCGGCGGCTCCGTCGTCTTGAGCACCTGCAGCCGCGGCTTGATATCGACGCCGTAGTCGGCCGGCGTCTTGTCGGCGATCGGCTTCTTCTTCGCCTTCATGATGTTCGGCAACGATGCGTAACGCGGCTCGTTGAGACGGAGATCGGTGGTGACGATCACAGGTGCTTTGAGTTTGACCGTCTGCAGCCCGCCGTCTACTTCGCGCGTCACCGTTACGCTGTCGCCGTCGATGGCGATCTTGGAGGCGAAGGTGCCCTGTGCCCAGCCGAGCAGCGCCGCCAACATCTGGCCGGTCTGATTGCAGTCGTCGTCGATCGCCTGCTTGCCGAGGATCACTAGACCGGGTTTTTCGTCATCGATGACGCTTTTGAGAATTTTCGCCACCACCAGCGGCTCGACCGCGCCCTCGGCCTTCACCAGGATGCCGCGGTCGGCGCCCATGGCGAGCGCGGTACGGATGGTTTCGGAAGCCTGCGCCGGTCCAATCGATACCGCCACGATCTCAGTCGCCTTGCCGGCTTCCTTTAGGCGGATCGCCTCCTCGACGGCGATCTCGTCGAACGGATTCATTGACATCTTGATATTGGCGAGTTCGACGCCGGAGCCGTCTGGCTTGACGCGGATTTTGACGTTGAAGTCGACCACCCGTTTCACGGGCACCAGAATTTTCATAAATCCCCATCCCAAACGGGCGCTAGCGAGAGCGGGCGGAAGCTAATGGCCACTCCATCGGCATGTCAACGTTTATGCTGCGGCGCACGCAACCGCCCGGCGTTTGCGCATGACGTTTAGCGATTTTGCCCGGGCGCCCAAAGCACGTCGCGCGCACCCTTGTCGTTGGCATAGCGGCCGGCGACGAAGAGGTAGTCCGATAATCGGTTGACGTATTTGAGCGAGGGCTCCGACACGTCCTCCCCGGCTCTGTCCTTGAGTTCGACCATGATGCGCTCGGCGCGCCGGCAGACCGTGCGGGCGAGATGCAGATAAGCCGAGGCCGGGCTGCCGCCGGGCAGGATGAAGGATTTCAGCGGTTGCAGCTCGCTATTGAGCCGGTCGATCTCGCCCTCCAACCAGGCGACCTGGGCGTCGGTGACGGTCAGCCGTGCGCCGCCGGGGCCTTTTTCGGCAAGGCAAAGGTCGGCTTCGACGTCGAACAGGTCGTTCTGGATGCGCCCCAAAGTCGCATCGAGCGCGGCATCGCCGGCAGTGTGTAACCGCACCAGCCCGATCACCGCATTGGCCTCGTCAACCGTGCCATAGGCCTCGACCCGCAGGTCGTATTTCTTGCGCCGGGCCCCTGAGCCGAGCGAGGTGGTGCCGTCGTCGCCGGTTCGGGTATAAATGCGGTTGAGCACGACCATGGGGACCTCGCCTTGCGCGTCGGATTCGGGGTAGGCTTGCCATTCTAGCCGGGTTTTCGTCACAAATAATGGGGGGTGAATGCCATGCGTTTCCTGACGATTGCCGCCGCTGCCACGCTTCTGACGCTGCCCACCGTGGCGCCAGCCGCCGCCTGCGAGTTGGACGCCTTTGCAGCCGAGGCCCAGGCGCCGGTGCTTGTTGCGGCGGCGCCTGTGACGCAGGAGCTTTCCGCCGAAGAGAAAAAAATGGACGACAAGAAGCCCATGAAAAAGACGGCAAAAAAGCACAGCAAGAAAATGAAGAAAGAGAAGGTCGAATATATGCGCGCGGCGCCGATGAAGTAAGCGCGCCGCGCGACCGGCCGGCGTTCCTTACCGTCCCATCGCCCAGATCGTCGCCATGATCACGATGATGGCGACGAATTGCAGCAGAACACGCAGCCGCATGAGCTTTTGCGAGCGGTTGGGCGAGCCGCCGCGCATCATGTTGATCAGGCCCAACAACAGCACGATCGCCACCGCGACGATCGCGGCCGGCACCGCATAGTGCGACATGAAATCCGACATGCTGCGCGCCTTCTAGCACCGGGAACCGCCCGCGGCCACCTTGGGTAACAACGCCGAGCCCCGTTATTCCGGTCCAAATCCGCCTACAACTTGGAGTCGCGTCGGGGTTGCATAACCGCTAATATCTGTCGAAAAGGCGTATCGGCGGGTATCTCAGCGCGCTCAAGGCGGCCGGCGAGCTGCCAGCGCGGGCGCCCGCGTATCCCGACAACGACGCCGGCCGGCAGCCGGGTCCACGCGTGGTCGCCGGAGATTACACGATGTTCTTAAGCGCCGACCGCGCTACAAATAACGCCGCAAATCGGCCGCCGCCTGCTCAGGCTTGCGGTCGAGCTTAAACGGAGCGACGAAGCGGCCCTGCTTGTCCATCAAGTAGACCAGCGCGGTGTGATCCATGCTGTAGTCGCCGTTTGTAGTCGGCACTTTCTTGGCATAGACGCGATAGTCCTTTTCCACGGCATCGAGTTCCTTCTGGTCGCCGGTGGCGCCGCGCAGATGCGGATCGAAACTCGACAAATAATCCTTCATCACCTGTGCCGTGTCGCGCTCCGGATCGACGGTGATGAACAGCGCGTTGACGCGGTCGGCGTCCTTGCCCATGGCGTGCAGGACCTCCGACAATTCGAACAGCGTGGTCGGGCAGATGTCGGGGCAATGCGTGTAGCCGAAGAACACCAGAAGTGGGCGGCCGTTGAAATCCTTATCCGTGATCGGTTTGCCATCCTGATCGGTCAGCTTGAACGGTCCGCCGATCGCCGACGGGCCGACCCCGGTTGCCCCGTTATGGCTAACGAAAAGAATTACGCCGAGGAAAATGACGAGGCCGGCGAGGAACGCCGAGAAGACCAAAAGGATGTGGGATGTTCTGGCGGTCATGGGACCTTTTTGAAGCGCATCAGAAACACGCGGCCCAGCCGGTGCGCACGATTTCGAAGAACACGGCGGTGCCGTTATAGGCCCACAGCCCCAGCGTCGCCGCCATGATGAGGCCCAAAATCAGCGCGAGCAGCAGCAAAGGCCGCGATAGCTTCGCCGTGGACACGATTGCCGGCATTGCAAGCCTCCAGGCGGAACCCATTTCTCCAGATAGGACCAATCGCACGCGCCGGCAATACGCCGTTATCGCGACCTGCTGACGCCGCGGGAATTAACCATGTCATGCCAATAAATCCCCGCAATTCCTGCGTTTTCTGGGCTCGCGTTGACTCATAAGGTCAAAGCCGCGATGAATAGACAGGATTTAAAATTTAGCCACTTACGGAGAAACTGATGCGTAGCGCTTGGGCGATAGCTGTTGCGATATCGATGTCCACGGCGTGTACCGTGTGGGCGCAGAATGCGCAGACCCCGGCCGCCGCGCCTGCCCCCGCCGCTACGCCGGCGGCTGCGCCGGCCCCAGCCTCCGCGCCGGTCATGACCAAGGCCAAATGCGACAACCCGAACGCGCTCGGCGTCGAACGCATCGTGCAGATCGACACCACCGGCGGCCCGGGCTTCGGCTTCGAGCACTTCAAGGCCTACGACTTCCTGCGCGAAAAGGAGGTCGTGCTCACCTTCGACGACGGCCCGTGGCCGGGCAATACCGAGCGTGTGCTCAAAGCGCTGGCCGACCAGTGTACCAAGGCGCTGTTCTTCCCGATCGGTAAGCACGCCGGCTATCATCCGGAGATCCTGAAAGAAGTCGCCAAGGCCGGCCACACCATCGGCTCGCACACCTGGTCGCATAAGGATCTCACCAAGCTGACACCGGACGAGGCCAAGGCTGAGATCGAAAAAGGCATCGCGGCGGTGAGCATCGCGCTCGGCAACCAGCCAGTAGGGCCGTTCTTCCGCTTCCCGGCGCTGCGCAATCCGCCCGAGATGGTCAAATATCTCGGCGATCGCAATATCGGCATCTTCTCCACCGACATGGACTCGTTCGATTTCAAGATTCGCAAGCCCGAGCAGGTCATCAAATCGGTAATGACCAAGCTCGCCAAGCACGGCAAGGGCATCATTCTGATGCACGACTTCCAGCACGCCACTTCCGAAGCAGCGCCTGAGCTGTTCAAACAGCTCAAGGCCGGCGGCTACAAGGTCGTGCAGGTGGTCGGCAAGACGCCGATCGAGCCGCTGCCGCAATACAAGGAAGAGGTGCTCAAAGAGATGGGTGGCGGCCTGGATGAGGCGCGCCCGATGTCGAGCGTGATCCAGACCATCCAAGGCAACTAAAAAATCGCCTGCTGATGAGGTCGGCCGCGCTACGCGCGCGGCCGCTTTTTTTATGGCGCGGCGCGCGCGGCGTTATGCAGCATGGCTTGAAAGGCATTGAAGACCTTTTCCATCTGCGGCCGCTTGTAGGGGAACAGATCGGGCGGATGCATCGAATGCACGATCATCGCGGTGCCGATTTCGAACACTAGAGGCTTGCCGTCCGGCGTCTCGGCGCAATCGATCGGCAAATATTCGAGCCCGCTGCGCTCGGCGATCGCCGCGAAAGCGGCAGCATGCCGGTGTCCGAACTTGCTGTCGAAATTCGCCATGAAGCGAGCTACTTCGGCGCGCTTTGCCGCATCGTTGCGCATGTCGGCCTTGAGGTAATAGATCATCCAATGTTGCGAGATCGCCATATGGCACACGAAGGGACGGCCTTCGATGATGGCGACGCGGGCTTTGCGGAATAGCCCATCGCCACTGCGGTAGCCGACAAAAGGCGCGAGGTAGAATTCAGCATCCGCCCATTCGCGCAATTAGGCCGCGATGGCCGATGTGCTGTCGAGTTTCGCCAATCCCATACCGGCCTGCGACCAGTACGGCCGCGCAATAATCGGGAATCCGGCGCCATCGAGAATGGATTCGATCATGACGCCGCCGCCGCCGACTTTCGCGAAGGTCGCGCGATCGATGCGCACATTCATCGGCATGACAATGCCCGGCGCAGATTTCAGCAGTTCCCAGGTTTCCTCCCGCGTTAGCCGCGCAATGCGGTCGGGCGCATTGACCACCGGGCGCGGCCAGGACTTCACGAGCTGCGCCATTTCGCGCAGCACCGGCGCGGTCTCGTCCGATTCATCGATCGCCACCAAAGCGACGTCATGCTCCGGCGGTGGCGGCAAGGACGCGCCCGGTACGACATACATCATGTCGAGCACGATGCTGGAGCCTTCCAGCATGAACTCCAGTGGCGTGTTAGCCATGAAATCGCCGGGCGCCACGAAGGCGAGCAACTTCAGCGGCCGGTCCGCACCGACGGCCGCAGGCCGGCGGTAAATTCGTTACGGCCTCAAGGCGGCAGCTTGCAATTCGCGGCGATCCTGCGGGCGTCCCTGCAACTGAGCGATGGTCGACAAATCGAGCAGCGCGGCGGCGCCATTCGGCTGGGCTTGCACGCGATGAACCAGCCTGTTCCATACCGGCGCAAGATCGAATCCGTCGAAGGCCATCTTGCAAAGCGCCGCCAGCCCGATCGGCATTGCCACAGCTTGTTCGCCGGCAATTGCGATGTTTGCGTTCATGGAATTCACCCGGGCTCTCTAAGCCGCACGGCTTTTCGCCGTCGTCTCGGCGCCGAATTTCAAAACCGCACTCAGCATGGCATCGATGTCGCGCGGCTCGGTGCGGTGGTTGACGATGGCGGCGCGGATCGCGAGCTGGCCGCCGATGACGGTCGTGGACGGCGCTGCGATGCCGGATTCGTGCAGGTCCGCGACGATCTTGGCGTTCAGCTCGTCGGCATCGTCGCCGCGATAGCGGAAGCAGACGATGTTGAGCGCGACCGGCGCGAGCAGCTCCAATTCGCCTGTGGTTGCGATCTTGATCTCGAGATAGCGCGCCAGCTCGCAGGTGCGTGAAATCATCGCGCCCAGTGCGTCGGTGCCGTAGACTTTGAGCGTGAACCAGGTCTTGAGTGCGCGAAAGCCGCGCGATAGGTCGGGCCCGAAATCGCACGGCCATTGCGCGCCCGCAGCGAGCCCACGCGTTTCGCGCCGCAGATAGGCCGCGGGCGACGCAAACGTGTCGCGATGCGGTGTGCCGTCGCGCACCAAGATGAATCCGGCGTCGTAGGGGACCTGCCCCCATTTGTGGAAATCGAGCGCGATCGAGTCCGCCGCTTGGATGCCGGTGAGTCGCGGCGCGATGTCCGGCGCCATGATGGCGAGCGCGCCGATGGCGCCGTCGACATGAAACCAGAGCCGTTCCTGCCGCGCGATGGCCGCGAGCGCCGCCAGGTCGTCGAGCGCGCCGATATCGACAGTGCCCGCCGTTCCGACGATGAGGAACGGCGTCAGGCCGGCGGCGCGGTCCTGCGCAATCGCCGCGGTCAACGCATCGATATCGATCTGATGGAGGTCGTTTGTCGGAATGACATGCAGCGCCGCGCCGCCGAGGCCGGACAGGTCCATCGCCTGCGAAATGCAGCCATGCGCGGCGGCCGAAGTATATGCGACGAGCCGTTTGCCGCTCGAAGCGACGCCGTCGCGGCGCACTTCAATGCCGAGCGCGCAGGTGCGCGCAATCAGCACGCCGATGAGATTGGCCATCGACGTGCCGGTGACAAACAGCCCGCTGGCGGTATCCGGAAATTCAAAAAGCTGCCGCAGCCACAAAACGATCTGCCGTTCCACTTCGATCGGCATGTGATCGCGGCCGCCGAGATTGGCGTTCAGTCCCGCGGCGAGCATCTCCGCCAGCATGCCCGGCACATTGCCGCCGCCATGCATCCAGCCCATGAAGCCGGGATGCGTATTGCCGGTGGCGTAAGGAAGAATGTGGCGCATGAACTCGTCATGCACGGCGGCAAGATCGCCCGGTCCTGTCGGCACGTCGGCGTGAAAGCGCGCGCGCGCGGCGCCTGGAATTGGCTGCCAGACAGGCCGCTCGCGGATGTTCTCGATGTAATCGAGAATATCGTCGAGCATGCGATGGCCTTGCGCGCGGGCGCTCTGCCAATCGACGGGATCGAGCTTACCGGAAATCGCGAAAGGTTCGGCCATACCTCCGGCAAGTTTTCATTAATAGATTAATAAAATGTATCGTTAACCAATCGTTAACGCGAGTTGCGGGCCGCTGCCTACGGCACCGCGCGCCGCGAAAAGGCGGTGAAAATCGACGACGCCTCGGTGGAATGTTCGTACGCGATTCGGCTCGCCACGATGAACAGCGTCGTCGCCAGCACCAGCTGCAGCGCGCGCTCGGGCACGCGGATGGCGAAATAGCTGCCGACAAAAATGCCCGGCAGCGATCCGACCAAGAGCGAGGCGATGATGTGCCAATCGACCGAGCCCATCATCCAATGCCCGAGTCCTGCGATCAGTGTCAGCGGCACCGCATGCGCGATATCGGAGCCGACGATCTTGGCCATCGGCAAATTCGGATAGAGCAATACCAGAACGACAACGCCGATGGCGCCGGCGCCGACCGAGGAGATTGTGACCAACCCACCGAGCACAATACCGACCAGCACCGTCACGGCGGCTGTCCGTTGCGGGTCGAGCGCGCTGACACGGGCGCGGTAAAGCGCCACGATCGGGCCGCCGAACACCAGCGCGAAAGCGGTGGCAAACAGCGCGATGCTGAGCACCAGCGTAATCAAGCCGCGCGCGGCCTCGCCGTTGAGATTGAAGTGCGACAATACCGCAAGCGTCATCACGGTCGCAGGAATGCTGCCGCTCGCGAGCCGCCGCACCACGCGCCAATCGATGCTACGTGCCAGCCCATGCACCAGGCTGCCGCCGGTCTTGGTGGCCGCCGCATAGAGCAGGTCGGTGCCGACCGCGGTGGCCGGATGAATGCCGAACAGCAGAATGAGGATCGGCGTCATCAACGAGCCGCCACCGACCCCGGTCATGCCGACCAGAAGGCCAACGGCGAAGCCCGACAGCGAGTAAAGCGGATCGATCATGGGCATGGAACGGCTGCGGCGCTCAAGACGTTACGGTCGTGCTGCGAATTTAACCACATTCCAGGGCGGCGGTCATCTTAACCAAGCACCGGCGGATAATTTGTTCCACAAACACATTTCAAAACGGCGTCAATTTGCGCAATTTTTCCGCGCGATGGCGGCGATTACGACGAATAATACCTATTTAAAAAAATTATTTTCTACCTTGCGTGATCTGCCTGCGATTGGAGCAGTAATGCCGGATATTGCCACTCTCACCATCAACCCGGCGATCGACGTTTTCGTCAATGTCGGCCGCGTCGAGCCCACGCGCAAATTGCGCTGCTCGCCGCCCAAGCGCGATCCCGCCGGCGGCGGCATCAATGTGGCGCGCGTCGCGCACCGGCTCGACGTTGACGTCACGGCGATCTATCTGATCGACGGCTAGATCGGCAAATTGCTGCAGCGGCTGGTCGAGCGCGAGGATATTGCGAGCCTGGTCACGCCATCGCATGTTGAGACGCGGAAAAATCTCACGGCTTACGAAGAATCGACCGGCGAGCAATATCGCTTTGTGCTGCCGGGGGCGCCAGACGATTTCTTCGCGCGCGTGGTGCGCACCGCCAAGGCGCTCGGCGCCAAAAGCGTGACCGATACGTCCGGCACGGTGCTCGCCGCGGTCCTCGAAGAAGGCGTTACCATCATCAAGCCAAACCTGATCGAGTTGATGGAATTCGTGGCGGTGCCGCTCGACCGCGAGGCAGACCGCGTCGCCGCTTGCCGCAAACTTGCGTCCGACGGATGCGCGGAAATCGTCGCCCTGACGCTCGGCGAACACGGCGCGCTGCTGGTGACGGCGGAACGCGCGTGGCGCGCATTGCCGCTCGCGATTGAGGCTGTCAGCACGGTCGGCGCCGGCGACAGTTTTTTGGGCGGCCTGGTGGCTGCACTTTCCGGCGGCAAGCCGCTGGAGGAGGCGTTCCGCGTTGCCATCGCCGCCGCATCCGCCGCCGTGCTGATGCCGGGCACCGGGCTGTTCCAACCGGAAGACGTGAAACGGCTGTTGCCGAAGATCAGCATTGAGGAAATTACCCGCATGCCGACATAACGCAGGGCGCGTTTGCGCTTCAAAACGCGGCTATTTTCGCGACTTGATTTTCAGGGGCGCGCGCATGTCTTTTTGCGCGGCATCGACGATGCGCAGCCAGATGATCATGGGCAAATAAAAGAACAGTGGCATTTTGCGGCCTCAGTGTTCGGTGCGCGGAGGAAACGCGAAGCTTTGGCGTGCAGTTCCGGTGCTCACGCAAGCGTTTGTCAGCGTGATTTTGCGGAAATCGATCCGGTTGTATCGCCGAGCGAGGCCTGCGCGCAATAACGGCTGGCGTATTCCTCCGCCAGCCGGCGCATTTCCGCGCCGTAGCTATTGCGGTCGGTGCCGGTCCATTCGCGCGCGAGATCGGCGAAGGTCACTGGCCGGTGTAAGCGGCGCATGGCGCTCTGCACGTCGTCTTGTACATGGCGCGTGCGCTTTGCGACCGGATCGGGGATGCGCGCCGTCGAATACATCAGCACGTGCTGCAGATGCGCCAGCACACCGGTTTTCACGTCGTTGAAACGCTCGCCTGGCCGGCCGGAGACAGTGGCGCCGAGGCCAGCGAAATTATTATCGGCCGGTACGACCGCGGCGGGTACGCCATTGGGCCGGCGGAAGGTCAGGTAATTCGTCTCGATCAGCATCTGGAAGAAGGCGTAATCCCAGCGCACCGCGACACATTTGTCCGGCGGGCGCGCCACGCACTGCCCAAAACGTTGATAAAGCGTGGCGAGGTTGGAAAACCGCGGCTCGATCTTGCGCGGCGGGCTGTGCCGCGCATTGCGCGTGGCGACGAAATCCATGAGGGCCGCCGGCCGGACGCATTGCGGCACCGGGTTGTCGGCGCCGGCGATGATGCGCGGCAGCGCGGCAGCGGAAGCCGCACCCGGCAGCAATAACAACGCAATAAACGTGCCCTTGGGGAACATGTACCCGCCTTTAGTCCGGCGGGCACCTAAGCCGAATTTGGTTAATTTTCCGCAGCTTCACCAATACCGGCACGAGCAAAGACTGGAGCGGGCGAAGGGAATCGAACCCTCGTATGCAGCTTGGGAAGCTGCCGTTCTACCATTGAACTACGCCCGC
>CAWCVE010000011.1:0-432193 GCA_963798825.1 uncultured Alphaproteobacteria bacterium | reverse complement strand
GCGTTCAGCGGCCCGCGCTTTGCGCAAGCTCTTTGCGCACCAAATTCTCCAGCGTGCCGGTTTTGGCATCGAATTTGAGGCCGCGAATGTGAAAAGCGCGGGCGGCGGCGAGATCGTCATCTTTGTCGCCGATGAGGAAGCTGCGGTCCAAGTCGATCGGCCGGTCGCGCGCCGCTTGTTCGAGCATGCCGGGTTGCGGCTTGCGGCAGCGGCACGCAATCGCCAGTTCCTTGACCGCGCCGTCCGGGTGGTGCGGGCAATAGTAAAACGCGTCGATGTAGGCGCCTTCGCCACGCAAGACTTCCTGCAAATGGGCGTTGAACGACTTCACCGCGGCGTCACTGAAAAATCCGCGCGCCACGCCGGACTGGTTGGAAACGACCAGCACGTGGTATCCCGCCTCGTTCAACGAGCGCACCGCGGCGGCGGCGGTCGGCATTAATGCGAGATCGTCCGGCTTGAACGTGTAGCCGCGATCGACATTGAGCACGCCGTCGCGATCGAGAAACGCGGCCGGGCGCAAACGTGGGTCGGCGGCGTCAGCCATAGTGCACGGGACACGCGGCCGCCGGGTTTGCGGTTGCCTCGGCGAATTGCGTGCGCACCAGCGCCAGCCGCCGCCAGGTTGAAGGCGGTTTGCTCAGGCGCGGCGGGTAGGGCGGAATGAAGTTGCTCAATGATCGTGCCTGCACTCGACCGATGACCGGCAATGTCTAGTCTATATATTACGGCTAGGCGGCCGACGGTTTATAATTGTATACCGCCCTCGTCTGGTGGCGCTGGAACTTCCGGACGCTGCCGGAGCCTGAAAACGCTGCAGCAAGCGGCTTTGGTGCATTGCACTGTATATCTCATTGCGCGAATTTACCTTTTTCCGAGGTTTCAAACTTTGCTAGGATTGATCTACAAGCTTGATCCGTGTTTGCATAAAAATGAACGGACCAAGACATGCATGCATCATCCGCCAACGAGATGATGCAGAAAAACAAAATGGAATTTGGCTGAAATCCAAGGGAGGATTCAATGGCTATGGCGGCGGGCTCGGTTTCAACAGCGCGCGTGTCGGAATCGACGCGCTGGATGAACCTTATATTCTGCATCATCTGCATGGTGATGATCGCCAACCTGCAATATGGCTGGACGCTATTCGTCAATCCGATCAACAAGGCGCATGGCTGGTCGATCGCCTCGATCCAGGTCGCCTTCGCCATATTCATCGCGCTCGAAACATGGCTCACGCCGATCGAAGGCTGGATCGTCGACATGCTCGGCCCGCAACGCGGACCGAAGCTCGTCGTCGCCTTCGGCGGCATCATGGTCGGCATCGGTTGGGTCATCAACGGTTGCGCCGATACTTTGACGTTGCTCTATCTCGGCGCCGTCATCTCCGGCATCGGCGGTGGCGCGATTTATGCGACCTGCGTCGGCATGGCGGTGAAATGGTTTCCCGACCGCCGCGGTCTCGCCGTCGGTCTCACCGCGGCCGGCTACGGCGCGGGCGCCGCGATTAGCGTCATCCCGATCCGCGAAGTGATCGCGGCCTACGACTACCAGACCGCATTCATCTGGTTCGGACTGATCCAGGGCGGCATCACGTTCGTGCTGGCCTGGTTCCTGCGTGGCCCGGCGCCGGGCGAACTGACAGGTGCGCCTCCGAAGGTGGCGCAATCCACGCGCAGCTTCACGCCCATCCAGGTCCTCAAGAGTCCGGTGTTTTGGCTGCTCTACATCATGTTCGTCATGGTGTCGGCCTCGGGCCTGATGGCGACGGCGCAGATCGCGCCGATCGCGAAGGACTTCAACGTCGGCAACACCATCCTGTTCGCTGGCGCATCCACACTGACGGTGGCGCTGATCGTCGACAATCTTTGCAACGGCGGCGCGCGCCCGCTGTTCGGCTGGATCTCGGACAATATCGGCCGTGAATATACGATGGCGATCGCATTCGGTTTGGGTGCTTTGGCCTATTGGCTGTTGGGCTCGCTCGGCACAGCGCCGTGGGCCTTCGTGATCTTCGCCGCGATGATCTTCCTGACCTGGGGCGAGATCTTCAGCCTGTTTCCCTCCACGTGCACCGATACGTTCGGAGCGAAATTCGCGACGGTCAATCTCAGCCTGCTCTACACGGCGAAGGGCACGTCCGCATTCCTCGTGCCGGTCGCCAACCTGGTCAAGTCGCACTTCGGCAGCTGGCACGCCGTGTTCGTGGTCACCGCAATCATGAACTTGGCGGTGGTGGCGCTGGCGCTGTTCGTGCTCAAGCCGATGCGCGCGCGTCAGATGTTGCAAGGCTGAGCGATGCGATTTTCCTCCGCGGCTTCGCGGCCGCGGCGGAATACCCCCGATCAAAATCACATTGCATGTGCCATGCGTCCTGGCATATTGTATACCAGTCATGAGTGGCCGGAATCGTAGCGTTGGAAGTGTGAGTATGCGCGAGCCCGCCGCGGTTCGCGCTCCGCTTCCGATCCGGCCGGCACTGGCGCCCATCGACATTACGCCGAGCTTTAAAAACAAGGCCTATACCGCCTTGAAGAACGCCATTATGGCGATGGATATCTACCGAAATCGCGACGAAATCCGGCTCGACGAGCGCAAGCTGGCGCACGACTTCGGCATCAGCCGTACGCCGGTACGCGAGGCGATGGCGCAGCTCGAGAGCGAAGGCTTCGTGCGCTCGGTGCCGCGCCGCGGTATTTATGTAGTACGCAAGACCAAGCGCGAAGTGATCGAACTGATCACCGCCTGGGCCGCGCTGGAGAGCATGGCAGCCCGGCTGATCACGCAGACCGCCGGCGACGACGAGATTGCCGGCCTGCGCCACCTGTTTGCCACCTTCGAGAACGGCAAACTGCGCGCGCATCTCGACGAATATTCCGAAGCCAATATCGAATTCCACCAGAGCATTATCCGGCTCAGCCGCAACCGCGTGCTGATCGATCTGGCGGAAAATCTGTTCGTGCACATGCGCATGATCCGCCGCAAAACCATCGGCGAGAAGGATCGCGCCGACCGTTCGATCCGCGACCACATCAGCATCATCGAGGCTCTGGAAGCGCGCGCCACTGACCGCGCGGAAGAACTCGTGCGCGACCACGCGCTCGGCCTTGCCGATCACGTACAACGTTATGCCGACTATTTGGACTGACAGACCTGACGACAGGACGTAAGGGGGAGGACTCCCATGGCTGAAGCAGCAGTGCAGGAAAAGAAACCGGCGACCGTGCCCGAAGCGGAACGCGAGCTGACCGACGGCTTTCATCTCATCATCGATGCGATGAAGCTCAACGGCATCAAGACGATCTACGGCGTGCCCGGCATTCCGATCACCGACTTCGGCCGCATGGCGCAGGCCGCCGGCATTCGCGTCATCTCCTTCCGCCACGAGCAGAACGCCGGCAACGCCGCGGCAATCGCCGGCTACCTGACCAAACAGCCCGGCATCTGCCTCACGGTGTCGGCGCCTGGCTTTCTTAACGGCCTGGTCGCACTCGCCAACGCCACGACCAACTGCTTTCCGATGATTCTGGTCTCGGGCTCCTCCGAGCGCGAGGTCGTCGACCTGCAGCAGGGCGACTACGAAGAAATGGATCAGCTCGCCATCGCCAAGCCGCTGTGCAAGGCGGCCTTCCGTATCCTGCATGCGCAGGACATCGGTATCGGTCTCGCGCGCGCGATCCGCGCCGCCGTCTCGGGGCGTCCGGGCGGCGTCTATCTCGACCTGCCGGCCAAGCTGTTCGGTCAGGTGATGGATGCGGAGGCCGGGCAGAAGTCGCTGGTCAAGGTCATCGACCCCGCCCCGGCCCAAATCCCCGCGCCAGCCGCGATCAAGCGCGCGCTCGACGTGCTCAAGAGCGCCAAGAAGCCACTCATCATCCTCGGCAAGGGCGCCGCCTACGCGCAGGCCGACGATCTGATCCGCACTTTCGTCGAAAGGAGCGGCGTTCCGTTCCTGCCGATGAGCATGGCCAAAGGCCTGCTGCCCGACACGCATCCGCAGTGCGCGGGCGCCGCGCGCTCGACCGTGCTCAAGGACGCCGACGTCGTCGTGATGATTGGCGCACGGCTGAACTGGCTGTTGTCGCACGGCAAAGGCAAGAACTGGGGCGAGCCGTACTCCAAGAAGTTTATCCAGATCGACATCGAACCCAAGGAAATGGACTTTGAACGTCGAAATCGTCGCCCCCGTGGTCGGCGATATCGGCTCCTGCGTGTCGGCGCTGCTCGAAGCCATGGGCGGCAAGTGGCCGTCCCCGCCGGCCGACTGGCCCAATGCCATCAAGACGAAAAGAGACGAGAACGTCGCCAAGATGGCGCCGCGGCTGATGAACAACAACGTGCCGATGGATTATCACGGCGCGCTCGGCGTGCTGCGCACGATCGTCAAGGAGCGCCCGGACGCGATCCTGGTCAACGAAGGCGCCAATGCCCTCGATCTCACGCGCGGCGTCATCGACATGTATCAGCCGCGCAAGCGGCTCGACGTCGGCACCTGGGGCGTCATGGGCATCGGCATGGGCTACGCCATTGCCGCGGCCATCGAGACCGGCAAGCCGGTGCTGGCGATCGAAGGCGACTCGGCCTTCGGCTTCTCCGGCATGGAGGTGGAGACGATCTGCCGCTACAAGCTGCCGGTCTGCGTCGTTATCTTCAACAATGACGGCATCTATCGCGGCACCGACGTCAACCGTGGCGGCGGTTCAGATCCGGCGCCCACCGTCTTCGTCAAGGGTTCGCGCTACGACAAGATGATGGAGGCCTTCGGCGGCGTCGGCGTCAATGCGACCTCGCCCGACGAGCTCAAGCGCGCCGTCAACGAGGCGATGGATTCCGGCAAGCCGACGCTCATCAACGCGGTGCTCGACCCGGCAGCCGGTAGCGAAAGCGGCCGCATCGGCAATCTCAATCCGCAAAGCGCGCTGAAGAAGAAATAAAGGATGGTGCGGCCCGCGCGCGAGCGGGGGCTGTGTCCACTGAAAGTCTTAAGTGACGGCTCCCGACAGGGAGTGGGGCAAAACGAAAAGTTGGAGGAGTAGAAAATGGCAAAGAATAAACAAAAAGGCGGAAAGCAATCCAGGGTAGGGGCCGCAGCCAAGAAGTCGGTCCGCAAGGTCTCGAAACCGGTGAACGCGGCAAAGGCAAACGGCAACGGCAAATCGAATGGCTTGCCGAAGCCGAGCAGCAAGCCCTACGGGCAAGCGGGCCTGGCGCTGCAGGGCGTACGCATTCTCGACTTCACCCACGTGCAGTCGGGACCGACCTGCACGCAGTTGCTCGCCTATATGGGCGCCGACGTGATGAAGGTCGAGCGCCCGGGCGGCGGCGACATCACGCGCGGCCAGTTGCGCGACGTGCCCAATGCCGACAGCCTCTATTTCACCATGCTCAACGGCACCAAGCGGTCGATCACCATCGATTCCAAGCATCCCAAGGGCATGGATATCCTCAATCGGATGATCAAGACCTGCGACGTACTGGTCGAGAACTTCGCCCCCGGCGCGCTCAACCGCATGGGCCTGACCTGGGAATACGTCCACAAGCTCAACCCGCGCATGATCGTCGCCTCGGTCAAGGGCTTCGGCCCCGGGCCGTACGAGGACTGCAAGGTCTATGAGAACGTCGCGCAATGCGCCGGCGGCGCCGCTTCCACCACCGGCTTCCGCGAAGGACCGCCGCTGGTCACCGGCGCGCAGATCGGCGACAGCGGCACCGGTCTGCATCTCGCGCTCGGCATCGTCTCGGCGCTCTATCAGCGCATCCGCACCGGCCGCGGCCAGCGCGTGCTATGCGCGATGCAAGATGGCGTGCTCAATCTCACCCGCGTCAAGCTGCGCGATCAGCAGCGCCTCGCGCACGGCCCGCTCACCGAATACAGCCAGTACAGTGAAGGCGTGCCGTTCGGCAAGGCGGTGCCGCGCGCCGGCAACGATTCCGGCGGCGGTCAGCCGGCCTGGCTACTCAAGTGCAAGGGCTGGGAGAGCGATCCCGACGCTTACATTTATTTCATCACCCAGGCGCCGGTGTGGGGCACGATCTGCGACCTAATCGGCGAACCGACCTGGAAGACCGATCCGGACTATGCCACGCCGAAGGCGCGCCTGCCGCGGCTGAAAAAGATATTCGCGCGGATCGAGGTTTGGACCATGACCAAGACCAAGTTCGAGGTCATGGACATCTGCAATGCGATCGATATTCCGGTTGGCCCGATCCTGTCGATGAAGGAGATTGCCGAGGACGAGTTGCTGCGCAAGACCGGTACGGTGGTCGAAGTCGATCACCCGACCCGCGGCAAATACCTGACCGTCGGCAATCCGATCAAGCTGTCGGATTCGCCCGCCAGAGTGGAGCGCTCGCCGCTGCTCGGCGAGCACACCGAGGAAATCCTGTCCAAGGTGCTCGGCTACACGGCGGCGCAGATCGCCGAGATCAGGGCGTCGGGCGCGATCACCGCGCCGGAAAAGTCGAAAGCGGCGGCGTAACAAATACCGCGTCCGGGACCGTAAAAAAATTCAGGGAGCGTTAGTCAATGCGAATTGTTGTCCACGGCCAGCAGGCCTTCGGCAAGGCCGTGCTGGAAGCGCTGCTCAAGCGCGGCGAAAACGTGGTCGCCGTCTATGTCGCGCCCGAAAAGGAAGGCGCCAAGGCCGACCCGCTGAAGGAAGCCGCGATTGCCGCGAAGCTCCCGGTCTATCAGCCGGCGACCTACAAAGATTCGAAGGTGTGGGACGAGTTCAAGGCGCTCAAGCCCGATTTGCAGGTGATGGCTTTCGTGACGCTGTTCGTGCCCGAGGAATTTCTCAACATCCCAACCCACGGCTCGATCCAGTATCACCCCTCGCTGCTGCCCGCCTATCGCGGCGCCAGCGCCATCAATTGGCAGATCATCAAGGGCGAGAAGGAAGCCGGCCTGTCGATCTTCTGGCCGGACAACGGGCTCGATACCGGCGACATCCTGACGACTCGGAAAACGCCGATCTCGGCGACCGACACGCTCGGCACCGTCTATTTCGACCGCCTGTTCCCCATGGGCGTCGAGGCCATGATGGAATTGGTCGATCTCGTCAAAGCCGGCAAGGCGCCGCGCCTCAAGCAGGACGAGTCGAAAGCCACTTACGAAGGCCGCTGCGGCCCCGGCAACGCCAAGATCGACTGGGGCAAGCCGTGGGAGCAGATCGACCGTCTGATCCGCGGCTGCAACCCGGCGCCGGGCGCCTGGTGCACACTCGACGGCAAGACCGTCAAGATTTTCGACGCCAAGCCGCTGCCGGCCAAGGATCCCAAGGGCATCGCCGGCAAACTAGGGGAAATCGTCGCGATCGAGAGCGACGGTTTCCTCGTCGTTTGCGCCGACGGCCGCTTCAAGGTCACGCGCGTGCAGCCGGACGGCGCCAAGAAGATCGACGCGTGCGAGTTCGTTACGACCGCCAAGCTCGCTACGGGGGCGAGGTTCACCTGATTTCATCGCCAGCAAAATCCTAAATCGCCGGTTCACCGCACTTCGCATTCAACGGAAAACATCCATGCCCGCCTCGCAGCATCAGAAGCCGAAATCCGACATTGAAATCGCACAGGCCGCCAAGCCGCGGCCGATCATGGAACTCGCCAAGGAAAAACTCGGCATCGCGCCGGAAAACCTCGACCCCTACGGCCACTACAAGGCCAAGGTGTCGATGAGCTACATCAAGTCGCTCAAGGACAAGCCTAACGGCAAGCTGATCCTGGTCTCGGCGATCACGCCGACACCGGCCGGCGAGGGCAAGACCACCACGACCGTCGGCCTCACGGACGCGCTCAACAAGATCGGCAAGAAGGCGATGCTGTGCCTGCGCGAGCCGTCGCTCGGGCCCTGTTTCGGCGTCAAGGGCGGCGCCGCCGGCGGCGGCTACGCCCAGGTGGTGCCGATGGAAGACATCAATCTGCACTTCACCGGCGACTTCCACGCCATCGGCTCCGCCAACAATCTGCTGTGCGCGCTGATCGACAACCACATCTACTGGGGCAACACGCTCGGCATCGACGGCCGCCGCATCACCTGGCGCCGCGCCGTCGACATGAACGACCGTTCGTTGCGCTCGATCGTCTCCTCGCTCGGCGGCGTCGCCAACGGTTTCCCGCGTGAGGACGGCTTCGACATCACGGTCGCCTCCGAGGTGATGGCGATCTTTTGTCTGGCCAGCGACATGGAGGACCTCAAGCGCCGGCTCGCCAATATCATCGTCGGCTATACGCGCGACCGCAAACCGGTGCGCGCCGGCGAATTGAAGGCGCACGGGCCGATGACCGCGCTCTTGAAGGACGCGCTGTCGCCCAATCTGGTGCAGACACTGGAAGGCACGCCGGCCTTCATTCACGGCGGTCCCTTCGCCAATATCGCGCATGGCTGCAATTCGGTGCTCGCCACCACCACCGCGCTCAAGCTCGCCGACTATGTGGTGACCGAAGCCGGCTTCGGCGCCGACCTCGGTGCCGAGAAGTTCCTCGACATCAAGTGCCGCAAGACGGGCCTGGCGCCCGACTGCGTGGTGCTGGTCGCCACCATCCGCGCGCTCAAGATGCACGGCGGCGTCAAGAAGGACGACCTCAAGAAGGAAGACCTCAAGGCGCTCGCCGCCGGCATGGCCAACCTGCAGCGCCATATCGAAAACATGAAAAAGTTCGGCGTGGTGCCGGTGGTCTCGATCAACCGTTTTTCCGCCGATAGCGACGCCGAGATCGCGCTGGTGAAGGACGCCTGCGCCAAGCTCGGCGTCGAAGCCTTGATGGCCGATCATTGGGCGTTGGGCGGCGAGGGCGCCGCCGACGTCGCCCGCGCCGTGGTCAAGGTGGTCGACAGCGGCAAGAGCAAGCTCAAATTTCTCTATCCCGACGAGATGCCGCTGCTCGAGAAAATCCGCACCATCGCCAAGGAAATCTATCGCGCCAAGGATATCGACGCGCCCAAGGCGGTGCGCGACCAGCTCGCGACTTTCGAGAGCATGGGCTACGGCAAGCTGCCGGTCTGCATGGCCAAGACCCAGTACAGCTTCTCTACCAATGCCGACGCCAAGGGCGCACCGACCGACCACGTCATCACGGTGCGCGACGTGCGGTTGTCGGCCGGCGCCGAGTTCGTGGTGGCGATCTGCGGTGAGATCATGACCATGCCCGGCCTGCCGCGTGTGCCGGCGGCGGATTCGATCGACGTCGGGCCGGATGGCCGCATCGTTGGGTTGTTCTAAAAAGATGCTGTCATGGCCGGGTTTGTCCCGGCCATCCACGCCTTTCTTTTGCAGCCAAGGCGTGGATGCCCGGCATAGGGCCGGGCATGACGACAGAGAATTCGGTGCAATTGGACTTGCTCAAACGAGGGTGACAGATGATCAAATTCTACTATAGCGGCGCGCCCAATCCGATGAAGGTCGCGCTCATGCTCGAGGAAACCGGGCTGCCTTACGAGGCTATCCCGGTCGACACGCGCAAGGGCGAACAGCACAAGCCGGAATTCCTGGCGATCAATCCCAACGCCAAGGTGCCGGCGATCGTGGACGGCGACGCCACCGTCTTCGACTCGAACGCCATCCTGCTTTTTCTCGCCGAGAAGACCGGAAAGTTCCTGCCGGGCAAAAGCGATAAGGCGCGCGGCGAGCTGCTGTCGTGGCTGATGTTCGTCGCCTCCGGCGTCGGGCCGTTCTCCGGCCAGTCGGTGCATTTCCGCCAATACGCGCCGAAAGGCAACGAATACGCGCTCAATCGCTACATGTACGAGGCGCAGCGCCATTACGGCATTCTCGACGCCCGCCTCGCCAAGCAGAAATACATGGTGGGCGACAGCTACGGCATCGTCGACATGGCGGTCTGGGGCTGGGCGCGGCTCATCCCGAATGCGCTCGGCGAGGACTACTGGGCCAAATTTCCCAACCTCAAGCGCCTGGTCGACGAGATCTCGGCGCGGCCGGCGGCGGCGCGCGCCTACGAACTGCGCACCAAGCACAAGTTCAAGACCGAGTTCGACGAGGAAGCCAAGAAGGCCATGTTCAAGCACATGGACGTGAAGGTCGCCTGATGAAGGCCGCCGAGCAGCAGCCGAAGACCGGCGGCCGGCGCCGGCCGCCGCGCACGCCCAAGGGCCGCCAAATCGATCCGGCGGCGCTCGATGAAGTGCGCGCGCTGCTCACCGACCGGCCGCGCCGGCGCGACCTGCTGATCGAGCATTTGCATCTCATCCAGGATCATTATGGGTATCTTTCCGCCGCGCATCTCGCCGCGCTCGCCGCCGAGATGAAGCTGGCGCTCACCGAAGTCTACGAGGTCGCGACCTTCTATTCGCATTTCGATGTGGTGAAGGATGGTCCGCTGCCGCCGGCGGTCACCGTGCGCGTCTGCGATTCTTTGTCCTGCGCCATGGCCGGTTCGGAGAAACTGCTGACCAAGTTGCCGGGCATCCTCGGCAAGGACGTGCGCGTGGTGCGCGCGCCCTGCATGGGCGCCTGCGACCGCGCGCCGGTCGCTGCTGTCGGGCACATGCAAACTTTCAAAGCGACCACCGACAAAGTCGCGGCCTCGGTTAAAGCCAATCCGCATCCGCACGCCTGGAAGCCGGGCGCCGATTTCGCCGCCTACCAGAAGGCCGGCGGCTACAAGCTGCTCAAAGACTGTCTGGCGGCCAAACGCACGCGCGACGAACTGATCAAGCGCGTGAGCGATGCCGGCCTGCGCGGCCTCGGCGGCGCCGGATTTCCGACGGGACGCAAATGGCAATTGGTGCGCGCAGAGCCGGCGCCGCGCCTGTTCGCGGTCAATGCCGACGAAGGCGAGCCCGGCACCTTCAAGGACCGCTTCTATTTGGAGCGCGACCCGCACCGCTTTATCGAAGGCATGCTGATCGCGGCCTGGGTGGTCGAGGCGTCGGACACTTATCTCTACATCCGCGACGAATATCCCGAACTGCGCCTGATGCTCGCCGAGGAAATCGCCAAGGTCGAGGCGGCGGGGCTCACGCCGCACACCAAACTGCATTTGCGGCGCGGCGCCGGCGCCTACATCTGCGGCGAGGAATTGGCGATGATCGAATTGATCGAGGGCAAGCGCGGCCTGCCGCGCCACCGCCCGCCTTATGTCGCGCAAGTCGGCCTGTTCGGCCGCCCGACGCTCGAGCAGAACGTCGAGACGCTCTACTGGGTGCGCGATATCGTCGACAAGGGCGCCGAATTGATGACCGCGCAAGGCCGCCATGAGCGCAAGGGTTTCCGCAGCTTCTCGGTCTCCGGCCGCGTCAAGAAGCCGGGCGTGGTGCTGGCGCCGGCCGGCGTCACCGCGCGCGAATTGGTCGAGGAATTCTGCGGCGGCATGATCGAGGGCGAAACCTTCAAGGGCTACCTGCCGGGCGGCGCCTCCGGTGGCATACTTCCTGCTTCGATGGCCGATGAGCCGCTCGACTTCGGAACCTTGGAGAAATACGGCTGCTTCGTCGGCTCGCACGCGGTTGTCATTCTGTCCGACAAGGACGATATGAAGGCGGTCGCGCTCAATCTGATGAAGTTCTTCGAGGACGAAAGTTGCGGCCAGTGCACGCCCTGCCGGGCGGGCACCGAAAAGGCGGTCAAGCTGATGGCGCAGGGGCCGTGGGACGCCGACCTGCTGACGGAGCTCTCGGCCGCCATGCGCGATGCGTCGATTTGCGGCCTCGGCCAGGCCGCGCCGAACCCGCTATTATGTGTGCTAAAGTATTTTCCGGACGAACTGAAAAAGCCGCTGGGAACCTGGTGAGAGAAAGCAGAAGCCCATGACCGCAGGCAACGGCGCCGGCAAAAGCGTGAAATTCATCCTCGACGGCAAGGAAGTCGAGGCGCTGGACGGCGAGACCATCTGGCAGGTGGCCAAGCGCCACGGCACCGACATCCCGCATCTGTGCTATTCGCCCGAACCCGGCTACCGCGCCGACGGCAATTGCCGCGCCTGCATGGTCGAAATTGAGGGCGAGCGCGTGCTGGCCGCAAGCTGCATCCGCAAACCGTCAGCCGGCATGAAGGTGAAGGCCGCCTCCGAGCGCGCCAAGACCGCGCGGCAGATGGTGTTCGAACTGCTGATCTCCGACCAGCCCGCGCGCAAGACCGCGCACGACTCGCAATCGAAATTCTGGGCCTGGGCCGACCGCATGGGCGTTGGAACGAGCCGCTTCGGCCAGCGTCCCGCGCCGCAAGCCGACCGCAGCCATCCGGCCATGGCGGTCAATCTCGACGCCTGCATCCAGTGCAATCTTTGTGTGCGCGCCTGCCGCGAAGTGCAGGTCAATGACGTCATCGGCATGGCCGGCCGCGGCCACGGCGAAAAGATCGTGTTCGACTTCGACGACCCGATGGGCAACTCGACCTGCGTCGCCTGCGGCGAATGCGTGCAAGCGTGCCCGACCGGCGCGCTGATGCCGGCGACTTTGGTCGACGCCAAGAACGTACGCACCGAATTTCCCGACCGCGAAGTGCATAGCGTGTGCCCCTATTGCGGCGTCGGCTGCCAGCTCACCTATCACATTAAGAACGACAAGCTTTTGTACGTCAGCGGCCGCGACGGCCCCGCCAATCAGCAGCGCCTATGCGTGAAGGGCCGCTTCGGCTTCGACTACATCAGCAATCCGCAGCGCCTGATGAAGCCGCTGGTGCGCAAGGACGGCGTCGGCAAAGCCGCCGACGATCTGGTCGATCCGGCAAACCCGTTCACGCATTTCCGCGAAGCCACCTGGGACGAGGCGATGGAGCGCGCCGCGTCCGGCTTGAAAAAAATCCGCGACCGCGACGGCCCGCGCGCGCTTGCCGGCTTCGGCTCCGCCAAGGGCTCGAACGAAGAGGCCTATCTGTTCCAGAAGCTGGTGCGCACCGGCTTTGGCTCCAACAATGTCGACCACTGCACGCGGCTCTGCCACGCCTCATCGGTGGCGGCGCTCTTGGAAGGCGTCGGCTCGGCGGCGGTGACCGCGACCTTCAACGAGTGCAAGAATTCCGATTTCATCATCGTGATCGGCGCCAACCCGACCGAAAACCATCCGGTCGCCGCCACCTTCTTCAAGCAGGCGGCCAAGCGCGGCGCCAAGCTCGTCGTCATGGACCCGCGCGGGCAGGCGCTCAAGCGCCACGCCTGGCAGATGATGCAGTTCAAGAACGGCACCGACGTGGCCATGCTCAACGCCATGCTCAACGTCATCGTCACCGAGAAGCTCTACGACCAGCAATACGTGCAGACTTACGTCGAGGGCTTTGCTCCCTTCGCCGAGAGCATCAAGGACTTCACGCCGGAGGAGATGGCGCCGATCTGCGGCATTCCCGCCGACACGCTGCGCGAAGTGGCGCGCTCCTACGCGCGCGCCGAAAGCGCCATCATCTTCTGGGGCATGGGCGTCTCGCAGCACACCCACGGCACCGACAATGCGCGCTGCTTGATCGCGCTGTCGCTGATCTGCGGCCAGGTCGGCCGGCCCGGCACCGGCCTGCATCCGCTGCGCGGCCAGAACAACGTGCAGGGCGCCTCCGACGCCGGGCTCATCCCGATGTTCTTCCCCGACTACAAATCGGTGGAGAACCCGGAGCAGATCGCCAAATACGAAAAGGCCTGGAGCAAGAAGCTCGACCCCAAACGCGGCAAGACCGTGGTCGAGATCATGACCGCGGTGCATAACGACGAGATCAAGGGTATGTACATCATGGGCGAAAACCCCGCGATGTCCGACCCCGACTTGAACCACGCGCGCGGCGCGCTCGCCCATCTCGAACATCTGGTGGTGCAGGACATCTTCCTGACCGAAACGTGCTCCTACGCCGACGTTATCCTGCCGGCCTCGGCCTGGCCGGAGAAGGACGGCACCGTCACAAACACCAACCGCCAGGTGCAGATGGGCCGCCAGGCGCTGCCGCTGCCGGGCGACACACGGCAGGATTTGTGGATCGTGCAGGATCTCGCCCAGCGCATGGGCGAGAAATGGAACTACCGGCACGTCAGCGAAGTGTTCGAGGAGATGGCGCGGCTGATGCCGGCGCTCGACAACATCACCTGGGAGCGCGTCGAGCGCGAGGATCACGTCACCTATCCGACCGACGCGCCCGATAGACCCGGCCACGACGTGGTGTTCGACAAGGGTTTCCCGCGCCCGGGCGGCTTCGGCAAATTGGTGGCGGCCAAGCTGCAGCCGCCGGACGAGACGCCCGACCACGACTATCCGTTCATCCTGACCACCGGCCGCCAGCTCGAGCATTGGCACACCGGCGCCATGACGCGCCGCGCCTCGGTGCTCGACGCGCTGGAGCCTTCCGCGGTCGCTTCGGTGTCGCGCGGCACGTTGGTCAAGCTCGGCATCAAGCCGGGCGACAAACTGCGCGTCACCACGCGCCGCGGCGAGGTCGAACTCGCTTCGCGCCAGGACGACGCCATCCCCGACGGCGTGATCTTTATCCCCTTCGCCTTCGTCGAGGCGGCGGCCAATATATTGACCAATCCTGCGCTCGATCCGTTCGGCAAGATTCCGGAATTCAAATTCTGCGCGGCCAAGGTGGAGAAGGCGGGCGCAAGGCAGCAGGCGGCGGAGTAGGCTTTCTTATCCCTCCCCGCTGCGCGGGGAGGGTGGAAGCGTGCGCAGCGAGCGGTCGGGTGGGGACGATAAAACTCTCAATAGGCTTGTAGGGTGTGCAAAGGCGTGAAGCGCCATTCCCACGCTATAGTAGTTATGAGAGTCGTCGTGGAACCATCATCCGTTGCATGATAGTTCCTTCTGGTACAACTGTAAGATAGCCGAAAGTGAGTGACATTGGCGTTTTATCAACCCAGTTCTCTCCGAGCATTTTTGTCGATCGGGTACCGGCATATGCAATTACGCCAAAACTTTCTAATTCGCGGAGCATAGCTTCCAACTCTTTAGCAAAGGTAATTTTTTCAGAGAAAGAAATATCATCTGCGATGTCACCTAAATCACGCAGATAATCGAATATTGAAGCTGCGGCCTGCTTTGCATCTAGTGAAATTTTATCATCAGAATGAAACAAATATGCATCTGAGGTTTCCGCGATATTTGCGAGGTCTTCGCCATTCTTAACGAGCGCGACATTAACGGGCATGTGTTCAGGATATTGAAAAGCCGCGATGGAGCGCAGCGCGGCGCGCGTCCTTCGCCAAGGACGCGCACGCCGCAAGGCGTGAGTTCAATGGATGCGCCGCGTGGCGCTCCATCCCCTCGGGCTTGCCCGGGGGCCGAAGACGTGCCCCGCCCCGGCGGGGAGAAGTTACGGCGCACCCCGCGCCGCAAAGAATAGGGGCGCTGGCGCTCGGCTGTTTGAAATTTGAATTGGAATGATCGTGGACGAAGCCGCATGTTTGCTCAATGCATCGTCGGCTTTTGCTCGCCGACGACGCGCATGTCGATCCGCCCTATCAGTTCGGCGCGCGCCGCCTCGGCGGCGTGCAAGGTGGTTTCCGCCTGTGTCCAGGTGGTGGCGTTGGAGCCCAACAGCACGACGCCGATGATCATGGCCGCCAGCGCAGCGATCGTCGTCTCGGGCGTGTAGGAGATCACCGACAGCATGGCGAGCGCGATCCAGATCGCGCCAGCGGCGATGGTGAGCTTGGCCGCCAGCGAGAACTTGCGGCAGCGCCCGATCGCCTCCGCCAGTTCCTCGCTGCGGGCTTCGAGCTGCGCGATCTCGTCGCGGAAATCGTCGTCGTCCATGGCCGCCGAGCGTAGCGCGGATGCAGGCCCGGCGAAATCCGTTTCGCTCAACGAACCGTGGCCGCAAGGCTCACTCCGGTTGCAGGCCGATATCGTGCACGACTTTCTTCCAGAGTTCGTATTGGGCGCGCACGAAGGCCTGGGTCGCCGCCGGCGTCTCGGCGCCGTCGGTGAAGAAGCCGACATCGGCCAGCCGTTTCAGCAAAGCCGGGTCCTTGAGAACCTTGTCCATCTCCCCGTTCACCCGCGCGACCACGTCGGCGGGCGTGCCGGCCGGCGCTGCGATCACGAACCAGCCGGTGAGTTCGACGCCGGAATAAGTTTCCGAAATCGGGGGCACCTGCGCGAACTGCGGCAGACGTTTGGTCCAGCTGATAGCCAGCGGTTTGAGCGCGCCGCTGGCGATATGCGGCGCCGCCGATGGCGGCGACAGGATCGTGAGTTGCGTGCGCCCGGCCAGCGTATCCTGCACGCCCTGCGGCATGGTGGCGTAGGGCACCTGTAAAATATTGGCGCCGCTGACTTTGTTAAGCCAGGTGGCCAGGATGCCGGAGAAATTACGCGCCCCGTCGGTCGCGAAGGTCAGCTTTCCAGGGTTTGCCTTGTCGTAGGCGATCAGCTCGGCAAGATTGCTCGCCGGCACTTTCGCGTTGGCGAGAATCAAAAACGGATTCTTCGCCACCATGGAAACGGCGACGAAATCCTTGACCGGATCGTAGGGCAGCTTCTTGAACGTATGCGGATTGCTCACCAGCGCGGCGGCGGTGGCGAAAAACAAAGTGTAGCCGTCGGGCGCGGCGTGCGCGGCCGCGGTCGCGCCGACCACATTGCCGCCGCCGGGGCGGTTCTCGACCACGACCCGCTGTCCCAGGAGATCCGACAATTTGTCGCTGATCAGCCGGCAGATCAGGTCGGGCGTGCCGCCGGCCGCCTGCGAGACGATGATCTTGATCGGCCGGTTCGGCCAGGTCTCCGCCTTGGCCGGGACAAACGACATAAGTATCGAACCGAACAGCACGCCCGCCCGGGCCAATATCGCCATGGTTTGCTCCCTGGAGCGGACATTGCCCGCAAGACTTGCTAATTCAACGATGAATAACGACCGCATGGGCGGTAACGGCACATTGATCCAGGTCAACGCATCCGGCGGTTGCCCCGATCCCGCCGCTTTTGCAGGTTGAAGTTCCAGGCTGTCCCCGGTACCGACTAACCTGAGGGAGTGAACGCGACGGAGGGCAACGCCATGAAACACACGCTTCTATTGTCTTGCCTTGGCGTTTTGATGGTTGCGGTAGCGCCCGCGTTGGCCAGGCCCGCCTACGTGGCCACGACCGTGAACCTGCGCGCCGCCCCCGGCACCACCGGCGAGATCGTCGGCAAAATTCCCGGCGGCAGCCTGATCGACGCCAAAGATTGCAGCGAAGGCTGGTGCGCTGTCACCTGGCAGGACAAGAGCGGCTTTGCGATCCAGACCGCGCTCGACTTGAGCGGCCGCGTTCCGCAGCGCGCGGCGGGTCCGCCGCCGGGCTATTCGCCGCGCGGCGTCTATGTCGAGGAAGAGCCGGCCTATTACGGTCCGCCGCCGGGCTATTATTACGGCGGTCCCTATTACCGTCCGTATTGGGGATGGCGCCGCCGCTGGTGGTGAGGCGAACCGCGTTCAGGTCGTCTTGTCACCGACCCAGAGCAGGCCGATCGCGACCTTGACGGCAAGGTAAACCACCAGCGCCACCGGGAAGGCGAAATAGAACTGTATCCTGAGACCCTGCTGCAATCCGAACAAGGTGGCGGCGCCGGCCAAGACCGAGACAATTCGCGCGATCGCGAAGCGGCTCATCCGCGCGCGCCGCTAGCGGTTGGCTTTAGAATCGGCGGCCCCGCGCATGTTTTGCCACGGATCGGTGCGCACCGGCGCCGGCGCCTGGTCGGTGCTTTTGAGCACGGACTTGTAGCGCTTATCGACCACCTCGGCTTCCTTCTTCTTTTGCTCGGCTTCCTCCGCAAGCGGGTTCTCGCCGGCCTTGGCCTGCGAGATGACCGGCCCGACGGCTACGGCCAGGATTACAATCGCGAGGATAAATCTTGCCATTTAGGCCACCCACGTTTCCTTGCCGAACAAGCTAACATGCCATCCTGGCGCTCTCAATGCGATGAAACCGTTGCGCGAACGGCCGCTGCGGCCGCTATAAATCCCCCTGCCGCATCGTTACAATGCGAAATAACCCTGCCCGGACGATTCCGGCGCAATTGAGGTAAGGCAAGGTAAGAAAATGTCACTTGCGAACGACGTTTCCCCGCGCACGGCTGCGACCGCGCTCCGCCATGACTGGACGCGCGCCGAGGTGCGCGCGCTGTTCGCGCTGCCGTTTCCGGAGCTGATGTTCCGCGCCGCGTTAGTGCACCGGCAGAATTTCGACCCCTCCGAGGTGCAGATTTCGACGTTGCTGTCGATCAAGACCGGCGGCTGTCCTGAAGATTGCGCCTACTGTCCGCAGTCTGCGCAATACGACACCGGCGTCAAGGCCGAGAAGCTGATGAGTCTGGAGGCGGTCTTGCGCGAAGCGCGCGCGGCCAAAGCCTCCGGCGCCTCGCGCTTTTGCATGGGCGCGGCCTGGCGCGAGCCCAAGGACCGCGATCTCGAGCAAGTCTGCACCATGGTGGAAGGCGTCAAGGCGCTGGGTCTGGAGACCTGCGCCACGCTCGGTATGTTGACGCCCGAGCAGGCGGAGCGGCTGAAGGCCTGCGGCCTCGACTATTACAACCACAACCTCGACACCTCGCCGGAATATTACGGCGCTATCATCACCACGCGCACCTACCGGGACCGGCTCGAAACGCTCGAGCATGTGCGCAGCGCCGGCATCCATGTCTGCTGCGGCGGCATCGTCGGAATGGGCGAGGACCTCGACGACCGCGCCGGCATGATTGCGATCTTGGCGAGCCTGCCGGTGCATCCGGAGAGCGTGCCGATCAACATGCTGGTCAAAGTGGAAGGCACGCCGCTCGCTGGCGCCGCCAAACTAGACCCGCTCGACTTCGTGCGCACCATCGCCGCGGCGCGCATCACCATGCCGGCTTCAGTGGTGCGGCTCTCCGCCGGGCGCGAGGACATGAACGAGGAGACGCAGGCCTTGTGTTTCCTCGCCGGCGCCAATTCGATCTTCTACGGGCCCAAGCTGCTCACCACACCCAATCCGGGACGCGACCGCGACATGGCGCTGCTGGATAAGCTTGGATTGCGGCCGATGAGCTGAGCCGCTCAATTTTTGATGTGAATCTTCTTCGCAGCCCTGACCTCGCCCGACGTCGGGTGGAACCAGGTCTGCGCGATCATGGTCGGCACTACCGCGCTGCCAATCACGCCGACGACCAGAATCGTGTATTGGGTCTGATCGATGATGTGATTGGTGAATCCGAACAGCGCCGAGATCGTCCCGAAGGTTAGGCCGGTCGACATCATCAGCGTGGTGTACATGCCTTCGTGATAGCCGAACTTGAAGTGGCGGGTGAGCGGCAGGATGCCGACGAACTTGGTCACCATCTTCATTGCCAGGAACAATGCGATCAGGCCGGCGGAGCCGATCAGTACCTTGCCCTCGACCAGCGAGCCGGCTTTCAGGAAATAGAACGGCGTCAGCACGCTGAAGGCGATCGCGCGCATGCGGTTGGGCAACTCGTGATGGTGCTTGAATGCCGGCGCGAGCGCCATGCCGACGACGTAAGCCGGCAGCACCGCCTCGCTTTTGACCGCGATCGCGAATCCGCCGAGCGCGAACAGCACCAGCAGCAGGAATTTTATTCCCGGCTCGCTGACACGCTCGCCGACCGTCTTGAAGAACCACGGCGCCACGAACGGCAGCGCGCAGCAAACCGCGACCGTGGCAATACCGAAGGCGACCAGCCAGATATTGTAGTTGGCGAACACGACGCCGAGCGCGAGGACGGTGCCGAGGTCGTTGATGAAGCAGGCGGCGAGAATGACCTTGCCGATTTCGGTCTTGTTCAGCCCGGTCTCCACCATGACCGCATAGACGACGGCGACCGAGGTTGTGGACAGCGCAATGCCGGCGATCTGCGCCTGCGGCCAGCCCCATTTAAGACCGTAATAGGCGAGCAGAAAGCACCCGATATAGGGCGCGAAAAAGCCCATCAAGCCGATGCTCATCGTGGAGCCGAGATGCTTGCGCACGATATCCAAGTCGATTTCGGCGCCGGCGAGAAATGTCAGCATGATGGCGCCGAAGCCGGCGAGGTAATTGATCCACGGCGTCAGCGGCATGCCGATCAGATTGCCGCCGAATGCGCCGACGATAATCTCGACCAGCGCGACCGAAATCGCCACCCGCATTGAAATGAGCGAAGAGGCGAGCGCGAGCGCGATCCACAGCGCCGAAATCAGCCAGATGTTGGCCATCATCAGTCATACTCCTTTATGCGCATGCGGCAGCAAGCCGACGCGGGATCGGAGGCGTCGCGTTTCGGCAATAAAATACCGCCCTCGCTCGGCCGATCAAATCCTACCGTGCCTCGTTTTCGGTAGGAGTCATCAGCCCGTTCGGGCGGTTTTGGGGGACTCCATCCCCATGAATCAAAGCTAGCGCGCGGGGCAACACCGGTCAACGCTAGGTATTCATTGTGTACCCACTGTCGATAATCGGCTCTTGTCTGGGTAAAGCGATCACGAATTAGGCAACCGTCGCCGTAGCGTGGCTGCGACCGTGCGCGTTCATGGCGCCGCTCGGCGGCCCGTTCACGCGGCGCGGGCCGGCGGTCGGCTTTGCCATCGGCGCCGCCGCTGCCGTTCGTCGCGGCGGCGATGGTGATGCTGCTGTCGCAGCCGCGAGCGGCGAGCACCCCCGGTTTTAAACCAAGGCGATACCTGCCAAAATCCATCCGCAAAAACAGGGAGGACACGATGGCGCACCAGGCAAAATGGGCTCCATTCAAGGGCGCGGCAATCGTCGCGCTGCTGGCCTTAGGCTTATCCGGTTTGCCGTTCAAGGCGGCGGCGCAGGATTACCCCAACCGCGTAGTGCAGTTGATCGTGCCGTATCCGCCCGGCGGCGGCGTCGATACGGTCGGGCGCGTGATCGCGCAAAAGCTCACCGACGCGCTCGGCCAGCAGGTCATTGTAGTCAACCGTCCGGGCGCTGGCTCGGTGATCGGCGTGCGCGACGGCGCCAAGGCGGCGCCGGACGGCTACACGCTGCTGATGCTGGTGACCGGCGCGAGCCTGCCCGCCAATACCGGCTACAATCTGCAAAAGGACTTCGCGCCGATCGGGCTGATCGCTTCCATACCGATCGTGATCATGGCCAATCCGTCGGTGCCGGTGAAGTCGATGACCGACATTGTCGCGCTCGCCAAGGCAAAGCCCGGCACGCTCACGGTCGGTACGCCGCCGTCGCCGACGTTGAATTATTTCGGCGCCGTGCAATTCAAGAACATGACCGGCATCGACGTCACCATCGTCACCTACAAGGGCACCGGGCCGCTCACCACCGACCTGCTCGGCGACCATGTCAAGCTCGCGTTCAATACGCTGCCGCCGGCGATCGGCAACATCAAGGCCGGCAAGCTGCGCGCCATCGCGGTGGCAGCACCCGAGCGTCTTGCGGCGATCCCCGACGTGCTGACGACCGCCGAATTGGGGATGCCCGGACTCGACATCGTGCAGTATTACGGGCTGGTGGCGCCGGCCGGAACGCCGCCCGCCATCGTCGCGCGGCTCAACAAGGAGCTGCGCAAGATCGTGTCGTCGGAGGATATCAAGGCGCGCATCATCGCCGACGGCGGCGGTCCGGTCGCCTCGACGCCGGAAGAATACGCGGCCAATATCGAGCGCGAGGAAGGAAAGTGGGCGGCGCTGATCAAGAAGCTCGGGCTGGTGGTTAATTAGCGCAAGGCGCGCACTACAGCCGTCCCAGGCCGCAATAACGATTGGTGCCGCTGTCCCAGCAGCCGGTGTGCTTGCAATAGTTGCCGCGCTGGCGGCATCCCGCGATGCAGTCGCCGGCCAAACCGGGCGGCCCTTTCCGGCAGGCGGTGATGCAGGTTTTTTCCTCGCCGCTGCACAGCATCGGCGCGGCGCGGGCGGTTTGCGCGCCCAGCCAGTAGATCGCAACGAGCGCGGCGATCACATTGATGACTTTGCCCAGCATGGTCACCGCCTAATGGACCGCCGCGCCCGCGCGCGGCGTAATCGCGCCGCGATGGCGGATCACTTGACCGGCGAGCCTGTGCGCGGCATTCGCCGCCTCGATCGGGCCCCGCCCTGAAAGCCGCGCGGCGAGATAGCCGGCATTGAAGCCGTCGCCGGCGGCGGTCGCATCGATCGGCGCAACGACCTCGGGCACCGGCACGGTATCGCGCGCGCCGGACGCCGCCACCAGCGCGCTGTTCGGGCCGTTCTTCACCACGATTTCGTTGACGCCAAAGGCCTGTAGGCGATCGATCGTCGCCTCGGGCGAGGGATCGCCCCACAGCACCGCTTCGTCGTCGTAAGCCGGCAGCGCGATATCGACGCGCTTGAGCGCTTCCGCGAACACCGTGCGCGTGCGCGTGAGATCGCCGTGCCAGCCGCGTGGGCGGAAGTTGCCGTCGAAGGCGATTTTGGCGCTGTTGCTGCGCGCAAGTTCGAGCGCCGCGAAAAACCGCCCCAGCCCAACGTTCGAATAAAGCGAGAGCGTGATGCCGGTAAAATAGATCAGTCGCGCCTGCACCAGGCCTTCCGCCATGGCGCTCCATTGCGGCAACTCGAACAATTCGCGTGCCGGCGCCGCCTCGCACCAATAATGCACGCGCCGCTCGCCCTTAGCATCGGCGTCGGCCAAAGCGAGCGCCGGAAGCCGGTACGTCGCGCGCAGAACCAAATCGGTGGCGATGCCTTCGGCGGCGGCGAGCGCCACAATCGCGTCGGAGAAGGGATCGTCGCCAAGCGCGCTCGCGAAGGCCGACAGGCAAACCGGCGCGGGCCAGATAGATGGCGGTATTGAAGGTGTCGCCGGAGCTCGCCAGCGCGAAACGGCCGTCGGCGCCGCGCGCGAGTTCGACAATCGCCTCGCCGACGCAGATCGTAGGTTTGGCGGATTCGGTCATGACGAATGATTAGCACGGCCGCCCTGCGACCGTCCTGTCCGCAGTGCCGGCAGGCACAGGCAGGAGAAATAGCCAAGTGCGCTCAGGCACGCGATGCAAAAACTCACCGGCCAATCGGTGTAAAAAGCGAGCGTGAGGCCGAGCCAGGCTTCGGCCAGTGCGAGCGCGGCGGCGAGGATGAGCCCACTCCACAGGCCGGTGGTCACGCGCTGCGCGGCCGCCGGTGGGCCGACCATCAGCGTGAACACCAGCAGCACGCCGACGATCTGCGCGCATTCCGATACCGCGAGCGCGACGATGGCGAGGAAAGCAGTGGACATGAAGCGCAGCGGCACGCCCTTGGCTTCCGCCAGTTCGGGCTGCAGGCTGGCAAAAATCAACGGTCGCATGATCAGCGCAAGCGCGGCGAGCGTGATGGCGCCGAGCACGGCCAGCGTCGCGATCATCTCATGATCGACCGCCAGCACGTTGCCGAATAGGATCGCGGTCGCCTGCGTGGCGAACGACGTATAATAGTGCAGGAATAACAGGCCGAAGCCGAGCGCGAGCGACAGCACGACGCCGATCGCCACGTCGCGATTGCTGATGCGCTCGCTCAAGATGCCCATGACGACGCCGGCTGTGAGCGTGAAGCCGATGAGGCCCCAGAGCGGCGCAAGCCCGATCAAGCCGGCGCCGGTCGCGCCGGCAAAGCCGATATGGGAGAGCGCGTGGCCGGCGAAAGTCTGCCCGCGCATCACCAGGAAATAGCCGACGATACCCGACACCGCCGCCACGATGCCGGCGGCGGCGAAAGCATTGTTCATGAATTCGTATTGGAACATGTCAATGATGATGTTCGTGGCCGCCATGATCGTGGTCGTGCAGATGGTCGGAAACTTCAACGTCGCGGCCGAGCGACATGACAAAGATGTGGCCGCCGGCGCGCACCACCTCAATATCGGTGCCGTAAAGCCGCGACAGCACCGGCGCGGTGATCACTTCCTCCACGGTGCCGAGCACCGCCTGTCCGTTGCCGAGATAGAGCACGCGGTCAAGTGTGCCGAGCAACTGATTAAGTTCGTGCGCGCTGAACAGCACGGTAATGCCGCGCTCGCGGCAGACTTTGCGCACCACGTCGATCGCCACCTCCTGATGACGGGCGTCGAGACTGATCAACGGCTCGTCGAGGAGCAGCAGTTTCGGCTGCCCGATCAGTGCCTGCGCCAGCAAGAGCCGCTGCCGTTCGCCGCCCGACATGTCGGAGAGCGGCCGTAGCGCCAGATCGCGCGCGCCGACCGCCTCGAGGGTTTCCTCGATCATGCGGCGATCGTGGCGGGAAACCGAGGGCAGGCCCCAGCGCTCGCCGTTGAGCGACGAGCCGATGAAATCGAGCCCGCGCACCCGCAAATCCGGCAACACGGTGCGCACCTGCGGCAGATAGCCGATGGTTCGGTCGCCGCGCTGCGGGCTGCGGCCGAACACACGCAGCGTCCCGGCGCTTGGCGGCAGCAGTCCGAGAATGGCGCGCATCAGCGTGGTCTTGCCGGCGCCGTTCGGACCCAGCACGCCGATGAATTCGCCGGGCCCGATGGCGAAGCTGACGTGCGAGAGAACGCTATGACCGCCGATCCCGATGGTGGCGCGGTCTAGTTCGACAACATTCATGAACTCGGGCCTGCCAGCGCCTTCTCCGTATCGTTGAGCTGCGTCAGCATCCAATCCTGATAGGTCATTCCCGGCGGCGCGGTTTCGGTCACGCCGACCACCGGGATCTTGGCGACGCGCGCCAGCTCGACCAGGTGCTGTACGACCTTGCTCGATGCCTGCTTGTTGTAGAACAGGACGCGGACTTTGTGATCCTTGAGGTCCTGCTCGAAGGCGGCGACGTCGCGCGCGCTCGGCTCGGTGTCGTTCATGATCGCGAGCTGGAAGCGCTCGTTGCGCATTTGCAGGCCCAAAGCGCCCGCCATGTAGCCGAACACCGGCTCGCTGGCGGTGACCGGAGCGCCCACGTACTTTCCGTGGATGGCGGCGATCTTGTCGTTAAGCGGTTCGAGAGACGCAAGAAAGGTCGTGAGCCGCGCGGCATAATCGCTCTTGTGCCCGGCATCGGCGGCGCTCAGCGCTCCGCCAATCGCCCGGGCGACCGCCGGCATGGTGGCGGGGTCGTACCATAAATGCGGGTTGTCGCCAGCCTTTTTGTGCACGAGATCGGCGGCAACGATGACCTTACGGTTCGGCTGCGGCGCGATGCTCAGCAATTTCTCCATCCAGGGGTCGTAGTCGGCGCCGTTGAAAATCGCGACCTGCGCGCCCGCGATCTGCTTGACGATGCCCGGCGTGGTCTCGAACAGATGCGGATCCTGGTCCGGGCTGTTCATGATACTGACGACCTCTACCCGGTCGCCGCCGATCTGGCGCGCGATGTCGCCGTAGAAATTCTCCGCCGCCACCACGGCGATCTTGTTTTCTTTCTTGCCGTCGGCGGCGCGCACGCCAGCGACCGAGACGAGCGCGAGCAGTATGGCGAGGGCAAGCCCGCAGACGTTTTTCATGGCCGGAAGTCTCCATATCGAGCGAAGTCGGGGCAGCCCTGGGCCCATATGTAACAATATAACATACCGGCTGGCAAGCCCGCCCGCGCCCTTACCCAGCAGGCGCGCCGCAGAGCCGGCCCCTTAGTCCCGCGTTTGCGTGCGTGTGGAACTCCTTAAAGCAACTTTAATTTTTTCCTGGGTACGTGTACTGGCCGCAGTTTGATCCCTGACCAATCGATTGCGCGGCCAAGATCGCGTTCAAGTCGGCGGGAAGAATTCCCGCCTAAAATGGACCAGAAATGTCTCACGCGTTGCAAATTATCGACGAGCTCGAAGTCGCACTCAGAACCAATTCCAGCGAACGCCATCTCTCGATCTTGAAAAGCGTCACCGGTCTGTTTCTGGCCGGCCACGACCGCCTCACCGAGGAGATATCGTCCGTTTTCGACAGCGTCATGGTGCGCCTGATCGAACACGTGGAAAGCCGCGCGCGGATGGAGTTGAGCTGGGAGGTCGCACCGGTCGCCAATGCTCCGCGCAATGTCATCCAGCGTCTCGCGCGCGACGACGACATCGCCGTGGCCGGACCGGTGCTGACGCAATCGCCGCGGCTGACCGACCAGAACCTGATCGAGATCGCCGAAAGCAAAGGCCAGACGCACTTGAGCAAGATCGCCGAGCGCGTTGAGCTCAGCCCGGTGGTCACCGACGTGCTGGTCGATCGCGGCGACCACGAGGTCGTCACCAAGGTCGCGGGCAATTCCGGCGCGCGCCTGTCCAAGACCGGCATGTCGATGCTGGCGATGCGCGCCAGCGGCGACGAACAGCTCACCCAGGCGATGACGCAGCGCCCCGACATCTCGCCCGCATTGTTCAAGCGATTGCTCAGCCACGCCACCGAAGAAGCGCGCCAGCGTATGCTGGCGCAAGCCGGACCGGACGATCGCGAGGCTATCAATCGGGTGCTCGCGCAGATCGCCAAGCAGGCCGGCAGTATGACCGTTTCGCCGAAGGAATTCGCCGCCGCGCAGCGCCTGGTGCTTTCGTTCAGCCAAGATACCGAGCAGACCCGCTCCAAGGTGCTGCAATTCGCCGACGGCAACCGTATCGCCGAACTGGTCGCCGCATTGTCGATCCTGAGCGGCGTTCCGATCGCGTTGGTCTCGCGGCTGATCTGCGACACCGAACCGTTCGGCGCGATGGCGCTGTGCAAGGCCATCGGACTGGAATGGATGATCGCGCACGCGGTGTTGAACAATCTTCCCGGTATGGGCGACGAGCGCGAGGAGAAGCTTGAAGCCATAAGCGAGGAATATGAGCGGCTTTCGACCGACTCGGCCGAGCGCCTGCTCGGCTATTGGCAAGCCTGCCAGGCGCGCCAGGAACTGCCACATTAAGGGCAAAACCCGCGCGCGGGGGTTCTCCAAGGTAATTCGATAGGGTTCCGCCGGCTAGCGGGATATTGCTAAACGAAATTCATGAAATAGTCGGGGCGTCCTTAACAATCGTAAAGTAATTTTCTGTCAGAAATTGCGCGAGTCGAGCACCGGAACGGCTTCCCATGTCGATGCTTCAAATTCAGCGGCCAAGAAAAGCCGTCTACCTGCGCGGTGAAATTGGCTGCCATAAATGCATGGCGCCGATTCACGTCTATAAGATCAAGACGCTGCCCGAGGAATTCTCGGTGCGTTGTTCGAAGTGCGGGGATCGCGGCATTTATCGCAAAAGCGCGGTCGTCGCCCAGGAATTGCCCGAGCGGCGCAAAAAACCGCGCAAGTAGCGGCCCGCCCGCGCGACTGTCAAGTTTGATCGCCGTAACGCTCTTTGACCGCCGCCGCGATGAACAGCTTGCGTCCCTGCCGACCCGGCGTCGTGCCGTGCGCGGCGCACCAGATCGGGAATGTCACCGGATCGATGCGCACCCGCATCACCGGGTGGCCGTAGGCCTTGAGCCCTTTCTCCATTTCCTCGGCCATCTTCAGCCATTGTTTGTAGGCGGGCGGCAGCGTGTCGGCGTCCTCGAAAATCTTCAAAACCGCCGGATAGTCGGTCTCGTCGATCCAGAATACGCCGACGGCGGGCAGCGGTTTTTCTTCGTTAGGCAGCATAAACCAAGACTAGCACAATCGGAGCGCGCGGTTCCCGGAACAATTGTTCCACCGATCTAAATTAATCGTAATGAAACGGCCGCGGCCGGCGCCGCGTTGACTCGGCGATGCAGCAGCGAAGGAGATCAGTCATGAAACGCATTCTCTTTGCGGCAGCGACGCTGGCGCTTGTCGGCGCGGTAACTCCCGCGGGTGCGCAGGTTTATGTGGGCGCCGACCCCGGCGGCGTCGGTGTGAACGTCGGCCCATTCGGCGTCGGCGTCGGCCCCGATTACTGGAGCCCGCCGTACCATCACCGGTATTGGCGCGACTACGCCTACGCCCCGCCGGAATGCCGCGTCGTGCGCACGCGCATCGTGACCCCGCACGGTCACATCATCTGGCGCACGCGGCGCGTTTGCGACTAAAACGATAGCGTGATCTGAGCTGAAGGAGTGAACCGAGGCGATAGTCGCCCCGGTTCACGCCTTTGCGTTGTGCGGAAAAAACCGGTTCCTTCGGATTGCCTTCAACTTAAGTCTTCCACCGGCGAGACTTGACAGCACGCTTGGCCCGGTCCGACTATCAACATTCTCGTGAGACACGGAGGTTTGTATGGCACCACCGGGTCAGCGTGCCGCGAAGATTGCGCTCACAAACGTTCGGGCGATCGCATAGCGGCAAATTCGCGGACGGCACGCCGGGAGCGGCCACGCGGGTCGCATCAGTCAGGCAAGACCCCACTTCGGCCGTTCCCGACGCGCAGTTTTTTTATCCGATTTTGCGCTGCTTGATGTGTCGCTCGACGCCTTGCCGGCCTTCCTCGGTTTCCGCCGTCCAGACATTTTGATGCGTCTTGTGTTTGGCTTCGTCCCATTCATGCGCGACGCCCTCGCCCATGAAAACGACGAAGACCTCGCAGCCGTCCGGGTACTCGTAGGGCCCGTGCAATTCGTCCCAGCCGAACACGTAGTCGCCCGGCCGCAGGTCCTTGCCGGCCACGCACATGCGCCCCTTGAGCACGACGATGGAGTGCCAGCTCTTGTGGGCGTGTTCGGGCTCGACATAGCCGGGCGGAAATTTGACCTTCATGTCGATGCGGTTCATCGCCTTGTCGTGGGCGAAGATTTTGACCTGCACGCCCTCCGGCAGCTTGAGGACGGATTTCGATCCCTCCTGCCATGGGATTTCATGGTCGTGGATGGCGTGAAAACTATGGTCGTAGGCTGACTGTCGATCGGGCTGCATGGTTTATTCCCGCAAAACGTACCGCTGTGGAACCGCACCAACGATAGCAGACGGCGCGGGTTGCCCGAAAGCCACAGCGAAACGGGTTTCGTCAACGTCCTGTTGCATGCAAGCCCGATGCTGGGCTAGGCATGACGCCGACCGACATCAGTGGACACCATGCGTAAACGCTTTCCTCAATATCCCCCCGTCAATGACGCACTCTCAGGCCGCCTGCTCAGCCGCCGCGCGCTGATCGTCGGGCTGCCGCTATTTGTCGGCGGCTGTGTGACCGCCGACTACGGCGGCGTGCGTGACGGCGGGTTCATCATTCCGGCGGTTGACATCACGACAATCGATTCGAGCCTGATGCGGACGGAAGTGCCCTGGCACGGCAAGGAGAAGCCGGGCTCGATCGTGGTCAACGTGCCGCAGCGCCGGCTCTATCTGGTCGAGGCCGGCGGCAAGGCGCTGCGCTACGGCGTTGGCGTCGGCCGGCGCGAGGGCATGAACTTCCGCGGGCAAGCGGTAATCGGCCGCAAGGAAAAATGGCCGCATTGGACGCCGACCGAGAACATGATGGCGGCGATCCCGCTCTACCGGCATTACGCCAGCGGCATGGATGGCGGGCCCGACAATCCGCTCGGGCCGCGCGCGCTTTATCTCTACCGCGACGGCCACGACACGTTCTTCCGCCTGCACGGCACCACCGAGCCGGAGACCATCGGGCAGGCGGTGTCGTCAGGCTGCATCCGCCTGTTCAATCAAGACATCATCGATCTCTACGACCGCGTGCCGGTTGGCACGCATGTGACGGTGATTCAGTGATGACAAATTGTCATCACCGGGCTTGTCCCGGTGATCCCGCTTAGGTTGGCATTTTGCGTGCATAAGCGAGATGGCTGGGTCAAGCCCGGCCATGACACATGTGGTAACGGCCTAATTCCCCGTCTTGATTCCGGCGTCCTGGATGACCTTCGCCCATTGCGGCCGTTCCGCCGCCATGGCGGCGGCAAATTCAGCGGGCGAGCCGCCGATCACTTCCATACCGATGCCGCTCAAGCGCTTGCGCACCTCCGGCGTGGAAATGCCCTTCACCATGTCCTGGCGGATTTTCTCGACGATCGCCGGCGGCGTGCCGGCCGGCGCGACTAGGCCGATGGAGAGGATCGACACGAAGCCCGGATAACCGGCTTCGATCATGGTCGGCAGCTCGGGCGCCGCCGGGAAGCGCGTAGGCGAGGTGACGGCGAGCGCGCGGATCTTGCCTTCGCGCACCAGCGGAATAAGCGACGATATGGCGCCGAAGAAAAGCGTGACGCGTCCGGCCATCAGATCGGGGATGACGGGCGCTGCGCCGCGATAGGGCACGTGCTGGATGTCGACTTTCGCCATCGCCTTGAACAGCTCGCCGGCAAGATGCTGCGTGGTGCCGACGCCGGCGGAAGCGAAACTCTTGCCCGGATGCGCGCGCAGATACTCGACCAGTTCCTTCACGTTCTTGGCCGGCACGTCGTTGGGCACCACCAGGATATTCGGCGAATAGACCGCGAGCGAAATCGGCGTCAGATCTTTCGCCGGGTCGAACGTCATTTTGTAGAGACTGGGGTTGACCACCAGCTGGGCGTTGGTCGACACCAACAGCGTGTAGCCGTCGGGCGCGGATTTGGCGGCGCGGTCGGCCGCGATGTTGCCGCCGGCGCCGGTGATATTCTCGACCACCACCGGCCGGCCCCAGATTTGGCTCAGCCGGTCGCTGATGACGCGTCCGATGATGTCCACCGGGCCGCCCGGCGGATAGCCGACCAGCATATGGACCGCGCGGTCCGGGTAGCCGCCTTGCGCGTTAGCGGTGCCAGCCGGCAGCACGAATGCCAGCGCGATAAATAGCGCGGCTGTTTTTGTTTTGAATTGCATCCCCACCCTCCCAGTTTTTTCGGTTCCTGTGCCTTCGAGGGCACTGGTCGGACGGAAGAGTAGCGCAAGACCCAGTGATCGTCATGCCCGGCAATGCCAGTGCCGCGGCTCCAGCAAGGTCATGCCGCGAGGACATAAACCATCAGAATCACGAAGCCGCCGATCGCCAGCGTGGCGTGGACGCCGATCAGCACGCCCGGTAGCCGCTTTTTCCGCAGCCGCGCGGCAAGCTGCATGAGCCCGACGAGCGCCGCCAGCGCGATCAGCGCGGCGGCGATCGTGCCGAACGCGCCGGTGCCCTGATCGAGCCCGCGCGGCGGCCCACGCAGCGCGAGCGCAAGCAAGCCGAACCCGGCAAGCGCGACGAGCCCATGCAGCGCGCCAAGCGGCCAGGGCGGCAGCGCCGCGCCCTCGCGCAAATGCATGAGCGCGAGCGCGCTGCCCAGCAGCACGGCGACGGCAAGGACGGTGAAGGCGGCGTTCAACATGGCGGGAGCATAGCGCGCCGGGCGGCCGCGCTTGTATATTCGCTTGCGATGATCATATGCTCAAGGCGGGCGAAGAAAGTGCCTTTATTTAATTTGCTTATGACGACCTGCATTCTGCGGCTGCGGGCGTGTGGCGTCGCACCATTTCATTGAAAAGGTTTGGGACATGACCAAAAACGTCGCTCCGTCGACCGCCATGAGCGTCGCCGACATTGTGACTTATGCAATTGTCGGTTGTTTGGGTCTCGCGCTGGTCGTCGCGTTCATCGTTTTGCGCTAACCGCGAGTTAAGCGCCCGCACATTATCGGTTTTTGGCCCGCCGGGGAGGCCGTGGCGGGCGGCTGCCGTCCGTCTTGCCGGGTGGTGCGCTTGCCGCGCGGCTCTGCTAGAAGGTGCCGCCGTATGAAGGTGGACAAGCGAACAGGGACCCTATGTCGAAGCAGGCGATGCGCGAGGAAGCCGAACGTCTCGTGCGCGAGGCGCTGGAGCGCAAATCGGTCACGGTGAAAGAGGGCGACACGCGCATCGAGACCCACTGCGGAAAGTGCGGCGCGATGAACCGCGTCAAGGCGCCGCGCGGCCAGGCGCGCGTCGAATACGCCTGCAAGGAATGCGGCCATAAGCAGAAGGCGCTGTGAGGGGCCGGCAGCAAACCAGGGGGAGACGGCCATGAAAAAGATTGGCTTGAGCGTGCTCGCGCTTTTTCTGCTCGCCGCGCCGGCATTCGCGCAAATGGCGCCGGCCAAAACCGCCGACACCGCGAAAGGCAAGGCGCTCGTCGATGTTAAGGGCATGACGCTTTATGTGTTCGACAAGGACACGGCGGGGAAATCGGCCTGCAACGGCAAATGCGCGACCATCTGGCCGCCGCTTATGGCTGCGGCCGATGCCAAGGCGTCCGGCGACTGGTCGATCGTGACGCGCGACGACGGCGCCAAACAGTGGGCCTATAAGAGCAAGCCGCTCTACACCTGGTCGAAGGACAAAGCGCCCGGCGACGTCACCGGCGACGGCGTAAACAACGTCTGGCGCATCGCCGCACCCTGAGCGCGCTAGATCTGTAAATCCGCCAGCGTCTTGAGCACGTAGAATTGCACCGGCGCCATGCGGCCTTTGAGCGGGGCTTGATGGAGTTCGCGTCCCGCGACGTTGAGGCCGGCGGCCTCCGCGGCCTCTCGCGAGATGATGACCGAGCCATCGTATTCCTTGCTGAGGCCTTCGAGCCGCGCGCAGGTGTTCACGGTGTCGCCGATCGCGGTGATGATTTGCGAGCGTGGCGGCCCCATCGCGCCGACGATCGCCTCGCTGTAATGAATGCCGATGCCGATCCGCAGCGGCTCCGGCAAATCACGCGCGAGTTGGCGATTGAGCTGCTCGAGGCGCGAGAGCATCTCGCGCGCGCCGCGCACGGCGTCGGCCGCGCCGGTCTTGGGGTCCGCCGCGTTGAGCCCGTAGAGCGCCATCAGCCCGTCGCCGGTGAATTGCGAGTAATGGCCGTTGGTGGCGTTGAGCGCCTTGGTCATCTCGCTGTAGAAATTGTTGAGAATGAAAAGCACGTCGTAGGGCATCTTGGCTTCGCCCAATGTGGTAGAGCCGCGCATGTCGACGAACACCACCGCGACCAGGCGCTCGCTGCCCTCGAGGCCGCCGCGCGTCGCTCCGTCTGCGGCGCTGGCGTCGGCGGCGAGCAGCGGCACGATCGCAATGTCGCTGGTCGGGGTGATCTGGCAGGCGAGCCGCGTGCCGGCGGTGGCGCCGATTTTGGCGAGCGCCTTGGCTTCCAGCCCGGCCGGCGCCGGCAGCCGGTCCAGTCCCTTGGTCACCAGCACGCGGCAGGTGGTGCAGCGCGCGCGTCCGCCGCAGACCGAAGCATGCGGGATGCGGTTTTCGCGCAGCGTCTCGAGCACGGTGGCGTCGGCCAAGATGGCAAGCGTGCGCCCGCCCGGATAGGCCAGCATCGGCGGCCGGCGGCGGCGGTAGTGCCAGCTGCGCACCCCGCGCGCGGCGAACGGCACCGCCACCAGCGCGAGGTGCAGGCCGAGGCCGATCCGCGCGATGCGGCCGATCTGCGCCAGCGTCTTGTCGGTCAGGTTGGCGTCATCGAGCGACGACTGGACGTAATCCGGCGCCTTGGCCTCGCGCAGGACCTGGTTGCCCGCGGTGACATAGCCGGAGAGCGCCAGCGCCGGCAGCAGCAGGGCAATGCCGAATAAATAGGGCCGCCAGGCCGGATACCAGGGCTTGGTGCGCCACCAGAAATGGATGCCGATGCAGGCGTGCGTCCACACCGTCAGCAGCGCGGTCACCTGCACGAGGCCGAGCCACGGCAGCATCAGCCACTGCACGATGAGCACCGTACTGTAGTAGCTGTTGACGTCGAGCGCGCTCTCGGCGATGCGCGTCGACACCACGTGGAACATCAGCAGCGCCGGGATGCAGAGCCCGAGCGAAAGCTGCGTCCATTCCCAGCGCGACATCCGCAGCGAGCGGCGCAGGTAGATCGACCACAGCGCGTTCGTATAGTGCACGAGCGCCGCCGACACGAGCAGCACGGTGCCGGCGAACGTCCGCCACGGATACATCAGAATTTTGAGCGCGGCCTCGGCGCGATCGAAGGAAACCAGCAGCACGCTGTGCGCCGTCAGGTGACAGATCACGAAGGACAGCATGACGAGGGCGCTGCCGAGCCGCAGATTGCTCCGCCACCGCCGCAGGTTCCAGCTCATGCGCGGGCCTTCGCAAGGATCATGCGGGCAAGATTAGCACGGTCGGCGCTGCGAGGGGCGCGGGCTCGCCTATTTGGCGCTTGCGGCTTTGAGGACCGGCGTCAGCCGCGCGATTTCGTTGTGCACCAATGCGGCCAAGGCCTTCGGCCCGCGCTGGTCCGGCTCCGCGATCTGGGCGCCGAGATCGGTCAGCTTTTTTTGCACGGCCGGCTCGTCGAGGCCTTCGCTCAAAGCTTTGGCGAGCTTGTCGATGATCGCCTGCGGCGTGCCTTTCGGCGCGAATATCGCATAGAACGGCGCGCAGTCGAACTGCGGGAAACCCTGCTCGTAGGAGGTCGGCACGTCCGGCAACAGCGGGCTGCGCTTCTTGGCGGCGATGGCCAGCGCCTTGACCGTGCCCGCGCGCACATGCTGCAGGGGCCCGAGCACCGGGTCGCAATCGTAGTCGACGGTGCCGGCAAGGATCGCGTTCATCACCGGCGCCGTGCCGGTGAACGGCACCAGCGTCGGCTTGATGCCGATCGCCGCGTTGAGCAGCAGACAGCCGATATAGGACACCGAGCCGATGCCGGCGTGCCCCATGTTGAGCTTGCTCTCGTTCGCCTTGGCCCAGGCGGCGAACTCCTTGAGGTTATTGGCGGGGATATCCTTGCGAACCGCGAGCAATTCCGGCTGCACGGCGGTCAGGTTGACCGGCTCGAAATCCTTTTCCGGGTCATAGCCGAGGGTGGGATAGAAAATCGGCGCCAGCGCATTGGTGCCCATGTGTCCGGCAAGCAGCGTGTAACCGTCGGGGTTGGCGCGCGCGGCGCGGGTCGCGCCGACCGTGCCGCCGGCGCCGGCGACGTTCTCGATCACGAATGACTGGCCGAGATGGCGGGACAAGATGTCGGCCGCGATGCGGCCCATCACGTCGGCCGGTCCGCCGGGTGCGAACGGCACGATCACCGTCACCGTGCGCGTCGGATAATCTTGCGCCTGCGCGCCGCCTAGCCCGGCGAGCGCGAACAGCGCTGCCGTGATCCAACGTCCCTGCATCGCGTCCCCCTTGCTAGCGGCGGTTCTCGCGACCGCCTGCTTTCCATATATCGCGAATGGGCGGCCGAACTGAACATGAATCATGGGGCTGAAAGCGACGACGGTGCGGGACGAAGCCGAACGTCTCCTGGGCAGGCGCCGCGCGGCCAGGCCCGGTCCGAAGCCAGGCTTCGGCGTAACGCGCCGGCTTTTGCCCAGCGATTTCGTATCAGCCGAATAGCGTCTTCATAATCTGGCCAAGCCAGGTGAGCACTGGAAACGGCGTGAACATCTGCAGCAGAATGGCGGCGGCCGCGACGACGGCCGCATTGACGACAGCGCCGAACAGCAGCCGTTGGGCGAGCGGCGGGTAGGGTGGTTTGTTATCGGCGGGCCAGGCGTAGGCGGCTTCCCACTGCGGCTGCGGAATGTGCGACGGCCTTATTCTCTCGAACGGCTCCCAGGCGCGGTAGGCCGCAATGCCGCGCTCGCGCGCGATTGCCGTGCGCAAGCCGAACGCATTATGCCGCCCGGCAAAATCGACGACGGCGCCGATCGCGATCCGCATAAGGTACAGGATCAGCAGGCCGGCGAGGTAGACGTAGCCGATCCAGAAGCCGGACGTGAGCCATGATTTGGTGAAGGAGCGCACGTTGAACACGACGGCGAACAATTGCACGGTTGCTTCGACCAGTTTGTCGAGGCCGCTAAAGATGCGGCCGAACGCCGATGTCTCGTCGGCGGCCTGCAGAAATAAAATCACGCCGACCACGACCGCGAGCTGGAACAGCGGGAAGCGCACGATGCTGCGGATCGGCGCGGTGATTTGTTTGATCAGGCCCATGAGGGGCTCCTGGGGGTGGGTAAGCCAAACGGCCCTTCTCAATTCCTTTTGGCAACCTTGGCCAGGGGGTGCCAGCGGTAGAGAAACCGCTAAAACTCGATTTCAACGAGCATTTAGTCTAACTATAAGCGCTCAATGAGCGGAAAATGACATGCACCTGGAGGAAACAAAATCCGAAAGGACGGTGTCCAGATCATCTGAGGAGATTTTCGACGATCTTCGGAATCTCGCGCAAACCGAGGGCGCCCTGCACGAGATATCCGCGATTGTCTACCGCGATTGGCTGATCACAGTCGATATTAAGGAGCAACGGGTAGCGGACGCTTCCGAGAAACGGTGGTCAACCTCCAAGCTCAATAAGAACGAGCTCATGCTCTTGCTCGGTCTTGCGGTTCAGTCGCAGAGCGACTGCACTTACACGGTGCAGGTTGGTGATGATACTTTTGCCGCCCGCGCCGACCAGCTCTTGCGTGAGTTACACGACCGCGTTCTGGCAGATAGCGGGCTAATCTTCAACCGCGCCGCAAACAAATTCATCGAGAGTCCCAATTCGATTGGTCCAATGGCCCGCGAGGCAATCTATTATGGAGCTGATAGCTTCTATCTCCACCAGTTCTTAAAGTTCAGCCGTCTCCGTTACCGTGATGACGTCACTTGGCTCCTTCAGAACGCCGATCTGTCCATCCGACCGATGATCGATATCTCCAAGTTCATTGTCGATCGTATCAACCAACAGATGTCCGGCGTACGGGAAATGCGTAGTGAGGGACATGTATTCAGCCATGGTGAATTGACAAATAGTCTTCTTATCTCGAAGGCCGATGTCCGCAAGAAGTTCGGGCAGAAAGCGAACGCGTTTTTCGCGAAGTTCGCAACACAGGTTATCGGCGCGAACGCTGGATTTACCGATCCGTTCGCAATCAACGCGGTTTCGATCGCGCCGCTCATCGATCTCGGCGAGTACTTGTATGTACCGAATCAGTACCGCCTCTATGAGACGATCTATGAGAGTCCGTTCTACTGGATGTTGGCTGATAAGGCTTACGCCAATATTGCGGCTGAACATCGCGGTACCTTCCTCGAGCAAACCGCGACCCATATCTTTCGGTCAGTGTTTGGGGCGGAAAATGTCTACGAGAATGTGACAATTCGACAGAATGCGAAGGATATCGCGGGCGAAGTGGACGTGCTTGTGGCCTATGGCGAATTCGTGCTCGTCGTGCAGGCGAAATCTAAGCGCATCACGCAGAAGGCACGGGCCGGCGGTACCGAAGCGCTAAAATCGGACTTCGAAGGTGCGATCCAGGCCCCCTACCGGCAAGCGTTAGAATGCGCGGAATTCATTCGGGCTGGTGCCGACTGCATCACGAAAGACGACAAGGCGCTGACGTTCAACTCGTTGCCGCGTCTCTTTCCTGTCGTAGTCCTAAGCGACCCGTTCCCGGCTTCAACCGCGCTTTCGCGAATGTTGCTTGAACATGGTGAGAAGATTGCGCCGGTGATCTGGGACATCGGCGTTCTCGACTGCGTCGCAAGGTTATTGCCGACACCTATCGAGATGATCTTCTATCTAAAGAGCCGGTCGGATGCCTTCGACAATGTAATCTCCGACAGCGAATACAATTACCTTGGCTTCCACATCGGGTCGAAGCTCGTGCTTCCGGCCGATGCCGACATGCTGATGCTGGAACGCGACTTTGCGACCGTTGTCGATGATTACATGATTGCGGCCGATGTCGGTATCAAGGCCGAGAGGCCGCTCGGAATCTTGGAACGTCTTCAGATACCAGTGGTATCCGAGTTGTTATCGGAGCTTAAGAGCGCCGATCCACGGATAGCTGCCGTTGTGATCGACCTATATGACTTTTCGAGCGCCGCTCTAGAGGATCTGTCGACGCGCATTCTTCAGCTTCGCGAGGAAGTATCAAATGGTAAGGCTATCAAGGCGTTCTCGATCCCGACGGCGAGCGGCGGTCTCACCTATGCCGTGACACGCCAGCTAAATGCGAAAGCGCGTCGCGCGGCGGAAGCGATCGGGGCCAAACATAAATACGATACCAAGAGCGATCGTTGGTACGTCATTCTGGACAGCATCGAGACCTCTAATCCCATCGACGGTCTCCTGCCTCTGGTTTGGCCATGGAAGGAAAACGAAAAGGAAGCTAGTAACTCGCAGCAGGTGGGTAGGCTCTTCAACTCGCGCCAAGAAGCTGTGATTGTCGGTGACGCGGCGAAGGCGAGAGCTGCGAAGAAACCTGGGTGAAGAGCCATGTGGATTGCGGTCTGTACTTCTGCTTCTGGCACTTAGCGGGCATTCACCTGCGGTTGAACTAGGCGCGGAATCGTTTGGGAAACGCGCCTTACTGGAGCGCTTTTAGGTCGACGCGTCCGCGCTTTTGCACCTTCGCCCCACACCCCCTATATCTCCCTCCTCACGGAGCCCCCTTCCTTAAATGACCGCCCCCACGACCCCCGCCACGCCATCCCCCGCCAAAATCCCCGTCACCGTGCTCACCGGCTATCTCGGCGCCGGCAAGACCACGCTGCTCAACCGCATTCTGTCCGAGCCGCACGGCAAGAAGTTCGCCGTCATCGTCAACGAATTCGGCGAGATCGGCATCGACAACGAGCTGGTGGTCAACGCCGACGAAGAAGTGTTCGAGATGAACAACGGCTGCATCTGCTGCACCGTGCGCGGCGACCTGGTGCGCATCATCGACGGGCTGATGCGGCGAAAAGGCAAGTTCGACGCCATCATCGTCGAGACCACCGGCCTCGCCGACCCCGCGCCGGTGGCGCAGACCTTCTTCATGGACGAGCAGGTCGGCGCCAAGACCAAATTGGACGCGGTCGTCACGGTCGCCGACGCCAAGTGGCTGAAGGAGCGGCTCAAGGACGCGCCCGAGGCCAAGAACCAGATCGCGTTTGCCGACGTGATCCTGCTCAACAAGACCGATCTGGTGACGCCGCAAGAACTCGCCGAGATCGAGGCGCGCATCCGCGGCATCAATCCGTATGCGCGGCTGCACCGCACCGAGCGCGCCAAGATCGACATCGCCGAGGTGCTCGGCCGCAATGCCTTCGACCTCGACCGCATCCTCGACATCGAGCCGGCTTTTCTGCAAGCCGACGAGCACGATCATCATCACGATCACGACCACGACCATGCCACAACCATGCGCACAGCCACGGCGGGCTCAAGCACTATCACGACGAGGACATGCAGTCGGTCGCGCTTTCGACCGACAAGCCGCTCAACCCCGACAAATTTTTTCCCTGGGTGCAGGATCTGGTGGCGATCGACGGGCCCAGCATCCTGCGCTGCAAGGGCATTTTGTCGTTCAAGGACGATCCCGAGCGCTTCGTGTTCCAGGGCGTGCACATGATTTTGGACGGCGACCACCAGCGTGCCTGGGGCGCCGATGAGAAGCGCTCCAGCCGCATCGTCTTCATCGGCCGCAAATTGCCGGAAGAAAAAATCCGCACGGGGTTTGAAAGCTGCGTGGCGTGATTTTCAGAATGTCGTCCCCGCGAAAGCGGGGACCAGGAAACACAGACAGTGCGATGATTACTGGATTGCCCGCTTTCGCGGGCAATGACAGCCGAGTATTAAGACGCGCATGACCGACACCTCCACCCCCATCCCCTCGCTCGCCGACCGCGTCCGCCCGATCGCGGCGGGCGGCGCGATCGTCGGCGTGCATTTTTTCGGCAGAACGCCGGTTTTCGTTCTGGGCGAAGAACACTTGCTCTTCGCCTCCGAACAAGGCGAACAACGCGTGTCCATTCATGCCGGCGGCATCCTCGCCAGCTCGTCTGACGGTATTCGCATCCTCACCGGCGGCGACGACGGCACCTTGGTCGCGACCGAGGAAAGCGGCGCGCACCGCGTGCTAGCGACCGACGACAAGAAGCGCTGGATCGATCAACTCGCGCTCGGCCCGGATGGCGCGGTGGCCTGGTCGGCCGGCAAGGCCGCGCACGTGCTCACCGGCAAGGGCGAAGCGCGCACGCTGGAAACGCCGTCGACGGTGGCGGGCCTCGCTTTTGCGCCCAAGGGCTTTCGGCTGGCCATCGCGCACTACAACGGCGTCACGCTCTGGTTTCCCAACGCCGCCGGCGCCGCGCCGGAAAAACTCGAGTGGAAGGGCTCGCATCTCGCCGTCGCCTTCAGCCCGGACGGCAAATTCCTCGTCACCTGCATGCAGGAGCCGACGCTGCACGGCTGGCGGCTCGCCGACGCCAAGCACATGCGCATGTCGGGCTATTCGGCGCGCGTGCGCTCGCTCGGCTGGACGGCGGACGGCGAATTCCTCGCCACCTCCGGCTCCGAGCAACTGATCCTCTGGCCGTTCGACGGCAAAGACGGGCCGATGGGCCGCCAGCCGAAGCTTCTGGCGCGCCATTTGGCGCGCGTAGCCGTGGTCGCCCCACACCCCCGCCAGCCGGTCGTCGCGGTCGGCTATGCCGATGGCCGCATAGTGCTGGTGCGCATCGACGACGGCGCGCTGATCGAGGTGGCGGCCGCGGGCGCTTCGCCGGTCACGGCCTTGGGCTGGGACGCCGACGGGCAGACCTTCGCCTTTGGCACCGAGACGGGCGAAGCCGGCGCTTTGTCGTTTTAATTGCGGCGCCATTACGCCTAAACAATTCGGCTGCCGTTCAGCTTGCCTGGACTATGGTCTGGAACTATCCGGTGTACCGGCCGTTGCCGTCGCTCAATCGATTGCCAGTGGGGACCCCAAAATGATCAACCGATCCATCGTCCGCCGCCTCTTGGTCGGCGCCGCGACCGGACTTGCGCTTACCGTTGCCGGCGTCGCGCTGCCGGAGTTCGCCGGCGGCCCGACCGCCGCCATGGCGCAGAGCGCCGACGACATGGCCGCCGCGCTCGATGCCTATGGCCATTGGGTCCGCCACCCCCGCTACGGCGAGGTCTGGGTGCCGGACGGCGTGCCGCCCGATTGGCAGCCTTATGAATACGGCCACTGGGTCTACACCGACGACTGGGGCTGGTACTGGGTCTCCGACGAGAGCGAGGACGATTGGGGCTGGGTGGTTTACCACTACGGCCGCTGGCTTCATGACCGAGCGACATGGTTCTGGGTGCCGGGCGACGAATGGGCGCCGGCCTGGGTCGATTGGCGCTATGGCGGCGACAATGTCGGCTGGGCGCCGCTGCCGCCGGACGATCTGATCGACGCTTACGACGAGCAACCGGACTACTGGGTGTTCGTGCCGCTGCGCTACATCGGCGAACTGCAGCTGCGCAGCCACTTCGTGCCGCGCGACCGCCGCACGTTCCTGCTGCGCGAGACGCACGTCATTAACCGGCCGGTGCACATCGAGGGGCAGCGGCTCTGGGTCAATCCGGGCCTCGCGCCCGGCTTCATCTCCGGCCGCACGCACGTAACGCTGCATGCTTATAACGTGCGGCCCCGCGTGTTCGGCGCCACGACCGGCGTGCAGGGCGCGGTGACCATCCGCCGCGACGACCTACGCACCAAGGGTGCGGTCAGGCGTATCGCGCCGATCACCGTGCAACGCACCAACGTGACGATCCAGGCGACCACCTCGACGGCTGTGCCGAAGGCGCTTGGCAAGGGCGAACACGGGCATCTCGGCAGCCAGCCGCCGCGCGCCGCGCAGAGTGGCGCTCAGCAGCAACAGCAGCAACAACAACAGCAACAGCCAGCAGCAGCAGCAGCAGCCAAAGGGTCCAACGGCCACGCCGCCGCGCATTGGGGCGCCAGTGATTGAGCATCCTGCCGGCCCGGCGCCGGTCGTCACGCCGACCGCGCCGGTTCAAGTGAAGCCGGTGGAAAAGCACGAGGAGCGCCGCGAGGTGCATCCGCCGGCAGGCGCAAGCGGCCCACCGCCGCCGCCTCCGCCACCTCCGCCGGCCGTGCACACACCTTCACCGCCGGTCGTGCACGCACCGCCTCCACCAGCCGTGCATGCGCCGCCGCCGCCCGCTATGCACGCGGCACCGCCGCCGGTCGTTCATGCACCTCCGCCGCCGGCCGCGAAAGGGCCGCCGCCGAAGCCGGGCGAGAAGCCGCCTGAGCCGCCGAAATAACGGCGACCGATCGGCACCGAACGAAACGGGCGGCCCTTGCGGCCGCCCGTTGCATTTTTGTTGTTGTCGTTTGCGTCAGCGCACCAGCACGTTCTTGAACTGCCAGGGATCGCGCTTGTCGATCTCTTCCGGAAACAAACCGGGCCGGCCAGCGAGCGGCGTCCAGTCGGTGTAGGCGCCGATCACCGGGCCGAGATAGGGCGTCTGCACCTCGAGACAGCGCCGATAGTCCATCTCGTCGGCCTCGATGATGCCGGCGTTCGGATTTTCCAGCGCCCAGACCATGCCGGCGAGCACAGCTGAAGTGACCTGCAGGCCGGTGGCGTTCTGATAGGGCGCGACTTCCCGAGTCTCGTCGATCGAGAGCTGCGAACCGTACCAATAGGCGTTCTTCTTGTGGCCGTAGAGCAGCACGCCGAGCTCGTCGATGCCGTCGGCGATCTCGTTTTCGTCGAGAATGTGGATGTCTTTTTGTTTTTTGCCGGCTTGGCCGAACATCTCGTGCAGCGACAGAACGGCGTCGTTGCAGGGGTGGTAGGCGTAGTGGCAGGTCGGCCGGTAGATTGTCTTGCGGCCGGCCCGCAGCGTGAAATAGTCGGCGATCGAAATCGACTCGTTGTGGGTGACCAGGAAGCCGTATTGCGCCTGCGCGGTCGGCGTCCAGGACCGCACGCGGGTGTTGGCGCCGGGCTGGGTCATGTAGATCGCAGCCTGGCAGCCGGTCTTGTGCCGGTGGGCATTGGGCGGCATCCACTTTTCGCAGGTGCCCCAGCCGAGCTCGGCCGGCTGCAGGCCCTCCGAGATGAAGCCCTCGACCGACCAGGTATTGACGAACACATCCTGCGACTTCGGCTGCTTGGCGCGCTGGGTGTCGCGCTCGGCGATATGGATGCCCTTGATGCCCGCCTTCTTGGCGAGCCGGCCCCATTCCTCGCGCGTCTTCGGCTCCTTGAACTTGAGGCCGATGTCCTTGGCGACGTTGAGCAGCGCCTGCTTGACGAACCAGGACACCATGCCGGGATTGGCGCCGCAGCAGGACACGGCGGTCGGACCGCCCGGTTTCTTGCGGCGCGCGGCCAGGATGCTCTCGCGCAGCGCATAATTCGAGCGCGCCTCCGGTCCGAGCTTGAGATCGAAATAGAAGCCGATCCAGGGCTCTACCACGGTGTCGATGTAGAGCGCGCCGATCTCGCGGCAGAGTTCCATGATGTCGAGCGAGGAGGTGTCAACCGATACGTTGACGCAGAAGCCCTGGCCGCCGCCGGCGGTCAGCAGGGGGGTGAGCAGGCGCCGGTAATTGTCCTTGGTGACGGCCTGATGGATGAAGCGGATGCCGCGCTTGTCCAGCATGGCGCGGTCCTTGTCCTCGGGGTCGATAACCACGAAGCGGGATTTGTCGTAGCTGAAATGCCGCTCGATCAGCGGCAGCGTGCCTTTACCGATCGAGCCGAATCCGATCATTACGATGGGGCCCGTTACGCGGGCATGTACGGGCCATTTCGTCATTTCTCAGTGCCTCCAGCCATCATTGGGTGATATCCGCCGCGGCGCGCAAACGGAAGGGCGGCGCCGGAGATTCCGGCGCTGCGTCCACGAGAATCTGTCGATTTTGCTAGGCGGCGCGGGCCTGCGACAATTGGGCCGGGCGTCCGTTGGCGCGCACGAGCCCATTGGCGCCGTCGAGCGCGCCGGCAACGAGTTCGAGCGCGAGCAGGCGGTGACGCTCGAATGGGCCGGGTAGTTTGAGGCCCGCAGCCGTCTCGGCCGCAAAGCCGAACCGGCTGTAATAGGGCGCGTCGCCGACCAGGATGACCGCGCAATGGCCGAGCCGGCGCGCGTCGCGCAGAGCGCGCCGCACCAGCGCGGTGCCGATGCCGCGGTTGCGGCAGGAGGATTCGACCGCCACTGGGCCGAGTAGCAGCGCTGGCCGGGCGCCGCCGCAGGCGACGTTCCACAGCCTTGCGGTGCCGATCACGCGCCGGCCGTCGGCGGCGATCAGGCTCAAGCCCTCGGCCGGCAGGCGGCCGTCGCGCAACCGCTGCGAGGTTTTGCGGGCGCGGGTGTCGCCGAAGGCTGCATCGAGCAGCGCCTCGCGCGCTTCGACGTCGTTCGGCCGTTCTTGACGCAACGTGATCATCTCTTCGTCCTTCCCTGTCCCGCGGCGCGCGCAAGCGTGCGCACGGGCGCAGTCAGTTCGAAATGGAGGGAAGGGGAGGCGGTAAGCCGCCTCCCGTCGTTGTCAGATGTGGTAGGTCTTCAGCGGCGAGAAGCCGTTGAAGGCCACCGACGAGTAGGTCGCCGTGTAGGCGCCGGTGCCCTCGATCAGAACTTTGTCGCCGATCTCCAGGCTTACCGGCAGCGGATACGGCTGCTTCTCGTACAGCACGTCGGCCGAATCGCAGGTCGGTCCGGCCAGCACGCAGGGGCCCATGGCGTCGCCGTCGCGCGGAGTACGGATCGGGTAACGGATCGATTCGTCCATGGTCTCGGCCAAGCCGCCGAACTTGCCGATGTCGAGATAGACCCAGCGTACGTCGTCCTCTTCGCTCTTCTTGGAGACGAGGACGACCTCGGCTTCGATGGTGCCGGCATTGCCGACCATGCCGCGGCCCGGCTCGATGATGGTCTCCGGGATGCGGTTGCCGAAGTGCTTGCGCAGCGCCTTGAAGATCGCATTGCCGTAGGTTTTCACCGTCGGCACGTTCTTCAGGTACTTGGTCGGAAAGCCGCCGCCGAGGTTGACCATCGCGAGGTTCATGCCGCGCTCGCCGCACTCCTTGAACACCGCCGCGGCCGAAGCCAGCGCTCTGTCCCAGGCGTGCTGGTTGCGCTGCTGGGAGCCGACGTGGAACGAAACGCCGTAGGGCTCCAGGCCCGCTTTGAGGGCGTGCTCGAGTACGTCCACGGCCATCGAGGGCTCACAGCCGAACTTGCGCGATAGCGGCCACTCCGCCCCGACGCAGTCGGAGAGGATGCGGCAGAACACCTTGGATCCGGGCGCCGCGCGGGCGACCTTGTCGACCTCGGCCTTGCAGTCGACCGCGTAAAGGCGGACGCCGAGCTTAAAGGCGCGCGCGACGTCGCGCTCCTTCTTGATCGTGTTGCCGTAGCTGATGCGGTCGGGGGTGCAGCCTGCGGCCAGCACCATTTCGATCTCGGGGACCGAAGCGGTGTCGAAGCAGGAGCCGAGTTTGGCCAGCAGCGCCAGAACTTCCGGCGCCGGATTGGCCTTCACCGCGTAGAATACGCGGGTGTCGGGCAAGGCTTTGGCGAAGGCATTGTAGTTGTCTTTGACGACGTCGAGGTCGACGACAAGGCATGGCGCTTCGTCGTTTCGCTTACGTAGAAACTCGCGGATGCGCTCAGTCATGGCGCTCTCCCAATAGGCTAAGGGGCGGCTTAAGCCCCTGATGTCGCGGTTTTTGGAGCATGCCGCCGCGCGCGATGGGGACGCGCAGGCGCTTCCGCTCCTTAAAACCGCTCATGCTGCCTTGGATTGGAAAGGGGAGACCCCCGTCCGCACGGCCGGCAAAGATGAACAAGCCTCTTCGGTGACCCGCGCCGGCGGTGGAGACCGGCAGAGACCAAGGAAGCCCGATCGTCGTTGCTTCAAGCCGCGTCCCCTGCTGAGAGCAGGGTTTGCCGGTTTCGCCTCCGGCTGCCGGTCAGATTTCTTGGAGAGCTTTGGCTTCTCTCTCTCCAGGCGGCTGGCGGGCCTCTTGTCCCGCTACCTACCGACCGACACACGGCCACAGGCACGTGCGAATTTGGGCAATATTGAAATAACAAATTTTTCGCGCGATGCAAGAGAAATAGTTCCGCGCGCACAAAAACTTTCTTAACGATTTATTTCGGCGGGCGTCGCGGTGCGCTCAGTTGCGCGCGGTGAACGGCTCGATGCGGTGCGCGTTGCGAATGAATTGCGCCATGACGGCGATGCCGCAGAGCACGAACACGCCGTCGAGGATGCGCTGCCCGATGCCGCCGAGGTCGAACAGCGTGGCGAGCGCCCACGAGCCGGCGAAGGCGGCGCCGAACACCTCGGCGCCGATCAAGATGGCGGCGCTGATCACAGTGACGACGTTGAGCCAGACGATGCGGCGGCCTTCGGCCATGACGGTCTCCCTTTAGCGGCCGCAATGTCCACGAATCCGCCTGACAGATCAAGTCCATAGCATGGTGTATTGTCATGGCCGGGCTTGATCTTGGTCATGGCCGCGGACCGCTGCAGCGGCCAAGTTGCCGCCATGTCGACCGCCAGCGCGCTAAAAAATGCCCGGCCGTTCCTCGCCGGCCTCGTCGCCCTCGGTCTCGCTGCCGGCTTTGCCGTTAAGCTCGCTGGGCTCGGCGCCTGGTCGCCGGCGATCTGGACCGCGGTCACTATCCCTGTCCTGCTGGCGCTGCTGGCAGAGATCGTCACCAGCCTGCACCGCGGCGACCTTGGGCTTGACATCGTCGCCGCCCTCTCGATGAGCGGGGCGCTTCTGGTCGGCGAGAGCCTGGCCGCGGCCATCGTCGCCCTGATGTATGCCGGTGGCCAGTACCTGGAGAGCTATGCCGAGCGGGCCGCTCGGCGCGAGATGACCGCCCTGCTGTCGCGGGTGCCGCGCAGCGCCATGCGGCACCGGGACGGCCGGCTCGAGGAGGTTGCGCTCGATCTCATTGTGCCCGGCGACCGTTTGCTGGTCCGCCAAGGCGACGTAGTGCCGGTCGACGGCACGGTGGTCGAAGGGGTGGCGGTGCTCGACCAGTCGGCGCTCACCGGCGAGTCGCTGCCGGTGCAGCAGCGCAGCGGCGAGCCGGTGCTGAGCGGTTCGACCAATGTCGGCGACGCCTTCGACCTCAAGGCTACCCGGCCGGCCGCGCAAAGCACCTATGCCGGCGTCATCCGCCTGGTGGAAGCCGCCCAGCGCTCGCGCGCCCCGATGTCGCGCATGGCCGACCGTTACGCCATCGTGTTCCTGGGCGTAACCGTGGCGCTTGCCGCCGCGGCCTGGTGGCTCACCGGCGATTCCGTCCGGGCGGTGGCCGTGCTGGTGGTGGCGACCCCTTGCCCGCTTATCCTGGCGGTGCCGGTGGCGATTGTCGCCGGGCTCTCGCGCGCGGCCAAGCTCGGCATTTTGATCAAGGGCGGCCGGGCGATCGAGACGCTCGCCCGAGTGCGTGCGCTGGTCATCGACAAAACCGGCACGCTGACGCTCGGCCAAGCCAAAATCGTCTCCGCGCGGGTGACCGACAGCATCACGCCCGACGAGCTATTGCGCATCGCCGCCTCGCTCGACCAGGCCAGCAAGCACATTATCGCGCAGACCATTGTCGCCGCGGCGCGCGGCAAGGGTCTGGCGCTGTCGGTCCCGACCGAGGTGGTGGAAACGCCCGGCGAGGGCATCGTGGGCCGCCTCGACGGCCGTCTCGTTATGGTCGGCGGGGCGAACTTCATCGCCGGCAAGGTCGCCGACTCCGGCCTTGCAACTTTGGGCCACGACCGGCCGCCCGGCGCGCTCGCGGTTGCCGTTGCGGTCGACGGCAAGCTCGCCGGTCTCATGATCCTGTCGGACGAATTGCGTGCCGGCACGCAGGCAATGCTGCAGGAGCTGCGCGCGCTCGGCGTCGAGCGCATCGTGCTGGCGACCGGCGACCGTCGCGAGGTCGCGCAAGCGGTCGCCGCCGGCCTGTCAATCGACCTGGTGCGCTCGGAGCTCACCCCCGACCAGAAGATCCTGGTGGTGCTCTCGGAGCGCAAGAATGGCCCGGTGATGATGATTGGCGACGGCGTCAACGACGCGCCGGCGCTGGCAGCCGCCGATATCGGTCTCGCCATGGGCGCCAAGGGGGCGGCAGCCTCGGCGGAAGCCGCCGACGTGGTGCTTTTGGTCGATCAGCTCGACCGCGTGCTGCCCGCAATTCAGATTGCGCGGCGCTCGCGCTTCATTGCCCTGCAAAGCGTGATCGCCGGCATGGGGCTTTCCTTCATCGCCATGATCGTGGCGGCGCTTGGGCTTCTGCCGCCGGTCGAGGGCGCGCTGTTGCAGGAGGTGATCGACGTGGCGGTCATCTTCAACGCGCTGCGGGCGCTGCGCGGGTAGCCAAGCCGGCCGTTCATGGCTAGATGAACGCCATGACGAACCCGACACCGGCCACCGAAAACCCCCTGCTAAAAGACTGGACCGGCCCGTTCGGCTTGCCGCCGCTACCCGCGATCAAGCCGGAGCATTTCCGGCCGGCCTTCGACCGGGCGCTGGCGGCGCACCGCGCCGAGATCGACGCCATCGCCGCCAATAAGGAAGTGCCCAGTTTCGGCAACACCATAGAAGCGCTCGAGCGCAGCGGGCATGAACTTGACCGCGTCTCCAACGTCTTTTTCCTGCTGGGCGGCGCCGACACGAACGACGCCTTAGAGGCCGTCGAGCGCGAAATCTCGCCGCTCTTGGCCCGGCACTCCAACGCGATGTATCTCAACCGGACACTCTATTCCCGCATCGCCGACCTCTACGCCCAGCGCGCGGCGCTTGGCCTTTCCGCCGAGCAGGCGCGCGTGCTCGACCGCTATCACACCCGTTTTGTGCGGGCGGGCGGCGCGCTCGACCGGCCGGCGCAGGATCGCCTGGCGGCGATCAACGAGCGGCTGGCCAGCCTCGGCACGCAATTCGGGCAGAACGTGCTGGCCGACGAGAAATCCTACGCGCTGATGCTGGAGGAGGGCGATCTCGCCGGACTGCCGGACTTCGCGCGCGCCGCCGCGCGCGCCGCGGCTGAGGAGCGCGGCGAGAGCGGCAAATATGCCATCACGCTGGCGCGTTCGTCCTGCGAGAGCTTCCTGCAGTTCTCCGCCCGCCGCGACCTGCGCGAGAAAATCTTTCAGGCCTGGATCAAGCGCGGCGAGAACGGCGGGGCGACCGATAACCGCGCGCTGATCGCCGAGATGGTCGGTTTGCGCGGCGAGCGGGCTAAGCTGCTCGGCTTTGCGACTTACGCCGATTACCGGCTCGACGATCAAATGGCGAAAACGCCGGCCGCGGCGCGCAAGCTGCTCGACGAGGTCTGGGGCCGCGCGCGCAAGAAGGCGCAAGTCGAGCGCGACGCGCTGCAGCAGATGATTACGGAGGAGGGCGGCAATTTCGCGCTCGCCCCGTGGGACTGGCGCTACTACGCCGAGAAGTTGCGCAAGGCGAAGTACGACTTGGACGAAGCCGAGATCAAGCCTTATTTCCAGCTCGACAAGATGATCGAGGCCGCCTTCGAGACCGCGCGCCGGCTGTTCGGCTTGAGCTTCACGCCCGTCAGCGTGCCGCTTTATCACCCGGACGCCCGCGCCTGGGAAGTGAAAGACATGAACGGCGGTCATGTCGGCCTGTTCATCGGCGATTATTTCGCGCGCGCTTCAAAGCACTCGGGCGCCTGGATGACCTCGCTGCGCGACCAGGAGAAGCTTGCCGGCGACGTGCGGCCGGTCATCCTCAACGTCTGCAATTTCTCCAAGCCCGCGGCCGGCGAGAAAGCTCTGCTGTCGTTCGACGACGCGCGCACGCTGTTCCATGAATTCGGCCACGGTCTGCACGGCCTCTTGTCCAACGTGACCTATCCGCTGCTCGCCGGCACCTCGGTGCCGAGCGACTTCGTCGAACTGCCGTCGCAGCTTTACGAGCATTGGCTGGAGGTGCCGGAGATCTTGCAGAAATACGCGCGCCACGCCGCGACCGCCGAGCCGATGCCGAAAGCGTTGCTCGACCGGCTGCTCGCCACGCGCACCTTCAACCAGGGCTTCGCCACGGTGGAATACACCGCCTGCGCGCTGGTCGATCTCGATATCCATGCGCTACCCGACACAGCCAAGCTCGATGTCGGCTGCCTTCGAGCGCGAGGATCTGCGGCGCATCGAGATGCCGGCGGAAATCGTGATGCGTCACCGCCTGCCGCATTTCCAGCATCTGTTTTCCGGCGGCGGTTATGCGGCCGGCTATTACTCCTACATGTGGTCGGAAGTGCTCGACGCCGATGCCTTCGAGGCCTTCGAGGAAACCGGCAACGCCTTCGATCCCGCAACCGCCCAGCGCCTGCGCGACTTCATCTACGGCGCCGGCAACCTGCGCGATCCGGCCGAAGCCTACAAAGCCTTCCGCGGCCGCCTGCCGGCGGTCGATGCGCTGTTGAAGAAGCGCGGGCTCGCCGACGCCGTGCCGGCATGAACCTGCACACCGCCGGCCACCGCCGCGGCGTCGTTGCCGCACCGCATGCGGCCGCCGTCGAGGACGGCCGCGCCATTTTGGCCGAAGGCGGCAACGCCATCGAGGCCATGCTGGCGATGGCCGCGAGCATTGCCGCGGTCTATCCGCACATGAACCATGTCGGCGGCGACGGCTTCTGGCTGATCCGCGAGCCGTCGGGCCGCGTGCGCGCGCTGATGGGCGCCGGGCGCGCCGGCGCCAAAGCGACGCCGCGGCTTTATCGCGACGCCGGCTTTGACGAAATCCCCGTGCGCGGACCGCTTGCCGCGCTCACCGTGCCGGGCGCGGTGGCGGCCTGGATGCTCGCCGCCGAAGCCGCCAAGGCGCAAGGCGGAAAAATGCCGCTCGACGTGTTGCTCGCCCCCGCCATCAAGCACGCGCGCGAGGGGTACACAGTCACGCGCAGCCAGGCGCGGCTGACGGCGGAAAAACTGCCGGAGATGAAAGACGCGGTCGGCTTCAAGGAAGCCTTCCTCATGGACGGCAGAGCGCCGGAGGCCGGCGCGCGGCTCAAGCAGAGCAAATTCGCCGCTACGCTCGATCATCTCGCGCAAGCCGGGCTCGACGACTTCTATCGCGGCGATGTCGGCCGCGAGATCGCCGCCGATCTTGAACGCATCGGCAGTCCGGTGACGCGCGTCGATCTGGAAAAATTCGAAGCGACCGTCGCCGAGCCGCTCACCGTCCGCGTCCAGGCTGGCACGCTCTACAATTCGCCGCCGCCGACGCAAGGGCTGGCCTCGCTTATCATCGTGGCCTTGTTCGATCGCCTTCGCGTGGACAAAGCCGAAAGCTTCGAGCACATCCATGGCCTGGTCGAGGCGACCAAGCGCGCCTTCCGGGTGCGCGACCGCGTCGTCACCGATCCCGACGAGATCGCGGGCGATCTCAATCAATATCTGACGCCCGCTTTCCTCGACGCCGAAGCCGCAAAGATCGACGGCAAGAAGGCCGCGCGCTGGCCGGCGCCCGATGCCAGAGGCGACACCGTCTGGATGGGCGCGGCCGACGCCAGCGGCCTCGTCGTTTCTTACATCCAATCGCTCTATTGGGAATTCGGCTCCGGCTGCGTGCTGCCGGCGACCGGCGTGCTGATGCAAAATAGGGGGTCAAGCTTTTCGCTCGACCCCAAGGCGCTCAATGCACTCGCCCCTGGCCACCGCCCGTTCCACACGCTCAATCCGGCGCTGGCCGCGCTCAAAGACGGCCGCGTCATTGCGTATGGGACGATGGGCGGCGACGGCCAGCCGCAGACGCAAAGCGCAGTGTTCACCCGCCACGTCGCGTTCCGCCAGCCGCTGGACAAGGCGCTTAACGCGCCGCGCTGGCTGCTCGGACGCACCTGGGGCTCGTCGCACACCAACTTGCGGCTCGAAGCGCGTTTCGACGGCAATCTGGTCGATCGGCTGATGGCCGCCGGCCACGACGTCGAAGTGCTGGATGAACCCTATTCCGACACCATGGGCCATGCCGGCGCCGTCGTCTTGCATTCAGACGGCACTCTGGAAGGCGGCCACGATCCGCGCGCCGACGGCGGTGCGGCGGGAATATAAGCAACACTGTAACGTGCCCCCATTCCGCCGCACTCCATGATATTGTGCACCGCATGATCCGCGCCGCCCTCATTGCCGTTGTCATATTCGTCTTCGCCGCGCCTGCGCGCGCACATCCGCATGTCTGGGTCACCATGCGCTCCGAGCTCATCTATGCGCCGGACGGCAGCATTACCGGCGTGCGCCACCATTGGGCCTTCGACGACATGTTCTCGGCCTTCGCCACGCAAGGGCTGGAGAGCAAGGAAAAGGGCAAGTACACGCGCGAGGAACTGGCGCCGCTAGCCAAGGTCAATGTCGAGTCGCTGAAGGAATACGACTATTTCACCTACGCGACCGCCGACGGCAAGAAAGCCCCGCTCGCCGATCCCGCGCCGGACTACTGGCTCGACTTAAACGATTCCATCCTCACGCTGAATTTCACGCTGCCGTTCAAGACGCCGGTGAAGGCGAAGGAACTCAAGATCGAAGTCTACGACCCGACCATCTTCGTCGATTTCGAGTGGGCCAAGAAGGAGCCGGTGCATCTCATCGGCGCGCCGCACTGCAAGGCCGACGTGGTGCTGCCGCGCGAAATGACGTTCGCGGAAGGCAAGGCGCTGAGCATGATACCGGCCGACCAGACCAACACGACGATGGCCTGGGGCGCGCAATTCGCCAATAAGATTTTGGTCCATTGTCCATAATGGACAGCGACGCGTTTGCGGGGCGGCGTGCGTGTATGGGGATTTTCTGACATGACGTCCGGCCGCCGCTCGACCTTGGCGCAATGCTTGCTGTTCATCGTTTGCCTGCTGCTGGTCGCTTGCGCGCTCGATCCTGCGCTAGCGCAGCCCTTCGGCATGACGCGCAGCGCGGCGCCGCCTAGTTTCGGTCCGTTCACCGGCTGGATTCTGGAAAAGCAGGCCGAGTTCTACCGCATGCTGTCGGGCACCATCCGCGCCGCCAAGACCGACGGCAGCGCCGCCTATACGCTGATGGGCATCTCGTTTCTCTACGGCATTTTCCACGCCGCCGGGCCCGGCCACGGCAAGGCGGTGATCTCGTCTTATCTGGTTGCCAATGACGAGACCTGGCGGCGCGGCATCGCGCTATCGTTTGCCTCCGCCATCCTGCAGGCCTTCACGGCAATCGCCATCGTCGGCATCGCGGCGGTGCTGCTCAACGCCACCGCCCATGCCATGGGCAACACGGTGCGCATCATTGAAATGGTAAGCTACGCGCTGATCGTGGTGATCGGGCTGCGACTGTTGTGGGTCAAGGGCCGCGCCTTTTTGCATCTGCTGCGGCCGCATGCGCACGCGCAACACGATCATGCGCATGATCACGGCCATGACCACGGCCACGCGCATGGGCATTCGCACGGCCACGATCACGCCCATGAACACACACATGACCACGACCACGCCGAAGAAGCACACGCCTGGGGCCACGCGCACGCGCCGGAGCCTAGCGAACTCAAAGGCCCGCATTGGCTGCGGCGCGGGCTCACGGCCATCGTCGCGGTCGGTTTGCGCCCGTGCTCGGGCGCCATCATCGTGCTGGTGTTCGCGCTGGCGCAGGGGCTGTTCTGGATCGGCGTCGCCTCGACCTTCGTGATGGGGCTAGGCACCGCGATCACGGTCGCCGCCGTAGCCACGCTCGCGGTGGCCGCGCGCGGCTTTGCCGGGCGGCTGGCCAAAGGCAAGCCCGGCGCCGGCCTGCTGTTCCTGCGCGGCGTGGAAACCGCGGCCGCGCTGTTGATTATCGTCTTCGGCGCCGCGCTGCTCACCGGCTACATGGTGAGCGAGCGGATGATGGGCGTCTAGCGCATGATCCCGAAATGTGCGAGCCGGTTTTCGGATAAGATGATGCGCAAGGAAATTATTTAAAGTCGTCCGCCCGCAATTCGATCGGCTGCCCGTGCGGGGTGCGGTCGCAGGCGTGGTCCCAGGCATCGCGATAGCGATGCAACGTTTCATGCGTCGCGACACCTTTTTCCGCGACCAGCTTTTCCAGCGCCGCCAGCCAGTGCGAATAATAAGTCTCGCCGGTGTCGGGATCGCCGGCCGCCTGCGCGTGCTTGATTTCGGCCGCGAGCGCCGCCGCCCATTCCGGCCAGGTGAAGACACCGCGCTCGTGCAATGCCAGCGCCATGGCAAAAGCCTGCGCCTCCCACGGCTCGCGAAACACCGGCCCGTCGGCATCGCGCGGGATGCTCGGCACTTCTTGCGTGGCGCGGCGAGCGGCGGCTTGGTCGATCATGCCTTCTCCAAATACGGCTCCCAGGCGTCGACCGAGACCGTCAGCGTCGGGTCGCCGGCTTCGCCCCACAGTTCGCGGCCGGCAAAGCGCACGGTGTAGAGCCATTGCGGGTTCTCGCCGGCTCCCTGTGCGTTACTGTCTGGAAATACATGGCAGCCGATCACGCGCTCGACCGTGCCCCGGCGCCCGCGCACGTAGCGCGGCAGCCGCGTGTGCGTGAGCGGATTGATGTTCTTCGCGCGCACGCTGTCGCCCGCCTTGAACGCCGGCTTACTGTTGGTCGCGCGCTCGGTCGGCCCGCCGCGATGCAGAACCTTAAGCACATCCTCGGGCGAGAGCACGCGCGGCACCGGCTTCGCCGGATGCAGCGAATGGCCGGTGGCGATCTCGTCGTCGCCGACCAGAGCGCGTTCTTTCAGCATTTCCTCCAACGCGACGAACCAGATCAGATAATAGCTCATCGCCAGATACTTGGCCGGGTCGCAGTTCTCGCGCGCGAAGCGCGACATGTCGATGTTCCATTGGCCCGGCATGGCCATGGCCAGCGTGAGCGCGAAGGCGCGCTTCTCCCAATCGGCGTGAAACGCCGGCTCGTTCGGCTCCGGTACAACCGGGCCGAAGCCGTGCACGCCGCCCATGTCCTGTGCGCCGTTCATTTCGGACGCTTCGGCAGCCCGGTGCCGATCATGCTGTCGCGCGTCACCAGCTCGGCCAGCTTGTCCTCGCTCCATCCCTCGGTGCCGGCCGGCCGCAGCGGGATGACCAGATAGCGAATCTCCGAGGTCGAATCCCACACGCGGATGTCGGTGTCCGGCGGCAGTGTGACGCCGAAATCCTTGAGCACGCCGCGCGGATCGGAAACCGCGCGCGAGCGGTAAGGCGCCGATTTGTACCAGACCGGCGGCAGCCCGAGCACCGGCCACGGATAACAGGAGCACAGCGTGCACACGACCATGTTGTGCCGCTTCGGCGTATTTTCCAGCGCGACGATGTGCTCGCCCTGGCGGCCGGCATAGCCGAGTTCGGCGATGGCCGGCGTTGCGTCCTTGAACAGGCGCGCACGGTAAGCCGCATCGGCCCAGGCCTTGGCCACCACGCGGGCGCCGTTGCGCGGGCCGACCTTTTTCTCATAGGTCTCGACCAGTAGGTCGAGCGCAGCCGGGTCGACGTAGCCCTTTTCGGTCAGCACGGTTTCCAGCGCCCGCACGCGCAGCTGGGTTTCCGAAAGCTCGGAATCGTCGTGGTCGTGATGGTGGTGGTGCCCGGACATGGCCTTACTATAAGCAAAAGGGCCAGCCTTGTGCCATCATCGCGTCCATGGGTTTTGCGACCACATTGGCCGACCGCATCGACCGCCTGACCACCGCCATCGGCCGCGCCGTGGCATGGCTGGCGCTGGCCATCGTGCTGGTGCAATTCGGTCTGGTGGTCGCGCGTTACGCATTCGGCCTCGGCTCGATCTGGCTCACCGAAACGGTGATTTACGGCAACGCCGCGCTGTTTATGGGGGCCGCGGCCTGGACGCTTTCCGCCGGCGGCCATGTGCGTGTCGACGTGTTCTACGCCGAGGCTGGCCCGCGCACCAAGGCGATGGTCGATCTCGCCGGTAGCGTGCTGCTGCTGCCATTCGCGCTGGTGCTGGTCTGGCTCGGCGTGCCCTACGCGGCACGCTCATGGGCGATTCTGGAGCGCTCGCAGGAATCGAGCGGCCTGCCGCTGGTGTTCGTGCTCAAGACATTGATTCCGCTGTTCGCCGTGACGATGGCGCTGCAAGGCATCGCACAGGCGATCAGGGCGCTTGCCGTTCTGAGGGCGCGCTGATGCCGCTCGCCGAACTCCTCGCCATCCTCATGGTCGCTGCCGTCATCGCCGCGCTGATGGCCGGCTATCCAGTGGCACTGACACTCGCCGGCGTGTCGCTGATCTTTGCCGCGCTCGGCCACCTGCTCGGCGTCATGGGATTGGGAATTCTAGGCGCGCTGCCGCAACGCATCTTCGGCGTGATGACCAACGAGACGCTGCTGGCGATTCCGATGTTCATCTTCATGGGCGTCATGCTAGAGCGCTCGCGCGTCGCCGAGGAATTGCTCGAGACCATGGGCCGGCTGTTCGGCACGCTACGCGGCGGGCTCGGCATCTCGGTGATCGTGGTCGGCACGCTGCTGGCCGCGGCGAAAGGCGTCGTCGGCGCCACCACGGTGACCATGGGTCTGATTGCGCTGCCGGCGATGCTGCGCTTCGGCTATGACCCGCGGCTTGCCGCCGGCACCGTCGCCGCCACGGCGACGCTGGCGCAGATCTTCCCGCCCGCCACCGTGCTGGTGCTGCTCGGCGACCAGCTCGGCAATTCGTATCAGGCGGCGCAGCTCGCGCAAGGAAACTTCGCGCCGCGCTCCGTCACCGTCAGCGACCTGTTCGCCGGCGCGCTATTGCCCGGCTTCGCGCTGGTCGCGCTCTATCTCGTCTACGTGGTCGCGGTCGCGCTGCTGCGCCCGAACGCCGCGCCCGCGCTCCCGCCCGATCCGAATGCGCCGCGCGGCTTTGCTCTCGCGCGCCGGCTGGCCGCGGTGCTGGTCGCGCCGCTCCTGCTGATCGCGGCCGTGCTCGGCTCGATCCTCGGCGGCGTGGCGACGCCGACCGAAGCCGCCTCGATCGGCGCCGTCGGCGCCATGCTGCTTGCCGCGCGCAAGGCCGGCTTGCGCGGGCTGATGATGCCGGTGGTGGAGAAGACCACGCAGATCACCGCCATGATCTTCCTTATCCTGATCGGCGCCACGATGTTCAGCCTGGTGTTCCGCGCGCTCGGCGGCGACGTCATGGTCGAGCGCGCGCTCACCGATTTGCCGGGCGGCGTCAACGGCGCGCTGCTCGCGGTCATGCTGGCGATGTTCCTGCTCGGCTTCGTGATGGACGCCTTCGAGATCATCTTCGTCGTGGTGCCGATCGTGGCGCCGGCGTTGTTGAAGATGCCCGGCGTCGACCCGGTCTGGCTCGGCATCATGATGGCGCTGAATTTGCAGACCTCCTACATGCATCCGCCGCTCGGGCCGACGCTGTTTTATCTGCGCGGCGTGGCGCCGCCCGAGATCACCACGCGGCACATCTACGTCGGCATTATCCCGTTCGTGCTGATCCAGATTTTCGCGCTGGTGGTGCTCTGGTGCGTCCCGGGCCTGGCGACGGCGCTGCCGCATGCGCTCTATGGCCGATGAGCCTGCCTTAGCCCGCCGCCGACCAGAAACGCTCGATGGCGACCCACAGCCAAGTCGCGCCGGCGAGCAGCAGCGACAGCAGGATGGCGGCCGAGCCCATGTCCTTGACACGTTTGAGATCCAGGTCGGGGTCGCGCGAAACGCGGTCGCTGAGTTTCTCGATGGCCGTGTTGAGCAATTCGACGATCAGGATGACGACCAGCGTACCGATTAGCGCCAGCCGCTTGCCGCCGTCCGCGGTCAGCAAGAAGGCGAGCGGTATTCCGATTGCCAGGGCCGCCAGTTCCTCGCGAAACGCCTGTTCGCTTTGCGCCGCGGCAAGCAGCCCGTTCCAGCTATTGATGGTGGCCCGCCAAAGTCGCTTCACGCCCTCCACCCCCAGCCTCGCTTTGCGCAAACTACGCGGGCTCTTTCGGCTAGTCTATTCCATATCGTCGCGCCGGATGTGTATAAGGACTTTGCATGAAAGCCGCCGAGATGTTCAGCCTGAAGGACCGCGTGGCGCTGGTGACCGGCGCCTCCAGCGGGCTGGGCGCACAATTTGCCAAGGCGCTGGCCGATAACGGCGCCGCAGTCGCGCTGGTGGCGCGGCGGGCCGAGCGGCTCAAGACGCTTAAAGCTGACATCGAAGGCAAGGGCGGAAAAGCGATCGCCATCGAGGCCGACGTCACCGACCGCGCCGCCATGACCCGCGCTTTCGACGCAGCGGAAAAAGCCTTCGGCACCGTCACCATTCTGGTCAACAATGCCGGCATCGCGCAATCGTCGCGCCGCGCCATCGAGGTGACGGAAGAAGAATGGCGCAAGGTGCTGAGCGTTGATTTGGACGCGGTGTTCTACAACGCGCAAGAGGCCGCGCGCCGCATGCTGGCCGCCAACAAAAAAGGCGCCATCGTCAACGTCGCCTCGGTACTCGGCTTCGGCGTCTCCAAGGGTGTCGCGGCTTACGCCGTCGCCAAGGCCGCCGTGGTGCAGGTCACTAAGGCGCTGGCGGTGGAGCTCGCCTTCAAGGGCGTGCGCGTCAACGCTATCGCGCCCGGCTGGTTCGTCACCGAAATCAACGACAAATATTTGCTGGGCGAAACCGGCGACGCGCTCAAGCGCGCGATCCCGATGGGCCGCTTCGGCAAGGACGGCGATCTCGACGGGGCGCTCTTGTTGCTCGCGTCGGACGCCGGCAGCTACATCTCAGGCGCCACCATCGTAGTCGACGGCGGCCAGGTGGTGATGATTTCAGGGTAAGGAAACCTCCATGGACTTCACACTTTCTCCCGAGGTCGAATCCATCCGCTTGCGCGTGCGCGACTTCGTCGCCGAGCACGTGCTGCCGCTCGAAGCCGATCCGGAAAACTTCGCCGACCACGAGAACATCCCGGCCGCGCGGCTCGCGCCGGTGCGCGAGAAGGCGAAGAAAGCCGGGCTGTGGGCGCCGCAGGTGCCGAAGGAATTCGGCGGCATGGGCCTGCCGATCGTCGGCCTGGGCGGCGATCTACGAAGAGGCGGCGCGCTCGATCTTCGGCCCGCTCGCCATCCACTGCATGGCGCCGGACGACGGCAACATGAACCTGCTGGCCAAGGCCGGCACGCCCGCGCAGAAGGAAAAATGGCTGCGCCCGATCGCCGAAGGCAAGGTGCGCTCGGCCTTCGCCATGACCGAGCCGCATCCCGGCTCCGGCTCCGATCCCGGCATGATGCTCACGCGCGCCGAGAAGAAAGGCGACCGCTACATCATCAAGGGCCACAAATGGTTTATCACCGGCGCGGAAGGCGCCGCGCACTTCATCCTGATGGCGCGCACCTCCGACGATCCGCGCAAAGGCCTCACCGCGTTCCTCTATCACAAGGACCAGCCCGGCTGGCGCATCCTGCGCCGCATCCCGATCATGGGGCCGCACGAGCACGGCGGCCATTGCGAGATCGAATATGGCGGACTGGAAATCCCGGAGGAAAACATCCTGCTCAAGGTCGGCGACGGCCTGCGCGCGACGCAAATCCGTCTTGGTCCGGCGCGGTTGACGCACTGCATGCGCTGGCTCGGTTTCGCCAAGCGCTGCATGGAGATCGCGCAGGAATATGTCGAGAAGCGCGACGCCTTCGGCAGCAAGCTCGCCAGCCGCGAGGGCATCCAGATCAAGCTCGGCGAGGTGGCGCACCAGATCGAGATCGGCCGCCTGCTCACCATGCACGCGGCCTGGAAGCTCGATCAGGGCGACCGCGCGCGCAAGGAAGTCTCCATGGCCAAGGTTCAGGTCGCCGACGCGCTGCATCAGGCTTCCGACGTGGCGATCCAGCTCAACGGCGCGCGCGGCTATTCCAAGGACACTATTTTGGAATGGGTCTACCGCTACGCCCGCGCGGCGCGCCTGGTCGACGGCGCCTCCGAAGTGCACAAGATGGTGCTGGCGCGCTTCATGCGCGAAGAGGGGCGCGATTTCTGGAAGTGGGGCTGATCAGCCGCGCGCGACCGCTATCTCCTGTGGGAAGTCGTCACAGATCTCGTGCCCGCTCTCGGTGACGATATAAGTGTGGCCGAGGAAAATGCCGAACAGCCCGTCCGGCGTGATCGGATTGGGCTCCGCCATGATCACCATGCCGGGCTTCAACACCTGCTCGAACGCTTCAGCGGAAACGTGCTCGGCCACGACATGTGGCTTGTCGGTAACGAGGTCGATGCCGTGCGTCTGGGTCGGCCGTGATTGGTAGCCTTGCTCGCGGAAGAATTTGCTTGCCGTGCGCATGGCCTCGACCGGCTTGCCCGGCGCGATTTCGGCAACGATGCGCCGGTAGCCGGGCAGCGTGATGTCGTTCCAGAAATTACGCACCATCTCGGTCGGCTCGCCCAAACAAATGGGTGAGCCGATCTGCGCGGTGTAGCCGCGATAACCGGCGGCCAATTCCATATTGATAATGTCGCCCTTTTGCAGCACGCGCGCGGAAGGCCGCGGGTTGCCGAAAATCATCGACGGGTTCGCCATCGGCGTCGAGCCGATGATCAGAAAGTCGATATCGCCGCCGCCTTCCAGGATTGCCGCGCCCGCCGCCGCACGCAGCTCGTATTCCCTCACGCCCGGCTTCGCGCGCGCGACCATCGCTTCCATGGCGCGCTGGCACAGCACGCCGGCCTTGCGCACGCAATCGAGTTCCTCGGCGCTATGCACCGACAAGAGCTCGTGCAAAAAGCCCTTGGTGAAGACGAGCTCGGCGTCGGGGAGATTCTCGCGCAGCACGTTGTACTGGTTGACCGGCAGATAGTCGGCGTGGCGCGGATCGATCTCCATCAGGCCGATGCGGCCGCGCTCGAGTTTCAATTCGCGGATGCGTTCGACCATGATGTCGGCGTAACGTCCGCTGCGGCTGTGGCGCACGTCCTTGACCGCAACTTCGACCTGCCGGCGCACGGCCTCGGCGTGCGTGCCGCCCATCGAGTAGATCAGCGTCGGCTCGCCCTCGAGCGGCACCAGCACGTAGCTCGATAGCGCGTGCCATTCCCAATGGCCGGTCAGCCACAGCATGCCGCCGCCGAAGCTCCAATGGCTCGGCCCGCCGGGCACGATCAGCACGCCGAGTTTTTGCTCGCGCATTTTCGCCCGCAACGCGCGATAGCGGCGCTCGTATTCGGCCTTGGAGAACTGCTCCCACACCGCGTCGCGGTAGTAGGGCGTATCGCGCATGTTGGCGAAGGGCAGCGACTGGTCGAGCTTGCCGCGCACGACCTCCCACGGCTGCGGGCCAATACGCGGCGGGACGAGGGCCATTGCGGGCGTTACTCTTAGTCGACCGGTTTGATATCGGCTTCTTTGGCGAGCTGCACCGTCGCGGCGAGATCGTCCTTGAAGAATTTCGCGAATTCCTCGGAACTGAGCTGGGACGGCTCGACGCCGAGCTTGGCCAGTCTTTCCTGCACGGCAGGGACCTTGAGCGCCTGTTCGGTCACGTCGTGCAGTCTTTTCACCACGTCGGGCGGCGTCTTAACCGGCGCCGATAGGCCGTTCCAGAAGCGGAACACGGCACCCGGATAGCCGGCTTCGACGACCGAGGGTACATTCGGCAGAACCGGCGTACGGTTGGGCGAGCTCACCATCAGAATCGTAAGTTTGTCGCTATGCAGCGCCGAGGCTGCGGCCGCCAGCGGGATGAAATAAAAGTCGATATTGCCGTTCATCACCTGCACCAGGCCGCCTTCTTTGAACGGCACGTGGCGGACGTCGATCTTGGCGGCGAGGCGGAACCGTTCGGCTGCCATATGCGAGGAGGAGCCGATGCCGGCCGAGGCAAAGGTCAGCGTGCCCGGCTTTGCTTTGGCGGCGGCGACGAGGTCGGCCACCGTCTTAAATCCGCTCTTGACGGACGCGACCAGAATGTTCGGCGAGGTGCCGAGCAGGACGACCGGCACAAAATCCTTGACCGGATCGTACGGCAGCTTGCTGTGCAGCACGCTTTCGGTCGCCATCGAGGACGAACTGGTCACCAGCGTGTAGCCGTCGGGATCGGCCCTCGCCACCGTCGCAAATCCGGTGGCGCCGCCGGCGCCGGGCTTCAATTCGATAACCATCGGCTGCCCGATGAGCTGCGACACCTGGTCGAGCACGACCCGGGTGACGGTGTCCGAGGCGCTGCCGGCCGGATAGGGGCTGATCACGCGGATAGGCCTATTCGGATACTGCTGCGCATTCGCCGGCGCGGCCGCGGCAATAAGAAGCGCCGCCACGGCGGCATGGCACAACGCACGAACATTGATCATGATGAACACCTCTATTCGCGGTAGCTCTTATCAATGCCGTCGAGCACGCGCAAATAGGCCGGCCAATCGGAACTGCCGCGGCCCGAGTTGTGGTGCTGGAATTGCTCGGCGGTCTTGGCGCAGATGTCCGCCGGAATCTCGATCAATTCTCCGCCGGTCGCTTCCATCGTCAGTTGGATCTCGGCGGCGGTGAGCAGATATTTCATCAGCACGAAGGCCTCGCGCGCGCTCTTGCCGACCGTGAGCATGCCGTGATGCCGCATGATCAAGGCGCGGTTCTGCCCGAGGTCCTTGTTGATGCGCGCGCGCTCGTCGAAATCCTCGGTGATGCCTTCATAGCCGTGGTAGCCGACGCGCTTGTAGAATCGCAGCGCCTGCTGCGACACCATGCGCAGCCCGTGTTTCAAGCCCGACAGCGCCGTGCCGTTTTCGGTGTGCACGTGCACCGCGCAATTCATGTCCGGCCGCGCGCTCAGCACGCCGCCGTGCAGCGTGAAGCCCGGCCGGTTGACGCCGGACTTCTCGTCGAGGTCCTCGTCCATGTTGACCTTCACCAGGTTGGACGCGGTCACTTCCGTGTAAAGCAGCTCGTGCCGTTTCATCAGAAAATTGCGCGGCTCGCCCGGCACCCGCATGGAGGAATGGTTGTAGATCACGTCGTCCCAGCCATAGTGGGCGAGTAGCCGGTAGACGGCGGCGAGATCGACCCGCGCTTCCATTTCGGCCGGTGAAATTCCGTTGCGGGTGACGGCCTTCGGGACGCTGGCAAGCTTGGCATGCTTGTTCATTGGGCTTTCTCCGATTTGCGCGGAGATTACCACAGCGGCTGCGCTTGGCCAGATCGCCGCCCCGGTATAGAGAAAACCGTCATGACCCAAGCGATCCCGATCCTTATGGCCGGTTACGGCCCGCCCACTACCGGTTTCAGCAAGGCGCTGAAATTCATCGGCGACAAACTGCTAGGCCAATTCGGCGGCCGCATCGCCATCGACTACGTCTGGAACATCATGGACCAAGGCTACAAGGCCGAGGACATTCTTACGCTGGTCGAGAACGGCAAGATGACGCTCGGCTACCAGTCGTCGAGCTATCTGACCGACCGCGTGCCGGAACTGGGCTTCGTCGACCTGCCGTTTCTGTTCGCCAGCAACGATCAGGCGCGCGCCTCGATGGACGGCGCGCTTGGCCAGCATCTCGTACGTAAAACCGAGGAGCGCATCGGCTACCGCATCCTCGGCTGGTTCGAGAACGGCTTCCGCCACATCTCCAACCGGCTGCGCCCGGTGCATCTGCCGGCCGACCTCAAGGGCATGAAGATCCGCGTGTTGCCGAGCGAGATCCACAAGCGCACGTTCGAACTGCTCGGCGCGCAGCCCATGCGCATGGACCTGACCGAAGCGATCGCCATGATCAAGGCCGGCACTTTAGACGCACAAGAAAACCCGCTCGCCAACACCGTCACCTATGGCGTGCACAAGTTCCACAAATTCCACACGCTCACCTATCACTTTTATATTTCGCGCCCCATTTTCCTGCACCGCACTTCGTTCGACGCCTGGCCGGACGATCTCAAGGCGGCGATGCAAAAGGCCGTGACCGAAGCGGTCGCCTTTCAGCGTGCGCTCGCGGTCGAGGAGCATGAATCCTCGCGCAAGATCATCGAGGAGGCCGGCTGCGAGATCGTCGAATTGAACGCCCAGCAGCACGCCGTCTTTGTCACGGCGGTGCAGCCGCTTCTGGCCGACGGACGCAAGATATACGGCGAGGAAATGTTTAAGATGGTGGCGAAGGCCTAAGCCTCATTCGCCGATGGCGCCTCGAAATCACCGGGGCAGGCGGGAGAGACATGAATATCAAACCGTCGCTCGCCGAAATCAACGCCTGGAACCCCGGTTTGGAATCGGAGGTGCCGCGCGAGTATTTGCCGCTCTCGACGATTTTCAGAAACGAAAACGTTTCGACCGGCATCGCCAAGGCGCATGAGCTGAGCGACTATTGCGGTCTGCCGGTGGAGGATCTGGTCGCGTTCCGCGCCGAGCGGTTGATCGTGCACGAACTGCTCATTCGCGTGACCACCAGCCTTGCGGTCCCGGACGGCCGCGATTACGAGGACCTCGGCCGCAATTTTCGTCAAATCGCCGGCATCATTCTCGATCGATATATCGCGCCGCATAGGGCGGAATTGAAGCAGGTTCTCGACAGCTTGCGCGCCGAAGCATCGAGCCTCATCGAGCGCGAGCTTGCCAAGGCCTTTGCCGCGCCGAAGCCGGCCGCCGAACCCGATGACGCAAGCTGGTTGCGCCGGCTATTTCCGGTCGAGCGCACCGCGCGGCGGCCGCCGCAAGCGATCGAGCCCGCGGTCGCGCGCGACCGGCGGATCGTTGCCGAATGGCAGAAAAAATCGGGCAAAGCGGGCAACCGGCTGGAGCAAGCCTGCTTCGACGCTCTTGGCAGGGTCGCGACCGCGGTCATCAGCCGGCGCGGCCGGCTGTTCGGCGATAACGCCTTGCTCACGGAGCTTACGCTGACGCTGGTCTGCAACGACTACGGCAGCGAAGTCATCGGCGACGCCATCGTGCCGTATTTCCAGGAGGCGGTTGCGCGCGAAGGCTTCCACCCATTGCCGCCGCAGGAAAAGCCGGTCGTCATGAACGTCAAGGGCGCCTCGGCCTCCGGCAAGAGCACGATGCGGCCGCTACAGAAAATCCTGGCGCGCAAACTCGATCTGCCGTGGGAGAAGTTCGCGTTAGTCAGCCCCGACATCTGGCGCAAGTTTCTGCTCGACTACGGATCGCTCGGCGCCGCTTACAAATATGCCGGCACGCTGTCGGGCCACGAGGTCGATATTATCGACAAAAAGCTCGATCGCCGCATGGCGGTGCGTTCGGACCGGGGCGACATGCCGCATCTTTTGATCGACCGCTTCCGCTTCGACAGCTTCGTGCCCGAGTCGGAAGGCAGGGGATCGAAGCGGCTGCTCACGCGGTTCGGCGATCTGATCTACATGTTCTTCATGATCACGCCGCCGGAATTGACGGTCGAGCGCGCCTGGACGCGCGGTCTCCAGGTCGGCCGCTACAAGGCCGTCGACGACCTGCTGGCGCACAATATCGAAGCCTTCACCGGCATGCCCGAGCTGTTCTTCACCTGGGCATTGTCGAAATCGAAGCGCGTGCACTACGAATTTCTCGACAACAGCGTCGCGCAAGGCCGCCCACCGCGCACCGTGGCGTTCGGCTGGAACGGCGAGATGACCATCCTCGACATCAAAAGCATGCTCGACATCGAACGTTTCAGGAAAATCAATATTCGCGCGCAGACGCCCGCGGAGGTTTATGCCGGCGAGAACCTGGCGCCCGAGCGCAACGCCGACTTTCTCAAGCGCTGCGTGCGCTGGATTCCTACGATCAATTTTGCCGACTACGAGACCGGCGAAATCTATGCGCGGGTGGAACACGGCAAGTGGGCCTGGCGCGACGAGCAACGCTTTGCCGTGGCGCTCAAGGATGCGGACGCCAAGGCCGGCTTGCTGGCGGTCGCGCCCAAGGTCTATGAGCCGGGCACCGGCACAACGGCAAAGCGCATCGACGTGGCAACCGAAAAAGCGCACACGCTGGGCGTGTGGGGTGAGGCGGCAGGCGCTACGGTGTAGCGGCGCGCCCAATTAAAACGGACGTTCCCCAGGCCACCGTCACGATTTTATAAATCGATTGCTGAGCCCGACATAGGCGCTGATCGCCATGAGGCCGTAAAGCAGCCAGTCGAGATCGTCGTTGATCGTATCCGGCAGCACGAACGAGGCGATGCCGAAACACAGCGAGGCCATCAGTGCTACTTGACGCCACGGCACTTTGAACTTTCGTTCGGCTGGTTGTTCCCGTTCGCGCCATTCGTTATTGGCGGATGGGGACACAATTTCTTTGTGCAAGCGCGCCAATTCGGCGGCGGACGTGCCAGCAAAGACGGGCGCCACGTCGAGCGCGGGCGCATCGCGTCTCGGTTTCACGCGCAATGGCTGCGGAGTGGTACGACGTCCGAAGGTTTTTTGGCCCTTCATCGCCTGCGATCCGGGATCGCCCGACTGTGAAATATAGAACTTAACGGCCACTTATTGGGCGCACCGAAAGATGCTTAACGCTCCCGAAAGCATAAGGCGCACATCGAAATCGTAGGATTTACGCCGCCGAAACTACTCTCTTGTATTGAGCGGCGATGCATTTTCCGGCACCCTCGGCCAGCATGAGCGAGGCCCAACGCCCGATCGCGCTCGCCGTGCGCCGGCTCGCCAAGCGTTTCGACCGGCCCGCCGTCGACGCGCTCGACCTCACCGTCTATGGTGGCGAATTCTACGTCCTAGTCGGACCCAACGGCGCCGGCAAGACCACCACCTTACGCATGGTGACCGGGCTGCTGCGGCCCGACGCCGGCTCGATCCTCATCGACGGCATCGACGCGCTCGCCGATCCGGTCGCCGCCAAGCAGATTACCGCCTGGCTATCCGACGAGCCGATGATCTACGACAAGCTCACGCCCTACGAATATCTCGAATTCGTCGCCGGCCTCTGGCGCATCGAGGCAAAACCGGCAGAGGCGCGCGCGCGCGACCTGATCGGCTGGCTCGGCCTCGAGCCGCACGCGCACGAGCGATGCGAGGGCTTCTCCCGCGGCATGCGGCAGAAAGTGGCGCTCGCCGGCGCCTTGGTGCACGATCCCAAATTGATCATCCTCGACGAGCCGCTCACCGGGCTCGATGCCGGCTCGGCGCGTCTCGTCAAGAACGTGTTGCGCGAGCGCGTCGCCGCCGGCGGCACCGTCATAATGACCACGCATATTCTCGAAGTCGCCGAGCGCATGGCCGACCGCATCGGCGTCATCGCCAGCGGCCGCCTGATCGCCGAAGGCACGCTCGACGAATTGCATCACAAGACCGGCAAAACCGCCGCCAGCCTGGAAGACACCTTCCTCACGCTGGTCGCCGAGCCGGTCGCAGCCGCGTGAGCCGTCCCGATACATTGACCTGGCTCGCCGGCTACGAGTTCCGCCTCGGCTGGCGCGACTGGGTCGCGCTGATGACGGCGGGCCGCCGCAACCGCGCGCGCACCGTTGCGATCGCGTTCGCCGTCTTTGCCGCTTTCATGCACCTGTTCGCCTATTGGATCGTGGCCGGCTACGCCGACGCCAGCGTCGGTTCCGACACGGCGACGCTAGTCGGCATCACCGGCACGCTGATGCTGTCGTGGTCGCTGCTGCTGTCGCAGGCAATGGAATCGGTGACGCGCGCGTTCTACGCGCGCTCCGATCTCGACTTGATCCTGACCTCGCCGGTTTCGCCGCGCAAAGTGTTCGCGGTGCGCATGGGCCGCATCGCGGCGGCCTGCGTCACCATCGCCGTGCTGCTGGCGGCGCCGTTCATCAACGTGCTGGCGCTGCTCGGTGGACCCCGCTGGCTTTCCGCCTACGGCGTGGTCGCCGCCATGGGCGCGGTGGCGACAGCGGCGGCGCTCGCGCTCACCATCGCGTTGTTTCGCCTCGTCGGCGCCAAGCGCACGCGGCTAATCGCGCAGATCGTGGCGGCGGTGATCGGCGCCGCCTTCGTCATCGGCTTGCAGATCGCGGCGATCTTCTCTTCGGGCAGCATTTCGCGCTTCGCCGCGCTGCAATCGCACTGGATGCTGGCGCACGCACCCGACACGTCGAGCGCCTTCTGGTGGCCGGCGCACGCCGTGCTCGGCGATCTGCACGCGCTCATCGCGGTCGTCGCGTTCGGTTTCGGCTTGCTCGCCGGCGCGATCGCGCTGTTCTCGCGCCGCTTCGGCGATCACGCCCTGGTGGCGGCTGGCGTCTCCTCGACCGTGGTGCGCCAGCGCCGCTGGACGCTTGGTTTTCGGCGGCGCTCGGCGGCGCGCGTGCTGCGGCAGAAAGAATGGACGCTGCTCGCGCGCGACCCCTGGCTGATCTCGCAGACGCTGATGCAGATTCTCTATCTGTTGCCGCCCGCCTTGCTGCTGTGGGTCACCTTCCGCAACGGCGCCGACTCCTATGTGGTGCTGATCCCGGTGGTGGTGATGGCGGCCGGCCAGCTCGCCGGCGGCCTCGCCTGGCTGTCGATTTCGGGCGAAGATGCGCCCGATCTGGTCGCCAGCGCGCCGATCCGCGCCGGCCGTGTGCTGCGCGCCAAGATCGAAGCGGTCATCGGCATGATCGCGCTGGTGTTTGCGCCTATCGTCGTCGTGCTGGCGTTCGATTCGCTGGTCGCCGGCGCGACCGCGGGTCTGGGCGTCCTGACCGCGGCGGCAGCCGCCACGCTCATTCAGATTTGTTTCCGCACGCAGGCCAAGCGCAGTCAGTTTCGCCGCCGGCAGACTTCCTCGCGCATCGCGACCTTCGCGGAGGCCTTCTCGTCCATTGCCTGGGCGGCCACCGCGGCGCTGGCCGCCGCAGAAACCTGGACCGCGCTCGGTCCGGCACTGATCGCCATCGGCATATTGGCCGGCGTCAAGTTGATCAGCCCAAAACCTCAGGCGTAAGCTGCGCGATAGCGCTGGCGCGCCACCAAAAGTCCGACCACCAATAGATTGAGCAGGTTCGCGCCAATGCCGGCGACGAAGGCCGGCGCGTAATAGCCGAAATAATCGTACAGCAGGCCGGCAAGCCAGCCGCCTGACGCCATGCCGATCCCGCTGAACAACAGCAGCGTCGGTATCCGCCACGAGGCTTCTGACGCTGGAAACAATTCGCGCAGCGCCAACACGTAAGCCGGGATGATGCCGGAAAAGCCGAGCCCGAAGGCGGCGGCCACAGTGAACAGCCCGACGGTGTCCTGCGTCAGCAAGAACGAGGTCATGGCCACCGCCTGCCAGGCCGACCCGATCAGCACGGTCGCGAGCCCGCCGATGCGGTCCGAGATCGCGCCCCAGATCTGCCGCGAGAGGAATGCGGAGCCGAGCAGCACCGACAGCATCAGCGCGCCGACCGTGCGCGCGATGCCGAGGTCGCTGCAGAACGCGACCAGGTGGCCCTGCGGCATTGCCATCGGAATACAGCACAGCACCGCCGCGCCGCACATCAGCGCGAACACGACATTGGGCGGCCAGCCGAGCACGCGCGCCTTGCCGCCCGGCCCGTGCGAGGGCGCGGCGGGATGGATCACCTCGGGCGGCAGATGGAAGAAAATCAGCGCCAGCGGAACGATAACGGCGATCTCTGCGACCGCGTACCAAAGCATCGTCTGGCGCCAGCCGAAGCCGGCGATGAAGCGTTCGAACACTGGCGGCCACACTGCGCCGGCGAGGTAGCTGCCGCTCGAGATCAGCGCCAGCGCCGAGCCGCGCCGGCGGTCGAACCAGCGGCTGACATAAATGTACATCGGCGCGTTGATGCCGCCGAGCCCGATCAGGCCGATAAACAGCCCGTGCCCGATCCACAGCGGCCAAGGCGGGCCAAAGGTCGACAGCGTCAAGCCAACGCCGATCATCAGTGCGCCGCACACCACGGTCCAGCGCGTGCCGATGCGGTCGGCGATGCGGCCCATCACGATGCCGCCGACGCCGCCGCCGAGCCAGGCGAGCGCCGAGGCGAGCGCCGGGGTCGAGCGCGCGCCGCCCACTTCGGCGGCGATGTCTTTGAGCGCCACCGCGGTGATCCAGGCGGCGCCGAACGCCATCATCATCGTCACCAGCGCCACGTTGGCGACGATCCAGGACGCACGGCTCTCGATGGACGAAGAAGGGGATTGCAGCATTCAGTGGACCCGGCGGACCGTCCCTTTTACAGACCGCACGTGATTTGACCACCCGCGCGCATGGAAGGGCAGCTCTGCCTGCTGCATTGCGAAATGCATTGAGGGCCGCGACCGGGCCGATCTACACGCCGAACGGATAGGTGTCCGGCAGCCCTTCCAGTTCCTCGGTCTTGAACGGCGTCACCGCTCTGGTCTCGTCGAACCAGATATATTCGTCGAATTGCCGCGGCAGCGTGGCCTCGAAATAATGACTGGCGAGTTCGGACTCCTGCCGATAGATCACGCCGATCGCGCGCTCGAGCCGCGGTTGCATAAGACCGCGCGCGGGAGCGCTCATACGGTCGCGCAAACCGAGCATGAAACGCGGCACGCCCGTCTCGTGGCACAATTTTTCGTAGGAATTGTTCAGCGCTGGGCGAACGCGCTTGATTTCCATCGGGCCGTCCCAATCGGAGGCCGCCGCCACCGTACCGTGATCGGTGCCGAAGCCGACTGCGTAGCAGCGGTCGCCGAATTTCTTGCGGGCGAGCTGGCCGATATTGAATTCGCCGCGCGCTGACATTTCCGTCGCCGCGGCGTCGCCTACGTGCGAATTGTGCGCCCAGATAATAGCCTTGCTGCGCGGGCCATGATGCGTCAGCAGGGTCTGCAAGGTTTCGAACATGTGTCCATCGCGTAGATTCCAGGATGCGCGCGAGCCGTAATACATGATGCGGTAATAGCGCTCGGCATTGGCGACCAGCCGGGCATTCTGCACGGCGTCCAGGAAGCGTTCGCCGTCATGAGCGGCATACGCCTGCTGCTTGCCCATGAGGTCCTTCAGCGCCCGCACGACGTCGTTCTCGCAAGTCGGATAACTGCCGTTGAGCGCGGCATGGCCGTAGGTCGCCGGGTCCGCTTGCCATGGGGTCAGGCAGCCGTAACGTTTGCGCGCAATTTGCGCCGCCGCCGGATCGACATCGTCGAGATAGTCGAGCACAAAGCGGATTGATGTGTAGAGGCTGTAGAGATCGAGGCCGTGAAACGCCACCCGGTTTTCCGGCTTTACCGCGGCGTTATGCTCGCGCAACCAGTCGACGAAACCGCGCACTTCATTATTGCGCCACATCCAGACCGGGAAGCGAGCAAATGCCGTCCACTCCGACGGCGAATATTCCCGGTGCCGCACATAATGATCGATGCGCGCGGCGTCTGGCCAATCTCCTTCGATGGCGATGAAATTGAAACCCTTCTTTAGGATCAGCTCGCGCGAGATTCTCTCGCGCATGCGGTAGAATTCGCTCGTGCCGTGTGAGGCTTCGCCGAGTAGCACGACGCGTGCCTCGCCGATACGGTCGAGCAGCGGCGACAAATCGGCCGTTTCGATCGAATCGAATGCTTCGGCAGCGCTCGCGACGGCGCGCTCCAGCGGCGGGTCGCGGAACTTGACGACATGCCGCGCCTCTTGCGCTGGCGCCTCCCAGCCTTCCTGGCCGAGCAGCGGAACGAAGCGCACGTCGGCAAGATCCTCGCGCTTGTACTCGCTTTCGGAAACGCGGGTGACCCGCACCAACTCCTGGGCACGCGCGTCGCGGCCGACAGGGATCACGAGGCGACCGCCGATCTTGAGTTGACGGCGCAGCGAATTTGGAATCTTCGGTCCACCGGCTGCAACGATGATCGCGTCATAGGGCGCATGCTCTGGCCAGCCTCGCGTGCCGTCGCTGTGCAGCACGTGCACATTATCGTAGCCTTGCTCGGTGAGCGCCATGGCCGCCTTTTCCGCCAGCGGCCCGATCCGTTCGACCGTGTAGACATCGCGCGCGATCTCCGCGAGCACGGCGGCCGCGTAGCCGGAGCCGGTGCCGATCTCGAGAACCTTTTCCCCGCCGTCGAGTCCCAACGCCTCGGCCATCAGCGCGACGATGTAGGGCTGCGAGATGGTTTGCCCCTCGGCGATGGGCAGCGGCGAGTCCTCGTAGGCGAATTCCTGCAGCTCGTGCGGCAAAAACGCCTCGCGCTTAACTTTGCGCATCGCCTTGAGGACGTTGTCTGAGCGCACGCCGCGCGCGGCGATATGGTGCTCAACCATCTCGTTGCGGAGGTGGCTGAAATCGAAATCAACTTTGCGTTTCGCGAGCACCATAGCCGCAAAGCTAGCCAAATGGCGTCCGGCCGCATTGACCCCCATCAAACAGGATGCGGCATTTCGCTTGCTGCATTGCGCCATAATGCGCGAAACGGCACCCGGCTGAAATTTCCTTTTAGGTGTCATGCCCAGAACGAAATTGACCGTGGGGCGTTGCAATGTCAGGTTTTGCGGGCGTTTCCGCGGTTTTGCGTCCGACCGCCGCAGGCTATATGAGTGGTGCCGGGGCCACCGCTCTTAATGGTCCGCGGTACTGCCAAGGCCATCCATGACGCTCCGACCCGTCAGTATCGACGACAAATACGATGTGGCGCAGAGCCACGTCTTCGTCACGGGCTATCAGGCGCTGATCCGCGCTTGTCTCATGCAGAAAGCCCGCGACCGCGCCGCCGGGCTCAATACCGCGGGCTACGTCACCGGCTATCGCGGCTCGCCGCTCGGCGGCCTCGACCAGCAATTCATGCGTGCCGGCCGCCAGCTCGCGGCCGCCGACGTCAAGTTCCAGCCTGGCATCAACGAAGAACTCGCCGCCACCGCGCTTTGGGGCACGCAGCAGGCCGAATTGCGCGGCGAGGGTACGTTCGATGGTGTGTTCGGCATGTGGTACGGCAAGGGCCCGGGCGTCGACCGCTCAGGAGATGTGTTCCGCCACGCCAATCTCGCTGGCACCTCGAAGAACGGCGGCGTGATCGCGCTGATGGGCGACGACCACACCGCGGAATCCTCCACCACCGCGCACCAGTCGGAGTTCCATTTCGTCGACGTGATGATGCCGATCCTCAACCCGGGCGGTGTGCAAGAGATCATCGATTACGCGCTTTACGGCTGGGCAATGTCGCGCTTCACCGGCGCCTGGACCGCGCTCAAATGCATGCACGAGACGGTGGAATCGACCGGCGTCGTTGACGGCGGCCTCGAGCGCATCAAGCTGGTCACGCCGACTGATTTCCAGATGCTGGAGGGCGGGCTCAACATCCGCCTGGTCGACAGCATCCTCGGCCAGGAAGCCCGCCTGCACGATTTCAAACGCGACGCCATGCTCGCCTTCGTGCGCGCCAACAGACTCAACAAAATGATCACGTCGGGCGGGCGCAATCCGAAGATCGGCGTCATCACCACCGGCAAGGCCTATCTCGACGTGCGCCAGGCGCTCGACGAGCTCGGCATCGACGAGGTCAAATGCAATGACCTCGGTCTGCGCCTGTTCAAGATCGGCTGCGTCTGGCCGATCGGGCGGCAGGATTTGGCCGAGTTTGCGCAAGGGCTCGATCTCATCATCGTGGTCGAGGAGAAGCGTTCGCTGATCGAAGTGCAGGTGCGCGAGGAGCTTTACGGCACCGCCAACCAGCCGGTCTGCATCGGCAAGAAGGACGAGCAGGGCAATTGGCTGTTCCCGGTCAAGGGCGCGCTCGATCCCAACGATATCGCGATCTGCATTGGCGAGCGGCTATTGCGTTACGGCGACAACGGGGAGCTCGCGGCCAACGTCGCGCGGCTGAAGACGGCGCAACATGCGCTGAGCGAAACCGTCGATGTCGCCCAGCGCATTCCCTATTTCTGCTCGGGCTGCCCGCACAACACGTCGACCCGCGTCCCGGAAGGCAGCCGCGCCTATGCCGGCATTGGCTGCCACTACATGTCGCAGTGGATGGAGCGGCAAACGCTCGGCTACACGCAAATGGGCGGCGAGGGCGCCAACTGGATTGGCGAGGCGCCGTTCAGCAATCGCCCGCACGTTTTCCAGAACCTGGGCGACGGCACCTACAACCACTCCGGCAACATGGCCATCCGCGCGGCGATCGCTGCCGGCACGACCATGACCTATAAGATCCTGTTCAACGACGCGGTGGCGATGACGGGCGGCCAGGCCAATGACGGCGGCCTCACGGTCGATCAGATCGCGCGCCAGGTCGCCGCCGAAGGTGCCAAGCGCGTCGTCGTCGTCACCGACGAGCCGTGGAAATATCCCAGGGACACCGACTGGCCGCGCGGCTTGACCGTGCATCACCGCGACGAACTCGACGCCGTGCAGCGCGACCTTAGCCTGGTGCCGGGCGTGAGCATCCTCATCTACGACCAGACCTGCGCCGCCGAGAAGCGCCGCCGCCGCAAGCGCGGCACTTTCCCCGATCCCGACAAGCGCGTGGTGATCAACGACCTCGTTTGCGAGGGCTGTGGCGACTGCGGCGTCAAATCCAATTGCGTCTCGGTGCAGCCGCTCACCACCGAATGGGGCCGCAAGCGCACCATCGACCAGGCGAGCTGCAACAAGGATTATTCCTGCGTGAAGGGCTTCTGCCCGTCCTTCGTCACCGTGCACGGCGCCAAGCTCAAGCATGGCGAAGGCGTCGCCGAGCCGGTCGGTTGGCCGGCGCTATCGCCGCCGGGCGCGCCGCTGATGAACCATCCCTACAGCATCATCGTCACCGGCATCGGCGGCACCGGCATCGTCACCGTCGGCGGCATTCTCGGCATGGCCGCGCATCTGGAAAGCAAGGGAATCGGCGTCATCGACATGGCCGGCCTCGCGCAGAAGGGCGGCGCGGTCTACAGCCACATCCGTATCGCCAATACGCCGGAGGAAATACATGCCATTCGCGTCGCCGCCGGCGGCGCCGATCTGGTGATTGGCGGCGATATCGTCGTGGTCGGCGCCAAGAAGGTGCTCGGCACGATCAAGCAGAACCAGACGCGCGTCGTCGTCAACACATTCGAATTTTTGCCCGGCGATTTCACCCGCAACGCCGACTATTCGCTGCCGACTGAGCGGCTCAAACGCGCCATCACCGGCGCCGCCGGGCGCGAGCGCAGCCATTTCTTCGATGCCTCGCGCGTTGCCTCCGATATCGTCGGCCGCGCCATCGCCACCAACGTGGTCATGCTCGGCTACGCCTACCAGACCGGCGGTCTGCCGCTATCGGCGGAAGCGATCGAGAAGGCGATCGAGCTCAACGGCGAAGCGGTCGCGGATAACATCTCTGCCTTCCGTTGGGGCCGCCGTGCCGCCGCCGATCCGGCCGCGATCCAGTCCTTACTGAAACCACAAGCCGACACCGCGCACGAATCGCTCAAGCTCTCGCAATCCTTCGCTGAAACGGTGGACCGGCGCGTTGCATTCCTCACCGCCTATCAGAACGCGCGCTACGCGCGGCGCTATCGCACCTGGGTCGAGAAGGTGAAAACCGCCGAAGCCACCAAGGCGCCGGGCGAGTGCGCGCTGTCGGAAGCGGTCGCGCGCTATCTGTTCAAGCTGATGGCCTACAAGGACGAATACGAAGTGGCGCGGCTTTACACCGACACCGCCTTCGTCGAGCGCGTGAGGTCAACCTTCGACGGCGACAAGCTGCGGCTCGAGTTTCACCTCGCGCCGCCGTTGCTGGCGCGCCGCGACAAGGTCACCGGCGAGCCGAAGAAGATGTCGTTCGGGCCGTGGTTGCTCGGCGCCTTCCGCGTGCTCAAGAAATTCAAGGTGCTGCGCGGCACGCCGCTCGATCCGTTCGGCTACACCTCCGAGCGTAAAACAGAGCGGCGTCTGGTCGCGGCGTATTTCGATCTTCTGGGGGAAATAATCGAACATCTGACTCCGGAAAATCACCAAGTCGCCGTTGTTCTCGCCTCTCTGCCGGAAAAAATCCGCGGCTTCGGTCCCGTCAAGCAGCGGCACTTGGCGGCCGCCAAGGCCGAGGAGGCTGCGTTGCACGAGCAGTTCCGCGCCGGCTCAACGCCGTTTCTCAAGGCGGCGGAATAATTTAGCTCCCCAACTGCGACCAAATACCAACACCGCGCAGACTTGACCGGCCTGCATCGGTGTTTTCATATCGTGGCAACAAGACCGCCCGCGGAGGCGGCGAGGGGGTAGAAGGCCGCGTAACCTACGAACGCGGCCGCCAGGGAGGATAGGCTGTGGCAACCAACGCCTCCGCTGCGGCGGATACATTCCCTAAGCTGTTGATTCGTAACGCCAATATTTATGGCGATCGGCCGTCTATGCGGCAAAAGGATCTCGGCATTTGGCAGACCTGGACCTGGGGCCAGGTGCTCGAAATCGTGCGCGCCTATGCGGTCGGCTTGAACCGGCTTGGCCTCAAGCGCGGCGAGACCATCGCCATCGTCGGCACCAACCGGCCGAAACTCTATTGGTCGGTGATGGCGGCACAGATGCTCGGCGCGGTGCCGGTGCCGGTCTATGCCGATGCGGTGGCCGACGAGCTCGCCTTTGTTCTGGCGCACGCCGAGGTGCGTTTCGCCGCGGTCGAGGACCAGGAGCAGATCGACAAGATCATGTCGGTCATGGAGCGTCTGCCCAAGCTCGAGGAGATGGTCTACGACGAGCGGCGCGGCTTGCGCGATTACGACCACAGCCACCTGCATCCGATCGACGACATCATCGCGGAGGGGCGCAAGGCGCTCGCCGATCCGAAAGTCGCGGCCTGGCTCGATGCCGAGATCGCCGGCGGAAAAGGCAGCGATCCCTCCATTATTCTTTACACGTCTGGCACCACCGGCACGTCCAAGGGCGTCGTGTTGACTGGCGAGCGCTCGATTCATGCGGCAACTGACACGGTGAAATTCGACAAGTTGAACGTGGACGACGTGGCGCTCGCCTATTTGCCGCTGGCCTGGGTCGGCGACCACTACCTCAATTTCGCGCAAGGGATGGTGTCGGGTTTCTGCACGGCGTGTCCGGAGAATAGCGACACGGCGATGGCCGACCTGCGCGAAATTGGGCCGAGCTTCTATTTCGCGCCGCCGCGCACGCTCGAACTCCTGCTCACGCGCGTGATGATCCGCATGGAGGACGCCGGCTTCCTTAAGCGCAAGCTGTTCCATTATTTCATCGGCGTGGCGCGCAAATACGGCGAGCGCATCCTTAACAAGCAGCCGGTGCCGCTCGCCGGCCGGCTGCTTTATTGGCTCGGCAATATCCTGGTTTACGGCCCGCTCAAGAACGTGCTCGGCTTTTCGCGCGTGCGCGTGGCCTACACCGCGGGCGAGGCGATCGGGCCGGACTTGTTCAACTTCTACCGCTCGATCGGCCTCAATCTAAAGCAGCTTTACGGCCAGACCGAGGCCTTCCTCTACGTCACCGCGCAGCCCGACGGCGAAATCTATTCCGACACCGTCGGGCCGGCCTGCCCGAACGTCGACATCCGCATCGCCGAGAACGGCGAGGTGCAGTTCAAGTCGCCCGGCATGTTCTCCGGTTATTTCAAGGACGACGCCAAGACCGCGGAAGCAATGACGCCGGACGGCTACGTGAAGACGGGCGATGCCGGCTTCTTCGACGAGAAAACCGGGCACCTCAAGATCATCGATCGCGCCAAGGACGTCGGCAAGCTCAACAATGGCACGCTGTTCCCGCCGAAATACATCGAGAACAAGCTCAAGTTCTATCCAAACATCCGCGAGGTCGTCGCCTATGGCGACCAGCGCGATTTCGTCGCAGTGATGATCAATATCGATTTGACTGCGGTCGGAAGCTGGGCCGAGCGCAATAACGTGGTCTACGGCTCCTACCAGGAGCTCGCCGGCCACAGCCAAGTCTACGATATGGTCGAGAAACACGTCGCCGAAGTGAACCGCTCGCTCGCGCAGGACAAGGTAATGGCGGGCGCGCAGATCAAACGCTTCTTGATCCTGCACAAGGAACTCGATGCCGACGACGGCGAACTGACGCGCACCCAGAAGGTGCGCCGCGGCTTCATCGCCGATCGCTACGGCCCGCTGGTCAAGGCGCTCTATGACGGTTCCAAGGAAGCCGACATCTCGACCGAGGTCACCTTCGAGGACGGCCGCAAAGGGACAATCAGCGCGCGCGTGAAAATCCGCGACATGAACACCGAGCCGGCCGCCGCGCCAATGGGGAAGGCGGCATGAGAGCGCCGAGCGGCCCCGACGTTGCGGTCGGCGACGTGCTTTTGTCGGTGGAGAACGTATCGCTGTCGTTCGGCGGCGTGAACGCAGTAAGCGACGTCTCCTTCGACATCCGCAAAGGCGAAATCCGCGCCATCATCGGCCCGAACGGGGCCGGCAAGACCTCGATGCTCAATATCATCAACGGCTTTTACACGCCGCAGCAGGGCCGCATCAACTTCAAGGGGCAGACGCGCGCCAAGATGCGCCCGCACGACGCCGCCCACGGCGGCATCGCGCGCACCTTCCAGAACGTCGCGCTGTTCCGCGGCATGACCGCGCTCGACAACATCATGGCCGGCCGCACGCTCAAGATGCACAAGAACTTCTTCTGGCAATTGCTGCGCTTCGGGCCCGCCATGACGGAAGAAGTCGAACACCGGCATCGGGTCGAGGAGATCATCGACTTCCTCAAAATCCAGGAAATCCGCCGCATTCCGGTCGGCCGGCTGCCCTACGGCCTGCAGAAGCGCGTCGAGCTCGGCCGCGCGCTCGCCATGGAGCCCGATCTGCTGTTGCTCGACGAGCCGATGGCCGGCATGAACATCGAAGAGAAAGAGGACATGTCGCGCTTCGTGCTCGACGTGAACGACCACTACGGCACCACCATCGCGCTGATCGAGCACGACATGGGCGTAGTGATGGATTTGTCCGATCGTGTGGTGGTGCTTGATCACGGCGTCAAGATCGCCGACGGCACGCCGGACGAGGTTGGCAGCAATCAGGGCGTGATCGACGCCTATCTCGGCGTGGCTCATTGAGAAGTATGTGATGCATCTCCTCTACCAAATCTTCATCGATCCCTTCGTCCAGATGGGCTCCGCGCCGGACCTGTTCGTGCAGACGCTGTGGGAGGGCCTGGTCGCCGGCGTGCTCTACGCGCTGATCGCGCTCGGCTTCGTGCTGATCTTCAAGGCCTCCGGCGTGTTCAATTTCGCGCAAGGCATCATGGTGGTGTTCTCCGCGCTGACGCTCGTTGGCCTCTACGCGCACGGCGTGCCGGCCTATCTGGCGCTCGCCATCACCATCGGCGTCATGTTTCTGCTGGCGCTCGCGATCGAACGTTTTGTGCTGCGACCTTTGGTCAACCAGCCGGACATCATCCTGTTCATGGCGACGTTCGGTCTGACCTATATTCTCATCGGCTCCGGCGAACTGATTTTCGGCGGCGATCCCAAGGTGATGATTGCCGACCAGTTGCTGCTGCCGAACGGCTCCTACAGCATCAAGATGCTGGGCGGCTTCGTGCAGTTGCAGAAGATCGACATCGCCGCCGCCATCATCGCATCGCTGATGGTGGCAAGCCTTGCGTTGTTCTTCCAAAAGACGCGCATCGGACGCGCGCTGCGCGCCGTCGCCGATAGCCACCGTGCCGCGCTCTCTGTCGGCATTTCGCTCGAATATATCTGGGTGACCGTGTGGTTTGCCGCCGGCATCGTGGCGCTGGCGACCGGCATCATGTGGGGCGCGCGCTCGAACGTGTCGTTCGCACTGGAGATCATCTCGCTCAAGGCCCTGCCGGTGCTCATCCTCGGCGGCTTTACTTCGATACCGGGCGCCATCATCGGCGGCGTCATCATCGGTGTCGGCGAAAAGATCGGCGAATTCTATTGGGGCCCGCTGTTGGGCAGCGGCATCGAGGAATGGTTCGCCTACGTCATCGCGCTGGTTTTCCTGCTGTTCCGGCCGCAAGGTCTGTTCGGCGAACGCATCATTGAGCGGATCTGAGGCATGTTTTATCGCGAAGCCGGCCAGTACAAGACGAGCTACCGCGCCGACCAGGCGCTGTTCCCGATCCTGCAGGACAAGATCGGCATCGCGCTGATCCTGGCGGCGGCGTATGTGCTGGTGCCGCTGACTGCATCCGATTTCATGGTCGACTCGGTCTTGACGCCCGTGCTGATCTTCTCGCTGGCGGCGATCGGGCTCAATCTGCTCACCGGCTACACCGGACTGCTGTCGCTCGGCACCGGCGGCTTCATGGGGGTCGGCGCTTTCGCCTGCTACAAGCTCGCAACGTATTTCCCCGGCATCAATATTGTGGTGCTGGTCATATGCTCGGGCTTTTTCTCGGCCACGGCCGGCATCGTGTTCGGCCTGCCCAGCCTGCGAATCAAGGGCTTTTATCTTGCGGTCGCCACGCTCGCTTCGCAGTTTTTCCTGTCGTGGTGCTTCATCCGCATTCCCTGGCTCTACAACTATAATATTTCAGCGTCGATCGAAGTGCCGGCGCGAACGCTGTTCGGCATTCCGATCACCGGCCCGAATGCGACGCCTGTAACCCGCTATCTCATTGTGCTCAGCATTGTCGCCGTCATGACCTGGCTCGCCTCCAACTTGATCCGCGGCCGCATCGGCCGCACCTGGATGGCGGTGCGCGATATGGACATTGCCGCTGAACTGATCGGCATCAAACTTTATCCGACCAAGCTGCTCGCCTTCGCGGTGTCGTCGTTCTACTGTGGGGTCGCCGGCGCGATGCTGGTATTCCTCTGGCTCGGCAACGCCGAGTCCGAAAGCTTCGGCATCAACCAGTCTTTTCTCACGCTGTTCATGGTGATCATCGGCGGGCTCGGCAGCCTGCTCGGCTCATACCTCGGCGCGGCGCTGATCTACGGCCTGCCGATCGTGCTGCGCATGGTTAAAGACATGCTGGGCATTCCGATCACCTCGGCAAATGTCGAGCACATCAACTTCATCACCCTGGGGGTGCTGATTATTTTTTTCCTAATCGCGGAGCCAAACGGGCTGGCGCGGCTCTGGCAGATCGGGAAGCAGAAACTGAGGGTGTGGCCTTTCCCGTATTGATGGCGCACACTTAATGCCAATTCCCCTGTCCGTCCTCGCAGGCGGGTAAGGGGTTACCCTCTCGATCGAGGGATTTTCAAAGCCGGAGCAAAAAGGCGCCGGCAGAAGCAAAGGGAGAAACGAAAATGCGCTTGAAACTTTTGGTTCTCGGCGCGGCCCTCGCGAGCCTGGTCGGCGGTCCCGTCCTGGTTTCGCAGGCTGGCGCGGAAACTCTCGTCCCGCTCTTCACCTATCGCACCGGCCCCTTCGCCAATTCGGGCATCCCGATCGCCAATGGCATGCACGACTACATGACCATGCTGAATGCGCGCGACGGAGGCGTCGGCGGCTCCAAGATCAAGTTCGTCGAATGCGAGACCGGCTACAAGAACGAGAAGGGTGTCGAATGCTATGAATCGCTGAAGAACCAGCATCCGGCGGTGATCACGCCCTATTCGACCGGCATCACGCTGGCGCTCATCCCGAAAGCGGCGGTCGACCACATCCCGATCCTGTCGATGGCCTACGGCCTGTCCGCCTCGGCGGTCGGCAAGGACTTCCCGTGGATCTTCAATCCGCCGGCGACATATTGGGACGGTCTGTCGATTATCTTCCGCTATATCGGCACCAAGGAAGGCGGTCTCGACAAGCTCAAGGGCAAGACCATCGGCTACATCTACTTCGACGGCGGCTATGGTCTCGAGCCGATCCCGCTGCTCGACCAAATGGCCAAAGATTACGGCTTCACCGTAAAGAAATACCCGGTGCCGCCGGCGCAGATGCAGAACCAGTCGAGCCTCTGGCTGAGCGTTCGCCGCGACCGTCCGGACTACATGATCATGTGGGGCTGGGGCGCGATGAACCCGACCGCGGTGCAGGAAGCCGCTAAGACCGGCTACCCAATGGATCATTTCATCGGCGTGTGGTGGTCGGGCAGCGAGGACGACGCGCGTCCGGCGGGAGCGGCCGCAAAGGGCTATCTCTCGCTCAACTTCAATGCGGTGGGTGCCAACTTCCCCGCCATCAAGGACATCCAGACTTATGTGATCGGCAAGGACAGCCAGACTCCGCCGAGCCAAGTCGGCGAGAACTTCTATAATCGTGGCGTGATGAATTCCGTGGTGATCGCCGAGGCGATCCGTAACGCACAGCGGCTCACCGGCAAAAAGGACATCACCGGCGAGGAAATGCGTCGCGGGCTGGAATCGCTGCAGATCACGGCGGCGCGGTGGAAGGAGATCGGTCTGCCCGATTTCGGCGCGCCGATTTCGGTGAACTGCACCGACCACAACGGCCACCACTCCGCTTATGTGCAGCAATGGGACGGCGCCAAGTGGGTCAAAGTCAGCGACTGGATCTCGCCCATGAAGGACAAGGTCATGCCGCTGCTCGATTCGGCCGCGCAGGACTACGTCACCAAGAACCAGCCCTGGCCGAAGCGCACGGAAGCTTGCGACAAGTCGTCGTAACCTGAACGAACAAACCCTCTCCCCGCCGCCGTGGCGGGGAGAGGTTCTTGTTGGGAGTGCCCATGTCGGCGGCAACACGGACCGAAACGACGGCTTCCGCTCCGGCGGAAAAAATCCTTTCGGTCAACAATATCGAAGTCATCTACGACCACGTCATCCTGGTGCTCAAGGGCGTGTCGCTCGACGTGCCGAAAGGCGGCATTGTGGCGCTGCTCGGCGCCAACGGCGCCGGCAAGACCACCACGCTGAAAGCGATTTCCAATTTGCTGCACGCCGAGCGCGGCGACGTCACCAAGGGCTCGATCATATTCGAGGGCGACGAGGTGCAGAACTTGTCGCCTAACGAATTGGTGCGCCGCGGCTGCATCCAGGTGATGGAAGGCCGTCAGTGCTTCGCGCATCTCACCGTCGAGGAAAACCTGCTCACCGGCGCCTTCACGCGGCGTGACGGCCGGGCGGCGATCCGCCAGGATATCGACCTGGTCTATTCCTATTTTCCCAAGCTCGCCGAGCGGCGCGACGCCATTGCCGGCTACACCTCCGGCGGCGAGCAGCAGATGTGCGCGGTCGGCCGCGCGCTGATGTCGCGCCCGAAGATGATCCTGCTCGACGAACCCTCGATGGGGCTCGCCCCGCAGATCGTCGAGGAGATTTTCGAGATCGTCAAAAACCTCAACGAGAAGGAAGGCGTCTCGTTCCTGCTGGCCGAGCAGAACACCCACATGGCGCTGCGCTTCGCGCGCTACGGCTACATTCTGGAGAACGGCCGTGTGGTGATGGACGGCGACGCCAAGTCGCTTTCCGAGAACGAGGACGTGAAGGAATTCTACCTCGGCATTTCCGGCGGCCGGCGCAAGAGCTTCCGCGAGGGCAAGCATTACCGCCGGCGCAAACGCTGGCTGGCGTAGGCGCCCATCAATTCGGTCCGGCGCTGCGCGGCGCCCCGCAATGATTTTTGATAAAGTAGCCCCATGCCCGAGTACTACGACCCCCTGGAAACCCGCTCGCCTGTTTTGCGCGACAGCGAGGAATGCGCGGCGCTGCCAAAGGTCGTCGCCCATGCGATGACCGCGCCGGGCTGGGCCAAGCACCTCGCCGGCGTCAAGGCGCACGATGTGAATTCGCGCAGCGCGCTGGCGAAACTGCCGGTGCTGCGCAAGTCGGATATTGTTGCCCTGCAGAGCGAAAACCCGCCGTTCGGCGGACTCAACGTCACGCCGGCGAACCGCGCGCGGCACTTGCTGATGTCACCCGGACCGATCTTCGAGCCGGAAGGCGGGGGCCCAGATTGGTGGGGCGCGGCGCGCGCCAGTTTTGCCGCCGGCTTTCGCATCGGTGACATCGTGCACAATTCCTTCGCCTATCACCTCACGCCCGGAGGCTTTATCCTTGAGTCCGGCGCGCAGGCGCTCGGCTGCGCGGTCATCCCGGGCGGCGTCGGCAATACCGAGCAGCAGCTTGAGGCGATCGTGCATTACAAGCCTTCCGGTTATGTCGGCACGCCGGATTTCCTGAAAATCCTGCTCGATGCCGCCGGCAAGACCGGCAAGGACGCTTCCTCGATCAAACGCGCGCTGGTGTCCGGCGCGGCGCTGCCGGCCTCGCTGCGCGAAGAGTTGGGCAAGCGCGGCGTCGCCGTGCTGCAATGCTATGCCACCGCCGAGCTCGGCGTGATCGCCTATGAGAGCGAGGCGCGGGAGGGAATGATCGTCAACGAAACACTGATCGTCGAAATCGTGCGGCCCGGCACCGGCGATCCGGTGGCCGAAGGCGAGGTGGGCGAGGTGGTGGTCACCTCGTTCAATCCGGACTATCCGATGATCCGGCTCGGCACCGGCGATCTTTCGGCGATCCTGCCGGGCCTCTCGCCGTGCGGGCGTACCAATGCGCGCATCAAGGGCTGGATGGGCCGCGCCGACCAGACCGCCAAGGTCAAGGGCATGTTCGTGCACCCCAAGCAGGTCGCCGAGGTGGCCGCGCGCCACCCCGAGCTCAAGCGCCTGCGCCTGGTGGTCGGCCGCGAGGACGAGCAGGACACCATGACGCTCATGGCGGAAAGCGCGACGCAAGATGTCGCGCTGGAAAGCGCGGTCGCCGCCACGCTGCAATCGGTCACCAAGCTCAAGGGCACGGTCAAACTGGTGGCGCCTGGCGCCCTGCCGAACGACGGCAAGGTGATCGCCGACGAGCGCAAATCATGATGAGCCCATCCACCGTCCCGACCGCAGGCGGCCGCATCGGCGTGCTGCTGGTCAATCTCGGCACGCCGGACGCCACCGATTACTGGTCGATGCGCCGCTACTTGAAGGAGTTCCTCTCCGACCGCCGCGTGATCGAGGAGAACCCGGTCAAATGGTGGCTGGTGCTCAATTTGATCGTCTTGACCGTGCGCCCCGGCCGCAAGGGCCGCGACTACGACAAGATATGGAATAGAGAGCGCAATGAATCGCCGCTCAAGACCATCACGCGCTCGCAATCCGACCAGCTCGAAGAGATGCTCGGCAAGGTCGACCGGCGCCTGCGCGTCGACTGGGCGATGCGCTACGGCAATCCGTCGATCCGCTCGCGGCTCGACGCGCTCGCCGCGCAGGACTGCGAGCGCATACTGATCGTGCCGCTCTATCCGCAATACGCGGCGGCGACTACCGCGACCGTCTGCGATGAAGTCTTCCGCGCGCTCGCCAAGATGCGCGCCCAGCCGGCCTTGCGCGTGGCCGCACCCTATTACGCCGAGCCGGTTTATATCGACGCGCTCGCCAGTTCACTCAACGTGGCGCTCTCCAAGCTCAAGTTCACGCCGGACAAGATCGTCGCTTCGTTCCACGGCATGCCGGAAGAATACGTCGCCAAGGGCGATCCCTATTACCGCCACTGTGCCGAGACCACGGCGCTGCTGCGCAAGAAGCTCAAGCTCGACGAAGAGGGCCTGCTGATGACCTTCCAGTCGCGCTTCGGCCCGGCGGAATGGCTCAAGCCCTATACCGACGCCACCATGAAGGCGCTGGCCGAGCGCGGCGTGAAGAACCTCGCCGTCATCATGCCGGGCTTTGCCGCCGATTGCCTGGAGACGCTGGAAGAGATCGCCATGGAAAATGCCGCGATATTCAAAGCCGCGGGGGGTAAGAATTTCGCGGCGATCCCCTGCCTCAACAACTCCGGGCCGGGCATGGCGGTGATCCGCGACGTGGTGATGCGCGAGCTTAAAGGCTGGATCTAAAGGGCTCTCGGCCTATCAACGCCCCGTTAACCATACGGTTTTAACTTCCGTTAACCATAGTCCGCGGACGCGCGGGCGAGCGCTCCTTTTGAAAAGGCGCGCGCGCCCGGCGTTTAGCCGTGGGCGGGAAGGCAAAGATCGTCGTGCCGCGCTCACGTCCATTAATTTCGGCCCCGCCGCGCGGCGCACGTCTGCTCGCGGTCGCGTGCATGGCGCTGTGGAGCGCGGACGCGCTGGCGCAAACGGCGCCGCCGGCGTTCCCCGATCCGCTGGCGCCCAATCTGCAAACCGATCCACGCAACCCGCCGCGTTTCCAGAAATTCACGCGGCCGGGGCTCGCGCAACTGGGTCCGCCGCCCGCCAATTTCTCAGGCCCGGCAGCGGGCGCCGGCATCACCGGCTTCGATTCCACCAACCACCGAAAAAAAATCAAAGGCAAAACGAAAGCCAATTCGCCGGCCGATGCGCAGGCGATCGCGCCCGGCGTGGCCGAGCCGCTCGTCGTCACGCGCTACCAGACGCCGCCGCCCGCGACCGGTGCCTTTGCGATGGCGCCCGGAGCGCCGCCGGTCGAGCTCGGGCCGATCCGTAAGCTACCGCCCAAGCCCAAGGCGCATAGCGAGCCCGACGATCCTTACGCGCCGCTTGGCGTGCACGCCGGCGGCTTCACGCTGTTTCCGGCGGTCGAATTGATCGGCGGCTACGACACCAACCCGACCGGCGGACCCGGCGGCGCCGGCGCCTTGCTCTACACCGTCGCGCCGGAATTGCGCGCGCAGTCGAACTGGTCGCGGCACGAGCTCAAGGTCGACCTGCGCGGAAGCTATACCGGCTACAGCCCCGACACCTCGCCGTCGCTGAGCCGGCCGAACTTCAACGGCAAGGTGGACGGCCGCATCGACGTGACGCACGACACGCGCATCGATCTCGGCACCCGCTTACTGGTCGCGACCGACAATCCCGGCAGCCCGAACCTGCAGGCCGGCTTGGCCAAGCTTCCGGTCTTCGCCACGGTGGGCGGCACCGCCGGCATCGGCCAGCGCTTCAGCCGCTTCGATCTTTCCGTCAAGGCCGATGCCGAGCGCACGGTCTACCAGAACTCGACGCTGACCGATGGCACCACCGCCAGCAACGACGACCGCAATTACGATCAATATACCGGCACGCTGCGCGGCGGCTACGAATTGTCGCCGGGCGTCACCCCGTTCGTCTCGCTCAGCGCCGACAATCGCGTGCACGATCTCGACACCGATTTTTCCGGCTATCAGCGTGATTCCCACGGGCTCACCGGCAGCGTCGGCACCACCTTCGAATTGCCCGGCCGCCTCACCGGCCAGGTCAGCGCCGGCTACACGCGGCGCAACTACGCGGACCCGCGTTTCGAGCCTTTGACCGGCCTGATCGGCGACGCCTCGCTGATCTGGACCGCCGACGCGCTCACCACGGTCAAACTGACCGCCGCCTCGACGGTCGGCGAATCCGCCGTCCCCGGCGTGTCCGGCATTTTCTATCGCAGCGCCGGAGTGCAGGTCGATCACGCCTTGCGGCGATGGCTGATCGCCACCCTGAAATTGGGCTTCGGCGTCGATACCTATAGCGGCGTCTCGAGCGATCTACTGGCGCCTGTCTGCGATTGCGTGCTCACGCCGGGCAGCGTCACGCCCGACCGCCAAGACACGCACTATTCGTTGGGCTTAGGTTTGACCTACAAGCTCAACCGTTCGATGCAGCTCAAAGGCGAATTCCAACAGAACTGGCTGCACTCGAACGTACCGGGCATCGATTATACCGAGAGCGTCTTCCTGCTCGGGCTGCGCTTCCAGCGCTGAACGGGTTATTTCTCGCCCAGCAGACGCCGCAGTTCGCTGCGGAATTCCGGGGCGATATCCGGGCGCTCCAGCGCATAGGCGGCATTGGCGGTGAGAAAACCGATCTTGGAGCCGCAGTCGAAACTACGGCCCGCGAATTTGAGACCGTAGAACGGTTGCGTGCGGGCGAGCGCGACCATGGCGTCGGTAAGCTGGATTTCGCCGCCGGTGCCGGCCGCCTGCTTTTCGATCAGTTCGAAAATCTCCGGCTGCAAAATGTAGCGCCCGGTGATGGAGAGATTGGACGGCGCTTCCGCCGGCTTCGGCTTCTCGACCATTTTGGTGATGGCGAAAGCCTTGCCCTTGGGCTTGCCGACGCCGACCACGCCGTACATGTGGATGCGGTCGGCCGGCACTTCCTCGACCGCGATGATATTGGCGTTGTCGTCGAGGTCCTTGGCGGCGTCGATCATCTGGGCGAGGCAGCCGCGCGCGTTCTGCACCAGCACGTCGGGCAGCAGCAGCGCGAAGGGTTCGTGGCCGACCAGTTCGCGCGCGCACCAGATGGCGTGCCCGAGCCCGAGCGGCGATTGCTGGCGGGTGAAGCTGAACGTACCTGGCTCCGGCAGATCTTGCGATAGCAGCTTAAGGTCCGCCTTCTTGCCGCGCTCGACCAGCGTCAGTTCGAGCTCGAACTGGCGGTCGAAATGGTCCTCGATCACCGCCTTGTGGCGGCCGGTGACGAAGATGAAATGCTCGATGCCGGCCTGGCGCGCCTCGTCCACCACGTGCTGGATCAGCGGCCGGTCGACCACCGGCAGCATCTCCTTCGGCATGGCCTTGGTCGCCGGCAGGAAGCGGGTGCCGAGGCCCGCCACCGGGAATATGGCTTTGCGGATGCGGGTCATGTGGGATTCATGGGGGAATTACGATGGGTTCCAGGGCAATGATTCGTTCAGGCGATGAGAAAGCATGGTGGCGGGCGTCGGTCCAGCCAAGTTCCGCATGCTAGACCATTAACGGCGTCGAAACGATATCGGGGCACCCATAGGGGACCTTGGGGATCAAAATAAGACCGGCATCGCGATGCGATTGATAAACCGATTCGTCACCGCTGCCGCCGTGGCCGCGACCGCGTGCGGCGGCACCTCCGCGCCGGCGCGCGATCGCTATTTCGGCCCGACCGGGACGATCCCGCCGGCAGCCATTGCCGCCCCGGCGGGCGGACCGGACTGGAGCGGCGAATCGGGCGCCTCCGGTGATCCGCGCATGACCGCCGCGGCGATCCGCGCCGCGGCGGCGGATTTCCGCGGCTGCCTCGAGCGGCTGTGGCCGCTGGCCGCGCGCCGCGGCATCGCGCGCAACGTCTATGTTGCCTTGACCGCGCCGCTGACGCCAGACCTGCGCATCATGGATCTGCTCGACGCCCAGCCCGAATTCACCAAATCGTTCTGGGATTATCTCGATCTCCTGGTGAACGACGCGCGCATCGAGCAGGGCCGCGCGCTGCTCGCGCGCTACCGTGCGACCTTCGACGCAGTCGAGCGCGCCTACGGCGTCGACCGCTACACCATCGCCGCGATCTGGGGCGTGGAGACCGATTACGGCGCGCAAGTCGGCGACCGCCCGGTGATCCGCTCAACCGCCACGCTTGCCTGCATCGGCCGCCGGCAGAATTATTTCCGCGAGGAATTCCTCTCGGCGCTGGAAATCCTCGCGCGCGGCGACGTGAGGGCGGACCGATTGGTCGGCTCGTGGGCCGGCGCCTTCGGCCCGACCCAGTTCATGCCGACCGCGTTCAAGCGCTACGCGGTCGATTTCGACCGCGACGGCCGCCGCGACGTGGTCGACTCGGTACCCGACATCATCGCCTCGACCGCCAACAACCTGAAGCGCGACGGCTGGGTCAGCGGGCAAACTTGGGGCTACGAAGTCGTCGTGCCGGCGACCCTCAATTTCATGCTCGCCGACCATGCGCGCGCGATGACGATCCGCGACTGGGAACGCTTGGGGATCGCGCGCCCGGGCAACCGGCCGTTCCCGCGTCCAGACGAGCGGGCTTTCCTGCTGGTGCCGGCGGGCGTGCAGGGGCCCGGCTTCCTGATGCTGGCGAATTTCCGCGTCATCATGAAATACAATCCGGCCGAGGCCTATGCGCTGGCGATCGGCCATCTGGCCGACCGGCTGCGCGGGGCCGGCGAATTCGCGCAGCAATGGCCACGTTACGAGCGGGTGCTGTCGCGCGGCGAGCGGCTGGAAATGCAGCAATTGCTGGAACGCCGCGGCTACGATGTCGGCGAGCCGGACGGCCATCTCGGGGCCAGGACCAGGGCCGCGATCCGCGATTTCCAGACAAGGATCGGGCGGGTTCCCGACGGCTTTGCCTCGGCCACAATCCTCGACCAACTGCGCAGCCGCTGAAGTTAATAAGCCGGCCACCTTCGAGTTGACATTTTTTACGCGCTAATGGCTCTTGCGGCCGCGAAGGGCCCCTTCGCGGTTGGCCTTTTCCTTTGTATATTAAGGCCTTGGGCGATCGGTATGTTTGACAAAATCCAGCTTTCACGTTGGCTGATCGGGGCGGTCGTTCTAGCCGCGGCCGAATGCGCGAGCGTCGCCGCGATTCAAATCGCGCTCACTTTGCCGGCGCAAGCCCAGCAGCGGTCCGACGACCGTTATCCCTTTCTGAGCCGCCAGCGGTCGCGCAGCGGCGGCTTCTTCGGCGGTTTTTTCGGTGGCGGCGGCGGCTTCAACACGCGGCCTCCTCAGGACGAGTTCGCGCCCCCGCAAACGCAATATCAAGGCGAATCCTCGCGCGCGCCGAGCCCGCACAAGCCGGATGCGAACGCGCCCGCGCCCACCACCTCGATCGTGGTGCTGGGCGACGCCATGGCCGATTGGCTTGCCTATGGGCTGGAGGACGCCTTTTCGGACACGCCGGAAGTCGGCATCGTGCGCAGGAACAAGATACATTCCGGGCTGTTGCGGTACGATCCGAAAAGCGATCTCGATTGGTGGCACGTCGCGCGCGATATCCTGACGCAGGAGAAGCCCAATTACGTGATCATGATGCTCGGCGTCAGCGACCGCCAGAGCATCCGCGAGCGCGACCTGGCGAAGGAAGCTGACAAGAGCGCCAAGGAAGAGCAGGAAAAGAAAGCCGCCGAGCTTAAAGCGCAAGGCAAGGATCAGCCCGACGATCTGGTTGCGCCCGAACCGGAAGGCGGCGGAAGCGTCAACGGCGTGATCGAATTCCGCAGCGATAAATGGGCGGAAGTTTATTCCAAACGTATCGATGAGACGATCGCGGCCCTCAAGAGCAAGGGCGCGCCGGTGTTCTGGGTCGGCCTGCCGTCGATCCGCGGCACCAAATCCACTGCCGACGCGGTCTATCTCAACGATCTCTATCGCGCGCGCGCCGCGCGCGCCGGTATCAACTATATCGACGTGTGGGACGGCTTCGTGGACGAGGCCGGCAAGTACTCGAACTTCGGCCCCGACTATGAAGGCCAGATGCGGCGGCTGCGTTCGGCCGACGGCGTCTTTTTCACCAAATCCGGCGCCCGCAAGCTCGCGCACTACGTCGAACGCGAAGTGCGCCGCTATATGAGCAACCGCGGACCGGTGGCGCTTCCGGTCGGGCCGGTCGGGCCGCTGCCGGACGATGCAAAATCGAAAGTACGGCCGGTGGCCGGACCGGTTGTGCCGCTGACGGTGACGCCGACAAATTCCGAGGAGTTGCTTGGCGCCTCGAGTGCGCAGCCGCTGCACAGCGACGTCATCGCAAACCGCGTGTTGGTCAAGGGCGAGCCGGTGGCGGCTCCGCCCGGACGCGCCGACGATTTCGTCTGGCCGCTCGGCAGCGACGCCGGTCGTATGAGCGTTCCGCCGGCGGCCACGCGCCGGCGCCACGCCCGTCGCCCGCACCGAACCGCCCGCCGCCGTCAAGCCGCCGGAGCAGCCCAAGCGCGCCGCCGCCGGCAAGACCTCGCAGGCGACGGGTGCCAAGCCCCGCATCGAGCACCCGGTGGAGGCCCGGCGGCCGTCGCAATCCGACGTGCCGCGCCCGCCGGCGTCGATCCCGCGCTCGGACGGAATTAACGGCTGGCTGCGGTAGGCGCCGCTCAGCGCGGCAGCGTGGTCGAGCCCATCAGGAATTTGTCGACCGCGTGCGCGGCTTGGCGGCCTTCGCGGATCGCCCACACCACCAGCGATTGCCCGCGCCGCATGTCGCCGGCGGCGAAGACTTTCGGCACCGACGTAACATACTGCACAGTGTCGGCGCTGACATTGCCGCGCGCATCGAGCTTAACGGCGAGCGCCTTGAGCATGCCTTCGTGCAGCGGATGCACGAAGCCCATGGCGAGCAGCACCAAGTCGGCCTCGATTTCGAACTCGGTTCCCGCCACCGGCTTGAACTTGTCGTCCACGTGCACGCAATGGAGTTTCTTGACCCGGCCGTTCTCGCCGGAGAATTTCTGCGTCAGCACGGCGAATTCACGCTCGACGCCTTCCTGGTGGCTGGACGAGATGCGCAGCTTGAGCGGCCAGTCCGGCCACACGATCATCTTGTTTTCGTGCTCTGGCGGCTGCGGCATGATCTCGAAATTGATCACCGACACCGCGCCCTGACGGATCGAGGTGCCGATGCAGTCGGAGCCGGTGTCGCCGCCGCCGATCACGACGACTTTCTTGCCATTGGCGAGGATCGGCTCGCCGCCGGCTTGCGGCTCGTTGCTCACGCGCCGGTTCTGCTGCGGCAGGAAATCCATGGCGAAATGAATGCCCTTGAGCTCGCGGCCGGGCACTGGCAGGTCGCGCGGTTTTTCGGCGCCGCCGGCGAGCACCACGGCGTCGTGCTCCTTGAGCAGTTTCTCGGGTGGCAGATTGACGCCGACATCGGCACCGTAATGAAACCGCACGCCCTCCGCCAGCATCTGCTCGACGCGGCGGTCGACGTGGATCTTCTCCATCTTGAAGTCGGGAATGCCGTAGCGCAGCAGGCCGCCGGCCTTGGCCCAGCGCTCGTAGACATGTACCTCATGCCCGGCGCGCGCGAGCTGCTGCGCGCAAGCCAAGCCCGCAGGTCCTGAGCCGACGACAGCCACCTTCTTGCCGGTCTTGCGCGCGGGCTTCTCGGGCTTGAGCCCGAGCGCGATGGCGCGGTCGGCAATCTCGCATTCGATCGTCTTGATGGTGACCGGGTTGTCGTCGATGTTGAGCGTGCACGACGCCTCGCAGGGCGCCGGGCAGACGCGGCCGGTGACCTCCGGGAAATTGTTGGTCGAATGCAGATTGCGCGCGGCTTCGTCCCAGCGGCCGCGATAAATCAGGTCGTTCCAGTCCGGGATCTGGTTGTTGACCGGGCAGCCGGTGGGCGCGCCGGTCAGCCGGCTGGTGCCGTGACAATAGGGTACGCCACAATCCATGCAGCGCGCCGCCTGGTTGCGCAATTCCTGCTCCGGCAGCGGCAGTACGAATTCGCGCCAGTGCTTGATACGCTCCGCGACCGGTTCGTATTTGCGATCGTGCCGCTCGATTTCGAGAAAGCCGGTAACCTTGCCCATACTACTCCGCGGCCTGCATGGTGGCGGCCTTCTCCTTTGCCATTTCGGCAAGCGCGCGGCGGTATTCGACCGGCATCACTTTGCGGAACAGCGGACGATAGCGCTGCCAGTCGGCGAGGATCTCGGCCGCGCGCCTGGAATTGGTGTAGCGCGCATGGTTCGCGATCAGCATACGCAACCGCTCGGCGTCCTTAGCCGTAAGGTCGGCCATTACGTCGACGCGGCCGTGTGATTCGAGGTCGTTGTAAAGCCCGAATTCCTTTTCGGCGACTTCTTCTTCCTGCGGCACCGGCTCGAGTTCGACCATCGCCATGTTGCAGCGGGTTTTGAAGGTGCCGTCCTCGTCCAGCACGTAGGCGATGCCGCCCGACATGCCGGCGGCGAAATTGCGCCCGGTGACGCCGAGCACCACCACGACGCCGCCGGTCATGTATTCGCAGCAATGGTCGCCGGCGCCCTCGATCACGACGATGGCGCCCGAATTGCGCACGGCGAAGCGCTCGCCGGCGACGCCGCGGAAATAGCATTCGCCCTCGGTCGCGCCGTACAGCACGGTGTTGCCGACGATGATCGATTCCTCTGGCACGATGCTTGAATCCGCCGGCGGCCGGATGATGATGCGCCCGCCCGAGAGGCCCTTGCCGACATAGTCGTTGCCTTCGCCATCGAGCTCGAAAGTGATGCCGCGCGCGAGCCAGGCGCCGAAGCTCTGCCCGGCGGTGCCGTTGAAGCGCACGTGGATGGTGCCGTCGGGCAGGCCTTCATGGCCGTAGCGCTTGGCCACCTCGCCGGACAGCATGCCACCGACGGTCCGGTCGATGTTGCGGATTTTCGTTTGCAGCCGCACCGGCGCGCCGCGATCGAGCGCCGCCTGCGACTCCGCGATTAGTCTGCGGTCGACGATGTCGTGGATCTTGTGATCCTGCGGCTCGCACTTGTAGATGGCGGTGCCCTTGCCGGCCTTCGGCTTGAGGAACAGCTTGGAGAAGTCGAGGCCCTTGGCCTTCCAGTGCTCCACCAGCGCGCGCTGGTCGAGCATCTGCATCTGCCCGACCATCTCGTTGAAGGTGCGGAAGCCGAGTGTGGCCATGATCTCGCGCACTTCCTCGGCGACGAAGAAGAAATAATTGATCACGTGCTCGGGCTGGCCCTTGAAGCGCTTGCGCAGCACCGGGTCTTGCGTGGCGACGCCGACCGGGCAGGTGTTGAGATGGCACTTGCGCATCATGATGCAGCCGGCCGCGATCAAGGGCGCGGTCGCGAAGCCGAATTCGTCGGCGCCGAGCAGCGCGCCCACCACCACGTCGCGCCCGGTGCGGATGCCGCCGTCGACCTGCACCGAAATGCGCCCGCGCAGGCGGTTGATCACCAGCGTCTGATGCGTTTCGGCAAGCCCGATCTCCCAGGGGCTGCCGGCGTGCTTGATCGAGGTCAGCGGGGAAGCGCCGGTGCCGCCTTCAAAGCCGGCGATGGTGACATGGTCGGCTCGCGCCTTGGAGACGCCGGCGGCGACCGTGCCGACGCCGACTTCCGAGACGAGCTTGACCGACACGTCGCCCGCCGGATTGGCGTTCTTCAAATCAAAGATGAGCTGCGCCAGGTCTTCGATCGAATAGATGTCGTGGTGCGGCGGCGGCGAAATGAGGCCGACGCCGGGCGTCGAGTGGCGTACCTTGGCGATGGTCTTGTCGACTTTGTGGCCGGGCAACTGGCCGCCTTCGCCGGGCTTGGCGCCCTGTGCCATCTTGATCTGCATCATGTCCGAGTTGACGAGATACTCGGCGGTGACGCCGAAACGCCCCGAGGCCACCTGCTTGATGGCCGAGCGCATGCTGTCGCCGTTCGGCAACGGCTTGAAGCGGTCGCGTTCCTCGCCGCCTTCGCCGGTGTTCGACTTGCCGCCGATGCGGTTCATGGCGATGGCGAGCGTCGTGTGCGCCTCGCGCGAGATCGAGCCGAACGACATGGCGCCGGTGGAGAAGCGCCGCACGATCGACTTGGCCGGCTCGACCTCCTCAAGCGCAATCGGCTTGCGGCCGTCTTCCTCCGCAGGCTTGACGCGGAATAGGCCGCGGATGGTCAACAGCCGTTCGTTCTGCTCGTTCACGATCTTGGCGAAGGCCCGGTAATGCTCCTGCGAATTGCCGCGCACCGCGTGCTGCAGGCGGACGACTGTCTCGGCGGTCCAGACGTGGTCCTCGCCACGCATGCGCACGGCATAATCGCCGCCGACGTCGAGCATCGAGGAATAGATCGGCGAATCGCCGAAGGCGTCGCGGTGGCGGCGCACCGCCTCTTCCGCAATTTCGGCCAAGCCGACGCCCTCAATGCGGGTGTGCGTGCCGGTGAAATATTTGTCGACGAAGTCTTGGCGCAGCCCGACGGCGTCGAAAATCTGCGCGCCGCAATAGGACTGATAGGTCGAGATGCCCATCTTCGACATCACCTTGAGCAGGCCCTTGTCGATCGACTTGATGTAACGCTTGACGATTTCCTTCTCGTCGAGCTTCTGCGGTAGTTCGTCCTTCATGCCGACCAGCGTCTCGAAGGCGAGATAGGGGTTGATCGCTTCCGCGCCGTAGCCGGCCAGACAGGCGAAATGATGCACCTCGCGTGGCTCGCCGGTCTCCACGACAAGGCCGACCGATGTGCGCAGGCCGTTGCGGATCAGGTGATGATGCACCGCCGCGGTCGCCAGCAGCACGGGAATCGAAATGCGGTCGGCGCCGGCTTTGCGGTCGGACAGGATGATGATGTTGCAGCCGGCGCGCACCTCTTCCTCGGCACGTTCGCATAATGCGTCGAGCGCCCAGCCCATGCCGTCGCCGCCATGCTCGGCCGGGAAGGTGATGTCGAAGGTGTGCGACTTGAAGTGGTCGCCGCTCATCTGCGAGATCGAGCGGATCTTTTCCAGATCCGCGTTGGTCAGGATCGGCTGGCGCACTTCCAGGCGCTTCTTGTCGGCCATGCCCTCGAGATCGAACAGATTAGGCCGCGGCCCGATGATGGAGACGAGGCTCATCACCAGTTCTTCGCGGATCGGATCGATCGGCGGGTTGGTCACCTGCGCGAAGTTCTGCTTGAAATAGGTAAACAGTGGCTTGGGCTTGTCTGATAGCGCCGAAATCGGCGTGTCGTTGCCCATGGAGCCAACCGCTTCCTCGCCGGTCGAGGCCATTGGCGTCATCAGGAATTTCAGGTCTTCCTGCGTGTAACCGAAAGCCTGCTGGCGATCGAGCAGCGGCAAATTGGAGATCGGCGCCTCGTTCTCGGTGTCGGGCAGTTCCTCGAGCACGATCTGCGTGCGTGCGAGCCATTCCTTGTACGGATGACTTTTCGCCAGCGTCGCCTTCAATTCCTCGTCCGGGATGAGCCGCTGTTCGTCGAGATCGACCAGCAGCATCTTACCCGGCTGCAGCCGCCACTTCTTGACGATGTTCTTTTCCGGGATCGGCAGCACGCCCATCTCGGACGCCATCACGATACGGTCATCGCTGGTCAGCAGATAGCGCGCCGGGCGCAGGCCGTTGCGGTCGAGCGTCGCCCCGATCTGACGGCCGTTGGTGAAAGCGATGGCTGCGGGTCCGTCCCACGGCTCCATCAGCGCGGCGTTGTATTCGTAGAAGGCGCGCCGCTCCTCGTTCATCAGCGGATTGCCCGCCCAGGCCTCGGGGATCATCATCATCACGGCATGCGCCAACGGATAGCCGCCTTGCGTGAGGAATTCGAGCGCGTTGTCGAAGCAGGCGGTGTCGGACTGACCTTCGTAGGAAATCGGCCACAGCTTGCTGATGTCCTTGCCGAACAGCGGCGAGGACACCGAAGCCTGGCGCGCCGCCATCCAGTTGTTGTTGCCGCGCAGCGTGTTGATCTCGCCGTTGTGCGCGATGTAGCGGTAGGGATGCGCCAGCGACCAGGTCGGGAAAGTGTTGGTCGAGAAGCGCTGGTGCACCAGCGCGAGCGCGCTCTCGAAATCCGGATCGTGCAGGTCGGGATAATAGGCGCCGAGCTGGTCGGCCAGGAACATGCCCTTGTAGATCACCGTGCGGCAGGAGATCGACACCGGGTAATAGCCCGACGTGCGCCGCTCGCGCCGCGTATAGATCGCGCTGGAGATTGACTTGCGCAGGATATAGAGCCGGCGCTCGAACTCGGCCTCGGACAATTTCTTCTTGCCGCGGCCGATGAACACTTGCAGGTGCATCGGCTCGGTCGGCTTGACCGACTCGCCGAGCGTCGAATTGTCGGTCGGCACCTCGCGCCAGCCGAGCAGCGAAAGCCCTTCGCGCGCGATCACCTCGGCATAGGTGTCGCGGATGATCTGCCGCCAGTTGGGATCCTTCGGCATGAACAAATAGCCGACCGCGTATTCGCCGGGCTTGGGCAGCTTGATGCCGAGCTCGCCGCACTTCTTGGCGAAAAACTTGTGCGGGATCTGCACCAGGATGCCGGCGCCGTCGCCCATGCGCGGGTCGGCGCCGACCGCGCCGCGATGCTCGAGATTGCACAGAATGCGCAATCCGTCCTCGACGGTCTGGTGCGACTTGCGGCCCTTGATGTCGGCGATGAAACCGACGCCGCAGGCGTCCGTGTCGAGCGAAGGATCGTACAGGCCTTGCGGTTCGGGCGAGCCGGGATCGGCGGTAGACGCGCGCAACAGGTCGGCATCGCCGGAGCGCGAAGCGGTCCCGCGATTGACAAATCCCGTGCTGCGTCGGTCCTCGCTCATTTCAATCCTCCCTCGCCGGCGCCCGCCGCCTCCGGCGTACTCGCCTCGTTCGCGGCCCGGCAGGCGCTGCGGTCAACGCGCAACCGATCTCAAGAAGGGCAGCCTTGTCGGCCGTCGCCGCGGCTGCTCCCGTTGGGCTCCGGCGATGTCAGCCCCGCGTTCAAAGGCCGGCACCGGGCCACCACCTATTATGACAGCAATACTGTCCTAATAAACCATGCCAAATTTTGCCCCGCCACACAAGGCTGGTCCACGCCGGATTTGCTCGAACCTTACGCTTTGTTGCGGCGGCGCCTTCCCACCAAGCAAGAAGAGGACCACGCGCCGCCCTTTGGCGCAATGCCGTTGCGCGGTTCCCGCCTCGGCAAATTGCAAGGCCGGTTAATCCTTTATCCGCGACGGCGGGGAAAAGCGGACAAATGGCGGCGTTTGGCGAGTGTGCTGAAAATTACGCCAATTGATGAGTTTCTGACGAGGCGGGGCAGCTGAAAAAACGCTGACGTTCAGCTCCCTAAAACGAAAGCGCCCCGGAGGTCCGGGGCGCCGCCGTTTGCGATGGAAGCTGCGGAATTAGGCCGCGGCTTTGGTTTCGACCACCTGCGGCTTGGCATTGCCGTTGCCGATCGGGATCTGGCGCGGCTTCTTCGCCTCGGGGATTTCACGCACGAGATCGACGTGCAGCAATCCGTTCTCGACGGTCGCGCTCTTAACCTGGACGTGGTCGGCAAGCTGGAAGACGCGCTCGAAAGCGCGCGCGGCGATGCCCTGATAGAGCACTTCGCCGGTCTGCTCTTCCTTGGTCTGCTTGGCGCCCTTGATCGTCAGCGTGTTCTCTTTCGCTTCGATCGAGAGTTCTTTCTCGCCGAAACCGGCGACCGCGACGGTAACGCGGTAGTCGTTCTCACCGGTCCGCTCGATATTGTAGGGCGGGTAGCCCGGGGCGGACTCAAATCCGTCCAGCATCGAGAACAGCCGGTCGAAGCCAACGGTGGAACGATAGAGGGGAGCAAGATCGAATGTACGCATGGCATATCCTCCTAGTGTTGAGCGACATGCGGGCAGTCCGCCGCAAGGGCCGAACCTGACCCGCGCGCAGCCTGAATGGCCTGCGCAAAATTCATATGGGAACGTGTTTTGGGGCTCGCAAGAGGCCGGCCAAGAAGCGAATAAGCGATTGAAATGTAAGCGTTTTTATCCTTTTCCCGGCGCACGGTGAATGCCGCCCTATGATGGCGATTTTTCAGGCACGCTGTTTGCTGAAATCCGGTTCTCACTTTTCCGGCTCATGCCCTATAAGACGCGCGGGCCACCGCGCACCGGCTCATTTTCGGCCTCCATGAAACTCGTCTCCATCCCCGCCAATCCGGTGCCCGACGACGTGGTGACCGGCAGCGTCAAGACCCCCGACGGGGTCACCTTGCGCTTTGCACGCTGGGCGCCGCCGGCCGGGCGCAAAGGCACGGTGGTCGTGCTGCAAGGCCGCGCCGAGTACATAGAGAAATATTTCGAAACCGTACGCGATCTGCGCGCGCGCGGTTTCGCGGTGGCAACCTTCGATTGGCGCGGGCAGGGCATGTCGGAGCGCGCGCTTTCCGACCCGCACAAGGGCCATATACGGAATTTTTCCGAATACGCCACTGACCTTGCCGCCATCATGGATCAGGTGGTGCTGCCCGATTGCCCGCCGCCGATCTTCGCGCTCGGCCATTCCATGGGCGCCGCCATCGGCATCCGCACGTGCCACGACGGCAGCCGCTGGTTCGAACGGGTTGTGCTTTCGGCGCCAATGATCGCCTTGCGGCCGGGCCGCCTCACCACCATGGCGGCACCGCTGGCGCGCTTCATGCGCCTGCTCGGGCGCGGCGGCGGCTACGTGCCGACCGGACATGCCGACGCCACCGGCTCGGAGGATTTCATCGGCAACGTGCTCACCTCCGATCCGGTGCGCTACGCCCGCAACATGGCGGTGCTGGAAGAGGCGCCCGAGCTCGGCATCGGCTCGCCGACCATCGCCTGGGCCGACGCCGCGCTGCGCCTGATGAAGTCCTTCGCCGCGCCCGGCTACGCCGGTCACATCCGCCAGCCGCTCCTGCTGGTCGCGGCCGGTAACGACGAGGTGGTCTCGACGCCTGCGATCGAGAATTTCGGGATGAACCTGCTGGCCGGGCGCCATCTGATCTTGGCCGGCAGCAAGCATGAGATCCTGCAGGAGCAGGACCAGTACCGCGCCCAATTCTGGGCGGCTTTCGACGCCTTCATCCCCGGCACGCCAAGATATTGAAGCGCCAGGCCTGCAACTGGCCGCGCACACGGGCCGCTTCCCCTTGACCGCACCGGTGCTATAATTTTCCGGAGTTTAGGGCCTCGGCGCATGGCTGGCATATTCATCAATTAGCGGCGCGACGATTCGCGCGGCCTGGCCGGACGATTGTCCGACCACCTGCGCAGGACATTTGGCCAGGACGCCGTGTTCATGGACGTCGACGCCATGAAGCCGGGGTTGGACTTCGTCAAACAGCTCGATGTTCAGGTCGCGCAATGCGACGTGGTGCTGGCCATCATCGGCGCCAATTGGTTCAACGCCCACGACGACAAAGGCCAGCGCCGGCTCGAGAGTACGCACGACTACGTGCGTATCGAACTGGCCACCGCGCTTACCCGCGACACCCCGGTGATACCGGTTCTGGTCGACGGCGCCGTCTTGCCGCCGGAGGAAGCTTTGCCGGACGATCTCAAATCGCTGGCGCGCCGGCATGCTTTGGAACTGCGCTATACCCGCTTCAATTCCGACGCCGAAGGTATCGAATTCGCGCTGCGCCATCTGCTGCCGCAAAAGAAGCCCAAGTGGTTCATGCCGGCGGCGGTGGCCGGCGGGGTGGTCGTTGCCTGTCTCGCGGCAATACTCGTCTGGCGCATGTTGCCGACGCCAAATCCCCTTCCTCCGGGTCCCGGCTCGCCGCCTATCGTCGTCCCGCAACCCGGCCCGGCGCCAACGCCGCCGACGCCCCCCAGTGATGCGGCAAGGCGCGCGCTGGAGTTGACCGGCGCGGGGAGCGTTTTGCTCGTCAGCCTCGGCGATTCAATGGAGCACGTGAAATCGGTCTACCACATCACCACGGAGCCATTCGCGAGCGGCAAATCGCTCGGCCTGCACCTTCCGTTGGTCGGAATTTATTTCTTTTTCGACCCGAAGGATAAGATGCTCAACGATATCCGGGTGGACGCGCCGTTCGAGGGCAGCGTCGAGGGCGTGCACATCGGCGACCCGCTCACCGGCATTATATCGCGGCTGGGCGAATCCTACGCCACGCCGTGGGAGTTCGGCGAGAACAAGGCTTACGCCTATCACATCGGCGATCACATCGTCCGCTTCGATATCGACAAAGCGGGCAAGGTCGCGACGATTTTCCAATTCACCAACAAATAAGCACCCGGCGCCGGCAGTGAAGATCGGGATGGCTTGCGCTAGCCCTTAAGCATCTTCAGCGCCGCGGCATGCACGCGCTTGTCGCCGGCCACGACCACGCGCCCGCCGGCCTGCGCCGGGCCGCCGTCCCAGGTGGAGACGATGCCGCCGGCGCCGGCGACGATCGGGATCACCGCGACGATGTCATACGGCTTGATCTCGGTCTCGATGACGAGATCGATCAGCCCCGCCGCCAGCATGCAGTAGGCGTAGCAGTCGCCGCCGTAGCGCGAGAGCTTGACCTTGCTTTCCAGCCGGGCGAAGGCGGCGCGGTCGGCCTCGTTCATCAGCAGCGGGCTGGTGGTCGACAGGATGGCGTCGCCGAGCGAGGCACAGGGACGTACGTGCAAGTCCCGATTGCCGGCCGCTCCACGGTAGCGCGCGGCGCCGCCGTCGCCGGAGAACTTCTCGCGCGTGAACGGCTGGTTCATCAGGCCGAACACCGGCTCGCCGAAACGCATCAGCCCGATCAGAGTGCCCCAGGCCACCATGCCGGTGATGAACGACTTGGTGCCGTCGATCGGGTCGAGCACCCAGACATATTCGGCGTCGGTGCGCTCGGCGCCGTATTCCTCGCCGATCACACCGTGGCCGGGAAAATTCTGACGGATGAGCGCGCGCATGGTCTGCTCGGCGGCGCGGTCGGCGGCGGTCACCGGATCGAAACCGCCGGCCTTCTTGTTGTCGATCGCGAGCGCGGTGCGGAAAAACGGCAGGATGGTCTCGCCCGACACGTCGGCGAGCCGGTCGACGAAACTGGAGAAATCGATGGCCGTCATACCGCCTGCTTACAGCACGATCGTTAAATCCGGCAGACGGTTTTCCCGGACGGTACCCGGTTGCCTTACAAAACCGGGTGCGGCACAGCAGTTTTAGGCGCCGAGCAATGCAATCCCCGCCGGGTGCACTTGTTGAAATTATGATGTTTTTACAACGAAGCCCGGAAAATCGTACCGCCTGCGCCATGAATCCAGCATCCAGCTATGCATAAGAACATGGGGAAATTGATTTCGAGCCTTGATTTTTGTGCGTCGCGGTGTAAATTATTGCAATGCGGTAGCGAGAGCTATCGTTGCCCTCCTTGGGCGTTTCCTCCCTAGACTTGGGCCGCTCTCACTTAGAGCGGCCCTTTTTTTATTCGGCCGCCGCGCGGTAGGGGCGCAGTTCTTCCAGCGGGATCTCGCCCAGCCTGCGCGCCAGCGTCTCCAGGTCGGCCGCCAGCCGGTCGAAGGTGCCGGAGCGCGCGTACCGGCGCTCATCCATGTAGAGCGCGCGGTTGATCTCGAGCTGGATGGCATGCAGGCCGGCGGCCGGGTTGCCGTAATGCTCGGTGATGAAGCCGCCGGCATAGGGTTTGTTGCGGTAAACGCTGTAGCCGAGCGCGCGCAGCGTCCGTTCCACCGTCTCGGCCACCACGCCGACGCAACTGGTGCCGTAGCGGTCGCCGAGCACGAATTCCGGCCGCGGCCGTTCGTCTTTGTGCCCGGCGGTCGACGGCATGGAGTGGCAATCGACCAGAATGGCGGCGCCAAAATCGCGCTGCAGCCGCGAAAACAGCCGCCGCAGCGCGCGGTGATAAGGCTTGTAAAGGCACTCGATTCGCCTCAGCGCGTCGTCAACCGGAATGCGCTGGTCGTAGATTTCCTGGGCGTCGCCGACCACCCGCGCCACGGTGCCGAGGCCGCCGGCCACGCGCATCGAGCGGGTATTGGCGAAGGAAGGTAGCCGCCCCTCGAACATGCGCGGATCGAGTTCATAGGGCTCGCGGTTGACGTCCACAAAACAGCGCGGGAAATACGCGCGCATCAGCGGATAGCCGTGTTTGACCACGCCGGCGATCAATTCGTCGACAAAACTGTCCTCGGAGCGGCGCAACGTCGCAATGTCGAGCCGCGCCACCGCCAGGAAATCGCGCGGGTAGGTCGAACCCGAGTGCGGCGAATTGAACAGCACTGGCCCTTTGCCCGCGGCCGGCTCCAGCACCTCGAACGGCGGGTCAGGTTCGTCGCGGATTTCACTCATGGAAGGAATTGGCCATTTCACGCGCAGGTAGTAGTGCGGTCAGGACGGCCCCAACCGGCCCATAATAACGTTCTATTGTCTATGCGTCGGGGCCTAAAGCCAAGCCATGCTTTCGGTTCACCCGTTATTTACCTGGCATAAGTCTTATGGGGCGGTTGGGGCCACCCCGCCGGGGCAGCCGGGACTGGGCGTTCGGGTCATATGTCGAAAATCCTGCTGGCTGAAGACGATACCGATATGCGGCGCTTCTTGGTCAAGGCACTACAAAACGCCGGTTTCGACGTGACCTCCTACGACAACGGACTGTCGGCCTATCAGCGGCTGCGCGAGGAACCGTTCGAACTGCTGCTCACCGATATCGTGATGCCCGAAATGGACGGCATCGAACTCGCGCGCCGCGCCGCCGAGCTCGATCCCGATATCAAGATCATGTTCATCACCGGCTTTGCCGCGGTCGCGCTCAACGCCGATTCGACCGCGCCCAAGCACGCCAAGGTGCTGTCCAAGCCGATCCATCTGCGCGATCTGGTCAACGAAGTGACCAAATTGCTGGCGGCTTGAGCCGCTTGCCTCCCCTCGGGGGAGCCGATAAGACCAACCCGATCAAAGGGCGCGTAGCTCAGCGGAAGAGCACTACCTTGACATGGTAGGGGTCACAGGTTCGATCCCTGTCGCGCCCACCATCCCCCGACGAATTCGTTCCGAAGGCAGGCATTGTTGACCAATTTCCTTGGCCGCGTCGCGTTGACAGGGACGGCGAGGCTGCTATGAACCCGGCCAACCGAGAACCCAGAGATTGTCATGAAAGTCCGTAACTCTTTGAAATCCCTGCGCGGCCGCCACCGCAACAACCGCATCGTGCGGCGCAAGGGCCGCGTCTACATCATCAACAAGACCAACCGCCGCTTCAAGGCGCGTCAGGGCTAAATCCCGAGCCCGGCGCGGGACTTGGCCGGATCCCGCTTTCCCCGCCGCATTCTTGCCTTGCGCCGCAGAGATATTATTCTCCGCTCATGCGCGCGCGATTCACTGCAAGCTTTTTTGCCGCAGCTCTCGCCGTGGCCTTTGCCGGGCGCGCCGCCGCGGCGCCGCAGGATTGGGTGGGGCCGCCAAAAACGCTGCCGCATGTCCACCGCGGCAATGCCGGGCATAATCTCGATTTCCTGTTTGGAGCGCTCAAGCTTGCGCCCGACGACGTCACCGCCAAGGCAATCGAGGAGCGCATCTGGGCGCTGTGGATCGCCTCGCGCAGCGACACCACCACGCTCTTGATGTCGCGCGTGCAGACCGCGATCGAGGCCAAGGATCTCGATCTCGCCATCAAGCTGCTCGACGCCATCGTCAAGATCAAACCGAAATACGTGGAAGCCTGGAACCGGCGCGCCACCATCTACTATATGAAGAAGGACTACGGCCGGGCGCTCGCCGATATTCGCGAGGTCTTACGCCGCGAGCCGCGCCATTTCGGCGCGCTGTCCGGCCTCGGCCTGATCATGCAGGACATCGGCGACGACAAGCAGGCGCTGGAAGTCTATCGCCGCGCGCTCGCGATCTATCCGCGCCTGCAGCGCATCCCCGAGTTGGTGAAAGAGCTGCAGGTAAAGGTCGAGGGCAGGGATATTTAGGGCACGGCCGCATATACGCGCAGCCAACCGCGCATATAGAAACGGCGGCCCGCAGGCCGCCGTTTCCGCCGGAAATATTGACAAAACTTAGCTTTGGAACAGCCGCAGCACGTTCTGGTCGGCCTGTGAGGCGAGCGACAGCGCGGTGGTCGACAGTTGCTGGCGGGTCTGCAAGGCAAGAAGGTTCGCACCTTCCTCGTTGGAGTCGGCCAACGTCAAATCGGCGGAGCCGTTCTGTAGCGTGGTGATCATCGATTTGGTGAAGTCCTGACGGGTCTGCACCATCGCCAGATTGGCGCTGAGGGCCTGCGATTCAGACTGGAGCGAGGTGAGCGCGGCGCTCAGAGCCGTTGAGGCCGCGGTGATGTCCGAGGCGCCGGCCCAGTTGTTGGCTGCGTTGGCGATGCTCAGCGGCGCCGCGTTGGCGTTGGTGTAGTCGACGCCGGTCACCGCGACGGTCGAAGAACCCGATTCGTCCAACGTCACGGTCAGGGTATTGCCGGCGAGCAGGTTGATGCCGTTGAAGCTCGAGTTGCCGGCGAGCTGGCCGATCTGGGTCAGCAGGCTGTTGAACTGGCTGGCAAGCGTCGCCTGCGTTGTTGTGTCGTTGGCCTGCTGGGCCTGGCTGACGAGGGCTTGCGCCGACTGCACGAGCTTGGTGATGCTCGTGATGCCGTTATTGGCGGCCTGAATTGTATTGACGCCATTGGACATGGCATCCAACAGACCGCTCAGGTCGTTGGCGCGGGTGTTAAGACCCTGCGCGGTGAAGAAGCTGTTCGCGTTGTCGAGGGCGGAATTGACCTTATTGCCCGTCGCCAAGCGGTTTTCCGTTTGCGTGATCAGATCCGAAGTCTGCTGCAACTGCAGCAGGTTCGAACGCACGCCGGCCGAGAGTGCAATGTCCGACATTTTGTGACCCCTTCTGTCCCCATTGTCTGTATGACGTCCTGTCGACGGAATGCTTTTTTTCCCGGGTATTTTCCCCCGAGTATTGTGCGCAGCTAATACCACTCGCGTGAAAACAGCCCGTAAAAGAAGATAATTAATGATTCACAACGCCGCGGTGCGACGCTGCGAGAAAATTTTTTAGGGTTCTTTTTCGACCGACGCAGTCACGCGTGGCGCATCGGGAGTATCTTTTAATGCCGTCTGTCACGGCATTTCTTGAGCGCGGCGCCGAAAATAATTTCGCCGATTGGCGCGCGATCCGATTTATTAATCATGTAACGAAAAGCACGCGTGCCGATCGAAACGGTCCACCGCTTAATAGTGGATTCGCCCAGCGGCGCGCGCATAATAATAATGCGTTTAGATTTTATGCTGCTTTCTTCATTGGATTTCGACCGCTTTTTAACGCGAAAAATCTTGCAACCTAATCCCCCGCCGCTTCGCTCCCCACATAGGCAATGCGTAGCATATTGGTCGCGCCGGGCGTTCCGAACGGCACGCCGGCAACGGTAATGATGCGCTGGCCGGCCTTGGCGAAGCCTTCCTTGAAGGCGATGCGGCAGGCGCGGTCGACCATGTCGTCCTGGTCGTGCGCGTCCTCGGTGATCACGCAATGCACGCCCCACACCGCGGCCAGCCGGCGGCCCGTGGCGATATTTGGCGACAGCGCCACAATCGGCGGCCGCGGTCGCTCACGCGCAACGCGCAGCGCGGTCGAGCCGGAGGCGGTCCAGCACACCACGGCGGCGAGATCGAGCGTATCGGCGATGTGGCGCGCCGCATCGGCGATAGCGTCGGCGCCGGTCGCCTCCGGCACCGCGCGTTGCGCATCGATGATGGTGCGGTAGATCGGGTCGCTTTCGATCTCCTCGGCGATGCGGTTCATGGTGGCGACCGCTTCAACTGGATATTTCCCCGCCGCCGATTCCGCCGACAGCATGACCGCGTCGGCGCCCTCGAAGATCGCGGTGGCGACGTCGGAGACTTCAGCGCGCGTAGGCACCGGCGAAGAAATCATCGACTCCAGCATTTGCGTCGCCACCACCACCGGCTTGCCGGTCGAGCGGCCCATGCGCGTCATTTGTTTTTGTACGCCGGGCACTTTCTCCAGCGGCATTTCGACGCCGAGGTCGCCGCGCGCCACCATCAGCGCGTCGGCGAGATCCATGATCTCGGACAGCCGGGCCACCGCCTGCGGCTTCTCGATCTTGGCCATCACCGCGGCGCGGCCGCGCGTGATTTTCTTCGCCTCCGCGATGTCCTCGGGCCGCTGGATGAACGACAGCGCCACCCAGTCGATGCCGGCGTTGAGCGCGGCCTCGAGATCGGAGCGGTCCTTCTCGGCCAAGGCGGAAAACGGAATGGTCGAATCCGGCAGACTGACGCCCTTGCGGTCGGACAATTTGCCGGCCACCTCGACGCGCGTCACCATGCGCTTGGGCTCGGCCGCGGTGACGGTGAGCCGCACCTTGCCGTCGTCGATCAGCAGCGTGCGCCCGGGCGCCACCGCGGCGAAAATTTCCGGATGCGGCAGGAAGGCACGCGTGGCGTCGCCGGGAGCCGGGTCGCTGTCGAGCACGAAGCTCGCGCCGCTTGCCACCGTTGCCGAGCCGCCGGCAAACGTGCCGAGCCGCAGCTTCGGCCCCTGCAGATCGACCAGGATGCCGATCGGCCGCCCGGTGTCATTCTCCACGCCGCGGATCATGGCGACCAGTTCGCGCATGCGGTCCTGACTGGTGTGGCTCATATTGATGCGGAACACGTCGGCGCCGGCCTTGAACAGCTTGGCGATCATGGCGGCGTCGGAAGAGGCTGGTCCGAGCGTGGCGACGATCTTGGCGCGGCGTAATCGTCTCATCGCTTGCCGCCTTCGGCCGGAGCCGACGGCGCGGCCAAAGGTTGCCGCTGGGTCGGGGACGGCGTGCGCGGCGCCTGCGGGCGAGCCGGCTTCTGCTCGGCGCTGTCGGTCAATTGCACCGTCCACGAGCGCTGCTCGACGGTGTCGACCTCGAAATAACCGGTGCGGTCATAGCCGCGCGCCAGGCAGTTCTCGGTGCCGCGAATGGTGAACTCCTTTTCGCGTGAGCACATGAAAGCGTGACCCGACCATTCGCCGCCGCGGTCGTAATCGACCGCATAAATGTAATAGTAGCGCGCGACCAGCGCGCCGCGTAGCAGAGTTTCGCAGGATCGCGCCGACACGTTCCACCAGCCTTCGGTGGTCCAGCCTTCGGCGTCCTTATAGCCGAGCGAGACGCCGACCCGGCTGCCGGTGTTATTGCACAGCCGGAAATCGGCCTTGGCCGGCCGCGCCGCGGCGATCAGCAGCGCAGATGTGAGCGCGACCATGCCGGCGATGCAGCGTGTTGCGGAATGGTGGGGCAATGCGGTCAAGCTATCGTCGGTTATGAGTGGTCGCGGTTGTTGCGTGATCGTTCATGCCCTGTCAACGAGGATGGCGCGGAAGTCGTTCACGTTGGTAAAAGTTGGACCTATCATGAGCAATTCCCCAAGAGCGGCGAAAAATCCGGTCGAATTATTGTCGGCAAGAAACGCGGCGGGATCGAGGCCTAAGGCCTTCGCCCGCGCCACGGTTCCGCCGTCGACCAGCGCACCGGCCGGGTCGCCGGGCTCGCCTATTCCGCCGTCGGTGCCGTCAGTGTCTCCGGCGAGCGCGGCCACCGCCGGCAAGCCGGCAAGCCCGATCGCCAGCGCCAAGGCGTATTCTTGGTTAGGCCCGCCGCGGCCCTTTCCGCGGATTGTGACCGTCAGTTCGCCGCCCGACAGGATCGCGACGCGCTTGCCTTGCGCGCGCAATTCGCGCGCGAGCTTGGCATGCGCCGCCGCGACCTCGCGCGCCTCGCCCTCAAGGCTGTCGCCCAGCGACATCCATTCGTAGCCGGCGGCGCGAACGGCGGCCTCCGCCGCACGAAGCGAATCGGCCGGCCGCGCCGCCAGGATAAACTCACTGCCGGCGAATTCCGGAGCGCCAGGCTTGGGCGATTCATTGTTGGCGTCCGCGAGCGCAGCGGTGACGCTTACCGGAAGATCGAGCCGGTAGCGGGCGACGATGGCGCGCGCGTCGGCGAGCGTGGTCGGATCGGGCGCGGTCGGGCCAGAGCCGATCGCCGACGGATCGTCACCCGGCACGTCGGAAATCGCGATGGTCATGAGCTTGGCCGGAAACGCGGTGCGCGCCAGTCGTCCGCCTTTGATGCGCGAAAGATGCTTGCGCACGGTGTTGATCTCGCCGATGGCGGCGCCCGAACGCAAGAGCGCGCGCGTCACCTCCTGCTTGTCGGCGAAGGTGACGCCGGCAGCGGGCGCGATCCAGTTGGCGGAGGCGCCGCCCGACATCAGCACCAGCACCATGTCATCTTCGTCCGCGCCATCGGCGAATTCAATCGCGCGCAACGTGGCCTCCAGACCCGTCCCATCCGGAACAGGATGGCCGGCTTCGATCATAGTCACAATTCGCAGCGGCCGTCCGTAGCCGTGGCGCGCCACCGCAATTCCACAGAGCCGCTCGGGGCTAAGCTTGAGCCGGTCGATGTAATGGGCTTCGGCTGCTTCGGCCATGGAACCCGCCGCTTTGCCGGCGGCCAGCAGAATGAGCCGTCCTTTCGGCGGCGTCGGCAGCAATGGCGGCAGGCAGGTCGCCGGGTGCGCCGCGGCTACCGCAGTGCGAATAGCTCCTGCAAGAAATGCGCGCCGCAGGCGATCCATGGGCGCATCATAGCAATTCCCGCCTCAGAATGCCCGGTGATCTCGCCGCTATGGCAAGGATTGCCCGTCGGCCTTATGTTGGTGAAGACGACGACATAAGGATTTATCGCCATGGATGACAAGACCCGCACTGAGTTGGAAGCCGCCGTTTACCGGCGCCTGGTCGAGCATCTGCGAAGCCGTACCGACGTGCAGAACATCGACCTGATGAATCTCGCCGGCTTCTGCCGCAATTGCCTGTCGAACTGGATGAAGGACGCCGCCGACGAAAAGGGCCTCGCCATGAGCAAGGACGAGAGCCGGCAAATCGTCTACGGCATGCCCTATGACGAATGGCGCAAGCAGCACCAAAAGGAAGCCTCGCCCGAGCAGAAGGCGGCCCTCGAAAAGTCCGCTCACAAGCACTAACGGCGTATGATCCCGAAATGCGCGTCTCCGGCTTGATTAGGGATAAGTGTCGGTTTTCGGATAAACGCACGCGCAAAATATATAATTGTGCACAGGTGTGAATGTCGGGGGCTTCGCCTGCCAGCGACCGCCCCCAGCCCAGGATTCTCCGTATGACAGGGTGGAAACACGCCCTAATTCACTTAAGGAGAGTTCGATGCCTGCCACAATCGCGGTCCAAAAAGAACAGCCCAACACCCGCTTCGCCAAGGATCAGCTCAAGGCCTTCGTCGAGCGCATCGAGCGGCTCGAGGAGGAGAAGAAAGCGACCTCCGACGACATCCGCGACGTCTATGCCGAGGCCAAGGGCAACGGCTATGACACCAAAGCGCTGCGCACCATCGTCAGCCTGCGCAAGCAGGACACCGACGAGCGCCGCGAGCAGCAGGCCGTGCTGGAGACGTACATGCACGCGCTGGGGATGCTGCAGTAATTTCTTCTCGTCCCGGGCAAATGCAACGCGCGAGGCCCGGGACCCATAGCCCCTGAACTATCGAGAGTGTGCGGCGTCTCGGTCGCCGCCTTCTCGGACAGCCGCTACCTGATGTCCTTCACTCCAACGACAGGACACTCCGGGTTGTTGGGCAACTGGCCGACATTGATCAACTGGACGCGCCGGTTCTCCTTTGCCTTGGGATGGTGCGGGTCGAGCAGTTGCTCCTCGCCGAGACCCAGCGTGTCGACCCGCAGCTTGCGGATCCCGAACGGATTGATGAGCGCCTGCCGAATGGCCTCGGCGCGCCGTTCGCTGAGCTTGAGATTGTAGTCACGACGGCCGGTGGCGTCGGTGTTGCCGACGATCAGGAAGCAATAGCCGTACAGCACGGGATGATACAGCGCGTCGGCCATCAGCCCGATGGCGCGGTACGAACGCGGACTGATGCGCGCGGAGTCGAAATCGAACTCGATCGCGAGAGTCAGTTGCGAGAGATTGTTGAGCTGTTCGAACAAAGGCGCACGGTGGTACGGGTCGGCGCGCGACGGATCGTTCACCGCTTGAGCGGCAATCCGGCGCATGCGCGCGACGTCAACGCCGACGGCGGTGCCCTCCACACCCACGAGACTGCCGAGGATGTCGCCAGAGCGCAGGTGGACCTGCGTGCCCAGCGGACCCGGGTCGAGGTTAGCCTCGTAACCGGAATCCAACAGCGCCTGCCGGCACGCCGGCTTCAAGACGCGCCTCGACTTGTACATGCAGTCCAGTATCTGCGCGTCGCCCGGCTGAATGCCGCCGCAATACTGCAGCCGGTCCAATTCGCAAAGCTGAGGAACGGAGGCGCGCGCGGCGGCTCTTTGTCTCAAGAGAGCGCCTGTCGCGGCTGCGGTTGACCTACAGCTAGGTGAGACATTGGCTACATGCTGTTCCAGGCAATCGGCAACCGCACCCCCGCCAAGATTGGTGCGCCCACAGAATCTTGCGATATCGTTTCCACAATTGACCGCCAGCTCTCCGAGCGCTTCGGCATAACCGATGGTCTGCGCATGGATGCGTTCGCTGCCGGCAAAAAGGAGCGACGCCGCAATCGCAAAAAATGCAAACTTTGTTCCTCTCATTTTCCTACTCCATCGCACATGATCGTTTTTCGTGGTTTGGACGGTTGCCACTGAACGTGGCCGGGAATCTCCCCAAGTGAGACCTGAACCGCCGTGGATTGTAGTGCCTTTCCAAGCCGGTTGAAACCCGCCGGCGCGATGCCGGGAGCTTCCGGTAGTAAGTTTTTCGGCGCGGCGCACGCTCAATTCCCTCTCTTACAAGGGAAGAGGGGGCGGGCGTGCTTGCCGCGCGGCCTGATTTTTAAATTAGTCGAAGGGCCTAGCGCAGAGCCGCAGTCGTCTGCGGCGCGAACGTGGTTATGGCCATGAACACCACCGCGCTGCCGCTGAAGCGGTCGGCGACTATGCCGAGATGCGGATCGGCCGAGAATGTCATCGCTAACATCTGCGACGGCTTGTCCAACAGCGTTTGCTGCCAGCGCGGATCGACTTTGCCGACCCGCGTCGCCGTCATGAAGCCGCGCACGCTTGGCGTCAGTATGGCGGCGCGCAGCCAGGGACTGTCGGAACGCTCAGCGCCGCCGATGGACAAAGCGGACGCCGGCATGGCGGCGTTGGACGAAGCCGGGATGACGCTCGCTTCCGCCGGCATATGCGGCAGCCGCGAGCCCATCGGGCGGACGCGGGCGGGAAGCTGCGCCTCGCGCTCCGTAGCATAAGCGAGCGCGTCGCCGCTCGTGCTGGCGGTGCTTACCGGATCGAGCGAAGCCGTCTCAAACCGTGTGCCGGCCGCGATCGGCGCTGGCAGCGCCGTTCCCGTCTCGACCGCGCCGGGCCAATAGCCGCGGTTGTCGAATACGCCGCTCGCCGCCGCCGTCACGGTCGGCTGTTGGGCCGGCCTTGGCCGCGGCAAGATGGCAGCAACCGCCACCGGCTTGGGCTGCGCCGCCGGCAGCGGAACGATCGGCGCGACCGAGGCCGGCGTCGGCAGGCTCAGGCTGGCGACCGCCATGGGTGGGTGCGCAGTCTTGCGCGGCGACTGCTCACTTTGTGTTTCGCCGTTCTGGTCGCGGCTCTTGCCGATGCCGAAAATCCGCGCCAGCAGGCTGCGCTTGGGTCGCGCGGCAACTTGCTCCTGGCCGGCGGTGATCACGCCGGCCGCGCGCGCGGCTTCCAGCGAGGTTTCGGACGGCACCGCGCCGTGGCGTTCGACGTCGGCGAGCGCCAGCGCATAACCGGGCAACGGATTCCCGTCGGCGGGGATATGGACGGTGCGTCCGTTCGGGAAGATCTTGACCAGTTCCTCGCGCGCGATGCGCGGCCAGTGCCGGATGGTGCCGGTGTCCATATGCACGAAGGGCGAGCCCGAGGTCGGATAGAATCCGACGCCGCCGAGCTGCAGACGCAAGCCCTCGGCCCTGACCGCGGCGAGCGGAACGCCGGGAATGTAGAAATCGATCGCATTGCCGTTGATGTGCTGGCTGAACTGCGCGACGCCGTTCGATCGCCGGCGCAGCATAGCGTTGGTTCCCGGCGAACGGTAGCCGCAGATTACCTGGATCGGCTCTTTGCCGCCGACGTCGCGGTTGACCTCCCACAACAGATCGAACAGGTGGGGATCCATGTGGGTCTCTTGATCCTTGCGCCAGTCGCGCATGAACCAATCGAGCTTCTTCAGTGCGGCCTCGTCGTAGCGGCCGTCGCGCTTGAAGGTGACGGTGATGTCTTCGCCGGTATGGACGTGGTGAAAAGTGAGAGTGCGGGTGTCGCCTTCGGCGACGGCATTTTGCAGGGAATTATTGGCGCCTATCAGCAGCAGCCCGGCCACGCCAAGCCGCGCGCCGGCGCGGGCAAGAGACAAAACGAGCGTACGCTCGCGCCACGCGCGAACTGCCACCGCGACCTTCCGAGCGTTATGTCGTCCCACTCGCCGCTCTCCCCCCGGAGCGCGGCTCCGGTAGCGACAGTCGTCCAGTCTTATCGGGAAGGGTTAAAGTGCGCTTAGCGATCGCCCCCCGACCGCCCGTTCCTAGTGGCCGAAAATGGCTAAATATGGCCGGGGCGGGGGCGGCTGTTGGGTTTCCACATGGAATTGGGGGTCGACGGCCACCGGCTGTGGACGGATACGGCCCAAATTGCGCCTAGGCTCGCTACGCGCGGGTTCGGCGGGCAGATGGTCGAAGAATTCGGAGGCGTTGGGGGCCTCGCCGCGCTCGACCCGGCGTAGGATGTCCTGGTTAGCCTGCGCGCTCGGCTGTGCCCGCCTGGCGTCCTCAGGCGGGGCGAGGTCCGCGATGCGACGTTCGTCGCTGTGCAGTATGGCACGGGTGCGCTCGTCGAAGCCGTAGATGTCCTCGCGCAGTTGCAGTCCGCCGGCCTCGTCGACGAAGGCGGTCTGATAGGTCAGATGCACCATCGGCGGGTCGGTGAGCTTGAAGGAGCGTTCTTCGCGTCCGAACAGCGCGCTCAGTTGCTGCGCGTTCGGCGCCGGGCCGTTCATCGCCAGGTGGAGAATGACTTCGCCGAATTTTGTCGGGTTCTCCACCCGCATGCAGCCGTGGCTGAAGGCGCGCTTGTCGGCGGCGAATAACTGCTTTTGCGGAGTGTCGTGCAAATAAACCGAGAACTGGTTGGGGAAGTTGAACTTGATGCGACCGAGCGCGTTGCCGGCGCCCGGCGGCTGCGTCACGCTCAGCGTGCCGTCGTGGTTCCGCTTCACCTCAAGGCCCATGCGGGCGAAAATGTTTGGGTCGCGGCCGTAGCGCGGCAGAAACTCATTCCTGATAATCGACTGCGGCACGTGCCAAGACGGATTGACCAGCACGTTTTCCATCGTCGCACTCAGGAGCGGCGTCGGCGTTTGCGGCTTGCCGGCGACGATCTTGGTATGCCACTGCTCCCGATGCTCGTGCACGACCTTGAGCGTATAGTCGGGCACGTTGACCATCACGTAAGTGTGGCCGAGGTCGCGCGGCAGCCAGCGCCAGCGTTCCATATTGACGATTACGCGCTCGATCTCCTCGCCCGGCTTGGACGGCGTGACGGTAACGGACACCTTCTGCGCACGCTCTCTCCTGCCGGCTGGTCTTGCGGGCGTCTCGGCGACGAGAGCGCCGCCCTTAGTCGTGCCGGCGCGCAATTCGGCGAGTTTTGCCTTGAGCGCGTTGAAGCCCCGGTGCGGCGGATTGAAGCTTTCAAGCGCCGCGCCGGCGTCGGCAGTCTCGGCGAGCTTGCGCAGGATATCGGCCGGCGCCGGCGTGTGATCGCCGTAGTCGACTTCCGTCACCACGCGGCTGGTCGCGATGCGGCCGGTGGCGAGATGGCGGGCATAAGTGAGCGCCGAATAACTGAGCGTGATGTCGGCGTCGGCGAGTTCCTCGGGGCCGATGGCGGCGCCAAAGGCCGGGACCTGATAGTCGGCCGGGTTGAGCCCGTCGGCGGCGGCATTCGCCAATTGCGCCATCACCGATTTGGCGCGCGCGTCAATCTTGCCGTCGGCGGTCCACAACGGGGCATAATTGCGCGCGGCATAAAACGCCGCCATTGCCTCGCGTTCGGGCGTGCGTTCGATGCGCTTGTCGAACTGCCCGGACTTGATGACGGCGCGCAGCTTGACGCCGATTTGCGCGTCGATCGAGGCCGGCTGCGCTGCGACTGTGCCCTGGATGCCGGCGCTGCTGGGGGCGGCGAGCGCCGGGGGCGGCTGGGATTCGGCCTGATCGGTCGCGGCTGCGGCGTAGATCGGCGCGCTGACGGCGAGCGCCAGCGCGGTGCCGCAAAGCAGCCGGGCGAACTCGTTTTTACGCATACAAAAACCCCACCCCAGACACCGGCGGCGATTATGCTGCCGAACCCGCTTGGAAACGAATGAATTTTGGCCGCCGTTTGCCTTTAATTTCGAACACGGCTAACGCGGCGTGCGCATTCCGTTTACCTATTCAAACCGCTGCGTTTTCGGTTTCCGCCGCCTCGCGTGGAACTTCATCCAGACCGAGGCTTTCAAGCTTGCGGTAGAGCGTCGAGCGCCCGATTTTCAGGCGGCGGGCGACTTCCGACATCTGCTCGCGGTAATGCTCGATGGCGAAGCGGATCGCCTCGCGTTCGATCTCCTCCAGCGGCCGCACCTCGCCTTGCGCGTCGGTCAGCCGCAGCATGTGCAAAGGTGACGCCGGTGAATGATGCCCGGCGGCTTCGCGCACGTCCGGCCATGCGGCGGCGATGGCCGGCGCGGTAACGATCATCGGCTGCGCCGCGACGGCGTCGGGCCCGACCTGAGCGGCCACTTGCGGGAATTCATGCACGCCGATCCGCTCGCCGTCGGTGAGCACCACCGCGCGGAAGATCGCGTTCTCGAGCTGGCGCACGTTGCCGGGCCAGCGAAAGGCCGCGAGCAGGGCCAGCGCCTCGGGCTCGATCGCGCACACGCGCTTGCCTTCCTCGGCCGCGAGGCGGGCGAGGAAATGACGGGCGAGTTCGGGAATATCCTCGCTGCGCTGGCGCAGCGGCGGCACCGAAATCGGAAACACGTGCAGGCGGTAGAACAAGTCCTCGCGGAAGCGCCCGGCCTTCACGTCGGCGATCAAATCGCGGTTAGTGGCGGAGATAATGCGCACATCGACCTTGATGCTCTTGCGTCCGCCGACCGGCTCGACTTCGCACTCTTGCAGCGCACGCAACAGTTTGACCTGCGCGGCGCCCGGCAATTCGCCGACCTCGTCGAGAAACAGCGTGCCGTCGTCGGCCTCGATGAATTTGCCGGTATGTTTGTCGGTCGCGCCGGTGAAGGCGCCCTTCTCGTGCCCGAACAAAATCGACTCGACCAAGTTCTCCGGCATGGCGCCGCAATTGACCGCGACGAAGGGCTTGGCGCGGCGCGCGCCCGAACCATGGATGGCACGCGCGATCAATTCCTTGCCGACGCCGGATTCGCCCTCGATCAGCACGGGGATGTTGGAGGCCGCTGCCTTCTCGGCGGCGCGCAGCACTGGCCGCATGGCATCCGAGCGGGTGATGACGTCGGCAATCGTCAAAGTGCCGTCGCGGCTGCGCTTGAGTCGCTGCAATTCGCCGGCCAGCGCCTTGCTGGCGAGCGCATTGCGCAATGAGACCTGCAGCCGCTCCGGGCTTGCCGGTTTGACCACGAAGTCGGCTGCCCCCGCGCGCATCGCCGACACCACATTGTCGATGCCGCCATGGGCGGTCTGCACGATGACGGGGATGTTGAGCCCTTGCTCGCGCATGCGCGCCAACACGCCGAGCCCGTCGAGATCGGGCATCACCAAGTCGAGCACCACGCAGTCGATGGACTGCGCCCCGCCGAGCATCTTCATGGCCGCATCGCCGCCTTCGACGGTGAGGGCCCGATAGCCGAAGCGCTCGGCCATGACTTCGAGCAGGCGGCGCTGGACCGGATCGTCGTCGACGATAAGCACTGTTGCGGACATGGAGACCCCGACGCTCGGCGGCTGTGCCGATTTGGTGCAATGTCGCCGGTCTGGCTTAATGGGCTGTTAAATGCGCCGCCGGCGACCTAAATGATCCCGCAGCCGTCCTAGCCCCTTCCGCCGAACCCCATCCCATGGCCAAGAGCGCGAAAAAATCGAAAAAGGCCGCTAAGTCCGCTTTGCCGGAGTGGAACCTCGACGATCTCTATCCCGGCCCCGACAGTCCCGAACTCAAATGGGGCCTGGAGAACGCCGAAACGCGCGCCGGCGCGTTCGAAGCCGACTTCAAGGGCACGCTTGGCCAACTGGCCGCCGGACCGGACGCCGGCAAGGCGCTGGCCGCGGCGGTCAAGCGTTATGAGGCGCTCGACGACACGCTTGGCCGGGTGGCGTCCTACGCCTCGCTGCTCTATGCGGGCGACAATTCCGATCCCGTGCGCGCCAAGTTCTATGGCGACATGCAGGAGCGCATCACCGCGGCCTCGCTGCATCTGCTGTTCTTCACGCTCGAGCTCAACCGCATCGACGATGCCGCGCTCGAGGCCGCCATGGCCGATCCGGCGCTCGGCCATTACCGGCCGTGGATCGAGGACGTGCGCAAGGAGAAACCCTATCAGCTCGAGGACAGGGTCGAGGAACTGTTCCACGAGAAGTCGGTCACCGGCTATTCGGCCTGGAACCGCAATTACGACGAGACCATCGCGTCCTTGCGTTTCAGGATCGGCGGCAAGCCGCTCTCGATCGAGCCGGCGCTCAACATGCTGCAGGACGCCGACGGCAAGAAACGCAAAAGCGCGGCGCAGGCGCTCGCCAAGACCTTCAAGGCGAACTTGCGGCCGTTCGCGCTGATCACCAACACGCTCGCCAAGGACAAGGAGATTTCCGATCGCTGGCGCGGCTTCAAGGATGTCGCCGCCGCCCGCCATTTATCGAACCAGGTCGAGCCCGAGGTGGTGGAAGCGCTGGTTTCCGCCGTGCGCGCCGCCTATCCGAAGCTGTCGCACCGCTACTATGCCTTGAAGGCGAAATGGTTCGGCAAAAAATCGTTGCCTTATTGGGACCGCAACGCGCCGCTGCCCAAGGTAGCCCAGCGCACGATCGCTTGGCCGGACGCGCGCGCCACCGTGCTCACCGCCTATAGCGCGTTCTCGCCGAAAATGGCGGAGGTCGCCGATCAGTTTTTCCAGAAGCATTGGATCGACGCAGCCGTGCGGCCCGGCAAGCAGCCGGGCGCCTTTTCGCATCCGACCGTGCCCTCGGCGCATCCTTATGTGCTGCTCAACTACCAGGGCAAGCCGCGCGACGTGATGACGCTCGCGCACGAGCTCGGCCACGGCGTGCATCAGGTGCTGGCCGCGCCAAACGGGGCGCTGATGGCGCCGACGCCGCTCACGCTCGCCGAAACCGCCAGCGTGTTCGGCGAGATGCTCACCTTCAAGAAACTGCTTGCCGCGACTACCGACAAGAAGCAGCGCAAGGCCATGCTTGCCGCCAAGGTCGAGGACATGATCAACACCGTGGTGCGGCAGATCGCGTTCTATACCTTCGAACGCAAGGTGCATCTGGAACGCCGCAACGGCGAACTCACCGCCGACAAGATTTGCGAACTTTGGATGTCGGTGCAGGCCGAGAGCCTCGGGCCCGCGATCGAATTGAAGCCCGGCTACGAGACGTTCTGGAGCTATATCCCGCACTTCATCCATTCGCCGTTCTACGTTTACGCGTACGCGTTCGGCGACTGCCTGGTGAATTCGCTCTATGCGGTCTACGAGAAATCCGCGTCCGGGTTTGCCGAACGTTATCTCGAAATGCTCGCGGCCGGCGGCACCAAGCACCACACCGAGCTGCTGGCGCCGTTCGGCTTGGACGCGCGCGATCCGAAGTTCTGGGACGGTGGGTTGGGGGTGATTGCCAAGCTGATCGACGAACTCGAAGCGTTGGATACGGCGGCCTGATCATGGCAGCTCCCACCGACCGCGAAAAAAACCGCTTCTCCGCCCGCGCCAAGCGCTATGCCAATGTCGGCAGCAAAGTCGGCGGCGTCGCCGCGCGCATGGCCGGCGCGCGGCTGTTGGGCGTGCCGCAGGATCGCGCCGCCAATGCCATCGGGCTTGCCGCCGCGCTCGGCGGCCTGAAGGGTCCGATCATGAAGGTGGCGCAGTTGCTCGCCACCATTCCCGACGCGCTGCCGGCGGAATACGCCGCCGAACTGACCAAGCTGCAGAGCCAGGCGCCGCCCATGGGCTGGGCCTTCGTCAAGCGCCGCATGAGCGCGGAACTGGGCGCCGCCTGGGAAAGCAAATTCAAGAGCTTCGAACATCACCCGGCGGCGGCCGCTTCGCTCGGCCAGGTGCATCGCGCGCGTGCGCTCGATGGCAGCGAGCTTGCCTGCAAGCTGCAATACCCCGACATGCAGTCGGCGGTCGAAGCCGACGTGCGCCAGTTGAAATGGCTGTTCGCCATCCGCAAGCGTTTCGATCCGGCGCTCGATACGACGGAGATCGCAAAAGAAATTGCCGCGCGCTTGCGCGAGGAACTCGACTACGTCCGCGAGGCGCGGCACGTCGCGCTCTACCGCAACATGCTCGAAGGCCATGACGCTATCCGCGTGCCGGAGGTGTGGCCGGAACTCTCCACCGGCCGCCTGCTCACAATGGATTGGATGAGCGGCCGCAAGCTGCTTGAGCACAAGAACGATCCGCTCGCCGTGCGCAACCGGCTCGCCACGGCCATGTTCACCGCCTGGTGGTTTCCGTTCAGCCGCTTCGGCGTCATCCATGGCGACCCGCATCTCGGCAATTACACGGTGTTCGACAATGCCAAGGGTAAGCCCGCGGGGATCAATCTGTTGGATTACGGCTGCATCCGCATCTTCCCGGAGAGCTTTGTCGGCGGCGTGGTCGATCTTTACCGTGGCCTGCTCGACGGCGACGACGATCTGGTGGTGCACGCCTACGAAACCTGGGGCTTCAAACGGCTCAATCGCGAGCTGATCGAGGCGCTCAATATATGGGCACGCTTCATCTACGGCCCCTTGCTCGACGACCGGGTGCGCAGCATTGCCGATGGGGTCAAGCCGTCGGAATACGGCCGTAAGGAAGCGTTCCGCGTCCACCAGGCGTTGAAAAAGCGCGGGCCGGTGATGGTTCCGCGCGAATTCGTGTTTATGGACCGCGCGGCCATCGGCCTCGGCGCGGTATTTTTGCATTTGGCGGCGGAACTCAATTTCTATCGATTGTTCAATGAGGCGATCGAGCATTTCTCGATTCGCCAGGTGGCCGCGCGGCAAGCCGCGGCTTTGAGCGTGGTTGGCTTGAAGCCGTCCGCCGGTTGACGGTGCGGAGTTGATCCGGATCAAAGTCGTGCCCATTCAAGATGATATTGGGAGCACGAATTCGTTCCGCGTTGTTCAACCGCTCTGAGGACCGCAAGCGTTGCTCTAGGTAGCTAAGTGCGCTACCTGACTACTTCCCACCACTGCGATCCCTGGAGATATAACACCATGGCCGACCACGGCACCGTCGAATATGCCACCGCGACCGGGAACGACTATCCCGCGCATGAGAGCAGCTACGAGCGCTTCGTGCATTTCACCACTGTCGGCATCCTGTACGTGGTCACGATCCTGTTCGGTCTGGCGACCGGCGGCGTGATGGACCACTGGTTCATGGCGGCGGCGATCTTCGTCATCGGTCTGATCGGCGCGGTGCCGTCCATATTCAGCGGCACGAAGTCGCCGAGCTTCGCGGCTTTCGTGATCTGTTTCCTGATTTTTGCGTTCGCCGGATTTTCCCCGCACTGACCTGAACCGGGCTTAACGTGGAGGCGTGAATGCTGATTGCCGTGGCACGTGAGTCCGACCCCGCGGAACCGCGGGTAGCCGGGACACCGGAGACCGTGAAGAAGCTGAAGGCGCTGGGTGCTGAGGTTGCGGTTGAGCGCGGGGCGGGGTTGGCCTCGGGCATTCCGGACGCCGAGTTTGCGGCGGCGGGCGCGAGCGTCGGCGACAATGTGACGAAAGACGCCGACGTGGTGCTCAAGGTCAGGCGGCCGAGCGCGGCGGAAGTCGCCGGCTACAAGAAGGGCGCGCTGGTCATCGCCATCATGGATCCGTACGGCAACGAGGCCGCGCTCAAGGAGATGGCGGACGCCGGCGTTTTGGCTTTTGCCATGGAGCTGATGCCGCGCATCACGCGGGCGCAGTCGATGGACGTGCTCTCGAGCCAGGCGAACTTAGCGGGCTATCGCGCGGTGATCGACGCGGCGGAGGAGTATGGCCGCGCGCTGCCGATGATGATGACGGCGGCCGGCACGGTGCCGGCGGCGAAAGTGTTCATCATGGGGGTGGGCGTTGCCGGCTTGCAGGCCATAGCGACGGCAAGACGCCTGGGCGCCATTGTGACGGCAACGGACGTGCGGCCTGCGACCAAGGAACAGGTGGAGAGCCTGGGGGCGAAGTTCCTGGCGGTGGAGGACGAAGAGTTCAAGAACGCGCAGACGGCGGGCGGCTACGCCAAGCCGATGTCGCCGGAGTATCAGGCCAAGCAAGCCGCGCTGACCGCCGAGCACATCAAGAAGCAGGACATTGTCATTACCACCGCACTGATTCCGGGCCGTCCGGCGCCGCGGCTGATCAGCAAGGACATGGTGGCCTCGATGCGGCCCGGCTCGGTGATTATCGATCTTGCGGTCGAGCGCGGCGGCAATGTGGAAGGCGCCAAAGCGGGCGAGGTGGCGAAAGTCGGCGACGTCAAGATCGTCGGCTATCTCAACGTGGCGGGACGGCTGGCGGCCTCGGCCTCCGCGCTCTACGCCAAGAACCTGCTGACCTTCCTCGACACCATGATCGACAAGAAAGACAAGAAGCTTGCGGTCAACTGGGACGACGAGATCGTCAAGGGCACGCTTTTGACCCGCGAGGGCAAGATCGTGCATCCGAACTTTATGCCGAAGGCTTGAGGAGCAACGACATGGAACACATCGTCAACGTGGTCGATCCCTTCGTCTTCCGGCTGTCCATCTTCGTCTTGGCGGTGTTCGTCGGCTACTACGTGGTGTGGTCGGTGACGCCGGCGCTACACACCCCGCTGATGTCGGTGACGAACGCGATCTCCTCGGTGATCGTGGTCGGCGCCTTGCTGGCGGTGGGGGTGGCGCTGATCGAAAACGACAACGGCACGATATTGGCGCGGGGGCTCGGCTTCGTCGCGCTCACTTTTGCTTCCGTCAACATCTTCGGCGGCTTTCTGGTCACCCAGCGCATGTTGGCGATGTACCAGAAGAAGAAAAAGTAACTGTCATGGTCGGGCTTGTCCCGGCCATCCCGATTAAGGAGGCGCGGGGGTGCCTCACTAAGCGAGATCACCGGGACGAGCCCGGTGATGACAAACGAATGTTTGGAGAGACTTTGTCATGAGCCCTAATCTGGTCGCGCTGCTCTATCTGGTCGCCGGCGTCCTGTTCATCCAGGCGCTGCGCGGGCTGTCCTCGCCCGACACCAGCCGGCGCGGCAACTATCTCGGCATGATCGGCATGACCATCGCCGTCTTGACCACGCTCGGCTCGCACCCGCCGGACGGCGCGCTCTCCTGGGGCCTGGTGCTGGGCGGCATCGCCATCGGCGGCGGCATCGGTGCGGTGATCGCGCGTCGGGTGCCGATGACCTCGATGCCGGAACTGGTCGCCGCCTTCCACTCGCTGGTCGGCATGGCGGCGGTCTTGGTGGCGGCGGGGGCTTACTACGCGCCGGCGGCCTTCGACATCGGCAGCGAAGGCCATATCCACCAGGCCAGTTTGATCGAGATGTCGCTGGGCGCCGCCATCGGCGCCATCACCTTCACTGGCTCGGTGATCGCGTTCCTCAAGCTGTCGGGCCGCATGAGCGGCAAGCCGATCATGCTGCCGGGACGGCATGTGATCAACATCGCGCTCGCTTTGGCGCTGGTGTTCTTCATCTACCACTTCTACCTCGGACAGACGGCGCTCGACTTCTGGCTGATCGCCGCCATCTCGCTCACTTTCGGCGTGCTCATCATCGTGCCGATCGGCGGCGCCGACATGCCGGTCGTCATCTCGATGCTCAACTCCTATTCGGGCTGGGCGGCCGCCGGCATCGGCTTCACGCTCGGCAATACCGCGCTGATCATCACCGGGGCGCTGGTCGGCTCATCCGGCGCGATCCTGTCCTACATCATGTGCAAGGGCATGAACCGCTCGTTCATCTCGGTCATTCTCGGTGGCTTCGGCGGCGAGGTGGCGGGACCGGCCGGCGGCGCCGAACAGCGCCCGGTCAAGCTCGGCTCGGCGGATGACGCCGCCTACATCATGAAGAACGCGCAGAAGGTCATCATCGTGCCGGGCTACGGCATGGCGGTGGCGCAGGCGCAGCACGCCCTGCGCGAGATGGCCGACAAGCTCAAGAAAGAGGGCGTCGAGGTCAAATACGCCATCCACCCGGTCGCCGGCCGCATGCCCGGCCACATGAACGTGCTCTTGGCCGAAGCCAACGTGCCTTACGACGAGGTGTTCGAGCTGGAAGACATCAACTCGGAGTTCGCACAGGCCGACATCGCCTTTGTGATCGGGGCCAACGACGTCACCAACCCGGCCGCCGAAGACGACAAGACCTCGCCCATTTACGGCATGCCGGTGCTGCAAGTCTGGAAAGCCGGCACGGTCATGTTCATCAAACGCTCATTGGCCTCGGGCTATGCCGGCATCGACAACCCGCTGTTCTACCGCGACAACACCATGATGCTGCTCGGCGACGCCAAAAAAATGACCGAGAGTATCGTCAAGGCCATGTGATGGTCGAGCCAGACGTGGCGTTGGTCAGGCCAAAGCAATTTCTTCTTCTGCCGGTACAAGCGCGGGCGCGTCGAGTTTGCTCTGCGGCTCCGGCGCGCCGTACCGGAATACGTGGCCGTGCAGCCTGACGGTCAGGTCGAGGCCATAATGGCGGGCGCCGAACACAGCGATGCGGCGCTCTAGTTCGTCCCGCGCAATGTCGGTCGGGATCTCGCACATCGCCGCGTACATGCGGCGCGTGCTCTTAGCGCCGCTCCATTCGATCGGCAGCGCGGCGAGCGGTTCGCATTGCGTGGCGAGCGCCGGCGCCAAGGCCCAGAACAGCCGCGCCAGTTCGACGAAGGCCATTTCCTGCAGACGCATGACGCCCGTGCCAGAGGGGATTTCGAACATCTTGAAAGCGACGATCGGCCCGGCGTCGACCCGCTCGGCCATATGGTGAGCGGTCGCGCCGAAATGACCGGCCCCTTCGTAGATCGCGAAATGCGCCGGCACCCAGCCGGGATAGTGCGGCGGACCGGGATGGAAATTATAGGCGCCGAAGCCGAACGCACGGAGAACTCGCGCCGGCACTACCACCGGCGTAACGAACGCGACCAAACGCGCGTGCTTGAGCACGCTTGGCTCGACCGCCGCCAGTTCCTCCGACGATTTCACCGCCCGCACGTCGAGGCGTGGATTGTGCTGGCGCAGCACGCCTGTAAGCGCGACTTCCTCGGCCGGTCCGGTCAGCAGGATAACGGTGTCGAACATTCAAGCCAGTAGGCGCAAGATTTGCGCCGGATAACGCGTGAATGAAACGTCGCGCGACTGGCGCGTTAAGCGGTGACGTCGACCTGGTTCGTGGATGTCGTCGATGCGGTCGGATCACTGCTCGTGCTCGTCGATGCGCCGGCCGGTTGCGATTGGCCGGCATCGCTCGCGTGATGATGATGGCCGTGGTGGTGATGTGCGCCCTTGGCGGCCTGCATCTGCTGCTGCAGCGACGCCAGCGCGGCTTGCGCCTTGCCGATGTCGCCCGACTGCAAGGCATCGCCGATCTGGCTGAGCGCCTGGGAAAACGGACCGCTTTGATCGCCCTGCGCCTGCGAAAGCGTCGCGTAGGCGCTTTGCGCGGCGGTAAGATTCCCGGATTGAATAGCGCTCGTGAGTTGCGCGAAGGCCTGCCGCATCGGATCGGCCGGCGGCGGATTGGTGCTGGAAGAAGAAACCGGACTTATAGCCATGACACGTCTCCGGCAGGACCACCGTGTCCCGCTTAAGATCGCGTCGCCCGTGCTTACGGTGGTACCCGCACCTGATTTGCAAATGGTTAACGAAATCTGGCGCACGCGATCCGGCGTGATTTTTATTGCAAGTTTTATGGTGCGGCCTGCGCCTCCGCCGGCATTGGCACGGCGCAATGCACGCACACGCCACCCGGCCGGTATTCGATTCGGGTTTTGGCCTGGATCTGCCCGGGCAACACGAATTCCAACAGCCGCGAGCCGAAGCCCTGCCGCGTCGGTTGCGTGACCGGCGGTCCGCCGCTTTCCACCCAGTCGATATTGAGCGTGTGGCGCGCGGCGTCGATAACCACGGTCCAGGTCACGACCAACTTGCCGCCGTAGACCGAGAGCGCGCCATATTTCGCGGAATTGGTGGTGAGCTCGTGGATCGCCATGCCGAGCGACACCGCCAGCCGCGACGGCACGTCGAGGCGCGGCCCCTCGAGCCGGATGCGCTCGCCGCTGCCGTCGTCGAAGGCGTCGAGTTCGCTGTGCAATATGTCGGCGAAGGTCGTGGTATGGCCCTCGTCGGCGAGCAGCAGATGGGTCTTGGCGAGCGAGCCGATGCGCCCGATCAGCGCGTTCTTGAACTCCTCGATGCTCGTCGCCGAGCGCGCGGTCGAACCCATGATCGCCTGCACGGTGGCGAGCGTGTTCTTCACGCGGTGATGCAGCTCGCGCACCAGCAGCGCCTGCTGCTCCTCGGTGCGTTTGCGATCGGAAATATCCACCAGCATGTTGACGGCGCCGACCAGGTGGCCGGCTTCGTCGTGCAGCGGCGTCGGATAGGGGATGAACGCGATGCGCGTGCCGTCGGGGCGTTCGCAGGCGGCTTCCAGGCCGCGCACCGCGCGGTTCTCCTTCAGCGCGACCGCCATCGGGCACCGGTCGTGCGGCAGCGGCGTGCCGTCCGGCCAATAAAGCTTCCAGGAGCCGCACCATTCGCTCGAGCCGAGCATGGGCCGGTGGCCCCACAGCGTGACGGCGGCTTCGTTGTAATAGGTGATCCGTCCGGCGGCGTCGGTCGTATAAATGGCGGCGGGCAGGGCATCGAGCAATTCGCGGAACCGGCGTTCGCGCTCGCGCAGCGTGACCTGTGCGCGCAGCGTATCGGCTATCGGGACGACGTTTTCGCCTGCCGGGGTGCCGCGGGCGGCCACCGCCCGCTCCAATTCGCTTTCCAGAAACCCCAGCGGCATGTCCATTTTCCAGCCCACCTCGACGCAATACGCCTGACAAATTAAGGGGTTTCGGGCCCGCAAAGACCCCATCCCTCAACATCAACACGCGAACTTAAAAATGGTTTCGCGGGACCGAAGGAATTTCAGCCGCTTCGGCGGCTTTGCTTAACCAGTCCGTTCGCCGGGCCGCCTAAAGGCCCGGATTACAAAGTGCGGTGCATCACATAGGCGTCCACGTCCCCGAGCCGGGGATGCCGGAAGGCGCCCGGCAGGCGGCCGACGATGTCGAGGCCGCAGGCCTGCCACAGCCGCACCGCGCGCTCGTTGGAGGCGATGACGAAATTGAACTGCATGGCGGCAAAGCCGCGCGAGCGCGCCTCGAGCAGCGAATGTTCGCACATCGCCCGCGCCACACCGCGGCCGCTTGCCGCGGATGCGACCATGTAGCCGCAATTGGCCACGTGCGCGCCGCCGCCGCGACTGTTGGCGCGCAGGTAATACGTGCCGACGATCTGCCCGGCGTCGTCGGCAACGAACACCGTGTGCCCCGCGTTGCGCCAATAGGACAGCGCTTCGGCGCGGGTGACGTCGCGTGGGATCGGATAGGTCTCGCCGGCGCGGAAGGTCGGCTCCAGGATTGCCCAGATGGCGTCGTCGTCGCGCGCCTCGGCCGGGCGAATGGCCAGTGGCACTATTCCGCCGCCTCCTGCGTTGCGCCGCGCGCGAGCTTGGGATCGATCGCGCAGGCCTCTTCCCAGCTAATCACGTTGAGTGACTTGACGAACTTGCCGACGCCGTCGGTCTGCGCGCAAAGCAGCCCGAGCTCGATGATCTCCTCGTCGCTGAAATATTTCTGCAGGTCGGCATAGACTTCGTCCTTGTCGATGGCGTGTTCGCCCTGCTTAAACAGACTGGCGTAGCGCAGCGCCGCCTTTTCGCGCGGCGTGAAATGCGGGCTGGTTTCGTAGGAGAACAGATCGCCGATCATCGCCTCGGTCAGTCCCTCCGCCTTGGCGACGTTGGAGCGCACGGTCGAGCAATAGCCGCATTGGTGCGCGACCGAAATCTGGATGCGGCACATTTCCTTGAGCTTGTGCGGCAGCACGCCTTCGTAGAGCACCTTGTTCCACAACTCGACCCAGGCGGTACCGACTTGGCTGCGCGTCATGATCGAGACCACGCGCGGATCGGGCGCGCCGGTCTTCTTGGCCGATTCAATCATGGTGGCGATCTTCGGCGTCTTTTCCGTTTCCTCGATATAGCGCAGGCGTGGCATGGCGTTTCTCCCGTCGTTCGTTGCCGAAGGCTACGGGCATCGCCGGCCGCGGGCAACCCCGCGCGCCGTCACGCTTGTGTTATGAGAGCGCCATGACGGTTTTGAAGTGGCTGCTGATACTCGCCGTGGTCGGCTATGGCAGCGCGCTCGCGCTGATGTACGTGTTTCAGCGCGCGATGCTGTATTTCCCCGATTCCCGGCGCATCGCCCCGCAGCAAGGCGGGCTGCCGCAGGCGCAGGAAGTCGTGCTCGCAAGTTCGGATGGCGAAAGGCTGTTCGCCTGGTATGTCGCGCCGCGCGGGAATAAGCCGTTTGTCATCTACTTCCAGGGCAATGCCGAGGGGCTTGCCGCCCGCGCCGGGCGCTTTACCTGGTTGACCGCGGACGGCACCGGTCTCTTGGCCTTGTGTTATCGCGGCTATGGCGGCTCGACCGGCACGCCCACCGAAGACGGGCTGATCGGCGACGCGGAAGCGGCCTACGACTTCGCCCGCGCGCGCGTGCCGGCCAAGCGCATCGTGCTGTTCGGCGAATCGCTCGGCACCGCGGTGGCGGTGGCACTCGCCGCCGGCCACGAGATCGGCGCGTTGCTCCTCGATGCGCCGTTTACTTCCGCCGCCGAAGTTGGCGCTGCCGCCTATCCCTTCGCGCCGGTGCGCTGGCTGATGAAGGACAAGTTCCGCTCCGACGAGCGCATCGGGCGGGTCGCTGCGCCGCTACTGGTGCTGCACGGCGAAGCCGACCGCATCGTGCCGATCCGCTTCGGCGAAAAACTGTTCGCGCTGGCGCGCGAGCCCAAGCGCATGGTGCGCTTTCCGCAAGGCGGCCATGTCAACCTCGACGATTACGGCGCGGCGAAAGTCATCAAGCAATTCCTGGCGGAATTGGGCTAGGGCGTTTAAAAAAACAAAAGCGCGGACGTTTGACGGCCCGCCCACGTTAAATTCAAATCGAATTCGGTCAGAAGCCCGAGCCGCCGCCGCCGAAGCCGCCGCCGCCGAACCGCGACGGGCCGCCACGGCCGCGGCCGCCGCCACCGGGACCACCAGCGCCGCCGGCACCGGGCACCACGCGCGGCTTCATCGGCAGCAGGCCTTCGCGCTGCATCTTCTTGCGCGCAAGCTTGCGGGCGCGGCGGATCGCTTCCGCCTTTTCCCGCGCCTTCTTTTCCGAGGGTTTTTCGTAATGGCCGCGAAGCTTCATCTCGCGGAATATGCCCTCCCGCTGCATCTTCTTTTTGAGCGCCTTGAGGGCCTGGTCGACATTGTTGTCGCGAACGAGAACTTGCACTGCTGCTCCTTGGTTGTTTAAGGGCCGGGTTTAGGGTCGAATGCCCCGATAATATGGGGCCTTCCGAGTCGCGCGGCTCTAGCAGAAAAGGGCTTAAGAGTCCACGCTTTCGGGCCTGGGGTAATCCGGCCGTCCAGAAGGCCCCGGCCTTCCCATAGCGGTGGATGTTAATCCGTTACTACTTGCCCTAGGTAGCGGGGTAGCTAAGTATTATTTCTTTGGTCAACCCGAAATCGGAATCAGGCTGTGGACGCTCCCATGTCAGAACGCGTTGCCGCGAAGCATCCTCAAGGTTCGTCTGGCCCCTTGGGCCCGCTGGTCGCCGAGGGCAAGACCAAGAAGATCCACGCGGTCAAAGGCAGTTCGGAGTTGGCGGCCATCGTCGCCAAGGACGACATCACGGCCGGCGACGGCGCCAAACACGACGTCATCCCGGACAAGGGGCGGCTCGCTACCGCGACCACGTGTAACGTCTTCCGGCTGCTCAAGGCCTGCGGCCTCCCGGTGGCCTTCATCGAACAGGATAGCCCGCTGTCGTTCGTCGCCCCCAAATGCGACATGCTGCCCTACGAGGTGGTGGTGCGGCGCGAGGCGCACGGTTCCTATTTGAAGCGCAATCCGCACCTTTCGAAGGGCCAGTTGTTTCCGCAGGCGTTGGTCGAGTTCTACCTCAAGACCAAGGATAAGAACTGGAAGGGCAAGCCGCTGGTGGCCGACGATCCGTTCATGCAGTTTTCGGACGACGCCAAGGAGATCAGACTGTTCAATCCGGCCAAGCCCCTGCAGGGCCAGGAGCCGTTTCTCGTGCTTGCCGGCGCGCAGGTCTATTCGCGCGAGGACGAAGCGAAATTCTTTCCCGAAATGCGGCGCATCGCGTGCCAGACATTCCTCGCGCTGGAGAAGGCCTGGCAGCTCGAAGGCGGTAGGCTGGTCGATCTCAAGGTCGAGTTCGGCTTCGACGCCAAAGGCAACCTGCTGCTGGCGGACGTGATCGACAACGACTCCTGGCGCGTGCTCGAGGGCGGCGCCTATATCGACAAGCAGGTCTACCGCGACGGCGGCGCGCTCGACGACGTAGCCGCCAAATACCGGCACGTCGCCGAGGTCACCGGCCATTTCCATGTCCCGCGCCAGCGCATCGTGCTGTGGCGCGGCTCGGAAAAGGACAACACGGATGCTTTCGCGACGGCGCTCGGCGAACTGGCCGACATGATGACGGTAGTGACCTGCTCGGTGCACAAGGAGCCGGTCAATGCCGCCGGCATCTTCCACCGCTTGATGCAGGAGGTCCCGGATTCGGTGGTGATCGCCTATATCGGGCGCTCGAACGGCGCGGGGCCCACGCTATCGGCGATGTCGAGCGTGCCGGTCATCACCGTGCCGGCCAGCATCAAGGAATTCCCCGACGACCTGTGGTCGTCGCTGCGCGCGCCGAGCGCGGTCCCGGTCATGACGGTGCTGGAGCCGGCCAACGCGGTGCTCGCCGCCTTGCAGATACTCTCCGGCCGTAATCCGCGTTTGTACGCCAGAGTGCGCGGCGAAATCGAAAGCCGCACGGTCAATACGATTGCGCTCTGATCGGAGCGGAATGGCGGGGGGGCGTGGCCGCGCATAAGCTCGACAAGGCGACTGGCAATTATCCGGCGGTGGGGCCGGCGGCTTTGTTGTTAGCGGAGATCGAACGGCTCAAGGCGGAACTCGCGCAGGCGCAGCGCGCCATTGCCGATCTCGAGGTGCGCGCCGACGTCGATCCGCTGCTCGATATCCTCAACCGGCGCGGTTTCGAGCGCGAGCTCAAGCGCTCGCTCGCTTATCTGCAACGCTACCAAGGCGAGGCGGCGCTGCTGTTCGTCGATCTCGACGGCTTCAAGGCGATCAACGACGAAGACGGCCACGCCGCCGGCGATGCTCTGCTCAAGGCGGTGGCGCGCGAACTCACCGGCCACGTGCGCGCGTCCGACACGGTGGCGCGGCTCGGCGGCGACGAATTCGGCGTGCTGTTGTGGAATCTCGGGGCGGAGCTGGCGGCCGCCAAGGCGCGCGAATTGGAAAAGCTGATCGAGGCGGTCGGCGTCACGCAAGGCGAAACGCGGCTTAGCGTCGGCGCCAGCGCCGGCGTCGCGCCCTTGCGCGCCGAGATGAGCCCGGCCGAGGTCATCGACGCGGCCGACCGCGCCATGTATGCGCGCAAGAAGGAGCGGCAGCGGAAATAGGCCGACAGCGCCGGGTCCGCCATGCCGGCGTCTGTTGCGAATATTTACCTCCTATTAACCATATCGGTTCTCAATTTCGGGTCACGCGGGCGCCAGCCAGGGGGACCGCATGACACCGATCGTCAGTCGCACGCTATGCGTTGCCGCTTTGTCGGCCGGCGTATTGATCGGCCGGGCCGATGCGCGGTGGAAACCGGAATACGCTAATGCGCCGCAGGCCGTGCGGGACTGGTACAGCCACGCCGAGCTGACGCCGCAAGCGCAGATGCGCTTCCCGTTCAAAAGCTGCTGCGAGCATGCCGACGTGGTCAAGACGCAATTCCGCGTCAACCGCGCCACCGCCGGCGACGAATGGTACTGGCTCGACGGCGAGAATTGGCGCCGCATCCCGGACGACATCATCCATTGGGGCGAAACCGCGCCCGACAAGCAGCCGACGCTGTTCGTCTACCGCGGCAAGGAAACCTGCTTCTGGCCGGGCGAATCTGGCATCTGAACCGCCAGCGATGAAGCGCGGCCCTCTACGCAATAATATCCGGCGTGATCTGGTCTTCGATGCGGCGGATCTTGTCGCGCAACACCAGCTTGCGCTTCTTCAGACGCTGTACCTGGATTAGGTCGGAGCCGGGCGACAACGCCAAGGCGGCGATCGCGGCATCGAGGTCGCGGTGCTCCTGCTGCAGGCGCGCCAACTGCTCCCGCAACTCGCGTACGTCGTTTTGTGTCATCGCCACCGCTGGTTTGCTCTGCGGGCCACCCGGCCCGGCAAAGCCCGGCAATTATCGCGTTTTCCACAAGCTCGTTCAAGCGTCGAGAAAATCCCGGCCGATCAAAGACTTTGCCTCCGATTGCCCGGCCGCAAAGCCGGGTGTAACGTCGCTCTTGAGACGAGTCTGAGCTAGACTTATTTGGTCATAGAGCCCCCTGATTGAGGAGACATGATTGATGTCGATGCAATCGCACCTTGCGGAACTCGAAAAAAAGCACCAGGCGCTCGAACAAGAAATAAACGACTGCCTGACCCATCCCGCGGTCGATGATTTGAAAATCGTGGAACTCAAACGGAAGAAATTACTGGTGAAGGACGAGATCGAGCGGTTGCGGCACAACGGAAACGCCAGCGTCCACTGATCGCATCGTTGGTAACGGCGGTTTGAAGAGCGCCACCCCGGTGAACGGCCGGGACGTGGCGCTTTTACGTTTTGAATTGATCTATAATGCCCGCGAAAGAGCGGCCGGTTCACGGCCCGACCCAGGGGGGTTTTATGCACCCGTTCGCATTCAATAGAATTGCTATCCGCGCCTTCGCCGCGCTCGCGTGCGTGCTGGCTGCCGTGGCGGCTGCGCCTGCCGCCGATTATCCCAATCGCGTCGTGACGCTGGTCGTGCCCTATCCGCCGGGCGGCGGCGTCGACGCCATGGCGCGGGTGGTGGCGGCCAAGCTGTCGGATGCGTTCCATCAGCAGGTGATCGTCGACAACAAACCGGGCGCCGGCGGCACCATCGGCACCCGCTACGTCGCCCATGCCGCGCCCGACGGTTACACGCTGCTGCTCGGCCACACCGGCACGATCTCGATCGACCCCAGCCTTTACGTCCATGCCGGCTACGATCCGCGCAAGGACTTCGCGCCGATCGGGCTGGTCGCCTCCATGCCGGTGGCGCTGATCGCCAATCCCTCGTTCCCGGCCCAGTCGGTCGCCGAGTTCATCGCGCTCGCCAAGCGACAGCCCGGCAAGATCAACGTCGGCACCTCGGCGCTCGGCACCGGCGGCTACATGACCGCCGAGCATTTCAAGTCGGAGGCCGCCACCGATGTCGTCATCATCCCCTATAAAGGGACGGCCCCGCTGATGACCGATCTGCTCGGCGGGCACGTGCCGGTGGCGTTCGGCGTGCTGCCGCCGGCGCTTGGCAATATCCAGGCCGGCAAGCTGCGCGCCATCGCGGTCACCAGCGCCAAGCGCTTTTCGCTGCTGCCCGACGTGCCGACCTTTGCCGAATCCGGCATGTCGGGCTTCGAAGCGGTGCTGCATTACGGTCTGCTGGCACCGGCCGGCACGCCGAAGGAGGTCGTCGACAAACTCAGCGCCGAACTGCGCAAACTGGTCGCCACCGAAGAGGTGAAGCTGCGCATCCACGCCGAGGGCGGCGATCCGCTGACCTCGACGCCGGCCGAATATGCAACCGACATCGGCAAGGAAGAGGCCAAGTGGGCGGCGCTCGTCCACAAGCTTGGGCTCAAAGTGGAGTAGGCGACATGCGCAAGCTGCATCTGACGATGGCCCTAGCGATTGTTCTGCCAGCGGCCGCGGCGCTACCGGCAGCGGCTACTTCGTTCGACGGCGCTTATCGCGGCACGCTCAATTGCGCGAAATTGTCATGGACTAAGGTGCCGCTCACCAATGAGCCGGTCAGCGTCGCGATCATGGACGGCAAAGTGAGTTATTCGCGCGTGCTCTACGGCGTCGACCGCAATACGGTGGTGGGCCAGGAGTCCGGCACCGGAACGATCGCGCCGGACGGCGCCATCGAGCTCACCGGCGGTTCGAGCGGGCGATTGGGCAACCTGAAGGCGACTTACAAGGGCAAGATCGAAGCCGGCGCCGCCACCCTGAACGGGGCGCAGTCGGTGACCTACCAGGGCAAGACCGAAATCCGCGCCTGCACCTTGCAACTCAAGCTTTGAGCGCGCGCGATCCGTTTGCGCGTCGGCGCGACTGGCTCAATCCGGCGGCAGGGCCTCGGTTTCGCCGGTGGTGTCGAGCGGGATGTGCTGGATCGTCAGGTTCGCGCCTTGCTGGCGGCCGAAAGCGTATTGCTCCTCGCGCAGCAGCACGATGAAGGTGAGGATCAGCGCGCTCACGATCATGGCCCCATTGAACAGAACGTCGAAGACGATGCGCGCCGGCGTGCGTTTTGGGTCAGCGCGGCGGCGATGCGGCAAGGTAGTCGGCAAGGGGTATCTCCATCGGTTTTCCCCGGCGTCCAGGACCTGCAACGCTGTTCTCAACCAAACATGCGACTCGAGTATGACCGCTAGCGGCTAACGAATCGTCACCGCGCCGGCGCGCCCGCGGCCGCGGCCGCGGCCCCCTCCGGCGTGCCGGCAAACACGTCGTTGGAACCAAGTCAACACCGAGAAAGCAAATAGCGCGCCAACTCGGGCGCTCCTGGTTTTACGCGGTTCCCCGCCCGCGAAGGCCAAGGGGAATTTGCTTTCGCCGCCGTACGGCCATATTATTCTGGCTGCCTTGTCACTTCATTGCCGCTTCGACCAACCGAGAGGCCGTCATGCAGCATTCGTCTCTGTCCCGTCATCGCCTGGCCCTCCTGGCCGCAGCCTGCGGGCTTGCCGTGCTGGTGGCTCCGGTCGCGCACGCCTTCACCATGGACACCCAGGCCAATACCAACAGCAACGGCACGGCGCGCTACACCGATCCCGACGAGCGCTTCGACGGTTCCGGCAGCGGCCAAACGATCCAGCAGGGCAACGCCACCATCCGGTTCGGCGGCCAAGGCGGCTCGTTCGACCAGCGCTACAACCCAAATCAGTTTTTCGATTCGGTCACCCGGCCGGGCAACGACCGCTGAGGCGGTTCCGGGGTTTCATCGCCGACGAAACGGGGGCCCCATACGGGGCCCTTGATTTTTGTGCGCCGTGCCGGGCTATGACTGCGAAAAGCAGTCGCGGCCGCTAAACCCCCTTCGCCATCTCCCGCAGCTTGAACTTCTGAATCTTCCCGGTTGAGGTCTTCGGGATCTCCGCGAACACCACGTAGCGCGGGCATTTGTAGCCGGCCAAATGCCGCTTGCACCACTGCAGCAGTTCGTCGGCGCTGGCCTTGGCACCCGCCTTGAGTTCGACGAAGGCGCACGGCGTCTCGCCCCATTTCTCGTCGGGCTTGGCCACTACCGCGACGGCTGAGACCGCCGGATGCTTGTAGAGCGCGTCTTCCACCTCGATCGAGGAAATATTCTCGCCGCCGGAGATGATGATGTCCTTGGAGCGGTCCTTGAGCTGGACGTAGCCGTCCGGATAGATCACGCCGAGATCGCCGGTGTGGAACCAGCCGCCAAGGAAAGCCTTCTCGGTCGAGGCCTTGTTCTTGAGATAGCCCTTCATCACCACGTTGCCGCGCATCATCACTTCGCCGAGCGCCTCGCCGTCGCGCGCGACCGGCACCAGCGTGTCGGGATCGCGCACGTCGAGCGCTTCCAGCACCGGATAGCGCACGCCCTGGCGCGCCTTCTTGGCCGCCTGTTCGGAGCCCGAGAGCGCATCCCAGGCGTCGTGCCACTCGTTGACCACCGAGGGGCCGTAGCATTCGGTGAGGCCATAGACGTGCGTGACGTTGAAGCCCGCGGCTTTCATGGCGGCCAGCACGGCTTCCGGCGGCGGCGCCGCTGCGGTGACGAACTCGACTTGGTGCGGCAGCGCCTTCTTTTCGGCTTCCGTCGCGTTGAGCAGCACAGCCATCACGATCGGCGCGCCGCACAGATGCGTCACCTTGTGGGCGGCAATCGCGTCGAACATGGCGCCCGCGCGCACCGCGCGCAGACAGACATGCGTGCCGGCGACGATCGAGAGCGTCCACGGGAAACACCAGCCATTGCAGTGGAACATCGGCAGCGTCCACAGATAGACCGGATGCTGCCGCATGCCGCAGGTGATGACATTGCCCATCGCCAGCAGGTGCGCGCCGCGGTGGTGATAGACCACGCCTTTCGGATCGCCGGTGGTGCCGCTCGTGTAGTTGAGCGCGATGGCGTCCCATTCGTCGTCCGGCATCGACCAGAGGAAGTCGAGATCGCCGCTCGCGACGAAGTCCTCGTATTCGATTTCGCCCAGTCGTTCGCCGGGGCCGCTATATTCCGGATCGTCGTAGTCGATCACCAAAGGCTTCGCCTTGCAGAGCGCGAACGCATCCTTCATCACCTTGGAAAATTCGCGGTCGATGATGACGACCTTGGCCTCGGCGTGGTCGAGCGAGAAGGCGATAATGGCCGCGTCGAGCCGCGTGTTGAGCGTGTTGAGCACGCCCTGCGTCATCGGCACGCCGTAGTGGCATTCGAGCATCGCCGGCGTGTTGGCGAGCATCGCCGAAACGCTATCGCCGCGCTTGATGCCGCGCTTGGCCAAGGCGGAAGCGAGCCTGCGCGTGCGCGCATAGAACTCGGCGTAAGAGCGCTTGAACGGACCGTGGATCACCGCGGTGTGGGCCGGAAATATCGCAGCCGCGCGCTCGAGAAAGCCGAGCGGCGTCAGCGGCTGATAGTTGGCCGGATTGCGGTCGAGATCGGTGTCGTAGGGCGTTTTCATGGTGCCATCCCGGGAACGCGCACTTAAAAGAAATCACTTGATCAGATGTTTGGCAAATTCGGGCATCGTGCGGAAGGCGACGTGCAGGTTGTCGTTAAAGGACGCGATCTGACATCCGTGATCCCGCCAGTCGAGGACGAGTGCATTGCGGCTGAAAAGAGAAACATGGCCGTTGCGCGGACCGACGTACCACCAATTCAGACCGAGTTTGTCGAAGTCCGGCGGCTGCAGCAGCGTCGAAAATAGAACCAAGCCGGGCTCCGCAAGATTTGCCGCGATGACGCCGATGCCGGCGAGCGGATCGGGCATGTGTTCGAGCGTCTCGAAGCAGGTGACGAGGTTGAATTTACCCTCCGGCGGCTGTGCGTATTCAGGGACGAACGGATCATAGGTCGTGGCGACGGAAAATCCTGCCGCCCGTAGTTCGGAACACAGCACGTCGTTGCCGCCGCCAAAGTCGAGAACGCGCAGCTCCGCTTTTTGCGCGCCGAACAACTGCTGCACTGCTCCCGCGTTGGCGCGCGGCCGCGCCTGCACGTAGTCGGGGTCAACGGCCAGATAGCCGGCGTTGTAGATGTTCGTTTTGAACTCCGCGTCGCTCCAATCGTCGAATGCGTCGGTGAACAGGAAGCCGCAGGCGCCGCAGCGACGGTAGTAAACGGGGTTGCCCGTAGGCGGCAGTTTTATGCCCTCCGGTATCTCGCAGCATCGGCTGAAGTCGACGACGCCGAAGAGCGCCGCTGGCTGCTGGCATATTTTGCAGGGCGCCGGCGCGGCCGAGACGGACTTCAAACTCATCATGCGGCATTGTCAGACCAGCGGCGGCGTAGTCAAGCCGATGCAAAACCGCGCGCTTGTCAGCCGTGCAGAATGCCCACCATCCCCGAGCGCACCAGTTCGATCGAGATCGCGAACATCAGCGCCATGGTGATCTTGTAGAACAGCTCCTGCGGCGTGATGCGCACCACCCAGAAGCCCAGCATATTGGTCGCCATGGCGAGCGGCAGCAGCACCAGCGAGGTGCCCAGGCCCTTGGTGGAAAATTGGCCGAGCGCGAAATAGGGCACCACCTTGAGCGCGTTGGTGGTGGCGAAGAAAAACGCGGTGGTGCCGACGAAGGTCATCTTGGTCAGCTTCTGCGCCAGCACATACATCTGGAACGGCGGCCCGCCGGCCTGGCAGAGCGTCGAGGTGAAACCGGACATCGCGCCCGACAGCACGCCACCGGTCACGCCCGGCCGGCCGGTTTCGCGCGCGAGGCGCTTGGGGCCGATCCAATAATAGAGCACGAAGCAGATGGTGGTGACGCCGATCAGCACGCGCACCGCAGCGTCCGAAATATGCGCGGCCAGCGCCCAGGCGGCGCAAACGCCGATGAGCGCGCCCGGCAGCGTGGTTGCCAGGATCGCCCCGCTCCAGTCCCTGCGGTAGACCCAGAGGGCGGCGGCGTCCTGCGCCATCATGATCGGCAGCAGAATGGCGGCGGCCTCGAGCGGCGGCATGGCGAGCGCCAGCATCGGCGTCGCCATCTGGCCGGCGCCGGCAAAGCCGCCTTTCGACAGGCCGAGCGCCACCACGGCCGGAATCGCCAGCGCATAGAACAGGGGGTCGGTGATGAAGGTCACGCAATCTCCTCGGCATTGCGGGCCGCTGCCGCGCGGCGACCCGCAATGACGGGAATACCTACGACCAATTGGGCAGGCCGGACTTGCTTAAAATCAAAGCCCCAGCGGGTCGGCTGCGCCAGCTTGGGTTGCGCAAGTCTTGTTTGCGCAAGTCTTGTTTGCAATTGCCGGCCGTTCCACAATCGCGGCCAAAATGCCGAGGGAGGCGAGAATGGACGCCCGCACGAGCCGGTACCACGACGTCTACGCGCGCTGGCAGCGCGATCCGCAGGGCTTCTGGGGCGAGGCCGCGCAGGCGATCGACTGGATCGAGAAGCCGAAGAAAATCTTCGACAAAAACGCCGGCATTTACGGCCGCTGGTTTTCGGACGGCGTCGTCAACACCTGCTGGAACGCGCTCGACCGCCACGTGCTCGCCGGCCGCAATAATCAGGCCGCGCTGATCTACGATTCGCCCGTCACCAACAGCAAGCAGACCTTCACATACGGCCGCATGCTGTCGGAAGTGCAATTGCTCGGCGCCATGCTGCGCGACTTCGGCGTCCAGAAGGGCGACGTCGTCATCATCTACATGCCGATGGTGCCGGAGGCGGTGTTCGCCATGCTTGCCTGCGCGCGCATCGGCGCCATCCATTCGGTGGTGTTCGGCGGCTTCGCGGCCAAGGAGCTTGCCACCCGCATCGACGACGCCAAGCCGAAGGTTATTTTATCCGCGAGCTGCGGCATCGAGGGCGCCCGCGTCATTCCCTACAAACCTTTGCTGGACGAGGCGATCAAGCTCGCGAAGCACAAGCCGCCGACCTGCATGATCCTGCAACGCCCGCAATGCGAGGCGCCGCTCACGCAAGGCCGCGATCACGACTGGCGCAAGGTGTGGGAGCACGCGGTCAATTACGCCAAGACCTCCGAATGCGTGCCGGTGCTCGCGACCGACCCGCTCTACATTCTCTACACCTCCGGCACGACCGGCATCCCGAAAGGCGTGGTGCGCGATAATGGCGGCCACCTGGTCGCGCTCAAATGGTCGATGCAAAATCTCTACGGCGTCAATCCCGGCGAAGTCTGGTGGTCGGGCTCCGACGTTGGCTGGGTGGTCGGCCACTCTTACATCGTCTACGCGCCGCTGTTCCACGGCTGCACTTCGATCCTCTACGAGGGCAAGCCGGTCGGCACGCCCGACGCCGGCGCCTTCTGGCGCGTCTGCGCCGACCACGGCGTGGTGTCGCTGTTCACCGCGCCGACCGCCTTCCGCGCTATCCGCAAGGAGGACCCGGAAGCGAAACTCCTCAAGCAATACGACTTGTCCAAATTCCGCGCGCTGTTCCTCGCCGGCGAGCGCGCCGACCCGCCCACCATCCAGTGGGCGGAGGAGCATCTGAAGGTGCCGGTGCTCGATCACTGGTGGCAGACCGAGACCGGCTGGTGCATCGCCGGCAATCCGCTCGGGCTCGGCGCGCTGCCGGTGAAATACGGCTCAGCCTGCGTGCCGATGCCGGGCTACGCAATCGACATCGTCGACGAGGCCTGCCACCCCGTGCCGGCCAACAAGATCGGCTCGATCGTGGTCAAGCTGCCGCTGCCGCCGGCCAACTTCCCGACGCTGTGGCAGCAGGACGACCGCTTTAAGGAAAGCTACCTCGACGAATTCCCCGGCTACTACAAGACGGCCGATGCCGGCTACAAGGACGACGACGGCTACATCTTCGTCATGAGCCGCACCGACGACATCATCAACGTCGCCGGCCATAGGCTCTCGACCGGCGGCATGGAGGAGGTGCTGGCCGGCCACCCGGACGTCGCCGAATGCGCCGTGCTCGGCATCAAGGACGAACTCAAGGGCGAGGTGCCCTGCGGCTTCATCGTGCTCAAGGCCGGCGTCAACCGCCCGCCCGAGGAGATCGAGAAGGAGATCGTGGCGCTGGTGCGCGAAAAGATCGGCCCGGTGGCGGCGTTCAAGCTCGCCATCACGGTGGCGCGGCTGCCGAAGACGCGCTCAGGAAAAATTTTGCGCGGCACCATCAAGAAGATCGCCGACGGCGACAAATGGACCATGCCGGCGACCATCGATGACCCGGTGATTTTGGACGAGATCACCGGCGCGCTGAAGGGGCATGGCGTCGGCAACTAACTCGGCCCTCATCCTGAGGAGCCGCGCGAAGCGCGGCGTCTCGAAGGATGGCGTAGGTCTCGGGGCCTCATGGTTCGAGACGCGCAACTTCGTTGCGCTCCTCACCATGAGGCCGAATAGACCGGAAAATCAAAAGCCCGGCGCGGGGGCCGGGCTTTTGTTTCTTCTCTTGCTTGGCGTGGTGCTTCTCGACGCTCCGCTCGCCAATAGAACCGTTTCCAAAATCGTAAGTGCTTTCGCCACTCGCCCAAAGTGGTGAGTTGGCCTTTTTTCACGTGTGCCATTGTGCGTGATCCAATTACAGGCCATCATGCGCCGGCTTGACCCGCGCATCCATGATGAGCGTCCGCGTAAACAAACTTACGACCGAAATTGTGGTTGGGCTTCATAAATTGCCGGGTCAAGCCCGGCAATGACCGTACGGGGGATGACGCCGCCATCAATTACCTCATATGTTGCTCGAGATACTTCGGCAAAATCGCGTTGATCAGCGTCTGGTAGCCTTTGCCAAGCGCGCGGAGCCAGCCAAGCATGCCGGCGACCCACCCTCCAGCGCCATGCCGGCTGTGTGAGCCGGTTCACATTCGACAGAAAGCCGCTCGGCTACGATCCCCAAGCTAAAAGGGGGGATTGGTATGGCGAAAAACCTGGCAGCGGAAACGGCAGAATACGTTCTATCGCAAACAAGGGAACTCGCGCAGCTTTCGCGCGGCGCCGGACTGAACACTCTGGCTTATTGGCTTAACTTCGCCGTGTCCGAAGCGGAAGCCCAGTTAGCGGACAAAATGGAGCGGTCGTTTACGTTGAACTAGCGAGCCCGGGCCGGCTAAAGGTTCACGTTACGACATCGGTCAAAATGCCGGTGGCCGCAATGATCCCGGCAATGACAGCTTAGGGAACGCCGCCGCTCACTTCGCATAACCTTGCGATCGGAGCCAAGCGATCTTGCGGGCCCCATTCATCCAATCGTCGATGTCGGCCTTGCTGGTCAGGCCGGAAATAGTGCGGATATCCTCGCCGGGGCAGTGGGCCTCGATTTGCCATTCGCCTTCGGCGATCCGCTTCGGTTGAAAGGTGACGCGGGGGGATTTGCTCATGGCGCCTATATGGACATGATCGCGTCCGGCCGCTAGCGGCGAAATGCGGCCTTGAATTACCCATCCTGAGGAAATCGGCGAAAAAGCCCGGCGCTTGGCCGAATGCCGAGCGCTTTGCAATTCCCAAAACAACTCAACACAATGACCTAATAATAACCGCCCAAGGAAGCCTCATGCCCCACTTCATCTGCACCGCCTGCGGCATGCAATACGCCGAAAGCGCCAAGTCTCTGAATTTACCGCCGGCGCAATGCGCGATCTGCGAGGAGGAGCGGCAATACGTGCCGGCGCGCGGGCAGAGCTGGACCACATTGCAAGCGCTCTCGCAAAGCCACATGAACGCGTTGCGCGAATACGAGGCCGGCGTCATCGGCATCGGCGCGGGCTTTGCCATCGGCCAGCGCGCGCTGTTGCTGCGCACCGCCGGCGGCAACGTGCTGTGGGATTGCGTCGCCACGCTCGACGCCGCGACCGTGACGGCGGTCAAGGCGCTCGGCGGCATTAAGGCGATCGCCATCTCGCATCCGCATTTTTACACGACCATGGTGGAATGGGCTCACGCCTTCGGCGCGCACATTCATCTGCATGCCGCCGACCGGCAATGGATCATGCGGCCGGACCCGGCGATCTATCTGTGGGAAGGCGAAACCCACAAACTATGGGACGGCGTCACGCTGATCCGCTGCGGCGGCCACTTCGAAGGCGGTGCGGTGCTGCATTGGGCGCAAGGCGCGCAAGGCCGCGGTGTCGTTTGCGCCGGCGACATCCTCACCGTCGCCACCGACCGCAAGTGGCTCTCTTTCATGCGCAGCTATCCGAATTTCATTCCGCTGTCGGCGCGCGAGGTCGCGGCGATCGGGCAGGCGATGGCGCCTTATTCGTTCGATACGCTCTACGGCCATTATTTCGACCGCGTCATCGCCAAGGACGCCAAAGCCGTGCTGGAAAAATCCATCGCTCGCTATGTCGCGGCGGTGGAGGGAAAAAGAGGATACTAATTCTTTCCGTGCGGCTTCAGCGTTTGACGCAGCCGCGGATATATTGGCGGCGCTTGAAAAACGACAGCTTTTGCGCGCGCGCCTCGACTTCGCAGTTATGCCGCTTTTCCATCGCGATCTTGTCGGCGGCGGCGATCTCGCCGGGGCTTCTCGGTTTGACCGGCGCGGTTTGCGCGAACGCCGGCGCCGCGGCGGCCAGCATCGCCAGCGTTACGATTCGTACAGGCCATGACATCGAACGAGGTCCTTTCGGAATTCGTTATAACGCGGTCACTCGCCTTCTTTGTCTTCGCTCTTGCCGCCAAGCTGCTTGAGCTTGGCGAACACGGCCGAGACGTTGAGATCGCTGCCGCCCGGCTTGCTCTCGGCTTCCGCGGCGGCGGCGGCGACTTCCGCCTCCTTGCGCGCGGTGGTTTCGGCGGCCGGCAGCAACGTCGCGCCGGTATCGGCCGGCGCCGGCTTTTCCTTGTTGGCGCGGTTGACCTCGAAATCGAGGTCGGTCTGCGAGCAGAGACCGAGCGTCACCGGGTCCATGGGCGCAAGCGCCGCCGCGTTCCAATGGGTGCGGTCGCGGATCGCGGAAATCGTCGACTTGGTGGTGCCGACGAGCCGCATGATGGCGCTGTCCTTCAACTCGGGATGATTGCGCACCAGCCAGAGGATAGCGTTTGGCCGGTCCTGCCGGCGCGACACTGGCGTGTAGCGCGGGCCCTTCTTGGCGCCGCGCTCGGGCTGCGGCACTGAGGTTTTTTGTTCGGCGAGTTTGAGCGAAATGCTGTGATCGGCCTCCGCCGCGGTGATCTGCTCGCGTGTGAGCTGGCCGGTCTGGATCGGGTCGAGTCCCTTGATGCCCTGCGCCGAGTCGCCGTCGGCGATCGCTTTAATCTCGAGCGGGTGCAGCTTGCAGAATTCGGCGATCTGGTCGAACGACAGGGCGGTATTATCCAACAGCCAGACGGCGGTCGCCTTCGGCATCAAGGGTGCTGCTGTGGCCATGGCAAATCTCCTCATCGCTCCGCCCGCCCGCCGGGCGAAGCACCAGATCATCGGTGATGATCGGAAAGTGGCCGGAATATAGGGTCTGAGTCGTGTCCGTGCAACTATGCCCGCTTGACAGGGTGGGGCGGCGCACCCCATGTCGGGGCATAAAACGCGCGAAAAATCGGCGCGATTTCGAGGACATTATGGCTAACGCCACCAAAAAACCCGCAGGCCAAAAGGCTTCGCTGCACGTCATTCTGTGCTCGCCGCGCGGATTCTGCGCCGGCGTCGTGCGCGCCATCGAATTGGTGGAACGCGCGCTCGCGATTTACGGGCCCCCGGTCTATGTCCGTCACGAGATCGTGCACAACCGCTACGTGGTCGAGGGCCTGCGCGCCAAGGGCGCCATATTCGTGGAGGAACTCGACGAAGTGCCGGATACCGGCGTGCCGGTCATCCTGTCGGCCCATGGCGTGGCGCGCAGCGTGTCCGCGGAAGCCGCGCGGCGCAAGCTGTTCGTGCTCGACGCCGCCTGTCCGCTGGTCACCAAGGTGCATCGCGAGACCGAAATCCACCACCGCCGCGGGCGCGAGATCCTGCTGATCGGGCACGCCGGCCACCCGGAGGTGATCGGCACCATGGGTCAGTTGCCGCCCGGCGCGGTGACGCTGATCGAGACGCTGCAGCACACGAAAAAATTCCAGCCGCGCGACGCCAACAACCTCGCTTATGTGACGCAGACCACGCTGTCGGTGCACGACACCGCGGAAATCGTCGACGTGCTCAAGACGCGCTTTCCGGCGATCGCCGGGCCGCACAAGGACGACATTTGCTACGCCACCACCAACCGGCAGGAAGCGGTCAGGCGGGTGGCGCCCGTCGTCGACGCCATGCTGGTGGTCGGCTCGCCGAACTCGTCCAATTCGCAGCGGCTCAAGGAAGTCGCCGAGCGGGCGGGCTGTCCGCGCGCCGCGCTTGTGCAGCGCGCCGCCGACATCGACTGGGACAAATTCGGCGACATCGCGCGGCTCGGCATCACCGCCGGCGCCTCGGCGCCGGAAGTGCTGGTCGAGGAAATCCTCGACGCCTTTGCGGAACGATACGTGATGAGCGTGGAGAACGTCACCGCCGCCGAGGAGGGCATGTTCTTCCCGCTTCCCCGCTCGTTGCGGGAGCACCAGGCGGCAGAGTGAGCCCTCTATGGCCGTCTATACCGATGTCACCGCCGACGATCTCACCGAATTCCTGAGCCGTTACCAGATCGGCGATCTGCGCTCCTACAAGGGCATCGCCGAAGGCGTGGAGAATTCCAATTTTTTGCTGCACACCGCCACCGGCAGTTTCATCCTCACGCTCTATGAGAAACGCGTCGCCGAAAAAGACCTGCCGTTTTTCTTAGGCCTGATGGAGCATCTTGCCAGCCGCGGCATCACCTGCCCGCAGCCGGTCAAGAACAAAGCGGGCGGCGTGCTCGGCAAACTCGCCGGCCGGCCGGCGGCGATCGTCACCTTTCTCGACGGGCTTTGGATTTGCCGGCCCAACCCCGGCCATTGCGCGGCGGTGGGTGAGGCGCTGGCGCGCCTGCATCTCGCTGGCAAGGATTTTCCGGGCAAACGCGCCAACGCGCTGTCGCTTCACAACTGGCGTCCGCTCTACGAGCACGCCGGCGTGCGCGGCGACAGCGTGCGGCCCGGTCTGTGCAACGAGATCGTCAAGGAACTCGACGTGCTGGAAAAGTCCTGGCCGCGCGATCTGCCCGACGGCGTGATCCACGCCGATCTGTTTCCCGACAACGTGTTCTTCCTCGGCGACAAGCTGTCCGGGCTGATCGATTTCTATTTCGCCTGCACCGACACGCTCGCCTATGACGTCGCGGTCTGCCTCAACGCCTGGTGCTTCGAAGCCGATCATTCCTACAACGTCACCAAGGGACGCGCGCTACTCAAGGCCTATGCGAACGTGCGCGCGCTCATGGCGGCGGAACGCGCGGCCTTGCCCATGCTCTCGCGCGGGGCGGCGATGCGCTTTTTGCTGACCCGGCTGGTGGATTGGCTGGCGGTGCCCGACGGCGCGCTGGTGCGGCCGAAGGACCCGCTGGAATATTTCCGCAAGCTGCGCTTCCACCAGTCGGTGAAGAGCGTGACGGATTACGGAATTGAGCCTTGAACGAACGCGTGACGATACACACCGACGGCGCCTGCTCCGGCAATCCGGGGCCGGGCGGCTGGGGCGCAATTCTATCTTTCGGCGACCACGAAAAGGAATTGAACGGCGGCGAGGCGCACACCACCAACAACCGCATGGAATTGATGGCGGCGATCTCGGCGCTGGAAGCGCTCAAGCGCCCGTGTTCGGTCGATCTTTATACCGATAGCGAATATATGCGCGGCGGCATCACCGGCTGGATCAACGGCTGGAAGAAGAACGGCTGGCGCACCGCCGACAAGAAGCCGGTCAAAAACGTCGATCTGTGGAAACGGCTCGATGCCGCGCTTGCCCAGCACGACGTGCGTTGGCGCTGGGTGAAAGGCCACGCCGGCCACGCCATGAACGAACGCGCCGATCAGCTCGCGCGCGACGGCCTGGTGGCGGCGCGCGCGGGCGCGGTCGGCGCTATGAAGTCGAAATAGCGCACCGTTCGTCCCCGCGAAAGCGGGGACCCAGTGCTAAAAAATCTGGATTCCCGCTTGCGCGGGAATGAACGGGGAATTAGCTGCGCCGGTTGTTAAATCTGCCCCAGCAGCGCCTGCCCGCCGGAGATGTCGCACTTGCCGGGCGCATCCTCGATGTTGAGCTTTTTCACCACGCCGTCCTCGACCAGCATCGAATAGCGCCTCGAGCGCGTGCCGAGCCCGTTGCCGGAGCCGTCGAAGGCCATGTCGACGCCCTTGGCGAATTCGCCGTTGCCGTCGGCCAGGAATTCGATCTTGCCGGCGGCCCCGGTCGCCTTCTTCCAGGCTTCCATGACGAAGGCGTCGTTGACGCCGGTCACCGCGATAGTGTCGACGCCCTTGGCCTTGAAGGCGTCGACGTTGTTGAGGAAGCTCGGGATGTGCAGGTTGTTGCAGGTCGGCGTGAAGGCGCCGGGCACCGCGAACAGGACGACCTTCTTGCCTTTGAAGATGTCGTCCGTGGTCTTCGGCTTATTGGGCCCTTCCGCGGTCATGACGCGGAACGTGGCGTTAGGCAATTTGTCGCCGACTTTGATGGGCATAGTGGTCCTCTCCCTGATTTTTATGACGTGCAAAATAGCGCAGCCGGCGGATTAGTCGAGATGAGTCTTGACCTCGGTCGCGCGGTCGCCCGCGACGATCGTGAATGTAAGCTCGAACGGGCCCTTGGGATTAACGCCGGGCGGCAGCCCATCGAGCTCGAAGCCGAAATGGGCGCGGCCGGGCGGCGCGCCTTGCGCCGGCTTCGGGATGGGCAGGGCCCATTCCGACGTGGGTCCCTCGACGAACACTTGCACCGGCTCACCGGCGGGCGCGGCGAGATCGACGAACACCAGCGGCTTCACCTTGTCGTCGCTGGCGCGCTTTGCGGTGAGCCCGGCGGCGGCGGCGGAGACGAGTTTCGGCACGCGCGCTTCCGCCGCATCCAAAGCGGCATTGTCGGCACCGCCCGTCGGCGGCAGCGTCAACTCGACCTTGGCCTCGACCGGCACGCACAGCTTCTCGCACACCGCGTAATCGATCTTGGCGTGCAGCGTGACCGGCTTGTCCTTTTGCAGCGGCACGACGCGCAGCGGCAGGATGACGTTACCCTTGTAACCGATGGTGGTGCCGGCCTCGTCGGTGAAGGCATGTGGCGCCGGATAGAGCACCTTCACGCTGGCGACATTGTCCGAGCCGGAAAAACTGAAGCGCGGTGGCACGCCGGAGTCGCCGGGATAGCGCCAATAAGTGTGCCAGCCCGGCTGCATCTTGATCTCGACGCCGGCGCGCAAGCTGTCGGCGCCACTTTTGCTGGCGCCGGCGATGAGACGAATACCGGAGTAGTTGTCCTCGACCCAAGGCGAAGCGTCGGCGGCGCGCGCCGGGGCGCCGAGCAGCAGGGCGACGCCGCACGCCGCCACGGTTGCGCCGATTCGAAGGACAAGATTTTTCATGACGCCCGATCTAATCGGTTGAGACGTATTTCGCCACTGAATTCATTGTGAGCACTGGCTGACCAAGGCGCGGGCAGGGTGGCGATTTTGCCACAATTAACCCTTTCAATATGACAGTGGGCGATCAAACTTTCCGCCAGCGGCATCGTTTGCAAAAGCGGACCGATTGGGTAACCTTTTGCCATGAAGCTTCCACGCAAATCATCCGGCAAGACGCCCGTGCGCGGTTATCTCGACGGGCAGATGCTGATCGCGATGCCGGCGATGACCGACGAGCGCTTCTCGCGCGCGGTGATCTATGTTTGCGCGCATTCCAGCGAAGGCGCCATGGGCATTATCGTCAACCAGCCGGCCGGCAATATCAAATTCCCCGATCTGTTGGTGCAGCTTGAGGTAATCCCGGCGGCCGAGCGCATCCAGCTGCCGGTGCAGGCGGAGGACGTCAAGGTGCTCAAAGGTGGGCCGGTGGAAACCGGACGCGGCTTCGTGCTGCACTCGGCCGATTTCTTCATCGAGAACTCGACGCTGCCGATCGACGAAGGCATCTGCCTCACGGCCACGCTCGACATCCTCAAGGCGATCGCGCGCGGCAACGGGCCGGAGAGCGCCATCCTCGCGCTCGGCTATGCCGGCTGGGCGCCCGGGCAATTGGAAAACGAGATCCAGGCGAACGGCTGGCTGCATTGCGCGGCCGATCCGGAATTGATCTTCGGCACCGACATCGACGGCAAATACGAAAAGGCGCTGCGCAAGATCGGCATCGACCTTAGCCACCTGTCGAGCGAAGCCGGCCACGCCTAGCGCGAAGAAATAAAATCTATTGTTTGGTCGCGACCGCGACCCAGAACGGCTCGCTCTCCGAAAATCTGTTGTCGTCAAACCCGGCCGCGCGCAGCATGTTCGTGATCTGCGCGCGCGTGAAGCGCTGCTCCAGACGCGTGCAGAACCGGTCGAAGGCGTCGGTGCGCATCACATAAAACGAGCGGTGGCGATAGTATCGGAGCGGCCACGAGCGCGGCCGCAAACCGAATTTTTCCAACAGCGCGGCCATGCGCGCGAGCGGCCAATAGACCAGACAGGCGACGATAGTCGTCGCAGCGATCTGCACCGGGTAAGGCGCGTGCGAGAGAATAAGCCGTCCCGCGTTGGAAATTTTCCAGGCCGTCCGGTAGACCTCCGAGCGGTTGTCGAAGGCGTAATAGAGATAGACCAGGAAAGGCGCCCCGGGTTTGAGCTTGGCCGCGGCGTCGCGGATCGCTTGCGCGGTGTCGGGAACGTGATGCAGCACGCCGAGTGAATAGGCAAAGTCGAGCGCGCCGTCGTCGAATGGCAGCGACGATGCCGACGCCTAGTGAAAACTGACATTGTCGAAGCCGGCCAAATTTTTGCGCGCGACCGCCAATGCCTCGGCGGCAGCATCGACGGCGTGCAGATGGCCGACCCGCGGCGTCGCCAGCACGGCCCAGCGCCCGCTGCCGCAGCCGATATCGGCGCCGACGCTCCGGGGCGGCAGACGATCCCAGGGAAAGATCGCAAAGTAGCTTTCGAATATTGCGCGGCGATCTTCGTCGGTAAAGTCCCGCTCCGATTGCGAGAAGGTCGTCCACTCGCGGCCGAACCCCTCGACCGTCGCCGGATCGGTATTTTTTGCAGCCGATGTCATCCCGGATTCCGTTCACCGCGCAGGCCGCGCGTGAATCATAGCGTCGCTAACGCGCGACCTCTAGGCGTTCGCTCGTCAGCAGGCCGCCGGCGGCTTGCGCGCTCATCGGCTCACCGAAGGCGAAACCTTGCGCGTATTCGCAGCCCATTTGGTAGAGCTCGACCGCGTCGCTATCGGTCTCGGCGCCTTCCGCCACCACTTCCATGTCGAGATCGTGCGCCAGCGCGATGATCGAGCGCAGGATCACCGGCCGCGTGCCGCGCGCGGTGGTGCGCACGAACGACTGGTCGATCTTGATGGTGTCGAAGGGAAAGCGCTGCAGATAGGCGAGCGAGGAATGCCCGGTGCCGAAGTCGTCGAGCGACAGCCCGACGCCGAGTTCCTTGATGCGGGTAAGCATCTGCGCGGCGTGTTCGGGATTTTCCATCACCAGCGACTCGGTGATTTCCAGCTTGAAGGTGCCGCGCGCCAACACCGAGCGCGACAGCACGCTGCGCAGGTCCTGGATCAGGTCGTGGCGCAGCAATTGCCGCGACGACACGTTGACGCTGGCGAAGATCGGCTCGCGCGCGCGGTTGCCGGCCTGCCAGAGCGCGAGCTGGCGCGCGGTGCGCTCGAGCACGAACAGGCCGAGTTCGGCGATCAGGCCGATTTCCTCCGCGGTGGTGATGAATTCGGTCGGCGACAGGCGCCCGAGCTTGGGATGATCCCAGCGCGCCAGCGCCTCGAAGCCGGCGATGGAGCGATCCTCCAGCCGCATGATCGGCTGGTACAGCACTTTGATTTCCTCGCGTTCGATGGCGCGGCGCAATTCCGATTCCATGGTCAGCCGGTCGGTCTTGCGCGAGCGCATGGCCGGCTTGAAGATTTCGATGCGGTCGCCGCCGATCCGCTTGGCATGATACATGGCGAGCTCGGCGTCCTTGAGCACTTCCTCGGTGTTGCGCGGCCCGTTTTCGGCGAGCGCCAGCCCGATCGAGGCGGTGATGAAGATCTCGCGGTCGTTGAAGCCGATCGGCGCGCGCAAGGTGCGGCGCATGGTTTCCGCGAAGGCCACGATTCGCGCCGGCTCGCGTTCCGACAGCAGGATCAAGGCGAACTGGTCGCCGGAAAGCCGCGCCAGCGTGTCCTGCGGCTTGAGCAGGCGGGCGAGCCGGCGGGCGATGGTGAGCAAGACCGAATCGCCGATCGCGATGCCGACCGAATCGTTGACCTGCTTGAAGCGGTCGAGATCGATCACCATCACCGACGGCCGGATCTGCGGGTCGGAGCGGGCGAAGCCGAAGGCCGCCTCCATGCGGTCGATGAACAGTTCGCGGTTGGGCAGGCCGGTGAGATTGTCGTGCACCGCGTCGAACAGCAGCCGCTCCTCGGCTTTCTTGAAATCGGTCACGTCGGTGAGCGTGCCAACCAGCCGAACCACTTCGCCGTCGGAGCCGACGACGGGGCGCGCTTTGAGCGAAAACGAGAGATAATGGCCGTCGGTCGCGCGCAGCCGGAAATCCTGGTTGAGGCGCCCGCGCCGCTGCTCCACCGCCGAGTCGAGCGAAGCGCGGAAGCGGTCGCGATCGAGCGGATGCAGCACCTCGAGCCAGTCGGCCGCCGGTCCTTCCAGCGTTCCGCGTTTGAGGCCGAGCATCTGCTCGGTTTCCGGGCTGGTGTAGACCTTGTCGGCGGAGACGTCCCAGTCCCAGATCAGGTCGCCGGCGCCGGTCAGCGCGAGCGCGCGGCGTTCGACGTCGGACACGATGCCGTGCGTGATGCCGCCGGCAAAGGCGTGCTGCATCACCGTAAATCCGATCAGCATCACGATCAGCACCAGGCCGCCGAGCAGCGCGGGACCGATGATGTCGTTGGTGACGACGCCGGTGACGGCCAATCCTGACGCCGCGGTCCATACCACCAACAAGAGCCAGGTCGGGATCAGCAGCACCGCGCGGTCGTAACCGTGGGTGGACAGGTAAATCACCAGCGCCAACCCGAACACCGCGATGCCGGCAAGCGACATGCGCGCGATGCCGGAGGCGACGGCGGGATCAAACACCGCCACCGCGATCAGGGCGGCGAGCACGGCCAGCCAGGCGATGGTGATGTGGGCGTAGCGCACGTGCCAGCGCGAGAGGTTTAGATAGGCGAACAGGAAGACCAGCAGCGTCGCCGACAGGATGGCCTCGCCGCAGGCGCGCCAGACGCGCTCGGCGCCCGCCGACATGTCGAACACCTTGCCCCAGAATCCGAAGTCGATGCCGATGTAGATCAATACCGCCCAGCCTAGCGCGGCGGCGGCCGGGAACATCACCGAGCCTTTCACCACGAACAGGATCGTGAGGAACAGCGCCAGCAGGCCGGCGATGCCGATGACGATGCCGTAGTACAGAGTGAAGGAGTTGACCTTGTCTTTGTAGAAATCCGGCTCCCACAAATAAATTTGCGGCAGCTTGTCGGTGCGCAATTCGGCGACGAAGGTGATGACGGTGCCGGGATCGAGCGTGACGCGGAAAATATCGGCGGTGGTGTTCTCCTGCCGCACCGGGCGGTCGCCCGAGGAGGGCGTGATCGAGGCGATGCGCGACAGCCCCAAATCGGGCCAGAACAGGCCGGAGCCGACCATGCGGTAATGCGGCACGACGATGAGGCGATCGATCTGCTCGTCGGAATTGTTGGTGAGCGCGAACACCGCCCAATTATTACTGTGCTCGCGCGCGCGCACCTCGATGCGGCGCACGATGCCGTCGGGTCCGGGCGCGGTCGAGACCTGGATGCGGTCGCCGTCGGTTTTTTGCACGTCGGTGGCGGCTGTGAGGTCGATAGCCGCGGCGTCGAGCCGCACGTTCACCGCTTCGACCGCGCGCGCAGGCTGCGCCGCCAGCAGCATGCCGGCGAGCGCAAACGCGCCGACAAACGCACGGCGGAGTAAGATCGATCGGGAACCTCCGGCCGCGGCAGTGCCAGTCATGCTGCTCATCCGGCTCCGCCAGCGGTGAAAATCTGCAAGCAAATTGCCCCTTACCGGTTTGCTTCGACAATGCGCCGATTTCGCGGCTTTGGCGTTGCCAGCAGTACCGGCTTCGCGCGTGCCGGGCAAGAGTTCGGCGGCGCTTTCAATGGGTTAGCGTGAATTTGCCGAGCGGGGCGCCCGATTCCATCAACGCGGCGTGTTTAGGTCGGCCGCAACCGTGTGACAAGGCGAACGGCCATGGCTAGATTTTGCCTGCTGGAGGCGCGCCATGGCAGCCATCGACGACGACGACAAGCCGAAGAAAAAGGTCGTGCACGAGATCGGGCAGGACTTGAGCCTGCTCTCGGTCGAAGAGCTCGCCGCGCGCGTGCAGCTCATGCACGACGAGATTTCGCGGCTGGAAGCCGACATGGCCGGCAAGCGCGCCTCGCGATCGGCCGCCGACCAGTTCTTCAAACGGTAAGCGTGCACCGGTTTGCCGATAAAAATCCGGCATTCGAGGCGCTTTGGTAACGTGTCGTTAAGGCTTCTGGATCATTACTGGTGGCGTCCATCTTCGTGGACATTGAGTGGCTCCTGTCCACTCTGTTTGACGCCTCCCTGTTATCAACTTCGAGCCGCCGGCAACGGCGGCTCTTTTTTGTCTCATTTTGGGACAAGCGCGGCCGCTATGGTGGCCGCGCTCTTAAGTCTGCCCGGAAACTATGTCGCAAAGTTTGCCGGTCGCGGTCTGGACAGGCGGGGCCGGAGCGCGCGATGGTCACCTGGATAGGGGACGCGTAACAGTCCTGGTAGGGGTGAGGCGTAGCGTTATGGCTGAAAAGTCGTCGAACGAATTGCAGCCGGTGTCTTTCGGGGAGCGGCTGGCCAATTCGCAGGCATTTGCCGATCTGTTCCGCGACGGCATGGTGCTGGTGGAGGAGACCGCGACTTATCTCGACGGTTCCGGCCGGCAGGAATCCAAGAAGCTCGAGCGCTCGGCCGCGCTCGCTTACGCCACCGAAAGCATGCGGCTGACCACGCGGCTGATGCAGCTCGCCTCTTGGCTTTTGTTGCACCGCGCGGTGAAGGAAGGCGAGATGTCGCTTGCGCAAGCCAACAAGGAGAAGAGCAAGGTCAAGCTCTCCGCCGCCGACTTCCACGATCCGCACAATCTGGAACTGCTGCCCGCCGCTTTGCGCGAACTGATCGAACGCTCGCACAAGCTGCAAGGCAAGGTGCGCCGGCTCGACGCCACCATCCACAATCAAACCGTTCCGGCACCGGGCACCGCGGTCAATCAGGTCGAGCGTCAGCTCGATCTCTTGAAGGCGGCCTTCGGGGCGGAAAGCGTCTGACTGACGCGTCCAACGAATAAATAAAAACCCCCGCGGCAAAGCGGGGGTTTTTTGTTATCGGCGTGCAGCCCGGCGTTTACTTCTTCTCTTCGCCCTTGAGGAAGCCCGAGAACTTCTTCTGGAAGCGCGACAGGCGGCCGCCGCGGTCGACCAGGTGCTGCTGGCCGCCGGTCCAGGCCGGGTGCGACTTCGGGTCGATGTCGAGATGCATGACATCGCCTTCCTTACCCCAGGTCGAGCGGGTGGTGAATTCGCTGCCGTCGGTCATCACGACCTTGATGGTATGATATTCCGGGTGAAGGTCTTGCTTCATGGGTTCGGTTCCGTAGGACACGCCGAAAGAGGCTGAATTTGGCGGCTCTATACAGGAGGCGGGGGCAAGCGGCAAGCCGCCGCAATTGACCGAGATCAAGGCCGCGGGGCATGGTGCGGGCTCTTTTGCGGGCATGAAGCGCGCGGGCGGCGCCTCGTTTAGGTGGTGGGACTAGATCCGATGGGAAGACAGGAATTCCGCGCCGCCGGCTCGCTTGCGGCCGTCTTCTCGGTGAGGTTGCTCGGCCTTTTTATGATCTACCCGGTGTTTGCCGGCTATGCCGAGCATCTTTCGGGTGCGACACCTTATCTGGTCGGCGAGGCGCTCGGCATTTACGGGCTCAGCCAAGGGCTCTTGCAGATTCCCTTCGGTCTGTTGTCCGACAAATACGGACGCAAGCCGATGATCGTCGCCGGGCTCATCCTGTTCGGGCTCGGTAGCGCGATCGCCGCGCTCTCCACATCGATCGGTGGCGTCATCGTCGGCCGCGTGCTGCAGGGCTCGGGCGCCGTCGGCTCGGTGATCCTGGCGCTGGTGGCGGATCTGACGACGGAAGAGAACCGCACCAAGGCCATGGCCATGGTCGGCATCACCATCGGCGCCTCCTTCATGGTCGCGCTGGTGGCCGGACCGATCCTTGCGAATTTTATCGGCGTGCAAGGCATCTTCTGGCTGATGGTGGCGCTGGCTTTGGTCGGCATCGCCATCACCGAATTCGTGGTGCCGAGCCCGCGCCGCATTCGCGTGCATCGAGACGCCGAAGCGGTGCCGGCCTTGATCGGATCGGTGCTGCGCAACAAGGAATTGTTGCGGCTCGATTTCGGCATTTTCGCCCTGCACGCGATGCTGACGGCGAGCTTCCTGGTGGTGCCAGGCCTCTTGCGCAACACGCTCGATCTCTCCAACCACAAAGATTGGATGGTCTATCTGCCGGTGCTGTTGGTGTCGATCGCCGTGATGGTGCCGGCGATTATCGTCGCCGAGAAATATCGCCGCATGAAGGGTGTGTTCGTGGCCGCGGTCGCAGCTCTCGTCGTCAGCCAGGCGATGCTCTATCTCGGCGCCGGCAATTTGTACGTTCTGCTGGTGGCGCTCACGCTCTTCTTCTCGGGCTTCAACGTGATGGAAGCGAGCCTGCCTTCGCTCATCACCAAGACGGCGCCGCCGGACGCCAAGGGCACCGCCACCGGGCTTTATTCGAGCCTGCAGTTCCTCGGAATTTTCGTCGGCGGCATCGTTGGCGGCTGGGCCAACCAGACCGGCGGCAGCGCTGCGGTTTTCGCGCTGACCGCGCTGATCGCGCTTGCCTGGCTGCTGGCGGCCGCCACCATGGCGCAGCCGAGTTATCTCACGACGCGGCTGGTGCCGATCGGCGAAGTGGCGGCGAGCGATCCCGACATCCTCGCAGCCAGTCTGCGGCGTGTGCCGGGCGTGGCCGAGGCGGTCGTGATTGCCGAGGAAAAGCTCGCATATCTCAAGGTCGATTCCAAAACCTTCGACGCCGCCATGGCGGCCTCGCTCGCCGGCGCGTCGTGAGCGGCTGCTGAGCGCGCATCGCGCCCGGAAATTTCTCAAGGCCGAACAACCACCCGTTCTTAATCCGCCACAAGCACGCCTGAATTCGGCCCCGAGCGCTCCCTCGGCCGGCCACGACTCACGGCGAGCATCCTTCCGTTCCGTTTCTGTTTTAACCGGAGGGGTACATGCGATTATCCACGCTATGCTGGGAATTCGTTTGCCGTTCTGCTCACGTCGGTTCTGTTGGCCGCCGGCATTGCCGGCGCCACGCCAAATTCCGAACCGGTGCGTCTCACCGGTCCGCTCAGTCACGACAATCTCGCGGTCTATTTCGTGCACGGCGCCTCGAAAGCCGGGCCGGTGCCGCTCACGCTGCAAGAGGCGCTCGCGCAAGGCGCGGTGCAATTGAGCGAGACCGGCAACGTCAACACGCTGGCGATCGAGAATCTCGGCGACCAGGCGGTGTTCGTGCAGGCTGGCGACGTGGTGAAGGGCGGCCGGCAGGATCGCACCTTGACCGTCAGCCTGGTGTTGCCGCCGAAATCCGGCCGCATCCCGATCGCCTCGTTCTGCGTTGAGCACGGCCGCTGGTCGGCGCGCAACGCCGAGGACCCGACGAAGTTTTCGGCCTCGGCGGCGGCGGTGCCCTCGCGCGAGATGAAGCTGGCGATGCAGGCGCCGATACCGGTGGCCGCCAGCTATGGCGGCGCCAACACCAGCGTGCGTCAGCAAAAGGTCTGGGACGGCGTCAAGCTCGCGCAAGAGCGGCTCGCCGCCGCGACCGGGGCGGATGTCCGCTCGCCGCAATCGGCGAGCAGCCTGCAACTGGCGCTGGAGAACGAAAAGCTCGCCGCGCTGCGCAAGGCCTATGTGGCCGCGCTGCAAACGGCCGGAGCTGCGGGCGACAACATCGTCGGCTACGTGTTCGCGGTCAACGGCAAACTCAACAGCGCGGAAATCTACGAATCGAACGGTCTGTTCCGCAAAATGTGGCCGAAGCTGCTCGACGCCAGCGCCACCGAAGCGATCAGCCACCGCAACGATGGCAAGGCCGCAGCGCCGCCGCTCAAGACGGTCGCCGCGTTCCTCGACGTGCCGGCCGCCGCCCAGCCCACTAAGATGCCGCTCAATTTCGGCGTTCGCCGGATCACGCGCGAGAACAACAATGAACTGCTGTTCGAAACCGCGCTGGCCGACGGCTGGGTGCACCGGAGCTATCTGGCGAAGTGATGACCATCAGGCGCCGGCGGCCGCTTTCCGCGGCCGCCACGCCATGCGGTTCACCGGCTTGCCGGAGACCGGGTTCTTGTCCTCGCCGGCGTGGGCGAAGCCGTGCTTCTCGTAGAAGCGGATGGCGCGCGCGTTGTCCTTGTTGACCAGCAGCTCGAGCCCGCGCGGCGACAGCCGCTTGGCTTCCTCGAGCAGCACGAGCGCGACGCCCGCACCCCAATGCTCGGGCGCCACCACGATCTGGTCGAGATACATCGTCTTGGGATCGACGGTGACAAAGCCGATCAGAACGCCGCCCAGTTCCGCGAGCACGATGCGCGCCACCGGCACCATCTCGCCGCGCCAGCGCGCGCGCCACCAGTCGACGCGCGCGTTGAAATCGATCTGCGGATAATGCTGCACCCAGGTGCGCCGCCACAGCTCGATTGCCGCGTCTTCGTCGGCGGCGGAGTAAGGGCGCAGGGTGATATTGGTGCTCACCGCTCGGTCAGCTTGAACTCGATGCGGCGGTTGCGCCGGTAGGCGTCCTCGGTGGTGGCGGTGTCGATCGGCTGGAATTCGCCGAAGCCGGCGGCGACCAGGCGCTGCGGCGAGACGCTTTTGGCGATGAGATATTGCACCACCGCGATGGCGCGCGCCGCCGACAGGTCCCAGTTCGATTTGAATTGCCCGCCGGTGATCGGCCGCACGTCGGTGTGGCCGTCGACGCGCAGCACCCAGGGGATGTCGGCCGGGATTTGCTTTTCGAGTTCGACCAGCGCGCTCGCCACCTTGTCGAGTTCCTCGTCGCCGGCGGGCTTGAGGTCGGCCTTGCCGGTGTCGAAGAACACTTCCGACTGCAGCACGAAGCGGTCGCCGACGATGCGCATGTCGGGCCGGTTGCCGAGGATTTCGCGCAGCTTGCCGAAGAAGTCGGAGCGGTACTTGGTCAGTTCCTGCACCTTCTGCGCCAGCGCCAGATTGAGCCGCTGGCCGAGATCGGCGATCTTGCTCTGCGCCTCCTTTTCCTTCTGCTCGGAAGCGTCGAGCGCGCTCTCGATCGCGGCGAGCTGGCGGCGTAACGCGGCGATCTGCTGGTTGAGGATTTCGACCTGCGCCAGCGCCTTGGAGGAAATCTTCTTCTCGCTGTCGATCTGGCCGGAGAGTTCGGCGACCTTGCCCTGAGCCGCGGCGGCGCCTGCGCCGGCGCCCTCGGCGAGACCTTTGTATTTGTCGCGGTCACTTTGCGCGGTCGCGAGCGTCGCCTGCAACTGCGCGAGCTGATCGGCGAGATCGGCCTTGCTCGATTTCTCCATCGACAAAAGATTGGTGAGTTCGGCGATCTGCGCGTTGAGGCGGGTCAACGCGGTGTCTTTGCCGGCGACTTCCTGCTGCAGATAGAATTGCACCACCACGAAGACGGTCAGAATGAAAATGATGCTGAGAATCAGCGTCGACAGCGCGTCAACAAAGCCGGGCCAGTAGTTCATGCCGCTTTCGGCGCGGCGGGTGCGGGCAAGCGCCATGGGTTACTCTTTAGCGGTCGATTTTCTCGCGCGCGATGATCTCCAGCAGTCGCTTGATCTCGCGCTGCTGTTCGGCCTGGCTGTCGACCCAGTCGCGGATCATCTGCTGCTCGGTGCGCATGTGGTGCACCAGGCCCTGGATCGCTTCCGCCAGATTCGACATGGCGCTGGTTGCGCCCTTGCCGGTGCCGCCCTCGTTGAGCGTCTCGCGCAGGCGGTCGATTGCCGAGCGCATCTCGCCGGTGCCGCCGGCAGCGACGATCGGCTCGGCCGCCTGGTCGTAGACCGTGGTCGAAAGCCAGTCTTCCAGCTCGGTGTAGAAGCGGTTCTGTGCCTGGCTCGATTGCAGGTCAAGAAAACCAAGTACAAGCGAACCGGCGAGCCCGAAGAGCGAAGAAGAAAACGATATTCCCATGCCGGAGAGCGGCGCGGCGAGGCCTTCGCGCAGCGAATCGAACATGGAGCTGGCATCGCCCCCGGCTTTGAGGCCCTGAATCACGCCGCCAACCGAGCTCACCGTTTCGATCAGGCCCCAGAAGGTGCCGAGCAGGCCGAGAAACACCAATAGACCAGTCATGTAGCGCGAGATGTCGCGCGCCTCGTCGAGCCGCGTCGCGATCGAATCGAGAATGCCGCGCATCAACTGCGCCGACATCGCCATACGGCCGACGCGGCTGCCAAGGATCGCCGCCATCGGCGCCAGCAGCACCGGCGGCCGCTCGACCGCAAGGCCCGGATCGGCCAGGCGGAAATTGTTGACCCAGGCGATCTCCGGATAAAGCCGGATCACTTGGCGCAGGCACAACGCGATCCCGATGAGCAGGACGAAGATGATCACCGAGTTGAGACCCGGATTGGCCATGAAGGCCACTTCGATCTGCTTGTGCAGCAGGAAGGTGATCAGGCCGCCGAGCACGACGAACACCAGCATCCGCAACAAAAAGATGCGCGGCGACGACAGTTTGAGCGGGTCGAGGTCTTTTGCCATGCGCTTGAAGCCAACCGGGTCCTGCCGACTCAATATGCCACAGACCCGTGACAAGGAAAAAGCAACCGGGCCGGCCGGCAAGCATAAATCGGCGGATTGAGTTTAAATTGCGGTCGGCTTCAACCCTTGCCGGCCTCTTTGAGTACGGCCAGCAGCGCTTTCTGAATGGCCTCGTTGCCGGCGACGACGTGGCCCTTGGCGAACATGTCGTCGCCCCCGTCGCAATCGCAAACGAATCCGCCGGCCTCGCGCACCAGGATCAGGCCTGCCGCGATATCCCACGGCTTGATATTGCGTTCCCAATAGCCGTCGAGCCGGCCTGCGGCGACCCAGGCGAGGTCGAGCGCGGCGGCGCCGAAGCGGCGCAGGCCCGCGACTTGTTCCTGCATGGCGCCGGTTTCCTTGCGCGCCAGCACCAGGTCGCCGCGGCCGATATGCGGCAGGCCGCAGGCGATCACGGCCTCGGAAAGCCACTTGCGGCCGGCGGCGCGGATGCGCTGTTCGTTCATGAAGGCGCCTTTGCCGCGTTCGGCGATGAACATCTCTTCGCTCGCCGGATTGTAGATCAGGCCTGCGATCACCGTGCCCTCGCGCTCGAGCGCGATCGAGATCGCGAACTGCGGAATGCCGTGCAAAAAGTTTGTGGTGCCGTCGAGCGGATCGACGATCCAGCGGTGCGATTTGTCGGCGCCTTCGCGCACGCCGCCTTCCTCGCCGAGAAAGCCGTAACCGGGCCGCGCCTTGCTCAATTCGGCGAACAGGGTCTCCTCGGCGCGGCGGTCGGCGGAGGAGACGAAATTGGCCGGGCCTTTGAGCGATACTTGCAGCTTCTCCAGCTCGCCGAAATCGCGCTTGAGCGCGCGCGCAGTCTTGCGCGCAGCGGCGATCATCACGTTGAGCAGCGCGGAGTGGTGCATGGCGCGTGGGGTCTGCCCGCGCGCGGGCGCGCCGTCAAGAGCGCGGCGGCAGCGTCGACATCCACTTCTTGGCCGCCGCCTCGGCGGCGTCGCGTATTTTTTGCGGCTGGGAGCTCGCGAATACATCGAGATCGGGATCGCCGGCGCCGGCGGCCTTGGCGACGATGTGCCATTTGATCGCCCCGGTCGGATCGGGCGGCACGCCGCGGCCGGCCATGAGCACGCGCGCCAAGCGGTCCTGCGCGATCGGGCTGCCGCGCTGCGCCGCGATCAGCAGCAGCCTGGCGGCGGCGGCTTCGTTCTTGGCGACGCCGGTGCCGTTGAACTGTCCGATGGCGTATTCGACCATGGCATCGACATTGCCGGCGACCGAGGCGAGCGCCATCAGATGCATGGCCGCGGCCACGTCCTTCGGCACGCCGCGGCCTTCTTTGTACATGGTGGCGAGCGCGTATTCCGCTTCCGCGTTTCCGGCGTCGGCGGCCTGCCGGAACAGTTCGGCGGCGCGCGCGAAGTTCTGCGGGAACTGCTGGCCCTGCAAATAGAGCAGGCCGAGGTCGTAAGCGGCGGCCGCGTGGCCGTGCTTGGCGGCGGCCGCCAGCAGGCGGGCGGCCTCATCCGCGTTGCGCGGTCCGGCGCGGCCCTCGAGATTGAACATCGCCAGCGCGAACATGGCGTCGCGGTCGCCGCGCGCGACGGCCAATTTGTACCATTCCGCCGCCTTAGCGTCGTCGCGCGGGACGCCGAATCCCTGCGCGTAGAGTTCGCCGAGCAACGTCATGGCATAGCGATCATTCTGCTGGGCGCGCTTGGTGGCCTCGGCCAAGGCGGTCAGATAATAGCCGCGCTGAAAGGCCCCGTAGGCGATGTCGGCATTCGAATTTTCCTGAACCGGCGCGGAGGGCGGTGCCGGCGACGGCGTTTTTTTCTTCGGCTGCGCTAGGGCAGGCGCGGTCAAGACCGCGAGCGTGCAAACTGCATAAAGCGCAACGATTGTGCCGCGCCGTTTTGCCGTCATGCCGCATTCTCCGGCAGGCGCAGGTGCGCGGCTGCGCGGACAATCGTTTCGGCAATCGCCAGTGGGTCGCGCCACAGCCAATCGCCGAGCGCGACGAAATCGGCTCCGGCTTTCACCAGCGGCGCCACTTCCTCTTCTGACGCGGCATAGGCGACACAAGGGGCCTCGAACACTTCCGCCCACCAAGCGACGCGCTCCTCGATCGCCGCGAAAGCGGGCCGTTCGCCGGCCGCCGATTCGCCGAACATCACGTAGTCGGCGCCCGCTTCCGCCGCGACCATGGCGTCGTGGCGAGTGGTGAAACCGCCCGCACCGGCGATGCGATCGGGCTTAAGCTGCTCCAATGCGGCGGTGAAAGCCGCGATCCCGCTCAGGTGCGCGCCGTCGGCGCCGCTGCGCGCCACCAGATCGGCGTGCCCGTCGAGAAGCAGCGCCGCACCTTTTTCCTGCGCGACCGGAACAAGCGCCTTGGCGCGGTTGATTTGCGTGCGCTCGTTCGCCTCGGATAGACGCAGCAGCACGGCGGCGACGTCGCCTGCGCCCAGGGCCTCGGCAAGCTGCGCCGCAAATGCCTGCGCGTCCGCGACCGGCGGCGTCACCAAATAGAGGCGCGGCGCCGGGCGCGGGCCGGCCTGTTTGGGTCGCGAAGCCATGGTCTCCGCATGCTAGCGCAATCGGGCGGAAAATTGGCGCGATTTAGCGACCGACGAAGGCCGCGAGTTCACGCGCCACGCGGGCGATCACGCTATCCCAGTCGCCGATCTCCGGTTGGCGGAACAGCCGGGCGGTCGGGTACCAGGGGCTGTCGCCGCGCCGTTGCAGCCAGCGCCAGTCCTGGATCGACGACAGCAAGAGCCAGACCGGCTTGCCCGAAGCGCCGGCAAGATGCGCGACCGCGGTGTCGACCGTGATGACCAGGTCGAGCGCTTCCACCACGGCCGCGGCGTCGGCGAAGTCGGCGAGCGCTGCATCGAGCCGCAACAGGTTGGGGAGGGCCGCGAGCGCGGCCAAGTCGGCCGTGCGGTATTCGCGCTGCAAGCTGACAAAGTCGACGCCTGATACAGACAAGAGCGGCGTCAGGCGGTGCAAGGCAATACTGCGGTTATGGTCGTTCTTGTGGGAGGGCTTGCCCGACCAGACCAAACCGACGCGCGGCCGGCTGGCGGCCGGCAACGCGCAACGCCATTTCATCGCCCGCTCGGCGGGAACATGCAGATAGGGTACCTCGGCCGGGATGGTGGCGAGCGTGGTGCCGAAGGCGAGCGGCAGGCTCAATAGCGGGCAATGCAGATCGAAGGGCGGCAGCGCCGCGCCGGGCTTGACCATCGCCAGGACGCCATCGGCGCGGCCGATCAGCGGCATCAGGCTGTCGGGAATTTCCAGCACCACCTTGCCGCCTTTAGCGGCCACCATCGGCACATAACGGAGGAACTGGATGCTGTCGCCGAAGCCCTGCTCGGCATGCAGCAACACGATCTTGCCGGCCAGATTCTCGCCGCGCCAAAGCGGCTGGGCGAAATCGCGCGGCTTCATCTCGCCGTCGCGCCGCCAGCGCCATTCGTATTCCGGCAAGCCGCGCGCGAAATCGCCGAGCTCGAGCAGCAGCAGGCTCTTGTTCCAATGCGCCTCGGCGAGATCCGGCGAAAGCGCAATGGCGCGCTCGAAGCTTTGCAGCGCCTCCTCGAAACGCTTGAGGTAATGCAAGGCAATGCCGCGATTGACCAGCGCATAGGTGAAGTCGGGTTTGAGCGCTACGGCGCGATCGTAATCGGCGAGCGCCTCGGCCGGACGGTTGAGCTCGAGCAAGGCATTGCCGCGATTGCTGGAAGCGTCGGCATAGTTCGGATCGAGCGCCAGCGCGCGGTCGAAACTCTCCAGTGCTTCTTGCTGTTGGCCAAGCTCGCGCAAGGCGTTGCCGCGGTTGCTGTGGAGCGGCGCGGCGTCGGGACGCAAAAGCAAGGCGCGCTCGCAGTCGGCAAGCGCCGCTGCGAAGGACTTCATCGCGTAATGCAGATTGCCGCGCGCGACCAGCGTATCGGCGTCGTCCGGCTTGAGCGCGAGCGCGCGCTCGAAGCTGGCAAGCGCCTCGGCGTCGCGCTTGAGCGCGGTGAGCAGCCGGCCGCGCAAAGCGAGCGCTGCGGCATGATCGGGCTTGAGCGCGAGAGCGCGTTCGATACTGTCGAGCGCTTCCGGCGCGCGTTCAAGGTCATGCAGGATCTGCGCGCGGTTGAGCAGCGCGTCGGCATGGTCGGGCTTGAGCGCGAGCGCGCGCTCGAAGCTTGCCAACGCCTCTGGTGCGCGGCCGAGCGCGTAAAGCGCGTTACCGCGGTTGTACAGCGCATCGACGTAATCGGGCTTGAGCGCCAGCGCGGCTTGGTAGCTCGCCAGGGCTTCCTCGTTGCGCGCAAGCGCGGCGAGCACGATGCCGCAATTCGAATGCGCGACGGCCGAGCGATCGTTGCTCGCCAGCGCCTTGCCGATCAGCTTGAGCGCTTCGGCCGGCTCCCCCGTCTGTTGCTTGAGCACGCCCAGCAGATGCAGCGCGTCGAACTGATCGGGGCGAACGGCAAGCACGCCGCGATAAAGCGTCTCGGCCGCGCGCAATTGCCCGCTTTGATGCAGCGCAGCGGCGCGCCGCAGCATGCCGGTGAGATCGGGCGTCGCGGTCTGCGGCTTGGATTGCGGATGGGCCATGGGCGAATCACCCGCGAGAATATTCGCTCGACACGCGCGCGTCCAAACCGGCCGGGCGCGTAGACGCGTTCTGGGCCGTCCGCTAGCATCGCGCAAAAGAAAGACGAAAAGCGCGCCGGATCTGGAGGAAACAATGCTCAAACGCCTGTCGTTGCTGCTGCTGCTGTGCCTTGCCGCCGTGCCGGCCGCCGCGGCCGACTATCCGAGCCGCGCCATCAAGATGGTGGTGCCGTTCGCGCCCGGCGGCGGCACCGACGTGCTCGGCCGCATCATCGCGCAGCGCTTGTCCGACAAATGGGGCCAGCCGGTGGTGGTGGAGAATCAGCCGGGCGCCTCCGGCGGCATCGGCACCAAGGCCTTCGTCAAGGCGGAGCCGGACGGCTACACGCTGCTGATGGCTTCGACCGGCGCGCTGATGGCGGCCTCCGCTGCGCTCGCGCTGCAAGGGCAATTCGACGTCGACAAATTTTTCGCGCCCATCACCGTGGTGGCGGCGCCGCCTTATCTCCTGGTGATCAATCCGAAAGTGCAGGCCAATAGCGTCGCCGAACTGATCAAGCTCGCGGCGACAAAGCCGAAGGCGCTGTCGTTTGGGTCTTCGGGCATCGGCGCCGCCTCGCACCTGTCGGGCGCGCTGTTCGAGAAGGACGCCCATGTCGAGCTGCTGCACGTGCCCTACAAGGGCACGGGTCCTGCGGTCACCGATCTTCTGGGCGGCCGCATCGACATGATGTTCTCGCCCTCGACCACGGTGCAGGCGCATGTCGCGGCCGGCACGCTCAAGGCGCTCGCCACCACCGGCGCCAAACGCTCGAAATTCTTCCCCGACGTGCCGACGGTGGCGGAAAGCGGTCTGCCCGGCTACGCGTCGGTCGGCTGGTTCGGCCTGCTGGCGCCGGCGCATACGCCGAAGGACATCGTCGATAAACTCAACAGGGCGGTGGTCGCGATCATGGGCGAGAAGGACGTGATCGACCGCATGGCCAAGCTCGGCGCCGAGCCCGAGCCGCAAACGCCTGACGAGTTCGCCCGATTCATCGACGCCGACGTGGCGAAATGGATGAAGCTGGTGAAGGAGGAAAGCATCGTTATCCCGGGGGCGGGGAAGTAGGCCTAACCGCCGCTCGTCCCCGCGAAAGAGGGGTCCCAGACTGGATTCCCGCTTGCGCGGGAATGAGCGGAGTGCGTGGCTGCGCCGCCGTCACTTCGGCAGCGGGACCGGCCCCATGTCCTTCGGCACCTTGTAGCCCTTCTGCACGGGCGGGCGCGCGGCGATGGTCTCGTACCAGCGCTTGACGTTGGGATATTGCTTCATGTCGATGGTCTGCCACTCGAAGCGCGAGATCCATGGCCAGATCGCGATGTCGGCGATGGAGTATTCGTCGGCGACGAAGTCGCGCCCGGCAAGCCGCGTGTCGAGTACCTTGTAGAGCCGGTGCGCTTCCTTGAGGTAACGCTCCTCGGCGTAAGGCGCCTTGCCGGGATTATATTTCACGAAGTGATGCACCTGGCCGAGCATCGGTCCCGGCCCGCCCATCTGCCACATCAGCCATTCGATCACGCGGTAGCGGCCCTCGCCCGACTTCGGCAGCAGCTTGCCCGTCTTGTCGGCGAGATAGATCAGGATCGCGCCCGACTCCATCAGCGCCATGTTGTTGTCGCGGTCGACGATCGCCGGGATGCGGTTGTTGGGCGCGATCTTGAGGAACGCGGGCGAGAATTGCTCGTCTTTGGAAATATCGATGGCGTGCACGGTGTAAGGCAGGCCAAGTTCTTCCAAAGCGATGGAAACCTTGCGGCCGTTCGGCGTGGTCCAGGTATAGAGATCGATCACAGAGAAATTCCTTTGCGGTTCTGTCTTTCCAGAAACGCATCATGGATTGCTGGGTCAAGCCCGGCAATGACAGGGCAGCTATGCCGCCTTCTTCTCAAGGTCGGCCTTCCATTGGCCCATGGCGGCGAGGCCGTTCATTTTTGCGCGGTGTGAAAAGGCGCGCTGGGCGGCCGCGACGTTTTCGGGCTTGCCGCGCCAAGTGGTCTGCGGCGCGTGCTGCAGCGCGCGGCCATAGGAGAAGGTGAGCTTCCACGGCAGGTCGCCGATCCGGTTCATAGCGTCGAGGTGGGCGGTGGCCTCCTCGTCGCTTTGCCCGCCGGACAGGAAGGCAATGCCCGGCACCGCGCCCGGCACGCATTCCTTCAGCATCTTCACGGTCTTTTCGGCGACTTCTTCGACGCCGGCGCGCTTTGCGCATTTCTTGCCGGAGATCGCCATGTTGGGCTTGAGCACCATGCCTTCGAGCGCGACTTTGTTGTAGTAGAGCTGCTGGAAGGTTTCCTTCAGCGTCCATTCGGTGACCTTGACGCAAGTGTCGATATCGTGGCCGCCGTCCATCAGCACCTCCGGCTCGACGATCGGCACGATCTGCGCCTGCTGGCAGAGCGCGGCGTAACGCGCCAGCGCGTGCGCATTGGCGAAGACGCAGGTGTGGGTGGGGATGCCGGCGCCGATGTCGATCACCGCCCGCCATTTGGCGAAACGTGCGCCCTGCTCGTAATATTTCGGCAGCCGGTCGGCGAGCTTATCGAGGCCGATGGTGACGACTTCGCCCGGGCAATTCGGTAGCGGCTTGACGCCTTCGTCCACCTTGATGCCGGGCAGCGCGCCGGCTTTCTTGATGAGATCGACCAGCGGCGTGCCGTCTTTGGCTTTTTGCCAGATCGTTTCGTCGTACAGGATGACGCCGGAGATGTGCTTCATGCCATCGGCCGAGCGGAACAGCATTTCGCGGTAATCGCGGCGCGCATCCTCGGTCGATTCCACGCCAATGGCGTCGAAGCGCTTCTTGATGGTGCCGGAGGATTCGTCGGCCGCGAGGATTCCCTTACCCGGCGCGACCATGGCCAGCGCCACTTTGTTCAGTTCAGCGAGATTCATTTTTCCCTCCATCATCCGCTCGCAGGCCTTAAGGATGGCATTCGCCGGACTCAACTAACCCGCAGCACTTCTACTCCCGGCAAGGCCTTGCCTTCCAGCCATTCCAGGAAGGCGCCGCCGGCGGTGGAAACATAAGTCAGCCGGTCGACGACGCCCGCGACGTTAAGCGCCGCCACCGTGTCGCCGCCGCCCGCCACTGTGACAAGTTTGCCGGCCGCGGTGAGTTCCGCCGCGGCTTCCGCGACTTCGACCGTGCCGTTGTCGAACGGTTCCAGCTCGAAGGCGCCGAACGGGCCGTTCCAGACCAGGGTCTTGCAGCGGGCCAGCACCGAGACCACCTGTTCGATGCTGCGCGGGCCGATATCGAGAATCATCTCTTTGTCGCCGACGTGGCCGACATCGACAACCCGAGACGGCGCGTTCGCCTCGAATTTTTCCGCCACCACGGCATCGACCGGCAGCACGATCTCGCGCTTGGTGGCCTTGGCCTCGGCCATGATCTTGCGCGCCGTGGGCACGAGATCGGCTTCGACCAGCGACTTGCCGACCTTCTTGTCTTGCGCCAGCAAAAACGTGTTGGCCATGGCGCCGCCGATGATCAGCACGTCGACTTTCTGTAGCAGATGGCCGAGCAAATCGAGCTTGGTGGAAATCTTGGCGCCGCCGACAATGGCCGCGAGCGGGCGCGCTGGCCTGTCGAGCACCCTCTCGAAGGCTTCGAGTTCGGCCTGCAACGTTCGTCCGGCATAGGCCGGCAAAAGATGCGCCAGCCCTTCGGTCGAGGCGTGCGCGCGGTGCGACACCGAGAAGGCGTCGTTGACGAAAATGTCGCCGAGCTTGGCAAGTTGGGCGACGAAGGCGGGGCCGTTTTTTTCCTCGCCCGGATGGAAGCGGGTGTTCTCCAGCAGAACTATGTCGCCGTTTTTCATCGCGGCCACCGCATGCTCGACGGCGTCGCCGACGCAATCGTCGATGAATTTGACCGGCCGCTTGATGATGTGCGCCACTTCGGCGGCCACGGGCTTGAGCGAATTTTTCTGGTCGCGTCCCTTCGGGCGGCCGAAATGCGAGAGCAAGATGACTTTCGCGCCCTTGTCGGCGATCTCGGTGATGGCATTGGCCATGCGTTCGATGCGGGTGCCGTCGGTGACCACGCCGTTCTCGACCGGCACGTTGAGATCGGCGCGCACCAACACGCGCTTTCCCTTCACGTCGGCGTGGTCGAGGGTGCGGAACGCGCTCATCGTTGACCCGGCGCGGACGTTTTCAGATCAGCTTGCCCATCGCCACGGCGGTGTCCGCCATGCGGTTGGAGAAGCCCCACTCGTTATCGTACCACGCCATCACGCGCACCAGCGTGCCCTCGATCACCTTGGTCTGGTCCATGTGGAAGACCGAGGAATGCGGATCGTGGTTGAAGTCGATCGAGACATTGGGCGCTGTGGTGTAGCCGAGGATGCCCTTGAGCTGCTGCTCGGACGCGCGTTTGATCGCGCTGTTGATCTCGTCCTTGGTCGTCGCTTTCTTGGCGACGAACTTGAAATCGATCACCGAGACATTGGGCACCGGCACGCGGATCGACACGCCGTCAAGCTTGCCGTTGAGCTCGGGCAGCACCAGGCCCACCGCCTTGGCGGCGCCGGTCGAGGTCGGGATCATCGACAGCGCGGCGGCGCGGCCGCGGTAGAGATCCTTGTGCAAGGTATCGAGCGTCGGCTGGTCGCCGGTATAGGCGTGGATGGTCGTCATAAAGCCTTTGTCGATGCCGACGGCATCGTTGAGCACCTTGGCAACCGGCGCGAGGCAATTGGTGGTGCAGGAGGCGTTGGAGACGACCTTGTGATCCTTGGTCAGTTTGTCGTGGTTGACGCCGTAGACGACGGTGAGGTCCGCGCCATCTGCCGGCGCCGACACCAGCACGCGCTTGGCGCCGGCGGTGAGATGCATCGAGGCGTTGTCCTTGGCGGTGAAAATGCCGGTGCATTCCATGGCGATGTCGACGCCGAGGTCCTTCCAGGGCAGGGTGGTCGGGTCTTTGATCGCGGTCACCTTCATCGCGCCGTTGCCGATGCTGATGGTGTCGCCCTTGACGGTGACTTCGCCGGGGAAGCGGCCATGCACCGAGTCGAAGCGCAACAGATGCGCGTTGGTTTCCACCGGGCCGAGATCGTTGATGCCGACGATCTCGATGTCCTTGCGCCCGCTCTCGGCGATGGCGCGGAGAACATTACGGCCGATGCGGCCGAATCCATTGATGACGACGCGTACCGTCATGTCAGTCACTCCCGGACAGTTCCACGTGTCATGGCCGACATGGGCCACGGCACGTATTGATGCAAATCAAGTTTTCCCGAGCTTGCGCAGCGCCGCAGCAGCGACCGCTTCGGGTGTAACGCCGAAATGCTTGTAAAGGTCCTTATAGGGCGCGCTGGCGCCGAAACCCGTCATGCCGACGAACAGGCCGTCGGAACCGATAATGGCGTCCCAGCCCTGGCGCACGGCGGCTTCCACGCCGACTTTGACGGGCGCGTCGCCGATGACCGCGCGGCGCGCAGCTTCCGGCGCCTCCAGCAGCAATTCGAAACAAGGCACCGACACCACGCGCGCCGAAATGCCGCGCGCGGCCAGCAGTTTTTTCCCTTCGACCGCAATCGAAACTTCCGATCCGGTGGCGAAAATCGAAACTTCGGCTTTGCCGTCGGCGGCCGCGATCTCATAGGCGCCGGCGGCGCAACGGTTGTTCCCAAGGAAATTCTGGCTGAGCTGCGGCAGGTTCTGCCGCGTCAGCGCCAGCACGCTCGGCCGGTTCTTTGCTTCGAGCGCGAGCTGCCAGCACTCGGCGGTCTCCACCGCGTCGCAAGGGCGGAACACGAGCAGGTTCGGAATGGCGCGTAGCGCGGCGAGATGCTCGACCGGCTGATGCGTGGGCCCGTCTTCGCCGAGGCCGATGGAGTCGTGCGTCATGACGTGGATGACGCGCTTGCCCATCAGCGCGGCAAGGCGGATCGCCGGCCGGCAATAATCCGAGAACACCAGGAACGTGCCGGAATAGGGGATGATGCCGCCGTGCAGCGCCATGCCGTTCATGGCGGCGGCCATGCCGTGCTCGCGCACGCCGTAATGGATGAAGCGCCCGGAATAGTCGGCGGCGCTCATCGCCTTCATCCACTTGGTGCGCGTGTTATTCGAGCCGGTGAGGTCGGCTGAGCCGCCAAGCATTTCCGGCAGCGCCGGGATCAGGCTCTCGAGCGCGAACTCGCAAGCGGTACGGGTGGCGATGTCCTTGGGCGTGGCAGCGAGCGACTGCTTCACCGTGGCGATGGCGTTCGCGAAAGCGGGATTCGGCAGATCGCCTTTCAGGCGGCGCTCGAATTCGGCGCGCTTTGCGCCATCGAGCGCGGCGAGGCGCTTGCTCCAGTCGGCGCGCGCAGCCTTCGAGCGCTCGCCGGCCTTGCGCCAGGCGGCGAGAATATCCGCCGGAATTTCGAACGGCGCATGGGTCCAGCCGAGCTTCTCGCGCGCGCCCTTGATTTCGTCGGCGCCGAGCGGCGAGCCGTGTGCCGACGGCTTGCCAGCCTTGGTGGGTGCGCCAAATCCGATGGTCGTCTTGCACGCTATCATCACCGGCCGGTCGGACGCTTGCGCCTTTTCCAGCGCGGCGGCGATGGCCGCCGGATCGTGACCGTCGACGCGCGAGGCCGCCCAGCCGGCGGCCTCGAAGCGCTTCACCTGATCGACGCTGTCGGCGAGCGACAACGCGCCGTCGATGGAAATGCCGTTGTCGTCGAACAGCACGATCAGGCGGTTGAGCTTGAGATGCCCGGCGAGCGCGATCGCCTCCTGGCTGATGCCTTCCATCAGGTCGCCGTCGGAGGCGAGCACATACGTCTTGTGATCGACCACGGCACCGCCGAATTCCGCCGCCAGATGCCGCTCGGCGATCGCCATGCCGACCGCGTTCGCCAAGCCTTGCCCGAGCGGGCCGGTGGTGGTCTCGACTCCAGGAGTATGTCCGTATTCCGGGTGGCCGGCGGTGATCGAGTCAAGTTGGCGGAAGCGCTTGATCTGCTCCAGCGTCATCGCCGGATAACCGGTCAGATACAGCAGCGCGTAGATCAGCATCGAGCCGTGGCCGGCCGAGAGCACGAAGCGGTCGCGGTCGGGCCAGGCGGGATCGGCCGGGTCGAATTTCAAGAATTTCGAGAACAGGACCGTCGCCACATCGGCGGCGCCCATCGGCAGGCCGGGATGGCCGGATTTCGCCTGCTCGACGGCATCCATCGCCAACGCGCGGATGGCATTGGCCATGGCGTTATGGACGACGGCGGAACTGGCGGCCGCTTGCTCGCGGCGCGCTGTGGTCGCCACGGCGGCCGTCGGCGAAGCGTTTGCGCTCATGAAAAAGGCCTGTTTGCGTGGGGTGGATAGCATGTGAGGCCTCTGAGTCAATGTGACGGCGCCGCCGCCGGGCAGCCATGCACAGGGACAAGAAAACAACGGGGTAAATCGTCCGCCAAGCGTTGACGCGACAATCGTGCAGCACGTAAGCTTCTCCGCCTAAATCTTTGCCTCCGCAGGAGTTTTTGAACGCGGATGAAGGCGATGACCGATCAAAGCGCAATCGATTCCGCGGTGAAGCGTCTGGCGCTCGCGCTCGATTCGCTCGACGCGGCGGTCGAGCGCCGGCGCGAAGCCGACCGCAGCGAGGAGGCGCTGGCGAGCCAGCTGCACGCGCTGGGCGTCGACCGCACCAAGCTTGCCGCCGCGCTCGACGGCGAAGCCGCGCGCACGCGCCGGCTCGAATCGGCCAACCGCGAGATCGCCGAGCGGCTGGACGCGGCCATGGCCAGCATTCAGTCCGTGCTCGATACCAACGAGTGACCTTATGGCGCAGGTGACCGCAACCATTGCCGACCGCCAGTACCGCCTCGCCTGCGAGGACGGGCAGGAGGAGCATCTGTTGGCGCTGGCGCATGAAATCGATCAACGCATCATCGGTCTGCGTGCCAAGTTCGGCGAGATCGGCGACACGAGGCTCACGATGATGGCGGCGCTGATGGTGGCCGACGAACTGAGTGAGGCCGCGCGCAAGATCCGCCGCCTGGAGGAGGAGGCGACCGCTTTGCAGGACGCCCGCGTGGTCTCTGCAGACCGCGCCAAGGCGGCGTCGAGTGCGGTGGCCGATGCCTTCAACTCGGCGGCCGAGCGCATCGAGGGCATCACCAAGAAGCTCAACGCCTCGCTCGGCAACGGGGTGGCGATCGGATGACGCCTTGACGCCGGACGCAGCCGAGATCGACGCGCGCATTCGCGCCAGCTTCGCACGCCAGTCCATGATGACCACGCTGGGCGCGGAGATCACCGCCGTGCGCGCCGGCGAAGTGGAAATCGTGCTGCCGTTCTCGAATTGGATTCTTCAGCAGCATGAATTCATCCATGCCGGCGCGGTCGCGGCCATCGGCGACACCGCCTGCGGCTTTGCCGCGCTTACCACGATGCCGCGCGAGGCCGCCGTGCTCACCACCGAATTCAAGATCAATTTGCTGGCGCCGGCCAAGGGCGAGCGGCTGCGCGCCATCGGCCGCGTCGTGCGCGCCGGCAAGAAGCTGGTCATCACGCTGGGCGAGGTATTCGCCGAAGAGCGCGGTATGCGCAAACACGTCGCGCTGATCACCGCCACCATGATGGTGGTCGATACCGGCACGGGCTTGCGCGACTGACCGGGGCCGCTGGCTTTGTCGGTTCCCAGGCACTACATTGCCGAAGCGGGGCTGTGGGGCGCGACGGGGTCACATTCCCCGGGGCCTTACGATCCTAACGGGAGCTGTCCCTGGCCGGGCTCGTGGGCTCGGTCATATGGCGCCCACCTACTTATGTAGGTTCCCGGGATCATACTCCGACGGCCTTCGCGGCTCCGCACTTATATTGATGTCCGACCTGACCGAACCCGAACAGACGAAAGCCGCGCTGCGCACCGCAGCGTTGGCGTTGCGCGATGCGCTGCCGGCGGCGGCGCGTCAGGCTGCGGCCGAAGCGATTGCGGCGCGCGCCTTTCCTGTGAAGATCGCGCCCTGCGCCGTCGTCTCCGGCTTCTCGCCGATGAAAACAGAAATCAATCCGATCCCGCTTTTGCGCAAACTCAGCGACGCCGGCGCGCAACTGGCGCTGCCGGCCATTGCCGGGCGCGGCAAGCCGCTGATCATGCGGGCGTGGAAATTCGGCGATCCGCTTAAAAGCGGGCAATGGGGCATCCGCGAGCCGGTGCCGGAGGCGGGCGAAGTCGCGCCCGACATTCTGGTCGTGCCGCTCGCCGCCTTCGACCGGGCCGGCCATCGCATCGGCTACGGCGCCGGCTATTATGACCTGACCATCAATGCGCTGCGCGCCAAGAAGAAGGTCGTCGCCATCGGCATTGCACTTGCCGCCCAGGAAATCCCCCGGGTTCCCGCCACCGAGCGCGACGCGCGCCTCGATCTCGTGCTAACGGAGCGCGAGACGATCGATTTTCGCGGATAGCACATGATCCCGAAAAGTGGGAACCGGTTTTCGGATAAGATCATGCGCCGAAAAGAGTAATGCATGCGCATCCTTTTCATCGGCGACGTGGTCGGCCGTACCGGGCGGACGGCGGTGCTCGAACGCCTGCCCAAGCTCGTCAAGGACTGGACGTTAGACCTCGTCGTGGTCAACGGCGAGAACGCGGCCGGCGGCTTCGGCATTACCGAAGTCATCTACAACGAACTGATCGACGCCGGCGCCGACGCCATCACGCTCGGCAATCACGCCTGGGACCAGCGCGAGGCGCTGGTGTTCATCGAGCGCGCGCCGCGCCTGATCCGACCGGCCAATTATCCGAAAGGCACGCCCGGCCGCGGCGCCGCGCTGGTCGAGGCCAAGAACGGCAAGCGCGCGCTGGTGATCAACGCCATGGGCCGCGTTTTCATGGACGCGCTCGACGATCCGTTCGCCGCAGTCGAGCGTGAACTTGCCGCCTGCGCGCTCAAATCCGGCGCCGACGCCATCGTGCTGGATATGCATTGCGAGGCGACCAGCGAGAAGCAGGCGATGGGCTTTTTCGTCGATGGCCGCGTCAGCCTGGTGGTCGGCACCCATACCCATTGCCCGACCGCCGACCATCGTATCATGCCGGGGCGCACCGCCTTCGTGTCGGATGTCGGCATGACCGGGGATTTCGAATCGGTGATCGGCATGTTGAAGGACGAGCCGCTCAACCGCTTCCTGCGCAAGCTGCCGGGCGGCAAATTCGAGCCGGCGAACGGGCCTGCCACGCTATGCGCGATCGCGGTCGAGACCGACGATGCCAGCGGGCTCGCCAGCAAAGTAGGCGCCGTGCGTCTTGGCGGCATCCTGGAAGAGGCGCGGCCGGGATTTTGGGATTAATCGCATTTATGCGGCCGCCGGGTTGACCGGAGTCGCGGGCGGTGATTCGGTAAGTGACGGTGATTCGCCGGTTTGTGCCCCGCGTCCGGCATCGCTATTTGGCGCGGCGGGAATGACCTCAGTCCTCAATCTCAATCTGGCGCTTCCGACGATACCCGGCTTTACGCCGGGCGCTGCGTTCGAGACCGACGCGCGGGCGGAGCTCGCCGCCCAATTCATCCCGGTCGGCTCGCGCGTGCTCGATCTCAGCGACGCCGTGACGCTGCAGCGTTCGCTGCCGAACGGCTGCAGCTATCAGGGCCGCGACAGCGTGCGCTGCGACGGTGGCGCCGTTTGCGACCTCGCGGGCGGCGATTTTCCGACGCAAGCCGCGACGAAATCGGACGTCATCGTCATGCTGGGCGGGCTCGAACGCATCGCCGACGTGGAGAACCTGTTCACCCAGCTGCGCTTCTGCAAGCAGGACGTGATCCTGAGCTACAGCCCGACCGACATGGCGGGCGGCGGCGGGCGCGCCGGCGCGGCCAACGCGTTGAGCTGCTACGATCTCGCGCTGTTGTTCGACCGTTACGGCTTCCGCATCGAATGCAGCGCGCCGGTCGACGCCGGGCAGGTGCTGATGCGGCTCACCCCGACCGAGCGGTTCAAGCCGGTCGCCGCGTGCAGCGTCGCGGTCATCTCCGACAGCAGCCGGGGCTCATTCGGCAGCCGGCTCGGCATCCAGACGATCAATGCGCTTCTGCCGGGCGAGGCCGACGTGCATCACATGAGCTTCGCCGAGGTGGATCAGGCGCACGACAAATACGACCTGGTGGTGCTCGGCACCGGCAGCGGCCTGTTCCAGCCGCTGCTCGGCGACGACGTGCTCGACGTCATTTCCCGCGGCAAGGCGGCGATCGGAATTTTCGGCACGCAATACCGCGAATTGATCCCGCGTCCGGCGCTCGACCGGGTTCTCGATCGGCTCGATACCTGGTTTGCGCGCTCGCAGGACGACCTGATGATGTACGGCCGCGGCCGCAGCAACGTGGTGCATCTCGGCGACTGGCTGATCGACCGGTTTCCGATGGGCGCGGGCACCTTGGACGAGCCGTTGCAGGTCCTCGACGAGCTGCGGCCGGATCACGCGCTCGACCGCACCATCCAAGTCATCCAGTGCCATAGATACGTTTATTCGTCGCGCCTGCATCCGCTGTTGTGCGCGCTCACCTCGGCCGAGCACGTGGCCTATGCCGACGAGCCCTCGGAACAGATGCCGGGCATCGTTTCGGGCGCGTTCCGCAGCATGCTGATGGATATTTTCGGCCGCAGCTATCCGGAACGGCAGTTCTTCGCGGTCGATCGCGACGCGGTCAGGCGCTACAAGGCGCGCGTCCACCGTAACGTGGCCAAGGTCGGCGAGCGCATCGACTCCGTCCTGCGCAATGTGGCCATCGCCGCGGCTTGACGCGCCGGAGTTTATTTTCTCAAACAACCAGACTATATAGCCGCCGGCATCAATATCAGCGTATTTGTCCCGTCATGGCCGGTCATTCCCAATTCAAGAATATCATGCACCGCAAGGGGCGCCAGGATAAGGTGCGCTCCAGGCTGTTCGGCAAGCTCGCACGCGAGATCACGGTATCGGCCAAAATGGGCCTGTCCGACCCGGCGTTCAATCCGCGCCTGCGCGCGGCCATTATCGCGGCGCGCGCCGAGAACATGCCGAAGGACAATATCGAGCGCGCGATCAAGAAATCGCAGGGCTCCGACGCCGAAAGCTACGACGAGATCCGCTACGAGGGTTACGGGCCGGGCGGCGTTGCCGTGATCGTCGAGGCGCTCACTGACAATCACAACCGCACTGCTGGCGAGGTGCGCGCGACCTTCACCAAGAACGGCGGCAATCTTGCCACCACCGGTGCGGTGTCGTTCATGTTCGATCACGTCGGCGTCGTCGAATATGACGCCAAGGCGGCGAACGCCGACCAGATGCTGGAGGCGGCTATCGTGGCCGGCGCCGAGGACGTCGCCTCGAACGACGACGGCCATCAGATCATCACCACGGCGGAAACGCTAAACGAGGTGGCCAAGGCGCTGGAGGCTAAATTCGGCGAACCGCGCAAAGCGGCGCTGCTGTGGAAGCCGCAGAACACGGTTTCGGTCGACGACGAAACCGGCGAGAAGCTGCTCAAGCTGATCGAGTCGCTCGACGAAAGTGACGACGTACAGAACGTCTACGCCAATTTCGAGGTGTCAGACGCGCTGATGCAGAAGGTGAGCGCGTAGCGCTCGCTATGGATCACCGCAGCGCGTCGAACACCGGCATGCTGACGATGCCGGCAAGCGCGATGATGACGTAGGCGACGCGCCGGTACAGCGCCTCGCTCGAGCCGTGAAACGAATAAACACCAACCGCCATCGCCAGAGCGAACGGCAGTCCGAGCAGGATCGACAGTGCGATTGTCTCGCCGATGAACAGCGCGTTCCAGTAATACATCGCCATCGCTAGCACGGCCTGCGGCAGAAAATAGACCATGATGTTGGCGCGCACGGTGGCCGCCTTGTTGGAGCCGCCGAGCCAGAAGACCAGCAACGGCGGCGCGGCGATCTGCACGGCGCCGCCGCCGAAGCCGGCGACCACGCCAGTGGCAAGCGAGGCCGCTATCGTCGGCTTGCCGTGGTAACGCCAGCCGGAGACCAGCGAGGCGAGCGCGACCAGCACTAAAGCGACGATGAACCAGCGCAGCAGGATGGCGTCAATATAGACCAGCGCCATCGCGCCGAGCGGCAGAAAGACGAAGCCGGCGAGCGACACCCAGGCGACTTCGCGCGGGTTGCATTGCGGCGCGGCGTGGATCGTGAACGGCAATGAGCAGATCGTGTCGATCAAGAGCAGCGTCGGCGCCGCAACGCGCGGGCCGTAGATCGCCGAGATCAGCGGCATGTAGATCAGCGCCGAGCCGAAGCCGGAAAATCCGCGCACCAGGCCGGCGATCACGGCAATCGCCACGGCCGCGATGAAGCGGCCGTCATGCAAAAGGGCGGAAAATTCAGGGAAATGTGGCAACGGCTGCGGGTCCGGCTGGGCGGCTTGTCTATCAGGCGCGGCGGCTGCGGGCGAGCGGGATAGCGGGCATTGCGGCCATTCCGCCTAGGCGGGGACAGGCGGCGGGGTTATCAACGGGGAAATGGGCCGGTCTCCGATTCGCATACTCGGCATCGATCCCGGGCTCCGCCGCACCGGCTGGGGCCTGGTGGAGGCTGACGGCAACCGGCTGATCTACGTGGCCTGCGGTTCGCTGGAGACCAGCGAGCGGGCTGCGCTCGGTGACCGGCTGGTGATCATCCATGACGGGCTCGCCAAGGTGATCAAGCAATACCAGCCGCACGAGGCGGCGGTGGAGGCGACTTTCGTCAACGCCAATGCGGTGGCGACGCTCAAGCTCGGCCAGGCGCGCGGCATCGCCATGCTGGTGCCGGCCAAGGCCGGGCTCATGGTGGCCGAATACGCGCCCAACGTCGTGAAGAAGACTGTGGTTGGCGCCGGACACGGCGAGAAAGCGCAAATCCGCATGATGATCGGCGTGCTGTTGCCGAAAGCCGATCCGCAATCGGAGGATGCCGCCGACGCGCTGGCCATCGCGGTCTGCCATGCGCATCATCGCGCCAGCTTGATGATGAAGGTGGCGGCGTCATGATCGGCAAGCTCAAGGGCATCGTGGAGAGCTACGGCGCCGATTACATCGTGCTCGACGTCGGTGGCGTCGGCTATCAGGTGCATTGCTCGCCGCGCACGTTGCAAGCGCTGCCGGCGCAAGGCGAAGCCGCCACGCTGTCGATCGAGACTTACGTGCGCGAGGACCAGATCAAGCTGTTCGGCTTTGTGAGCGACATGGAGCGCGAATGGTTCCGCCTGCTGCAGACGGTGCAGGGCGTCGGCGCCAAGGTGGCGCTGTCGGTACTCGGCACGCTGAAGATCGCCGACCTCGCCACGGCCGTCGCCATGCGCGACAAGGCGGCGATTGCGCGTTCGCCCGGCGTCGGGCCAAAGGTGGCAGAGCGCATCGTGACGGAGTTGAAGGACAAGGCGCCGGCATATATGAGCGTCGATCCGGCGGTGGTGCATCTCGCCGGCGCGCTCGACGACAAGCGCGCGGCTAAGCCGGTGATGGACGCGGTGTCCGCACTGGTCAATCTCGGCTACGGCCAGCCGCAGGCGGCCGCCGCCATTGCAGCCGCATCGCGCAGCGCCGGTGAAGCCGCCGACACCGCGACGCTGATAAGGCAGGGCTTGCGGGAGCTGGCCAAGTGAACACCCCGCGCCGCCTGGTCACCGCCGAACGCCGCGACGACGACGCGGATGCTTCCCTGCGGCCGCAGCGGCTCAGCGAATTCATCGGCCAGGAAAAGGCGCGCGCGAACTTGGGCGTGTTCATCGAGGCAGCAGCCGCGCGCAAGGAAGCGCTCGACCACGTGCTGTTCGTAGGCCCCCCGGGCCTCGGCAAGACCACGCTGGCGCAGATCGTCGCGCGCGAACTCGGCGTCAATTTCCGCGCCACCTCCGGGCCGGTGATCGCCAAGGCCGGCGACCTCGCAGCCTTGCTCACCAATCTGGAAGCGCGCGACGTGCTGTTCATCGACGAGATCCACCGGCTCAATCCGGCGGTGGAGGAAATCCTCTATCCGGCCATGGAAGACTTCCAACTCGACCTCATCATCGGCGAGGGACCGGCGGCGCGCTCGGTGAAAATCGATCTGGCGCCGTTCACGCTTGTGGGCGCGACCACTCGCGCCGGCCTGCTCACCAATCCGCTGCGCGACCGCTTCGGCATTCCGGTGCGACTGAATTTCTATTCGGTGGAAGAGCTGGAACAGATCGTCAACCGCGGCGCTCGCGTGATGGGCTTGAAGATCACGCCGGACGGCGCCAACGAAATCGCGCGCCGCGCGCGCGGCACCCCGCGCATTGCAGGAAGGCTGCTGCGCCGCGTGCGCGACTTCGCCCATGTCGACGGCGACAAGGCCATCGACCGCAAGATCGCCGACCGCGCGCTTGGCGAATTGGAAGTGGACGCCGCCGGGCTCGACGCCATGGACCGGCGCTATCTCACCACGATTGCGTTGAACTATGGCGGCGGACCGGTCGGCGTCGACACCATGGCGGCGGCGCTGTCGGAGCCGCGCGACGCCATCGAGGACATCATCGAGCCGTTTTTGATCCAGAAGGGCTTCATCCAGCGCACCCCGCGCGGGCGGCTGCTCACATCGCACGCCTTTAAGCACCTTGGCCTCGCCGAGCCCACGCGCGACCCGAGCCAGTTCGGGCTGTTCGGGCAGGACGATGAGGATTGACGCCGTGACGAGTTCCCTCGACGGCGAAATCCGCGACGGCAAGCACCACCAGCAGGTGCGCGTCTATTACGAGGACACGGATTTTTCCGGCGTCGTCTACCACGCGAGCTACCTGCGCTTCATGGAGCGCGGGCGCACCAATTATCTCCGCCTGATCGGCGCCGACCACCGCGCGCTGTTCGAGCAGGCGGCGGCGGAAGCGCCCGGCTTTGCCTTCGTGGTGCGCCACATGAGCATCGATTTCCGAAAAGCCGCGCACATGGACGACGTGCTCGACATCGTCACCGCGCCGGAAGAGGTCAAGGGCGCCTCCGTCATGCTCAATCAGAAAGTGATGCGCGGCGAGGAGCTGCTGGTGGAGGCGCATGTGCAGGTCGCCTTCGTCTCCGGCGGCCGCGCGCGGCCGATCCCCAAGCCGCTTGCGCATCGCCATGAAGGCCGACCAGGAAACGGGCGGCGCGGCCTGAGTACGCGTGCTAAAGTTGCCACATGCCGGATCGAAGCTTCGCATTGTTTGAGACTGTCATCGGCCCCTGCGGCATCGTTTGGAGCGCGCGCGGCATTGCCGGTGTGCAGCTTCCGGAAACGAGCGAGGCGGCCACCCGGGCGCGCGTCTTGCGCCGTTACGCCGGCGCGCGAGAGCAGACGCCGGCTGCCGAGGTGCAACGCGCCATTGACGGCATCGTCGCGCTGCTCGCCGGCGAGCCGCGCGATCTCACGGGCGTCGCAATCGATGACGACGCATTCTCGGAATTCAACCGGCGCGTCTATGCGATCGCGCGCACGATCAAGCCCGGCGCCACCATGACCTATGGCGAAATCGCCGAACGGCTGGGCGACAAGACGCTGGCGCGCGCGGTCGGCCAGGCCATGGGCGAAAATCCGACGCCGATCATCATGCCGTGCCATCGCGTGCTGGCGGCGGGCGGCAAGACCGGCGGTTTCTCTGCTTCAGGCGGCGTAGTCACCAAGTTGCGCCTGCTCACCATCGAAGGCGCGCAACCGAATGGCCCGATGCTGTTCGAGCGTCTACCCTTGGAAGCGCGCCGCCGCGGATGAGCGGTCGCGTCGCGGCGAGACTCATGTTAATGCCATTTACATGAAATGGGGCAGGCACAGCGGGCCGCGCGGCTATCACCACGGCAACCTCAAGGAAGCTTTGGTGCGCGCCGCGCTCGAATTGATCGCCGAGAAAGGTCCGGCCGGCTTTACCTTCGCCGATGCCGCGCGCTGGGCGGGCGTTTCGCCCGCGGCGCCTTACCGGCATTTCCGCGACCGCGACGAATTGTTGTCGGACGTCGCGCGGCGCGGCTTCGAGCAGTTCACCGCGACGCAGGTGAACGCCTGGGACGAGGGAAAGCCCGACGTGTTCACCGCCTTCGACCGGCTCGGCAAAGCCTATCTTAATTTCGCCAAGCGCGAGCCGGCCTATTACTCCGCCATGTTCGAAGCGGGCGTTCCGCTCGACGCCGATCCGCAATTGCGCGAGGCGGGCGAGCGCGCCTTCGCGGTGCTGCGCGGCGCCGCCGAAAAGCTGGTGGCGCTGATGCCGGCCAAGGGGCGGCCGCCGGCGCTGATGGTGGCGCTGCATATCTGGAGCCTGACACACGGCATTGCCTCGCTGTTTTCACGCGGCGACGCGGCGCGCCGCGCCTTGCCGATGCCGCCGGAAGAGCTGCTGGAGGCGGCTTTCTTGATCTATCTGCGCGGACTGGGGCTGCCGGGGGATGCCGCCGCCGGGCGCGCCTGAGCGGCCAATACCTCTTCCCACAGCGGCCAAGCTTCCTATGTGAAGGGTCTTGACATCCGACCCTGCCGACCTTATCCATGTAAATGTTATTTACATTTACACGCGAGGCCTGCCCATGCCTATCACCGCGAAGCTCGATGAGTTCGGCAAACCCGCCTGGATCGCGCTGATCGTTCTCGGCTTCATGGTCTGGTGGCCGCTGGGCCTGACCGTCCTCGCCTTCACGATATGGAGCGGAAGAATGGGATGCGGATATCACGGCGGTCATGACCGCTGGCAGCACAAGATGGAACGCATGCAGCGCAAGATGGACTGGATGCGTTCGCGCATGGCGGGCGGACCAGGCAGTGGCGCGGCTGGCAGCTTCTGGGGTGGCCCGCCCTCGAGCGGCAATCACGCCTTTGACGAATACCGCAGCGAGACTTTGAAGCGGCTTGAGGAAGAGCAGCGCGAGTTCCGCGAGTTCCTCGACCGCCTGCGCTTTGCCAAGGACAAAACCGAGTTCGACGCCTTCATGGCCGAGCGGCGCAATCGCCCGGCGCCGGAATCCCCGCCGACCCAGAACTGATTTCTTCTTCTGCCCCGCAGCGGCTGTTCGCCTTCCCCGAGGCGGGCGGCCGTTGCTTTTTTGGCTTCGGCCTTGCGCAACGGCGAGGGGGCCGGTAACCCATCCTTAACCACAATCAGCGCTGTTTAGGGCGCTAAGTCCCGGTCTGCGCCCTAGTTTGGCCAAGTTTCGCGGGGATTTCGGTAAGCCTGCCGGTGGCGGGACCTGACGGCTTTCGCGAAACATTCGGTTTTCGGTTGGGCGCTTGAGCGGTACCACCGCGGCGCGCTCATTTTGATCCGAGCATTGTGCGCCGCGCCGGTTTGACTGATTTGAGCCGGATCAAGCGGAAAGGACGTGCCCATGATTCCTGCCGATGTGGCACAGTCGGTGCTCCCGCTCACCTCATCCGATCTCTCGCTGTTCACGCTTTTCTGGCACGCCCACTGGATCGTCAAGGCGGTCATGATCGGGCTGCTGATCTGCTCGATCTGGGTGTGGGCGATCGCCATCGACAAGACCGTGCTCTATACGCGCACGCGCCGCGCCATGGACCGTTTCGAGCAGGCGTTCTGGTCCGGCCAGTCGCTGGAAGAACTCTACCGCTCGCTGTCCTCCAAGCCGACCCACTCGATGGCCGCGCTGTTCGTCGCCGCCATGCGCGAATGGAAGCGCAGCTTCGAGGGCGCGCCGCGCTCGTTCGCCGGCTTGCAGATGCGCATCGAGAAGGTGATGGAGGTCACCATCGCGCGCGAAGTCGAGCGGCTCGAACGGCGGCTTTTGGTCTTAGCCACCGTCGGCTCGGCCGGCCCCTTTATCGGCCTGTTCGGCACGGTCTGGGGCATCATGACGAGCTTCCAGTCGATCGCCGCCTCGAAGAACACGTCGTTAGCGGTTGTGGCGCCCGGCATCGCCGAAGCGCTGTTTGCGACCGCAATCGGCCTTGTCGCCGCCATACCGGCGACCATTTTCTACAATAAATTTGCGTCCGAGGTGAACAAGCAGGCGCAGCGGCTGGAAGGCTTTGCCGACGAATTCGCCGCCATTCTGTCGCGGCAGATTGATGAGCGCGGGTAAGGGGTCCCCTTCATGGCAGCCAATGCCGGCACGCCGGTCATCGGACGCAGGAAGCGCCACCGCCAAAAGGTGATGAGCGAGATCAACGTCACGCCGATGGTGGACGTGATGCTGGTGCTGCTGATCATCTTCATGGTGTCGGCGCCGCTGCTCACGGTCGGGGTGCCGATCGACCTGCCGCAAAGCCAGGCCAAGAGCCTCGATCAGGACAAGGAACCGCTGACGCTTTCGGTCAACGACAAGGGCCAGGTTTTCCTGCAAAATGCCGAAATTAGCGTGGACGATCTGATCCCGAAGCTGGAGGCGGTGGCGCAGGCGCGCGGCGGCACCGAGGCCCGCGTCTATGTACGCGGCGACAAGAAGGTGGATTACGGGACCATGATGAAGGTGATGGGGCGGCTGTCGTCCGCCGGCTTCCATCGGGTAGCCTTGGTGACCGAATTCGAGCAGGGCTCGAAGGCACAGTAATGCAGATGCGAGTGGCGTCAGCGATCTCGACCGGCCTGCACGCGGCAGTGCTGCTGTGGGCGCTGGTGTCGTTTTCCGGCAAGACCTTCGAGGTGACGCCGGCGGAATCGCTGCCGGTCGACCTGGTGAGCGAAAAGGATTTCTCCGAGATGACCAAGGGCGTCAAGAAGGCGCCCGAGATCGACATGCCGAAGCCGCTGGTGGAGAAGAAAGACGATCCGAAGCCGGTGGAAGATCCGACGCCCAAGCTGACCGAGAAAAAAGAGATCAAGGCCACGGCTGAAAAGGTGCCGGAGCCGCAACCGCTGCCCAAGCCCGACCCGATCGCCGAGAAACTCAAGAAACAGGACGAGCGCAAAGAGGCCAAGGAGCAGCCGCAACCGCTGCCGCCGAAAAAGCCGGTTCATGAGCAGCCCAAATTCGACGCTGACAAGATCGCCGCGCTGCTCGACAAGCGCGATCCGCAGCGTACCGCCGCGACCGGCGCAGAGCCGAATTCGACGCCCGCGCTCGGCACCCCCAGTGGCAGCGCTGCCCGCCTGTCGCAATCGGAGATCGACGCGCTGCGTCAGCGACTGATGGCGCTTTGGAATCCGCCGGTCGGCGCGCAGGACGCCGATCAGTTCCAAATCACCATCCGGATAAAGTTCAAGCGCGACGGCACGCTCGAAATGGGCCCGCAGGTTATGACCAGCGGCAGCGGCGCACGTTTCAACGCGATCCGCGACAGCGCCGTGCGCGCCGTGCTCATCGGCCAGCCCTTCACCATGCTGCGCCCCGAACACTACGATATTTGGAAAGAGATGGACTTCACCTTCGACACGAAAGAAATGTTCAACAATCCCTCCGTGCAATGACCCATTTCATGACCGCCGGAAAATTCATGCTGAACCGCCGCCGGTTTCTAGCCGGCGCCGGCGCGGTTGCGGCGCTCGCCAGCCGGCCGGCGAACGCGATCATGCGGCTCGACATTACGCAGGGCAACGTGCAACCGATGCCGATCGCGCTGCCCGACTTTCTCGGCGGCACGCCCGGCGACAACGAGGTCGCGCATAACGTCACCGCGGTCATCAGCGGCAATCTGCAGCGCAGCGGGCTGTTCGCCCCGATCAACCCGCAGGCCTTCACCGAAAAGATCGTCAATTCCGACGCCGTGCCGCGTTTCGCCGACTGGCGCGTGATCAACGCGCAGGCGCTGGTCACCGGCCGCATCACCAAGCAGGGCGACGGGCGGCTGAAGGCCGAATTCCGGCTATGGGACGTGTTCGCCGGCCAGCAGCTCGACGGCAAGCAGTATTTCACCACGCCGGACAACTGGCGGCGTATCGCGCACATCATCTCGGACGCAGTCTACGAAATCCTCACCGGCGAGAAAGGTTATTTCGACAGCCGCATTGTTTTCGTCGACGAGACCGGCCCGAAGGACCGGCGCGTGAAGCGCCTCGCCATCATGGATCAGGACGGCGCCGGCGTGCGCTATCTCACGCGCGGCGACGACCTGGTGCTCACGCCGCGCTTCAATCCGACCACGCAAGAGATTACCTATATGTCCTACGGGCAGGGCGATCCGCGCGTCTATCTGCTCAACATCGAGACCGGTCAGCGCGAGATCGTCGGCAATTTCCCCGGCATGACATTTGCGCCGCGCTTCTCGCCCGATGGACAGCGCGTGATCATGAGCCTGCAGCAGGGTAGCAATTCAAATCTGTTCGTTATGGATTTGCGCTCGAAGCAGACGACGCGGCTCACCGACACGCCGGCGATCGACACCGCGCCGTGCTATTCGCCGGACGGCGCCCGCATCTGCTTCGAGAGCGACCGCGGCGGCACGCAGCAGGTTTACGTTATGCCGGCGAACGGCGGGCCGGCGCAGCGCATCAGCTTCGGCGAAGGCCATCACTCGACCCCGGTCTGGTCGCCGCGCGGCGACTTCATTGCTTTTACCGGGCAGGCGCGCGGACAATTTTCCATCGGCCTGCTCAAGCCAGACGGCTCGGGCGAGCGCGTGCTCACCGAGGGCTTCCATAACGAAGGGCCGACCTTCGCACCGAACGGGCGCGTATTGATGTACTTCAGCGATCCCGGCCGCGGCCCGTCGCTTTACACGATCGACATCACCGGCCGGAACCAGCTCAAGGTTCCCACCCCGAGTTTCGCCTCGGATCCGGCCTGGTCGCCGCTGTTGTCCTGACACGCGATCCCCGAAAAGCATGTGCTCGACTTGATCGGGGATGGGTGCCGGTTTTCGGAAAAGGATCATGCGCACCCAATAAGCGCCACATTTTCACCGGCTCTTAACCATCAGGATAGGTTTCCGCGGCTCGGACAATTTTAGGGGCCTCGCGCAATGTTCCATCAAGGTTGATGGAAGGTTCGCTTAACCACCGTGCTGGTACACGATGACGCTAGCTCCGGTCGGTTGCGTGAGTGAGAATGGAGGCACCGGAATGACCAACGTGAAGCAGATTTTCCGCGCGGCCCGTCTGGTGGCCGTGCTAGCGGCGGCGCTGGCGATTTCGGCCTGCGCCAACAAACCCGGCGACGACGCGCAGGCTAATGCGGCCGGCATGGCGACGCCCGGCAGTCAGCAGGATTTCGTGGTCAATGTCGGCGACCGCGTGTTCTTCGAAACCGACTCGTCCGAGCTTACGCCGCAGTCACGCGCGACGCTCGACAAGCAGGCGCAGTGGCTCAATAACTACGCCCAGTATAGCCAGTTCACCATTGAAGGCCACGCCGATGAGCGCGGCACGCGCGAATACAATATCGCGCTCGGCGCCCGTCGCGCGCAGACCGTGCGCGATTATCTGATCTCGCGCGGCGTGGCGGCAAACCGCATGCGCACCATCTCCTACGGCAAGGAGCGGCCGGTCGCGCTATGCGACGACATCTCCTGCTGGTCGCAGAACCGGCGCGCCGTCACGGTGCTCGGCGTCAGTTCGTAAGACGCTGGGGGCACTTGACTAACACTGTCATGCCCGGCCCAGTGCCGGGCATCGACGTTTTCCGACCGTAAAGTGGACGTCTACGGCCGCTAGGGCTCCAGTCACAATTTCGACGCAGCCCGCTCTATGCTAGCTGTATTGCCCGCCGCCGGACTGTGCATCATGACGCATTCACGACCCCGAATTCGCATCGCGGCGCTCGCCGCGGTTTCCGTGCTGCTCATGGCCGGCGCGGCTTCGGCGCAGGAGCAACGCTCGTCCGGCGGCTTCCTCGATAATCTGTTCAGCCGCGGCGAGCAGCCGTCGCCGCAGCCGCGAAGCGAGCAGCCTCAAGCGGCACAGCCGCGCGTGGCGCAGGCCGACAGCGCCGACGTCAACGCGCGCATCGACCGCATCGAGAGTGCGCTGCGCCAGCTCACCGGCACGATCGAAGACCTCCAGCATCAGAACCAGATGCTGCAGATGCAGCTCAAGCGCATGCAGGACGATACCGAGTATCGCTTCCAGCAGCTCGGCTCCAAGGGCGGATTGCCGCCTAGCGCGCAGCCGCGCGCCATGGCGCCGCCGGCGCCGGTTAATGCGCCGCCGGCCGCCGCGCCCGGCGGCCGTTCCGACGTGTTTGATCCCGCGCTGCAGCCGAATGCGCCGGGGGCGCCGCGCGTGCTCGGCAACGGAGCGGAGGCCGCCCCGATCCAGAGTGCGGAGAGCGAGCAGCCGGTCGGCGCGCCGGGCGGGCGCGCTCCGGGCGCGCCGCTCGATCTCTCCACGCTCTCCAGCAATCCGCCGCCGGACGCCCCGGTCGCAACTGCCGCGCCGGTGACACCGTCGCAATTGCCGCCGCCGCCGCGAAGCCCCGGCGCCCCCGGCACCCAGCTTGCCACGCTGCCGCCTTCGGCGACGCCCAAGGACGAATACGACATGGCCTACGGCTATGTGCTGCACAAGGACTACGCGCTGGCCGAGCAGGCCTTCCGCGATTTCCTGCGCAAATATCCGGAAGAAAAGCTGGTACCGGACGCGCAATACTGGCTGGGCGAGAGTCTGTTCCAGCGCCAGCGATATCGCGACGCGGCGGAATCCTTCCTGGCGGTCTCGACCAAGTTCGAGCATTCCGGCAAGGCGCCGGACGCGCTGCTGCGGCTCGGGCAGTCGCTCGCCGCGATGAATCAAAAAGAAGCCGCTTGCGCGACGCTCGCCGAAGTCGGGCGCAAATTCCCGCGTGCCTCGGCGAGCGTGAAGCGCGGCGTCGCGCAGGAACAGAAGCGTGCGCACTGCTGAGACCGCGCCGGTATCGGCAGCGGAACTCAATTCGCTTTTTTCTGAGCTTGAACGTTTGCCGACGCTGGTGCTGGCGGTTTCCGGCGGACCGGATTCCACGGCGCTGATGGTATTGGCGGCGCGCTGGCGTAAGACATTGAAGGTGAAGCCGGCACTCCTCGCCGTTACCGTCGATCATGGCCTGCGCAAGGAAGCCAGGCGCGAGGCGGCGGCCGTTGCGCGCCTGGCGCGCAAGCTCGGCATTGCGCACCGCACTTTGCGCTGGAGCGGTGCCAAGCCGAAGACCGGCCTGCAGGATGCGGCCCGCACGGTGCGCTACCGCCTGCTCGCCGGCGCGGCGCGCCAGGCCGGCGCTTCGCACATCCTCACCGCCCACACGCGCGACGACCAGGCCGAAACCGTAATGATCCGCATGAGCCGCGGCAGCGGCATCAGCGGGCTCGCGGCGATGGCGCGGATTTCCGCCTTGCCGGGCGACGGGGAGGGTCGGGATCAAGCTCGTCCGCCCGCTGCTCGATATTGCCAAGGCGCGTTTCGTCGCCACCTTGCATGCGGCGAAAATTCCCTTCGCCGACGATCCATCCAACCGCGATCCGCGCTTCACGCGGGCGCGGCTGCGCGGCCTGATGGGCGAGCTCGCGCGCGAGGGCCTCGATGGCCGCCGACTGTCGCTGCTGGCGCTCAGGCTCAGGCGGGCGGACCGGGCGATCGAGGCTGTGGTCGACGTGGTCGAGACCGAGCTGGCGCGGTCGCCTTCCGTGCCGGGTACCGTAATCTTGGATGCCGCGGGCTTTGCCCGCTTGCCGGCCGAGATCGCGCTGCGCCTGCTCGGCCGCGCGCTCACGCGCTCCGGTGACGAGGGCCCGGTCGAATTGGGCAAGCTGGAGGCGCTGAAAACCGCGCTTGAAGCTGCCCAAAATGCCGGCAACGCGCCGTTTCGGCGTAGCCTCGCGGGGGCGATTGTGACACTCGGGCCACGCGAAATCGCCGTGGAACGGGCTCCGCCGCGGCGTGGCAGACGCTTAACCACACGCCGACGTGGTAACGCCAAACCAACGAAATCGCGCTAGAATATCTGAGATTCGAGCCCTTTCCACATAGGCCCTTGGTGCCTACATTATGGCCGGGATCGATGCGAAATCGCCACGAATTTCGGCCATAGCCATGGCCACAGCGCCCGATGCGGCGGGTAAGGACGCCTGATGAACGCCAATCTGCGCAATTTCGCCCTCTGGGTGATTATCGTCCTGTTGCTGCTCGCGCTGTTCACGCTGTTCCAGAATCCAGGTCAGCGCACGACCGCGCAGGACATCTCGTTCTCGCAATTGCTGAGCGAGGTCGACCAGGGCCGCGTGCGCGACGTGGTGATCCAGGGTCCGGAAATTCACGGCACCTTCGCCAATGGCACCAGCTTCCAGACTTACGCGCCGAACGACCCCGGCCTGGTGCAGAAGCTTTACGCCAAGGGCGTCTCGATCACGGCGCGGCCGCAGCAGGACAATGTCCCGTGGTTTGTCTCGCTGCTGGTCTCGTGGCTGCCGTTCATCGCGCTGATCGGCGTGTGGATTTTCCTGTCGCGGCAGATGCAAGGGGCTGGCGGCAAGGCGCTCGGCTTCGGCAAGTCGCGCGCCAAGCTCTTGGCGGAAGCGCATGGCCGCGTCACGTTCGAGGACGTCGCCGGCGTCGACGAAGCCAAGTCGGATTTGCAGGAGATCGTCGAATTCCTGCGCGATCCGGGAAAATTCCAAAGGCTGGGCGGACGCATTCCGCGCGGCGTGCTGCTCGTCGGGCCTCCCGGCACCGGCAAGACGCTGATCGCGCGCGCGGTCGCCGGCGAAGCCAACGTGCCGTTCTTCACCATTTCCGGTTCCGACTTCGTCGAGATGTTCGTCGGCGTCGGCGCCTCGCGCGTACGCGACATGTTCGAGCAGGCCAAGAAAAACGCGCCCTGCATCATCTTTATCGACGAAATCGACGCGGTCGGCCGCCATCGCGGTGCAGGCCTCGGCGGCGGCAATGACGAGCGCGAACAGACACTCAACCAGTTGCTGGTCGAGATGGACGGCTTTGAGGCGAACGAAGGCATCATCCTGATCGCCGCGACCAATAGGCCCGACGTGCTCGACCCGGCGCTCCTGCGCCCTGGCCGTTTCGACCGCCAGGTGGTGGTGCCGAACCCTGACGTGGTTGGCCGCGAGAACATTCTGAAGGTGCATGTGCGGAAAGTGCCGCTGGCGCCGGACGTGAACCTGAAGACCACCGCGCGTGGAACGCCCGGCTTCTCCGGCGCCGACTTGGCCAACTTGGTCAACGAGGCCGCCTTGATGGCTGCGCGCCGCAATAAGCGGATGGTGACACAGGCCGAATTCGAGGACGCCAAGGACAAGGTGATGATGGGCGCCGAGCGCAAGTCGCTCGTGATGACCGACGAAGAGAAGATGCTCACCGCCTATCACGAGGGCGGCCACGCCATCGTCGCGCTCAACGTCAAGGCGACCGACCCGGTGCACAAGGCGACCATCATTCCGCGCGGCCGCGCGCTCGGCATGGTCATGCAATTGCCGGAGCGCGACAAACTGTCGATGAGCCGCGAGCAAATGACCTCGCGCCTCGCCATCATGATGGGCGGGCGCGTCGCCGAGGAAATGGTGTTCGGCCAGGAAAAGGTGACCTCCGGCGCCGCCTCCGACATCGAGCAGGCGACCAAGTTAGCGCGCCTGATGGTCACGCGCTGGGGCTTGTCCGACAAACTCGGCACTGTGGCCTATGGCGAAAACCAGGACGAGGTTTTCCTCGGCTACCAGGTCTCGCGCCAGCAGAACATCTCGGAAGCGACCGCGCAGACGATCGATGCCGAAGTGCGCAAGCTGGTCGAGGCCGGCTATGCCGAGGCGACCCAGATTCTCACGGACAAGCGCGCCGATCTCGAAACGCTGGCGCGCGGTCTGCTCGAGTTCGAGACGCTGTCCGGCGACGAGATCAAGGACTTACTCGCCGGCAAGCGGCCGGTGCGCGAATTGGTGATTGAGCCTGCCACGCCGCGCTCCTCCGCGGTGCCGCCGGCCGGCAAGGCGCGCCCGCGGCCCGAGCCGCCGACCGGCGAAGTGGCGCCGCAGCCGCAGGGCTGAGGCGCGTTCCTTCCTCGTTTTTGTTTTCGAGCTCAGGCGGGCTTCGGCGTGCCCGCATTTACGTGTTCGAGCGATTGATCGGACCGATGAACCGCGAGCGCGTTCATGCCGATTTCCACCACGACGTAATCGAAGCCGCTGAGCCAGGCGACCAGCTTCGCCCGGTCCAGTTTGATCGTCTCGACGATGAGAATCGGATGATGCTTAGCGATGATGGCTTGCGCGCCGGCAAGCGCTTCCATCTCCATGCCCTCGACGTCGAGCTTGATCAAGTCGACGCGCGTAAGTCCCAACGAATCGAGGCCGATCGTCGGCACGGTCATCGAATTTTCCGGCGCGTAGTCAACACGTTGGCCGATAAATTCGGTGTTGTTGCGCCGTTTCAATTCGAGACTGCCGAAACTCGCGGGCGTAAGGTAATCCGGCCGCGGCATCGCCATCGTGCCGTTCGCCGCCGCGACCGCGGCGTGCAGCGCGCGGGCGTTGAAACAATTATTGATGGCGATATTGCCGGTGAGCGCGTAGTAGAGCCGCTCTTGCGCCTCGATCGCGAGGACCGAGCCCCAGCCGGTCATTTTTTTCGCCCATTCGATCGTGTGCACGCCGATATTGGCGCCGCAATCGAGCGCGACCACCCCATCGCCGAAATAGCGCCGCCGCAAATCCAGAAGCGCAAGTGCCATAACGACTTCCTGCGGATCATAGGCGCTGGCATCGAGAATCTGATGGCCGACGCCGATCGTTTGGTTCGCGTTGACCGCGAAATAGTCGAAACGGTTGACGATCAGCGTGCCGTGCTCGGAGGCCGCCAGGACAAACGCGATTTTGCGAGCGGGGTTGGCCATAGGAACTGTGCCTGAGACGTATGCCTGAACGATCGATCGAGTATAGGCGCCGCGTCCCTGCCGGCGCCGGATTCATGAGGGCCGTCCATGACTTATTCACAGGCGGTTTTTTTGATTTCGATCAATGCGGCGCCGCCTGCCATTGGTTTTACGTCGTTATCCTTCCGGGTAACCGGGTCTTCCTGGACGGGATATGGTGGCCGGGTGAGTATGTGTCCCGGCCACCTTATTTTTTGCGCTCGACGATGCCCTTGCAAAATCGTGTCGTTCCGATCGGAGAATTAATCGCGATCTCCGCGCGCGGAACGCTTATGGGCAATCGCGGTGGGCGATTTCACACCGACGAGAAAAAGCTGACCAATCGCCGCTGGGTGTCGCGGCAGTGGATTTGCTGTGTCCTCGATTTTCACGGGCGCCATCGTGACGTCTGGGGCCACTTTTATACGGAGTTGTTCTTCCTCGACGAAGTCACCGCCTTGGCCGCCGGTCACAGGCCTTGTTTCGAATGCCGGCGCAAGGTCGCGCAATCCTTTGCCGCGTTGTTTCCCAGCGGGCCTCGCGCGGCCGACATGGACCGAATCCTTCACGCCGAACGCCTCGACGGCAAGCTCAAACGTCTGCACTGGCGAAAGATCGACGGCCTTCCTGATGGAACGAGTATCGTTATTGACGGCAGCCCGATGGCCCTGCGTGGCAAACGGCTGTTACGGTGGACGCCGCGCGGCTACAACGGAACAATACGGCGGCCGCGTGGTGTCGATGTCGCTGTGCTGACGCCGCCCTCGATCCTTGCCGTGCTCGCCGCTGGCTACCGGCCGCTTTGGCACCCAAGCGCGAATTAGAATTTCACGGCGGCTCGATCGGCGGCATGGCCGGTCCGGCCGGTACGTGGCGGGCCCAGGCGAAGTACACGATGCCGGCCATCACCAGCAGCATCGCCACCACCAGCGCGACGCATGCCGGCCAGCGCGCCAACGTCCAAGCGAGACCGCCGACCGCGGCGCCGAAGCTGCCGCCGATATAAAAGCTCGTCACGTAAAGGCCGACCGCCGAGGAACGGCCGGCCTTGGCGGTGATCGTCACATAGCCGGTCGAGATCGCCTGGCAGATCAGCCCGCAGCCGGCGCTGATGGCGAGGCCCAAAATAATGAGCGGCAGCGAGGGTGCGAGCGTCAAGGCGATGCCGGCGATCCACAGCGCGATCACCCGCACCGTAAAGCGCCGCCGCCCGAACCGCCCGACCGCCCAGCCGATCCACGGCGTGAGCACGGAGCCGACCAGATAAACGACGAAAATCGCGCCGAGCCAAGTGGCAGAAAGATTGTAGGGCGCGGCGGCGAGATGAAAGCTGACGAAAGTGAACGTGCAGATGAAATTGAACAGCACGCCGAAGCCGACCGCATAGGTCGCGATCAGTTGTCCGTTGCGGAAATGTGCGAGCATCTGCCGGCCGGATGCCAGCAGGCCTTCCGAGCGCACGAATTTCCGCTCGTGCGGTAACAAAAATACAGTCGCGATCGCGCCGGCAAGGGCGACGCCCGCGAGCGCGATGAAGCCGGCGCGCCAGCCGATCAGGTCGGCGAATAAACCGGTGATCAGGCGCCCGCTGAAGCCGCCGATGCTCGACCCGGAACTGTAGATGCCGGCGGCCGTGGTCGCTTCGCGCGGCGGCCATTCGTCGCCGATATAAGCGACTGTGACCGCGAAGATTGGCGGCAGCACCAGCCCCTGTACCGCGCGCCAGAAGATGAGCGATGACAGGCTCGTTGCCAGTCCAACCATTAACGTCGGCGCCACCAGCATGAACATCGCCGCGACGATCACCCGCTTGCGGCCGAGCACGTCGGCAATCGCGCCGGTAAACGGCGCGGTTACGGCCACCGCCAAAGTGCTCACCGTGATGATGGTGGATACCTCGGCGGCGCTCGCGCCGAATTCCTGCGACAGCAAAGGCAGAATCGACTGCGGCGCATAAAGGTTGACGAAAGCGCAATAGCCTGTGAGCCCGACCGCCAATTGGCGCGCGGAAATCGTCGAGCGTTGCGCAGCGTTCATGCGAGAACCCGGTCTCGGCGGCAGCATTTCTAGCGGACGAAGCTATCGATTTTGCCCGGCAGGCCAAGGGGGAGGGCGGCGGGGCAGTGGACCGTCAGACGCATGGCTCGTGCGGCCTGGGCTGCCTCTCTGATTCAAATCAATGCCGCCGGCCGGCAAATTACTAGGTTACGCGCTCTCGATTTGAGGAGGTTGCCGTGACCACGCTTCCGCACACATTCAAGCGTATTAGGCTCAATCTCGCCCGCTCCAAGGAATTTCCGCAAGGCTCGGCGCGCCACGGATACGAATTCGTCGCCCCGCTCGACGGCAATGGCCATATCGACCCGAAGCTCTGGCATACCAACCGTGAGCATTGCCGCGTGCGCCGGTTTTGGGAAGGCGAGGACGATGAAGTCGGCTTTTTGGTGCACAAGCCGGGCGGCCCCGAGCATGCGCGCTGGGTGTTCGACTACGACCCGGCCGCGGCGGATGACGATGAAAGCGGCTACCGTTTCGCTGCCCACGCGTTTCGCCCGGGCGAATATGTCTCGATCCGGAACGAAGAGGGCGAGACACATACTTATGTCGTCGTCTCGGTCGAGCCCGCGACATGAGCGGGGCCGCGCACATTGCAGCCTTGCACGCTAAGTCTATTGACCGGCACCCGGGAGCCCGGAAGAGTGCGCTCCACCGCCGCGAACCAAGCGGCCATTTAAGGGGAGGAGCGCACAGTGCTACTCGATGTTCGGACCTATCGGACGCTGCCCGGCCGGGTTCCGGCGCAGCTCGAGCTTTACAAGAAATACGGCTACCCGGTGCAGCTTCGCCATATGGGCGAACCGCTCTGCTATGCCGTGGCGGAAAGCGGCGAACTGAATACCTACACGCATGTCTGGGTCTACGAGAGCGCCGCCGACCGCGAGGCCAAACGCGCCAAGATGGCGCAGGATCCGGATTGGAAAGTTTTTCTCGCTGAAAACGCCAAAGCCGGGCACATCATCGAGCAGAAGAACTGCCTGATGGTCCCGACCGCGTTCTCGCCGCCGATCCCGATGCCGAAGGTCGTAAAATAGACCCGGCCGAGGCGGAGTGGATCGATGCGCAGCAATGACGGCACGCGGACCGGCGGTGAAATTCTGATCGACCAGTTGGCGATCCACGGGGTGCGCCACGTGTTCTGTGTGCCGGGCGAGAGCTACCTCGCCGCGCTCGACGCGTTCCACGATTCCGAAATCGCGCTCACCGTCTGCCGGCACGAGAGCGGCGCCGCGATCATGGCCGAGGCGGTCGGCAAGGCGACCGGCCGGCCCGGCATCTGTTTTGTCACGCGCGGGCCGGGCGCCACCAATGCCTCCCCCGGCATCCACATCGCGCGCCAGGATTCCACGCCGATGATCGTGTTCGTCGGCCAGGTCGGCCGCCACATGCGCGAGCGCGAGGCGTTCCAGGAGCTTGACTACCGCGCGGTGTTCGGCTCGATCGCCAAATGGGCGACCGAGATCGACGATCCCGCGCGTATTCCGGAACTGGTCTCGCGCGCCTTCCACACGGCCTGCAGCGGCCGGCCCGGGCCGGTGGTGCTCGCGGTCCCGGAGGACATGCTGACTGAGCGCGCCATGGTGCCGGACGCGAAAGCCTTCGAGCCGGTGGAAATCTGGCCGGGTCTGACCGACATGAGCCGGCTGCAAAAGCTGCTATGGGCCGCCAAGCGTCCGGTCGCGCTGATCGGCGGCAGTCGCTGGTCGGAACAAGCCTGCGCCGCGCTGGCACGCTTTGCCGAGCGCTTCGCGCTGCCGGTCGCCACCACTTTCCGTCGGCAATATTTGTTCGACGGGCTGCATCCTTGTTACGCCGGCGATATGGGCATCGGGCCCAATCCGAAATTGCTGGCGCGAGTGAAGGGCGCCGACCTGGTGCTGCTGATCGGCGGACGCTTAAGCGAAATGGCGACGCAGGGCTACGCGCTGCTCGATATCCCCGAGCCGCAGATGAAGCTGGTGCATGTGCATCCGGGCCCCGAGGAACTCGGTCGCGTCTATCATCCCACGCTCGCCATCAACGCGGCGCCGACTGCGTTCTGTTCGGCGCTGGAAGGCCTGCAGCCGCCGAACGAGATCGCCTGGCAAGGCGAGGCGGCCGTGGCGCACGCCGACTATCTCGCTTGGTCGGAAAAGGCGACGCCGCAGCCTGGCGCGGTCAATCTCGGAGAAATTATTGTGTGGCTGCGCGAGAATTTGCCGCCCGAGGCCATAATCACCAACGGCGCCGGCAATTTCGCCGGCTGGATCCACCGCTTCTACCGCTTCCGCAAGTACGCCACCCATGTGGCGCCGACCTCGGGCTCCATGGGCTACGGTTTTCCGGCGGCGGTGGCGATGAAGCTGCTGCATCCCGACCGCGACGTTGTGTGTATTGCCGGCGACGGCGACTTCCTCATGACCGGGCAGGATTTCGCGACCGCCGTGCAGTACAAATTGCCGATCATCGTCGTGCTCGCCGACAACGGGCTCTACGGCACCATCCGCATGCATCAGGAGCGCGAATATCCCGGCCGCGTCGTCGCCACCGCACTGCATAATCCGGATTTCGTCGCTTACGCGCTGGCGTTTGGCGGCTACGGCGCCGTCGTCGAGAAGACCGCCGATTTCCCGGCCGCCTTTGCCGCCGCGCAGGCGTCCGGCAAGCCGTCGATCATCCAACTCAAGATCGATCCGGAGGCGATCTCGACCTTCGCGTCGATTTCCGAAATCCGCGCCAAGGCGCTTGCCGGCAGCGGCGGCAAAAGCGGCACGCATCGGAGCTGAGATCGCTTCCTTTCTCATGCTTATGGGGTGAGGGAAGCCCGCTTGCATCCCGCCTGTGAATCATCGTTCACTCCATCCATGCCCTATCGCCGCACCGAGAACGTGGTTCGCCGCCTGGCCGAGCGCGAGCAAGCAATCCTGACCGCGGCGACGGAAATCGCCGCCGCGGGCGGCATGGCGGCGGTGCAGATTGCCGCGGTCTCTGCGCGTGCCGGCATCGCTGCCGGCACCGTCTACCGCTACTTCCCGTCCAAGACCGATCTGGTCGCCCAATTGGTGGCGGCCGTCGCCGGCCGCGAACTCGCCGCCATGGCCGCCGCCGCCGACGCTGCGCCCGGTCCGCTGTCGGCGCTCGCCGCCAGCATCGCCACCTTTGCCGCCCGCGCGCTTGCCAAGCGGCGGCTGGCCTGGGCGGTGCTCGGTGAGCCGATCGATGCGCAGGTCGACGCCATGCGGCTCGATTTCCGCCAGGCGCTCGCCGCCGAACTGGAGGCGCGCATCAAGATCGCAATCGCCGGTCATCATCTGCCCGAGCAGGATGCCGGCGTCGCCGCGCCGGCGATCGTCGGCGCGGTGATGGAGGGGCTGCTCGGACCGCTGGCGCCGACGCCGGCCGAGTCCGCCGCCGCGCGCGCGGCGGTGCAGAGCGCGACGCTTTTGGCGCTGCGCGCACTCGGCGTCGTCGATGCGCGCGCCCGCGGCCTGGTGGCGCAATGCGTGCTGCCGTGAGGCGGCGGCTTAAAGCAAATCTTCGCGCTTCACTTCCTCGAGCGGCAGCGTCACCAGCTTGACGCCGCGTTCCTCGGGATCGTCGGCGGCGTGAAAGCCGAGTTCGCCGCACATCTGCAACATGGTGCTGTTCTCCGCGAGCACTTGCCCGCGCACGGTCTTGAGCCCCTTCGCCTTGGCGTAGGCGATCATGTGCTTCATCATCAGCCAGCCGAGACCGTGACCCTTGAGACGCGAGCGCACGATGATGGCGAATTCCGCGTTCTGATCGCCGGGGTCGTTGTGCAGGCGCACCACGCCGAGCATGCAGCCGGTCGTCTCGTCGATCGCGATGGTCGCCATGGCGTGTTTGGCATCGTAGTGGACCAGCTTGTCGATCAGCTCAGGGCTCACCTCGCGCATGGCGGCGAAATAGCGTAGCCGCAGATCGTCGGGCGTGATCTCGCTAAGGCAATCCGGATAGAGCGCGGCGTCTTTCACTTCGAGCGGGCGAAGCAATACCGGCATTCCGTCGCGCAATTTGAGGTGGCGCACTACGTCCAAGGTTTCGCTCCAGCCGTGCCCGTGAAAACGGGAACCCATACGCCGCGCCGCGCCGACAGGCCAGCAACTATGGGTTCCGAGCGGCGGTGACGCTCGCTCAGGGCGACGGAAAGATCAATGCGACATCAGTGCTGGAACCGTCATGGTTTCCAGGATGCCTCGGGTGACGCCGCCGAGGATGAATTCGCGTAGGCGCGAATGGCCATAGCCGCCCATCACGATCATGTCGGCGGACGAATCCGCCGCGTATGACAGAATTGTGGAGGGCACGTCGATATCCGGCGAAGTGATGCGCTTGACTTCCACCTTCAAGCCATGGCGGGCGAGATGCTGGCCGAGATCGATGCCGGGAACTTCGTCATTCTTGCCGGCCTTATTGGCGACCATGACGATCTCCACCTGCTTGGCCTTCTTCAGGAACGGCAGGCTGTCGGCGACGGCGCGGGTGGCGGCGCGGCTGCCGTCCCAGCACACCATGACGCGGTCGAGTTTCAGACCCGCCTTCTGGATGTATGGCACGAAGATTACCGGCCGTCCGGATTCGAACAGGACACCTTCGTCGACCACTTCCACCGGCGCCGATTTGTCGCGGTCGGGCTGGCCGACGACGACGAGATCGAAGCGTCGCGCCAGCCGGCCGAGCCGTTCGGCGGCGCCGGCGATGCTGGCGTTGACGCTGCGCGTTTCATAGGAGACCCCGGCGCGCTTGGCAGCCTGCTCGAAGCGGGCGACCGCGCTGCGCACCACCTTTTCGGATTCGGCGCGTTGCGACTCGATGAATTGCGGCGGGATGCCACCCATGACCGAGCCGGGGATGACGGGATCGTAGACGAAGGCCATGCCCAGAACGTGCGCTTCGAACGCGTCGGCCACCGAAATGGCGAAATCGCCGGCGGGGTCGCGCTCGCCTAGGCCCAGATTGACGATGATGTCCTTGATCATGATGGTTTCTCCTGAACGAGCCGGCGCATGCTCCTGACCTGTGGAAACCGCTTTCGGATCAGCGCATGCGTCAGCAAACTGCCTCTTTGTTAAAAATTATGCCGGTGAGGGCTATTGGCGGCTTTGACCGGCGTCAATTGCCTCAGCCTGCCGACGCAGGGCAGATCTGCCAATTCGCGTGCTCATGGTCACTTCTTCTTTCCGTCCGGGCCGAACTGCTTGAGGTAAGCCCACAGGTCGCCGATTTCCTTTTCGTTCTTGATGCCGGGGAAGATCATTTTGGTGCCCGGAATCTTGGCGCGCGGATCCTTGATGTATTCCTTGAAGGTCACCTCGCCCCAGACGATGCCGGAGTTCTTGTTGGCGTCGGAATAGCTGAAGCCGGGCGCGCTGCCGGAATGGCGGCCGTCGAGGCCGTTGAGCTCGGGGCCGACTTTGTTCTTGGCGCCTTCGCCGACGGAATGGCAGGGGAAGCATTTCTTGAACGACTGCTCGCCGGCGGTCACGTCCTGCGCCAGCGCAGATTGCGCCATCGCCGCAACGGCCAAGACTGCCATCGCCAGTGCTGTTTTCATCGGTTTCTCCCTTCGTGACTTGACGCCGCCGCCCACGCGGGCCAATGCCGCCCGGCATGCCCCGGTTCCAAGGGGTTTTGCCAGCCCTATGTGTCAACCGTCAAATGGCTGATATCGTCGTATCCGGAGAAGCGGCCGGGATTTTGACCCCCATGTCTGTGCGGATGCCTGAAATGGACGGCGCGGTATTGGCGCGGCGCGAGCGCATCGTCGCCGCGTTGCGCACCATGGTGCCAGGCGAGGGCGTGATCGCGTCCGAACGCGAGATGAAGCCCTACGAAACCGACGGGCTCACCGCCTACCATCAGCCGCCTATGGTGGTGGTGCTGCCGGAGACGACCGAGCAGGTTTCGGTCGTGCTGCGCTATTGCTACGACGAGGGCATCAAGGTGGTGCCGCGCGGCGCCGGTACCTCTCTCTCCGGCGGTGCGCTGCCGCTCGCCGACGGCGTACTGCTCGGCATGGCCAAATTCAACCGTATTCGCGAAATCGACTTCGACAACCGCGTCGTGGTGGCCGAGCCCGGCGTCACCAATCTGGCGGTGACCAACGCGGTGGCGCATGCCGGCTTCTATTATGCGCCCGACCCGTCCTCGCAGATCGCCTGCACCATCGGCGGCAACGTGGCGGAGAATTCCGGTGGCGTGCATTGCCTGAAATACGGCATGACCACCAATAACGTGCTCGGCTGCGAGATCGTGCTGATCACCGGCGAGGTGCTGCGTCTCGGCGGCAAGCACCTCGACGCCGAGGGCTACGACCTGCTCGGGCTGATCAACGGCTCGGAAGGCCTGCTCGGCGTGGTCACCGAGGTGACCGTGCGCATCTTGAAGAAACCGGAGACCGCTCGCGCCGTGCTGGTCGGCTTTCCGTCGTCCGAGGACGCCGGCGCCTGCGTCTCGGCAATCATCGGCGCCGGCATCATCCCGGGCGGCATGGAGATGATGGACAGACCGGCGATCCACGCGGTGGAGGAATTCGTCCATGCCGGCTATCCGCTCGACGTCGAGGCGCTGCTGATCGTCGAGGTCGACGGACCACCGGCCGAGGCCGACGATCTGATCGAGCGCATCGAGATCATTGCGGCCAAATGCCACGCGGTATCCTGCCAGGCCTCGACTTCCGAGCAACAGCGGCTGTTGTTCTGGGCCGGGCGCAAGGCGGCGTTCCCGGCGGTCGGCCGCATTTCGCCGGATTATTACTGCATGGACGGCACCATCCCGCGCGCCAAGCTGCCTTTGGTGCTCGCGCGCACACGCGAGATGTCGGAAAAGTACAGACTGCGCGTCGCCAACGTGTTTCATGCCGGCGACGGCAATCTGCATCCGATGATCCTATACGATTCCAATATTCCCGACGAGCTCGACCGCGCCGAGCGCTTCGGCGCCGAGATTCTCACGCTCTGCGTCGAAGTCGGCGGCGTCTTGACCGGCGAGCACGGCGTCGGCGTCGAGAAGCGCGACCTGATGCCGCTGATGTTTTCCGAAACCGATCTCAACGCCCAGCAGCGCGTCAAATGCGCCTTCGACGTCAAGGGCCTGCTCAATCCCGGCAAGGTGTTTCCGGTGCTGCACAACTGCGCCGAATTGGGCCGCATGCATATTTCCGGCGGCAAGCTGCCGTTCCCCGATATTCCGAGGTTCTGAGTTCATGCGTTTCGGTCTGTTCTGTTCGCCCAAAGCCGATAGCGGTTCGCTTGGTCCGGAAACGGGACAAGGTTTCCGCGACTATCTCGACTTCAACGTCGAGGCCGAGGCGCTCGGCTTTCACTCGAGCTTCTCGGTCGAGCATCATTTCACCGGCTGGAACCAGGTCTCCGCCACGCTGATGCTGCTGATGGCGCTCGCCATGCGCACCAAGACGCTGCGGCTCGGCACCGCGGTGATGGTGCTGCCGTGGCACAATCCGGTGCTGCTCGCCGAGCAGGCCGCGACGCTCGATCTCGTGTCGGACGGGCGGCTCGACTTCGGCATCGGCAAGGGCTACCGGCACAGCGAATTCAACGGCTTCCAGATCGCGCCGGAGGAGGCCGAGGCGCGCTTCGAGGAAGCGATCGAACTGATCGCGCGCGCCTGGACCACGCGCACGCGTTTTTCTCATCGCGGCCGCTTCTGGCATTTCGAGGACATCGTGGTCGAGCCGCCGCCGGCGCAAAGCCCGCATCCGCCGTTCTGGGTCGCCGCCGGCAATCCGCATTCGATCAAGTGCGCCGCCGCGCGCGGCTTCAATCTGATCCTCGACCAATACGCCTCGCCGGAAGTGCTCGCCGAGCGCATCGCGATCTACCAGGCCGAACGCTTGGCCAAGGGGCTTGGCTTTCATCCGATGCAGGTGACGGTGGCGCGCCAGCTCTATATCGCCAAGGACAAGGCCGACAAGGAAGCCGCGCTCCAGCGCCAGGCCGCCTATACCAAGCGCACCATCGATGTCGCGCGCCCGCCCGGCGGTAAGGCGAAAGGAGCGGCCGGCTCGCACGTGCTCGCCTATGCCGACAAGCCCGGCGCCACCGAGGAACACGCGCTCTACGGCACTCCCGACGAGATCGCCGGCATGCTCGAAGCGTTGCGCAAATCGAATGTCGAATACGTTCTGCTCACCATCGCCGGCGGCAAAGAGCAATTGCGGCTTTTCGCGCGCGATATCATGCCGGCCTTTTCATCGGCGCCCGACGCCCGCGCGGCCGAATGACATGACCGACGTTCTCAAACCGCGCGACGCCCAAGAGGTCGAGGAGGCCGTGCGCTGGGCGCTCGGCAATGACAAAGCATTGGAAGTCGCTGGGCAGGGCTCCAAGCGCACGATCGGCCGCCCGAGCCAGACGGATATTACGCTCGATCTCTCTGGGCTTTCCGGGGTTACGCTCTATGAGCCCGAGGAACTGGTGCTCTCGGCCAAAGCCGGCACGCCGCTTGCCGAAATCGAGACGCTGCTCGAAAAAAATAACCAGCAGCTTGCCTTCGAGCCGATGGATTACGGCCCGCTGCTCGGCGGCCAAGCCGGCGCAGGTACTCTCGGCGGCGCCATCGCCACTAATCTCTCCGGCCCGCGCCGCATCAAGGCGGGCGCCGCTCGCGACCACTTTCTTGGGCTGACCGCGGTCACCGGCCGCGCTGAGACTATCAAGTCGGGCGGCCGCGTGGTGAAGAACGTCACCGGCTACGACATGTGCAAGCTGCTGGCCGGCTCCTGGGGCACGCTCGCCGCCATGACCGAAATTACCGTTAAAGTACTGCCCAAGGCCGAAACCGAAGCGACCGTGATCGTCGAAGGGCTCGACGACGCGCGCGCCTGCGCCGCCATGGCAGCGACCATGGGCTCATCCTGCGATGTCTCCGGCGCGGCGCATCTGCCCGACCACGTGGCGTCCTATTTCGACGGCCTGCCCAAGTCGGAAGCCGCCACCGCGCTGCGGCTGGAAGGCTTCGCGCCCTCGGTCAAGCATCGCACGCAAGCGCTGGCCGCGCTGATGAAGCCGTTCGGGCCGGTCGCGCTGCTCGACGAAAATAACTCGCGCGCGCTCTGGCAAAGCGTGCGGCAGGTGAAGCCGTTTGCCGGCGAGGCGGCGCGTGCGCGCCCGCTCTGGCGTATCTCGACCGCGCCGAGCCAGGGTCACGTCATCGCGGCTGCGATCACGCCGGCCGCGCAGATGTTCTACGATTGGGCCGGCGGGTTGCTGTGGGTGGCCATGCCTTTCGCCGACGAGCCCGACGCCGGCTCGATCCGTGCCGCGGTCAAAAGCGCTGGCGGCCATGCCACGCTGGTGCGCGCGCCCACGTCGGTGCGCGCCGCGGTCGACGTATTCGAACCGCAGGAGACAAACCTGCGAGCGTTAGCCAAGCGCGTGAAGGAAAGCTTCGACCCCAAGGGCGTGCTCAATCCCGGCCGCATGTGGGCGGGGGTGTAAATGCAAACCGCATTTAGTCTCGCTCAGCTCATGGATCCGCAAGTCGCGGAATCGGAAAAAATCCTGCGCGCCTGCGTGCATTGCGGCTTCTGCACCGCCACCTGCCCGACTTATGTGCTGCTCGGCGACGAGCTCGATTCGCCGCGCGGACGCATTTACCTGATCAAGGAAATGCTTGAACAGGACCGCCCGGCGACGCGCGAGGTGGTCAAACATATCGACCGTTGCCTGTCGTGCCTTGCCTGCATGACCACCTGTCCGTCCGGCGTGCATTACATGCATCTGGTCGATCAGGCGCGCGACCGCATCGAAAAAACCTATAAGCGCCCGCTCGCCGATCGCGCCATCCGCGCGCTGCTCGCGCGCGTGCTGCCCGATCCGGCGCTGTTCCGGCTGGCGGTGGTGGCGGGTCTGATCGCGCGGCCGTTCGCGCCGGTCATGCAGGCGCTTGGCTTGAAGCGGATGGCGTCCATGCTGCGGTTGACGCCGCGCCACAAGCTTGCCCCGCCGCTCGACCGAACCGGCAAGGTCCATGCGGCAGTCGGCGAGCGCCGCGGCCGGGTCGCGCTGTTGTCCGGCTGCATTGGCCCGGTGCTGGCGCCCTCGACCAACGAAGCCGCCATCCGCCTGCTCAACCGCCATGGCATCGAGGTGGTGATCGCCGCCGGCGAGGCCTGCTGCGGCTCGCTCGTCCACCATATGGGCCGCGAGGAGCAAGCGTTGGCGCAGGCGCGCAATAATATCGACGCCTGGACCCGCGAAATCGAGGGTGCCGGGCTCGACGCCATCCTGATTACGGTATCGGGCTGTGGAACTACGGTGAAGGATTACGGGTTCATGTTCCGGACCGAACCGGCCTATGCGGAAAAGGCGGCGCGCGTTGCCGCGCTTGCGAAGGACGTGACCGAATACCTCGCGACGCTCGATTTGCCGGCGGGCGCGGCGCCGCGGCCGCTCACCGTCGCCTATCACGCGGCCTGCTCGCTGCAGCACGGGCAGAAGGTGACGCAGGCGCCGAAAGAATTGCTTTGCAAGTCCGGCTTCGTGGTCAAAGATGTGCCGGAAGGGCATTTGTGCTGCGGCTCGGCCGGGACCTACAACATCTTGCAGCCGGCGCTAGCGGAAAGGTTGCGCGACCGTAAAATCGGCAATATCGAACGGCTCAAGCCGGATGTGATCGCGGCCGGCAATATCGGCTGCATCACGCAGATCGCCGCCGGCACCGCCATTCCGGTCGTGCATACGGTCGAGCTCATCGACTGGGCGACCGGCGGTCCGCTGCCGGAAGGCCTTAGGGAAGTTGGAGCCGACGCGGCTCCGGAGCAGTTGTCGCAAGCGGCCGAGTAACGCGACGCGAACCGATCAGGAGGATAGTCATGGCCAAGAAGACGAAGAAGCGGAAATCCAAGGTGAAGAAATCCAAACGCGCCGCCGCGCGCCGGCCGAAGGCGAAAACCAAGCGCCCGGCCAAGAAGGCCGTCCGCAAGGCCAAGCCGGCCAAGGCGAAGAAATCCGCTGCCAAAAACTCCGTTGCGAAGAAAGCGGCGCCGGCAAAGCCGAAGACCTACAAGATCCTTTTAATGGGTGCGTCTTACGGATCGCTGCTTGCTTCCAAATTGCTGTTCGGCGGTCATTCGATCCATCTCGTCTGCCTGCCGGCGGAAGCCGATCTCATCAATGCCGAGGGCTTCAAGGTGAAGCTGCCGGTGCGCGGTCGTAGCGAACCCGTGCTGCTTGAATCGCGCAAGCTGCCGGGCAAGGTGACGGCCGGCCCCGCGGCCGGCGTCAATCCGAAGGATTACGATCTGGTCGGCCTCTGCATGCAGGAGCCGCAATACCGCTCCGCCGGCGTGCGCGAATTGCTCGACGCGGTCGGCAAATCGCGCGTGCCCTGCATGTCGATCATGAACATGCCGCCACTGCCTTATATCAAGCGCATCCCCGGGCTCGATTACAAAGTGCTGGAAGCCGCCTATACCGACCCGCGCGTTTGGGATTCGGTCGACCCCAACAAGATCACGCTCAACAGCCCCGACCCGCAGGCCATTCGTCCGCCCGACGGCAAGGCGAATGAATTGCTGGTGACGCTGCCGACCAACTTTAAATGCGCGCGCTTCGTGGACGACAAGGACACTGCGATCGTGCGCAAGCTCGAGCAGGACGTCGAAGCCGCGCGCTTCGACGCGCCGGAAGGCAAGATCGAATTGCCGGTGAAGCTGCGCGTCTACGAGTTGATCTTCGTGCCGCTCGCCAAGTGGGCGATGCTGTGTGCCGGCAATTACCGCTGCATTACCGCCGACGGCATGCGCACCGCGCAGGAGGCGGTTCATTCCAACATCGAGGAGTCGCGCTCGGTTTATAATTTCGTCAACGACCTTTGCGTCAAACTCGGCGCCAATCCGAACGACCTCGTGCCGTTCGAGAAATATGCCGCCGCCGCGCAAAGCCTCACGCGTCCGGCTTCTGCCGCGCGCGCGTTGCAAAACGGCGCGCCCAATATCGAGCGCGCCGACAAACTCGTGCAGCTGATCGCGCGGCAAAAAGGCCTGAGCCACCCGACCCTCGACGCGACCGTCGCGCTGGTCGATGCGCGACTCGACGCCAACCGCAAAAAAGCAGCGGCCTGATCGATCGGCGGCCACGCCGCTTATATTACCTCTGGTGCCTGCCCAACGCCCGGCAGGCGCCAGATTCTTGTTATCTAATAGTGGCTTATCAGACTGATCGGGACTTATTCACAGGACTGCCGCCTGGAGATGCTGGTTGTTTTCCGGTGTCCCGGAATCCGGTCGAATAAGCCGTTTCAACCCCTAAAAATGTGACTTTGCCGCAACAGTCCGCTTCAATCTGTCATCAAAAGGCCGAATCGCCTAAAAAGGCAGCAATTGCCACCGTTTTTAGCTTGCCGTTGAAGCCCGTCAGAGATGTAGATTTGCGCGGTAATGCACGTCGATTTGCGCGCGGGTGGACGTCACCGAATTCGGGCGCAAGGGCGATGAGCGAAATTGATCGGTTGAACAACCGGTCGAAACGAAAAGGGGCAGGGTCTATGAAAAAAGTTGTTTTGTCGGTCGTTGCAGCGCTCGCCTTCTCTGCAGCACCAGCACTCGCGGCGGACATGCCGGTGAAAGCCGCCAAGCCGGCTGCTCCGGCTGCGGCGCCGTCACCGTGGGACGTTGCCTTTGGCACCGCGTTCACAACCGACTACGAGCTGCGCGGCGTATCGCAATCGGACCATAAGCCTGCGGCGCAGGGCTATTTCGAGGTCGACTACACCGCGACCGATTGGCTCAAGCTCTATGCCGGCGTTTGGGGATCGAGTCTGTGGACCGGCTTCGCCGACGCCGAATTCGATATCACCGGCGGCGCGCGGTTTACGTGGGGCAACTTCGGCCTCGATCTCGGCCTGATCTACTATTACTACCCTGGCGGTGTTAACGCCGCTATGTACCTCTACAACGACAGCTGGCTCGAAGGTTATGCCAAGCCGTCGTACAAGGTCGCCGATTGGCTGACCATCGGTGGCGTGTTCGAAACTGCGTTCGGCAATTTCAACAACAAAACCTGTAACCCGTCTTTATGCGGTGCTGGCACCGCCACTTCATGGGTGGGCGATGCGGGCCACTACTACGTGTCCGGCAATGCGGTCATCACCTTGCCGTGGCACCCGGTTCCCGATGTTACGCTCTCGATCAACCCCGAGATCGGTTACGAATGGTACAGCTCCGGCGTGAATGCCAATCTAGGCCTAGTCAGCGACACCTACTGGGACGTCGGCCTCGACATCAACTACAAGGCCATTACGCTCGATCTGCGTTACTGGGACACCAACCTCAATCCCAGCGTGGCTGGCAACCAATGCGGCACTATCTCTGGCGGGGACCAATTTCTGCGGCTCGCGCTTTGTTGCCACTCTGAAGTTTGACACCACGCTGTCAGCGCTCAAATAAGCCAACGTCTGCCTCTTTGGCTGCGACGGGCGGCGATTCCCCAGGGAACCGCCGCCCGATTGCTTTTGAGCGGCGGCGTGAATTTAGACGGAGGCGCTAGGCCGCCGGCGCCAGGCTGCCCTCGCGCACCCAATAGCGGTCGCCTTCGCGGTTGAACGTCAGCCGGCGGCGATGGAACGCGGCGAGTGTCGAGCGGTGGCCGATCGAAACAATGGTCGTGGCGGCAAGCCGCTGTTGCAGCAGGCGGTAGAGCGCGGCCTCGGCCGGCTCATCGAGCGAAGCGGTGGCCTCGTCCAGGAAGAGATAGTCGGGCGCATACAGCAGCGCGCGCGCGATTCCGAGCCGTTGCTGCTCGCCGAGCGACAGCATGCGGTTCCAGTGAGCCTCCCCCTCGATGCGGGACACCAAGTCCGGCAAGCCGACCGCGGCAATCGCCTCGGCAACGCGGGCGGCGTCGTATGTCCCGGGCTGCGAGGGATAGGCGACCGCAGCGGCGAGCGAAGCAATCGGAAAGTACGGCCGCTGCGGCAGGATCATTAGTCTGGCATTTTTCGGAATCGTGATGGTGCCGGCGCCGAACGGCCATACGCCTGCAAGCGCGCGGAACAGCGTGGACTTGCCGGCGCCGGACGGGCCGCTGACCAGCACCCGCTCGCCCGCTCGAATCGAGATGTCATCGGCATTGACCAAAGGCACACCGTTGGGCAGCCGCACCGTCAGATCCTTGAACGAAACGGCGGCCGCTTCGCCGGACGCAACCCCGATCGCCGGCGGCGTCACCGCAACCGCGCGGGCGGCCGCCACCGACTTGTCGAAGCCGGACAGGCGCTCGATCACCGCGCTCCATTCCGCGAGATTGCGGTACAGGCTCACGAACACCGACAGCGCGCTCTGCACCTGCCCGAAGGCGTTGGCGGTCTGCATCAGGCCGCCGAGCTGGATTGCGCTGGCGAAATAGGCCGGGCTCACCATGACGAATGGGAAAACGACGGATGCCTGCGCGTAGCTGGCGGTGAAGAAGGTGAGTTTCTTCTGCCGCGACATGATCGCGAGCCAGTTGGCGACGACGTTGCCGAAGCGCAGCAGCAGGCGGTCGCGTTCCGCGCGCTCGCCGTCCAGCAGGGCGATCTGCTCGGAATTCTCGCGCACCCGCACCAGATTGAACCGGAAATCGGCTTCGTAACGCTGCTGCTGGAAATTGAGCGCGATCAGCGGGCGGCCGATCAGATGCGTGAGCGCCGTGCCGATGCAGGCGTAGATCAACGCCGCCCATAACAGGTAGCCCGGAATATCGAAGGCGACCCCGAATACGTGCAGCGGCGCCGCCGCCGACAGCGACCACAGGATGACCATGAACGAGAAAAGCGTGACGAAGGAATTGAGCAGTTGCAGCCCAATGCCCAAGGTCAATTGGATGAATTGCGCAATGTCCTCGGAGATGCGCTGGTCTGGGTTGTCGGCGGCGTCGCCCAAAAGCTGCATGCGGTAGTGATTGGCGCCCTCCATCCAATGATCGAGGTAACTCGACGTCAGCCAGCGCCGCCAGCGGATCTGCAGCCACTGATTGAGATAGAGCTGATAGACGGCAAGAAATATGAAGGCCGCCGCCAGCACGCAGAAATAGCCGAGCTGGTAGACGAAGGCGTTCCAGTTTCGATCCTGCAGCGCATTGTAGAACCGCGCGTTCCATTCGTTGATCAGCACCGTGATGCCGACGATCGACAATTCGATGGCGATGACCGCCGCCAGCAGCAGGCGGCCCGGCCAGCGATCCTGCGAACTGAAATAGGGGCTGGCAATTCGCCAGACGATGGCGAGCCTCGAGAAAATGCCTCTCACGGGCGGTCTCCTGTTGCGGCTGGCTTCAGCCTTGGACGCGTAAATAGTCGGCTATAGCGCACTCAGTCGTGGCGTTGCTACGGCGCGGTATCCCATCTTCGCAATTGGTAGGAAAATGATTCTGTACCCAAATAGTCATTCAAGTCATTGATGTTATGTGCCTTTTATAGTCGAAAGACTATGGCCGATACGATCGCAGGCAAAGCCTAACATCAGGGTATGAACCAACGTTTTTCGCGGATAAATCGCGGAAGTCTTGCATCTTTTCATCATCACACATTAGTGTGGCCATCAAGGCAGACAAACGCACAATGCTTGCGACACAGCTCAAAAAATACATGGGAGGAATGAAGATGAAAAACGAATTCCGTTCGATGAAGCTTGACCGCCGTACGGTCATCAAGACAGCGGTTGCGGCCGGCGTGGCGCAAATCGCGTCGCCGTTCGTTATCACCGCGCGCGCGGCTGACGCCATCAAAATCGGCATGGTGGACCCGCTGACCGGCGTCTATGCCGCTGTGGCGAACAATGAAGTGATCGGCGCCAAGTTCGCCGTTGAACAGATTAATGCCAAGGGTGGTGTGCTCGGGCGCCCATTGGAATTGCTCGTTGAAGATTCTGCTAACGATGTCGGCACCGGCGTGCAGAAGACACGCAAGCTGATCGACCGCGATCAAGTCCAGTTCATTATCGGTGACGTCAACTCAGGCATCGCCCAGGCTATGGCGCAAGTCACCGCTGAAAAGAAGGTGCTGCACGTTGTATCCGGCGGCCATACCGACGGCATCACCGGCAAGGACTGCAAGTGGAACGTCTATCGTGTCTGCAACACGACGCGCGCAGAGGCCAATTCCGTTTCAGAGCTTCTGTTCACCAAGTACGGCAAGAAGTGGCATTTCATCACCCCGGACTATGCCTTCGGTCATACCTTGCAGCAGGCGGGCGCAGCCAATCTCAAGAGGCTGGGCGGCACGATGACCGGCAACGAGTTGACGCCGCTCGGCACCACCGACTTCTCCGCCTACCTCATCAAGGCGCGTGCGGCCAATCCGGACGTATTGGTGGTGCTGCCGCAAGGCTCCGACATGGTGAACTGCCTGAAGCAGATCGCCCAGTTCGGCATCGACAAGCAAATCCATGTTGCCGGATTGCAGCAAGAGCTCGAATCGCTCGAAGCGATGCCGCCCGAGGCGCGCGTCGGCATCTGGATGTTCGAGTGGTACTGGAAACAAGCCGGCGTGCCGCACGTCGAACAATTTGTCGCCGACATCCGCAAACGCACCAACGGCAAGGTGCCGACCGCGCGCACCTGGTTCGGCTACACCTCGGTGCAGACCTACGCACTGGCGGCCAACCATGAAAAGACGCTCGACGCTGTCAAGCTCGCTAAAGCGCTCGGCGACTTCGAACTGCCCGCCGATGTTAAGCTGCAGCCCAACAAGGTCTACTACCGTGCCGGCGATCACCAATTGATGACTTCGTCCTTCGTCGGTGAAGCGTTGCAGAAGCCGGCGGGCGATCCGGAAGATCTGTTCCGCGTCGATCATGTGCTTGCGGGCGATAAGGTCAACCCGCCGACCAGTGAAACCGGCTGTACGCTGAATTGGCCCGCTTAAATTAAGAATTGTCCATCTATCGCGCCTGGGGAGCTGTCATAGCTCCCTGGGTTTGCGATATTCCTGCGCCCGTTTGCCTGACCGAGTGTTGATCCATGTTTCAACTCCTCCTGTTCAACATTACGAACGGATTGATCATCGGCGCCTTCTACGTGCTCATGGCCCTCGGCCTGTCTTTGATCCTCAACCTAAGCAACGTGATCAATTTCGCGCACGGCGGCTTCCTCGTAGTCGGCGGCTATATCGCTTACACGATCACGCCCTATGTGGGTTTCTGGGGCGCGCTCTTGATCGCGCCGCCGCTCACTGCCGCCATCGGGCTGGGTACCGAACGGGTGCTGATCCGGCCGCTTTACGGACGCGATCCGCTCTACAGCCTGCTGCTCACTTTCGGACTCGCTTTCATTTTCGAAGACGGCACGCGCTTTATCTGGGGCGCGCAGGGCAAGCCGGTGACCGTGCCGGCGATTTTGGCCCAGCCGTTGAGCAATGAATTCTTCTTCATCACCGGCTATCGTCTCTTCATGGTGCTCGTGGTGATAGTCGCCGTAAGCGGGCTCTTCGTACTGCTGCGTTTCACCCGCCTCGGCATTCGCATCCGCGCCGGCACGCTCGACCTCGAAACGGTATCGGCGTTGGGCATCAATGTGCGCACGCTGCGATCGCTCAATTTTGCCGTCGGCATTTATCTCGCCGGCCTCAGCGGCGTACTGGCGGCCGGCCAGCTCGGTCTTGAGCCGACCATGGGCGCGGGGCTTCTGATGCCGAGTTTCATCGCCATCATCGTCGGCGGCGTCGGCAGTCTCACCGGCACGCTGCTGGGCGGCCTACTGATCGGCGTGGCCTCCGGCGTCACGGCGGTGTTTTTGCCGGCCGCCAGCGAAGCGATCATGTACGTGCTGATGGCGGTGGTGCTGCTGATCCGCCCGCGCGGATTGCTGGGCGAAGAAGGCATGATGACATGACCGGCCAGGATAACGTCCGCAAGCTGATTGTACTTGCATGCATCTGGGCGGCCCTGGTGTTCGCACCCTATTGGATGCCGCCGCTCGGCGGCTATACCGCGCTCGGCACGCGCGTTCTCATCCTTGGGCTTGCCGCGATGTCGGTGAATTTTCTCTTGGGCTTCACCGGTGTGCTATCCTTCGGCCATGCCGCCTATTTCGGCCTCGGGGCCTATGGAGCGGGGCTGTCGCTGAAATTTTTGGCCCCGAGCACGCCGATTTCACTGTTGATGGGCATGTTGCTGGGCGGGCTTGCCGGCGCAATTCTCGGAACGCTCATCGTGCGCCGACGCGGCGTTTATTTTGCGATGGTCACGATCGCCTTCGGCCAGGTGTTCTACTACATTGCCTTCCAATGGAGTTCGCTGACCGGCGGCGACGATGGCTTGCGCGGCTTTTCCCGCCAACCGCTCGATCTCGGGTTCTACAAGATCGATATCCTGTCGAATGCCGACAATTTCTATTTCTTCGTATTGTTCTGCTTCGCCATCATTGCGGCGGTCATGGGTATCATACTGCGGTCACCGTTCGGCCGCACGATGCTTGCGATCCGCGAAAACGAGCGTCGCGCCCGTTTTCTCGGCATTCCGGTCGAGCGTCACATCTGGATAGCATTTACGCTGTCTTGCTTCTTTATGGGATTTGCCGGGGCGCTTTACGCGCTGTTGAATAATTTCGCCGATCCCAAAGGGCTGCATTTCAGTCAGTCCGGCGACTTCGTCATGATGGCGGTGATGGGCGGTATGCGTAGCTTTTGGGGGCCGCTCTTGGGCGCCGCCGTCTTCGTCGTCCTGCAAGACTATCTTTCGAGCATTACCGTCAATTGGATGTCGTTTGTCGGATTGTTGTTCGTGCTCGTGGTGCTGTTCTTCCCCCGTGGGCTTCTCGGTGTCATCCGGCGGAAGCTCGTATCATGACCCTGCTGCGCGTCAACAACGTTTCCAAGCATTTCGGCAGCCTGATCGCGGTCGACGACATATCGATGACAGTCGAGTCCGGCGAATTGCGCGCCGTGATCGGTCCCAACGGCGCTGGCAAGACCACGTTCTTCAATATGATCAGTGGCTTCCTGATGCCGACTTCGGGCAGCATCGTATTCGACGGTGAAGACATCACCGCGCTTCGGCCCGCCCGCCGGGTGTGGCGTGGCATCGCCCGCACCTTTCAGATCACGGAAGTATTTCCGGAACTGACGGTTCGCGAAAATCTGCGGATTGCGGTGGAGAGTGCCAGCGGCTTCCGCTTGCGCGTTTGGCAATCGCGCGACGAGGATGGCGAGGTCAAGGCGCGCGTCACCCATTTGCTTGAGACGAGCGGCTTGACCGAAAAAGCCGATCGGCTGGTCGGCGAGCTCGCGCACGGCGACCAGCGTGCGACCGAAATCATGATGGCGCTGGCGCTCAAGCCGCGGCTCTTGCTGCTCGATGAGCCGACCGCCGGGATGGGCGACCAGGAAACCTACGACGTCACGCAGCTGATCCGAAAACTGCATCACGACCAGAAACTGACCATCGTGCTGATCGAGCACGATATGCGCGTGGTCTTTCACCTTGCCGACCGCATCATGGTGCTGGCCGAGGGCAAGATGCTCGCTGAAGGCACGCCGAAGGATATCGCCGCCAACGAAGCGGTGCAGGCGGCCTATCTGGGGGAGGCCGCGGCATGAGCGACAATGCCAAAACAGGCCTGGCGCTGGAGGCGGAAGGCCTTCACACCTTTTACGGCAAGAGCCATATCCTGCACGGCGTCGGCCTGGAGGTGCGGGAAGGTGAAATCGTCACTTTGTTGGGGCGCAACGGCGCCGGCAAGACCACGACGCTGCGCAGCCTGGTGGGTCTGACCCACGCGCGCGAGGGCGCGGTGCGTATTTTCGGCCACGCCACCACCGACTGGCAGCCGTACCGCATCGCCGCGCTCGGCGTCGGCTACGTGCCGGAAGGCCGGCGCATCTTCGCCAACCTGACGGTTGAGGAAAATCTCAAGGTCCCGCTGGAAATGCCCGGGCCGTGGACGATTTCCCGCATCTACGAGCTATTCCCGCGCCTCGCGCAGCGCAAGAACAACAAAGGCCGGCAGCTTTCCGGTGGCGAACAGGAAATGTTGGCGATTGCGCGTGCGTTGCTTTTGAACCCGAAGCTGCTTGTTGCTCGACGAGCCAAGCCAAGGCCTCGCGCCCTTGATCGTTCAGGAAGTGTTCAAGGTCGTAACGTCGGCACGTCAGCAGGGCATTTCGGTGTTGCTGGTCGAGCAGAACGTGCGGGCTGCGGTCGAGATCGCCGATCGCGCCTATGTGTTGGACGACGGCAAGGTGGTCTGGTCCGGCCCGGCCGCCGAATTCGCCAAGGACGAAGAGCGTGTGCGTGCGCTCGCCGGCGCTAGCGCCGAAGATTGGGAAGAGCACAGCTCGCCTGCTTAGGTACTGACCGGGGGCAAACGACATTGTCTGATGCAGGCCTGGCAGCTCTGTCGGCGACCGAGGCAGTCGCCGAATTGGTCCGCGGCGCGATCTCGGCCGAGGCCTATGTCCGTGCCTGTCTCGATCGCATTTCCGCGCTCGAAAACGACGTACATGCGTTCATTCACCTCGATCCCGCCTACGCGCTGTCGCAAGCGCGCGCCCTCGACGACCGACGTCGGAACGGCGAGCCGCTCGGGCCGCTGCACGGCGTGCCGGTCGGCATCAAGGACATCTTCGACACCGCCGACTATCCGACCGAATGCGGCTCGCCGCTGTTCAAGGGGCGCCGGCCGGTGCGCGATTGTGCGGCGGTGGCGCGCCTGCGCGCGGCCGGCGCGGTGATCATTGGCAAGACGGTGACCACCGAATGCGCTTATTTTCATCCCGGAGCGACACGCAATCCGCACGATCTTGCACGCACCCCGGGCGGCTCGTCCTCCGGCTCGGCGGCGGCCGTGGCCGGCGGCATGATCCCGCTGGCGATCGGTTCGCAGACCAATGGCTCGGTGATCAGGCCCGCGTCGTTTTGCGGTGTCTATGGCGTCAAGCCGACGCATGGGACGATCTCGCGTCACGGTGCGCTGATCTTGTCATTGACGCTCGACCATGTCGGTGTGTTCGCGCGCTCGCTTGCCGATTGCGCGCTTATGCTTGATGTGCTCGCCGGCTACGACGCCGAGGACCCCGACACGCGGCCGACGGCGTCGCCTGAATTCCGAACGACGGCCGCGGACAAGCCTTTATCGCCGCCGCGGCTCGCATTTGTGCGTACGCCGGTTTGGGACAAGGCGGATGCCGATGCTCGTGCGGCATTCGAAGCCCTAGCGAAAGGCTTGGGCGATGCCGTGAAACCCGTCGATCTGCCCGAAGCGTTCGCCGCCGCCTGGGCCGACCAGCGCGTTATCATGTACACCGACATGGCGCACAATTTCGGCGCGCTGGTCGAACGCGGCGGCGATGTATCGAGCCAGCAACTGCGCGATCTTGTCGCCGAGGGCAGTCGGACCAGCGCGCTGCGTTATCTGATGGCGCGTGACGGTGCGCTGCGTTACCGCGCGGGGCTCGCCGACATCTTGAAAGACTATGACGCGATCCTGACGCCGTCGGCGCCCGGCGTCGCTCCGCAAGGCATGGCCACCGGCAATCCGGCGTTCAACACGCTGTGGACTTTGGCCGGGCTGCCGGCGGTGTCGCTGCCGCTGCTGAAAGGCGAGAACGGCATGCCGATCGGCGTGCAGCTTGTCGGCGCCTTCGGTGACGACGCCCGGCTGCTGCGCACGGCGAATTGGCTCTCCGGCAAGCTCTCCGATGCCTGACGGCTCACGCTCTTGGTGGCGCGCCCAGGTTTTCCTTGAAGAAAGCGATGGTGCGGCTCCAGGCCAGCTCGGCGGCCGGCTTGTCGTAGCGGTTGCTGGTATCGTTGTTGAAGGCGTGGTTGACGTTCGGGTAGACGAAAATCTTGTAGCGCTTGTTGTTTGCCTTGAGCGCGGCCTCATAGGCCGGGATGCCGGCATTGATGCGCTGGTCGAGCCCGGCATAGTGCAAGAGCAACGCCGCCTGGATTGATTTCACGGCGTCGGCCGGCGGCTGAATTCCGTAATAGGCAACGCCGGCCTTGAGTTCGGGCGAAAGCACTGCGAGGCGGTTGACCATGCCGCCGCCCCAGCAGAAGCCGACCGCGCCGACCTTGCCGGTCGACTCCGCGTGATGCGCGAGGAACGGCACCGCCGCGGCGATGCGATGCGCGGTCTCCTCGGCGTTGAGCGTGCCGATCATGTCGCGGCCCTTGTCCTCGTCCGCCGGCGTGCCGCCGAGCGGCGAGAGCATGTCGACCGCGTAGGCGAGGAAGCCCTCGAGCGCGACGCGGCGCGCGATATCCTGGATGTGCGGATTGAGCCCGCGGTTTTCGTGAATAACGATCACCGCCGGGCGTTTGCCCCTCGCCTTGAGCCGCGCCAGATAACCTGAAATGCGTGTGCCCGCGGCGTCATAGGCCACGCTGTCGATCGCCAGCCGCGCATCGTCGGGTGCAACTATAGCGGCGCGCGCGTAATCGTTCTGCAACAGCGGCAGCAGCGCCAGCGCCGCCGCGCTTGAGCCAGCGATCTGCGCCAGGCGGTCGAGGAACGCGCGGCGGTCGATGCCGCCGTGTGTGAAGCTGTCGTAAAGATCGATGATACGCTGGTCCATGGAACGCTCCCGGGGGATATTTCGCCAAAGGTAACACACTGCGGTGCGGCGGAAATTTCAACTAACGTCCGCGCCGCAAACAAAAAAGGGCGGCCCGCGGGCCGCCCTTTTCGTTCGATTTGTAGCTGCTTAGTACATGCCGCCCATACCGCCGCCGCCGCCAGGCATGGCCGGGGCCGGCTCCTTCGGCAGTTCGGCGACCATGGCTTCGGTGGTGACCAAGAGGCCGGCGACCGATCCGGCATCCTGCAGCGCGGTGCGCACCACCTTGGCCGGGTCGACGATGCCGGCCTCGATCATGTCGACGTATTTTTCTTCCTGCGCGTCGAAGCCGTAGGTCTCCGACTTGTGGTCCATGATCTTGCCGACCACGAGCGAGCCTTCCACGCCCGCGTTCTCGGCGATCTGCCGGATCGGGGCTTCCAGCGCCTTGAGCACGATGTTGATGCCGGCCTGCACGTCGGCGTTCTCGTCATGGATGCGGCCGACCGCCTTCTTGGCGCGCAGCAGCGCGACGCCGCCGCCCGGCACAATGCCTTCCTCGACTGCGGCTCGGGTGGCGTTGAGGGCGTCCTCGACGCGGTCCTTCTTCTCCTTGACCTCGACCTCGGTCGCCCCGCCGACCTTGATTACCGCGACACCGCCGGCGAGCTTGGCCAGCCGCTCCTGCAGCTTCTCTTTGTCGTAGTCGGACGTGGTCTCGTCGATCTGCACCTTGATCTGGGCGACGCGCGCCTCGATGTCGGCCTTCTTGCCGGCGCCGTGCACGATGGTGGTCTTTTCCTTCTCGATGACGATCTTCTTGGCGCGGCCGAGCATGGCCGTGGTCACGTTTTCGAGCTTGATGCCAAGGTCTTCCGAGATCAGCTGGCCGCCGGTGAGGATGGCGATGTCTTCCAGCATGGCCTTGCGGCGGTCGCCGAATCCGGGCGCCTTGACGGCCGCCACTTTGAGGCCGCCGCGCAGTTTGTTGACGACGAGCGTGGCGATCGCTTCGCCTTCCACATCTTCCGACAGGATCAGCAGCGGCTTGCCGGCCTGCACCACCGCTTCCAGCAGCGGCAGCATGGCCTGCAGGCCGGAGAGCTTCTTCTCGTGCAGGAGGATGTAGGCGTCCTCGAGCTCCGCGATCATCTTGTCGGCGTTGGTGATGAAATAAGGCGAGATGTAGCCGCGGTCGAACTGCATGCCCTCGACGATCTCGACCTCGGTCTCCATCGCCTTGGCTTCCTCGACTGTGATGACGCCCTCGTTGCCGACCTTTTGCATCGCCTTGGCGATCATCTGGCCGATGGTGGCGTCGCCGTTCGAGGAGATGGTGCCGACCTGGGCAACCTCGGCGGAGGAGCTGACGACCTTAGCGCGTTTCTCGATGTCCTTGACGACCGCTGAGACCGCGATGTCGATGCCGCGCCGCAAGTCCATCGGGTTCATGCCGGCGGCGACGGACTTGGCGCCTTCCTTCACGATCGCGGCCGCAAGCACGGTGGCGGTGGTGGTGCCGTCGCCGGCCTGGTCGTTGGTCTTCTGGGCGACTTCACGCACCATCTGCGCGCCCATGTTCTCGAACTTGTCCTCGAGCTCGATCTCCTTGGCGACGGTGACGCCGTCCTTGGTGATGCGCGGGGCGCCGAACGACTTGTCGAGCACGACATTGCGGCCTTTCGGGCCGAGCGTGACCTTCACCGCGTCGGCGAGAATCTCGACACCACGCAGCATGCGGTCGCGCGCGTCGACGGCGAATCTGACTTCCTTGGCAGCCATTTCAGTGCACTCCAGTGTTTACGAATGCGGGGATCAGGCGATCACGCCCATGATGTCGGACTCCTTCATGATCAGGAGTTCCTCGCCGTCGAGCTTGACCTCGGTGCCTGACCACTTGCCGAACAACACCTTGTCGCCGGTCTTCAGATCGATCGGGATCAACTTGCCGGCCTCGTCGCGGCCGCCCGGGCCGACGGCGATGACCTCGCCCTGGCTCGGCTTTTCCTGCGCGGTGTCGGGGATGATGATGCCGCCCTTGGTCTTCTCTTCGGCGGTGATGCGGCGCACGACGATGCGGTCGTGCAGGGGACGAAACTTGGTCTTGGCCATGGCTTCCTCGTCGGCGCTTTTGCGCGTGCGTTTACTGGAAAGTGTCGATTTTATAAGCCTTTAGCACTCATTAACGGAGAGTGCCAAAAGCTGCCTCGGACATATGGCCTTGCGCCCGGAGTGTCAAGCTTGGCCGACGCGCTTACGGACGCTGTCGACGATCAGGCTTAAGCGCGCGATGGCGACACGGCACAGCCTTGCGCTAGCCGCCATTGCCACGCAAAGTCTACCGGTGGCGGCCGAGGAGCCAGAATGAGCTATTCCAATCGACTCAATCTGTCGTCAGCCCTGGTGCTGGCAGTGGTCGCGCTTGGGCTCTCGGCCTGTGCTACCTCCAATCCGTTCGGCTCGTTCAGCAGTCCAGAGCCGCCAGCGGCACCGCAACCCGCGGCAGTGCCGTTGCTGCCGCCGGCCTTCCCGCCGCAAGACATTGTCGGGCGCTGGGGCCTTGCCGCCTACCACAGGGACGAGGACCGTCCGCGCATCGAGGCGGCGGCCGCCAATCAATGCAAGCAGCCCTACACCATCACGCTCGGCCCGACCGGCGGGGTAATGATGCACCTCGCCGACCAGGCCAAGGCAGAGGAGCTGAGCCTGAAGGGCGCGCCGGGCGGCAAGACCTATATCGGCCCGGCGTCCGATCCGCCGGCGAGCGCGCAGGATCGCGAGGTGGTGTCGTTCGACGGCCGCGTGCTGATCCTGCGCTGGATGGATTCGGAAGTGCAGGGCCGCTACGGCACCATGGTCTATGTGCGCTGCGCACCGGAAGGCGCCAAACGCCCGGCCAAGCCGAAGGGCAAGCCGAAGCCCAAGCCGAAAGCCGAACCCAAGCCGATCCAGCCGCCGATCCAGAACGCCCCACCTCCGCCGCCGGCGCGGTAACGAGTGCATTTCACCTCTCCCCGCAAGCATTTCGACTCGAATCGATGATGCTGTAGAGATTGGCTGGCATGCCCGCTCCCCGTGACTTCATCGACGGACCCTGGCGCGCCGTGCCGGTTCTCGGCGTTACCCAGATTTTGTCCTGGGGCACGATTTTCTACACACCGGTGCTGATCGTTCCGCTGATCGCGGCCGAGCGCGGCTGGTCGATGTCGTTCGCCATGGGCGGATTCTCGGTCGGGCTGTTGGCCGCGGGCCTGAGCGCGCCCTATGTCGGACGTTCGATCGACCGTTTCGGTGGCCACGTGGTGATGACCGTCGGCTCGCTGGTCGGCGCGCTCGGCCTCGTCCTCATCGGTCATGCCGCCGACCGCATCAGCTATCTCGCCGTGTGGGCGATGCTCGGCGTCGCCATGGCGGCGAACCTCTACGATTCCGCCTTCGCGACGCTCGGCCGCATCTTCGGCGCGGCCGCACGCTCGCCGATCACCGCGCTCACGCTCGCCGGCGGCTTTGCCTCGACCGTGAGCTGGCCGGCGACGCATTTTCTGCTCGACGCCCTCGGCTGGCGCGGCACTTATATGGTCTATGCCGCGCTGCTTGCCTGCGTCTCGGCGCCGCTGCATGCGCTGGCCTTGCCGCGCGGCCGCTTCGAAGTATCCGCTAAGCCTGCGAGCGACGCGCCGCCGCCGCCGGCGGTGCTGCCGCCCTATGGCTTGCCGTTCATTCTTGTGGCGGCGGCCTTTGCGACCTACGCCTTCGTTCCCTCCGGCCTGTCCGCCCACCTCTTGGCGATCTTTGCGCGCTCGGGCATCGACGCCGGTACGGTGGTTTGGATCGGCGCGCTATTCGGACCGGCGCAGGTCGGCGCGCGGCTAATCGAATTCGCCTTCGGCCGCAATTTGCATCCGCTGTGGGTGGCGCGCTTCGCGCTCAGCGTTCTGCTCTGCGCCTTCACGATGCTGGCGCTGCTCGGCATATCAGTGCCGGTGGCGGCGGCCTTCGCGCTGATGTTCGGCGGCGCCAACGGCCTCGTCACCATCACGCGCGGCGCGGTGCCGCTGGCGTTGTTCGGAGCGTCCGGCTACGGACGCCTGATGGGCAGGCTCGCCGGTCCGTTCCTGCTGGTGCAGGCGGCGGCACCACTGGTGATGGCGTTCGTGGTGGATCGCGCCTCCGATCTGGCGGCGCTGGCGCTCGCCGCAAGCTTCGCGGCGGCCGCGCTTTGTTGCTTTATTCTAATTAGGCGGCCGCGCTAGCCGAACAGCGCGTCGATATCGCGTTGACTGGTGTGACCGCTGTCGCCGTCGAGCCGGGGACCGTTGAGCAAGGCGTGGCCAGCAAAAGGCTTGGCCGTGGCCGCTTCGCTCGGTCGCTCGTGGTGGCGGGCGAGCATGCCCTCCACCTGGTCCTCTATCGCGTTCAAGGTCTCGATCACGTTGCCGATGCGCTGGCCGCTGAGATCCTGGAAATTGCAGGCTTCGTAGATTTTCACCACGTGATCCTGAATTTCTTGCGCCAGGCCGCGCTCGTAGTCCGACTTCAGCGAGGCTGAGAGCGCGCGGGCACTTTCGTCGATGACTTCGCTCGATTTGAGGATCTTCACGGTGGCTTTTTCCATGCCTTCGACCGCAGCGCCGAGCTTGCCGGCGGCATGCGCCATCCGGCGCTGGCGGCTGTCGCCGATCAGGACGGCAAGCTCGCGCTTGTTGCGGGCTATGGCGTCGTGCAGCAAGGCAAGCTCGCGCTTGAGCGATTGCACGGTGGCGGCCTCGGGCGGCTCGGCGTGCGCCGGGGCGGTCTTGGGCTGCACGGTCTTGTCGGGCGCGGCGCTAACGACGGCGCGCGCCGCCGCGCGGCCTGCAAACATCCGCTCGACGCGAAAAACCTTATGCTGCACGCAACGCCCCCTCGCGGCCATGATGACGTGGTTTTATCAGAGCGGCGATTAACGCCCGGTTGCGGCTTCCGCCGCCAATCGAAACGCGGCGTTTACCATGACGCATCGCCTTTTACGCTAAATAAACTCTAATGCGACGAAGCACTCGCGCGCGCGCGGCAATGCGGCGCGCGGCAGGTTCTGTTTACCATTCGGTGTCGCTTTGGGTTTGTAGTGTGATCGATCCGACGTATTGCGTGCGAGAGTTCAAGTCGATGCAGCGTTCCATTTTCCCAGCCATCATAGTTGCCGTCTCCGTCAGCACCGGCGCCTGGGCGCAGCCGCTCTCGCTCGCCCCCCCCGGCGAAGACATGAGCGCCGCGCGGCCGATCCTGGTTGCGGCGCAGGGACCGCAGGCGCGCTCCGAACTCGGCGGCGGCTTTATCGAATTCCTGTTCGGCGGCGGCACCGCGCAGCCGCGCTATCGCAATCCCGCGCCGGACGGCAATGCGGCCTATGCCGCGACCGCGCCGACCGCAGACCCGCGACTCGAGCCGCAGGTCCCCGGCTACGAGATGGACCCGCGCTATTTGCGCCAGGAGGTCGAGTATCGCGGCAGCGACGCGCCGGGCACCATCGTGATCGATACGCCCAACAAGTTCCTCTATCTGATCGAGGACGGCGGCAAGGCGATGCGCTACGGCGTCGGCGTCGGCCGCCCGGGCTTCACCTGGGCCGGCGTCCACGCGATTTCCGCCAAGAAGGAATGGCCGGATTGGGTGCCGCCGGATGAAATGCTCGAGCGCCAGCCTGGCCTGCCGCATTTCATGGCCGGCGGCCCGGGCAATCCGCTCGGCGCGCGCGCTATGTATCTCGGCTCGACGCTCTACCGCATCCACGGCTCGAACGAGCCCTGGACCATCGGCCAAAACGTGTCGTCCGGCTGCATCCGCATGCGCAATGCCGACGTGATCGATCTCTACGAACGCGTGAAGGTCGGCACCAAAGTCGTCGTGCTCTAGCCACCGACAGGCGTCGCCAGCGCGACGCGCTGCTCCGCCAACAGATGCGGAAATTCATTGGAATTGAAAAAAGCGAATTCCCGTTCGCGCTGCCGCGTGAGCGGATCGAGCCGCTTCAGCTCGGCGTCGACGAAGCCGGGATGACACATGATCAGCCCGCCGTCCGGCAGCCCGGATAGAAACCGAGGGAATAGCGCGGCGAAGTCGGGCTGACCGTCGAAATCATAGGCGCCGGCGAAGGCCGGATTGGTGGCGACGCCCAGCCGCCGCGCCTTGCGGCGAAAGGCGAGGCTCAAAACGTCGAGCAGCAACTCCTTGCTTAGATGCAGACGAGGCGCTGAGCGCGGGCGGCCGCATTGCCGGACCCATGCGGCGGGTGCCGCCTCCGCCGCCACCTTGAGCACGGCGTCGCGCACCTGCGGAAACAGATGCACGTGCTGGTGGCCGTCGATGAAGTCGGGCGGACGGCCGAAAGCCATGACAAAGGCTTCCACTTGCGTAGCGACCTCGATCGTGAGCCGCTCGGGATCGAGCCGGCGCGTCATCGCCGAGCGCATTATTTTCTGTAACGGCGGGAAATGGCCGCGCTCAAGCGGCGCAAAATCCGCGCTCAGCGGCTTGAACGGAGCGGTGAGCGTGACATGCAGGCCGAGCGCGGCGCGTTGCTCCCCGGCATTGAGCTCGCTGAGCGCATCCGCCTCGCTGGCGCCAAGGTGCGGCGCCGTCGTCATCACCGAGGTCGCATTGAGGCGCCCGCGCAGGATCAATTCGCGGATGGCGGCATTGACCGAAGGGGAGATGCCGTAATCGTCCGCGCAAAGCCAGATCCGGCGGCGACCGTCTGTCACGTTGCAGTTTCTTTGGCGGTGGCGTGGGCGTGCTTCACGCTGTGTTCGGCGACGAAATAGACCGGGCGCGCCTTGGTTTCCGACAACAGCTTGCCGATATATTCGCCGAGCACACCGATCATCAGCAATTGCACGCCGCCTATCACCATCATGCCGACCACCAGCGACGGATAGCCCGGCACGTCCTTGCCGTAGAGGATGGTCTCGATCAGTATTTCGACGCCGAAGAACAGCGCGACCGCGGCTAGCAGCAGGCCGAGCAGGCTGGCGACACGCAGCGGCGCCACCGAGAACGACGTTAGTCCTTCGATCGACAGGCCGATCAGCGTCCACATGTTCCAGCTGGTCGCGCCGTGTGCGCGCAGCGCCGGCTCGTAATCGACGCGCACCTGGCGGAACCCGATCCAGCTCGACAGCCCCTTGAAGAAGCGGCTGCGCTCGGGCATCTGCCGCAGCGCCTCGGCGGCGCGCGGCGACAGCAGGCGGAAATCGCCGGCGTCCTCGGGAATTTTCTGCCGCGCGCCCAAATTGATCAGCGCGTAGAACCAGTGCACGCTGGCGCGGCGTAGCCAGGGCTCGTTTTCGCGGTGCGCCTTGGCGGTGTAGGCCACGTCGTAGCCGTCATCGAGCCAGCGCGCGACCAGCGTATAGACCAGGCCGGGAGGATGCTGGCCGTCGCCGTCTATGAACAGCACGGCGCCGAGCCGGGCATGGTCGAGACCGGCGAGCAGGGCGGCCTCCTTGCCGAAATTGCGCGACAGCGTGACCACCTGGATATCGAGCGGGTCAGCGATCAGCGATTGGGCGATCTGGCCAGTCGAATCGGTGCTGCCGTCGTCTACATAGACGACTTCGGTCGCCAGGCCGCGCTTGATTTTGAGCCAGCGCGCAACCTCGGCGATGCGCTCGTGCAGGACGGCGAGGCCCTTGGCCTCGTTGTAGACTGGCACCACGATCGAAAGTCCCGACGGCGAGCGCGTCGCGCGGGCGGATAATTTGGTCGGTTTCGCCGGCATTTCCCGTTAACCTGTCGCTTGGTTTCGGCGCGATCTATAGCGTAACGCGGCCGCGCTGTCGCGCCCGCCGCAAAATGCTATGAACGGTCCATGATTCCGGCGCCTTTGCAAAACCTGCTCGACCGTCTCAGCGTGGCCTGGCATGAACGCGCGGTCGCCCTCAAGGCGATCAGCTTCGCCATGGTCGGGGTGGTCAATTCGGTCATCGATTTCGGCGTATTCTCCTTCGGCTACTACTACCTCAAACTGCCGGTCATCGGCGCCAATACGCTCGCCTGGGTGGTCGCGGTCAGCGGCTCCTACGTCTTGAACTCGACGATCACCTTCGCGCATGAGTCCGGCCGCAAGCTCAGCCTGCGCAACTGCTTCAATTTCGCGCTGTCGCAGGTCGCTGGGTTTTTTGCCAATACCGCCACGGTCTGGTGTCTGGTCGTGATGCTGGTCGTGCCGGCCTGGGTTGCCAAAGTGGCGGCGATCGCGGTCAGCTTCGTGGTGAATTTCTCGCTTTCGCATTTCCTGGTGTTTCGTGTACGGCGGTGATGTCAAAATTCAGTAGAGGTGTCGATGCAGTACGACAGTAACCTTGCCGCGCGCTGGCCGAGTTTCGTCACCCATCTCGAATGCGCCATGACCGGCGAGCGCCACGAAGCCGATCAAATTCATAACCTGTCGCGCGCCAGCAAGCCGCTTTTGGTGCGCTACGATCTTGCCGGCGTCGCCAAGACGCTGAGCAAGGAAAAGCTCGCCGCCCGCGCGCCCGATCTGTGGCGCTACCGCGAACTGTTGCCGGTGCGCGATCCAAAAAATATCGTCAGCCTGGGCGAAGCCATCACGCCGCTGATCCGCATGCGCAAGCTCGAGGCCAAGCTCGGCGGCGGCGAAATTTTGGTGAAGGACGAAGGCCGCCTGCCGACCGGCTCGTTCAAGGCGCGGGGTCTCGTCATGGCGGTGTCGATGGCCAAGGCGCTCGGCATCAAGCACATGGCGATGCCGACCAACGGCAATGCCGGCGCCGCGCTCGCGGCTTACGCCTCGCATGCAAGCATCAAGACCACGATCTTCTGTCCCGAGGACACGCCGGAGGTGAACGTCAGCGAGATCGCGCTGCAGGGCGCGAGCGTCTACCGCGTCAATGGCCTGATCGACGACTGCGGCAAGATCGTCGGCGAGGGCAAGGCGAAGGTCGGCTGGTTCGACACCTCGACCTTGAAGGAGCCCTACCGGATCGAGGGCAAGAAGACGATGGGGCTGGAACTTGCCGAGCAGCTCGATTGGACTGTGCCGGACGTGATCTTCTATCCGACCGGCGGCGGCACCGGGCTTATTGGCATGTGGAAGGCCTTCGCGGAACTGCAAGCCATCGGCTTCATCGGCGCGAAACGCCCGCGCATGGTGGCGGTGCAGGCCGCTGGCTGCGCGCCGATGGTGAAAGCCTTTGAGGCTGGCGAGGAACACGCGCCGCGCTGGGAAAACGCGCAGACTATCGCGTCGGGCATCCGGGTGCCGCAGGCGATCGGCGACTTCCTCATTTTGCGCGCGGTGCGCGAGAGCGGCGGCTTTGCCATTGCGGTCGAGGATGATGCCATTCAAGCGGCGCTCGACGAGATGGCGCGCGAGGAGGGCTTCCTGCAATGCCCGGAGGGCGCGGCGACTTATGCCGCCTACAAACAGAGCCTCGCCTCCGGCCGCGTCAAAAAGACCGACCGGGTGGTGCTATTCAATTGTGCCAGCGGGCTGAAATATCCGCTGCCGAAGATCGAGCGCAAGCTCGACCGCCACAAGCCGATCGATTACGCGGCGCTCTAGACTACTCGACGCGCTCGGCTATCGGCCATATCATCGGGTTGCGCCACATCGATAAAAAGAGCGCAAACTGGGGAGGTGGAGATGAATTTCTGGAAAACGGCGGCCGTGCCCGCCATGGCTTTGGTTGTCGGAATGGCTTATCCGGCCACCGATACGCGCGCCGACAATTACCCGTCGCGCACGATCACCATGGTCGTGCCATTCCCGCCGGGCGGGCCGAGCGACGTGGTGGCGCGCATCGTCGCCGAGGGCATGGGCCGGGTGCTCAACCAGACGGTCATCATCGAAAACGTCGGCGGGGCGGGCGGCACCATCGGCGACGCGCGCGTGGCGTCGGCCACGCCCGACGGCTATACGCTGCTCGCCGCCAGCATGGGCTCGCAAGTCTCCGCGCCCGTGCTCACGCCCAGCATCCGCTACGATTCGATCAAGGATTTCGAGCCGATCGGGCTGACCGCCAATGCGCCGGTTGCTGTGGTGGCGCGCAAGGATTTCCCGGCCAAGGACCTCAAGGAATTCATCGCCTACGTGAAGGCCAATGGCGACAGCGTGAAGCAGGCGCATGGCGGCGTCGGCTCCTCCTCGCACATGGCCTGCCTGCTGTTCACCACCGAGCTCGGTCTCGAGCCCAAGTTGATCCCCTATCGCGGTACTGGGCCCGCGCTCGGCGATCTGATCGGCGATCACGTCGACTTCTTTTGCGACCAAGTGGTCAGCGTCGCGCCGGCGGTGAAGGGCAAATCGATCAAGGCCTACGTTGTGTCGGGCAACGAGGCGTCGCCCGCGCTGCCGGGCGTGCCGTCGGCCAAGCAGGCCGGAATTCCCGACTTCCAGCTCAGCATCTGGAGCGCGATGTATGCGCCGAAGGGGACGCCGAAGGACATCGTCGACAAGCTTAGCAGCGCGCTCGCCAAGGCGCTCGACGACCCGGCGGTCGCCAAGCGGATCGTCGATCTCGGCGGCAGCGTGCCGGCAAAGGCCGAACGCGGGCCCGCGCATCTCGCGGCCGTGCTCAAGGCCGATATCGCCAAGTGGCATCCGATCCTGCAGGCGGCGATGGCCGAGTCCAAGAAATAGCGCGGCTCAATCGTTCGCCAGGATTTCCGCGACTTCCACGCGGCGGCCCTCGCGCGCCGAGGCGATACCGGCGCGGATGATCGCAAGCGATTTCGTAGCGTAGTCGCCGCCGACTTCCGGCGGCGGCCCGCCGCGCGCGGCGGCTGCGAATTCTTCCAGCTCCTCGACGAAAGTGTCGTTCTTAGCGCAAGGGATCGCGACCGGCTGCTTCTCGCCGCGTTTAAGCAGGCTGAGGCCGTGATGCAGGTCGTAATAGGCGGTGGCGGTCTTGCCGTAGATGTTCATCAAATAATATTCCGAGGCCGACGCGTAACTCGCGTTGAGCGTCGACAGTGCGCCGTTCTCGTGTTCGAGCACGAGACTTGCGACATCCGGGTTGTCGCCCGGCAACACCAATTGTGCGAAGCGGCCGCTCACCGCCTTGATCGGCCCGATTAGATAATCGAGCACGTCGGCAAAGTGCACGCCGATCTGCAGCATGACGCCGCCCGGCATGCCGGCGGCGGTGTAGCGCCACGACGTGAGATCGAACTGGCCGAGCCGGTCGCGGCTGATATTGGCCTCGGCATTGACCATCTGGCCGAACACGCCGGCCTCGATCTGTTGCTTGATCCAGCGGAAATGGCTTTCGCGCCGGCGCTGATAACCGAGCGCGAGCACGACGCCGGCCTGGCGGCAAATCTCGGTGATCTTGCGCCCATCACTGACCGAATTGGCGATCGGCTTGTCGAGGAAGACATGCTTGCCGGACTGCGCCGCCTGGCGCGTGGTTTCGAGATGCACATCGTTCGGCGTAGTGTTGATGACCGCCTCGACCTCGCCATCGCTGAGAACGGCCTCATAGCTCGGCAACGCGCGGCAGCCGTATTTTTTGGCGAAGGCCTGGCGTTTTTCGTCCGAGCGCGAAAAGCAGGCGACGATGTTGAGATTGTTCGAGCGCTTGACCGCGTCGGCCAGCACATCCGACCACCAGCCCATGCCGATGCAGGCGACGCGGAGCGGCTCGGCCATGGCGCTACTTCCAACTCGCGCCGATCGACTCGACCGCGGCCTGCGCGATGCGCTCGTCGGTTTGCCAGTCCCCGCCGGCGACCCCGATGCCGCCGATGCATTCGCCCTCTGCGATGATGGGACAGCCGCCTTCCATCGCGGTCCAGCGTTCCGGGCCGGCGGCGAGCGCCAACCCAAGCGCATGCGCGGCGTCGAGCTCCTGCGCCTGCGCGCCGCGCGCCGAGGTCATGCGCTTGTTGGAGGCCGCGCATACTGCCTTGACGGTCGAGGAATGCACAGTGTGGAAGCGGCCGCCTTCCATGCGTTCGAGCAGAATGAGATGCCCGCCGGCGTCGGCGATGGCGACGGACACCGCGACGCCGGCCTGCTTGGCCTTGTCGATCGCGGTCGCCATCATCTTCTTGGCACCGTCCATGGTCAGGCGCTTAGTTGTCGTGACGTACACTTTTCCCCCAAACCTTGTTTGCCGCCGATGATAGGGGTTTGTCGCGCCTTAAGTAAACCAAAAGGCGCACGCTAGCGCGCGCTCATTTTTGATGAGGTGAAATCGCCTGTTGCGGCCGCGCTACAGCGCCGCCGCGAGCTTGGCGTAAAGCGGATTGTCGCTTCGAGAACACGTAATCGAGATCGGCCACCGCCACCGCTTCGGCGCCGTTCTCGCGCAGGAAACTGGTGAGCGCATAGACCTTGTCGGGCGGGCAGTGCAGCGTCAGCATGCCCGAGGAGGTCGGGCCGCCGAACGGCGTGACCACGCCGAATTTCTCTTTCGCGGCGTCCACCAGCGAGGCATCGCAGGCGGCAAAGCGCGCGCGCACCTCGCGGAAGGCGCGCGCCCGCTGCTGCGCCGCCACGCGATCCAAAATGACGCGTGCGGTCTCGCGCTCGGCCTCGCCCCATGCTGGCGCCGCGCGCGGCCACGAGATTTGCCTGCGAGCGCAGAATGATGCCGTCCTCGACCACTTTCAGCCCGTTGGCGGCGAGCGTCGCGCCGGAGGTGGTGATGTCGACGATTAATTCGGCGGTGCCGGCGGCGGGCGCGCCTTCGGTTGCGCCCGAACTCTCGACAATGCGGTAATCGACGATGCCGTGCGCCGAGAAGAAGTCGCGCGTCAAATTGACGTATTTGGTCGCCACCCGCATGCGGCGGCCGTGGGTGTGGCGGAACGAAGTACCGACGTCGTCCACGTCCGCCATGGTGCGCACGTCGATCCAGGCCTGCGGCACCGCCACCACGACGGTGGCGAAGCCAAAGCCGAGCCCTTCGATCAGCACCACTTTGCCGTCGGCGTCCGGGATCAGCTCGCGTACCAGGTCCTCGCCGGTGACGCCGAGATGCACGCTGCCTGCCGCGAGCTGCTGGGTGATTTCGGAGGCCGAGAGATAGGCGACTTCGACGCCGTCGAGCCCGGCAATGGCGCCGCGGTAATCGCGCGCCCCGCGCGGCTTGATCAGCGCGAGGCCAGAGCGCGCGAAGAAAGCTTCCGCGTTTTCCTGCAGCCGGCCTTTCGCCGGCACGGCCAATACCAGAGGCGCGCTCATGCCGCGCTCCCGTAAACGCCGAGCCGTTCGATCCAGACCGCGAAACCGACCGCCGCGATCGGCGCCGCGCTGCCGAGCCGGGTGAACAGCCCGTCATAACGCCCGCCGGCCACCAGCGGATCGCCGGTGCGCTTGGGATCGGTCAGTTCGAACACAAAGCCGGTGTAGTAATCGAAGCCGCGCCCGAACGACGTCGAAAAGCGCACGCGCTTCAAGTCGATGCCGCGCGCGGCCAAAAAGCCGGTGCGGTTTTCGAACAGGTCGATGGCGGGCCCGAGCGCGGCCGTCATGTTGCCTTCGCCGGCGAGCGCGCGCAGCGCGGCCGCCGCCTCGTCGGGCTCGGCCTTGATCGCCAGAAAACGTTCGATCAGCGCGCGCACGTCGCGCGGCAGCTTGGCGCTGATGCCGAGCGCCGATTGTTCGAGGAAACGCTCCGCGATCTCGCCGACCGAGCGGCCGCCGACCGCGTTGATGCCGGCTATCGACAGCAAATCAGTGACCAGCGCGTGCGCGCCCTTCGGATCGGAACCGGCGAGCGCCGCCAGCACGCCCTGATACTCGGGCCGCGAGTTATTGCCGCCCAGCACCAGGCGATTGAGGTCCTGCGCCAGATTGCCCTTGCGGTTGAAGTCCTTCACCAGCCGCCGCTGCCAGGCCGGCGGCAAATCGAGCCCGGCGATCAGGCCGGCGAACAACGCGACGTCGCCGATCTGGATATCGGGGCGGCTAAGCCCATAATGCGCGGTCGCTTCCAGCCCGAGCGACAGCATCTCGGCGTCGGCCGCCGCCTTGTCGTCGCGACCAAAAGATTCGATGCCGGCCTGCAGGAATTCGGCAGGCGCATCGCTGCGGTGACGGAACACCGGGCCGAGATAGCAATAGCCCGCGGGTTTGCCGGCTACGGCTGAGGCGAGGTAGTCGCGCGACACCGGAATGGTGAGGTCGGGGCGCAGGCAGAATTCGCCGCCGCCCGGCACGGTGGTCAGATACATGCGCTTGCGGATGTCCTCGCCAGAGAGGTCGAGGAATGGCTCCGCCGGCTGCAAAATGGCGGGCGCAATACGGGCGTAGCCGGCGCGCTCATAGGAAGCGACCAGCGTCTCCGCCCGCGCGTCGGGACCTTTCGTATCGGTGGTAGCGCCCGCGTTCATCGGCTTTCCAAGCATTCGAATGCGGCGGCCTTTAGCACAGCGGCGTTAAGTATTCGACGTCGTTTCATTGTTGCGCTTAACGAAACCTGTGGCCAAACGTCCGGTGTCGTTAACGAATTTCACAGGCGCCGGCCAGGCCGTGGATTTGCGCTTGCCGGGCGCGGGTTGCCGCGCGTCACCCCTGCGCGGTCACCGTCACGCCGACGTTCATGCCGAGAAAATCCGAGTTTGTGCCGGTGTAGCTGCCGGAGATCGGGATCGCCTGCGAGGGATCGCGCGTGACCGCGACGCGGATCAGCATTTCGCCGCCGATCAGCACGTCGGTCGGGTCGTATTCGATCCAGCCGGCGCCCGGCAGGTAGACCTCGGCCCAGGCGTGCGTCGCCGCCACCGCTTCGGTGGCGTCGCCTTTGTCGAGCGCGGGGTCGTAGAGATAGCCGGACACGAAACGCGCGCCGAGGCCGAGATAGCGCGCCGCCTCGATGAAGGTCATGGCGAAGTCGCGGCAGGCGCCGCTTTTCTTTTCCAGCGTCTGCCACGGCGCCTGCGTGCCCGGCTCGTGGCGCTCGGTGTAGACGACCACCGGTTTGAGCGCGGCGTTGAGATTGGTGAGCAGGTCGAGCGTGCGCATCGGCCGCGAGGTGACGAAGCCGTCGGCCCAGCGCGCCAAGACGCCGTTCGGATCGGGAAAATGCTGTTCGAGCAGGCGGCCGAGATCGACGCGGTCGCTGCTCGAATAGATGAAGGGATAGAACTCGGCTTCCGGCGCGATCGGAAACACCGGGCCCTCGATGCCGTAACGCTCGATCTTGAGCGTGCTGACGATGGAGAGCGTCGAGGCCTGCGCCGAAAAGTCGACCAGCGCGACCGAATTGCCGAACACGTCGTGCATCCAGCGCGTGCTGCCGGGCGGCGACAGCGTGAGCTCGGCCGACACCAGGCGCAGGTCGTGGCTATCGCGCGGGCGCAGCATCAGCCGGTGCTGGCCGAGCGCGACCGGCCGCGCGTAGCGATAGGTGGTGGCGTGGCGGACGGTCAAATGCTTCATGACGTGGCGTTCAGGTGCGCCGCGCCAACAACTTGCGCACCGCATCGACCAATTCGCTTTCCTTGACCGCAAACTGCGCTTCGGCCTGTTTCTTCAGGTATTCGGCGCGGTCTTCGATGCCGGCGAGCGCCGCGCCAAGGATCAAGTCCTTGATCTGCACTTCGTTCCGCACTTTTTCGTCGCCGCCCTGGATGATGGCGCAGGGCGCGCCGCGCTTGTCGGCGTATTTGAGCTGGGTGCCGAGATTGTTCTTCGGATTCCCGAGATAAAGCTCGGCGCGGATGTTCGCCGCACGCAGCGCCGCGGCCATTTTCTGGTAATCGGCAATGCGGTCGCGGTCGAACACGGTGACCACCACCGGGCCGGGCGCCGCTTTTTCGCCGAGCTTGCCGAGGAGGCTGAGCGCCGCCTGCAGGCGCGACACGCCGATGGAGAAGCCGGTCGCCGGCACCGGCTGGCCCATGAAGCGCGACACCAGCCCGTCGTAGCGCCCGCCGCCGCCGACCGAGCCGAAGCGCACCGGGCGCCCTTTGTCGTCATTGGTCTCGAGCAGAAGTTCAACTTCGTAGACCGGGCCGGTATAATATTCGAGCCCGCGGACGACGGAGGGGTCGATCTTTATGCGATCAGAATAGCCAGAAACGGCAACCAGATCGTCAACCTCGTGCAACTCTTTTAGTCCAATTTCAGTCGTTGCAGGAATTGGTTTGTCACCAAGATATCATTTGAGCTTCTTTTCATACTCATCAAACTTGAAGGGAGGTTTCTCGCTCTTTTCGATCGTATCAATGACAGTCGGAGGTAAGAGGTCATCAGACGAATAGCTTGAAAAGATTGATGGACTAGATGACGTTGACGAACTGGTCGTTATAAAATTATTGGCCGAGTTTGAGAGGCCTACACCCTTTGTGAAGTCACCGCTCTCGTCTTTACGACCCGGACCCAGCAACTGCTGGACGCCGCGCATCCCAAGTCGGTCAAGTTTATCGATTGCCCGCAGCGCAATGAGCCGTTTGCCGCGTTCCATCGATAACTTGAGCAGCGTCCAATCACGCCCTCTAGTAGCTTGCGATTCTTCAAACCTTCACCACATAACTGCCGCGCGGAATGCCCAACGCTTCCATCGTGTCCGCCGCCAGCATGCACATCTCGGCGTCCGCAGCCATGGTCGGCGCGCCCACCGTGTCGGCGTCGAACTGCATGAACTGGCGGAAGCGGCCGGGGCCCGGCTTCTCGTTGCGGTAGACGTAACCGACGCGATAGCTGCGATAGGGCAGTGCGAGGTTCTGGTAATTCTCTGCCACGTAGCGCGCCAGCGGGGCGGTCAGGTCGTAGCGCAGCGACAGCCACTGCTCGTCGTCGTCCTGGAACGAGAACACGCCCTCGTTCGGCCGGTCCTGGTCGGGCAGGAACTTGCCGAGCGCGTCGGTGTATTCGATCGCCGGCGTCTCCACCGGCTCGAAGCCGTAGCGCTCGAACACGGCTACGGATCGCCTCCACCATGTGGCGCGTGGCGGCGATCTCGGCCAGCCCGCGGTCGGCAAGGCCGCGCGGCAGGCGGGCTTTGAGCTTTTGCGGCTTGTTGGGCTTGTCGGCCATGCGAGTCGCTGAAATTGATATTGGCCGCGTGGTAGCATGCCGACTTTCCGGCTTTGTCATTATCGCTGAAAGCGGATAAACCGCCCCTGCGAATAACAGCGAGGCGGCCCTCATGGCCCAAGCGCAAAAAACCACCGCCACGGTCCCCAACGACCTCGAACCCTATTGGATGCCGTTCACGGCCAACCGGGCGTTCAAGGCGCGCCCGCGCCTCATCGCCCGCGCCAAGGACATGCACTATTTCACGCCCGACGGGCGCAAGCTGATCGACGGCGCCGCAGGCCTGTGGTGCACCAATGCCGGCCATAACCGCGACCCGATCGTGCAGGCGATCCAGCGCCAGGCGGCCGAGCTCGACTACGCGCCGGCCTTCCAGTTTTCGCATCCCAAGGCCTTCGAGCTGGCGAGCCGCATCGCCGCGCTCGCGCCCGGCGATCTCGATCATGTGTTCTTCTGCAATTCCGGCTCGGAGGCGGTCGACACCGCGCTCAAGATCGCGCTCGCCTTCCACAACGTGCGCGGCAACGCCTCGCGCGTGCGCCTGATCGGCCGCGAGCGCGGCTATCACGGCGTCGGCTTCGGCGGCGTCGCAGTCGGCGGCATCGTGTCGAACCGCAAGCAATTCGGCGCGCTCATCGCCGGCGTCGATCATCTGCCGACCACCTATAACCGCACCGAGCAGGCCTTCACCGTCGGCGAGCCGGTGTGGGGCGTGCATCTCGCCGACGAGCTCGACCGCCTGGTGGCGCTGCACGACGCCTCCACCATCGCGGCGGTGATCGTCGAGCCGGTGGCGGCCTCGACCGGCATTCTGCCGCCGCCGCATGGCTATCTGCCGCGCCTGCGCGCGATATGCGACAAGCACGGCATTCTATTGATCTTCGACGAAGTCATCACCGGCTTCGGCCGCCTCGGCCATGCCTTCGCCGCCGAGCGCTACGGCGTCGTGCCGGACATGATCACTTTTGCGAAGGGCGTCACTTCCGGCAGCGTGCCGATGGGCGGCGTGCTGGTGCGCAAGGGCGTCTACGACGCCTTCATGAAAGGCCCCGAGCACGTCATCGAACTGTTCCACGGCTACACCTATTCGGCGCATCCGCTCGCCTGCGCGGCCGGCCTCGCCACGCTCGATCTTTATCGCGACGAGGACCTGTTCGCGCGCGCCAAAAAGCTCGAACCGGTCTGGGCGCAGGCGGCGATGGGCTTGCGGGGCCTGCCCAACGTGCTCGACATCCGCACGGTTGGCTTAACGGCTGGCATCGATCTCGCCTCAAAGCCCGACGCCGTCGGCAAACGCGGCTTCGAGGCGATGGAGCTGGCCTTCCACGAGCAGGATCTGATGATCCGCGGCGTCGGCGATACGCTCGCTCTGAGCCCGCCGCTGATCGTCAGCGAAAGCCAGATCGGCGAGATCTTCGACAAAGTCGGCAAGATCATCCAGCGCGTGGCTTAGCGCCCGCCCGCAAACGAAGGCCGCGGCAGCAGGATCGCCCAGCCGACGGTGACCTCGCCCGGCCCGCGCCGATAGGCCAGCGTGAACGGCGGCTGCAGCGCAGCGTCGGCGGCCATCGTGCGCAGCTCCGGCGGAATGACATGCGGATCGCCCGCCGTCCACACCACCACGGCGCCGCGCGCGCGCAAATCGTTGAGATCGATCCAGGGCGCGCGCACCGGCTTGCTGTCGATCAGCACGCGCGGATGGCTCGGCGCGTAATGCGCGACATTGCCGCCGTCCCACATGCTGCCGATCACGTAGACGATCGGTTTTCCGGTGATGGCGCGGTAGCGTTGCGAAAGCTCGCGGCCGAGCTCGCCGCCCGGGAAAAATACCGCGCGGTAGCGGTGATCGAAGCGCGGCAGCACGTCGTAATTGGCGATGAAAGCGAGCGCCAGACAACTGAATACGATCGCCCAGGTGAGCGTCAGGCGGCCGAGCGGCACGTCGAGCGCGCGGCGGGCGGTGAGCACGATCCACAGCCCGAGGAAAAGCCAGAGCGGATAGCCCCACATCGCCACGGTGCCGCGGCCGCTGACGGCGGAAAGCGCCAGCACCGTCGCCATCGGTCCGAAGGCGAGCAAAGTCACGATGCGGCGGTCGAAGGCGTCGGCCTTTGCCGCAAGCGGCGCCTCGCCGGCGTGCGCGCGCGGCCAGAACAGCGGCGCCGCGATCAACAAAGATGGCAGCAAGAAGAACAATTGGCTGATCGCGAATTGCAGCGGGTGCCAGACATGGTCGATCAGCCCGCGCGGCAGCACGGCGCGGTGCTCGGCATAGCCGAAGGGCAGGAAATCGTTTTGCACCAGCCAGACCAGATGCGGCGCCATCACGACCAGCGCGGCCGCGATGGCGATATAGGGGCCCGGCGTCGCCAGAGACTTGCGCGCGTCGCGGTCGATGAGGACGAACAGCGCCAAAGGGATCGCCAGCACGGCAACGAAATATTTCGCCCAGAGCGAAAGGCCGACCGCCAAGCCGAGCAGCAGCCAGTCGAGCGTCTGCCGGCCGCGCAGCGCGCGATGGAAAGCGTAACCGGCGAGCGCCCAGAACGGCAGCTGGATCACGTCATGGTTGAACTTGACGGAGGTGTAATTGAGGAAATGCAGGCCGTCGACGATCAGTACCGAAACCAGCGCGCCGAGCGTGCCGGCGAGCGGCACCGCCGCGACATAAACAAAGGCGAAGGCGGTCACCACCGCGATCTGCGCCAAGAGGTAATAGGCGAAATCATGACCGATGGTCAGGTGTGCGATCTCGACCAGCCACCAGGGCAGCGGCGGCAGCTTGTCGTAGCCAAGCTGCCATTCGCGCCCGTAGATCAGCGCCTCGATCAGGTCGAGCGGCAGATTGGGGTAGAGCAGCGCCGGCAGTGCCGTCCAAACGGCTGCGTGCAGGGCCAGGAATGCCGCAAAGGCCCGCTTTGGCCGGGCGGCGATCCAGGCCAAAATGGGCATGCTACGGGACGCCGGCATCCAAAACCCTGCAAGTTTCCCGCGAATAACGGGCGAATTGCCGCTACCATAGCAGGACTTCGAGGTTGCGCGGACCCGTGGCGTCATGGACATTGGGGTGGGGGGACCGCGAATCGCTCATCGTCCGTGGGTGCCGCGGGGGAGCGGCCCGGGATTGGCTTCATGCGTCGTATCAGCGCCATATTCATTGCGATCTGTATGGTGCTCATCGCCGGCTCGATCGGCGCTGTGCTCTATCTTGGCCTCATGCTCGACGGGCTGACCTCGGGCATCGTGGCGCTCGCCGTACTCACCGGCCTGGCGCTGATCAATTCGATCGGCAACCGCGTGTGCGACCGCGCCGAACTCGACGACCAGATCGCGGATCTCTCGCGCGGCACCGGCGACCTCGCCCGCCAGGTGGGCGAACTGTCGCGCCGGCTCGCGGTTATGGAAGGCCGCATCGAGGGCACCAACAGCCGGGTGCGCGGCGCGGTCGATCCGATCGCCGCCGAAATCGCTGAACTGGGCGGCCTCGTGCGTCAGGTCGCGGAAACAGTTGCCAATCATGCCGCCGCCCTGCAGCAGCAGGGCGCCTTGCCGGCGGCGGCCGAACCGGATGCCGCGCCCGAGGTTGACACCGCGCTCGCGTCGAACGAAAGCGACGCGGTGGGCGCCCGCCGCTTCCGCAATCTGAAGCGCGAAAGCGTCCTTGAGTTGATCGGCCGGGCAGCCGACGCCAACCGCATCGATCTTTATCTGCAGCCGATTGTGACGCTGCCTCAACGCAAGGTGCGCTATTACGAGGCCTTGTCGCGCCTGCGCACTGACGAGGGTGAAGTCATCGCCGCCGCCGATTTCATCGACTACGCGGAAAGCGCTGGCCTGATGCCGAAGATCGACAACCTGCTGCTGTTCCGCTGCGTGCAGATCACGCGCCGGCTGCAAATGAAGAGCCGCGACGTCGGCCTGTTCTGCAACATCAGCGCCTCGACACTGCGCGATCCGGTGTACTTCCGCCAATTCCTCGATTTCATGGACGCCAATCGCGCACTCGGCAATGCGCTGACGCTGGAGTTCAGCCAAACCGCCTATCGTGGCTTCGGCCCGCTCGAATACGAAAGTCTGGCGGCGCTCGCCGAACGCGGTTTCCGCTTCTCCATGGATCACGTCGCCGACTTGCGCATGGAGCCGAAGGAATTGGCCGAGCGGTCGTTCCGCTTCCTCAAGGTGCCGGCCAAGTTGTTGCTCAACCCTGCGACAGCTTCGCAGAGCGACATCCACCCCGCCGATCTCGCCGATCTGCTCGCCCGCTCCGGCATCGATCTGGTTGCCGAGCGCGTCGAGAGCGAGAGCATGGTGGTCGATCTGCTCGACTGCGACGTGCGCTTCGGGCAGGGCTTCCTGTTCTCGCCGCCGCGGCCGGTGCGGGCCGACGCCTTGCAAGGCGCGCCCGCGACGGCCGCCGCGCCCAATGCGGCGGGCGAATTGGCCGCGACCGGCACGGGCTGACGCACCGTCTTGCCGCCCTTGATTCCGCATTTCGCGACGCTTGCCCCCCACTACGACGTGCTGCTGTGCGACGTCTGGGGCGTGGTGCATAATGGTGTCGTCGCCTTCCCGCACGCCTGCGACGCGCTGATGCGCGCGCGCGCGCGCGGCGCTGCGGTGATTCTGATCACCAACGCGCCGCGCCCCAGCACGGTGGTGGCGCGCCAGCTCGAAAAGCTGCATGTGCCGCGCGAAACTTACGACGCCATCGTCTCCTCCGGCGACGTCACCCGCGCCGTGGTCGAGGCGCGGCCCGGGCAAAGCCTGTTCCATCTCGGGCCCGAACGCGACCGCTCGATCTTCAGCGGCCTCGACGTTCAATTCGCGCCGCTCGCGCACGCCGACTACGTGGTCTGCTCCGGGCTCGACGACGACGACGTGGAGACGCCGGACGACTACCGCGCACGGCTTGCGGCCATGCTCAAGCGCAAGCTCTTCATGGTCTGCGCCAATCCCGACGTGGTGGTGGAGCGCGGCGACAAACTGGTCTATTGCGCCGGTTCGATCGCCGATCTCTACGCCAGCATGGGCGGCGAGGTGCTCTACGCCGGCAAGCCGTACCGCCCGATCTACGACTTGGCGCTGGCCAAGGCGCAGGCCGCTGCCGGCCGCAAGGTCGCGGCGAGCCGGGTGCTGGCGGTCGGCGATTCGGTGCGCACAGATCTTCGCGGCGCGCACACCGTCGGCGTCGATTTCCTGTTCGTGACCTCAGGCATCCACGCCGAGGAACTGGGCGGCCGCGAGCGGCCCGACAGCCAGGCGCTCAACGCGGCCTTCGCCGCCGCCGGCGAGCGGCCGAAGGCAGTGATGCGTGAACTGACGTGGTGAAATCAGCCCGCGGGCGCGGGCTTGGCGCCGAACACCGCGTCGATCTTGCTCTTGAGCGTCTGCGCGTTGAACGGCTTGACGATGTAATTGGACACGCCGGCCTTTTTGGCCGCGATCACGTTGTCGGTCTTGGATTCTGCCGTCACCATGATGAACGGGGTCTGCGCCAGGGCGGGGTCGTTGCGTACTTCCTGCAGCAAGTCGTAGCCGGTCATCGGCTCCATGTTCCAGTCAGAGATCACCAGGCCGTATTGGCGCGTGCGCATCTTGGCGAGCGCCATGGTGCCGTCGTTGGCCTCGTCGATCTGCTCGAAGCCGAGCTGCCGCAATAGGTTGCGGATGATGCGGATCATCGTGTTGTAGTCGTCGACGATCAAAATCGGTGTCGAATTACTGACTGCCATGGCGCTATACCCGCAATGGGTTCCCCCGGAAAGTGCGGAAGGTACCCGGCGGCATTGAATATCCGGTTAATTTGAAAGTTTGTTAACCGCGCGCTAACCGTAGCGTGGCGCGAAAGGGCGGCAGACCGCGGACATGACGCGAAAATGAGCAAATCCAAGGCCTTCCACATCGCCCGCAACGGCGACATCGCGCCCGACATAGGGCCGCTCGCCGGCGCCGTGGTGGCGATCGGCAATTTCGATGGCGTGCACCGCGGCCACCGCGCGGTGATCGGCGCCGCCCTCAACCGCGCCAAGGCGCTCGGCCGCAAGGCCGCCGCGCTCACCTTCACGCCGCACCCGCGGCTTTTCCTGCGACCGCAGGATGCGCTGTTCCAACTTTCCAGCGAGCGCAACCGGCTGCGCCTGTTGGCGGCGAGCGGGCTCGACGGCGCCATCGTGATGAATTTCAACGCCGCGCTGGCCGCCACCACGGCGGCCGACTTCATCGAGAAAATCCTGGTCGGCCGCTTCGGCATCGGCGGCGCGGCCATCGGCTTCGACTTTCACTTCGGCAACAAGCGCGCCGGCTCGCCGGTCTATCTCGCTGAGCAGGGCGCGCGGCTCGGCTTTGCCGTCGACATCGTGCCGCCACTCGAGGACGAGGGCCGGCCGGTTTCCTCCGGCGCGGTGCGCACGGCGCTCGCCCAGGGCAAGGTGGTGGAGGCGGCCGAACTTTTGGGCGCGCCCTGGTTCGTCTCCGGCGAGGTCATCCACGGCGCCAAGCGCGGGCGCGCGCTCGGCTTTCCAACCGCCAATATCAAGCTCGATCCGACCTGCGGCCTCAAGCACGGCGTCTATGCCGTGCGCGCCGGCATCGCTGGCAAGCGCCACGACGGGGTGGCGAATTTCGGCATCCGCCCGATGTTCGACGGCGGCGCGCCGCTCTTGGAAGTGTTCCTGTTCGACTTCGATGGCGACCTCTACGGGCAGGCGATCGACGTCGCCTTCATCGGCTGGGTGCGCCACGAGCAGAAATTCGAATCGGTCGAGACGCTCAAGCGGCACATCCTGGCGGACGCAGCCCAGGCGCGCGACGCGCTCAAGCGCGCCGGCAAGGCGTTTCCGGTGTTGGGTGACATTTAACCGACCAGCCTGCTACATAGCCCGCTATGTCCGAGCCCAAAGAAACTAAGCGCGATTATTCCGAGACGCTGTTCCTGCCGCAGACGGATTTCCCGATGCGCGCGGGCTTGCCGCAGCGCGAGCCGGAAATCCTCAAAGCCTGGGAAGCGGGCGATCTCTACGGCCAGCTGCGTGCGGCGGCCAAAGGCAAAGAAAAATTCATCCTGCACGACGGTCCGCCTTACGCCAACGGCAACATCCACATCGGCCACGCGCTCAACAAGATTCTCAAGGACGTGGTCACGCGCAGCCAGCAGATGCTCGGCTACGACAGCAATTACGTGCCGGGCTGGGACTGCCACGGCCTGCCGATCGAATGGAAGATCGAGGAGGACAATTACCGCTCCAAGAACAAGCCGAAGCCGGATTTTTCCAACGCGGCCGCGCTGGTCGAATTCCGCCAGGAGTGCCGTGCCTTCGCCGAGAAATGGATCGGCGTGCAGCGCGAGGAGTTCAAGCGGCTCGGCGTCGAAGGCGACTGGGCGCATCCCTATACGACGATGGACAATTTCGCCGAGGCGCAGATCGCGCGCGAGCTGATGAAATTCGCGGCCAACGGCACGTTGTACCGCGGCAGCAAGCCGGTGATGTGGAGCGTGGTGGAGAAGACCGCGCTGGCGGAAGCGGAGGTCGAGTATGAGGACTACACCAGCGACACGGTGTGGGTGAAGTTTCCCGTACAAGCCGGCTCAACTGTCGATTCCAGCCAACACACTAAAAACCTAATGGGCGCAAGCGTCATCATTTGGACGACGACGCCTTGGACGCTTCCCGGAAATCGCGCGATTAGTTATTCGCCGAAAATCAAATACGGGGTCTACGAGGTCAAGGCTGCACCACCTGGCAATTGGGCTAGGCCGGGTGATCGCTATATCCTTTCGGACAAGCTTGCGCCGGAAGTGATGAAAGCCGCGAAAGTGGGCGACTATGTCCGCGAGCAAGATGCCGATCCTTATAAGATCATTACCTGCTTCCACCCTTTGAAAGACAAGGGCTATGACTTTCTTGTGCCGATGTTGCCGGGCGAGCACGTCACAGATGACACCGGCACAGGTTTTGTACACACGGCACCGGGCCACGGTCGCGAAGACTTTGACGTCTGGATTGCTAATAAGAAAGAGCTTGAAGGCCTCGGCATCAACATTGCGATCCCCTACACCGTCGACGAAAACGGCGCTTTCACCGAGCAAGCGCCCGGCTTCACGGGAAAACGCGTCATCAACGACAAAGGCGAAAAGGGCGATGCCAATGAGGCGGTGATCAAGGCGCTTGATCGACGCGTACATGCTGATCGCGCGCGGCCGCCTGAAGCATCAATACCCGCATTCCTGGCGCTCGAAAAAGCCGATCATCTTCCGCAACACGCCGCAGTGGTTCATCGCGATAGATAAAGACATCGCGAAAGGCGGCGACACGCTGCGCGCCCGCGCTCTCCAAGCCATCAAAGTCACCCGTTGGGTGCCCGCCGCCGGCGAAAACCGCATCACCGGCATGATCGAGTCGCGGCCCGACTGGGTGATCTCGCGCCAGCGCGCCTGGGGCGTGCCGATCGCGGTGTTCATCAAGGAAAAGCCGGACGGCTCGGTCGAGATACTGCAGGACCCGGAGGTCGAAGTCCGCATCGTCGAGGCCTTCGAGGCCGAAGGCGCCGACGCCTGGTACAAGCCGGGCGCGCGCGAGCGCTTCCTCGGCAAGCTCGCCAATGACGGCTGGAAGAAAGTCGATGACATTCTCGACGTCTGGTTCGACTCGGGCTCGACGCACGCCTTCGTGCTGGAAGACCCGGTGCATTTCCCGCAGCTCGCCGGCATCAAGCGCAAAGTGGATGGCGGCAAAGATACGGTCATGTATCTCGAAGGCAGCGACCAGCACCGCGGCTGGTTCCATTCCTCGCTCTTGGAATCCTGCGGGACGCGCGGCCGCGCGCCCTTCGACGTGGTGCTCACGCACGGCTTCGTGCTCGACGAGCAGGGTCGCAAGATGTCGAAGTCGATGGGCAACGTCACCGCGCCGCAGGACGTGATCAAGCAATCGGGCGCCGACATATTGCGCATGTGGGTCTGCGCGTCGGACTACGCCGACGACCTGCGCATCGGCCCGGAGATTTTGAAAACCACGGTCGATACCTATCGCAAGCTGCGCAATACCATCCGCTGGATGCTCGGCAATCTCGCGCATTTCCACGAGGACGAGCGCGTCAAGCTTGAGGCAATGCCGGAACTGGAGCGGCTGATGCTGCACCGCCTGTCCGAGCTCGACGATCAGGTGCGCAAGGCTTACGCCGAATTCGACTACAAGCGCATCTTTGCAGCGCTCAGCACCTTCATGACCGCGGACCTGTCGGCGTTTTATTTCGACATCCGCAAGGACGCGCTTTACTGCGATCCTTACTCGTCGACCACGCGCAAGGCCTGCCTCACCGTGCTCGACCATCTGTTCCGCTGCACGGCGATGTGGCTCGCGCCCATGCTGTGCTTCACGGCGGAGGAATCCTGGGCCGCGCGCTATAGCGCCGGTGCCAAGTCCGTACATCTCGAATTGTTTCCCGACGTGCCAGCCGCCTGGCGCGACGACGAGCTTGCCGACAAGTGGCGCAAGGTTCGCGATTTGCGCCGCGTGGTCACCGGCGGGCTCGAGATCGAGCGCGCGCAGAAGCGCATCGGCTCCTCGCTCGAAGCGCATCCGATTGTGCACGTTTCCGACGAGGACTTGTTCGAGGCGGTCGCCGACATCGATCTCGCCGAAGTCTGCATCACTTCGGCGGCGACCTTGGTGAAGGACGCGCCACCCGCTGGCGCCTTCCTGCTGCCCGATGTGCCGGGCGTCGCCGTCGTTCCCAATCTCGCCGAAGGCACCAAATGCGCGCGCTCGTGGAAAATCCTCACCACCATCGGCGCCGATCCGGAATACCCGGACGTCTCGCCGCGCGACGCCAAGGCGCTGCGCGAATGGGAAACCATGCGCAAGGCGGCGGAGTAATCCATTGTCCAATCTGCGCGGCCCGCTCACGTTTTTCGGCCTCGCCGTCGCCGCCATCGCCTGTCTGTTCGATCAGGCCAGCAAGCTCTATCTGATTTTCGTGCTCGATCTCGCCAACCACCCGCTGCGGCTCGGCCCGTTCTTCGATTTCGTGCTCACCCGCAACACCGGCATCAGCTATGGCCTGTTCCAGACGCAAGGCGCGCTCGGCCAATGGCTGCTGCTCGGCTTCAAGGCGCTGGCCGTGGCGCTGCTCTGGCTCTGGCTTTCGCACACCAAAGACCGGCTGGCCGCAGTGTCGCTCGGCCTCATCATCGGCGGGGCGGTCGGCAATGCGATCGACCGGCTGGCCTATGGCTGGGTCGCGGATTTTGTGTTTTTCCACGTTTCCACGGCCAATTGGCGGTTCAACTGGTACGTTTTTAACCTAGCCGATGTAGCCATCGTTGCCGGGGTGGCGGGCCTGCTGTATGAATCGCTCGCCCAGCAGCGCGCCCAAAAAGCGCCCTGATCCGGGCCAATAGTTAGCTGGCGGGACGCGCTATCCCCTTGGAATTGCAAGGGGCACCAGGGACCTAAGGGGTCGGATGAGCAAAACGTTGCGCACAGGCTTGGCTGCCAAATTCAGCCTGCGGATGGCGACGCGCGCCGCTTTGGGCTGCGCGCTTGCCGTGGCTTTGCTGGCGGCGGCGGCTGCCGGCTCCGGCGCGTGCCGGCGACGACGACCAAAATGTGCCAGTCGACACTAAAATTTTACGCGGCATCATGGAAAGCCTCGGCCTGCGCCGTGACGGCGAAGCGATCGACTACCAGGAGCGCGCGCCGCTGGTGATCCCACCGAACCACGATCTGCCGCCGCCGGAAAGATCCGATGTGGCTATCTCCAGGAACCCGGCCTGGCCGGTCGATCCCGACGTGAAACGGCGGAAAGAGGAAGCCGCGCAAGAGCGTAATAAGTTGAACGCCGATCAGCAGCTTCTGCACGATCAGAGCGTTTTGCGGCCCGATCAATTGACGCCCGGACCCAAGCCGCGCACGACGCGCCGGAGCGATGACAATTCTCGGCCCGCGGCTGATGGCTCGAGCGGTAATCCGCTGACGCCTTCGCAACTCGGTAGCAAGGGTTCTTTCTTCGGAAAGCTGTTCGGCAAAGACGATCCGGAATCCGGTCGGTTCACCGGCGAACCGCCGCGCGCGGCCCTGACCGAGCCCCCAACGGGCTATCAGACGCCGTCGCCGGATCAGCCCTATGGCGTCGGCAAGGCCGCTGCACCAGCGCCGACGAAGTATATGGATACGCACGGAACCGTGGACAACGGCGAAGCCAACTAGCCGCGTAGCCGATAGCCGACCCGACCTGTGATATTTGTGCGTGCCGGCGGCGAAATCTCGCGTGGGGCGCGCGCTTCAACTCAGGTTGCAAGGTTCCAAAATAGTGTCATCGAAGAAAATGTTTTCTTTTGCCGGCGTCGCCGTCCTGGCCGCGCTCGCGACACCGTCACTTGCCGCCGAGCTGGTCGGTCCCCAGATCGCCGACTTCACGCTGGCGAATGGGCTGCAGCTGGTGGTCATTCCCGATCACCGCACGCCGGTGGTCACCCACATGATCTGGTACAAAGTCGGCGCCGCCGACGAGACGCCGGGCAAGTCGGGGCTCGCGCACTTCCTCGAACATCTGATGTTCAAGGGTACGGCGAAGAATCCGACCGGGCGCTTTTCGCAAGCGGTAGCGGCGATCGGCGCGCACGAGAACGCCTTCACCTCCAACGACCACACCGCCTATTACCAGCGCATCCCGTCGAGCCAACTCAAGTCGATGATGGAATTCGAGGCCGACCGCATGACCGGCCTCAAGCTCACCGATGAGGTCGTGTTGCCCGAACGCGAGGTCATCCTGGAGGAGCAGAACCAGCGCATCGGCAATAATCCGCGCGCGCAGCTCGGCGAGCAGATCGACGCCGCGCTCTACCTCAACCATCCCTACGGCAAGCCGGTGATCGGCTGGCGGCACGAGATGGAGCAGCTCTCGCGCGACGACGCCGTCGGCTTTTACCGGCGCTTCTACGCGCCCAACGATGCGGTGGTGATTGTCGCCGGCGACGTCGAGCCGCAAGCCGCGCGCCAGATGGCGGAAGAGACCTACGGCAAGGTCGCCCGCCACGCCAATATCCTGCCGCGCCTGCGCCCGCAGGAGCCGCCGCCGGTGGCGGTGCGCTCGCTGACGCTCGCCGATGCGCGCATCGAGCAACCGATCATGCAGCGTTTCTATCTGGTGCCGTCGTTCCGCACCGCCAAGCCCGGTCAATCGGAAGCGCTCGAAGTGCTCGCGCATATTCTGGGCAGCGGGTCCAACAGCCGGCTCTACCGCGCGCTGGTGGTGGACAAGCGCATCGCGGTGAGCGCCGGCGCCTGGTACGACAGCGCAGTGTTCGACATGTCGAAATTCGGCATCTATGGCGCGCCGCGCCAGGGCGTCTCGCTGCCGCAGCTCGAAGCCGAGGCCGATACGGTGCTGGCCGAGGTGATCGGCAAGGGCGTGTCGGCCGCGGAGCTGGAACGCGCCAAAACCAGCATGATCGCCGAAGCGACCTACGCGCAAGACAACCAGATGAGCCTGGCGCGCTGGTACGGCAACGCTTTGACGACCGGCGCGACGGTGGAAGACGTGCGCCGCTGGCCGGAGCGCATCCGCGCGGTTACCGCCGAAGACGTGCAGGACGCCGCCCGCCACTGGCTCGACAAGCGGCGCTCGGTCACCGGCTATCTGGTCAAGGACGCGAGCCCGCAGGTGGAGAAGAAGTCATGACGCGCCTGTTGACCGCCGCGGCGCTCGCCGCGCTCGCATTCTTTCGCGTTGCGCCGGCTGCTTCGGCGATGACGATCGAAAAGATCGTCAGCCCGTCCGGCATCGAAGCCTGGCTGGTGCGCGAGCATACTGTGCCGCTGGTCGCGCTCAACTATGCCTTTCACGGCGGCTCCACCCAGGACGAGGCGGACAAAGCGGGCACCGCCAGTCTCGCCTCCGATCTGCTCGACGAGGGCGCCGGCGACCTCGACAGCAAGATCTTTCATGAGCGGCTGGAGAACGATGCCATCGAACTCGGCTTCCAGGTCGGGCGTGACGACTTCCACGGCTCGCTGCGCACGCTCAACGAACACCGCGAGGAGGCCTTCGATCTGTTGCGGCTTGCTCTCGGCGCGCCGCGCTTCGACGCCGACGCGGTCGAGCGGGTGCGCGGGCAGACGCTGGCGTCATTGCGCCGCGACAGCACCAACCCCAACAGCCTCGCCAACCGCCGCTGGTGGGAGACCGCGTTCCCCGGTCATCCGTACGGCCGCGAAACCAAGGGCACGCTCGAAAGCGTGCCGCGCATCACGGCGAACGACCTGCACGACTACGCGCGTCGCGCCTTCGCGCGCGACGGGCTGACGATCTCGATCGTCGGCGACATCGACGCCAAGACCGCCGGCGCGCTGATCGACCGCGCCTTCGCCGGCCTACCGGCCAAAGGCGACCTCAAGCCTGTCCCCGAGGTCTCGCCGCGCGGCAAAGGCCGCCTGATCGTGATCAATCTCGACGTGCCGCAGGCGGTGGTCACCTTTGGCGGGCAGGGCCTGGCCCGCCACGACCCGGATTTCATGGCCGGCTACCTCGTCAACCACATTTTGGGCGGCGGTACTTTCTCGTCGCGGCTTTACCGGGAAGTGCGCGAAAAACGCGGGCTCGCCTACGGCGTCTCCGACAGCCTAATCTGGTTCCGGCGCGCCGCCGTTGTGCTCGGCGGCACCGCCACCCGCGCCGACCGCACCGCCGATGCGCTCGCCATCATCGAGGTCGAGATCAAACGTATGGCCGCGGAGGGACCGACCGCCGACGAACTGGCGGGCGCCAAGTCTTATCTCAAGGGCGCCTACGCGCTTTCGCTCGATACCTCGCCCAAGATCGCCGCCCAGCTCACCCAGATCCAGCTCGACAAACTCGGCATCGACTATATCGAGCGCCGCGGCGCCATGATCGACGGCGTCACCATCGACGACGCCAAGCGGGTGGCGAAGCGCCTGTTCAGCGGCGGCATGCTGGTGACGGTCGCCGGCCGGCCGAAGGGGCTGACGTCCAGCGCCGAGTGAACGGTTGCGCGCGGTGCGCGTTGAGGGCAGATAGTGCCGCAGCCATGGCGATTCACCAATCCATCGACAGCGCATTGGAGAAGAACGTCGGCCCGCACGGCGTCGCCGACCAGGTGCTCGATGCTGCGCTCGAACGCACCGAGGGCGCGCTCGATTGGCTGCGTGCGCGCCATGCCGACGGCGGCCTGCCGCTGCTCAAGCTGCCGCAAACCCGTGACGACCTGCCGGCGATCCGCGACGCCGGCCGGCGGCTCGCCGACAATGCCAGCGACGTGGTTTTCCTCGGCACCGGTGGCTCCAGCCTCGGCGGGCAGACGCTGGCGCAGCTTGCCGGCCACGGCGTGCCGGGGATCGGCAGCCTGCGGCCAGCCCCGCGCCTGCATTTCATGGATAACCTCGACGGCGACAGCTTCGCCGTGTTGCTTGGCCGGCTGCCGCACCAAACGACGCGCTTTGTCGCCATCTCGAAATCCGGCGGCACCGCCGAGACGCTGATGCAGACCATCGCCGCGCTCGCGGCAGTCAAAGCCGAGGGGCTGGAAACGCGCATCCCAGATATTTTCCTCGGCCTGACCGAGCCGGCCAAACCGGGCAAGAAGAACGGCCTGCGCGATCTGCTCGCGGCGCATCGCGTGCCGGTGCTCGATCATGATCCCGGCATCGGCGGGCGCTTCTCGGTGCTGAGCAATGTCGGGCTGCTGCCGGCGGCGGTGCTCGACCTCGACATTGCGGCGGTGCGCGAGGGCGCTTCGCTGGCGCTCGCGCCGGTGCTGGCGAAAAAGAAAGCGGCCGAGGTGCCGGCGGCGGCCGGCGCCGCGCTCGCCGTGGCGCTCGCCGAAACCAAAGGCAAAAGCATCAGCGTGCTGATGGCCTATGCCGACCGGCTGGAGCGCTTCACGCGCTGGTACGTGCAGCTGTGGGCCGAGAGCCTCGGCAAGAACGGCAAGGGCACTACGCCGGTCGCAGCCCTCGGCCCGGTCGACCAGCATTCCCAGGTGCAGCTGTTCATCGGCGGGCCGCGCGACAAACTGTTTACCATCGTCACCGCCGATGCCGCGGGCCACGGGCCGCGCATCGACGTTGCGCTCGCCAAGCTCGCCGGGGAGCCGGACTTCGCCGGCAAGACCATCGGCGATCTCGCCGCCGCGGAAGCCCGCGCCACCGCCGAGACTTTGGCCAAGAACGGCTGCCCGGTACGCACGATCCATCTGAAGCAGCTCGACGAGGAAATCGCTCGGCGAACTGCTCATGCATTTCATGCTGGAGACCATCATCGCCGCGCATCTTCTGGGCGTCGACGCCTTCGACCAGCCGGCGGTGGAAGAGGGCAAGGTGCTGGCGAAGAAGTATTTGACCGGCGGCTAGCGGGCTATGCACCGCATCACCGACACCATTTCCATTGACGAATCCGAACTATCGGAAAGCTTCGTTCGCTCGTCCGGTCCGGGCGGGCAGAACGTCAACAAGGTGTCGTCGGCGGTGCAACTGCGCTTTGACGTGCGGCAATCGCCGTCGCTGCCCAACGACGTGGCCGTGCGCTTGATGCGGCTCGCCGGCAAGCGCCTCACCAAAGACGGCGTCATTGTCATCATCGCGCAGAGCCACCGCCAGCAGGAGCGCAACCGCGCCGACGCGCGCGAGCGGCTGTTCGAGCTGATCCGCCAGGCGGCGGTACGCCCGGTGCCGCGCCGCGCCACCAAGGTCCCCAAGGCCCAGAAACGAAAGCGGATCGAGGGCAAGAAGCACCGTTCCACCATTAAACGGCTGCGCGGCGGCAAGCCGAGCTTTGAATAGCGGGCATAGCTTTAGCCTTTGCCTCGCGGGCGCCATCCCGCGCCGATAGAGTCGGTCTGCATCCGAATCAGGCCGAATTTCATGCCCGTCCGCCAATTGTCCGAGGCCATGGTCAACCGCATCGCCGCCGGCGAGGTGGTCGAGCGGCCGGCGAGCGTGGTCAAGGAACTGGTCGAGAACGCGCTCGATGCCGGCGCGCGCCGCATCGATGTGCTGACCGATGGCGGTGGCCGCCGGCTGATCCGCGTCACCGACGATGGCGAGGGCATGCCGCGCGCCGATCTGGCGCTTGCCGTCGATCGCCATGCGACCTCCAAACTCGCCGGTGATGACCTGCTCGCAATCGACACGCTGGGCTTTCGCGGCGAGGCTTTGCCCTCGATCGGCGCGGTGGCGCGGCTGACCATCACCACCCGCCACAAAGTCGAGCCGCATGCCTGGACCATCACGGTTGATGCCGGCGAAAAATGCGACGTGAAGCCGGCGGCGCTCTCGCAAGGCACCAGCGTCGAGGTGCGCGATTTGTTTTATGCCACGCCGGCGCGGCTGAAATTCCTCAAGACCGACCGCAGCGAGGCGGAAGCCGTGCGCGAGGTGGTGCGCCGCCTCGCCATGAGCCGGCCGGACGTCGCCTTCACGCTTGCCGGCGAGGAGCGCGCGCCGGTGACCTGGGGCGCGGCCAAGGACGAGTTGGGCCGGCTCGGCGACATGCTCGGACCGGATTTCCGCGCCAATGCGATTGCCATTGACGCCGAGCGCGAGGGCGTGCGCGTTACCGGCTTCGCCGGCCTGCCGACGCTGTCGCGCGCCAATACGCTCGGGCAATATCTGTTCGTCAACGGCCGCCCGGTGCGCGACAAGCTGCTGGTCGGCGCCGTGCGCGGCGCCTATGCCGATTATCTGCCGCGCGACCGCCATCCCTTGCTGGCGCTGTTCGTCACGCTTGAGGCGCGCGAGGTCGACGTCAACGTGCATCCGGCCAAGACCGAGGTACGCTTCCGCGACGGCGGGCTTGTGCGGGGGCTTATTGTCAGTGCGTTGAAGACGGCGCTGGCGCGCGAGGGCCAGCGCGCTTCGACCACTGGCGGCAGCGCTACCATCGCCGCGTTCCGCCCCGTTGCCCCGACCGCGCGGCGCGGCTCCTACGACTGGCGGCGCTCGCCGGCGCGCCCGCCCGGCTATGTTTCGGCGCGCAGCGCTACCGCGCTCGGCCTTGCCGAGGCAGCGCAAGCCGCCTTCGACGTGGGCGAGCCGTCGGCCGACGCGCGCGTGGAAAGCTTCGCGCCCGCCGCCGACCTGATCGAGCGCCCGCTCGGGGCGGCGCGCGCGCAGGTGCACGAGACCTATATCGTGGCGCAGACGCGCGACGGGCTGGTGATCGTCGATCAGCACGCCGCGCATGAGCGCATCGTCTATGAGCGCATGAAGGTGGCGATCGGCAAAACCGGCGTGGCGCGGCAGATCCTGCTGATCCCGGAGATCGTCGAGCTCGACGAGGCCGATGCCGCGCGCCTCACCGCGCGCGCCGGTGAGCTGGCGCAGTTCGGCCTCGCCATCGAAGCCTTCGGCCCGGGCGCGGTGGCGGTGCGCGAGACGCCCTCGATGCTGGGCGAGGTCGACGTCGGCGGCTTGCTGCGCGATCTCGCCGAGCACATGGCGGAATGGGACGATAGTCTGCCCTTGGAGCGCCGCCTGCTGCACGTCTCGGCCACCATGGCCTGCCACGGCTCGGTGCGCGCCGGCCGCCGGCTCAAGCCGGAGGAGATGAACGCGCTGTTGCGCGAGATGGAAGAGGTGCCCAATTCCGGCCAGTGCAACCACGGCCGACCGACGTATGTGGAGCTGAAGCTGACGGATATCGAGCGGTTGTTCGGCCGTCGCTAGTTGGCGCGCAAAAACACCAACTCCGTATCGTCGTAGTCCCGCCGCTCCAGTTCCTCGAAACCCTCCGGCGCCTTGAACCCGGCATCGGCGGCTTCCTCCACCACCACCAGTGCGCCGGGTGTCAGCCAGCCGCCGGCGCGCGCCGAGGCGAGCGCCTTTTCGGCGAGGCCCTTGCGGTAGGGCGGGTCGAGAAAGGCGAGCGTGAACGGCTCGAGCGGATGGGCCGGGCCGAGCTTTGTCGCGTCGCGGCGGAAAATGCGGGTGACGCCGCCGAGGCCGAGCTGCTCGGTATTGTCGCGCAGCAGCGCGCGCGCCGCGACGCCGTCGTCGACGAACAGCGCGTAGGCCGCGTCGCGCGAAATGGCCTCGATGCCGAGCGCACCGGTGCCGGCGAAGAGATCGAGCACGCGCGCGCCGGCGACCGGATCGCCGTAGGCATGCGCGAGAATGTTGAACAGCGCTTCGCGCAGGCGGTCGGCCGTTGGGCGTAAGGCATCCGATTTCGGCCCGGCGATCGGGCGCGAGCGCAATCTGCCGCCGACGACCCTCATGATTTGGGCCTGGGATATTTCGGCCGCGGCCCGCCGGTGCGGTCGCGGCGAGGTTGTTTCTTGCGCACCGCGCACGCCGGCCGTTCTCCGTCATCCTGAGATGGCCGCCGTAGGCGGCCTTCGAAGGATGGACGGCCGTCGCCCTTCGAGGTGCGCTGCGCGCGCACCTCAGGGTGACGGGGAAAAGCTTCGGCCAGCGGCGCCTGGAAATCCGCCTGCGCCTGCGTGGCGATCTCTGGCCCGAGCGCCGCCTTCAGCGCCTCGGTCGAAATTTCTTCCACCGCGCCGTCCTTGAGCTCGCCCAGTTCGAATGGCCCGAACGCCACGCGGATCAGCCGGTTCACCTGCAGGTCGAGCGTCTCGAGAACCTTGCGCACCTCGCGGTTCTTGCCCTCGCGGATGCCGACGGTGAGCCAAACATTGGCGCCCTGTTCGCGGTCGAGGGTCGCCTCGATCGGCCCGTAGTGGATGCCCGCGACCGTGATGCCGGCGCGCAAGCGGTCGAGCGCCGGCTGCAGCACGCGGCCCAAAGCGCGCACGCGGTAGCGGCGCAGCCAGCCGGTCGCCGGCAGTTCGAGCACGCGTGCCAGCCCGCCGTCATTGGTGAGCAGCAGCAGCCCCTCGGTGTTGATGTCGAGCCGGCCGACGCTGATTAGCCGCGGCAGGTCCTTAGGGATCGCGGCGAAGATGGTGGGCCGCCCTTCCGGGTCAGCATGCGTCGTCACCAGCCCGCGCGGCTTGTGGTAGCGGAACAGCCGCGTGCGCTCGCGTGCGCGCAACGGTTGGCCGTCCACCGCGATGCGGTCGGCCGCCGTCACGTTGAGCGCGGGCGAAGAAATCACCGCGCCGTTGACGGAAACGCGGCCCTCGGCGATCCAGGCCTCCGCCTGGCGCCGCGAGGCCAAGCCGGCCCGCGCCATCACCTTGGCGATGCGCTCGCCCTGTTTGTCAGCGGTGGTTTTTTCGGGCATGAGCACGATTTATGGCATTGCCCGCGTACATGCAATTCGCCTTGGAAGAAGCCCGCGCCGCGCAGGCGCGCGGCGAGGTGCCGGTCGGCTGCGTGATCGTGCGCGGGGACGGGGTGGTCGCGCGGGCCGGCAACCATACGCTTGGCCTGACGGACCCGACCGCGCATGCCGAACTGCTGGCGATCCGCCAGGCGGCGGCCGCGCTCGGTACGGAGCGCCTTGCCGACTGCGATCTTTATGTGACGCTCGAGCCTTGCGCGATGTGCGCCGCGGCGATGTCGTTTGCGCGCATCCGGCGGCTTTATTTCGGCGCGCCCGATCCGAAAGGCGGGGCGGTCGAAAACGGCGTGCGGTTTTTTGCCTCGCCGACCTGCCATCACCGGCCGGAAGTCTATGGCGGCATCAGCGAAAGCGATTGCGCCGCGCTGCTGCGTGATTTTTTCGCCGCGCGCCGCTAGTTAAGCCGACTTATCGACCTGTTTGCCCATGCCGGGCGGCGGCGGGGCCCGCTCGTCCGCATGGTCGTCTTTATGGTCATGCTCCGGCTGCGGCGGTTGCCGCTTCGGCGACCGTCCGGTCCTGGCATCGACGATCTGAACGCCGAGGCCGCCCGCGCCTGTGATGGAACTGTATCTCATGGCGCGGCAAAGCTACCGGCCAGGCGTGAATTTTGCCCGCCGCCATGGCGCGAAACCGGGCCATGTCATGAAAGGATTTGTTGACTCTGCTGTCGGTCGGCGCGGGGACGGCAGTCAGGCATTGCTCGCGAATTCCCACGCCTTCTCGGCGAGCGGGCGCACCATCTCGGCTTTGGCCGGCGCGAATTCGCTGGTCGCGGTGCCGTCGCGCACGCGCCCGATGATGCCCTGCAGAATGGCGGCGATGCGGAAGAAATTATAGGCGAGATAGGCGGGCAGAGCGGGGCGCGGGTCAAGCCCGGTGCGCTTGACGTAAAGATCGACGTAATCCGCCATCGATGGGATACCGAGCGCGCGCAAGTCGTGCCCGACCAGCGAGGCGGTGCCGGCCGCGCTCTCCGAATGCGGCATGTGCCAGGCCATCAGATGATAGGTGAAGTCGGCGAGCGGATCGCCGAGCGTGGACAATTCCCAATCGAGCACGGCGATCACCTTCGGCTCGTTCGCCGCGACGATCAGATTGTCGAGCCGGTAGTCGCCGTGCACCAGGCGCGGCGGCCCGCTCGGCGGAATGTGCTTGGGCAGCCAGTCGATCAGCCGCTCCATGGCCTCGATCTTTTCGGTCTCCGAGGCGCGGTACTGTTTCGACCAGCGCTCGACCTGGCGCGCGACGTAATTTTCGCCGCGGCCGAAATCGGCGAGGCCGATTTGCGCGGGGTCGAACGTATGCAGCCGCGCGATTGTTCCGTTCATCGCATCATAGACCGCGGTGCGCTCGGCCGGATTGGAGCCCGGCATCTGCGGCTCCCAGAACACGCGGCCGTCAGCGAAGCTCATGACGTAGAACGGCGTGCCGGCGACGCTCTCGTCGGCGCAAAAGGCCAGCGGCTCGGCGACCGGGAATTTTTGCGCATGCAGCGCGCTAATCACGCGGAATTCGCGGTCGACCGCGTGCGCCGACGGCAACAGTTTGCCCGGCGGCTTGCGGCGCAGCACGTAAGCGCGCGTCGGCGTCTGCAAGAGATAAGTTGGGTTCGACTGGCCGCCCTTGAATTGCTTGACGGTGAGCGGGCCGGCGAAACCCTTCACCTGAGTTGCCAAATAGCTTTCCAGCCGCGCCGCATCGAGCGCGAGCGCGCCCGCCGCTTCCTTGGTGCCGGTAAATGCCTGCTGGCGGTCGAGGGTCGCCATTGCCAATGCGTTACTTGCGCGCCGCGTCGAACGAAATCGGCGCGTCCGCGTAAATCTTGTAGCTTTGCGTCTTCGGCTTGGCCTTGTCCTCTTCGTTCAGGTATTCGATCGAGCTTTTGCCGGTAAGCGCGCGCGGCAAGATCATCACGCGAATGAAGCGGCTGGCCTTGTCGCCGGCCGCTTGCGCGAACACCGGATCGGGCCCGGTTTCGTACCAGGCGCCGCCCGGCCCGTACGAGGTCGAGCGGTGATGGGTGTCGATGCGGATGCCGCCCTCGATCAGGCAGCGGATGCCAGGCCCCTGGTGCCGGTGCTTGTAGGCGCAGCCGCCGGGCGGGAAGGCCACGCTGTCGCCGCGCATCAGCAAGTCTCCCTTCGGCATGGTCTCCAGAAACGCCGTCAGCTTCTCGCTGCGACCTCATGCCGGGCGCGTTGGCGACCGTCGAGCCACGGTCGCCGCGCGCGAGCTCCCAGCGCCAGCAGGTCACGCCGCCCGTTCCCGGGTGCACCAGCGTGGCGCCGTCGCCCTGCCAGGCTTCGCCCTCGTTGACGGCCTTGCCGGCGATGGTGGCCGAGCCGTGCACCACGAAGATGAAACGCGGCAACGGCGGCAGTTCGAACGCGACACTCTCGGCGCACGACAGCATGTCCTCGTACAGGCGTAACACGGGATGCATGGAGTTGGTCTCCTGCCGCAGTTTCTCACCGGGCACGCGCTTTCGGCGTGCGCGGCTGTGACGATACTATGAGCTTGTTCGCTCCCGCTCCACCGCCCGCCAGCCGATGTCGCGGCGGCAGAAGCCATCCGGCCATTTGATCTTGTCGACCGCGGCGTAAGCGCGCGCTTGCGCCTGCGCCACCGTCTTGCCGCGCGCACTCACATTGAGCACGCGCCCGCCATTGGCCAGGATGCGGCTACCGTCCGCTTTGGTGCCGGCGTGGAAGATTTCGACGCCCTCGATCTGCGCCGCCGTGTCGAGCCCTTCGATCAAGGTGCCCTTGGCATAATTTCCCGGATAGCCTTTCGCCGCCATGACAACGGTGAGCGCGGCCTCGTCATACCAGCGCAGATCGAAATTTTTCAATTGCCCGTCGCGTGCGGCGAGCAGCGCCGGCACGAGATCCGACATCAGGCGGAGCATCAGCACCTGACATTCCGGATCGCCGAAGCGGACATTGTACTCGATCAGCTGCGGGCCATCTTTGGTGATCATCAGTCCGGCGAACAGCGCGCCTTTGTAGGGCGCGCCCAGCGCTTTCATTGCGCGCACGGTCGGCATGATGATCTCGTTCATGACCCGATCGTTCATCTCCGGCGTCATGATCGGCGCCGGCGAATAGGCGCCCATGCCGCCGGTGTTCGGACCCTTGTCGCCGTCGCCGACGCGCTTGTGATCCTGCGCCGATGCCAGAGGAATCGCGGTCTCGCCGTCGCACAGCGCGAAGAACGAGGCTTCCTCGCCGACGAGACAATCCTCGATGACGATTTCCCAGGCCGGCTTGCCCAATGGATTGTCTTTGCCGCCGCCGAACATCATGTCGATGGCGGCTTCGGCTTCGGCGACCGTCTCCGCCACCACCACGCCTTTGCCGGCAGCGAGCCCGTCGGCCTTGACCACGATGGGCGTGCCTTTGCGCCGCACGTAATCCTTGGCGGCCGCCGCGCCCTTGAATTGCTGATAATCCGCGGTCGGGATTTTGTTGGCCTTGCAAAGATCCTTGGTGAAACCCTTGGAGCCTTCCAGCCGCGCCGCCCATTTGCCCGGCCCGAAGACCTTGATGCCTGCGGCTTCAAGGTCGTCGACGATGCCGGCGCAGAGCGGCACTTCCGGCCCGACCACGACGAACTCGATCTTGTTTCCCTGGCAGAATGCAATCACGGCTCTGTGGTTGGCGAGATCGAGCGCCACGCATTCGGCCTCCTGCGCGATGCCGGCATTGCCGGGTGCGCAATAGAGCCGGTCGGCGAGCGGGCTCGCCGCCATTTTCCAGGCCAGCGCATGCTCGCGTCCGCCGGAGCCGAGGATGAGAATATTCATGGACGAGGGGCCTTAAGGGATGCTCGCCATTTGGTGTAGCATGGACTAACGCGCCAGCAAGAGATTCGCCCGCAATGCCCGAAGCAGTTCTCAACAACGTCGTGGAATGGACCGTCTCCGAGTTGTCGGCGGCGCTCAAGAAGACCGTGGAGGACGCCTATGGCTACGTGCGGGTGCGCGGCGAGGTGTCGGGCTTCAAGGGCGCCTCGCCCTCCGGCCACGTCTATTTCCGCCTCAAGGACGACAAGGCCGTGCTGGAAGGCGTGATCTGGAAGGGCGTCTGGGGCCGCATGCGCGTCAAGCCGGAAGAGGGGCTTGATGTGATCGTCTCCGGCAAGCTCACCACCTTCGCCGGCTCCTCGAAATACCAGATCGTCATCGACACGCTGGAGCCCGCCGGCATCGGCGCGCTCATGAAGCTGCTCGAAGAGCGCAAGAAGAAGCTCGCCGCCGAAGGCCTGTTCGACGAGGCGCGCAAGCAGCTCTTGCCGTTCCTGCCGGACGTGATCGGCGTGGTCACTTCGCCGACCGGCGCCGTCATCCGCGACATTCTGCATCGCCTGGCCGACCGATTTCCTCGCCGCGTGCTGGTGTGGCCGGTGCGCGTCCAGGGCGAGCAATCGGCCGCCGAGGTCGCTAACGCGATCCGCGGTTTCAACGCGCTGCCTGCGCGCGGCGCGCTGCCGCGGCCTGATTTGATTATCGTTGCGCGCGGCGGCGGCTCGCTCGAGGACTTGTTATCCTTTAGCGACGAGATGGTGGTGCGCGCCGCGGCTGAGAGCATGATCCCGCTCATCTCCGCGGTCGGTCATGAAACAGACATCACGCTGATCGATTTCGCCGCCGACCGTCGCGCGCCGACGCCGACGGCGGCTGCCGAAATCGCGGTGCCGGTGCGCAGCGAGTTGATTGCCGAGTTGATCAGCAAGGCGCGCCGCGCACTCGCTTCCTGGCAGCGCGGCCAGGAGCACCGGCGCATCGAATTACGCGCGGCGGCGCGCGCGCTGCCGGCGGCAGACGAATTGCTGGCCGACCCGCGCCAGCGGCTCGACACGCTGGCGAAACGGCTGCCGCGCGCGCTGCACGCCAACGCGCAACTGCATCGCACCCAGTTCACCCGCGTCGCCACCAAGCTGTCGCCGCGGCTGTTGAAATTGCGGTTGGCGCGATCGAGCGAAATCGTCGTGGCTTTCGCCAAGCGCGGCAAACTCGCGCAGCGGAATTATTTTGCGCGTCGTGCCGACCGCGTGCTCGCCGCCGGACAATTGCTTGCCGCATTTTCATATCACGGCGTGCTTGCGCGCGGCTTTGCGCTGGTGCGCGACGGCGAGGGGCATCCGCTGCGCTCGGTCGCCGCCGTCAGCGCCCGCATGCGACTCAATATCGAATTTTCCGACGGCCGCGTAGCGGCGACCGTCGACGGCGCGGAATCGCCAGCGCCCAAGCCAAGTCCAAAGCCGCGTCCGCGCGGCGGGCAAGGCTCGGGAAGGCATGGCGCGGGTGGGCAAGGAACCCTGCTTTAGCTCGCATGACAAACTAGGGGTTTCGCCGGGGCGGCCAAACGATTATCTTAGACAGGCCGACTACGCCGGAATTCCACGGAGGCCCCCTTTGCTCAATCGCTATGACCGCTCCTCGCCCATGAGCGGGGAGGCCGAGGTGAAATACCTTGACGGCGATTTCCGCGTGGTGCGTCCCGGCGCCTTCGTGCGTTGCGCGGTGACCGGCGTGCCGATCCCGCTCGAGGAACTCAAATACTGGAGCGTTGATCGGCAGGAGGCCTATGCCTCGCCGCAGGCAGTATTGCAGCGGCTTAAGCCGCAGGCGGCGAAATAGCTAGCGCCGCAGCTTCGCCAGCGCCAGCTTCCGCAACGCGTCGGCTTCCTCCACCATCAAGGTCACCGGCAGCACGTGCGACTTTTGGGCGAGCGCCGCCAGCAGCGGCTCGCCCGCCATGCGCGCGTGGTCTTTCTCGGTGGTCAATAGCGCCAGCCCGTCGTGCTCGGCGCGCATGATCAGCTCGGCTGCCTCCTCGGCGCTGAAGCGATGATGATCGGGAAAGACCTGGTGCTCGGCGACCGCGATGCCGGCCTCGGCCGCGGTTGCAAAAAACTTGTCCGGATCGCCGATGCCGGCGAAGGCCAGCACTTGGCGCGCCTTGAGTGCGGCGACCGCCGTGGGATCGGCCTGCAGGCGCCCGTGAAATGCCGGCAGGCCGGCGGCGGCGAAAGCGCGCGCGCCTTCGCCCTCGCCAATCACCAATAGCGCGTCGGTGCAGGCAAGCTGCGCCGTAAGCGGCGCGCGCAAGGGCCCCGCCGGAAATACGCAGGCATTGCCGATGCCGCGCCGGCCGTCGATCACGGCAAGCGTGAAATCCTTGACGAGTGAAGCGTTCTGCAAGCCGTCGTCTATGACGATGACGCCGGCGCCGGCTGTTTGCGCGGCCCGCGCGCCCGCCACGCGGTCGCGCGCGACGATGGTCGGCGCCACCCGCGCCAGCAGCAACGCCTCGTCGCCGACAAGCGCTGCGGCGTCAGTTTTGGCGTCCACGCGCTTTGGCCCGGCGAGGCTGCCGCCATAACCGCGGCTGAGGCAGAACGGCCGCTCGCCCGCCTTCCGCAGCATTTTCGCAAGCCACATCACGGTCGGCGTCTTACCCGCGCCGCCATGCGTGAAATTGCCGACGCACAATACCGACACGCCCGCGCGCTCGCCTTGCCGCTTCATCCGCCGTCCGGCGATCGCGCCGTAACACGCCGCGGCTGGCGCCAGCAGGCAGGCGGCCAAGCCCGCGTCGCGCCACCAGAAGGCAGGCTCACGCATTGTCGGCTCGCTGGCGCAGATGAAGCTGCATCAGATAGGGCTCGAGCGATTGCACGGTGCGTTCGAGCGCGCCGCTCAGGCGTTCTACCGTCGCGCGCGCGGCCCCGGTGACGCGGGCGCGTTTTTCTGTCTGCGCCAGCAGCGCGGCGAAAGCGGCAGTGAGATTGCCGGCGTCTGCAATTGGTTCAGCGCCATGGGCCGCATCGAGCGCGCCGTAGATGTCCGCAAAATTCCACACATGCGGCCCGTGCAGAATGGCGGCGCCGAGCTTGGCGGGTTCGATCGGATTCTGCCCGCCGTGCCGAATAAGCGAACCGCCCACAAAGACGATCGGCGCCAGGCGATAAATGAGGCCGAGTTCGCCGACTGTATCGGCAATATAGATTTCTGCCGCCGTGTCGGGTAGCTCGCCACGCGAGCGCAAGCGGAATTTCAACCGGGCCGCGCGCGCGATTTCAGCCAGGCCTGCGCCGCGCTCGGGATGGCGCGGCACGATGATCGTCAGCAAGCCCGGAAAATTCGTGCGCAGTCTTTGGTGCGCTTCGATCACGGCGGTCTCCTCGCCGGCGTGCGTCGATGCCGCCGCGATCAGTGGGCGGCCGCCGATTGCGTTTTTGAGAGCCGCGAGCTTGTCCTGGTCCGCGGGCGGCGCCGGTCCGTCGAGCTTGAGATCGCCGGTGGTGACGACGTGCGGGGCGCCCAGTTCGCCGAGCCGCTCGGCGTCGGCCGGCGTGCGCGCGAGACACAGATCGAGCCGCCCGAGCAGCGCGCCGATCGTCACCGGCAGCAGGCGCCAGCGCCGGAACGAGTTTTCCGATAGCCGGCCATTGACCAGGATCATTGGCACGCCGCGCCGCGCGGTCTCGATCATGATGTTCGGCCACAGCTCGGATTCCACGAATAGCGCGAGATCGGGTCGCCAATGCGCGAGGAAACGCCGCACGAACAGCGGCACGTCGATCGGCACGAATTGATGCACGACGCCGGGCGGCAGCCGCTGCTCGGCAAGCCCGCCCGAGGTGACGGTGCCGGAGGTCACCAGCACGTTTACCTCGCGCGCGCGGATGCGCTCGATCAAAGGCAGCACGCTGATCAATTCGCCGATGCTCGCACCGTGCAGCCAGACCAGCGGTCCTGGCGGCCGCGCCGTGACGCTGACCCCGCGCCGCTCCGGCACGCGCAGGCCATGCTCCTTGCCGTGGCGCAGCCGTCGCGCCAGGAAAAGCGGCGTCAACGGCGTCATCACCACCGAAAACAGCCGGTAGGCGCGCAACGGTGCCGGCAGTTTGTCACTCACGGCGGCGGGCCCCCCTTGCCGTCGACGATTTCGTAGGCGCGCGCGGTCGCCGCGTTGAGCGCAGTTTCGACCTTGCGTCGCGCCGCTTCCAGCGCCGCGTCGTCGGCGTCGGCCGCGACATAGATCGGGCCTCTTCCCACCACCGCCGAGCGGCCGAACGGCAGATTGACCGCGCTGCGGTCCCAATTGTTTAGCTCAACGCGGTGCTGCGTCGCCAGCGCGGCAGCGTAGATCGGCCGCCCGGAATACTGCGCGAGCTTCACGATGCCGAGCCCAGCCACACGCGCGACCTTGGGCACGTCGGCGGTCATCGCGATATTGACGCCTTGCGCCAGCGCCTCGAGCATTTCCAAGAACGCGCTGGCGCCGCCTTTGCGGGTGAATTCGTTGTTGTGGGCGCCGGAGCCGCGGATGGTGCCGATGCCGAGCTTCTCGGCGGCGCGCGCATTGATCTCGCCGTCGCGGTGGCGCGAGATCAACACCTTGGCGGAAAAGTTATCGCTCTTGCGTTTGATGAACGGCGCCACAAAGTGCTGGCCATGCCAAAGCCCGATGATTATCGGCTGCTCGGCCGTCTCATAGATCGTCGGAGGCTCGACGACGCACTGTGTGCTGTACCAGACCATGCGAAGATACCAGGCGCCCGCCGTGGCGACGGCATCCTGGAAGGCGGGCGATGAGACGATCCGTTTGAATGACGGCATCAGCACCTGCTCGGCACGGCGTCCGGCCGCCGCGGTCGCGCGGGTGGTGCCGGTGAGCGATTGAAATAGCGTATACGTTGCCGTGGATTAAGCCACGGGCCGGATTTATGCAAACTCGCCGCGCCGCTCGCGCAGCAAATCAAGCAGCGCGCCGTGGCGGGCTTGCCCGGCCGCGATCAGCGCGCCATGCGCGACGCGCCGGGCATCGTAGCACAGCGGCTTTCCGGCAAGATCCGTGAAGCGGCCGCCGGCCTCGTGCACCAGCAGGTCGGCCGCCGCCAGGTCCCAATCGTGGCTCCCGGGCGAAGCGAAGGCGGCGTCTAGGGTCCCTTGCGCGACGCGCGCAATGCGCAGCGCGAGTGAGAAGACCTTAGGCACCGCTTGAACGTTCGGATCAAGGCCGGCGAGCTTGTCGAGATAGCGTTTGGGGCCGGCGAGCTTGGCGTGCGTGAGCGTCGTGCCGGCGCTGGCTGCGATCGGCGCACCGTTGAGGGCCGCACCTTGGCCGCGCAGCCCAAGGAACATCTCGTCGGCCACCGGGGCGAACAGCGCGGCCAAGACCGGGCGGCCGTTCTCGACCAGCGCGACGGAAATGGTCCAGTCGGCGCGGCCGGAAATATAGGCGCGGGTGCCGTCGATCGGATCGACCACCCAGGCCAGCGGCAAACTGCGGTCGGTCAGCGCCTCGGTCTCCTCCGACAGCCAGCCGGCGCCGGGAACGAGCGCGCCGAGCCGCGCGCGCAACAGGTCGTTGACCGCGATGTCGCCTTCGCTCACCGGCGAATCGTCGTCGCCTTTGGTCCAGCGCTTGAGCGGACCGCGTGCGGTCGCCCGCGCCAGTTCGCCGGCCTCGCGCATCACCGCTTCCACGCTGTCTCTTAGCGTCGCAAACTCATTTTGCTTGCGCATGATCCTGTCCGAAAACCAGTTCCCACTTTTCGGGATCATGCGCTTCACTGCCCGGCAACGGTCAAGCCCTCCAGCCGCACCGTCGGCGCATTGGTGGCGTAGCGGAATTCGAGATCGTTGGCCGGCGTCAGCGCGCGGAAGATGTCGAGTAGATGCCCGGCGATGGTCACCTCGCTCACCGCAAACGTGCGCTTGCCGTTCTCGATCCAGAAGCCGGAGGCGCCGCGGCTGTAGTCGCCGGTGACCATGTTCACGCCCATGCCGATCAGGTCGGTGACGTAGAAGCCGTCTTTGATGTCGGCGATCAGTTGATCGGGGCTAAGCGTGCCGGCCTCCAGATGCAGGTTGCTCGGTCCCGGCGACGGCGTCGAGGACGTGCCGCGCTGCGCATGGCCGGTGGTGGCAAGCCCAAGTTCGCGCGCGGTTCCGCAATCGAGCAGCCAGGAGCGCAGAACCCCGTCTTCGACCAAAGTAAGTTTCCGGCAGGCGACGCCTTCGCCATCGAACGGATGCGAACGCAGCGCGCGCTTGCGCAGCGGATCGTCGATAATGCGGATGCCGTCGGCGAACAGCTTCGCGCCCATCTTGTCGCGCAGGAAGCTGGTCTTGCGCGCGACCGCGGCGCCGTTGGCGGCGCTGGCGAGGTGCGAGACCAAGGTGCCGGCCACGCGCGGATCAAACACCACCGGCACCTTGCGGGTCGACACCTTGCGCGGGTTGAGTCGCTCCACCGTGCGCTCGCCGGCGGTGCGCCCGATTTTCTCCGGGCTTTCCAAATCGGCGGCGTGCAGCACGCTCGAATAATCGTAATCGCGCTCCATGCCGGTGCCTTCGCCGGCGATCGCGGTCATCGACAGGCTGTGGCGCGAGCCGAGATAAGCGCCGCTAAAGCCGTTACTGGTGACCAGCACCATGCCGCCGATGCCGGCCGAGGACGAGGCACCGCCCGATTTGGCGACGCCCTTGACCGCGAGTCCGGCCGCTTCGGCGGCGCGCGCGCTTTGTTCGAGCTGCGCGACCGTGGGCAGGTTGTGGTCGATCAGATCGAGATCGGGGAAATCGCGCGCCAACAGCGCCACGTCGGCGAGCCCGGCATATTTGTCTTCCGGCGCCACGCGCGCCATCGCCACCGCACGTTCGGCCAGCGCCGCGCTGCCGTCGCTCGCCATGTCGTTGGTCGACACGACCGCCTGGCGTTTGCCGACCAGCACGCGCAGGCCGAGATCGTCGCCTTCGGCGCGTTCGCTCTCTTCCACTGCGCCGTCGCGCACCTCGATCGACAGCGACATCCCGCGCACCGCCACGGCGTCCGCGGCATCGGCGCCGCGCGCGAGCGCGGCCTTCACCAGCCGCTCGGCGCGGTCGGTGAGGGCGGTCTGGTCGAACAAGGATGAGGCGGGAGCGTGCATGATGGGAACGGCCTTCAAATGGGCCTAAACCGGGCGCGGCGCAACCGCCGAACCGAATATTTTGCGCGAGGCCGTCAACACCTCGTCAATCATGGTTCGCAACGCCTCGTCAATCATGCAGCGCGAAGCGCGGCAAGTGACTTCCGGTTAACCGCGAACTTTAAGCGGATTCCGACGCCTTTCCGCCATGATCTGCCCGCGACCGGCTCCATAAGCCCGGCGCGGGAGAGTTTGAGGCGTCAAATGCGAAGTGGCGGATTGTCCGCCGGGTCGAGCCGCGCGCAGCGGCTCGACCCGTTCAGCCTGCCGGCGCGCTTTGCGGCAACCGATGCCGCGGCCGACGAGCGGGTGCGGCACGTGGAGCTCTATCGCGAACGCGTCGTGGTGCGCCGCTCGCTCGGCGGCATGCGCATGGCGTTCAACATGCCGGTTTCGGCCTTTACCGGCGTCGCCCTGCGGGTCGTGCTGGGCGAAGGCGAAGCGGGAGCCACCGCCTCCGTCACACTCGAACACAAAGATCCTTCGCTTGCGCTGCCGCTGTTTGTGTCGGGCGAGGCCGGCGAAGCCTTCGCCGAATGGCGCGCCTGGGGCAATGTGCTCGGCCTGCCGCTGCTCGTTGCCGAGGATGATGGCGTTCTGCGCGAACCGTTCGCGCGCCTGGGCGGCGTGCGCATCGACGAGGTGCGCCCGCGCCGGCGCCGGCGCAGCGCGCTCAAGCGCCGCCGGCCCTCGATGCCGCTGCGCCGCAAGGCCGGCGAAGTCACCGACGCGACGCCGGTGCATCGCGGCGAGCGCGAGATCATCGCCAGGGATTGATTGTTGTCGTCCCCGCCTAGGCGGGACGACGCCTATTCACACCGCTGCAGCTTGAGCGAACCGGCCTGGCCGCTCATTTCGATATGGTCGGCGTCGACCAGGCGCAGCGTGTAGCTGGTCTGCGCGTTGTTGACCTGGCCATTGGTGAACACGTCGACGATGCGATAGTTCGATGCTCCGGCCTGCGTCACCGATTTGTTGCGATAGGCGGGCACGCTGCCTTTGCTGTCGGTGCGCTGATTGCCGTTGAAGGCGATGACTCGCTTCCCGGTGCAATCGATCGCGCCCTTTGCCGAACTCGCGCTCTGACCCCAGGGACCGGCGACCGGGTAATTGTCCGCCAGCGCCGGCAGGGCCAGCGTGCCAAGGAACATCGCGGAGAGAATCGTTTTGCGCATGAGGGCAAGATTTGCGCCTCCACGCCTAAAATCAAGGGGACGCCGGCCGCATCATTAACGGCAACGTTAATGAATGGCGATAAGGCCAGATTTTACGCGAATTGCCCGGATAAGCGGGCGCGTCAGGGCGCTTCCGCGCGTTCCCGGCGATAGCCCGGTTTGCCGTAATAGAAGCCGTTGGAGAATGGCGCCTCGATCTTGAGAGCGTCGAGGCGTACCGCGGCTTCGGCGGCGTCGATGCGGCGGTCGAGCGTGGCGCGAAAGACATTCGCCACTTCCACCATGTCGCAGCTCTGCGGCGACAGCCGGAAGCGCGTCACGCCCATGTCCTGCATTTCGGCCAACTCGCCGACCAAATTGAGATAATCGTACGATAGGGTCTGGATGCCGTTCACGGTCAGGAACGGCTTGTCCTCCAGCGTGCGCAACGTCATGCCGTCGGGGTCTTCGTTGCAGACGAACAGGCAGCTGTCTTTTGTGCGCCCATGCGCGCGCGCGTGATAGCAGCGGGCGGAGAGGGCGAGGCCGACGCGGCCGAACACCTGAACTTCGGTCATGACTCCGAGCTTGGCCGCTTCGGCGGCAAGCGCGCGGATGGCGCTCGCCGGCATTTCCGGCGGCAGGCACACGTTGCGCGCGCCGTTGCCGGCGAGCACGGCAAGCGTGCGCTCGTTATAGACGTTGATGAGGGGGCCGACGTAATGCGGCCGTCCGCGCAGCCGCAACAGCGCGGAGCCGTCATTCGCCTCCACCGGCGCGGTTTGCTCGGTGCAGACGTCCTCGACCAATTGCCGTTCCTGTTTCGACATCACCTCGGCGAGCGTCGAACGCACCACGGTCTTGCGCGCGGTGCGCAGCCGCGCAGCGACTTCGGCGAGATAAGTTTCGAACAGCGGCGCGCGCTTGAAGCAGACGGCCTCGCCGAGATAGACGCTCGTTACCGGCGCCTCGTCGGCGATGCGAAAATAGAAATCGCGCCAGGTTTCCGGCTGCCAGTTGAACAGCACGGGGCCCAGCGTCAGTTCGCTCGTGTTCGCCGGCACGCTCATCTCCATCGCTTGCCGGCGAAAGCGCCTTCGGTCTCGCGGCGGCCTTCGGTCAACGCCAACAGGCTGGCGAAGGCGGCCTCACGGCCGGCCATGATGTCGTCCACCGCCTTGCGGAAGGCGCCGACCACCGACTTCACGTAAGCGCGGCTGCGCTGGCGGCCCTCGATCTTGAGCGCGGTGACGCCGGCGCGCATCAGGTCGGGCAACAGCGCCGACAGATTGAGGCTGACCGGCTCCTCGAATGCGTAATAGGGCTCGCTCTGCGCGCCGCAAAGGTAGCGACCCTTGCAGATGGTCGGATAGCCGGCGCTCTCGCCGCCGGCGAAGCGGTCGATCACGATCTCGCCGAGCCGCGTCGTGAGGTTGCGCGCGGCGTCTTCCTCGTAATGCACGTCGGCGGCCGGCGAGCAGACGCCGTCCATGTTGGTCGAGGCGCCGGTCACGTAATTGGAAAGGTAACAGCGGCCCTCGGCCATCATGCCGATATTGCCGAAGATGAAAGCCTCGATCTCGCACGGGATCTGGCTATGCAGCTCGGCGATCTCGGCGACGGTGAGCATGCGCGGCAGCACCACGCGTTTGACGCCGAATTGCTCGCAATAAAAGCGGATCGCCTCGGGCGACGAAGCGCCGGCCTGCACCGACAGATGCAGCCGCAAGTCGGGATAGGTGCGCGCGGCGTAATCGGCGACTCCCATGTCGGCGACGATCACCGCGTCGACACCGAGCCTGGCGGCGCCGTCGATGGCGTCCTGCCACATCTGGAATTTTCCGGCCGGCGGAAACGTATTGACCGCGAGCAGCAGCTTGGCCTTGCGCGCGTGCGCGTAGCGAAGCGACTGCTCGATCTCGGCGACGGTGAAATTCAGCCCGGGAAAATTGCGCGCATTGGTTTCGTTCTGCAGGCCGCAATAGACCGCGTCGGCGCCGGCATCGACCGCGGTGCGCAAGGCCGCCGGTGTGCCGGCCGGGCAGACCAGTTCGGGACGCGTCATATTCTGCACGTCGCTCATCTATCGCCCCCTGATCGAGCGCATCGCCGACAGCGCTACGCCCGCCGGCCCGGACAGCGGGCCGAAGCTCGCCACCACGCTGTCGAGTGCCGAGCCTTCGAAGTCGTCGAGCGCGTTGCGCAAAGCCACCACCGCCTCGGTGTTGCCGGAGACGCGCAAATCGCGCGAGAAGAACAGCGCGTCGCCGTCGAGCGAACCGTCGATCATGTCGAGCAGATTGAAGAATTTGCCGGCAATCGCCGCCGCGTGCGCCGGCCGCTCGTGGCGGCGGTGCGCGGTCAACAGCGGCCGCTCGGGCAAAGGCGTGAGCACCAGCACGAAAGGCAGGTCGGTCGGGTCGATCAGGAAGCGCTTGCCCGCGTGCGCGCCCAGCCGGTTGAACAACTCCGGGCGCGAATGCGCGACGTGGTTGGCGATGCGGTTGAAGATCGGCTGCAACAGCGCCAGCGGCACCGGCGCCAGCAGCACGCTCGGGGCGTTTTCCAATAGCGCTTTGAGGGGGGACGCCGGGCGGCCCGCGCGGGGAGGGGCTAACATTGGGGCAAATTAGCCCCGCCGCCGGGCTGCGGGTTTGATCAAGGTCAAGGCGAGGGCGGGTTGGCCGGCGGGTGGCGCTCAATTGCCGCTAGTCCGCCTTCCCATATCCCCCCGCGGTCGGCGTCTGGATGATGACGGCTTCATCGGCGTCGATCGCCGTCTCGTCGCAGCCTTGCAGGCGTTCCATGCGGCCGTCCTTGCGGCGCGCCCAGTTCTCGCCGATTTGCCCCGCTTCGCCGCCCGCCAGGCCGAACGGCCGCACGCGGCGGTGGCCCGACAAAATCGTGCAGTCCATCTTCTCCAGGAAACGGATGGTGCGGCGGATGCCGTCGCCGGCATGCCACTTTCCGCGCCCGCCCGAGCCGGCGCGAATGTGGAAGTCCTCCAGCACCACCGGATAGCGGAATTCCAGCACCTCCGGATCGGTGAGCCGTGTATTGGTCATATGCGTGTGAACCGCGTCGGTGCCGTTGAAGCCGGGCCCGGCCGGCGATCCCGAACAGATCGTCTCGTAATATTGATAACGCGCGTTGCCGAAATTGAGGTTGTTCATGGTGCCTTGCGCCGCCGCTAAGGCGCCGAGCGCGCCGAACAGGCAATTGGTGACGGCTTGCGAGGTCTCAACGTTGCCGGCGACCACGGCCGCCGGATATTCCGGCGACAGCATGGAATGCGCCGGCAGCACGATGTTGATCGGCCTCAGACATCCGGCGTTCATCGGGATGTCGTCGTCCACCATCACGCGGAACACGTAGAGCACGGCCGCGCGCGTCACCGGCTCGGGCGCGTTGAAATTGGTCGGCTGCTGCGGCGAGGTGCCGGTGAAGTCGACCGTCGCTTTGCGTTTCTGCTTGTCGACCGAAATGCGCACCTTGATCGTGGTGCCCTGGTCCATCTCGTAGCTGAAGGCGCTGTCGTGCAGGCGGTCGAGCACGCGGCGCACGCTTTCGGCCGCGTTGTCCTGCACGTGCTGCATGTAGGCGCGCACGACCGGCAAAGTGAACTGCGCCACCATCTTGCGCAGCTCGGCGACGCCCTTCTCGTTGGCCGCTATTTGAGCCTTGATGTCGTTGATGTTCTGCACCGGGTTGCGCGCGGGATATTTCGCGCCGGTCAGCGCCGCCATCAGTTCCTTCTCGCGGAAGTGGCCGCGATCGACCAGCTTGAAGTTGTCCATATAAACGCCTTCCTGCTCGATGGTCGTCGCATTGGGCGACATCGAACCGGGCGAAATGCCGCCGACATCCGCATGATGGCCGCGCGAGGCGACCCAAAACAAAATCTTTTTCTTCTTGTCGTCGAATACGGGCGTGCAGACGGTGATGTCGGGCAGATGCGTGCCGCCGTTATAGGGCGCGTTGATGGCGTAGACGTCGCCGGGCGCGATGCGGCCGGCATTGTCGCGGATGATGGTTTCGACCGAACGGTCCATTGAGCCGAGATGCACCGGCATGTGCGGCGCGTTGGCGACCAATGTGCCGTCATGCGCGAAGCAGGCGCAGGAGAAATCGAGCCGCTCCTTGATGTTGACCGAATAGGCGGTGTTCTGCAGCGACACGCCCATCTGCTCGGCTATCGACATGAAGAGATTGTTGAACACCTCCAGCATGATCGGGTCGGCATGAGTACCGATGGCGTGCGTGCGCACAAGCTTTTTCGCGCGTGTTAACACCAGATGATTTTTGCGCGTCAGCTCAGCCTGCCAGCCCGGCTCGACCACGATGGTCTGGTGCGGCTCGATGATGATGGCGGCGCCTTTGACGCATGCGCCCGGCTTCAACTGGTCGCGCGTGTAAACGTTCGCCTTATGCCATTCGCCGCCCGAGAAAAATTGCGTGCGCCGCGCCGGTGGCGGCAGTTTGCCGCGCACGCGTTTAACGGCGCGCTCACTGAACTTGGCGCCGCCGCCGACCGCTTCGACCGACACCGCCTCGACCACCATCTGCTTGCTGCGGTCGATGAAGCCGAAGCGCGCCTTATGGGCCTTTTCGAAAGACCGCTTCATCACGGGCAGGGCGCCGGCGGCGACCACCAGCGCCGTGTCGGTGCCGGCATAACGAATGTGGGCGCGCACGAAAATCTTGATCTTGCTTGGCGGCACGCCCTGGCCGGCGACCTCGTTCTTCGCCTCCTTGCCGAGCCGCGCGCCCTCGCGCTTGATCGCCGCGAGCACCTTACCCCCGAACGTCAGCTCGATCGCCTGCTGGCGCGTCGAGCGGATGTCGGCGAGCCCCATGCCGTAGGCCGACAGCAGCGACGAAAACGGATGAATGAGCACGCGCGTCATGCCGAGCGCGTCGGCGACTAGGCAAGCGTGCTGGCCGCCGGCGCCGCCGAAGCAGTTGAGCGCGTAGCGCGTCACGTCGTAGCCGCGCTGCACCGAAATCTTTTTGATTGCGTTCGCCATGTTCTCGACCGCGATCTTGATGAAGCCGTCGGCGATTTCCTCCGCCGACTTGCCGACTTTCTGCGCCAGATTGTTGAAGTCGTGGCGCACCGCTTTGGCGTCGAGCGGCTCGTTCTGCGCTGAGCCGAAAATCTTCGGAAAGAAATCGGGAATGAGTTTCCCGACCATCACATTGGCGTCGGTTACCGCCAGCGGCCCGTTGCGGCGGTAGCATTTCGGCCCCGGATTGGCGCCCGCCGAGTTCGGGGCCGACGCGGAAGCGCGCGCCGTCGAAATGCAGGATAGAGCCGCCGCCGGCGGCGACCGTATGAATGAGCATCATGGGCGCGCGCATGCGCACGCCAGCGACTTCGGTCTCGAAGGCGCGCTCGTATTCGCCGTCGAAGTGCGACACGTCGGTCGAGGTGCCGCCCATATCAAATCCAATAAGGCGCTCGAAGCCGGCCTGCCGTCCGGTTTCCGCCATGCCGACCACGCCGCCGGCAGGACCAGAAAGAATGGCGTCCTTGCCTTGAAATAATTCGGCGGCGGTGAGCCCGCCCGACGACATCATAAACATTAGTCGGGCATTCGAGCGCCTAGCGTCGAGGTCCTTATCGACCTGCGCCACATAGCGGCGCAAAATCGGCGACAGATAAGCATCGACAACGGTAGTATCGCCGCGGCCGACCAGCTTGATCAGCGGCGACACCTCGTGGCTGACCGACACTTGCGCGAAGCCCATCTCGCGCGCCAGCGCCGCGACCTGTTTCTCGTGCTCAGGAAATCGGTAGGCGTGCATGAACACGATCGCGACCGCTACGATGCCGTCGGCCTTGGCCGTTTCGAGATCGCGGCGCACGGCGGCGAGATCGGGCACGCGCTCGACCGTGCCGTCGGCGCGCACGCGTTCGTCCACCTCGGCCACGCGCTCGTACAACATGTCGGGCTTGATAATGTGGCGGGCGAAGATCCTCGGCCGCGCCTGGTAGCCGATCTTGAGCGCATCGCGAAAACCCTTGGTGATCAAGAGCAGCGTGCGGTCGCCCTTGCGCTCGAGCAGCGCATTCGTAGCCACAGTCGTGCCCATCTTGACCGCGCCGACACGGCCCGCCGGGATCGGTTCGCCCGCCTTCAGTCCCAACAGATTGCGGATGCCCTGCACCGCGGCGTCGGCATAGGCTTCCGGGTTCTCGGACAGTAGCTTGTGCGCCGTGAGCGTGCCGTCCGGCCGCCGTCCCACCACGTCGGTGAAAGTGCCGCCGCGGTCGATCCAGAAGTCCCAGAGTTGCTGCGGCGTCTTGTTTGGTTTTTTGGCGGGCATGGCTAAAGGCCGAAGGCGGACGCCGCACTATGTCCAGCCTGTCGGGGGTAACACAAGCCTGCTAGGCTTGCGGCTGCCGGGCAGCCACAACAATAATGCCCGGGGGAAAAACGCCATGAGACTTCGCCGCCGCCAATTCCTGCAATTCGCCGGCGCCGCCGCCGCCGCGCCCGCATTTTCCCACCGCGCCTGGGCGCTCGATTACCCGACGCGGCCGGTGCATTTGATCGTCGGCTTTGCCGCCGGCGGCCCGCAGGACATCGTCATGCGGCTGATGTGCCAATGGCTTTCGGAGCGGCTCGGCCAATCCTTTATCGTCGAAAACAAGCCGGGCGCCAGCGGCAATGTCGGCGCCGAGACGGTGGTGCGCGCGGCCCCCGACGGCTACACGCTGCTCTCGGTGTCCTCGCCGAATGCGATCAACGCCGCGCTCTACAAGAACCTCAATTTCAATTTCATCCGCGATATTGCGCCGGTCGGCAGCATCATGCGCGTGCCGCTGGTGATGGAGGTCAACCCGTCGGTGCCGGTCAAGACCGTCCCCGAGTTGATCGCCTATATCAAAGCCAACCCTGGCAAGGTCAGTTATGCCTCGGCCGGCATTGGCACCCCGCAACACGTCTCCGCCGAGTTGTTCAAGATGATGACCGGGGTCGAGATGGTGCAGGTGCCCTATCGCGGCGCGGCGCCGGCGCTGACCGATTTGATCGGCGGCCAAGTGCAGGTCATGATCGACACGACGCCCGCCTCCATGCAGCACATCCGCTCCGGCAAGGTGCGCGCGCTGGCGGTCACCACGGCGACGCGCGCGGCCATGCTGCCAGATCTGCCGACCGTCGCCGATTTTCTGCCGGGCTACGAGGCGACCTCCTGGTTCGGCATCGGCGCGCCGAAGAACACGCCGCTCGAAATCATCGAAAAGCTCAACAAGGAAATCAACGCCGGGCTCGCCGATCCTAAGATCAACGCGCGGCTGAAGGACCTCGGCGGCATTCTCATCCCGGGCTCGCCCGCCGACTTCGGCAAGCTGATCGCCAGCGAAACCGCAAAGTGGGCCAAGGTGGTGGCGTTCTCGGGCGCCAAGGCAAACTGACCCGGGGAATCGCATTGTGATGCTATGTGGAGCAGCACCATGACACTTCCGCGCCGTCGATTTCTGCAATTTGCCGCGGGCGCCGCCGCGCTGCCGTTCGCGCCGATGGCAGCCTGGGCCGACACCTATCCGAACCGCGCCGTGCGTTTCGTGGTGCCGTTTCCGCCGGGCGGCGCCAGCGATCCGGTCGCCCGCGTACTCGGCGCGCGTCTGTCCGACATCTGGGGCCAGCCGGTGCTGGTCGAGAACAAAGGCGGCGCCGGCGGCAATATCGGCGCGATGGCGGCCGCGCAGTCGCCGCCCGACGGCTATACGATCTTTATCGCCACCAACTTCCTGGCGACCAACCCCTTCATCTATCCGGCGCTCGGCTACGACCCGCTCGTCGATCTCGCGCCGGTCACCCGGCTGACCGTTTTCACCAACGTCCTGCTGGTTCCGCCCAACTCGCCGGTGACCTCGGTCAAGGACTTCATCGCCTACGCCAAGTCGCGCGGCGGCAAGGCGAGCTATGCCTCGCCCGGCGTCGGCACCATCCAGCATTTGTGCGGCGAATTGTTCAAGCGCAAAGCCGGCATCGACATCGCCCATGTCGCCTATCGCGGCGGCGGCCCGGCGCTCACCGACCTCATGGCGGGCCGCGTCGACATCATGGTGGCGACGCTGCCGTCGGTAATGTCGCAGATCAAGGGCGGCACCGTGCGCGCGCTGGCGGTGACCTCGGCGGAGCGCATTCCCTTTGCCGCCGATATCCCGACCGTTTCCGAATCCGGTTTGCCCGGCTTCGACGTGTCGGACGGGCAATGCCTCTACATGCCGGGCAGGACGCCGCCGGAGTTCATTGCCAAGGTGCACGACGACGTGATCGCGGCGCTCGCCACCCCGGCGGTGAAGCAGAAATTCGTCGACATCAACGTGCTGATCGTGACTTCGACGCCGAAAGACGTCACAACTTATCTCAAGGCCCAGATGACGCAGTGGAGCGCAATCATCAAGGACGCCAATATCAAGGCGAACTGAAAGAGGCCGCAACCAAAGCTGCAATTCGTGTGTTAGGGAGGACAACTGTGAAAAAACTGCAACGCCGCCGTTTCCTGCAACTTTCCGCCACCGCCGCCGCGCTGCCGGCGGTTTCGCGCTTTGCCTGGGCGGATAATTATCCGAGCCGGCCGGTGCGTATCGTCGTTGGCTTTCCGCCGGGCTCGGCGACCGACACCGATATGCGCCTGCTTGCCGCCCCGCTCGCGCAAAAGCTCGGTCAGGAATTCATTGTCGACAACCGGCCGGGCGCCGGCAGCAATCTTGCCGCCGAGATCGTCTCGCGCGCGGCCCCCGACGGTTACACCCTCTTGGCCATGACAGTGACCAACGCGGTCAACGCCACGCTCTATCAAGGGCTCTCCTTCGATATCCAGAAGGACATCACGCCGGTCATCGGCACCTTCGAGTCGCCCAACGCCTTGGTAGTCACTCCGTCGCTGCCGGCCAAGACGCTGCCGGAATTCATCGCCTACGCCAAAGCCAATCCGGGCAAGATCAATTACGCCTCGTTCGGCATCGGCAGCGCGCCGAACATGAACGGCGAATTGCTAAAACTGATGGCCGGCATCAATCTGGTGCACGTGCCCTATCGCCAGAGCCCGGTGCCGGATCTGCTGAGCGGACAGGTGCAGGCCTTCATCGGGCCGATGCCCGTGACCATCGCCTTTGTCAGGTCCGGAAAATTGCGCGCCTTGGCGGTGACCAGCGCCAAACGCAACGCCGCGCTGCCGGACATTCCGACGGTCGCGGAAACCGTGCCGGGTTTCGAGGCCGGCATCTGGCACGGCATCGGCGCGCCAAAGGGCACGCCGAAAGAAATCGTCGCCACGCTCAACAAGGAAATCAACGTTATTCTCGCCACTCCGGAAATCCAGCAAAAATTCGCCAACATCGGCGGCGCGGCGATTGGCGGCACGCCGGAAGCTTACGGCACGTTCGTCGCGTCCGAGATCGAGAAGTGGGGCAAGGTCATCAAGGCGGCCGACATCAAGTCGGTGTCCGCGCACTGATGGCCCATCTCAGGGTGCTCAGCGGCAACGGCCCGCGCGCTGCGGTGCGCGCGCTATGCGCCGAATTCGCGCGCGCGACCGGCAACGCGATTGACCTGCAACTCGACGTCAACCCGGAAGTAGTCCGGCGCGGAAAGGCGGGCGAAGCCTTCGATGTCGCGGTCGGCAATCCCTCGACCGTCGAGCAGTTGATCGCGGCGGGCAAAGTCGTGCCCGGCTCGCTGGCCGACATCGGCACCGCCGGCCTAGCTGTCGGCATCCGCGCCGGCGCGGCCAAGCCCGATCTTTCTTCGGTCGAGACCTTCAAGCGCGCGCTCATCGCCGCCAAGGCAGTTGCGTTTCCCGCGCACGGCGCCAGCGGGTTGTATTTCGTCGGTCTCCTCGACCGCCTTGGCATCAAGGGCGAAATGCAAAGCAAGCTCAAACCGATGCCGGCCGAAGACTGCGTCGAGGTGGTGGGCCGCGGGGAAGCCGATTTCGTCGTGGTGGTCGCGACGCGGATGGTCGGCGTTGCGGACATCGAGGTGGTGGGCCCGATCCCCGAAGCGTTGCAGACCGAAATCGGTTTTGCCGCCGGCTTGAGCGCGTCCGCCAAGGAATCCGATATCGCCAAGGCGTTGATCGACTTCCTCAGCGCGCCGTCGGCCGCCGCCACGCTCAAGGCCAACGGCGTCACGCCCGCTAATTCGTCATACTGAGGTGCGAGGCGCGTAAGCGCCGAGCCTCGAAGGATGATCGGCACTATTCTTTCGCCGGTCTTGCCACCGGCTATTTGTTGCAATGTGGTCAATAGTGCACAGCCAGCCGCTTGGCCTTGGGCCTATGATTTTACCGCCAACTGACAGCTAGGCCGACCGCTGACCCTCACCCTCGGCCTACGCTTCGATCAGTGACAACGCGTGGTCGAGGAGAGTCCGGATAGTCCATTAGCCGGACTCTCTTTTTATGGCGCGGTCGCCAAGTCCCTTTCTTTCGTCGGCGGAAACTTGAACAATATCGCCAACAAAAGGGAGGCTCGCCTTGAAAAAAATGATGATGCTCGCTTTGGCGCTCTGCGTGCTACCGCCGAGCGCGTTCGCGCAGAATTATCCCGACCGCAACATCGTCCTAATTGCGCCGTTTCCGCCCGGCGGGCCGTCCGACACCACCGCGCGCATCGTCATCGGCCCGATGTCGCAGGCGCTCGGTCAGCAGATCATCGTCGAGAACGTCACGGGCGCCGGCGGCACCATCGGCTCCAACAAGGTCGCCAAAGCTGCGCCGGACGGCTACACTATCATGGTGTCCGGCTCGGGCACCCATGCCGCCGCCGAATTCCTGCACAAGGACTTGCCCTACCGCTCGACCGATTTCGAGCAGATCGGCCTGATCAACGTCTCGCCGATGGTTCTGGTGGCGCGCGCCGGCGTGCCGGCGGACAACCTCGAGGACTTCATCGCTTACCTGAAAGCCAACGAGAAGAAAGTGACCGAAGCCGACGCTGGCGTCGGCTCGATTTCCAATCTCGCCTGCTCGGTATTCCATTCGGTCGCCAATGTGCACCCGACGGTCGCCTCCTATCGCGGCACGCCGCAAGCGACCATGGATCTGGTCGCCGGCACCATCGATTTCGGCTGCAACCAGATCGTCAACATCGCGCCGCACATCAAGACCGGCAAACTCAAGGCCTTCGCCATCACCGGCGACAAGCATTCGCCGATGCTGCCCGGCGTGCCGACCACCGCGGAAGCCGGCCTGCCGCAGTTCGATCTCATCGTCTGGTTCGGCCTCTCCGCGCCCAAGGGCACGCCAAAGACGGTCATCGACAAGCTCAACAAGGCGCTCGGCGTCGCGCTCAACGATCCGAACGTCGTCAATCGCTTCGCCGACTTGGGCTACGACGTGGTGCCGCCGGAACGGCGCAGCGCCGCCTACTTCGACAAATTCTACAAGGACGAAGTCGTGCTCTGGGCCAAGGTGCTCGGCGGGCTCGGCATGGGCGCCAAGTAATGAGCGAGACTTGGCGGCCGGCCTACGGCGTGCGGATTATCGCCGGCACACCGCCTGGCGGCGGTCTCGACCGCGTCGCGCGCGCGCTGGCCAAGGCGATCGGCAAAGGCGGCCTGCTCGATGTCGCGGTCGAGGTGCTCAATGTGCCGGGCGGCGGCGCGCGCAAGGCCTGGACGCAGATCATCGACAAGCACGCGGGCAACGCGCATGTGATCGCGATCTCGTCGCCCAATCTGGTGACCGATTTTCTGGTCGGCGCCGCCGATTTCGAGCACAGCAAGTACACACCGATCGCCACGCTGGTGACCGAATACATTGCGTTTGCGGTGCGCGCCGATTCGAATTTGAAAACCGGCGGCGATCTGCTGGCGCGTTTCAAGCAAAACGCGAAGGGCGTGACCGTCGCGCTGTCGACCGCGCTCGGCAATCCCAACCACATCGCACTCGCCAAACTCGTCAAGCAGGCCGGCGGCGACGTCAACGCGCCAACGATCCGCGTGTTCGACAGCGCGCTCGATTGCGTCGCCGATATGATTGCGGGCAAGGCCGACGTCTGCGCCGTCACTGCGGCAAGCGTGATTACCGAATTGAACGCCGGCCGCCTGCGCGTCTTAGCGATCAGCGCGCCGGCGCGGCTCGACGGCGTCTTTGCCGCCGTGCCGACCTGGAGCGAGCAGGGTGCCGGCTGCTTGATCGGCGCCTGGCGCGGCGTCAGCGGGCCGAGCGGTCTTTCGGCGGCGCAAGTAAAGTTTTGGCAAGGCGTCGTCACCGCCGCCGCCGGCCAGCCGTGCTGGCAGGACGACCTCGCGCGGCTTAGCTGGTCGCCGATGGTGCAGACCGGTGCGCGGCTGCGCAGCTATCTCGAGACCGAGCGCGCCGAGTTCGTCGCCGTCTTGGACGAACTCGGGCTGCTCAGGCGCTGACCAGAGCATTTTCGCGGCGCGGCCATGTTCTGCCGCAAAGAACATTTTGCACTGCGCCGGTCAAGCTAAGTTCTGCGAATGCCTGTCTCTGTCCGGCGGGCAAAGCATGGCGATCATCGCAGACCATCGCCGCGTTCGCACGCGCCTTCAGCGGCGGCGCGCGTCCACCTTGGTGATCAGGACCTGGAACTTATCGCCCTGCAAGGTGATGGTGTAGAAGATCGTTCCGCTTTCCGCCGCCGTTTCGATATGCGCCTGGCAGTTTTGCTGCGTCGAGGATTCCGACACCGTCGTCATATTGTTGAGCGCCGTGAGCGCGACGTTCTTCGACTTGAAGATCTCGCGGATGACGTCGGCGGTCGCCTGCGCCGCGCAGCCCGGCAAATGCGGCGTACTCGCCTTATAGATCTGATTAATTCCGTTCAGTCCGACGATGATGGCGACACCGATAAAGAACCAGCGCCGGTTTTTCTCCCAGAACGTCTTGGGATGCTCTGCCGCCGCGGCCGGCGCCAAGGGCACGGCCCGCTGCCTGCGGACGGCGCCAAAGGCACAGGTCCACCTGCCGATGGCGCCAACGGCGCCGGTCCGGTTTTCGCGGACGGCGCCAAAGGTACCCGATTATTTGGGTCAGCCATGTTCGTGTCCCCCCGTCACGTGTTTCACCGCCGTTATAGCAATTTTCTCCCGAGCGGGACGCCGCAAGAGACCTTTAGAATCAAGACGGAACTTTGAAATTGGCGGGGGCCCGGCGGTTTTTCCGCCGAGCCCCCGTTTGACGTATCAGCCGGCCTGTAAGCCGGGTTCTGTAAGGCCTGCGGGTCTCACCGCAAACGTGACGGCCATTCCTCTGGTGCGCCGGTTGCCCGGCGCATCAAGCAACCTACCCGAACGACTGGCCCGGACGGACCAGGAGCATACGCTCCAACGTCGTTCCTATTCGGTCTTGCTCCCGGTGGGGTTTGCCGTGCCGTCTTCGTCGCCGAAGACGCGGTGCGCTCTTACCACACCGTTTCACCCTTACCGCGGCCAAAACGCTACGCAGCCGCGGCGGTCTCATTTCTGTGGCACTGTCCCTGAAGCCGCCCCGAAGGGCTGCCCCGCCGGACGTTATCCGGCACCGTTCGTCCATGGAGCCCGGACTTTCCTCCCCGGCCGCCTTTCGGCATTGGCGCGGAGCGGCCGTCCGGCCGACTGACGGGGATAGCAATGGGATTGCGCGGCCGCCGCGTCAAGGCCGCCGCGCCGGCAGCGTTAAAACGGTCTTTTCAGACGAGCGGCGCCGGGCGCGTCTCCAGCAGCGCGCGCAGCGTGAGCATGGTGGAAGCGTCGGCGAGGCCGTCCACCCGGGCCGGGCGGAAATGGCGCTGAAAGGCCGCCACCACCGCGCGCGTCGCCTCGTCATAGCTGCTGGTTTCCTCGATGCCGTAGCCGTAGCCCCGCAAGGCGCGCTGCAGCCGCATCACCAACTCACTGTGTTCGCCGGGCGTGATCGAGGCGCCGTCGAGATCGAGCGGGGCTGGGCGCACCCAATGCCCGACGCCGGACTCGCTCAACAGTTCCCAGGGAAATTTCTCGCCCGGGTCCTGCTTGCGCGAAGGCGCCACGTCGGAATGCCCGAGCACGCGGTCGGACGCGATCGGCCCGCGGCGGGTCATGATCGATTTGCACAGCGAGATCACCGCCGCGATCTGCCGCAGCGGGAAGTCGCGGTAGCCGAATTCGTGCCCCGGATTGACGATTTCGATGCCGATCGAGCACGAATTGATGTCGGTTTCCCCGGCCCAGGACGATACCCCGGCATGCCAGGCGCGCCGCTCTTCCGGCACACATTGCACGATGCGGCCGTTCTCGAACACCAGGTAATGCGCGGACACTTTGCTGTCGGGCGAGCAGAGCCGGGCGAGAGCGGCCTCGCCGGTGGCCATGCCGGTGTAGTGCAGCAGGATCATGTCGGGCGCCCGGCCTTGGCTGCGCTTGTCATGATTGGGCGAGGGCTCAACATCGGTGACAATGAACGAATCCGGCGGAAATGCCGACATGAGCCGGACCCGAAATGGATGCGCGAGGCGCGGGATGAGCATCATTCACCGCGCCGCAGCGAAAAAGCAACACGGCACGGAAAAGGTGGCTATCGGGCGGCTTTTGCACGTTCGCGAAAGACGTCGCCCGGCAATAAATCCTTAAGTTTAAGGGCCGTTAATGAGGTTCCGGCGCTGCGCTGCGCCGGCGCCCGAACGCAAGGCGTCGGGGCAGGGTCATTCCATTGACGCCCATAATGTCCCATGATATCCCATCAACTCGCATCGAGACTGACGGACCGCTCAAGGCCTTGGGGCGGCACGGCAATCTCCATAGTCCGTGGCGTCCGGTCGGTGTGGAGTGCGGGATATGGGCCGCTTCGTGTCGAACACGACGCTACGGCTCGACTCCAAGGGGCGCGTCTCGATTCCTGCTTCCTTCCGTTCGGTACTCGGCCGCGATGGTTTCGATGGCCTGTATTGTTATCCGGCGCTCGATCGCCCCGCGATCGATGCCGGGGGGATGCGCTGATGACGGAGATCGAGGCGTTGATCGGACGCTTTACCCCGTTCTCCGACGAGCGCGAGCGGTTCGCGCTGGCGCTCTACGGCACCAGCGAAACGCTGAAGATCGACGGCGAGGGCCGCGTGAGCTTGAGCGAGAGCTTGAAGCGGCACGCTGGGATTACCGAGGCGGTGACCTTTGTCGGCCTCGGCCACAAGTTTCAGATCTGGGAGCCGGGCCGGTTCCAGAACGAGCTCGCGGAGGCCACCGACAAGGTACGCGCGCTCAAGAGTCAGCTCGGAGCCCAGTCGGCGGCGCGCAACGCGCTCGGAGCACGGGAATGACGGCGGGCGGCGGCGGCTTTGCGGCTGTCGTTGGCGGACCGGCCCTCCATATTCCCGTGCTCGGCGCGCCGGCGCTCGACTTCCTCAACGTGCATGACGGCGGTGTCTATATCGACGCCACGTTCGGCGCCGGCGGTTACACCCGCGCCATACTCTCCGCCGCCGACTGCAAAGTGATCGGCATCGACCGCGACCAAAGCGCGATCGCGCTCGGCGCTGACCTGGTGCAGGCGGCGAACGGCCGCCTCACGCTGATTGAAGATCAATTTTCCAATCTCGACGCGGTCGCGCACGATTGCGGCACCGACGCCGTGGATGGCGTGGTGCTCGATCTCGGCGTCTCCTCCATGCAACTCGATACGGCCGCGCGCGGATTTTCCTTTCGCTTGGACGGGCCGCTCGACATGCGCATGGGCGGGCAGGGTGCTAGCGCGGCCGATGTGATCGCCGCCGGGGGCGAACGCGATCTTGCCAACATCATTTTTATTCTCGGCGAGGAGCGCCAATCGCGCGCGGTGGCCCGCGCCATCGTCAAAGCGCGCGCACAAGCGCCGATCCGCACCACCGCGGTGCTCACCGACATCGTTTCCTCAGTCGTGCATTCGCGCCCGGGCGATATTCACCCCGCCACCCGCACGTTTCAGGCGTTGCGCATCTTCGTCAACGACGAACTGGGCGAACTGGTCGCGGCGCTGCAAGCCGCCGAGCGCATCCTTAAGCCGCAAGGCCGCCTGGTTGTGGTGTCGTTCCATTCGCTTGAGGATCGCATCGTCAAGTCATTTCTCGCTGGCCGTAGCGACACTCGCGCCGGCTCGCGTCACGCGCCCGAACGCAAAGCGCCGACGCCGACCTTCCGTGTGCTCACCAAGCGCCCGGTCGTGGCCGATGCCGAGGAGATCGCGCGCAATCCGCGCGCGCGTTCGGCCAAGCTGCGCGCCGCCGAACGTGAGCCGGCGCCCGCGCGTTCGGACGATGCGTCCGATCTTCTGCCGCGCCTGCCGGCGCTCGCCGATGTTTTGAAGGGGCACTGAGCATGCGCCTCCTGAACATTTTCGTGATCGGCGCGCTCATTCTGGCGGCGTCTCTCGTCTACAAGATCAAGTTCAATTCCACGCTGCAGGCCGAGCGCGTGGCCAAGCTCGCCGGCCAGTTGCGTCGCGAGCGCGACGCCATCGCGACGCTGCGCGCCGAATGGGCGAAGCTCGACACCCCCGGCCGCATCCAGGGTTTGGCCGACCGCCATTTAGCGCTCAAGCCGATCCTGCCGACACAATTCGACAGCCTCGACCGCCTGCCCGAACGCCCGCCGGCCGGTTCTCCGGGCAGCGATCCGATTGGCGCCATGCTGGCGCCGGCAGCGCCCGACACCACCGGCAGCGTGCCGGTAGGGCGATAATCCGATGAGCGCAAGGCCCAAATCGCCGGAGACCCGCTGGCAGCGCTTCATACGTTCGTTTCTCTACGGCCGCGACGTCGACCGCAATGTGAAGGCCAAGGCGCGCATCGGCCTCGCCATTGTCGCCTTCGTCGCAATTTACGGCGTCATATCGTTACGCCTCGTCATGTTCGCGCAGCAAGCCGACGGTCACGGCGCCCGCCGCAGCGTCGGGGCGGACGCGCTCGCCACAGCGCGGCCCGACATCCTCGACCGCAACGGACAGATTCTCGCTACCGACGTGAAGACGCCCTCACTGTTTGCCGAGCCGCGCAAGCTCATCGACGTTGACGAGGCGGAGGAACTGCTCACCGCGGTGCTGCCGGATCTCGACGCCACCGAAGTGCGCGAGCGCCTGTCGTCGAAGAAGGGCTTCGTCTGGCTCAAGCGCGAGATAAGCGCCAAGCAGCAGCAGGAGATTCACCGGCTCGGCATTCCCGGCGTCGGCTTCCTGACCGAGAACAAGCGCATCTATCCCAACGGCGCGGTGGTCTCGCACGAGATAGGCCACGTCAATATCGACAACCAGGGCATCGCCGGCATCGAGAAATGGCTGGACGGGCAGGGGCTCGCCGCGTTGCACTTGGCGGGACTCGCCACCGACCGGCTGCAGCGGCCGGTGCAGCTCGCGCTCGATCTGCGCGTGCAGTTCGCGCTGCGCGACGAACTCGTCGCCGCGCACGAGAAGTTCGAGGCCAAGGCTTCCTCCGGTATCGTTCTCAACGTCAACACCGGCGAAATCGTCGCTATGGTTTCGGAGCCCGATTACGATCCGAACAATCCGCGCGAGGCGAACGATCCGACCCGCATCAACCGGCTCACTACCGGCGTCTACGAGATGGGCTCGACCTTCAAGGTGTTCACCGTGGCGATGGCGCTGGACTCCGGCAAAGCGTCGCTCTCCTCGAGCTTCGACGCCAGCCATCCACTGCAGTACGGCCGCTTCGCCATCCATGATTACGAGCCGATGCACCGTGCGCTCACGGTGCCGGAGATTTTCACTTATTCCTCGAACATCGGCGCCGCCCGCATGGCGCTCGCCGTCGGCGTACAGGGCCACCAGGCCTTCTTGAAGAAGATGGGCCAGCTCGACCGGTTGCGCACCGAATTGCCGGAAAGTGCCGAGCCGATCGTCCCCAAGCACTGGGGCGAGCTCAACACCGTTACCATCGCCTTCGGCCACGGCCTGTCGGTCGCGCCACTGCAGGCGGTGATGGGCATCGCTGCCACGCTTAATGGCGGGCGGCTTATTCCGCCGACTTTCCTCAAGCGCGACGAAAGCGAGGTCAAGGCCTTGGCCAAGCAGGTGCTCAAGCCCGAGACCAGCCGCGCCATCCGTTACCTGATGCGGCTCAATGCCGAGAAGGGCACCGCCACCAAGGCCAACGTCGCCGGCTATTATATCGGCGGCAAGACCGGCACAGCCGAAAAGGTCGTCAACGGCCACTATTCGAAACACAAGCTACTGACCGATTTCATGGCCGTGCTGCCGGCCGACAAGCCGAAATATCTGATGATGATCATGCTCGACGAGCCGCAGCCGACGCCGGAAACCCACGGTTTTGCCACCGCCGGCTGGAATGCCGCGCCGACCGCCGCCAAGGTGATCGCGCGCATCGCGCCGCTGCTCGATCTCGAACCGCGCTTCGATCTGCCCAAGGCCGACCAGCTCATCCTGGCCAAGGCGACCGCGAGCCAGTAAGTGCTTGTCCTGCGCGGATGGCCGAAATTCCGCCTCGCTTACAATTCAACGTGCGTCTAGAAAGACGTCGATGAAACTTGCCGACCTGCCGTTGGGGCATACCCGTCTCGACCCGCGCTTCGCGGCGCTCGACATCGCCGGCATTTCGGCCGACAGCCGCAAGGTCAAAGCGGGCTTTTTGTTTTTTGCCATTGCCGGCGCCAAAGCCGACGGCGCGCATTTCGCCAAGCAAGCCGCTGCTGCCGGCGCGGTGGCGGTCGCTGCCGAGCAGCGACCTGACGGATTGCCGGCCAATATCGCCTTTGTGCCGGTCACGAACGCGCGCCGCGCGTTGGCGCTGGCGGCGGCGAAATTCTTTCCACGCCAGCCCGGCACCATCGCCGCGGTCACCGGCACCAGCGGCAAAACCTCGGTCGCCGCCTTCACGCGGCAAATCTGGGCCACGCTCGGACTGTCGGCCGCCAGCATCGGCACCATCGGCGTTGTGTCGCCGCACGGCGAAAAATACGGCTCGCTTACCACGCCCGATCCGGTCGAGTTGCATCGCACGCTCGAGCAGTTGTCCGGCGAGGGCGTCACCCATCTCGCGCTCGAAGCCTCTTCGCACGGCCTCGATCAGCACAGGCTCGACGCCGTGCGCATCGCCGCCGGCGCCTTCACCAATCTGTCGCGCGATCATCTCGATTATCATCAAACCATCGAAGACTATCTCGCCGCCAAGCTACGGCTGTTTACGGACTTGGTCGCGCCGAATGGCACGGCGGTGATCGACATCGACGATTGCTATGCCGGGCAGGTGGTTGAGGCCGCGAAAAAGCGCGGCCTCAAGGTCATGACGGTCGGCGTCAACGGCGACGACATCAAGCTTATGGACGGCAAGATCGATGGCTTCGCGCAAGTCGTCAGCATCGCCCACAGCGGCAAGACATATAAAGTGAAGCTGCCGCTGGTCGGCGCCTTCCAGGTGCAGAACGCGGGCGTGGCCGCCGGGCTTGCGATCGCGACGGGCTCGCAGCCCGCGCACGTGTTCGCGGCGCTCGAGCATCTCACTGGCGCCAAGGGGCGGCTGGAGCTCGCCGGCAGCAAAAACGGCGCGCCGATCTTTATCGACTACGCGCACAAACCCGACGCGCTCAAGAAGGCGCTCGAAGCGCTGCGTCCCTATGCCAGCGGCAAGCTCACGGTGGTATTCGGCGCCGGCGGCGACCGCGACGCCGGCAAACGTCCGATCATGGGCCGGATCGCGGCCGAGAACGCCGACCGCGTCATCGTCACCGACGACAATCCGCGCAGCGAGCAGGCTTCCGCGATCCGCGCCGCCATTCTCGCGGCGGCGCTCCGGGCGCGACGCGAAATCGGCGACCGCGCCGAAGCCATCCGCGCCGCCATTGCCACTTTGCAGAATGGTGACGTGCTGCTGATCGCCGGCAAGGGGCACGAGACGGGGCAGATTGTCCGCGACAAGATTTTGAAGTTTTCCGACCAGGACGCGGTGGCGGCGGCGTTGAAGGAACGCAGTGACATGACCGCGCTCTGGACCATCGACGCCATGGCCGCCGTAATGCACGCGGAGAAGTCCGGCGTGCTGCCGGCGGACATCGGCGGCCTGTCGATCGATAGCCGCACGCTGGCAAAGGGCGACGCCTTCTTCGCGATCCAGGGCGACAACCGCGACGGCCACGACTTCGTCGAGGCCGCACTCAAATCCGGCGCCGGGCTCGCGGTCATCGCGCGGGACAAGCGCGCGCGGTTTGCCGCCGACGCGCCGCTGCTGATCGTCGCCGACGTGCTCGAAGCTTTGCACAATCTTGCCCGCGCCGCGCGCGCGCGCTCGCACGGCAAAGTAATCGCCGTCACCGGCTCGGTCGGCAAGACCAGCACCAAGGAGGCCTTGCTGCTCGCGCTTTCCGCCGACGGCGAGACGCACGCGTCGACAGCCTCCTACAACAATCATTGGGGCGTGCCGCTGTCGCTCGCGCGTTTGTCCGCAGGCGCGAAATATGCGGTATTCGAGATCGGCATGAGCCATGCCGGCGAGATTACGCCGCTCACCAAACTGGTGCGCCCGCATGTGGCGATCGTCACCACCATCGCGCCGGTGCATCTGGAATTTTTCGGCACGCTCAAGAAAATCGCCGACGCCAAAGCGGAAATCTTCGCAGGCGTCGAGCCGGGCGGCGCAGCCGTGCTTAACCGCGACATCCGCCAATATGCGCAGCTTGCCAAAGCCGCTGAAGCGGCCGGCGTTGCGCGCATCGTATCGTTCGGCGAGAACGCCAAGGCCGACGCGCGGTTGCTAAAGCATTCGCTGCACGCCGACGTTTCGACCGTCGAGGCGCGCATCGTCGGCCATAGCGTCACCTACAAGCTCGGCGCGCCCGGCATGCATTTGGTGCTCAATTCGCTGGCCGTGCTGGCGGCGGCGGCGCTCGTGGGCGCCGATCTGGCTTTGGCCGCGCTCGCACTGGCCAACCTCAAACCGGCGAGCGGCCGCGGCACGCGCGTTGCCTTGCGCCTGCCGGGCGGCAGCGCGCTTCTGATCGACGAGAGCTACAACGCCAACCCGGCCTCCATGGCGGCCGCCATCGCGCTGCTCCGCCAGGCGCCGATCGGTAATCAGGGCCGCCGCATTGCCGTGCTGGGCGATATGCTCGAACTTGGCAGCCAAGGGCCGGCGCTCCACCGCGGGCTCGCCAAGCCGATCGAAGCGGCCGGCCTCGACCTGGTCTATTGCAGCGGGCCGCTGATGCACGCGCTCTGGGAGGCCCTTCCATCCGGCCGCCGGGGCGGCTATGCCGAGACGGCGGCGGGGCTGCAGCCGGCCGTGCTCGCCGCCGTTCGCGCCGGCGATGCGGTTATGGTGAAGGGTTCGCTGGGCTCGAAAATGGGGCCGATCGTCAAGGCGCTGGAACGGGAATTCGCCCGACTGGCCGCGCCCGAAAATGTACCGGCGGCGCAAGGCTGAAGGGGCATGATCCCGAAAAGTGGGGACCTGTTTTCGGATAAGATCATGCGCAACGGAAGCTTCAGGGTTTGACTCGATGTTCTATTGGCTGACCGAGTTTTCCGACAAGATTTCGTTCCTCAACGTCTTCCGCTACATCACGTTCCGCACCGGCGGCGCTATCGTCACCGCGCTGGTGTTCGTGTTCCTGTTCGGCAGCCCGATCATCGACCTGCTGCGTATCAAGCAGGGCAAGGGCCAGCCGATCCGCAGCGACGGCCCGCAATCGCATTTGGTTAGCAAGAAAGGCACGCCCACTATGGGCGGGCTGATGATCCTCTCCGGCCTGCTGGTCTCGACTTTGTTGTGGGCGAACCCGATGAGCCCCTATGTTTGGATCGTACTCGGGGTGACGTTGAGCTTCGGCCTGATCGGCTTTTATGACGACTATCTGAAAGTTACCCAGCAGAACCATGCCGGCTTTGCCGGCCGTACGCGCCTTTTAGCCGAGGCGCTGATTGCGGTCATCGCCGTCACCGCGCTGTCGCATCTCGGCAAAGGTCCGATAGCGACCTCGCTGGTGTTTCCGTTCTTCAAGGAGCTGGTGATTAATCTCGGCTGGGCCTTCGTGTTGCTTGGCACCTTCGTGATCGTCGGCGCCGGCAACGCGGTCAACCTCACCGACGGGCTCGACGGCCTCGCCATCGTGCCGGTGATGATCGCGGCGGCGAGCTTCGGGCTGATCTCGTATCTCGCCGGCAACCTGGTCTTTGCCGACTACCTGCAGATCCATTACGTCGCCGGCACCGGCGAATTGGCGGTGGTATGCGGCGCGGTAATCGGCGCCTCGCTCGGGTTTCTCTGGTACAACGCGCCGCCGGCCTCGATTTTCATGGGCGACACCGGATCGCTGGCGCTCGGCGGCATGCTCGGCGCGGTGGCGGTGGCGATCAAGCACGAGATCGTGCTGGCCATCGTCGGCGGCCTGTTCGTGCTGGAAGCCGTGTCGGTGATCGTGCAGGTGGTGTCGTTCAAGCTCACCGGCAAACGCGTATTCAAGATGGCGCCGATCCACCATCACTACGAGCAGCTCGGCTGGACCGAGCCGCAGATCGTGATCCGTTTCTGGATCGTCGCCGTGGTGCTGGCGCTCGCTGGGCTCGCGACGTTGAAGTTGCGATGATCCCGATTACCGTTTTCGCCGGTAAAAAGGTCGCGGTCTTCGGCCTCGGCAAATCGGGATTGCTGTCGGCGCAGGCGTTGGTCAAAGGCGGCGCGGAGGTCGTCGTCTATGACGACAACGAAAAAAGCGTGGCGGAGGCGAAGTCCGCCGGACTGACGACGCAGGATCTGCGCGTGCTCGATTGGTCGAAAGTGTCGGCGCTGGTGCTGGCGCCCGGCGTGCCGCTCACTCATCCCGAACCGCATTGGTCGGCCAAGCTTGCGCACAAAGCCAAAGTCGAGGTCATCGGCGACATCGAATTGTTCTGCCGCGAGCGCACCAAATCTGGCACGCAATGCCCGCTCGTCGCCATCACCGGCACCAACGGCAAATCGACCACAACCGCGCTCATCGCGCATTTGATCGACAGCGCCGGCCGTGACGCGCAGATGGGCGGCAATATCGGCGTGCCGGTGTTGGCGCTTGAGCCTTTCGTTGCGGGCCGCGTTTACGTGCTTGAGGTTTCGTCCTATCAGATCGATCTCGCGCCTTCGCTGAAAGCCACCGCCGGCATTCTGCTTAACATTTCGGAAGATCATCTCGACCGCCACGGCAGCATGGAAAATTACGCCGCCATCAAGGAGAGGCTGGTGGCTGGCGCCGACACCGCGGTGATCGGCGTCGACGACGACTGGACGCGCGCCGCGGCCGACCGCATCGAACGCACCGGCAAGAAAGTCGTGCGCATGTCGGTGCTTAATCCGCTGCGCGACGGCTTCTATGCCGAGGGCAGCCGCATTCTGCGCGCGACTGGCGGCAAGGCGGAGACAGTGGCGAATCTCGCTGGCATTGGCTCATTGCGGGGGGCGCACAACGCGCAGAACGCCGCTTGCGCGATTGCCGCCTGTCTACGCGCTAGGCCTTGATCTCGCGGCAATCCAAAAGGGTCTCGCGAGTTTTCCCGGCCTTGCGCACCGCATGCAGCAGGTCGGCGCCAAGGGCAAGGTGCTGTTCGTCAACGACTCGAAGGCGACCAACGCGGACAGCACCGCCAAGGCGCTGGCGAGCTTTACGGATATTTTCTGGATCGCCGGCGGCAAGCCGAAGACCGGCGGCATTACCAGTCTTGCCGAATTCTTTCCGCGCATCGCCAAGGCCTATCTGATTGGCGAAGCCGCCGCCGATTTCGCCAGAACGCTCGACGGCAAGGTGTCCGCCGAAATCAGCGTGACGCTGGCGGTAGCGGTCGCCGCCGCCGCGCGCGATGCGGCGGCCTCAGGCCTCAAGGAGCCAGTTGTGCTGCTGTCGCCGGCCTGCGCCTCGTTCGACCAGTACCCGAACTTCGAAGTGCGCGGGCAGGCGTTCGTCGATTTGGTGCTGGCAATCCCGGGAATTCAATCGCTTTAATCTCACCATTAATGCTTCGTAAACCCTCCGGCGTCAGCTTGGGCCGCGGGAACGGGACATGGTTTCGCGCGCGCAACGCACGCCCTTCGGCGAATGGTGGTGGACGGTCGACCGGCTGACGCTCGCCGCCATCGGCGCGCTGATGCTGGCCGGCGTGGTGTTGTCGCTCGCCGCCTCGCCGCCAGTGGCCGGCCGGCTCGGCCTCGACCCGTTCTATTTCGTCAACCGCCACATCCTCTATCTGATCCCGACCGTCGCCATCATGCTGGCGGTCTCGTTCCTCAACCCGCGCCAGATCAGGCGCCTCGCGCTGATCGTCTTCCTGGTCAGCCTCGTGATGGTGGCGGCGACGCCTTATTTCGGCGCCGAGATCAAGGGCGCGCGGCGCTGGTTGATCGTCTTCGGCGTCAACATCCAGCCCTCCGAATTCCTCAAGCCCGCGTTCGTCATCCTGATCGCCTGGCTGTTCGGCGAGTCGGCCAAGCGCGCCGACATGCCGGCCAACGCCTTTTCGCTTCTGTTGTTGCTGCTGGTGGTCGCGCTCCTGGTGCTGCAGCCCGACTTCGGCCAAACCATGCTGGTCGTGCTGGTGTGGAGCGCGCTGTTCTTCATGGCCGGCATGCGGCTGATCTGGGTGTTCGGCATCGCCGGCATCGCCGGCATCGGGCTGACCGCCGCCTATTTCACCGTGCCGCATGTGGCGGGCCGCATCCAGAAATTCCTCAATCCGACCACCGGCGATACCTTCAACATCGACATCGCGACCGAGAGCTTCATGCGTGGCGGTTGGTTCGGCCGCGGCCCGGGCGAGGGCACGGTCAAGCGACTGCTGCCCGAGAGCCACACCGACTTCGTGTTCGCGGTGGCGGCGGAGGAATTCGGCGTCGCGCTTTGCCTCGCGCTGGTGGCGCTTTATGCGTTTATCGTGGTCCGCGCGCTGGTGCGCGCCATGCGCAACGATGACGCCTTCACCCGCTTTGCCGCCGCCGGTCTCGCCATTTTGTTCGGTATCCAGTCGGCGATCAACGTGGCGGTCAATCTGCATCTCATTCCGGCCAAGGGCATGACGCTGCCGTTCATTTCCTATGGCGGCTCCTCGATGCTGTCGCTCGCCTACGCCATGGGCATGCTGCTGGCCTTGACGCGCGAGCAGCCGCGCGTCGCCATGCTGACCGCGCCGGAACTTGCGAGCGAGGGGAGCGCGGTCTGATGCCCGCGCCGCCGCTGGTGCTGCTTGCCGCCGGCGGAACCGGCGGACATCTGTTCCCGGCGCAAGCGCTCGCCGACGCGCTGCAAAAGCGCGGCGCGGCAATCGAGCTTGCGACCGACACGCGCGCTGCGCATTTCAAGTTCCCAGCCCGCAATGTGCACGTCATTCCGAGTGCGACCTTGCGCGGCCGCAACCCGCTCGCGCTCGCCCGCACCGCCGCGCTGCTCACATTCGGCACCGCCAAGGCCTGGTCGATGCTCGGCCGCGTCAAGCCCGCCGTGGTGGTCGGTTTCGGCGGCTATCCGACCGTGCCGCCGCTTTATGCCGCGACCCTGCGCGGCATCCCGACGGTATTGCACGAACAGAATGGCGTCATGGGCCGCGCCAACAAGATGCTGGCGTGGCGGGTGAAAGCGATCGCCACGGGATTTCGAACACTTAAGAACCTGAATCGGCACTGGAAGAGCAAGATGACGTTCACCGGCAACCCGGTCCGCGGTGATGTCGTCGCGGCGGCGGCCATCGCCTATGCTGCGCCTGATGCGGGTGGTCCGCTGCGTATCGTCGTGTTCGGCGGCAGTCAGGGCGCCCAAGTGATGGCCCAGGTCGTGCCGGCGGCCGTCGGGCTGCTCGACGCCGCCTTGGGCCTGCGGCTTAGCGTGGTCCAGCAGGCGCGCGCGGAAGACCTCGATGCCGTGCGCTCGACTTATAAGAGGCTCGGCGTCGCGGCCGAATGCGCGCCGTTCTTTTCGGATTTGCCGGCGCGCATGGCCGCCGCCCATCTGATAATCGCCCGCTCCGGCGCATCCACCGTGGCCGAGCTCTCGGCCATCGGCCGGCCGGCCATCTTGGTGCCGCTGCCGCATTCGCTCGATCAGGACCAGTTCGTCAATGCCGGCGCTCTGCAAGAGGCGGGCGGCGCCATCCGTATCGAGCAGCGCGATTTCACCCCCGCGCGCCTGGCCGCCGAGATCGCGACTTTAGCCGGCGACCCGGGTCGCCTTGCCCGCATGGCGCGGGCCGCCAAATCCGCCGGTAACATCGATGCCGCCGAACGGCTGGCGGATGTGGTCTTAAAAGTGGCGGGACTTTAAGCATTCCGCCCGGCTCGGACTTGTTTCGGCCATCGACCTCTTGCAATAACCACTCAGGAAACTGAGGGCGACCCCATGAAACTGCCGCGCGACATCGGTCCGGTGCATTTCGTCGGCATCGGCGGCATCGGCATGAGCGGCATCGCCGAGGTGCTGGCCAATCTCGGCTACACCGTCACCGGCTCGGACGTCGCCGACTCGGCCAACGTCAAGCGCCTGCGCGACAAAGGCATCAAAGTCGCCATCGGCCACAAGACGGAGAATATCGACGGCGCCGACGTGGTGGTGGTGTCCTCCGCCATCAAGCAAGATAATCCCGAACTCGTAGCCGCGCGCGGGAAACGCCTGCCGGTGGTGCGGCGCGCCGAAATGCTGGCCGAGTTGATGCGGCTGAAATCTTGCGTCGCCATCGCCGGCACGCACGGCAAGACCACCACCACTTCGATGGTGGCCGCTTTGCTCGACGCCGGCGGGCTCGACCCGACGGTGATCAACGGCGGCATAATCAACGCTTACGGTACCAATGCGCGGCTCGGCGCCGGCGACTGGATGGTGGTGGAGGCTGACGAATCCGACGGCACTTTCCTCAAGCTGCCGGCCGATATCGCCATCGTCACCAATGTCGACCCCGAGCATCTCGATCACTTCCACACTTTCGATGCCGTGCAGGACGCCTTTCGTGCGTTCGTCGAGAACATTCCGTTCTACGGCTTCGCGGTGATGTGCACCGACCACCCGGTGGTGCAGACGCTTGTCGGCAAACTCACCGACCGCCGCATCGTCACCTATGGCGAAAATCCGCAGGCCGACGTGCGCCTCGCCGACATTGCGCATCGCAACGGCCAATCGCAGTTCTCCGTGCTGTTCCGCGACCGCGACGGCAAGACCACGCGTTCGATCGACAAACTCATGCTGCCGATGCCCGGCCGCCATAACGCGCTCAACGCGACGGCGGCGGTGGCGGTGGCGTATGAACTCGGCATCAAGGACGATCTGATCCGCAAGGCGCTCGCCGCATTCGGCGGCGTCAAGCGCCGCTTCACGCGCGTGGGCGAGTGGAACGGCGCCGTCATCATCGACGACTATGGCCATCATCCGGTTGAAATTGCCGCCGTCTTGCGCGCCGCGCGCGAGAGCGCGAAGGGCCAGGTGATCGCGGTGATGCAGCCGCACCGCTATACGCGCCTGCACGATTTGTTCGAGCAGTTCTGCACCTGCTTCAACGACGCCGATGCCGTGATCGTGGCGCCGGTCTATCCGGCCGGCGAGGCGCCGATCGCGGGCGCCGACCGCGACGCACTGGTGGCGGGCCTGCGCGCGCACGGCCACAAGCAGGCGATCCCGCTCGTGGGGCCGGAGAAACTCGCCGGTTTGGTCAAGGAGTTGGCCAAGCCCGGCGACTACGTGGTCTGCCTCGGCGCCGGCTCGATCACGCAGTGGGCCTACGCGCTGCCCGGCGAGTTGCAGGCGCTATGAGCTTTCCCGATATCGTCGCCGACCTGAAAACAAAAATGCCCGAGCTGCGCGGGCATCTCTTGGCCAATCAGTCGCTCGCCGAATTGACCTGGTTCCGCGTCGGCGGTCCGGCGCAGGCTTTCTTCATGCCGAAGGACGAAAGCGATCTGGCTTATTTGTTGCGCAATCTGCCGGCCGAAATTCCGGTCACGGTAATCGGCGCCGGCTCGAACCTGATCGTGCGCGATGGCGGCGTGCCGGGCGTGGTGATCCGGCTCGGCCGCGGCTTCAACGAGATCAAGGTCGAGGAGGGCTACCGGGTCGCCGTCGGCACCGCTCTGCTCGACGTGATGGTGGCGCGTGCTGCGCAAGCGGCCGGCATCGCCGGCTTGGCGTTTTTCAGCGGTATTCCGGGATCGATCGGCGGGGCGCTGCGCATGAACGGCGGCGCCTATGGCGGCGAGACCAAGGACGTATTGGTCGAGGCGCGTGGCGTCGACCGGCAGGGAAACTTGCGCACCAACAGCAATGCCGAGATGGGCTTCTCTTATCGCCACTGCGGCGTGCCGGACGACGTCATCTTCACCGCCGCGTTGTTGCAGGGCCGCGCCGGTAATCCCGACGAGATCGCCGCCGAAATGGCCGCGATCAAAGGCAAGCGCGAGAAAAGCCAGCCGCGCAATCGTACCGGCGGCTCGACCTTCAAGAATCCGCCGGGGTTGAGCGCCTGGAAACTGGTGGACGAGGCCGGCTGCCGCGGGCTCAAAGTCGGTCAGGCCAAGGTCTCCGAGCTGCACAGCAATTTCCTGATCAATCTCGAGGGCGCCAGCGCTTCCGACATCGAGACGCTCGGCGAGCTGGTGCGCGAAAGGGTGAAAGCGCATTCCGGCGTCGAACTTGAATGGGAGATCAAGCGCATCGGCGTGCCTTGACGCCTCAGGGGATCGGCGGCTGCGCCTTGCCGATCAGATTGCGTTCCTTCAGCCACGGATTGATCGCCAGCGCGCGCTTGAGCGGCGCCTGTGCCTCGGCTTCCTTGCCTTGCTGGACGAGGATGATGCCTTTGCCGGCAAGCGCGGCATAATGCATCGGCTCAAGCTCCAGCGTGCGATCGATCGCCGCGAGCGCGGCGTCGTAGCTGCCGGCGAGGAAATAGACATAGCCCAGCTGGTTCCAGCCTTCGGCGAAGCGCGGCTGGTGCTTGACCAATTCCTTCTGATACAGCAGCGCCTCGTCGTAATCGAAACGCAATTGCGCCTGTCGGGATTCTTCGAGCAACTCGCGCGATTGCGCGTCCGCGAAGCTCTTCCAGAACTTCCAGATCTTGTCTTCGACCACGCGCGCCTCGGCGTCGTTTTTGGCGGTTTTGAGTTCGGCGAACAATGCGGCGCGTTCAAGCGCGGCCGGCGAGCCCGGTTCTATCCTCGCCATGGGCGGGAGTTCGGCGGCATGGAGCGCCAGGCTTGCCAACCCCAGTACGGCCGCCGCCATAATTCCGATCGCGCGCAATGCCATGCAGCAAGCTTGCCGGGCAGCCTTGGCCTTGGCAATACAACGCTCGACGCCGCAACGGTTCTCGCTTCTATTGGTCGCCAAGCGAATCAGGGTTCATCGATAAATCCATGAAACACGTCGCCGTCTTGATGGGGGGCTGGTCGGCCGAGCGCGAGATCTCGCTGCGCTCCGGCAAGGCTTGCGCCGACGCGGCCGAGCGCGCGGGCTTTCGCGTCAGCCGGCTCGACGTTACCCGCGAGGTAGCGGCCGCCTTGCGCTCGCTCAAGCCGGACGTCGCGCTCAACGTCCTGCACGGTCGCCCGGGCGAGGACGGCACGCTGCAGGGATTGCTGGAAATCCTCGGCATCCCCTACAGCCATTCCGGCGTGCTGGCCTCCGCGCTCGCCATGCAGAAGGACATCGCCAAGACGGTGCTCAAAGCTGCCGGTGTGCCAGTGCCGGGCGGCCTCGTCGCCGCGCGTGGCGAGGCGGCCAAGCGCCACCTGCTGCCGCCACCTTACGTGGTTAAGCCGGTGGCGGAGGGCTCCAGCGTCGGCGTCTTCATTGTGCGCGAGGACATGAAGCATCCGCCGCAGGGCCTGACGCGCCCCGACTGGAGCTTCGGCGATACAGTGCTGGTCGAGCCCTATATCCCCGGCAAGGAGCTCACCTGCGCGGTGATGGGTGACAAAGCGCTCGGCGTTATCGAGATCGTCGCCAACACCAAATTCTACGACTACGAGGCCAAATACGCGCCGGGCGGCTCCAAGCATTTGCTGCCGGCGCCGCTGGCTCCCGAGGTCTACGAAGAGGTGCGGCGCCTGTCGCTCCTGGCGCACCGCGCACTCGGTTGCCGCGGCATCAGCCGCGCTGATTTCCGCTACGACGACAGCCTCGGCGGCGCCAAGGGCCTCGCCTGCCTGGAGGTGAATACCCAGCCGGGCATGACCGAGATGTCGCTGGTGCCGGAACTCGCCCAGCACGCCGGCATCAGCTTCGACGCGCTGGTGCGCTGGATGATCGAGGATGCCTCGCTGGAGCGATAAACGTCGGCCAAAAGCGCCGAATTTGCCACGCTGGGCCATAAGTTAAGGCCGCCTGCTCACAATCCGTAAACCTTTACTAATCGTTTACCAAAGCGCCCCAAGACTAGGCAGAGGCGGCGTTTCGCGCACTCGGCCGGGGATTCGCGCGCGCGGATACGCCGCCGCCGGCAGCCTCCAGGGGACTGGTCTTTCGATGGATGTTCGAGGACGCCTCGCTCAAGCGCTGAAGCTGAAACTGAGACGACGTGCCCCGGCCGCGGCGCGGCCGCAAGCCTGGCCGGTGTCGGACTATGGCGCGATGCACGCCATGCGCCGCTCGTTCGACGCGCTGATGAAATTACAGGTACCGCGCGGCCTGGGCGCCAGCGCCGCCGCCATGCTGCTGCTCGCCAACACCTATTATGGCGTGGTCAAAGGCGGCCATGAGCCGGCGATCGCAGCTCAAGTCCAGGACATCTGCGATGGCGCCGCCAACAGCGTGGGCTTTCGCATTTCCGAGATCGCGCTTTCCGGCGAGCATGAAGTGAGCCGCGAGGACATCCTCGCACTGGCCGGCGTCACCGGCCGCTCGTCGCTTCTGTTCCTCGATGCCGGGCAAACGCGCGTCAGGCTGTTGACCAATCCGTGGATCGCGCAGGCCGCGGTGCTCAAGCTTTATCCCGGCCGGCTGCGTATCGAGATCAAGGAACGCAAGGCCTTCGCGCTCTGGCAAAAGGAAGGCCGCGTCTATTTGATCGCCGCCGACGGCACCGTGCTGGAAACCTATGTGCCGCAGCGATTTGCTTCACTGCCGCTGGTGGTCGGCGACGGCGCCGAACACGCGGCGCAGGATTTTCTCGTGCTGCTCAAGCGCTATCCGGCGATCGCGAGCTCGGTCGCGGCTTCGGTGCTGGTGGCCGAACGGCGCTGGAACCTGCATCTGAAAGAGGGCGTCGAGGTGCTGTTGCCCGAGCACGAGCCGGCGCAGGCGCTCGCGCTGCTGGCCGATCTCGAACGCGACAAGAAGTTGCTGTCGCGCGACATCGTGACGGTCGATCTGCGGCTGCCGGACCGCGTCACCGTGCGCCAATCCGATGCCGCCGCGGCGGCGCGCGACGAGGCGCTCAAGGCGGCGGCGGAGAAGGACAAGAAAAAGAAAAAGGGAAGCGAGGCATGACCGTGCTGCGCTTCGGCCTCACGCCCAAGATGAAGCCTGTTTCGCCGCGGCGCGCGGCCGTGGTCGCTGGTCTCGACATCGGCACCAGCAAGGTCGCCTGCCTGATCGCGCGGCTCGAGCCGCAGGCGCCGCAGGACGTGCTGCGCAGGCGTAGCCACGGCGTGCGCGTCCTCGGTTTCGCGCATACCGCGGCGGGCGGCATGAAGTCCGGCGGCGTGGTCGATCTGGTCGAGGTCGAGGCGATGGTGCGGCAGGCCATCGACATCGCCGAAAGCATGGCGAAGGTGCAGCTCGATTCCGTGGTGGTTTCGCTGTCCGGCGGCCGGCTCGGCAGCGAGCGCTTCGTCGCCGACATTGAACTGTCCGGCGGTGCGGTGACCGATGCCGATATCAGCCGCGTGCTGGCGGCCGCCGGCCGCCATTCGGTGCGCGACGGGCGCGCTTTGCTGCATTCGATACCGATCGGTTATGCGCTCGACGCCGTCACCGGCATCCGCGAGCCGCGCGGCATGCTCGGCCACCGCTTCGGCGTCGACATGCACATGGTCACCGCCGAGGTGGCGACCGTGCGCAACCTGATGCTGGCGGTCGAACGTAGCCATCTCACGGTAGAAGCGATGGTCGCGTCCCCCTACGTGGCCGGCTTGGCCGTGCTCGCGGACGATGAAGCCGATTTGGGCGCCGCGTGCATCGATTTGGGGGCGGGAACCACCACGCTGGCGGTGTTTTCCGGCGGTAAATTCGTGCACGCCGACGCTTTCGCGCTTGGCGGCCACCACGTCACCATGGACATCGCCCGCGGGCTTAATGCGCGGATCGCGGATGCTGAGCGAATCAAAGCGATTTATGGCAGTGTTTTGACCGGTGGATCTGATGAGCGCGACATGATCACGGTGCCTCCGGTCGGCAATGATGAGCGCGAGCCGCCGCAATTCGTGGCGCGGGCGGCGCTGGTGCGCGTCGTTAAGCCGCGCGTCGAGGAAATTTTGGAAATGGTACGCGACCGGCTCAAGGCTTCGCCGTTTGCGGCCGAGCCGCGCGCGCGCGTCGTGCTCACCGGCGGCGCCAGCCAATTGGCGGGCATCGCCGATCTGGCCGCACGGATTTTGCGTAGACCGGTGCGTATCGGGCGTCCCCTTGGGCTAGCCGGCTTGCCGGATGCGGCCAAGGGTCCGGCATTTGCCGTGGCGGCGGGCCTGCTGGTCTATCCGCAAACGGCGCATCTTGAACACTTCGAACCGCGGCGAACGCGGCAATTGATGACAGGAACGGGCGGTTACATGGCACGGGTCGGACGATGGCTGCGCGAAAGCTTCTGACCCACAACAAAGGAACCACGAAGGTATCGGCCGCGGACCGGTCCCATTCGACGGCGTGCGGGCATCAGCCTGCTGCCCGTGCATCAAAGAGGCAAACATGACGATCAATCTGAAGATTCCAGACATTCGCGAGATGAAGCCGCGGATTACCGTGTTCGGCGTCGGCGGTGCCGGCGGCAATGCGGTCAACAACATGATCTCGGCCGGCCTGCAAGGCGTCGACTTCGTCGTCGCCAATACCGACGCGCAGGCGCTCACGATGTCGAAGGCCGAGCGCATCATCCAGATGGGCACGCAGGTTACCGAGGGCCTCGGCGCCGGCTCGCAGCCGGAAGTCGGCCGCGCCGCGGCCGAAGAGGTGATCGACGAGATCCGCGATCATCTCACCGGTGCGCACATGGTGTTCGTCACCGCCGGCATGGGCGGCGGCACCGGCACTGGCGCAGCGCCCGTGGTTGCCAAGATCGCGCGCGAACTCGGCATACTCACCGTAGGCGTGGTCACCAAACCTTTCCACTTCGAGGGCCAGCGCCGCATGCGTTTCGCGGAAGCCGGCATCGTCGAGCTGCAGAAGGTGGTCGACACGCAGCTGATCATCCCGAACCAAAACCTGTTCCGGGTCGCCAACGAGAAAACCACCTTCGCCGACGCCTTCGCGATGGCCGACCAGGTGCTCTACTCGGGCGTCGCCTGCATCACCGACCTAATGGTCAAAGAAGGCCTGATCAATCTCGACTTCGCCGACGTACGCGCGGTGATGAAGGAGATGGGCAAGGCGATGATGGGCACCGGCGAAGCCTCCGGCGAGAAACGCGCGCTCACCGCCGCGGAAGCCGCGATCGCCAATCCGTTGATCGACGATGCCTCCATGAAGGGCGCCCGCGGCCTGCTGATCTCGATTACCGGCGGCAAGGACCTCACGCTGTACGAAGTGGACGAGGCCGCCACCCGCATCCGCGAGGAAGTCGACCAGGACGCCAACATCATCGTCGGCGCCACCTTCGACGAAACTTTGGAAGGCATAATTCGCGTCTCGGTGGTGGCGACCGGCATCGATCACGCCGTCACGCAGCGTCAGACCGCGCAGCCTGAAGCTGCGCTCAAGGAACTCGCCAGCAAGATGCGTAATACACGGACTGCCGACCGCATCGAACGCGCCCCGGCGCCGGTTGTCGCCAATGCCGCGACGGTTGAATCCGCCGCGCACGCGGCTGTCGCCGCCGCGCTCATGGGCCCGACGGCGATCGAGGACGTTTCGATCCGGCCGATGCCGATGAAGCCCTCGCTGTTCGAACCGGCGGCGGGCGAAGCCGCGCATGCCGAAGCGCCAATGCCCAAGACGTTCATTCCGCCGGCGCCCGAGCGCACGGTGGCGCGTACCCCGCGCATGCCGCGCATCGACGAGCTACCATTGCCGGCACAGAACGAACTCAAGGCACAGCGCGGCGAACTCGATGAGGAACATCCCGAGAAGCGCCGCATGTCGCTGATGCAGCGGCTGGCCTCGGTAGGCCTCGGCCGGCGAGCGGACCAGGCCGAACCGCCGCTGGCTCCGCGGACCGCCCAGGCGATGCCCCAGTTCGAGCGGCCGATTCGGTCGACGGCCCGCCAGCCGGAGGGCCGCCCGGACGGCCCCGTATCGGAATATGCCCGGCGCTCCGTACCGCAGGGGCTCGACCCCCATGGCCGGTCGGCGCCTGTGCATAATTCGGCCGAGGAAGACCAACTCGACATCCCGGCCTTCCTGCGCCGCCAGGCCAACTAGCCGGTCTGCCAACTGCCTCGATGGCCCCGCTCCGCCCCGGAGCGGGGCCATTTTGCTTTGGTCCGCTACTTGTATATTTGTTTAACTTATTGAAATACAACGTGATTATAATACCGCTTCGTCCAATCCTAGGGTCTCGGATAGGGTCGCTAGGCCCGCAAGACTGGTTGCGGCGCGATAAATCTGGTTCCGGACCGGCCGGTAGGGCGGCAAATTGCGGCTAAAAAGAGTAACAGTCGGTAAGAAGACGTGAGTTGGTGGGGACCGGGCCAATGGCCTAAGTTTCAGGGACGAAAGGGACTTTTCGGTCCTTGGGGGATGTCTTTCGGATCGCAGGCAGTCGCCTAGTTGAAGGCCAAAATGTGGCTTCTGCAGAAGCCTCGGATGGGACGTGCGGCTTGCTTGTAGGCCGGCGTAAACGGGTACGATGAAGGGTGCTAAGCAGACAACGCTGCGCGACCAAGTTGCCGTTTCCGGCATCGGCGTGCATTCCGGCAGCCCCGTCACCCTGACGCTCAATCCCGCCGCCGACGACGCCGGCATCGTGTTCCAGCGCGTCTCCCGCGACGGTGCGATCGAGCGCGAAATTCGCGCCGACGTACGCGCGGTCACCGCCACCGAATTTGCCACCGTTTTGGGCGACGCCGCCGGTCCGCTCTGCTCGACCGCCGAGCATCTGCTGGCGACGCTACGCGGGCTCGGCGTCGACAATGTGATGATCGAGATCGACGGGCCGGAAGTGCCGATTATGGACGGCAGCGCCTCGGCCTTCGTCGACGCCATCGATCAGGCCGGCCTCACCGCGCGCGCGCAGCCGCGCCGCTATATCGAAGTGATCAAGCCGGTGCGCGTGTCCGCCAAGGACGGTGCGGTCGGCGAACTGCGGCCTTATGCGCATGGCTTCCGGGTCGAGGCCGAAATCGAATTCGATCATCCGCTCATTCGCCACCAGGCGCTCGCGCTCGACATCGAGCCGGAGACCTTCCGCCGCGAGATCGCGCGCGCCCGCACTTTCGGTTTTATGAAGGACGTCGCCAAATTGTGGAGTGCCGGCTATGCGCTCGGCGCCTCCTTCGACAATACGCTGGTGGTCACCGAGGATCGCGTCCTTAATCCGGAAGGCTTGCGTTTTGCCGACGAATTCGTGCGCCACAAGATTCTCGACGCCATCGGCGATCTGGCGCTCGCCGGTCAACCGTTGCTCGCCGCCTACCGCACGGTTCGCGGCGGCCACAAGCTCAACCACGCTGTGCTGTCCGTCCTGATGGCCGACCGCAGCGCCTGGCGGGTGATCGAGGCGGCCGAGCCGGTCCGCCGCTTGCGCGGCCAGGGCCAAGTCGGCGCCGGTCGTCTGGCCGCGGCCTACGGGCCGGAAATGTCCTGAAAAGCTTCAGGATTTACGGTTAACCCTCCGCCTTAATCCCGGCTGATTGTCCGCTTAATCGCTTGGCGGACCCGCATTTTTTCGTCTACACCAGCGCGGGTGAGGGCGTTGTCGCAAGGCTCGCGAATGGCCCTCGGGGGACCTGGACACGACCGCGTGGGATGAGTTTGTGCCCAACGATTTAGCGACCAAAAATTGCATTCGTAAGGAAATCGCGCCGGGCGAAAGCGCGGCTATGCCGCCGCCGCCTGCGCGCGCCGGCCGGCGACGGTTCGCGCGCGCCCTGGCCATGGTGCTGCTGGCCGCGAGCCTCGGCGCCTGCAGCGGCTTCAATCTGTTCGGCAGCAAGGACGACCTGCCGCCAGACGAAGCCGCCGACCGGCTCTACAACGAGGGCCTCTATCTGCTCAACGTCAAGCACGACCCGAAGGAGGCGGCCAAGAAGTTCGAGGAGGTCGACCGCCAGCATCCCTATTCGGATTGGGCGCGCAAGGCGTTAATCATGACGTCTTATGCCTACTATACGGCCACCGATTACGACGACTGTGTCACCGCGGCCCAGCGCTACATCACGCTGCACCCCGGCAGCCCGGACGCGGCCTACGCGCAATACTTGATCGGCGCCTCCATGTTCGAGGAAATCCCCGACATCACGCGCGACCAGACGCGCACCGAGAAGGCGCTCGCCACGCTCGAAGAAGTGGTCCGCAAATATCCGACTAGCGAATACGCCGTCAGCGCCAAACAAAAGATCGAAGTCGCCCGCGATCAGCTCGCCGGCAAGGAAATGGCGACCGGGCGTTACTATCTTGAACAGAAGGACTACACCGGCGCCATCAACCGCTTCAAGGTCGTGGTCACCAAGTACCAGACCACGCGGCACGTCGAAGAGGCGCTGATGCGGCTGACCGAAGCCTATATGGCGCTCGGCATCGTCCCGGAGGCGCAGACCGCGGCCGCCGTGCTCGGGCACAATTTCCCCGACAGCGTCTGGTACAAGCACGCCTATACGCTGGTGAAAACCGGCGGCTTCGAGCCCTCCGAGAATCGCGGCTCCTGGATCAGCCAGGCGTTCGTAAATTTCAAGAAATCGATCACGGGCTAGCGCTGCCGGGGGGTTCGCCCCTTGTCATGCCCCGCGAAAACGGGGCATCCATGATGGCGCCGCGATTCCTGTGAAAATCCTCAATTGCGGCGGTTACCGGATCGCCCGCTTTCGCGGATGATCACGGCCCAAGGATTGGCGACATGCTTGCGCGACTTTCCATCCGCGACATCGTCCTGATCGACCGGCTCGACATCGATTTTGCCGAGGGCCTTGCCGTGCTCACCGGCGAAACCGGCGCGGGCAAGTCGATCCTGCTCGATGCCTTCGCGCTGGCGCTGGGCGCGCGTGGCGACCAGGCGCTGGTGCGGCAGGGGGCCGAGCAGGGCCAGGTCATCGCCGTGTTTGAGGTCGCGCGCGCGCATCCGGCGCGCGCGCTGCTCTTGGCACACAATTTGGCCAACGATATCCCGGCCGAGGACGAACTCATTCTGCGCCGCGTGCAGTTTTCCGACGGGCGCACGCGCGCCTTCGTCAACGATCAACCGGTGAGCGTGCAGGTGATGAAGGAGCTCGGCGCGGCGCTGGTCGAGATCCACGGTCAGCACGACGAGCGCGCGCTCACCGACGCCGCCACCCACCGCCGCCTGCTCGACGCTTTCGGCGTGCTGGAAGCGGACGCCGCCGAGGTCGCCGCGTTATGGGAAGCGCGACGGGCGGCAGCGGAAGCGGCCGCTGCCCATCGCGCCGAGGTCGAGCGGGCCAAACGCGAAGGCGACTGGCTGCGCCATGCGGTCGAGGAATTGGGCAATCTCAGCCCGGAGGCCGGTGAGGAAACCGCCCTGGCGGCGCGGCGCTCCGTCATGATGCAGGCCGAGAAGGTGGCCGAGGACCTGCGCGACGCGCATGAAGTGATCGCCGGCGCCAATTCCAGCGTCCCGGCGCTTGCCGGCGTCATCCGTCGGCTGGAACGGCGCGCGGCGCAGGCGCCATCGCTAGTCGAGCCGGCAGTGAAATCGCTCGACGCCGCGCTTGGCGCGCTGGAGGAAACCCGCGGCCATCTCGAGGCAGCGCTGCGCACCGCCGATTTCGATCCGGCCGAGCTCGAGCGCATCGAGGAGCGCCTGTTCGCGCTGCGCGCGGCGGGGCGCAAATACAACGTGCCGGTCGACGAACTGGCCGCGCTCGCCGCCAAATACAAAGCCGACATCGCGCTGATCGATGCCGGCGAGGAGAAGCTCAAGGCGCTGGAGGCGGCGGCGCGCGCGGCCGAGGCCGACTATCGCGCAGCGGCCGACAAACTGTCGAAGGCGCGCGTGAAAGCCGGTGCCGCGCTCGACAGAGCGGTCAACGGCGAGCTCAAGCCGCTCAAGTTGGAGCGGGCGAAATTTTCGACCGAGATCGAAAGCGATACGCCGCCGCCGGGCCGAACGGCATCGACCGGGTCGAGTTCTGGGTGCAGACCAATCCCGGCACGCGGCCTGGGCCGCTGATGAAGGTTGCCTCCGGCGGCGAACTCGCGCGCTTCCTCTTGGCGCTCAAGGTGGTGCTGGCCGACCGCGGCTCGGCGCCGACTTTGGTGTTCGACGAGATCGACACCGGGGTCGGCGGCGCGGTCGCCGACGCCGTCGGGCTGCGGCTCGCCAAGCTCGCGTCCGGCGTGCAGGTGCTGGCGGTGACGCACGCTCCGCAGGTGGCGGCGCGCGCCGACCGGCACTATCTCATCAGGAAGGACTTAGCTGAGAAGGGCAAGCGTGTCGCCACCCGCGTCACCGAGGTGGCGGCCGACAAACGCCGCGAGGAGATCGCCCGCATGCTGGCCGGGGCCGAGATCACCAACGAGGCCCGCGCCGCCGCCGAACGGCTGATCAAGGCGGCGTCGTAGTCGTCCGCCAATGTGATGAGTAAAATGGCGAAGAGCAGCAAGTCCAAAGTCGAAACCGACAAGACGCCGGTCTACCGGCTGACCGAAAAGCAGGCGAAGGCCGAATATGCGCAGCTGCAAACCGAAATCACCGAGCACGACAAGCGCTATTACCAGCACGACCGGCCGAGCATAACGGATGCTGAATATGACGCGTTGCGCGCGCGCTACAACGCCATCGAGGCGCGCTTTCCCGATTTGCGCACGTTTGAATTGCTGTCGCTAAAAGTCGGCGCCGCGCCTACCGGTAAATTCAAGAAGGTGCAGCACGCGGTGCCGATGCTCTCGCTCGACAACGCGTTTGCCGACGAGGACGTGGTCGATTTCGTCGCCCGCATCCGCCGCTTTCTGAAGTTGGGCGAGGACGAAAAAGTCGTCTTCAGCGCCGAGCCAAAGATCGACGGCCTATCGATGTCGTTGCGCTACGAGGACGGCAAACTCGTCACCGCCGCCACCCGCGGCGACGGTAGCGAAGGCGAGGACGTCACCGCCAATATCCGCACGCTTAGGCAAGTGCCGCAGCAGCTCAAAGGCCGCAACGTGCCAAAAATTTGCGAGGTGCGCGGCGAGGTCTACATGACCAAGTCCGACTTCCTCAAGCTCAACGAGCGGCAAAAGGCGGCCGGCGAGCAGATTTTCGCCAACCCGCGTAATTCCGCCGCCGGCTCCTTGCGGCAGAAGGACGCTTCCGTCACCGCCTCGCGTCCGCTCGGCTTCTTCGCTTACGCCTGGGGCGACATGAGCGAAATGCCGGCCGACAGCCAAAGCGGCATGATCAAGTGGTTTTCGTCCTGCGGCTTCAAGACCAATCCGCTGACCAAGATCCGCCATTCGGTCGAGGAATTGCTCGCTTTCCATCGCGAGATCGAAGAGACCCGCGCCGATCTTGATTACGACATTGACGGCGTGGTCTACAAAGTCGACCGCATTGACCTGCAAGAGCGGCTCGGCTTCGTCTCGCGCTCACCGCGCTGGGCGATCGCGCACAAGTTTCCGGCCGAGCGCGCCGTCACCGTGCTGAACGACATCGAAATCCAGGTCGGCCGCACCGGTTCGCTCACCCCGGTCGGCAAGCTCGAGCCGGTCGGCGTCGGCGGCGTCATCGTGCAGAACGTCACGCTGCACAACGAGGACTACATCAAGGGCGTCGGCGGCGACGGCGAGCCAATACGCGACGGCCGCGATATACGCATCGGCGACACCGTCATCATCCAGCGCGCCGGCGACGTGATCCCGCAGGTCGTTGACATTGTAATCGAGAAGCGGAAAAAGGATTTCAAACCTTATCCGTTTCCAACGAAGTGCCCGTGTCACCTACACACAAAGGTGGTGCGCGAGGAGACCGCCACCGGCGAGGAGGGCGCCCGCGCCCGCTGTACCGGCGAGTTCGCCTGTCCGTTCCAGAAAATCGAGCATCTTAAGCTGTTCTGCTCGCGCCGCGCCTTCGACATCGAGGGCCTGGGCGAAAAGCAGATCGAACTGTTCTTCGAAAAGGAATGGGTGCGGGAGCCCGCCGATATCTTCACGCTGGAGAAGAAGCACCGAAAAGAATTGCTGGAAGAAGAAGGCTACGGCGAAACTTCGGTGAAGAACCTGTTCGATGCCATCGAACAACGGCGCGAGATTTCGCTCGAGCGTTTCATCTATGCGCTCGGTATCCGCCAGGTCGGCGAGACCACGGCGCTGGCGCTGGCGCGCGGCTACGGCACCTGGAAGTCGCTCCACGACGCCTGCTTGAAAGTGACCAAAGGCGACGAGGAGGCCATCGCCGAAATGGACGCGCTCGACCAGATCGGCGAGACCGTGATCGACAGCATCAAGGCCTATTTCGGCGAGAGCCATAACAAGGGCATCGTCGAGCGGCTGACCAAAGAAGTGACAATCCTCGATGCCGAAAAACCCAAGACGGACTCAAAAATCGCTGGCAAGACCGTGGTATTCACCGGCAGCCTGGAAAAGATGACGCGCGAGGAGGCCAAGGCCCAGGCCGAGCGCCTCGGTGCCAAAGCCGCCGGCTCGGTATCGAAGAAGACCGATTACGTGGTCGCCGGCCCGGGAGCTGGTAGCAAGCTCGCCGAGGCCAAAAAGCACGGCGTCAAAGTGCTCAGCGAAGACGAGTGGCTGAAGCTGATTTCCTAGCGCCGCACCAGCCCCACATACGCCGCCGCCGTCGCCACCACCACGATCACCATCATCCAGGCCATCGGCATGGCCGTGCTCGCGCCGACAAGCGCGATCGAGACCGCTTGCGTCGAGGCCGCGCCGACCGCCATCTGCGCAAAGCCGGTCATGCCGGAGGCGGCGCCGGCGGCCTGCGGGCGGATGCTGATCGCGCCGGCAATTGCGTTCGGCAGCAGCAGGCCGTTGCCGTAGGAAATGACGAGTTGCGGCAGGAAGATGATCGCCGGCCCCGCCTCCGGCATGGTGGCGACCAGAAGCGCGGTCAGGCCTGCGCCGGTCAGCTCGAACGCGATGCCAGCCATGATCATGGCGTCGACGCCGAAGCGCTGCGACAGCCGCGAGGCGGTGAAATTGCCGGTCATGTAGCCGAGCGAGGTGACTGCGAACCAGACGCCGTATTCCGCCGAGGTGCGCCCCATCTGCGTCACCACCACGTGGGGGCCACCGCCGAGAAACGTGAAGAACGGCGCCGAGCCGAGCGCGCCGCACAGCACGTAGCCATGGAATTTGGCGCTGCCGATGAGCGCGCGCCATTCCCGCATCAGCATGCCGGGCTCTTGCGCCACGCGCGCCGGCCGCGTCTCCGGCAGCACCAGCACCGCCCACAGCAGCACCGCCCCGCTGAACGCCGCGATGAATAGAAATATCGCCTCCCAGCCGAAGGCGGTGTCGAGAATGCCGCCGATCAGTGGCGAGATCATCGGCGCGATTACCATGGCGGTGGTGACCAGCCCGATCATGGCGGCGGCGCGGTCGCGCTCGTAGAGGTCGCGAATGATGGCCCGGCCGATCACAATGCCGGTCGAGGCGCCGATCGCCTGCACCACGCGCGCGCCGATCAGCGCGCCGATCGAGGAGGCGGCGATGGCCGCAAGCGAGGCGATGACGCTCAGCGTCAGCCCGGCCAGTATCACCGGCCGGCGACCGAAGCGGTCGGACAGCGGCCCGAGTAGCAGTTGGGCGGTCGCAAGGCTCAACAAATAAAGCGACAGCATCAGCTGCACGGTGCCGGTGTCGGAGGCGAGCCGGGTCACCAGCCCGGGCAGCGCGGGCACCAAAATATTGAGTGTGGCCGGCCCGATGGCGGTCATCGCCATCAGCAGCACCAAAAGGCGCCAGGGCGTGGCTTGCTTGCTCTGCGGCGGTGACGTGGACGTCCGGGCGTCCATCAGGGATTTCCAAGCGGCCGCGTGGCCGCATCGAGCCACGCCCGCGTCGGCGCGTCGACCAAAGGGGCGATTACCTCATTGAAGCGCGCGTGATAGCTGTCGATCCAGTTGCGCTCTTTGGCGGTCAGCAGCCGGGTTTCGATCAGCCGCCGGTCGATCGGCGCGAGCGTCAGCGTCTCGAACGCATTGAGCGGCTTCTCGCCGCCTTCGGGCTCGGGCGCGGCGACCACCAGCACCAGATTCTCGATGCGGACGCCGTAGGCGCCGGCTTTGTAATAGCCCGGCTCGTTCGACAGGATCATCCCGCGCTTGAGCGCGACCGTGCCGAGCTTGGAGATGCGCGCCGGGCCCTCGTGCACCGACAGATAGCTGCCGACGCCGTGGCCGGTGCCGTGATCGAAATCGAGCCCGGCCTGCCACAATGCCAGCCGCGCCAGCGGATCGAGTTGCGCGCCGCTGGTGCTCTCCGGAAACACCGCGGTTGCAATCGCAATGTGGCCCTTGAGCACGCGGGTGAAACGGTCGCGCATTTCGTCGCTGGGCGTGCCGATCGCCACGGTGCGGGTAATGTCGGTGGTGCCGTCCTCGTATTGCGCGCCGGAATCGACCAGGAACAGCTCGTTCGTGCCAATGATGCGGTTGGAGGCGCGGGTGACGCGGTAATGCACGATCGCCCCGTTCGGTCCCGACCCGGCAATGGTCGGAAACGAAATGTCCTTGAGCAGGCCGGTCTCACGGCGGAAGCTTTCCAGCGCCTCCACCGCGTCGATTTCGGTAAGTGTGCCCTTGGGGGCTTCGCTGTCGAGCCAGGCCAGGAACCGCGCCATCGCCACGCCGTCGCGCTTGTGCGCGGCGCGGCTGCCTGCGATCTCGGCGTGGTTCTTGACGGCTTTCATCAGCGCGATCGGATCGGGCCCACGCACCGGCTTGCCGCCACTGCCGGCGACGAGGCGCGTCAGCGCGTCGGCAGCGCTCGTAGAATCGAGTCGCACGGTCTTGCCCTTGAATTTGGCGAGGTCGACCACGAGATCGCCGGGCGCGCGCACCTCGGCGAACTCTTCCAGCGCGTGCCGTGTTTTGTTGTCGAGCTTTCCCACGGCCACATAGAGCGCCGGTCGGCCTTCGTGCGGGATTACCGCGAAGGCGATCGCCAGCGGCGTATGTGCCACGTCCGACCCGCGAATATTGAATGCCCAAGCGACATTCTGCGGGTCGGACACCACGGCCACGTCGGCGCGCAGCTTCTTAAGGTCCGCTTGAATGCGCTTGAGCTTGTCGGCTGCGCTTTCGCCGGCGAATTTGATATCGCGCAGCGTCACCGGACCGGCGGGCGGCGCCGGGCGGTCGCTCCATAGCGCGTCAATCGGATTGTCTTCGACCGCCACCAGTTCGGCGCCGGCCGTAGCGCAGGCTTTGCGCAGTCTCTCGGCGCCCTCGGTCGTGTGTAGCCATGGATCGTAGCCGAGCTTGGCTCCGCTCTTGAGATTCTGTTCAAGCCATTGCTCCGGCGGCGCGTCCACCAGATGTTCGATGGCGAAGATTTTTGCATCGACCTGCGCCGCCGCCTGCACGGTATAGCGGCCGTCCACGAACAGCGCGGCGCGCTCGGCCAGCACAAAACCTAGGCCCGCCGAGCCGGTGAAGTCGGTGAGCCAGGCCAACCGTTCCTCGCTCGCCGGCAGATATTCGTTCTGCTGACGGTCGGCGCGCGGCACCACAAAGCCGTCAAGCCCGCGCCGCTTGAGTTCGGCACGCAATTGGGCGACGCGCGCCGGCGCCGCCGCGGGCTCGCGCGAATCTTCGAAGGTCTGAAACCGGGCCTCGAACATCGGGCGCACTCTAACGCGCTCCCCGGGCGTAGCAACGCAGGCACGCGCGCCACGCCGGGCAGAGCATGCGGTCGCGATCTTAGGCAGCTGCGCAAGAATTTTGTGTTGCCGTGGCCATCAATTCGGCAACGAACCGGTGCTCTGAATCAATTTTGTGCAGTGCATTAAATTCGTCGTAATGATGACACCGATCTTTCCAGGTCATTAATCGGTTCATGTCGGATTTACAGGGCTTCTATGCATTGTCACGCGTGGTTTGCAGGGGCGGCTTAGCTTATGTTGCGTCGCAATAGTCAGGAATGGATTGCCAGGGAATTCGCCGGCGTTTTGCTTGCGAGAAGGAGAGACCCAATGGTTGCTGTCACTTATGGCGATGCACGCCTAGCCCCCGCCGCGCCGGTCGTGAAGGGCGCCCGCGCCAAATCAGCCGTGCCGCAAAAGGGCTGGTTCGCCCGCTTTGTGGATGCGCTGATCGAGGCACGCATGGAGCAGGCCCGCCGCGATATCAGGATGCACACCCAGTTGCTGCCCTACGGTTTCGACGAACGAGGCAACCGGCTGGTCAAGTCAGGCTCCAGCGACATGCCGTTCGGCGTTTAGTCGCGTTACGCTTATCGCCAGCAAAGCCGCCCCGGCCTCCCCACCCGGGGCGGTTTTGTTTTGCCATCCGTCAACCACGCCGCAACACTAGCGTGACCCAGCCATTGAGCGCGATGCGCCGCGCAAGTACGAAACCTTGCGCGCGGTAGATCGCCAGCACGGCGTTGGCGTGGCCCGGCAGCAGACCGGACAGCACGATGTGCGCGCACAGGCCGGCGAGGCCGCGCAGCGGCACCGCCAGCCGTATGAGCGGACCGAGCAGGATATTGGCGAATATCAGATCGTAAGGGGCAGCCGTCGCGATGGCACGGGCGTTGACGCCAACGGCATGCACATAAGTAATCGTCCCGACCGCGCGATTGAGCCGCGCATTGGCGCGCGCGGCTTCGATCGCGATGCGGTCGATGTCGCTCGCAACGACGCGCGTGCGGAAAATCCTCGCCGCGGCGATCGCCAGCACGCCCGAGCCGGTGCCGACATCGAGCACGCGCCGCGCGCGGCCGCGCTTTGCCAGATCGTCGAGCGCGAGCAGACAGCCGCGCGTGGTGCCGTGGTGGCCGGTGCCAAAGGCCAAGGCCGCCTCGATTTCGATCCCGATATCATTTGTCCCGATGCGGGCGCGGTCGTGCGCGCCGTGCACGACAAAGCGGCCGGCCCGCACCGGCCGCAAGCCGGCGAGGCTTTGCGCGACCCAGTCGGTTTCCACAACCGTCTCGATCGACAGCGCCGCCGCCGCATCCGCACCGGCGATAATTGCGACCTGCCGGCGCAGGGCGGCCGCGTCGGGCGGCGCGCGGAAATGCACCGCCACCTGCCATTGCCCGCCGTCGCCCTCGAAGGCGCCACAAACGGCGTCGTCCAGGCTCTCGCCCAGATAGGCGGCGAGCCGCCGGGCGGTCGGCTCGTCGCAGATGAGGCGGGCGACGGTGGTGGTCATTGCCTCATTTACAGCGGTTGGTGAAACCGCTGGCAATGGCTATGTAGCGCAGCATGATCGAAACGCCGCGCCCGGCCGACCTCGCCGACCTCGCATTGACCAGCCGCACTGGCTGGCCGGAGGATTTGCGCGTCCTGATCGCGCGCTTTCCGCGCGAGCAATGGGAGGGCCACGCCAATCTCGGCGAGATGGCGCGCTTCTGGCTGTCGCGCCACGACATGTTCCGCGAACTGGCCGTGGCGATCCAGACGGTCGAGACGCAATTTCGCGCCGGCACGCTGCCGGCGACGGAATTTCCGCGCCAATTGGTGCCGCGGCTGCAATTCCTGCTGTCGCAACTCGACGCGCACCACCAGATCGAGGATCTGCATTATTTCCCCATATTCCGCGCCGCCGAGGCGCGGTTGGTGCGCGGCTTCGACGTGCTGGAGGCCGACCACCACGCCATCCACGCCGACATGGCGACGACCGCCGACACCGCCAACGCACTGCTGCGCGCGCTAGCGGGCGAGGCCGACGCCTTGCGCCGCTGCGGCGACGACTACGCCAAGGCCAGCGGCGCCTTGCTCAAGGGGCTGGTTCGCCATCTCGACGACGAGGAAGACCTGATCGTGCCGCTGATCCTCGACCGCGGCGAACGCGCGCTCGGCGTCGCGCATCACGGATAGCTTGCCGCAATCCGTACAATTTTAATCAACCACGCAAACGACCCTTGTAAATCTTGCGCGATAGTTCCGCCCGACGGCCCGCCGTGTGGCCGGTCGAGCGGAGGATCTGATGCTCGAATCATTCAATGCCTGGGTCGAATCCATGCGCTTTGCCTGCGAGGTGCAGGGCGTCGTCGCGATGCGCCTGATGCGGCTGGCGCAAGGCGGGGCGCAGGCCGATGCCGAAGCGCAGCTGATGATCGCGGAAAAAATCGAGGCCTTCGCCGACGCCGAAATCGCCATGGCGCAGGCGCTCTCCGAGGGCGAAGACTTCCTGGCCGCGGCCGAGCGCGGCTACGCGCCGCTGCGCCGTTGCGTTTCCGCCAACAACCGGCGCCTGACGCTCAGTGCCGCTTGAAATACTGCACGGCGCGCTCGTGCCGTTCGGCCGCCTTGCGTGAGCTGAACGTTCCCAGGTTCCGCCGCCGCCCGGTGCGCGGATTTACTTTGCGCGAATAGAGCCGGTACTTGCGCGCGCCGAGCTTGCGGATCATGCGCCCGCCCGCCACTTGCGCAGCGCGGCTTGCGCCTTCTTGATGTTGGCAAGTTGCGCGCGCCGCATCGCCGGCGTCGGCTTTTCGCTCGCCGGGATCTTACGCCGCGGCTTGGCGATGAAGCGGTCGCCGCCGAGATGGCGCGGCGTCGAGCCGAGCTGCTTAAGAACCTTGCGCGCGGCCGCCGTGTCGGGCGCGAGCTTCTTGCCCGCGCGGTGCGCCTCCGACTTGCCGATCAGCCATTTCTGCGTGTCCCAGGACCCGTTGGCGCGCCTTCCGGCGACGCGCTCGATGCCGCCGCGGCGGCCGACGTCCTGATTGCGGAAGAAGACGAACTCGGTGCGCGGGCGCACCTGGATGTGGAAGAAGCCGCCGGTGCCGCGCGCGCCCGGTTTTGCGCGGCGCGCAGTGCTGCGGCGTTTGTGGGATTTCGGCATGACAAACTCCCGATTGCGCTGAATTCATAAAGCACAAGCGGAGCACAAGTTCCGGAACGTCGCCTTGATTTGCCGCAAAGCCTTTGCCGTTCACCAGCCGAACGGGAAGCCGCCAAAGAGGCCACGCGGCCGGTAATAGCCCCCACGGTAATAATAAAACCGCGGCGGCGCGCGATACCAGCCCGGCCTGCCGCGCACCGGCCGCGCGTCCGCCTCTTCGTCGGCGGCGATCGCATCCGGATCGTTGCGCGCCACCACCGGCGCGTCGCTCGCCGGGATCCGGCCGGTGAGCACGATCATGGTGTTGGCCATCTTGTGCTGGGCTACCAGGCCCCACAGCACCGCGGCGTGCGCGACCGACAGCCGCACGCAGCCATGCGAGGCCGGCCGGCCGAGGCTGCGGTGATTGGTGCCGTGGATGGCGTGGCCCTTCTGCGTGAAGAAGATCGAATAGGGCATGGGCGCGTCATCCCACTCGCGGCTGTAGTGCTCCTTCTCCTTGCGGAACGGGGTATAGGCGCCGTCCGGCGTGTCGTAGCGCGCGATGCCGGTCGACACCGGCCAGGTGTAGAGCAGCTCGCCGTCGGCGGTGACGGTCATCTGCTGGGTCGATTTGTCGATCTGGATCAGGAGGTCGGCGCGCGCCGGCGTAAAGGCCATGAGCGCGGCGGCGGCGGCGAGCGCGGCAGCAAGGGGCAGACGCATGACGGACCTCCCGGGCCTAACCCGCTACCAGCCTAGCAGGTTCCCTCCGGCGGGATTGTGGCAGTTTTCGTCATTCCGGGGCGGCAAACTCGCTTCCCTTTCCCCGCTTACGGGGAGAGATCGACCGCGCTCAGTGCTTGCGGGCATCCACCCGGTAGCCGGCGACGGTGGCTTCGCCCAGCGCCTTGGCGGCTTCCAGCCGGTGCAGGCCCTCGATTAGCACGAAGCGCTCGCCGTCGGCGCGCACCTTGATCGGCGTCTGCTGGCCGTCCTTGAGCATGCTTTCGGCGATCGCGGCGACGCGCGCCGGGTCGAGCATCTTGCGCCGCTCGATCGGGACGTAGATCCTGCCGACCGGGAAATTCTCAAGTTTGAGCATGCGAGGGAGGCTAGCACATAACCCCCCGTCGTTGCGGGACGGCCCGCCGCCTTCCCCGGATGCGACGCGGCACGTGCGCGGCTCAGCGGCGCTTGCGCTCCGGCTTGGTCAGGGCTTCCGCCACGCTGTGAGGGCGCCGGCCGCCGACCACCTGCGCAGTGCATTTCTGATCGGTCGGGCAGAAAACGGTGCAATCGGTGCCGGGCTTGCCGAGGCAGTCGGTGCCGCAACCATAGCCCCGCGGATCTTGTGAGAACTTGCCTCCGGCTTTTTCGCAGGCGTTCTTCAGCTCGTCGGGACTCGTCTTGGGCAGCGCGAGGTCGCGGGCCGGCGCCGCCCCGTTGAACGCAAGCGCTCCGGTTAGGACGAGCAAAGCGGTCAGATGTCGCAACGCAGCCTCCCCACAGGTCGCGTCGCCCCCGCTTAGATTATGTCACAGCCAGCGCGCGCGGGAAGCGGCGCGGCAATGCGAGGTTTCGACGCATGAAGGGTGCCGCAATAGGCTAATTCCCCTGCTCCAGCGCCCAATAGAAATGTGTCGATCCGCTCCGCAAATAGTGGTGAGCAGTCATAATAGGGTGTTCCTGCGTGAATGCCGATTGCGATCATTTGGGTATTGTGGCCAATCGCGGAAAGCGCAACTGCAACAAGTAATGTATTGCGTCCTGGAATCTCGCCGACGCCGAATTCCACAGGTGTATGGACATCTGCTCTTGAAATCGAGATGCCCAAAATTGCCGCAATCTTTTGTGCGGCGTCATACTCAACTTTTCGAGCTGCTTGGCGATAATCGACGAATAGACCCTCAACGCCAATAGGCCTTTGCAACAAGAAATGTGCACAAGCCATCGAATCGATACCGCCACTCATTAGAACTATTGCTGGTGCCGCCATCCTTACATCTCACACCCTCTCCACAAAACTATCTACCACCCGTTTCTCCCCCGCCTTGTCGAACTTGATGGTCAGCTTGTTGCCGTCCACGGCGGTGACGTTGCCGTTGCCGAATTTCTGGTGAAACACGCGCTCGCCGACCGCAAACAGCGCGGCGGCGCCGGTGGATTTGGCGACCAGTTCGCCTTCGATGGTCAATGGTTTTTGGCGGCGGGCAGGGGAGGCCGCAGGCGCCCCCTCACCCGAGCGCGCTTTGCGCGCTCGACTTCTCCCACCAGGGGAGAGGTGATCAGAATTCGCCTCGCCGTCGTCGTCAAAAGCCCCGTCTGGCACGTAACGGGGCTGCCCATTCTCATTAAACCCGCCCGCGCCGCGGCGCGCCTGCGCGCGCTGCCAGCCGGGCGTCGAATAGTTCGAGCCGAAGGAATTCACCTCGTCGAAGCGGGAAGCGCCGTAGCCCGACATGCCGAAGCCGCCGGCGGCCGGCTCCTTCACCGCGACATGCACCTCCGGCAGTTCGTCGAGGAAGCGCGAGGGCAAAGTCGAGGTCCACATCCCGTGGATGCGCCGGTTGGTGGCGAAATAAATCTTGGCGCGCTTGCGCGCGCGCGTGAGGCCGACGTGCGCCAGGCGGCGCTCCTCCTCGAGGCCGGCGCGGCCGCTTTCGTCTAAAGAACGCTGATGCGGGAACAGGCCTTCCTCCCAGCCGGGCAGGAACACGGTGTCGAATTCGAGCCCCTTGGCGGAATGCAGCGTCATGATGTTGACCGCCTGCTCGCCCTCGGCGCTGTCGCGGTCCATCACCAGCGAAATGTGCTCGAGGAAGCCGGCGAGGTTCTCGAATTCCTCCATCGAGCGCACCAGTTCTTTCAGGTTCTCCAGCCGGCCGGCGGCGTCGGCGCTTTTGTCGGCCTGCCACATCGCCGTGTAGCCGCTCTCGTCCAGCACGACCTCGGCCAATTCAGTGTGCGGCATGGCATCCTTGCGCGCGCGCCAGCGCTCGAAGCCCGCCATCAGGTCGCGCAGCGCCAGGCGCGGCTTGGGCTTCATCTCGTCGGTGGCGCTGAGAGCCGCGGCCGCTTCGGTGAGCGGGATGCGCTTTTTGCGCGCGAAGTCGTGCAGCATCTGCACGGTGGCGTCGCCGAGGCCGCGCTTGGGGACATTGACGATGCGCTCGAAGGCGAGATCGTCGGCCGGCTGCGCGATCACGCGCAAGTATGCCAGCGCGTCCCTTATCTCGGCGCGCTCGTAAAAACGGGGTCCGCCGATCACGCGGTAGGGCAAGCCGAGCTGGATGAAACGGTCCTCGAATTCGCGCATCTGGAACGAGGCGCGCACCAGAATAGCGATTTCGTCGAGCGGATGGTCGAGGCCTTGCTCGCGCGCCTCGCGCTGCAATTGCTCGATCTCCTCGCCGATCGAGCGGGCTTCCTCTTCCGAATCCCACGAGCCGGTGACTTGTACTTTTTCGCCGAGCACATCCTCCGTGCGCAACGTCTTGCCGAGACGGCCTTCATTGTGCGCGATCAAGTGACTGGCCGCCGCCAGAATATGGCCCGTGCTTCTGTAATTCCTTTCCAGCCGGATTATTTTGGCGCCGGGAAAGTCGTGGTCGAATCTTAAAATATTATCGACCTCCGCCCCGCGCCATCCGTATATCGACTGGTCGTCATCGCCAACGCAGCAGATGTTCTTCGGGTCTTCTTCGCCGCTGCGTTGCGCGAGCAAGCGCAGCCACAAATACTGCGCCACGTTAGTGTCCTGATATTCGTCCACCAAGATGAACTTGAAGCGCTGCTGATACTGGCGAAGAATTTCCGGATTAGATCGGAACAGGCGGATGTTCTCCAGCAGAAGATCGCCGAAGTCGGCGGCGTTGAGCGTCTTCAGCCGCTCCTGATAGGCGAGATAAAGTCTTTTGCCCTTGCCGTTGGCGAAGCTCGCCGCCTCGCCGGCCGGCACCTGGTCCGGCGTCAAACCTCGGTTTTTCCAGCCGTCGAGGATCATGGCGAAGACCCGCGCCGGCCAGCGTTTGTCGTCGAGCTTCTCGGCTTCCAAAAGCTGTTTGATGACCCTGATCTGGTCGTCGACGTCCAGAATGGTGAAGTTGCTCTTGAGGCCGACCATCTCGGCGTGGCGGCGCAGAATCTTCACGCCGATCGAATGGAACGTGCCAAGCCACGGCATGCCTTCGACAATCTGGCCGACCATCTGGCCGACGCGCAGCTTCATCTCGCGCGCCGCCTTGTTGGTGAAGGTCACCGCCAGAATATCGGACGGGCGCGCGCGGCCGAGATTCAAAATGTGGGCTATGCGCGTTGTAAGGACACGGGTTTTTCCCGTTCCGGCGCCAGCCAGAACCAGCACGGGGCCGTCCAAAGTCTCGACCGCTTCGCGTTGTTCTGGATTAAGGTCCGCCAGATAGGCCGCGCCTCTCGCCCCCAGCGCACGCGCGGCGATGCCGCCCGGTGCGGGCTGAGGTAAGTCTTTGTGGGCGGCTAACATTTTCGGTTCGGCCATGGGATCCCAAGTGATTCCTTCCGCCCCCAAGATGGCACTCGCCGCCGCCAATTGGGAGGGGCGAAAAGCGCGCCTTGTCGCCCAATTGCCGGCGAACTACGTTTTCTTCTTCGCCTTCTTGGCCAAGATTTTCCGCTGTTCCCCGCCATCCCCGCAAAGGAATTCTCCCGTGCGCCTGAAAAACAAAGTCGCCCTCGTCACCGGCGGCGGCCGCGGCATCGGCCGCGACATCGCGCTCGCCTATGCCCGCGAGGGCGCCCACGTCGTCATCAACGACGTCGACCCGGCGACCGCCGCGCAGACGGCAAAGGACGCAGCCGCCCTCGGCTCCAACAGCCTCGCCGTGGTCGCGGACGTGGCCAAGGCCGCCGACATCGCGCGCCTGGTCGATACCATCATCAAAGAGCGCGGCCGCATCGACATCGTGGTCAACAACGCCATGAAGATCGTGCCCGGCAAACTCGAGGCGCTGCCGGAAGAAGCCTGGGACACCACCATGAACATCGGGCTCAAGGGCGCCTTCCTGGTCAGCCAGGCTTGCGCGCGCCACATGATCGCGCAGCAGGCCGGCTGCATCGTCAACATCGCGTCGATCGCCGGCCTCTTCCCCTACAACTGGGCCGGCGCCTATTCGGTGGTGAAGGCCGGCCTCATCATGCTGACCAAGCTGCAGGCGATGGAGTGGGCGCCCTACGGCATCCGCGCCAACGCCATCACGCCCGGCTATATCCGCACGCCCGGCACCGAGGCGATGTATGCCGACCCGGAGATCTACGAGGGCCGCCGCAAGGGCGTGCCGATGCGGCGCGTCGGCGCGGGCGAGGACATCGCCGGGCCGGCGGTGTTTCTGGCGAGCGAGGACGCGCGCTACACGACCGGCAGCGTGCTCGGCGCCGACGGCGGCCAGGCAGTCGGGTATTTTCTCAGCGTGCCGGGGCGGAGGTTTTCGGGCGGGAGGGTGGAGTAGGGGGTGCGAGCCGGACCGGCCAATTCGAAATTCTCCCGCGGATTTCCCTCTGCTACAATGATGCTGCCAAGACGCCGACGAGGGCATCGATCATGAACGCCACCATGACGGATCGCGAGCCGCGCGACGACGCCGTTCTCGCCTGCGAGGTCTCCGACGAGACGCTGGAGGCCGCGGCGAGCGCAACGCCGCAGGCGCTTGCGGCCAAACCACCCCCAAAATGCCCGACGCCAACCGGCCAGCCCCAGCATTTTATAAAGCCTCGCAAGCGCGCCCGGCAAGCCGCGCGGCGGCCATTCCAGCATTATTTCGATGGCGACAGGCTGCACCGCCCGCTCGGTCGGCGTCGCGCGCGCTCGTAAATCGCCGCGCGAGAATGCAATAGCGCAGGTCCGGCCGTGGCTTAGCCATCCTTGCCGACACGCTCCGCCGTGCGCAGTGCAAGCGCGTGAATGGTGAGCGATGGCGCTTCGCCGCCGCCGGAGGAAGGAAACACGCTAGCGTCCGCGATCCACAGATTGCGCCAGCGATGGCTGCGGCCGTCAGCATTGACCACCGAAGCGGCCGGATCAGTGCCCATCCGGCAGGTGCCGAAAACATGGGTCGCGCCGAACCAGTCCCAGCTCGAATAGCTCTCGTAGATATCCTTCGCGCCGCTGGCGGCCAAGAGCTCGCGCGATTTTGCGGCCATGAAGCGCAGGCGGGCCAAGTCGGTCTCCTCCAGCCACGACGCGATGCGGGCGAGCGGGGTACCGAAGCGGTCGCGCCGTTCGGGATCGAGATCGATGCGGCTATTGCGGTTGGGCAAGCGCTCGCCGATAGCGCCGACGTGCAAGGAATGCCCCCACAATTGGCGCACCGATTGGGCATGCGCGCGGCCCCAGCCCGGAACGGCGCGCAGCGCGAAGGCGGCCAGTCCGCGCAGTGAATAGTCCGCGGAAGCGTTGTAGATACGGCAGCCTCCGATCACCCCCGCGATAGCGTCGGGCGCGTTGAAATCCCAGCAGATAGCGTCATCGGGCAGGCCGCGACGCCCATGCTGCGGATCGGGATGCAGCGCGCCGACCGCGACTTCGAGCGTGTCCATGAAGTTTTGTCCGACCTCGCCGTTTTCATTGGCAAGTCCGTTTGAAGCGAGCAGCAGGCGCGGCGTCTCCACGGCGCCGCACGCCAGGATCAGGTGCGGGCAGGCGATGCGTTCGAGGCTGCCGTCGGGACGCCCGACCAACACAGCGGCCACGCGATCCGCGCTGCCGGCTTCGATGCGCACCACCGGACTATCGGGACGGACGGTACAGCGGCCGCTCGCCAAGCCGCCGCGATGAATGTAACATCGGCACTGCCCTTGTCGCCTCGCGGACAGCCTTTGTTGCAGGCGCCGCAATAATTGCAGGGCACGCGTCCGTTCCACGGCAGCGACAGCGCGGCGCGGCTGTTGGCCTGCCAATCGAGGCCGAGCGCCGCCGCGCCGCGTCCTAAAGTTTTTGCGGCGTAGGACATAGGATGCGCCTGCAAGGGGAAAGCGCGCGAGCGCCAACGCGCGCCTTGCGAGGCCGGGCCGGCTACGCCGATCAGTTGTTCAGCGCGCTGGTAGTAAGGCTCCAATTCGGCGTAATCGACCGGCCAATCGGCGGCGACGCCGAAACGGCTCTTCATTTTCATGGCATCGGGGTGCAGGCGGTGCGATTCCCCGGTGAAATGCAGCGTTGTGCCGCCTATGCCGCGAACATGATGGTATTTCTCCATCCAGCGCATGCCAGTCGTCACCAGCGGCCCCAGGCCCTTGCTGCTCGATACCAGCAAGGGCTCTTCGCCGATCAATTTTTGACCCGGGACGTAAGTGTACGAGCCGCTGCTGCCCGGCTTGTCCGGAAAATCGTGCGCGTCCCAATCGGGATCGGTCAACGGATAGTCGACCGCCGGGTCGAAACGCGGTCCGGCGTCGAGCAGCAGCACCTTCATGCCGCGCTGACACAGACCATAGGCCGCCGCGCCGCCGCCTGCGCCGGCGCCGACGATCACCACGTCCCAATCAGGCGCGCTTGTCATGCGGCGGACCTTGGAAATCGGGGAAGCCGGCGGGCTGCGGCGGGCCGGTATAGGGAAACGCCGTCTTGATCACCGGGTCGTTGTAGTAGAGCAAGACGCCGAAAAACCGGAAGGTCGTCACGAATTTGCGGGTGTCGCCGTCTTCCGATGCAAAGGCCGCATCTTCAATGGCGCCGACCGCGGTCTTTCTGGTCTTTTGCTGTACCAACGGCTAGCGCGCCGTCCCTGGCATGTGGACGCTGCGCCCGGCGCCGTCCGGCCGCGGCAGCACGGCATGCGCCTTTTTCATGCGTTCAAGCAGGCGCAGCACGCTGGCGTGAAACGGCGCCACTTTCTTCGTCGTCATGTCGACACTGAGCGTCATGTTTTCCGAGGTGGCCGACAGCCAGTTCTCGCTCGCGTGCCGCAGTTCCTCGAACAGATGGATGCGCTTTTCGTCGTAAGCGAGCAATTGCACGCGCACGCGCACGGGATCGTCCTGCTTGAGTTCGCGCAAATAGCGCACATGCGCCTCGACCACCATGGTCGAGTGCTTGTGGCGTTCGAGATAGGCCGGCCCGAGGCCGACCAGTTCGTAGAGTTCGTCGACGGCGCGGTCGAACAGCACGTTGTAATAGGCCACGTTGAGGTGGCCGTTATAGTCGATCCATGGCGGCTCGATCCGCATCACCGTGGAAACGAACGGCGCGGCGAAAGCGGGTTCGGGCGTCATGCGCTGATCGGGTAGACGGCCTTCTCGCCGCTGAGCACGCGCGCGACGTCGGCCGCGCATTTGGTCTGCAGCTCCTCGAGCGCCTCGATCGAATAGAAACCAGTGTGCGGGGACAGGATGACGTTGTCGCGGCCGAGCAAGGGTGAATCCTTGGCGAGCGGTTCGGCCGTCACCACGTCGAGCCCGGCGCCACCGACTTGTCCGGCATCGAGCGCTGCAATGAGCGCCGGCTCGTCGATCAAGGGCCCGCGCCCGGTATTCACGATCAGCACGCCTTTTTTCATCTTGCCGAATGCGGCGGCGTTCATCATGCCGCGCGTCGCCGGCAGCAGCGGCGCGTGCACCGAAATATAGTCGGAGCGAGCGAGCAGCGAGTCGAAATCGACGCCTTCGACGTTCGCCGCCTTGAAGCCTTCCGGTTTGACGAAAGGATCGTAGGCGATGACCTTGATGCCGAAGGCCTGCGCCTTGGGCGCGACCAGCCGCGGGATATGGCCGAACCCGACGAGGCCGAGCACGGTGCCTTCGATGCGGCGGATCGGCACCACCGCCGGCATTTCCCAGCGGCCGCTCTGCACCAGTCTGTTGGACAACGGGATCTTGCGGATGAGCGCCAGCAGCAGCGCCATGGCGTGGTCGGACACCTCGCGGATGCAATAGTCCGGCACGTAATTGACCGCGATGCCTTTCTCCTTGGCGGTCGGCAGGTCGATATTGTCGACGCCGAGGCCGAAGCGGCCGATTGCCTTGCATTTGGTGAGCTGCAACAGAACTTCGCGCGTCAGCTTGGCATAGGTCACCAAGATGGCGTCGGCATCCTTGGCTACCGCCAGGATGTCCTCGGCATTGGCGCTTTTCGACATGCGAAAAGTCGGATTGAGCCGCGCCAGGGCCACTTTCGCGAGATCGAGGGAGGGAAAAACGCTGTCGGTGACAGCAATAACGGGGCCGGCCATGGAAAACTCCAACATCGATACGGGTCGCGGCGGAACCTACGATGCCGGGCGTGTCGGTATCCAGGGTTTCGACCGGCGTTAACCAAATATTAACGATGGCTGCCCTCGGGGCCATCCCTCGGCTAGTCTCTCAAAAAAAGCCATGGGAGGCGGCCATGTTCGGCACGTTGGCGCGCGGGGCGTACATGCTCTTAGTCGCTGGGATGATCGTGGTGTGGGCTATGTCGGCGGGCAAAAGCAGTCCGATCGAGCCGAAGAAAGATCCCGTGGTAGCCACCTGGTGGTGCTGATACGCCGCCGATAAGCGACGGTTCGTCAATCTTCGCTTAGCGCTACTGACAATCGCCTGTAATAAACGAGGCCGCCCAAACAGGCGGCCTCATTGTCTTTCTAGCGGAATTTCCTGGGCCCCGATCAGGCCGGCGAAGCGAGCGGCTTGCCCTTTTCCACGACATAGGTGCTCACCAACACGGTCCTGGCGTCGCCGTTCTTGGCGCCGGCGTGCGGTGTCGCGACCGGCACCTGATAGCCGTCGCCCGGCTTGAGCGCGCGCGTCGGCTGTCCCTGGATCGGCAGATCGATGCCGCCGGAGACGACGTAGCCTGATTCAATTCCCGGATGCGTGTGCCGCGCCACAAAAGTGCCGGGATCGATATTGACTTCGACGACGACCGTCACATAGCCGGGCGTCGGCCCGTCCATTTGCGACAAAATCTTTCGCGAGAAGCCGGCCGGGGCCGGCGGCGGCGCGCCTTGCGCTGACACGGCGGTCGCGGCGAATTCGGCGAGACCGCACAGCGCGCAGGATGCAAAGCCTGCAAATCCACGTCTGGTCAGCATGGTCGTTTCCCCAAGTTGTGTCCGGATCGTCAGCGCCCGGACTGACGGCGCAAATTGTATGCCTTTGGAAATGGCGGGCAAGGTGGGGACGTCGACACGCCGGAATTGACGGCGCGTTTATGCGTCCGCGCCCTAGTCGAGCCTGGCCTTGCGGAACGCCGCGAGATAATGCTCGCGCTCGGCTTCGTGCCGAATCGGCAGGTTGTCCGCGATCCAGGCGAGCGAGATGTTCGGCTGCACGCGGCGCAGGTCCTGCAGTGCCTGTCTTGCCAAGTCCATCCGCCCGGCCATGGCGGCGGCGGCCGTATACACCCGATGCGCCCCCACAAACTCGACGCGTTGATGGATGCCTTCGTGCGCGAGCTTGATGGCTTCCTCGTAATTGCGGCCGACAAATTGCGCGTAAGCCGCGATGCCGTAATAGACCGACGAAAACGTGTCGCGCGGGCTCAGGCGGATGGCGCGGCGCACGGCTTCGTCGGCTTCCTGCCAGCGCCCGTTATAGGAGAGAGCCAGGCTATAATAGCCCTGCGCCAGGGCGAAGTTTGGATTTAGCCGCAGCGCCCACTCGAATTCGGCGAGCGAGGCGTCGAAACGGCGCGCGATCAGATGAACGTAGCCGAGCGCGACGTGCGCCCAGGGGTCTTCGGTATCGGAGCGGATCGCGGCCCGCGCCGATCGCTCGGAGATGATCGCGGCCGCCGCCATGTCCTCCCACCCGGCATGACCGCCGAACAAATGACTGGTGGCGAGCAGACCGAGCGCCTGGCCGTAATTCGGATCGACGGCGATGGCCTTTTGCAAGAGCTCCTGCGCGATCTTGTTGTCGGCGGCGGTCACGCGCCAGAAATGCGACAGCGCGCGCATCAGCAGATCCCAGGCATCCATGCTGTCCGGCGCCTTGCGCTGTGCGCGGAAATTTTCGGCGGCGTAGAGCTTGGGCTCGATGGCCACGACGATGGCTTCGGTGATCTCGTCCTGCACGGCGAAAACGTCGGCCAGGCTGCGGTCGTAGCGCTCGGCCCAGATATGGCTGCCGGTGGCGACGTCGTTGAGCTGCGCCGTGATGCGCACCTGGTCGCCGGCCTTGCGCACGCTGCCTTCGACCACATAGCGCACGCCGAGTTCGTCGGCAATTTGATTGAGATGAACGGACTTGCCTTTGTAGATGAACGACGAGTTGCGCGCGATCACCAGGAACCAGCGCAGCTTGGACAGCGCCGTGATGATGTCCTCGCTGATCCCGTCGGAGAAATATTCCTGCTCGGGATCGCCGCTCATATTGGTGAAGGGCAGCACCGCGATGGCCGGCCGGTCGGCCAAGGGAAACAGCGGCCGCGCCGGATCGGCGGACGCCGATTCTGCCGCCGGCTGGTCGTGCAGGGCGCCGACGAAACGGAGGCCCTTGCGCGGGATGGTGCGGATCAGGCTCTGCTGCTCGCCGCTGTCGCCGACTGCCTTGCGCGCGGCGTTGATGCGGCTGGTCAGCGTCGATTCCGACACGATGCGGCCCTGCCAAACCGAGGCGATGAGATCGTCCTTGCTGACCACCCGCTCGCGATTCTCAATCAGGTAGACCAAAAGGTCGAACACCTGCGGCTCGAGCGCAACCAATTCGCTCCCGCGCTTGAGTTCGCGCCGATCCGTGTCGAGGGCGTAAGTCTCGAAGAAATATAACAAATTTTAACTCCCGCACGCACCCTCAGCGATTGGGCCCGGCGCCGTCTGAAGCAATAATCAAGACGATCTGACGGCTAAATCAAGCGCGCGTCAAAGTCTTTCGCGTGCCCTTTGCGCATCTTGCGACCACGACCAACCCGCAATTGGAACCCGCCATGTCCACCGAGACCCAGCCTATCCGCCGCCGGACCAACGGCGCCATCGATATCGATTATTACCGCAACCGGGCCCTGATGGAACGCAAGGCCGTGATGGCCAGCGCGACGACCGGCGCCATGTCGCTCAGTTCACTGCTGGTGGCGGCCGGACTGTTCAGCGCCGCCGCGACCGCGACGATTCCGTGGCCCGCTCACAAGACCGCCAGCACGGTCACCGCCGCGCTCGAGACCCGCTGAATTTCTAAACACCAGCTTGCGGCGCGCGGCAAGGCGCGCCGTCGCGCAATCTTACCCGCAACCGCCGGTAGCTTTCGGCCGGCTCATACGCAAGGAGACTTTTATGGGACGCCTGTTGGGATTTCTCTACGGCATCGTTGCCTATGTAGTGTTCTTCGCCACCTTCCTCTACGCCGTCGGCTTCGTCTCCGACATCGGCGTACCGAAAACCATCGACAGTGGGACGGCGGCGCCGATTACCGAAGCGCTGGTCGTCAATTTGCTTCTGATGTCGCTATTCGCCATCCAGCACAGCGTGATGGCGCGCCATCAATTCAAACGCTGGTGGACCAAAATCGTCCCGCGCACGATCGAGCGCAGCACCTATGTGCTGGCGGCGAGCCTCGCGCTCGCTTTGCTGCTCTGGCAGTGGCGGCCGATACCCGCTCTGGTCTGGCAGGTGAGTAATCCGGCCGCCGCGATGACGCTTACGGCGCTGGAAGCGGTCGGTTGGCTGGTTGTGTTGTCGAGCACGTTCCTGATCAACCACTTCGAGTTGTTCGGTTTGCACCAGGTTGCCAACAACCTCGCCGGGAAGCCGATGCCGGCGCCGCGCTTCTGTACGCCGATGTACTACCAGTTCGTGCGCCACCCGATCTATCTCGGCTTCATCATCGCCTTCTGGGCGACGCCGGTGATGACCGCGGGGCACCTGCTGTTCGCTGCGGTGACCACGGTCTACATCTTCGTCGGCATCGCGCTCGAAGAACGCGATTTGATCACGGTATTCGGCGACCAATACCGCGATTACCGCCGGCGTGTGAACATGATCGTGCCCCTGCCGGCCAAGCCGCCGCAGGACGCGACGAAGCTGCGCCAATCGACCTGACGGTTTCGCCCCCGCCTCATCCTCTGCTAACGTCCGCCAAGGACTTAGCAGAGGATTTTTCATGGCCGTCGCCCAAGCCGCCGATCAGGCGCAGCGCCGCAACCCGGCGGCGATCGCAAAAGCGGTGCGCGAACTCACCGCGGCCTTCGGCAACCGCGTGGTCACCTCGCAGGCCGTGCGCGAACAGCACGGCAACACGCTGACTTGGGTGCCCAACCAGCCGCCGGACGCGGTGGTGTTTCCGCAGAACACCGCCGACGTGCAGCAGATCGTGCGCATTTGCGCGGCGAACGGCGCGCCCATCATCCCGTTCGGCGTCGGCACCTCGCTCGAGGGTCATATCAACGCGCCGCTTGGCGGCGTGTCGGTCGATTTCCGCGACATGAACAAGATGCTGGCCGTGCACGCCGAAGATCTCGATTGCGTGGTCGAGCCGGGCATCACGCGCAAAATGCTCAACGAGATCCTGCGCGACCAGGGCCTGTTCTTTCCGATCGATCCGGGCGCCGACGCCTCGCTCGGCGGCATGGCGGCGACGCGCTGCTCGGGCACCAACGCGGTGCGCTACGGCACCATGAAGGACAATGTGCTGGCGATGAAGGTGGTGATGCCGGACGGCGAACTGATGACCACGTCGCGGCGCGCCAAGAAATCCTCGGCCGGCTACGATCTCACGCGCCTAATAGTCGGCTCGGAGGGAACGCTCGGCCTCATCACCGAACTGACGCTGAAATTGTCCGGCATCCCGGAGGCGATCGCCTCCGGCGTCTGCCCGTTTCCTACCGTCGATGCGGCCTGCAAGGCGACGATTCTGACCATCCAGTCCGGCATTCCGGTCGCGCGCATCGAATTGCTCGACGCGCTGCAGATCAAGGCGGTCAATGCCTATTCGAAATTGTCGCTGCCGGAGGTGCCGACTTTGTTCGTCGAATTCCACGGCAGCGACGCCGGCGTCGCGGAGCAGTCGCAGCGTTTCGGCGAGATCGTGACCGAACTCGGCGGCGGGCCGTTCGACTGGGCGACCAAGCCGGAGGACCGCAGCCGGCTTTGGCAGGCGCGCCATGACGGCTACCATGCCGCGCGCCGCCTGCGCCCGGGCGCGCAGGCTTTTGCCACCGACGTCTGCGTGCCGATCTCGCGGTTGGCCGAATGCGTCAACGCCACGCAGCGCGTCGTGGCCGAACTCAATCTGGTCGCGCCCATCCTCGGCCATGTCGGCGACGGCAATTTCCATCTTGCGCTCTTGGTCGACATGGCCGACGCCGACGAGGTCAGGCGCGCCAGCATTCTGATGGAGCGGGTGGTCGAACTGGCGCTGTCCATGGACGGCACCTGCACCGGCGAGCACGGCGTCGGGCAGGGCAAGATGAAATATCTCTTGGCCGAACATGGGCCGGCCGCGCTTGCCGCCATGGCGGCGATCAAGCGCGCGCTCGACCCGCAGAACATCATGAATCCGGGCAAGATTGTCGCGCTGTCGTAGACGCCGACACATATTTGCCGCCAAAGGCCGGCAAAAATAGCGTACATTTCACATTGAAAAGCGCGGGGCGCGCGGAAGGCCGCGCCGGAGCTGGCGTTGCAGAACACCCTGCTCGGACTGGCGATCGCGATCATCCTGGCGCTGGTGGCGGCGCTGGTCGGTCCGCTGCTGGTCGATTGGGCCAGCCACCGCTCGCTGTTCGAGGCGGAAGCGAGCCGGCTTATAGGTGTCGACGTTCGCGTCAACGGCGCGATCGAGGCACGGCTGCTGCCGACGCCCGCGCTCACGCTGCACGATATCGCGATCGGCGGCGGGGGCGAGGACGCGGTGCGCGCGCGCTCGCTCGGCTTTGAGTTCGCGCTCGGGCCGCTCATACGCGGCGAATGGCAGGCAGCCGAAGTGCATCTCGCCGGCCCGCGCTTGCGGCTCGGGCTTGACGCCCGCGGCCGCGTGCAGGCGCCGGGCCTCGCCATCGATTTCAACCCGGACAGCCTGTCGATCGACCGCTTGAGCGTCGAGGACGGCACGCTGACGCTGACCGACGCCGCCAACGGCGCGCGCGCCACGCTGACCGGGCTCTGGTTCAACGGCCAGGCGCGCTCGCTGCTCGGTCCGTTCAAGGGCGAGGGCGCCGTCACCGTCGCCAGCGAACTCTATCCGTTCCGCCTGACCGCCGGCCGCTATTCGGACGCGGGCGCGTTCAAGCTCCATGTCAATGTCGATCCGGTCAATCATCCGCTCGCAATCGAAGCCGACGGCATGCTGGCGCTCGCCGGAGCCGAGCCGAAATTCGACGGCACTTTGAGCCTGACGCGGCCAGTCGGCATCGCCGCGCGCAGCAAGAACGAGCTGACCCAGCCTTGGCGCCTGAGCGGCAAGATCAAGGCGAGCGCGGCCTCGGCGCTGATGCAGCAGTTCGAATTCCAGTACGGCTCGGAAGAGCAGGGGCTCAAACTCACCGGCGTCGCCGATTTCAAATTCGGCAAGCGCCCGCGCTTCGACGGCGTGCTGTCAGGCCGGCAGATCGACCTCGACCGCACGCTCGCCGAGGGCGACGGACCGCGCACGCCGCCGGCCACCGCCATCGCCAAGATTGCGGCTTTGGCCGGCGCCGCCTTCCGCCCCGCCATTCCGATCCAGATCGGCGTCGGCATCGATCAGATCACGCTCGGCGGCAACAGCGTCGTCAATCTGCGCGGCGACATCAGCACCGATGCCGACGGCTGGAATCTCGACCGCTTCGAATTCCGCGCGCCCGGCTTCACGCAAGTAAAGTTGAGTGGCCATCTCGCGGTCGGCGGCGACGGCGTGCGCTTTGCCGGACCGGCCGAGATCGAAGCCGGCGATCCAAAACTGCTGGCGGCCTGGCTGGAAGGCCGCAGCGATGGTACGCCAGGCGAACTTCGGTCTTTGCGCCTGCGCGGCGACGTCAAGCTCGGCAACGAACGCATCGCGGTCGAGCGCCTGCAGGCCACGTTCGAGCGCGAAACCATTAGCGGCCGTCTCGATTACGCCTTCGCGTCCGGCCAAAAGCCGGCCAAGCTCGACGCCGCGCTTAGCGCGCCCGAGCTCGATGTCGACACCGCGCTCGGTTTCGGCAACGCCCTGCTCGCCGGGTCCAAGATCGAGCGGCCGCACGACTTGACCATCGCCGCCGATATCGGCCGTGCCACCATCGCCGGTTTTAGCGCGCGCGAGGCCAGCGTGCGCTTGAAGGTGGACGGCAGCGGCGTCGCGATCGACCGCCTGGCGGTCGCCGATCTCGGCGGCGCCGCCTTCTCCGCCAGCGGCCGCATCGTCACCACGCCGTCGCCGCAAGGCAGCATGCGCGTCGATCTCGACGCGCCGGACGTGACGCCTGTGCTGGCGCTCGTGGCAAAGCTTGCGCCGAAAACCGCGCAGGCGCTTGAACGCGGCGCGGCGGCGATGGCGCCGGCCAGACTGCATGCGCAATTCGTGCTCGACGGCGCGGCGCCGGCGACGCTCGCCCGGCTTACCATCGGCGGCAGCCTCGGTGCGGTGCGCATTGCGCTCAACGGCGAGGCCAAGGCGGACGCGATTGCGCTTCGCGCCGGCGACCTCAAGCTCGACGGCAAGTTGGAAGCCGACGACGGCAAGGCGCTGGTAGCGATGCTGGGCCTCGACCGCTTCGTCGCGGTTGAAGGCGGCCCGGGCGCGCTGATTTTCAAGAGCAGCGGACCGGCGCGCGGGCAATGGCGGATCGACGGCAAGCTCGCCGCCGGCGGTCTCGATGCGAGTGCCAATGGCACCGCCAGTCCTTTCGCCGACAGCCCGGCGGCGGCGCTGCACGCCAGCATCGCGCGCGCCGACTTGGCGCCGTTGAACGGCGGCTCGCGCGCTGCGCTGCCGGTGACGTTTGCCGGGAACGTCGGATTGAAGGGGAAGGACGTGACGCTGAGCGACATTGACGCGAGCGTTGCCGGCGCTTCGCTGCGCGGCAAACTCGCCCTCACCTTGGCGGCGCCGCGCCGCCTGCAAGGCGACATCGATGCCGACAGCATCGACGCCGCCGGGCTTGTCGCCGCGGCCATCGGCCTGCCGGCGGCGGCCACTAATAAAGAGAGTGCCGCCTGGACCTGGTCGAGCGAGCCGTTTTCCGGCGGCGTGTTTGGCGATTATGCCGGTCAGATTGCGCTCAAGGCACGCCGCGCCGATCTGCTGCCGCAACTCACGGCGCGCGAATTGCGGGTGACCTTGCGCTTCGGCGAGAACGAACTCGACGTCGACGACATTTCCGCCGCGCTCGCCGGCGGGCAGCTTGCCGGGCAACTGTCTTTCCGCACCGGCGATGACGGCGTGAAAGCGCAGGCCAAGCTTTCGCTCACCGGCGCCGAGGCGGCGAGCCTGTTGGCGTCCGGCGCACGGCCGCCGGTCACCGGCGCGCTCGCCTTTTCCGTCGATCTCGCAGGCACGGGTCTGAGCCCGGTGGCGCTTATCGGCTCGCTGCAAGGGTCCGGCAAGATCGCGCTCGATGACGCGCAATTCGCCGGCCTCGATCCGCGCGCCTTCGATGCCGTCACCCGCGCGGTCGACCAGGGCCTTCCAATCGACGCGCCGCGCATCGCCGACGTGGTGAGCAAGGCCTTGGACAGCGGCCAGCTTACGGTCAAACGCGCGGAAGGAACGGTCGCGGTGAGCGCCGGGCAAATGCGGCTCGGCAATGTCACCGCCGAGGGCAAGGATGCGAGCCTGTTGCTGGCCGGCAATGTCGATCTCACCGAAGGCAGCATCGACGCGCGGCTCATTTTGTCCGGATCGCGCGAAGCCGCCGGCGCGCGGCCCGACATCTTCATGGCGCTGAAGGGCCCGCTGGCGGCGCCGGTACGCAGTATCGACGTGTCGGCACTGACCGGATGGCTGACGCTGCGGGCGGTCGAAAATCAGGCGCGGCAGTTGCGTGAAATCGAGAACGGGCAGCGTTTGGCCAAACCGCAGGCGCCGCGCCCGAAGAGCGAATTGGCGCCCGCGCTGCCGGCGCCGCTCACGGTCGGGCCGCCGCCCGGGCGCAGCGTGCGGCCGGAGGCCTCAGCAGTCGGCTCGCAGAACTGACGGCGCGCGGGCGCTGGCGGTCGGGCGCTTGGCGTCGGGCGGTGCGCGGTAGTGGTCGAGCACGAACAGACGGATCGCCGACGACAGGTTGCCGTGGTGGCGGCCGGTGTCGATCGAGGCCACCAGATCTGACAACGTGAGCTCGCGGCTGCCGGCGATTTCCTTCAGGCTCTGCCAGAAGGCGTCTTCCAGGCTGACGCTGGTCTTGTGGCCGGCGATGACGATCGAACGTTTGACAACGGGAGATTTCATCAGCCGTCTCCTTTCTCGATCTGGTGCCCGTCGAGATCGCGGCTGGCTTTTGCTTGCTGCGCGGCAACAAGTTTGCGCCGGTGCTTAGGCTGGCCGTGCGCGAGGCGGTTGGCGTCGGCCTGCAGATCGTCTTGCCGCTTCTTGGCGCGCTTGCGGGCAATTCGAAGATTGACCAGATCAGCCATGCCACAACTCGATGGTAACCGGATACGTCGGCCCCGCGACATTCATGCGAACTTCACTTGGCTGCGAAAGCGATAAAGGCATCGTCTGAAACACGGACCTCCTGCGCTTTCGGCATACGCCTCGATAGCTTCACGCTATCATTCTCATGATGTGACAGTGGCATTTCAATACACGGTTGGTTGATCGCAAGACATTCTGGTTGTTCAATATTGAACACGCATTGTATAGATCGGTGAAAGTCGCCTTCATTTCACAGTGCCGTAGATGTATAGTTCACAGCCGGATAGAATTACTTTACGATTTCATGTAGTCGGCCACCGACTACCATTACGGCCAACCGTAATCTCGCGGGCATTGCCGCATCCGCGTGGTACTATAGTAACATGATACGCAGACAGCGCGCGATACTACATTCGGCGCCCCGCAGATGACTTAGCGCGGGCGTGTCATTCTTTCCGGGCGCACCAATCGGTCGAATTCTGCGCCAGTTACGAATCCGAGCCGCACCGCCTCCTCACGCAACGTGGTTCCATTGGCGTGCGCCGCCTTGGCCACTTGCGCTGCCTTGTCGTAGCCGATCTTGGGCGACAGCGCGGTCACCAGCATCAGCGAGCGCTGCATTGATTCGCGGATGCGCGACTCGTTGGCCTTGATGCCGACGACGCAATTGTCGGTGAACGAGGCCGCTGCGTCGGCGAGTAGGCGGATCGATTGCAGCATGCAATAGGCGAGCACCGGCTTGTAGACGTTGAGCTCGAAATGACCCTGGCTGCCGGCGACGGTGATCGTGGTCTGGTTGCCGAACACCTGGCAGCAGACCATGGTCAGCGCCTCGCTCTGGGTCGGGTTGGTCTTGCCCGGCATGATCGAGGAGCCGAGTTCGTTTGACGGCAGGATCAGTTCGCCGAGGCCCGAGCGCGGCCCGGAGCCGAGCAAGCGGATGTCGTTGGCGATCTTGAACAGCGCGGTGGCGGCCGCGTTGAGCGCGCCGTGCACGAACACGTAAGCGTCGTGGCCGGCCATGTGTTCGAATTTGCTTGGCGCCGACACAAACGGTAGCTTGGTCAGTTGCGCGATACGTTTGGCGAAAGCCTTGGCGAATTGCGGCTTGGAATTTAGCCCCGTGCCGACGGCGGTGCCGCCTTGCGCCAGCGGATAAAGCTCGCGTTGCGCCAGCGACAGACGCGCGATCGACGATTTAACCTGCGCCGCATAGCCGGAAAATTCCTGGCCCAAAGTGAGCGGCGTTGCATCCATCGTATGGGTGCGGCCGATCTTGACGATCTTGGCGAATTGCTTCGTCTTCTTGTCGAGCGCGGCCTGCAGGTACTTGAGCGCCGGCAGCAGATGCCCCTCGATTTGTAGTGCCGCGGCGATGTGCATGGCGGACGGGATCGAGTCGTTGGACGACTGGCTCATATTCACATGGTCGTTGGGATGCACCGGCTTTTTGGTGCCGAGTTTGCCGCCGAGCGCGACATTGGCGGCGTTGGCGATCACCTCGTTGACGTTCATGTTGCTCTGCGTGCCGGAGCCGGTTTGCCAGACCAGCAGCGGGAAATGCTCGTCTGAGCGGCCGTCGGCGATGTCCTGCGCCACCTTGACGATGGCCTTGGCGCGGCGGGCATCGAGCGAGCCGAGATCGCGATTGACCTCGGCCGCGGCGCGCTTGATCAGGCCGAGCGCGCGCACGATCTCGATCGGCATGCGCTCTGAACCGATGCGGAAGTTATGCAGCGCGCGCTCGGTTTGCGCGCCCCATAATTTGTCGGCGGGGATGTCGAGCGCCCCGAAGGCGTCGCTTTCAATACGAGTCTTTTGGCGTGTTTTACCGGGCTTTTTGGCCATGAGCGAATGTAGGCCGGTCGCCCGCCCGGCGGAAGGACCGCGTTATTTCTTCTTGCGGAAGCGGTCGAGCGGCACCACCTCGCCGCCGCCGGCGGGCTTGTCGGGTTTATCAGATTTGGGCTCGGGTACCGCCGCTACCGGGGCGGGCGGTGTCGACCCAGGCGCCGCGACGGCCGGCAAAGGCGGCGCGACGCGCTTCTTCTTGACCGGCTTGTCGCCGATATTGGCCGGGGATTGGCGTTCCTCTCCCTCGGTGACTTCCTCGAATTGCAGCCCGAACTGCACCGAGGGGTCGAAGAAACCGCTGATCGCCTCGAACGGAATGGCGAGCTTTTCCGGAATGCCGCCGAACGACAGGCCGACCTCGAAGCCGCGCTCGTTCACGCTGAGATCCCAGAACTGGTGCTGCAAAATGATGGTCATCTGCTCCGGGTATTGCAGGCGCAGCCGCTCCGACACGCGCACACCCTCGGCGGTGGTGTCGAACGTGATGTAGAAATGATGGTCACCCGGCAGGCCTTTTTTCTTGGCGGCTTCCGCGAGCACGTTGCGCACCACCCCGCGCAGCGCCTGCTGGGTCAGGAGATCGTAGCGGAAATGGTCGGTCATGCGGCTTGCTGGGTCAGGACAGGGATTCGCCCCGATGCTAGCGCGGCGGCCCCGCTGGGCGCTATCCCCAGCCGCGGGCGCTGTCACAATTGGAAATGGCCGCCCCAAAATGAAAGTGGAGGCTTCTGTTGCCAGGTGCCTCCGAACCCCGCCTAACCGCTGCTAAGACGGCTAGGACTTGTAGGCTTGGTTAGTCAAACCGCTTACGCGGCCTGAGCAACCGGAGCATAGTTGTCGTTTGCAACTATGAGACGGCCCGATAACGGCGGTACCATGCCGAGCAAAAGCCCGTCCTTTACGCCCTCGTCGATCCTATTTCGCCCCCGCCGAAACCCCCCTCCCTTTATCCCTCCCCCGCATGCAGGGGAGGGTGAGGGTAGGAGCTTGGGTGGAGGCGCCGGGTACTGCCCCCGGGTCCGAAAGGTTTATTACGACGGCCGTTTATCGCCATAGCCGGGTTACCCCGGCGCCCTGAATATAGGCGCTAAAGGTTGACAAAAATAGTGCCGGGCGCGCGTTTTGTGTGATCGAATTCCTATTATCCCATGCGCCTTGGGGGCTGGAATTCGCGACCAAAGCGCCGGATTGCCGGCACCTTTAGTTCACAGGGGAACAATGTCCTTCCCGATCGGCCACAGCGCGAGGCCGGCGAGCTTGAGGTGGGCCCAGGCGAAGGGGATGCCGATGATGGTGATCGCCAGCAGGATCGCCGTCAGCAGATGGCCGAGCGCCAGCCACCAGCCGGCCAGCAGCAGCCAAATGAGATTGCCGAGAAAACCGAGCGGGCCGCTGCCAATGCCGGACGGCCGGTCGACGACCGTCTGGCCGAACGGCAGCAGCGTGTAAAAGGCGATCATGAGCGCTGCGCGCGCCCAGGGAATGCCGACGATAGTAATGACCATGATCAAGGCGGCAATCACCCAGCCGGCCGCCATATAGAAGCCGCCGAAGACGATCCAAAGCACGTTCAGAAGCAGGCTCGTGACCGGCATGCATGGCCTTTCGCAAAACCGACGCGGGGCGACTTACGCATGGGGGTAGATAGTGATCGCGCCGCCGACAACAATGCGCCGCCGCCGCCAAAACGGGCGCTGGCCGTCAGCCGGATTTGGCCTGCTGGATAGCCTGCCAGACGCGGAAAGGCGTCGCCGGCATCTCGACATGGAGAATACCGTAGGGCCTGAGCGCATCGACGATAGCGCTCACGATCACCGCCAGCGCGCCGGTAGTGCCGCCTTCGCCGCCGGCCTTGATGCCGAGCGGATTGGTCGGCGACAGCACCTCGACGATCTCGGTCGTGAACGACGGCAAGAGATGCGCACGCGGCATGCCGTAATCCATCAGCGAGCCGGTGAGCGGCTGGCCGGAGGAATCGACCACGAATTGCTCCCACAGCGCCTGGCCGACGCCCTGCGCGATGGCGCCGTGGGTCTGACCGTCGACGATCAGCGGGTTGATGCAGCGCCCGACGTCGTCGACGCAGGCATAGCGCGTGAGCGCGAGCGCGCCGCTGTCGGGATCGATCTCGATCTCGCAGATGGCGCAGCCGTTGGGGAACACCGGATCGTGCATCTCGTTGTCGGCAACGACCGCAAGCCCGGCGGCGAGATCGTCCGGCAACGCGAGCTTGGGGATTTCCTGCGCCAGTTCGAGAAAATCGAAACTGCGGTTGGTTTCGCGCGCGGCAAAGCGGCCGTCGTCGAAATCGACGCGGTCGGGAGTGGTGCCGAGCGCAAGCGCGGCGATGCGCTTGCCTTTGACGATCAGCGCGGTCGCCGCGAGCGAGAATACGGTCGCGGCATGGCGCATGGAGCGGCCGGAATGCGAGCCGCCGCCGGCGCGCACCACGTCGGTGTCGCCCATGATAATGTGCACGGCTTCGACCGGCACGTGCAGCAGGTCCGACACGACCTGCACAAAACTGGTTTCGTGGCCCTGGCCGGCCGGTTGCGTGCCGATGATGACGTCGACGGCGTCGGGCTTGATGGTGATGCGCGCCTGCTCCTTGGGCGCGCCGATCGAGGACTCGACGTAATTGGCAAGCCCGAGGCCGAGCAGGTGCCCGCGCTTCTTTGCCTCGCGCCGGCGCGCCTTGAAGCCGTCCCAGTCGGCAATGCGCATGGCGAGGTCCATGTTGTCCTCGTAAGTGCCGCTGTCGTAGGTCATGCCGACGGCGTTGCGGTAGGGCATGGCCTTGGCCCGCACCAAATTGCGGCGGCGCAGGCTGACGCGGTCGATGCCGAGCTTGGCCGAGGCGATGTCGATCAGCCGTTCGATGGCGAAGGTCACTTCCGGGCGGCCGGAGCTGCGATAGGCCTGCGTCGGGATGGTGTTGGTGAACACCGACACCGCGCGCAGCGAAGCCGCCGGAATGACGTAGTTGCCGGTGATCAAGCCGGCGCCCTTGCTGAGCGGGGAGAGCGAGACGCAGCGCGCGCCGGCATTGCTGATATTGGTCGCGCGCAAGGCGAGAAAGCGGCCTTTGACGTCGAGCGCCAGCTCCAGTTTCGTGACGAGATCGCGGCCCTGGTAGTCGCTGATGAAGCATTCCGAGCGCGTGGCGAGAAACTTCACCGGGCGGCCGAGCTTGCGCGAGGCCCACAAGATCAAGCCGTATTCCGGATAGACGCGGTTGCGCGTGCCGAAATTGCCGCCGACGTCGAACGACAGCACGCGCAAAGTATCGAGTTCGATGCCGAGCACGGCGGCGAGTTCGCGCTTCTGGCGCACGGCGCCGCCGCTGCCGGCATAGAGCGTGTAGCGGCCGCTTGCCGCGTCGTAATTGGCGACGCAGGCGCGCACTTCGAGCGGCACGCCGGTGACGCGGCCGATGTTGAAATCCATGGCGACGACGTTGGCGGACTGCGCGAAGGCGCGGTCGGTAGCGGTGGTATCGCCGAAGCGCGTATCGACCAGGATATTGTCCGGCACCTCGCTCCAAACCGCGGGCGCGCCGGCCTTCATGGCGTCTTCCGAATGCAGCACGAAGGGCAGTTCGTCGTAGACGATGGCGAGCGCCTCGGCGGCATCGAGCGCCTGCGCCTTGGTCTCCGCCACCACCATGGCGACGGCCTCACCGACATGGCGCACTTTGTCGGCCGGCAACAATAAATGCGGGCCGATGAAGATCTCGCCGCCGCCCGGCGCCGTGAGCTTCATGTCGTCGCGTGTCTTGGGCAGCGGATCGTGCTGGATGGCGCCGAGTCTATCGGCCGCGCAATCGGCGCCGGTGTAAACGCCGAGCACGCCGGGCAGCTTGAGCGCCACGGTCTTGTCGATCGAGACGATGCGCGCGTGCGCGTGCGGCGAGCGCACCATCGCCGCCTGCGCCTGGCCGGGAAAACCGAAATCGTCGGTGAAGCGGCCTTGCCCGGTGATGAGCCGCGCGTCCTCGTTGCGCGGCATGGGCTGGCCGATGAAGCGGAAGCCGGTCTCCGGTTTATTCATGGTCCGATGCCGGCTCCGTTACCCATGCACATTATTCCTCGAACACTTAAGCGAGGCGGCCGGCGATGTCCACGCGCAGTCAGGGTTTGGCAGGCGCTTCCGCTTTTTTCGCCGCGTCCATGGATTTTATGACACGGGCCCAGCGCTCGGTTTCGCTCGCAATGAAGCGGGCGAATTTCTGCGGGCTGCCGCCGGCGGTATTGAGGCCCTGCCGCTCCAGCTCTTTCAGCACGGTCGGGTCCTGCAGTGCCGCGTTGGTCGCCTTGGATAATGTGTCGATCACCGGCTGCGGCAGCCCACCCGGGCCGAGGATGCCGAACCAGAGGCCGGCGGAGTAGCCAGGCAGGCCCGCTTCGGCGATCGTCGGCAGATCGGGCACGACGCTCGAACGCTTGGCTTCGGTGGTGGCCAAAGGCTTGATGCGGCCATCCTTGATCAGGCCGAGCACGGTCGGCGCCGGCGCAAACATCACCTGGATGCGGCCCGCGATCAGATCGACCGCGGTCTGCCCGCTGCCGGGATAGAGCACGCCGGTCATTTTGACGCCGGCCATCTGCTTGAACAATTCGGTCGCCAGATGCGGCCCGCTGCCGAGACCGGAAGCGCCGTAGAGCAATTCGTCCGGCTTCTGCTTGGCGAGCTCGATCAGGCCCTTCACGTCGGCAACGCCGAGCTTGGGGTTGACCACCAGGATGTTGGGGATCGAGCCGATGAGCGTGATCGGCGTCATGTCCTTGCCGACGTTGGGCGCCTTGTCCGCCATCAGCGTCATGTTGATGGTGGTGGCGATGGTCGCGAACATCAGCGTGTAGCCGTCCTTGGCGCTCCGCGCGACGTAATCGGTCGCCACCAGGCTGCTGGCGCCCGGCTTGTCTTCCACGATCACGCTTTGCTTGAGCTCCTCGCCGAGTTTGTGCGCGACGATGCGCGCGATCACGTCGCCGCTCGAGCCGGCGGCGAAGCCGACGATGAGGCGGACCGGGCGCGTCGGATATTCGTCGGCGCGGGCGGGCTGCGCGAAAATGGCGAAAGCGGCCAGAAGAAAGACAAGCGGGCGGATCATGCGCGGTCTTCAGGATTTTTTCTGAGGCGTTTCAACGTCGCGCACCGGCGTTTCCGGTATCAGGCCGCCGCACCGCCGCTCGATCGTCTCGCTGCCGCTTTCCGCCCAACGGCCTTCGACCGCGCGCTGCGCGTAGATGTCATAATGCGCGTCCCAGTCGCCGAGCGAATAGCCGTGCCAAGGCGGCTGCGGCGTGATCGGCGGAAGACCGAGTTCCTTCCACAGCGCGAGCGCGCGCTGCATGAATTCCTGCTTGGGCAGCGCCAGCGGTGGCATGTCGCCCTTCAGCGTGGCGTCGATCAGGATGGTCGAATCCTCGCGCTTGCCCGACTTCGGCCCGTGCCCGGCGGAACGATAGTGCTGGATTTCGACGTCGACGCCGGGATCGGAACGGTAGGCGAGCGACCAGAAAATGGCGTCGGCATTGGCCGGGTCGATGTCCTCGCTCACCGCGATGCAGATTTTTCCGCAATCGGCGCGCAGCGAGGAAGCGCCCTGCAGGCCGCGCCAGACTTCGGTGCGCGCGGTGCCGCGCGCGAATTGCAGGAAGATGACCTTGCGCAAATTCGTGAAGGGCTCGTGCATCGCCACGCGCTTGATGCCGCGGATGCCCAGCTGGTCGCGTAAATGAGAAAGAAACATCGGCTCGAAGGCGACCTTTTTCATCACGCTCGATTCGCTCGGCGTCACCTGGCTGATGATCGACACGAACACCGGCTTCTTGCGATGGGTGATCGCGGTCACCCGCATCGACATGTTGAAGTCTTCCAGCGCGACGTGGCCGTGGCTTTCGCCGAACGGGCCTTCCGGCTCGAGCAGTTCCTGGTCGATCAAGCCCTCGATGACGATCTCGGCGTCGGCCGGCACGTGCAGGTCGATGGTCGCGGCCTTGGCGATGCGGATGGGCGCGCCGGCGAGCCCGCCGGCCACCGCCATCTCGTCGAGATCGACCGGCAGCTTTTGCGGGCCGGTGAACAGCACGACCGGCGCGCAGCCGATCACGATGGCGCAGGGCATCGGCTCGTTGCGCTTCTGATATTTGCGCCAGTGCAGATAGCCGCCGGCGCCGCCCGGGCGCGACGACATGCGCACGCCGAGCCGGTCCTGCGCTTTCAAGGCACCGCGATAGGTGCCCATGTTCTGCACACCGGTTTCCGGATCGCGCGTGATGCAGAGCGTCGCGGTCAAATAGGGCGCGGAGTCGAAGCCCGGGGTCGAGATCGGAACGGGCAGGCGGGCGAGGCCTTCGCCCGGTTTGAGCAAGGCGTCGTCCTTGGCGACGACTTGCTGGCAGGCGGGCGAAGCGACGACGACCGGCGCAATCGGATGCGCGACGGCGCGCGTCCAGGCTTCGCCGATTTCCTCGACCGGCTTGCCCATGCCGGCCGCGTAGATTTCCGCCGAGGCGGCGAGCGCGCCGACCGCGACCGGGATGTCGTAGCGGCGGCCGGCGCCGTCGACCACGTTTGTGAAGAGGAAAGCGCGGCGCTGGTCTTCGGCAAGCCCGCCTTGAAACTGACAGCGCACCAGCGGGTGCAACTCGCTGTCTTTATTGATGGCGTGGTCGATGCGGGTGACCAGCCCGCGCGCTTCCAGCCGGCGCAGATGTTCCTGGAAATCGAGCGGCGGACCGCCGGCCGTTGTCGGGCCGGGTTTCGGTGCCTTGTCCGCCTTGTCGAGCATCGGCCGCGTCTCGTTTTGGTGTGCTCGCCTTCATACAACAAGCGGGCGGTGTAATCTATCGCGTGCGAATTAAGGCAGCCCGCGCTCGCAGGCATTCGGCAGCGGCCGGGGAGAAGGCTCCCGTGTCAGCGCGATGACGGTGCAGCCGGGCGGTCCAAGCAGGCGGCCGAGGAAATTCTGCCGGCCCGCATCGACCAGTCCGGAAACATTGGCGGTGCGGCCGCACGAGCCATTGGCCGGCGGTCAGATTAAGCGTGCTGCTGTTCGGGTCGAAGAAGCCCGCCATGGTGAAGCAGCCCTCCGGCACGCCGGGTTTTTCCGGCACCGGGTAAAAATGAAAAAGCGGGCGCAAACCTGCAACGATTCTACTCGATCCGATTTTCCAGGGTCTGGCGATCTCGCTGCTGTTCGGGCTGGCCTCCTCGACCTTGCTCACCGTGCTGGTGATTCCGGCGATCTACGTCGTGTTGCGCGATGCCGAGCAAGTGCTGGTCAAGTAGTAACCCGATCTTCCGCGCTCGATTCCAGATGCGACGAGCAACCCCGTTATGCCTTCTCGATAACCTTGCCGTCTGATATTGTCCGGCCTGTTCCAGATTTCATTCGGGGAACGCCGGGTGAATTGATGGAGTATTCAGGAGATCGACAATGCGAAAAGTGATGCATGGCGTTTTGGCTAAGGCCGCTGCGACGGCGTCGGCAATTGCGCTCGCGGGGGCCATGATCGTGGTCGCGTCGGGGCAATCGATGGCGACCCCGGCCATCGCGGCGAAGGAAAAGAAAGCTTGCGGGGCATGTCACACCTCGCCGCCGACGCTCAATGACGCCGGCAAGAAGTACAAGGCGAGCCACTAACCGATCGCCGTTCGCCGGGTTTGGGGCGACGATAGTCCGACAGAACGGGGCGCCGGAATTGGCCGGCGCCTGCGAGGCGGGCGGCAGCGGCCGCGCCTGACATAGCGCAAGATTTATTGCATCGATAATTTGCCGAAGCCGCGCGGTTGGCGCGGCGGGCTCTATTTCAAGCCATTGTGGGCTTAAGGTGCGGAAAACCCCCTTTGATGCTTATCAAAGGCCGTTCCGGGGCTACCGGCTAGGATGTTTTGCAGGGTCACCGGGCGCGCGGAGCCCTCCGGCCGGTTTGACGGCGGCCCAGCGAAATTCGAAAAATGCGTCCCTTTCCGACGCCGAACGGGACGCGACGGTCCGCATGAAGCCGCATACGCTGAAGTTCAAGGTCGTGCTCTACCTGGCGATCGCGCTGTCGGCGGCCATGCTGCTGTTCAACGCGATGGTCGCCTGGTTTTTGTACACCGAGATCATCGGCAAGGTGTCCGATCACGTCATCCAGCTCTCCGAGGTGATCACCCGGAGCACCCGCTTCGCCATGCTGCAGAATCAGCCGGCCTATGTCGACCGCATCATCCACGATGTGGCCGAACAGGAGGGCATCGACCGGGTCAGAATCCTGAGCAACCAGGGACGAGTCATTTTTTCGACCTTCGCGCCGGAAGTCGGCCAGAAGGTGGACCCCAAGGCGGAGGCCTGCCCGAATTGCTCGGAGGGCGAACAGCCGGTCGACCAGCTTACCAAGGCCGAGCGAACCTGGACGTTCAAAGGTCCCGATGGCCGGTCGCTGCTCGGCGGCATGGAAATCATCCGCAACGAACCGTCCTGCTACAATGCCGCCTGCCATCACCATAGCGAGAATACGCCGGTTCTCGGCGTGCTCGACATCGACTATTCGCTTGACGATATCGCCCGCAAATTGCGCACCAGCACGCTCGGGATCGCCGGATTCTCATTGGGCTTCATCGGCATCGCGGCCTTGCTGGTCGGCTTTTTCGTGCACCGGCTGGTCTACCTGCCGCTGAGCGACCTCGAAAGCGGGGCGCAACGGCTCTCCACCGGCGATCTCGACCAGGCGATCCCGGTGCGCAGCGGCGACGAATTCGGCAAGCTTGCCTCCACCTTCAACGAGATGACCCATGCCTTGCGTCATTCACGCGCCGAGCTGCAGGATTGGGGGCATACGCTCGAGCAGAAAGTCGAGGAGCGGACCGACGAGCTGCGCCGCGCGCAAGCGGAGACCATGCGCGGCGAGAAACTTGCTTCGGTCGGGCTGCTCGCCTCCGGCGTCGCTCACGAATTGAACAACCCGCTCACCGGTATCCTGACGTTTTCGCATCTGGTGCGGCAAAAAATGCCGGACAAAAGCCCGGATGCCGAGGACATGGACCTGGTGATCCGCGAAACTAAGCGTTGCGCCGCGATCATCAAGCGGCTCCTAGATTTTGCCCGCGAAAAGCAGCCGGAGAAGAAATTCACCGATCTCAATCAGGTTATCGATGATACCGTACGAATCGTCGAGAAACCCGCGCACCTGCGCGACATCGAGATTACGGTCGACCTCGACCGGACCTTGCCGCCGGTCTGGATCGACGCCGATCAGATCAAGCAGGTGGTCATGAACATGCTGGTCAACGCCCAGCACGCGGTCGAGGAGAAGGGCTCCATCACCGTCACCACCCGGCGGGCGCCGGATCCGCGCACACCGGCTTCCGAGCAAAAGCGGATGGTGGCAATATCGATCGTCGATACCGGCTGCGGCATTCCGGAGAAGAATCTGAAGCGGATATTCGACCCGTTTTTCACCTCCAAGGACGTCGGCAAAGGAACCGGATTGGGACTTTCCGTCAGCCACGGCATCGTCGAGGCCCATGGCGGCCTCATCGAGGTGCAAAGCACGGTGGGCGAGGGTTCGACCTTCCGCATCTTTCTGCCACTGTCGCCGCCGCCGGGCGGGCCCGAGCGCAAAGCCGGCGGGAGCCCCGCATGAGTGCGCGCATTCTGATCGCCGATGACGAGGACATCGTCATCAGAAGCTGCCTGCGGATTCTCGAGGGCAACGAATTCCAGGTCGAGGCCGTGCGCGACGGCCGCGAAGCGCTGCGCAAGATCGAGGAAAACGCCTACGACGTGATGATCCTCGACATCATGATGCCCAACATGGACGGCCTCGAAGTGCTGCGCCGCGTCAAGGAGACGCACCCCAACGTCGACGTGATCATGATCACCGGCCTGTCGCAGATCGACACCGCGGTGCAGGCGATGAAGCTCGGCGCCTTCGACTATCTCTCCAAGCCGTTCGAACCGGACGAGCTGAAACTTGTGGTGCAGCGCGCGCTCGAGCGGCGCCGGCTGCTGCAGGAAAATCTCAGCCTCAAGAGCGAAGTTTCCTCGAAATACCGCTTCGAGAACATCGTCGGCTTAAGCCCGCAGATGCAGGCCGTGTTCCGGCTGATCGCGCAATGCGCGCCGACCAGTTCGACGGTGCTGATCACCGGCGAAAGCGGTACCGGCAAGGAGTTAATCGCGCGCGCGATCCACTACAACAGTCTGCGCAAGGACAAGCCGTTCGTCGCGGTCGATTGCAATGCCTTGAGCGAAAACCTCTTGGAGAGCGAGCTGTTCGGTCACGTCAAGGGCGCTTTCACCAGCGCGGTGGTGAACAAGAAGGGCATGTTCGAGGTCGCCGGCAGCGGCACGCTGTTCCTCGACGAGATCGGCAATATCTCGCTGTCGATCCAGGCCAAGCTGTTGCGCGTGCTGCAGGAACGCGAATTCCGCGCGGTCGGCGACACCCACGTGCAGGCTGCCAATTTCCGGCTGGTCACCGCCACCAACAAGGACCTCAAGGCGATGGTGGCCGCCGGCACGTTCCGCGACGACCTCTATTACCGCATCAATATTTTCCCGATCCACGCGCCGGCGCTGCGCGAGCGCGCCAGCGATATTCCGGCGCTCGCGTATCATTTCCTTAAAGTATTCAGCGCGGAGCTCGGAAAAAAGATCACGGATATTTCCGAAGGCGCGCTCTCGACGCTGGTCAATTACGGCTGGCCGGGCAACGTGCGCGAACTTGAAAACGTCATGCACCGGGCGGCGATCCTGACCGGCGACAACGTCATCCGCCAGGCCCATTTGGTCAACATCATCGATGCGGGGCAACCGCAGGCCGATCTCGCGGTGCCGCGCACCGGCGACGAACTCAAGCGGGTCAAAAAAGCCGCGCGCGAGAAATCGGTGGAGGAGATCGAGAAGCAGTTCGTGCTTGAAGCCCTCAAGCGCAACGACTGGAACGTGACCAAGAGCGCTGAGGAAACCGGCATGCAGCGTCCGAACTTCCAGGCGCTGATGAAGAAATACGCCATCCGCGTGCGCGACACCGAGCGCGACGGCGGCGATATCCCGGAGGCTTCGTAAGGCGCTATCGCCGGCTCATTCCGCCGGGGCTTCCTCGTCCAGATCTTCGTATCCCGTCATCATGGCCTTGAAGTGCGCCGTGCGCGTGTGCCCGAGCGTGCCGAGATAGACGTGGACCAGAATGTAAAAGACGAAGGCGATGAACCCGAGCACGTGCACGGTGTCGATCACCCGCACGCCGCCGAAGAAATCGACCTGCGCGGAGAAACGCTTGACATCCCACAGCAGGATGCCGGTGTAGATCTGGACGGGGAACAACAGCATCATGATGATCTGGTAGATCATGCTCTGCAGCGGATTGAACTTGCGGTAGATGGTCGGCGTGAACGGGTTCGGATCGCCGCGGAAAATGCCGAAGGCGTAGTAATAGACCTGCCGGAAGCTGCCGATGAAGTGCTTCTTGATGTTCAGCTCCGAGTGATAGGCCCTGATGCGGTCGGAATAGAGATAGAACGCAAGCCACAGGCAGAAGTTGGCGATCAGCACGAAGCCGACGAAATTATGCACGGCGACCGCGGTGCGGAACGACACCACGTCGATCAATCCGACGTAACGGATTTGCATTCCCGACAGGATCATCAGGACGAAGCCCAGCGCATTGGTCCAGTGCCAGATGCGGACCGGCAGCGGGTGGATATAAAGTCGCATGGTGCTGTTCCTTGTCCCTTGCTCGACCCATCAGGTGCCCGCTTTGGGCGCGCCATCGTCGCCGCCTGGCGGATTGCCGTGCCCGTTGTGCGGGTGATAGAGGCCGAAGCGCTTAAACATCCAGCCGAGGAAAACGTGGCCGATGGCGATGCTCAGGCCGCCGAAGATGGCGAGCGCGAGCAGGATATCGAGCAGCTTAATGCGGGTGCCGCCGATCGCGTAGAAGCCGCTTACCGAGTCGACCGAGAAGGCCGAGTTGAGCACGTCCGCGTTGGCGCCGTAGCCGACGCGCCGCCCGTCCGGCCCGACCAGCGAGATGGTCACGCTCTGGAAGGGCTGTGAACCGGCGCGGTGGCAAGTGTTGCAGTCGCCGAGCGCCTTGCTTTTGTCGGCAAGCTCGTGCGCCTGCGGGCCGCCGATCACGTCGAGGCGCCCGCGCAAGATGGTCTTGCCGGCGATGCCGCTGCGGTTGAGCGTCTGCATCAGTTCATACAGCGCCTGCGCGTCGATGCCCTTGCCGCCCGATTTGGTGCTGGCGTCGAACAGCGGCACGCCGACTTGTTCGGTTCCGCGCGCGTTGCCTTTGCTGTCGATCAGCATGAGATCGACGCGGCGCTGCGCGCCGGGTACGTGGCAGGCCGGGCAGGATACGACTTCGAAATGCAGCGCGGCATTGGGCAGCCACTTCTGGTGCGCTTCCAGCACGTCGGCGTGGCAGCCTAAGCAGGCCTGCTCGGGGCCCTGGCCGAAGGCGCTGGCCGAAATCGCCTTCACGGAGTGCGCGGTGTGGCAGCCGGAGCAGATCGGGGCGTAACTGTCTTTGAAAGCGAGCCGGGATTTCGCATGCATGCTGCCGAGATAGGCGGTGTAGATGTCGGCGTGGCACTTCTTGCAGGGAACCTGGTCGACCTGCACCGCCGCGTTTTTGATGACGGCGTGCGGATTGTGACAGTCGGTGCAGACCGGCGCGTTCGGATTGCCGCTGCGCACCAGCGCGGCATGGATGCTGCTCTGCCATTGTTCGAATTTGTCGGCATGGCAAGTCTTGCAGACCTGCGTCATGGCCAAGGCAAAGTTGCGCTTGCCGGCGATGTCGTTTTTCTCGGGCGGATGCTTGGTGATGTCGACGTCGGCGTGACAGCTGGTGCAGCCGTTGGCGCCATGCACGGATTGCAGGTAGGGGCCGGCCGCCACGTGCAATTGCAGCATATCGCCGTCGGAGAGCTTCTTCTCCATGCCGGCGGTGCCGTGACAGGCGAGGCAATTCTGGTCGGCGGCGGAGGGCTCGGCGGCGAAGGCCGGTGAGGCGGCCGGTAGCAGGGTAAGCGCCGCGGTGACCGTTGCGATCGCCAAGCTATTTTCCAGAATGGCGCGTAGAATTTTGCGTAAGCCGCCGTACCCGTTCATATTTGCCGCCATGGCAGCCTCGCATTCAACGTTCCGGGGGGCATTGAACCCCCCGGGGATGATCAAGAGATTGTTGCACTGATCTGCGGCTTGTCGACCGGAATTTCATTGATCTATCTCATTCAGCGCGCCGCAGCTACGAGCGTCCGTCCGCCCATCCAGGCCAGCATGGCCAATCCGATCACCGGGAAGAAGACCACATAGGCCAACCCGATGAAGGGCGCGGCAACCGCGAGCGCGACGTTCTTTAGCGCCACTCCGGCGTTGCGGACCGCCGCGAATTTGCCGGCGACGCGGCCCGCTAGCACGGCCAGAACCGCCAGGCCGACGAAGGGGAGCACGACGACATAGGCCAAGCCGATGAAGGGCGCGGCGAAGAACAGGACGATATTCTTGAAGGCGCTGCCGGTGGCCTCGGGGGCTTCGGCGGGCGCATTGTTGTTCACGACATAGAGCTTGGTGGCGGGCACCCGGGCGACCGGGGCGGCGAACACGGGATCTTCTTCGATTTGGATTTTGCGGACTGCGGTCATGGCTCACTCCTGTTTTTTTTGCTTGGTTCTCTTTCTCGGTTGCTACATCGCATAGAGCGTGCCAGCCGCTGGCACTGCATGAATATTTGTTGTATTTCAATTAGTTAGATGAATTTTGCCGGGCGTCGAGGAGCTAGCGCCAGGCCCCGAGGTATAATATTTTTATCTAGCCCGGCCGCTGGTAATGTAATTATTTAATAATATCAAATACTTGGCTATTTATTGCAGTGCCTGAATTTGCTATACATCCGGCGTTCGCGCGCGCGAAGCACTGAAAGGGCCCTGAAACGGAAGGAAAAAGGGCCGGGGAGAGCATCCCCGGCCTTATGACCTCGTCCTTGGACCGGGCGAGGCCTCAGTTGGCCATTTCCACACTCAATTTTTGGTCCGCGCCGCGACCGCCCGGCCCGCCAGCCAGAGCAAGGTCGCCAGCCCGATGAAGGGGAAGAGCACGATGTAGGCCAGTCCGAGACACCGGGGCGGCAAACACCATCGCGATGTTCTTCAGCGTGACCGCAATCTTCCTCACTTTTTCGTTCTTGGCGGCGAGCTGGCTGGCCAGCATCGCAAAGACGCCGAGGCCGACGAAGGGCAGGGCGACGATGTAGGCAAGGCCGATGAAGGGCGCGGCGAAGAACAAAAGGATGTTCTTGAGCGCGCTGCCGCTTGCGGCCGGCTCTGCCTTGGCCGTTTGCTCGGTCGCCGGCAAAGCGATCACTTGCGCCGTAGGCGCGGCCAGTGCATCGCGCGCGCTGCCTTCGATCATCTCGGGCGACAGCGGCTTGTGCACGAAGCTCGCGACGCCGGCGGCCTTGGCGCGGGCCTGCGCCGCATCGGTGCCGTAACCGGTGATGATCACGACCGGGGTCCACGGCTTGCGCGCCTTGACCTGCTCGGCCACGTCGAGCCCGCTCATGCCGGGCATGCGGATGTCGGTATAAACGAGGTCGTATTTCTCCTCGTTGAGCTTGCGCATCGCCTCTTCGCCGTTTTCGGCGGTGATGACGGCGTAGCCCTTGTTGGTCAGAACCCGGTCGATGCTCTTGCGGACGGCCGGATCGTCGTCGACGACGAGTACTTTACGAGTTGCGGTCATGGCCTTCTCCTTTTCGAATTTTCGCTGTGTTGGGTCTGCTGTTTGAATAGATCTGCTTTGGTTCTCAGGCTGCACGCGCGCCGCTTGCGGCATCCGGCCCTTCGGGCAGGCGCCGCATGGCCCACTGTTTTCGCGTGATGGCGCCGTCGGCGACGTTGATCACGTCCTGCGGGCCGACCGGCTTGGCGACGTAGTCGTAAGCGCCGAGCCGCACGGCTTCCTTGGCGCTGTCCACGGTCGGATAGCCGGTGATGATCACCACTTCGCTTTCCGGCCATTTCTGTTTGATGGTGCGCAATACCTCCAAGCCGTCCTGGCCGGGCATGCGCATGTCGAGCAACACGACGTCGAAGCGGTCGCGCTCCATCGTCTCAAGCGCCTCTTCGCCATCGCAGGCGGCGGCAACCTGGCAGGAGGAGCTTTCCAGCGACCGCAAATAGCTCCGGCGCACCACGTCATCGTCGTCGACGATGAGAATTCTGTTTTTGTCGGTCATGTTCGCCACCTTGCCTGCAGTCTTGCTCTTGCCCCCTGTTCAGCAAGCGCCATGCCAGGGCCTGGCCGGCTTGGTTTTTCTTAGTTATTACAATGGCTTGTCAAAAAGTGCCGGGGCTGAGGGAGTGCTGCGCAGCGGCGCCAAGTATATTTTTTCCATACATTTTTCCCGGCGCCGCAAAAAAAGCTTTGCGAATCCAAGGCGATACGCGCGGCCGCCCCTGCATGGATTTTTTATTGGAGTTTTGTGGTGCCACCGAGCTCGCGCCCGCCCATTGACTGCCGCTTTGTTTTGGCAGTTCTTAGCAACGTAAAAAAATATGCATAAGCGTGCAGGTGTGCCATGCAGCTTTTCACGACCGCCGAAGCCGCCAGCTATCTCCGCCTCAAGGAACGCAAGATCTACGAAATGGTGGCCGAGGGCACGGTGCCCTGCACCAAGGTCACCGGGCGCTGGCTATTCCCCAAGGCCGACCTCGACCATTGGCTCGCCTCCAGCATCACGCGGCCCGACGGCATGACACGGCCGGAACCGGCCCCGATCATCGGCGGCAGCCACGATCCGCTGCTGGAATGGGCCTTGCGCGAGAGCGGCTCGGGGCTCGCCACGCTCGCGGTCGGCAGCGAAGCCGGCTTCAACCGCTTCACCGCCGGCGAGACCATCGCCGCCGCCATTCATCTGCATGCGCTGGAAGACCCGGAAGCCGACGCCAATGTCGCCGCCGCGGCCGGGCGCGGCGATTTGCAGGACGCGGTGATGATCGCCTTCTGCCGGCGCGAGCAGGGGTTCCTGCTGGCGTCCGGCAATCCGCTCAAGATCCGCTCAATCGACGAGGTGATCGCCAAGCGTGCGCGCATCGCCATGCGCCCGAAAGGCGCCGGCGCGCAATTGCTGCTGCTTTCGCTGCTGCACTGGGCGAAGGCCGCGCTCGATCAGCTTAACCCCGTCAGCCCGGTTTGCCCGACCGGCCCCGATATCGCGCAGGCGATCCGTGCCGGCCGCGCCGATACCGGGATAGCCACGCGCTCGGTCGCCAACTCCGCCGGGCTCGATTTCGTGCCGATCGTCTGGGAGCCGTTCGACCTCTTGATGCGCCAGCGCGATTATTTTCGCCCCGCATTGCAGGCCCTGATCCGCTTTCTGCAGTCCGACGAGCTCAAGGCGCGCGCGCAGGAAATGGGCGGTTTCGATTTGAGCGCGGCCGGCAGCGTGCGGTTTGTGGTCTAGCCGATGGCCGCCGACGACACGCAAGCCTGGCCGCGCGAATTGCGCCTGCACAAGGACCGCAAGACGCTCACCGTCTCCTTCGACGGCGGGGAGAGCTTCGACCTGCCGGCCGAATATCTGCGGGTGAAAAGCCCGAGCGCGGAAGTGCAGGGCCATTCCGCCGAGGAGCGCAAGACTGTGCCGGGCAAACGCGCCGTCGCCATACTCGAGGTGCTTCCCGTCGGCAATTACGCGGTGCGGCTGGTGTTCGACGACCTGCACTCGACCGGCATTTTCGGCTGGGGCTATCTGCACGAGCTCGGCCGCAATTACGCGGCCTATTGGCGGGATTATCTCGACGAATTGGCCGCCAAGAACCTCAGCCGCGATCCGCCGGCAAGGCGCAAGTGAAGCCAAGTAAAGCCGCATCCTGAATCTCCGGTCCTGCACAACATCGCCCGCGCCAAAATGAGAAATTGGTCAGCAATGCTGACTGATCGAGGTCAATGACGCCGGCCCGATTCTCAGATTTGCTTTTTCATGAGCATTGGAGGGGCTTTTGGCATGAGGAGCTTCGGCTCCTGCAATGCGCAAGCCAGTGGATGCGCGCGGGCAGTGTGTGAGGCATCACCCTCTAGGCATGAGCAGCCTCTGACCTTTGTCCCGCGAGCGTCCTCTCGTTTCTAATTTCAGCATCAATTCCGGATGCATGCCGGGAGGAAGACTTTATGGCCATCGAAAACGAGCCCGTTGCGGCGGAAAAAATGCGTAAAAAGAAATTCGCCGCGTTATTCGGGCGTTGCCTGGATTGCGGACAGCCCGTCATCGAAGGACAAGAGTTCTTTCGCTCGGAGGACGGGATTCGGCACGCGCTCTGCGTCTTCGATCCGGCATTCGCCAAGCAAGTCCGCGCTCTCGAATTGAACAAGGCGCGATAAGCCAAATCGGCCAAGCCGATCTGCTGGCGGGCGAGGTTCGGCGCCCGGCGTGCCGAAATTTGGCCGCGGCGGCGCCGTCACCTAAGCGATTGAAACAGTTCAAATTGCCTGTGTTTTATTTTGAAATTCGAAGTACGTGGTGATCAAAGAGAATTTTTGCCTGCTCGCCTGCCATGCCATTCGATCAGAGTGAACAACTGAATCGTAGCGCAATAAAATTTGCGTGCAACGGAATTCGTCTGATACTGCCATCAACTAACTCGTGGCATTTTGTGCACAATAGAAATAAGCACGATTACCCTGGTAAAAAACCGCCAGAAGCGATCATTGGGCTAATTGAAAACCCATGGTAAGTGCGGTGGATGATTTTTTTTACGAGCGAAGAGATGATTGAGCTTTATCATCATGGGTCCTCAGTCTGCGCTGCGAAAGTTAGACTCGTCCTCGCGGAAAAAGACATCGAGTGGAAAGGTCACTACGTCGATATTCTAAAGGGGGATCAATTCAATCCAGAGTATCTGAACCTCAATCCTAAGGCCGTCGTTCCCACTCTCGTTCATGACGGCAACGTCATTCTTGAGTTGACTGTTATCTGCGAGTACCTGGACGAGGTCTTTCCCCATCCGCCGCTCAAGCCTGCCAGCGCCCCACAAAGAGCTGCGATGCGGGTTTGGACCAAGGCGGTGGACGAAGATATGCATCCGGCCTGCGCCGAAATAACGTTCGCATGCTGTCACCGGCACATCGTAAACCGTCTTGGGCCAGATGGCGTAAGGCAATTCTTGGAAAGCACGCCGCCGCAATCGGTGACGCCGACTTGGCACGACCGCAAGAAGCAGATCGTAACGCTTGGGTTCGAGGCGCCGGGCATTGAAAGGAAATTCTATTTATATGACGGCTATCTCCAGAAGATGGATAATGCCCTTAAAACCGGGCCGTGGCTCGTTGGCAACACTTTGTCGCTCGCGGATATCGGAATGGCGCCGTACGTGAACCGTCTCGATATGCTGGGGATGGCGGAGATGTGGACCGTGTCACGTCCTCACCTGACGGATTGGGTCACGCGTTTCAAGGCGCGGCCAAGTTTCCAATCATCGCTGCTGACTTGGTGTCCCCCAGATTTGACCGATGACCTCAAAACGTTTGGCCAGCAGAGTTGGCCCCAAGTTAAGCAGATCCTAGCCGCGGTACGGCAATGAGAAGTGACCTGCCCCGGCTTTTCTGGACCAAGCGTTGTGAGAGAATAGCTTGGAAAGGAGCTGGTCATGCCGAAGAAGAGGTTTGGCGCGGAGCAGATCGTGACGCCGCTTCGTCAGATTGAAGTGTTGATGGGGCAGGGTAAATCGACCCCAGAAGCCTGCCGGGAAGCAGGAATATCGCAGCAGAACTACGCGATGAGCTGCTGAACGGAGAGATCTTCTAAAGCCTGAAGGAGGCACAGATCGTCATCGAGCAATGGCGCAAGCACTATAACACGATCCGACCGCACTCAGCGCTCAACTATCGGCCACCGGCGCCCCAGACATTCGCGCCCTTGGCTCACCACCTAGATGAGATCATGCCAATGCAGTAATCTCTATCCCGCTGGTCCAAAAAATCCGTCAGGTCACTCAATCATACCGATCCACGTGTTACTGAAGAACACTACCGGCGTGTCACGAGCATAAATGCTGCCAAGGCTTATTCGGCGCTCGTTCAACAATATCAGCGAAGTTAACGCCCGATTCGCAGAATGGCAGATTACGGAACCTGATGGAGACCAGTCGCCCAACACGCGTGGTCTAAAAAAGCCCGGTCAGGCCAAAGGAGAAAGACTGTACGTGAAAAGCCAATCAAAATAACGAAAGTGCCGGCAAAGCCTGTGGGCCGATTAGACCAATCAAGGGTTGTTTCAAAAAACCAAGACCACGCGAGCGGCCCCGTCGCCACTGGCACAGCAAAGCTCAACATTAGAAGAATGGCGGCGATGGAATGCTTGAATGCGAGCTTCATGGTTCGCCAATAACGATGGCTTACGGACCGATCCAGTGTATTTCCGGCTCTTTTCTGGGAACCGGCGGTGTTATAGATTTCGGATACCCCACGATTATGGGAGCAACCGGTGCATATTTAGCCGGAAGGCTTAAAGCCGCCTTTCCCTCGGGAGTTCCAAGCCAAGTCTGGGCAAACCCGATCCAGCAGGTTCCCAATCCGGCCGCACGGGCCGCCAGCATCAAGTTTTCCGCCGCCAGAGAACAGTTTTCAATTGCCCACGGGCTCTCCGCCACGGCTGAAATAACGATGAGTGCAGGCGCATGATAGAAAATATCGAATTTCGGATCGCTCAGAATGCCTTGGAAATGATGTGATAGCGCCATAGGCGAGGTTCTGAGCATATATGCTTTCGCTTCGCCCGATATTTGGGCAAGCAGTAACCTGTCTCGTACCACGCAGAAGGACCACGGTTGTTGATTAACCGCGCTCGGCGCTTGAACCGCTGCGTCGATCAATTGACGCAGTGTTTCATCCGGGACCGGCTCTGCGGTAAATTCTCGCACCGCGCGTCGTGTGTAGATTGCTTCCTTGAGATCCATATCCAACTTTTCCCGTTGGCTATTCTCGGAGATTTACATCCGGGTTGCTTTTTGAAGTGCAACCCGGATGCCTCGAAATGCGTAAGTCAGATGGGCTCAAGCAGCCTTGACCTCGATCTTCTTCGCGGGCTTTTGCGCCTCAAGCTTCTTGGGAAGCGTCAGCGTGAGTACGCCTTTCTTGAAGCTCGCTTCGATTTTATCCGCATCGACGCCTTCTGGCATCTCGAAGCGGCGCTCGAAGGACCCAAAGTTGCGCTCGCGCATATAGTAATCCTTCTTCTTCTCCTCTTTGTCTTCCTGCTTCTCGCCCTTGATGATCAGGTTGCCATTGGCGACCTTCACTTCGATGTTCTTCTCATCCATCCCGGGCAATTCAGCGGTAAGTTCGTAAGCCTTCTCGCTTTCGGCGATATCGACCGCGGGGCTGGCTTCCCATGTTGCTTCGGGTTGCCACATCGGCTCGATATCAAACATTGAACGGCGGGTCGGAAGTTGCCAGGAGCCCCGACCAAAATCGTCGAACAGACGATCCATTTCCCGCCGAAGGCTCAAGAAGGGTGCCCACGCTTGCGTCGTCGACGGAACGTTGGCGGCTTTTTCCTGAGTCTTTACCGGGATTTTAGTTACAGTTTCAGCCATGACTGTATCCTCCATGAAGACGCTTCACGTGTGATCAATCGCACCGGAAAACAATCGCCCTTTGGGGCTATTGACGGAGGATCCCAGGGCTCAAGTTCCTCAACGTCAGCGTCAACAATCGTTCCTATGCCGGCTATTTTTTTGCACTAGTAATGTGCCACTTCGCGGCCGTTGCAACATGCCCGCGAGATGGTCGCTATCGAGTAGAAAGCGGGCGATTGACCCAACTGAGACATTAGCTGCGCCCGACGGACCTATGCTCGAAGCCGGTTTCAGCCCCTATCAAAGCACTCGTTTAAGCCGATACGATGCTTCGTCTAGATCTTAGGTGCGAACGTAAAGGCCATAAAAAGCGCCGGTCGACCTAAGAGCGACCGTCAGAACGCTCCGTTCATCCGTTTCTTCAGGGGGAGCTTGCGCGCGATGATGATTAGCCGTCCAGCGGCGACGGTAGCGGCCGCCGCGATCGCTCCCATCACCTTACCGCAGTCGGTGCGGCAGAGGATTTTCCTCTACCTAGGCATCTTGATCGTTCTGCTGGCCTTTGGTGCCCCCTCCGGCGGACTGATGGATATTCCGATAAGCTTTTTTCTTAAAAACAAACTGCACTTGAAGGCGCACGAGGTCGCCGAGTTCCGGCTCGTGTCCGCCATCCCACTCTACCTGTCCTGTGTTTTCGGGTTCATCCGCGACACGTGGAATCCCTTGGGGATGCAAGACCGAGGGTTCATGCTGTTGTTCGGCGCCATCAGTGCCGGCCTTTACGTCTTTTTTGCTTTCACCCCCATTACGTATGTAACGCTCCTCGTTGCGGTCGTGCTGTTGACTACTTCATTCCTTTTCGTCGCAAGTGCTCAGAACGGACTGACTTCGATGATCGGCCAGCAGCATGTGATGTCCGGTCAGATCAGTGCGGTGTGGAACATTTTCGGGTCGGTCCCCACCGTCGTGGCTCTCCTCATCGGTGGCACTCTCAGCGGCCTGCTCGAAGATAGGAATACCGATCAGGCCGCCCGCATCTTATTTCTCGTCGGCGCCGCGATCATGGCCACGGTGGCCGTGTATGCCGTGTGGAAGCCCAGTAGCGTGTTTGACAACGTCCGCGCCGAACGCGGGACCGCTGCGCATCCGCTGAAGGAGTTTAAAAGGCTGGTACGGCATTGGCCGATCTACCCAGCTCTGCTGATCTGGCTCTTATGGAATTTCGCGCCTGGTTCAGCCACGCCGCTTCAGTACTACCTTCAAAACACCCTCCATGCCGAGGATGCTCAGTGGGGTCAGTGGAATGCCATTTTCGGCGCCTCCTTCATTCCGACTTTCATGGTGTTCGGCCTTCTCTGCCAAAGGGTTCCCTTGAAGACCCTGCTCTTGTGGGGGACCGTCGTTGCAGTTCCACAGATGGTTCCGTTGCTCTTCATTCATTCGGTGACGGGAGCTTTGATCGCGGCTGCGCCAATCGGCCTCATGGGCGGTATTGCCACCGCCGCGTACTTGGACCTGATCATTCGGTCCTGCCCCCGGGGCCTACAGGGGACGACGCTAATGATGTCTGGCGGTCTTTATTTCATCGCCTCGCGATTTGGAGATGTTCTGGGGACTAACCTTTACGATTATTACGGTGGCTTTTCCGCTTGCGTGGTCGCAATTACGGTTGTCTACGCCCTGATCCTCCCGACTCTCCTACTGGTGCCCAAACGCCTGATTGCTACCGCCGACGGGCAAACGCCTGATTTCAAATTCGCAGCGGGTCACCTCTCGGACGAAGGTGATCGAGTAGCAGATGGCTGACGGCAGCTTTTTGGCACTTAGCGTCGTTTCGCGGGCGAGATGGCTCACTTCGCCTGCATTCGATAAAGGTAATCAACAATCGCAAGGATGCGATTTCGAATTTCCATTTCCGTAAAATAATATTCATTTAGACTTTGATAGGCTTTCTTCGCATCTAGGCTGATCTTTGGCATCGGTGTGTATCGGTACCCCCAAATCGGCATTTCACGAGTGCCATGAGTCTTGACCCCTTTTCTGCCATCAATGACTTCGGTTACCGCCTTATAAGGAAACACTCCCTTATTCTTCTTGGCGAGCACTGTGAGGTCAGTAGGCGTCGACTTCAGCTCCGCACTTAGCGGTCCCTTTCCCTTTCCATCTGCGCCGTGGCATGCAGCACAACTGGACTGATATTCCGTTTTGCCTAAATCAATTTCTTGAGCCCATGCGCACGCACCGAAACAAATGACCCCAATGGCAATTATCAGCCACTTAAACACAGCATTTGCCATAATGAATTTCCATTTTTTTCGTTTTACAAAATCGCAATTCTAGACCAACTCGACTGCGTTCCACACCGTTTGTTCGCCTGCCTCACAATATAGCGCCGCTTGATCAAAACCTGATCGGTTTTAGGACAGACCGCGAGGCAGTCTTTCTTTTTGCGCCGATCATGTTGCGGCGCGTTTGTCCGTTCATGGCACATAGCGGACATTCGCTGCGTCGCAATAGTTTGTTCGCTTTTGGACCAAAGCGGACAAAGGGCGGCGCTGGGCAGGGGGCGGTTTGTCTGCTTTTGACCCATCAGCGACATTGCAGAGCGGAATTACTGCACCGCCGCTGCGCACCTCAGCTCCCCGCTTCCGTGCGCGGGGCTTTTCACATGACGACGACCGAGAGGAGAGTCCTCCTCCGGCCTTACCGGCCGAGCAGCTTACGCTTCTCCTCAAACTCGGCCTTGTCGATCTCGCCCTTGGCAAAGCGCTCATCAAGAATGTCGAGGGCAGCGCGGCCGTGGCCGTGGCCGCCGCAACAGGGGCACCCACCATGTCCATGGTGCAAGCCATGGCCATAAAACGGGTAGCCATGGGTTGCCCAGCGCACTAGCCACACGAAGATAACCATCAAGCCAATGATGGCGAGCAGCACGAAGAACAGCACGAAGATTGGGGCGACTACCGTGAAGGGATGCCAACCCCATCCTGGCCCGCCCCACATCATGTGACCATAGCCGTAAGGCGTGGCGGGGACGTTCGGGGCTGCCTGTCCCTGTTGCTGGGCAAGCGCTGGTAATGCCGCAATGGCGAAGACGAGTGAGACTGCGAACGCCGCTAGAGGTTTCGCGCGCGTACGGAGCGTGTCTGTGGGGAACATTTTGAACATAGCACGACCTCCAAAAAATATTTGATATCATCACATTCGGCGAGCCGTCCATGATATAAATCAACGCTAATAATGCAGGTGCGCCACCGCCTGCTGTAATTTTATCAATATCAAAGCGATTGTTCTAACAACCGATTACACGAAATCTTGACTTCAGCATGAGCGGGTAAATGCGGAATAACCATTCACTGTTAATGCCAAATGGCTCATGCGCCGGCTGCAAACCCGGCGACATGTGTTATTTGTTTATGCTCTGTTGATGCTGCATCGCGCTGCTGTTCCCGATTAGAACGGAGGCCGCTGATGATGTTCCGAGTTTTGATGTGGCACAGAGTTGCCGCGCGGGCGAAGGCATCGCGACTGGCGTGAATCCATTTGCTGAGTGTGTGAGAAAGGAAGGGGAAGCTCGCGATGAGCTGAAGGCTAGGTGGGCGGAATTTCCTCGGGCCGACAAGACGGCGTGCATCCAGCTTTGTAATTGCGGCGGCGTGGCCGGCAGTTATATCGAGTTACTTACCTGCCTCGAAATGAGATCCGATTCCGGTAAAATCGTCCCAAAGGCACCAAAATAAAACCGCTCGGTAGCGATTTTAATAATTGTATAATTTCAGTTTAGCTCGGTTGCTAATGCAGATTCAGCGATGTCGAAATTTACCAAGGGTCTTGGAATTGCCGCGTTGGCGCTGGTCGTCAGCGCAGGCCGTGCTCTGGCGCATGGCGGACATGGTGGTGGGTGGCGCGGCCGATTGCGGCGCGGGCGCAGCAGCCGATGCCGGTGCAACCAGCCGCGTTATGCCTCTAAGTACAATAGAAAATACTAATCCTAAACGACATTATTGTAACGACTTACATTGAAGCCATAAATGATGATCTCTTTGTGCGTTATGAAGAGGAGGATGTGAGATGAAGAAACTTTTTGTGGTTGTGCTTGCTATGGCTGCAGTTGCAACTTTCGGAACGACGTTCGCGTTTGCCCAGGCTTGGTATGGTACGGCCGGTGGAACTAGCAACCTTGCGCCGGATATTTCGAACCCACCTACGCCGGACAACCCCTACAGGCAGTTTCGGTTTAAGTTTCAGACCGAAATGGGCTTGACCGAGAGAACGGAAAGATTCGGCACGATGAGCGAAACCGGATTGAGCGCTTTCGCGCAAGCTCCCGCGCCCATCCCTCACAAGGCCAAACACCACCGAGCGCACGGCCCGATGGAGGTCGCACCGTCGGCTCGTTAACTTTCGTGTCTGGCAGCGAGGTGGCGCCAAGTCTTACAATGCCGATGCCGGTCGGTGCTCACACTCCTCCGCCGACCGGCTGCGTCGCTGGCCAAGGCGCTCGGTCTTGCTGTACCGCCGTCGCTGCTTGCCCGCGCCGACTAGGTGATCGAAATTGCCAAATAATGTTAGCGGCTCCGCCGCAGGCTTAGGATATAGCTTATAACCTCGTCCGTCTGATAATCAGCAAGCTGCTCGTTTGGCATTCCTGCTGCGCCAGCTATTTCTGCATGCGTCGTGGCGAGAAAATTCTTGAGAGAATCCGCTGTCGTCTCATGCCTGTTGGCAATTGTATCGAAACTTAGACCTGGGCTGCGCAAAATAGGCGGCGCTTTTTGATCCGTTGCGACTATATGACATGCGGCGCAGACCAGAAGTGCGAATTGGTGACCGCGAGATACGACTGCTTCCTGCGAAACAGCATGTGCGCTTATGCCAATTGTCATTGCGCTGATGATTAAAACGGATGCGACCAGCGATATGATCTTATTTAGGTGAGGTGTTTCGTGTTTGACCTGCCCCGGCTTTTCTGGACCAAGCGTTGTGAGAGAATAGCTTGGAAAGGAGCTGGTCATGCCGAAGAAGAGGTTTGGCGCGGAGCAGATCGTGACGCTGCTTCGTCAGATTGAAGTGTTGATGGGGCAGGGTAAATCGACCCTAGGGTCTGGACTCACAATTTGATCCAGTAGATTGCCGCGACGAGCGTGGTGGCGGCAAGGTGATTGCGAGCGAGCTTGTCGTAGCGGGTGGCGATACGCCGCCAATCTTTGATGCGGCAGAAGAAGTTCTCGATTTTGTGCCGCCGCCGGTAGAAGCGCTTGGGGCAATAGGCTTTCTTTATAGCGCTGCAGCGGTTCGGGATGACCGGCAAGGCGCCGTCGTCCCTGATCTGCTGGCGCACCTTTTCGCTGTCGTAGGCCTTGTCTGCAGTGACAGCCAGCGGCGCCCTCGGAGTGTTTAGGATCTCTTCGACGACTTGGCTGTCATGCACCTGTCCGCCCGTCACCGTGAAACTCAGCGGCCGGCCTTTGCTGTCGACAATGGCGTGGATTTTCGTGGTTCGGCCGCCCCGGCTGATACCGATCGCTTGATTTTGCTCCCCCCTTTTGCGCCGCTCGCCGCACGGTGAGCTTTCACAGTGGTGCTATCGATCAGATACAGACTGTCGCGCGATTTCGACGCCAGCTGGTCGAAGACACGCTTCCAGACCCCGCGGCGAGACCACCGGTTGAAGCGATTATAAGCCGTCGTGTAGGGGCCGTAGCGTGCCGGCAGATCCCGCCACGGCATTCCGGTCCGCAGCACGTAAAATATCGCGTTCATAATCTTGCGATCGTCAACTCGCGCGCTCTTTCGGCTCTTCGGCAGCAGTGGCTCAAGAAGCGCCCAGTCCTCATCGCTCAGATCAAATCGCATGACCCACCTCCGCGCACGGTAAATCATGTTCGTCAAAAATATTCAAATAGTTATCTGAGTACAGACCCTAGAAGCCTGCCGGGAAGCAGGAATATCGCAGCAGAACTACGCGATGAACTGCTGAACGGTGAAATCTTCTACAGCCTGAAGGAGGCACAGATCGTCATCGAGCAATGGCGCAAGCACTACAACACGATCCGACCGCACTCAGCGCTCAACTATCGGCCACCGGCGCCCCAGACATTCGCGCCCTTGGCTCACCACCTAGATGAGATCATGCCAATGCAGTAATCTCTATCCCGCTGGTCCAAAAAATCCGTCAGGTCAGTAGCGGATTAGTTTTACTTCGCTCGTACCGACACGGTAATCGAATGAAGCAGAGAGAACTGATCACACTCATCGAGAGCGGGGCCTGCACCACAGTAATTGGGTTGATGGCTATTGCATTTCTCTCTACATCAGTGAATGCGCACCAATCCCCTCGCAAGGGGTGCGTCGCCGTTTCCAAGAGCGAATATAACAGCGCTAAGAGGCAAGACTTGCTGCGTACCGATCATGGGACGTATTTGAGAACAGGCCGATTATTGCGGCGCTACTATTGGTTCTGTCGCTGATAGAAGTCGGTGAGGCATATCTGTTCGCTTAAGCGCGGTTGATCTAGCTCAATACAAACCACCGCAATTATGCGCATAAGAATCTTCAAAGGCCTTTTTGGAGCTGGCTTCATGATGAGGCCATTGCTATTTGCAATAGCAATTCTGATCGCTGGAGCGACCCAAGCAACGGCGCAGGGCATTCCCAGTTTCAAGGTCGAGCAGGGTTGCCGGGAGGTATCGAGTGGGCCGGACAAATTAACAACCTTCGATAAATGTATGCAGAATGAAAAAAGCGCTCGCGATGATCTCATAAACAATTGGGAGGCATTTGTCGCCAGCGATCGACGGGTTTGCATCGCGGAAACGAGTTCCGATGGCACTCCGAGCTACGTTGAGCTCCTTGAGTGCCTTAACATGGCTAGGGATAGTCGGAATTTGGAACGCGGCCGGCCACGTTGACGTGCACCAAACGGGATGATCATGGCCCCGATCTTTCTTCTCTCTGTCACACCACGCCTTGGAGATGCGCGAACTCCGACGCGACGCTCAATTGAGCAATCACGTGCCTCGATCCATTAGACCTAAAATCGCCATAAGTATTGGCCGTACAATTGCCGATACTGAATATTTTTCTCAGGCCCCACGGGCAACAATATGCAAAAGGTCTAAGTGAGCAATGTCGCAGTCGCCCGGAAAAGACGAAACGAACCATGAGAATGAGGTATTCCGTTCCGCAGAGCCGCCTGCGGCCGCGCGCGATAGTCCGTTCCCGTCGGAGACGCGTGACGTTGTGCCGGCGCCGGGGCGAGCCAACTTGCCGGTGCCGTCGTCGGCCTCAAAAGGAAAGTCGGCACGCAAACGCTGGCTTCGGATCGCGCTCGTCATTGCTCTCGTCGTTGGTGGTGCTGGCGCCGCGCTCTATTGGTGGAAACACTCCCAATCTCAATTGCCGCCTGGGATAGCCTGGGGCAATGGGCGGATCGAAGCGGATGAGATCGACATCGACACTAAGTTTGCTGGGCGCATCGCCGAAATGCTTGCCGATGAAGGCGACATGGTCAAGGCCGGCCAGATCGTCGCACGCATGGATACCCAGGATCTTGCGGCCTCGCTAAAGAAGGCCGAAGCGCAGGTATTGCAAGCGCAAAAGGCCATCGAGGAAGCCAACGCCAACGTCGCACAACAGACCAGTCAGGTTCATCTCGCACAACAGGAAATGGATCGTGCCGCTTACCTTGTAAAGCAGGGTGCTCAGACCCAAGAAGTAGTAGATCAACGTCGGCAGCAATTGGACGCTGCCAATGCGGCTCTGAAAGCGGCACAGGCCAGGGTGACCCAGGTTGAGCACGCGCTCGAAGCGAGTACGCACGACGTGGAACTCTATAAGGTCAATATTGCCGACAACACGCTTGTCGCGCCGAAGGACGGCCGCATCCAATACCGCATTGCCAATATCGGCGAGGTGCTTCCTGCGGGCGGCAAGGTGTTTAGCATGCTCGACGTCTCCTATGTGTATATGGATGTGTATTTGCCGACGGAGGAAGCTGGCAAGGTGAAAATCGGCGGCGATGCACGCATCGTGCTCGACGCCTATCCGAAGATCGCGATCCCGGCGAAGGTGTCTTTTATCGCCACGCAGGCCCAGTTCACACCCAAAGCCGTGGAAACCAAAAGCGAACGTGACAAGCTGATGTTCCGGATCAGGGTGAGGATTGACCCAGAACGGTTGCGCGCGCGTGCCGATAGAGTGAGAAGCGGTCTGCCTGGCGTTGCCTATCTGAAACTCGATCCGACGGTCACCTGGCCGCCCCAGTTGCAAGGAAATGCGGCGCAATGATCGGGCGCGCGAGCTTAGTCGCACGCATCGAAGATGTTACTCAGCGCTATGGTGCAACAGTTGTTCTCGACGCGGTGACGCTCGATCTTCCGGCTGGCTGTGTCGTCGGGTTCATTGGTCCCGATGGAGTCGGAAAGTCGACGCTGCTGAGTATCGTTGCCGGCGCGCGGCAGGTTCAGTCCGGAAACGTTTTCGTGCTCGATGGCGACATGACGGACTCAACGCATCGGGCTGCCGTCTGCCCGCGCATCGCCTATATGCCGCAAGGGCTAGGCAAGAACCTCTACCCGGACCTAAGCGTCCGTGAAAACATCGAATTTTTTGCTCGCTTGTTCGGTCAATCCGAATCCGAACGAAACTGGAGGATTTCCGAGCTCCTGCAGAGTACAGGTCTCACCCCCTTTTCCGACCGTCCCGCCAAAAAGCTATCAGGCGGCATGCGGCAAAAGCTTGGGCTTTGTTGCTCCCTTATTCACGATCCCGATCTCCTGATTCTCGATGAGCCGACAACAGGCGTCGACCCACTGTCGCGCCTGCAATTTTGGGAGCTGATCGATCGCATGCGTTCGCGCCGCCCAGGTATGAGCGTGGTGGTTGCAACAGCCTATATGGAAGAAGCCGAACGGTTCGACTGGCTGGTGGCAATGAACGCTGGAAAGGTGCTAGCAACTGGATCTCCGACCGAGATCAAGGCGACGACCGGCGAGGCAGCGATAGAGAATGCATTCATTGCGCTGCTCCCGGAGCAGCAGCGCGGCGATCACCAGATATTGCATATGCCGCCCCGGCGCATCATTGACGGTGAACCTGTCATCAGCGCACGCAACCTCACCTGCCGATTTGGCGATTTCACGGCCGTCGACCGGGCAAGTTTCACCATCGAAAGGGGAGAAATCTTTGGCTTTGTCGGCTCAAATGGCTGCGGCAAGACCACGACCATGAAGATGCTGACGGGCTTGCTGACGCCAAGCGAAGGTGAAGCGCTACTGTTCGGGCACCCGCTCGATGCCAGCGACACGAGCTCGCGCTATCGGGTCGGCTATATGTCCCAATCATTCTCCCTGTTTTCTGAACTCACGGTTCGGCAAAACCTCGACCTTCACGCACGTCTTTTCCATCTGTCGGCACTGAACGCGAAGGCGCACATACCTGAGTTGGTCAGAAAGTTCGGCCTTGAGGATTATCTCGATCAACGCACCACAAATCTGCCGCTAGGGATTCGCCAGCGGCTCTCTCTGGCTGTCGCTATCGTCCACGAACCCGAGATGCTTATCCTCGACGAACCGACTTCCGGTGTTGACCCGTTGGCACGGGACAGGTTTTGGGAATTGTTAATCGAGCTTTCGCGCGATCAAGGGGTGACGATCTTCGTCTCGACCCATTTCATGAATGAGGCTGAGCGCTGCGATCGGATATCGCTCATGGATTCAGGACGTGTGCTCGCGACAGGCACGCCTGCAAACCTTATTAAGGCCCGTGGCGTTGCCACGCTTGAGGACGCCTTCATAAGTTATCTCGAGGAGGCCACGGGATCGCGTGCTTCAGGGACCGAGGACCCTGCTCCGTCAGGCGAAACCGCTAATCCAGTGCGATCGCCAACACCGAAACGATCTTTATTCAGCCTACAGCGCCTGTTCGCCTATACGATCCGCGAAACTTTGGAGTTGTTGCGCGACCCGATCCGGCTCGGGTTCAGCTTGTTCGGCACGACTTTGCTCATGCTAGTTTTCGGATTTGGAATTTCGACAGACGTCAACAATCTTTCCTTCGCTGTACTCGATCGAGATCAGAGCCATGAGAGCCGCGCGTATCTTGAGGAACTCAGGGGATCGACCTATTTCGTGGAGAAGTCGCTGCTCGCGAGCTACGCCGAACTCGACAATCGTCTCAAGAGCGGAGACATCAAGGCTGCAATCGAAATTCCGCCCAACTTCGGCCGCGACATCAAACGTGGACGTCCGGCCTGGGTTGGCGCGTGGGTGGATGGCGCAATGCCATTCCGGGCAGAAACCATCCGCGGTTACCTGCAAGGCATGCATCAATTGTATCTGACCGATCCGGCTGTGAAGACGACAATGCCCGCTGCAGCGCCGCCCGCCGACATCGAAGTCAGATTTAAGTACAACCAGGATTTCGATAGCATCTATGCAATGGTGCCCTCGAGCATGTCCATGCTGCTCGCGCTGTTTCCTGCAATCTTGATGGCGCTCGCTATCGTTCGCGAAAAGGAACTCGGATCAATCACTAACCTATACGTGACCCCTGTTACGCGGATCGAATTTCTGATTGGCAAGCAGATTCCTTACATCACCGTTGCAATGGTCAATTTTTCTCTAATGTTTCTGATGGCGCTGTTCGTATTCGAGGTGCCATTTAAGGGAAGCTTTCCAACGTTGCTTCTGGGTGTGCTGATCTATGTCACTACGACAACTGCCTACGGCATGTTAATTTCAGCATTTACTAGTACGCAGATCGCCGCGCTTTTCGGAACTGCCATTTTAACAGTACTGCCTGCAACGCAGTTCGCCGGCTTGATGACCCCTGTTTCATCATTGTCCGGCATGGCTCGGATCATGGGTCGCGGTTTTCCGATGACCTACTTCGTGCCAATCAGCATCGGCACTTTCACTAAGGGGCTCGGCTTTACAGACCTTAGTATGAATCTGGCGGAGTTAACAGTTTTTATCCCGGTATTGACCCTGCTTAGCCTTCTGCTTCTGCACAAGCAGGAAAAGTAGGAGGCGCGGCCGGATGCGCAAGATAGCAAATATCTTTTGGCTCGGAATCAAGGAATTGCGCAGCTTCCTGCACGATTATGTGCTCTTGGGGCTGGTAATTTATGCATTTTCGCTGGCCGTGATTAGTCAGGCGCAAAGCAATTCGCAAGAACTGCATAACGCGTCAATCGGGATTGTCGATGAAGACCACTCTGAGCTCTCGCGTCGAATAGCGCATGCATTCTTGCCGCCATACTTTCAGATGCCTCATCAAATCGCAGAGCGAGACATTGTCCCTTTGATGAATAGCGGCACTTATACCTTCGTGGTCGACATCCCGCCGAATTTCCAGCGGGATGTCCTGGGTAAGCGTCAGCCCGCTATTCAGATCGATGTTGATGCTACCGCGATGGTACAGGCGGGCCTTGGCTCCGGCTATGCACAACAAATCATCACCACCGAGATAACAGACTTCCTGTCCCATTCCGAAGGCGCGCCGCTTTCGTCGGTCAATCTCGACGTACGGATCGCGTTCAACCCGAATATCACGACCGCGTGGTTTACTAGCGTGATGGGGATCATCAATAGCGTCACCATGCTGGCCATTATTCTTGCCGGAGCAGCAATCGTCCGTGAGCGTGAACACGGGACCATGGATCACCTCCTGGTTATGCCGCTGACGCCATTCGAGATCGCAATGTCCAAGGTCTGGGCGAACGGTTCTGTCATCACGATAGCGGTTGGCCTTTCACTCTACGTCGTAGTTAGAACGATCCTTGGCATTCCTATTGCCGGATCGATACCGCTTTTTATGTTTGGCGTTGTGATCTATCTGTTTTTTGCGACAGCGATTGGTATCTTTCTAGGTACTGTGGCGAAGTCAATGCCACAGCTCGGGCTGCTCTACATGCTAGTCTATATGCCTATGAACATGCTCTCCGGAAGCAATACGCCGCTCGAAAGCATGCCGCCTTGGCTTGCAACGGCGATGCAAGCGTCCCCTTCAACGCATTTTGTCTCGTTTGCGCAGTCGATCCTCTATCGCGGCGCGGGCATTGATGTTGTGTGGCCGCAATTTCTACTCGTTGCGTTGATCGGCGGTCTATTTTTTGTTCTTGCCATCTTTCGCTTCCGGTCAGTCGCTACGCAAACTATATAGGTTCGCGCGATTGCTAATGGCCCGTTACGATCATTTTGGGACATCGACGGTTCTTATGACTTATCTCAAAACAACTCTTGCGCTTCTATGTGAGCAATTTAGTCGACAATGGAAAAGGCGTTAAAATGACGAAACCTATCTCTGACAGGGCGGAGATCGCTCTTGAATACCCGGAAAAACTTTATATTGGGACGTTTGAGCGCTCGTCGCGATTTGAGGCACATGTCGAGCCTACCGGCATATCGCTGACGCTGGAACGCCCAGGCACGGACGATGTCCGCAAGTCGATTCACATGCACTTCAACTTCGGACTGTTCGCTGACATTCTGCGCGATCTGGCTTCGACTGTCGGTGACATTCCAAAGGACGATATTGTGCATCACGATCAACTCGTACAGGCGGTTACCGAGTTGCAGAGGGCGTTGGCCGGTATTCCGACGAAGAACTGATCTTGAACTTGCCATGGCCTGTTGCAGCGGCTGAATTAATCCACATCAAGCGGGCCATTGGGTTAATGTCGGCTTCTGGCACAAAGCGGACATTCGCTGCGTCGCAATAGGCAGCGATCTCAGCTTTGAGCTAGACACCACGCCGCGAGTATTGTGCCACCGACGCCCGTAGGGTGGGCGCTTGAGAATATAGAACGTGCCGGTAATGCCGAATCGTGACCTGCTTTGATCCTCGTCAATGACAGCCACCGGAGATGTAGTAACAAATATCCAACGGTGACTTACGTCATGTTGGGGTGACAAAAATGGACCCCAAGTTGACTATCGTCTTCATGCTCATCAGCATCATCATCAGCCTTTCGCATTTGGGTGATGAAAGTCTGGCCAAAATAAAACACCGTTGGAGAAACGCCATTTCGGCATTGCTGCCAACGAATGGGCGCAACCCTTAGGCGGGCTCGTTTGCGTTTCAGAGAGGGGCCGATGCGTCATATCGCTATGATAGGGATTGCCACCATCGCATGCCTGCCGACTCTCGCCACGCCGGCGAGGGCGGAGATCCAATATCCCTGGTGCGCCCAATATAGTGGCGGCGAAGAGGGCGGCGGCAGGAACTGTGGCTTCTCCACCCTCGAGCAGTGCCGCGCGACCATCAGTGGCATAGGCGGCTCCTGCGAGCCGAACCTGTTCTACTCAGGGTCGGCCAACGAAATTTCACAGAGCAAGCGCAAACGCCAGCACTAGCGGTGATCAGGATTGCGCGGGGTGATGCGTGAGTCCGTTTATGGGACTTCACCGACAAACAAACTCGGCCGTCGAATGGTCGCTGTTGGGGGCATAGCGGACAAACAAGCTCAGCTAGTCTTACCTGCCTCCGCAGCGATTGACCCGGAACGGACATTGGGTGCCGCGCCTTATTGATCTATGTCATTGCACTGCGCGCTTATGGTGATCTAATGAAAACAAATTTGCGTGGGATTTTGGAGTTCTGGCGATGTCGAACTTTACAAAAATTCTTGGGATCGTTGCGTTGGCGTTGGTGATCAACGTAGGCGCTGCTGAGGCGGCTGGCCATGGCGGGTATGGCTGGCATGGTGGTGGCTGGCATGGCGGTGGCTGGCATGGAGGCGGCTATCGCGGAGGCTACTACGGCGGCGGTTGGGGTTGGGGCGGATTTGCCGCCGGTGCAGTTCTCGGCGGGTTGCTCGCTGCGCCCTACTATTATGGCTACGGCCCTTATTATTACGGTGGAGGCCCCTACTACGCTGGATGCTATCGAACCATTCGCGTTGGCACGCCGTACGGCCCGCGCTTGCGCCGCGTGTGGGTTTGCGGATAACGACAACCGGAGACGGAAGAACGCTGCTGCTCACGCAGCCTGATCAAAACACCTGATCGAAATTCAGAGAGACCGCCGCAGTTGGCGGTCTTTCTGCTTTGCCGAATTCGCTCGCTGCAAGCTGTGCGAACTATTTTTGCTGAATGCCGCGGAGATAGTTGATCAAATTGAGAATACGGGTTCTTATGTATGCTTCCAGGTTAGGCGGAACGCCAACATAAGGAACACTCATAAAGTGTTCAGCGGCAGTGGTCGCGTATCGCGTCCCCCAAATAGGCATGTCGCGTGAACCGTGAGATACGATTTGTGTGCGCCCGTCTATCACGGCAAATATGCGTTCGACTGGAAATACGCCTCCATTGTTCTTGGATAGCAACGTTAGGTCTGGTGGCGCTACCTTCAGATTAGCAGCCAAGACGCCATTACCCTTTCCATCCATGCCATGACAGTCGGCACAGCTATTCTCAAATTCCCGCTCACCAAAATCGATTACTTTCTGTTGAGCGAATGCTGTCGCGCTAAGCGATAACGTACTTGTTAATACTAGGATAGCCCACGCAGCCCGTTTCATAGTTGCCTCCTATTGCAGGCAATAGCAGCATTTCATACTTAGCCGAATGGCCTCCCATGACTTAGATCAAATAAACCGTGGCAGATTACCATCCATGAGGCGGTCGAATTCGGGCGAGACCGCACGTGGGCTTCCTTTTGCGACAGGAGTGTGGAACGACCGCGGCAAGCCCGCCAAGTGCTCGGCCTCGAGGTGCCCCTATATATTCAACAGATTGCCGACGAGGTGATCGAATAGAGATTGCTGTTTGCTGCGGTGCATGAGTCCGGTGTTGGCACATGACGGACAATCCAGCCGCGCCAGCGTTTGGGCGATCAGTAAATAAGGATGCGCCGACCGCGCTCCAATGGGGCTGTTGGTCACATTCTTTGCCGTCCGATCCTGGGCGGGCTGCATCACCAATACTCTCGGATTTAATTTACGACAGGCACACTTGGCAAATTAATTGCAAATCGCTCGAAATCGATAGACAGTTTTTTCTGCACGGCCGCAAGCGTTTGTTCTGGCGTGCCTGATGCATCGACGACAGGCCAATCGATATTTCCCAGATCATACTGGGATTGTTTGAACACGACCGCCCGGTCCGCATCGGACGCGTCGTTGGTCCGGTGAGCGACACGCGACAATCTGGTTTTCAGATCAGCGGTCAGGACTAGCCCGACGAATGGTACCTTTCGCGCTGTCGCAATCTCAGCTATTTCTGTTCGCTCGATCACATCCGAGTAAACGGCATCGACAATCACTGCATGTGCGGCTGTGATTACACGCTCCGCTTTTCGTGCGAGCGATGAATAGACGCGTTTCGTAACATCAGCGGAATAAGCCTCCTTCGGAAGTGGGTCGAATTCATTGGCGCCGTGTAATCGCTTTCTCTCAATATCGGATCGCAGCACGATTGCACCTGGCGCGGGACCAAGAGCGGGTGCAATTTTGACCGCTAAAGCCGACTTTCCGGTACCCGAAAGCCCCCCGATTGCCAACAGCGTCGGGGGCGAAGGCTTTAGAAACTCAAGTGCAAAGTTGAAGTACTTCAAGGCCAACTCTCGAACGGCAGCTCGATCTGCGGCCTCCAGACGTTCGCATCGCGCGGCAGTCACTTTTGCCCGGATTGCCGCCCGCATTGAGAGGAAAAGCGGGAGTGCGGCCAAGGCATCAAGGTGGCTGGGCTCGTCCGTTTCCCGCAGATAGCGATTCAAGACAATGTTAGCTCTCGGGCGGAGGCCACGTTCTGTGAGATCCATGAGCAGAAAAGCGAGATCGTAGAGAACATCTCCTATCGCCACCAACGCATCAAATTCGATCGCGTCGAATAGAACCGGTGTGTCGTCCAGAAGAACAATATTGCCAAGATGGAGATCGCCGTGCAGGCGCTTGACGAATCCCGCCGACCCGCGTCTTAAAATCAGCGGCTGAACATTTGTGTAAGCTTTGAGGCTGAGTGCCGTGAGGGCCTCGGTTTTGCTGAGCGGGAACAGGCTCATATCCGACCGAAAGGCGGCATCATTCTGCTCGATGAATGATCTAAGTGTTGCGAGCCAGGATGCGGCGTCTGCTACGGGGGCTTGCCCGTGCGCGACGACGACAGCACGGGCCAGATCATCTGCCAGCTTGTCATCGATGAGCCCCTGATCCGCGAGCTTGTTCAGCGTCGCGTTTTCATTGAATCGGTTCATGTCCACCGCCCATTCGCATGGCCTTCCATTGCCGCCAATCTGTATGGATCCGTCTGCCTCTTTGGTAATGGTAACAACCCCTTTATAAATTTGCGGTGCGAATGGCCGGTTGACGCTGATTTCCGCTTCGCACGCGGCTTTACGTCGTTCAAGCGTCGAGTAATCGAGAAAGGGAAACTTTATCGCGCGCTTGATTTTTAGCGCCCTGTTGCCAGCGAGAAAAACGGTCGCGGCATGCGTGTCGATGCGCTGCACATTTTCACAGCCGTATATCGCGGGATTCGCAAGCGCCGCCAATACTTCAGCTTGTATAAGTGCGGCGCAGGGCATCCACTTCTCCGCCCGTATCTGTCGTTCAAGATGGCAGCGACGTTAACGATGCAACGACTAAGGTGTGCGTATTGTCATCCGCGAATGGATCGAGGCATATTCTCCTGCCGCAAAGGTGTGACTGATTTGGTTGAACCAATATTGATCGAAGTCAAAGGTCTCAAGGGTTTGTACTTCCGCTAGCGTTGACCTGACTTGGCTTTTTTTGGACCAAGCGTAAGCCTGATCTATAATCTCGGCTGACGAGGGTTGGTTATCCATCGCAAATAACAATCTGGAAAGCAGCGCGCAAAATTGTGTGCACAGAAAACCTCATCGGGCCATAATTACGGCCTTCGAGTAAGCCGCTCAGTCTAACCAAGGAGTAGTTCTACAAAGACCCAGGCGCCCTTCTTAGAATTAGGGCGTGGACTCATTAGCGCGCAGCTAAATGCGGATTGATGCGAGCTTGATGAACGCCAGGGAGCACGGTAGATGCGGCGTGCTCCGTAGGACAGTCATACTGCTTCGGAAAACCCTAGAGTTGCCTGCACCGTTACCTTACATCGGGGTCTGCGGGTGGGCATTGCACGCCATAAGAGCATTGGGTTTTCGGAATGGCTGGGCACCAATTGATGCCCGTCAAAGCGGGTTTGCACTCCTTTAGTAATAAGCTACACGGGGCAGCCGAGCTACCTTGCGTTTACAATCGATCTTCGCAGCATCGGCAGTTAAATGGATCCGATTTGGCCACCATCCTCGGTCAGCTGTGCCGAGAGCGGGGTCCCAAGTATAGGCCCATGTCAGACCAGAGCACCAATCCGCCGCTCGCCGTATTTGCCGTCCAGATTAGCGAGCTTACGCGCACCTTCGGTGACTTGACCGCCGTCGACCGCGTGAGCCTTAGCATAAGTAAAGGCGAGACATTTGGGTTGATCGGCCCCAATGGCGCCGGGAAGAGCACACTCATCCGCATGCTCACGACGCTGCTGCCGCCGACATCGGGAACAGCAAGCATTGCCAGCTACGACATCGTCAGGCAATCGGCGGATGTCCGGCGCCACATTGGATATGTCCCGCAACTCGTGTCTGCCGACGGTTCATTGACGGGATATGAGAACTTGCTGCTGTCCGCCCGGCTTTATGGCATCCCGCGACAGGAGCGGAAAACGCGCATCGAACGGGCCTTGGCCCGCATGGGTCTTGCAGATTCCGCCAATCATCTCGCGGGGCATTATTCCGGCGGGATGCTGCGCCGGCTGGAAATCGCACAAAGCCTGCTGCACCGGCCCGAGGTGCTCATCCTCGATGAGCCGACAGTCGGCCTCGACCCCGGCGCGCGCGACACGGTGTGGGAACGAGTACTGGAACTCCGAGATCGATTTCACCGCACCATGATCGTGACCTCGCATCTCATGAACGAGGTCGACCAGTTCTGCGATCGCATCGCGCTCATGCATCGCGGCCACATCGTGGTCATCGGCACGCCGGACGAATTGAAGGCCAAGGCCGGGCCCGGTGCCACGCTGGACGACGTTTTCATCCGGCTCGTTGCTTCGAGCGAAGGTGAACGGGAGGGAAGTTATGGCGAAATCAGGCGCGCCCGCAGGGCCATCCGTGACCATGGCTGAGCGCTCGTTTACCCAGGTTGTCGACGATTACATGACTCAGACCTGGGCGGTCGCCGCCGCCGAGGTGCAGAAGCTTTATCACGATCCGTTGGAGCTGCTCACGCGTGCCGTACAGCCAGTGCTGTGGCTGATGTTGTTCGGCGAGGTCATGGCGCGGGTACGCGGCGTTGCGCCGGGTAACCTTCCTTATCTCGATTACCTCGCTGCCGGTATTCTAGCGCAGAGCGCGCTGTTCGTGGCGATCTTTTACGGAATCTCCGCGATCTGGGAGCGCGATCTCGGCGTGCTGCAGCGCTACCTGGCAAGCCCTGCGCCACGCTCAGCGTTGGTGCTGGGCAAAGCCATCTCGGCGGGTGTGCGCGCGCTATCGCAAGCGATCATTGTCTATATCTTGGCGTCGCTACTCGGTGTCGGCATCAGTCTCAATCCGCTCAATATCATCGGGGTGGCAACGGCCATTGTCATCGGCTCGGGGCTATTCTCCACGCTGTCACTAATCATCGCCTGCATTGTGAAGACCCGCGAGCGTTTCATGGGCATCGGGCAAGTGCTGACGATGCCGATCTTCTTCGCCAGCAATGCGATCTATCCGCTCTCCCTAATGCCATCGTGGCTGAATGTTGTGTCGCATGCCAATCCGCTGACCTACGAAGTCGACGCCCTGCGCGCATTAATGCTGACCCACGGCACGTCGGACTATGGGTTAGGACTCGATTTTGCAGTCTTAGCCGCGGCCACTGCGGGGCTCATTTCGATCGCTGCCAGGATGTATCGACGAATGGGCTACTGAGCGCCGCCGGCTATGGTGGATTGAGGTGGGCGCCCATGGCGAGCGGATGCAGGACATAACGCCGCAAGAGCGGCGTCTCTATGCATCCGTCGATACCGGCTTCATCGGGGCAGAATGTCTATTTGTTCTGTGCGTCGGAAGGACTGGCGACCGTGTTCTGCGGTGCCGTCGACTACGCGAAGCTCGACCAAACAATGCACCTCGGGAAGGAAGAATTCGTCACCTTTGCGCAAACCGTTGGTTATCCGCGGAGTTAAATGCAGCGGCTTTTTCAAACATGGAATTCTTCCCATTTTCAGTCGATCCAGCTGTCCAAAAACAAAGTTTACTTGAACCATCCAGCCTTGGTGCGAGCGTTTATGATGATTGCCTCACAATCCTGACGCGACACCCTGAAGCGATCAAGAATGCCCGCATGTTTAATGGCCTTCCCATCCTTAAATTCATTCCAGCCATCAAGATCGTCGGTGGCGCAGTCAGCAAGATCTTCAACGGACCTTATGCCGGGTTCATGTCACTATTTGTTAGAATTTTTTAGATCATTTTGTCGTCGTCGGCACGATATAATGGGCTAATCTTTTTTCAGCGTCAGAATGAAGGCAATAACGTCGGCGCGCTCCTGGGCATTGAGCACGATGTTCGGCATGGAGCGATGGGACGTCAGTAGCGCCACGTTAAGCGCCATTGCCGACATGCCTTTGGTGTTAGCGATGGCGCTAAGGGTCGGCGCCCGCAGGCGACCAGATTTTCCTTCATGGCTGACCCAGTGGCAACCCGAGCAGGTATGGATCGCGAGCTTCCAGCCGCGGGTCGCATTACCAATATCCTGTCCAAATGCCGGTGCGCCTAGGAACGCCCCTACTGCCACCATCAGCGCGATTGAAATCAGCCTCTTGTGACACATCGCTGCCGCACCACCCTGATTTAGTGATCTGCATTAAATCTAATTTAGACCTCATGATGGCGGTGGCGAGCACGTCAGCCGCTCGTGCTTTTATGCAGTTTGCCCCACGAGAATTACGCCGACGAAAATGAGAACAAGCCCAACAATCCGAAGCGGCGGTAGGTGTTCCCCCAAAATAAGCATGGCAGCCAGAGGTACTAGGACAAAAACAAGGGCGAATAGTGGCTCCACTACGCTAAGTTCGAGTTGCCGTAGGGCAATAACGTAAAGTAGTCCAGTAACGATAGCAGCAATGAGCGCTGACCAAGTCCACGGATCGAGCATCATCGATAAGATATAAGAGAACCAGGAAACTGAACCGCCTCCGCCTAAAGCTGCGATGCGGAGTTTAAGCACCACATTAGCGTATGCCATTAGCACGACGGCAATGGGGATTAGCCACATACTTTTTGTCCCGCCATACATTTGTTGTTGTTCCGATCGTTTCAAGTTGACTGAATTTGTGGAGCTATGCCTTTCGAAATATAGCCATCCGTGGCCTCATCTCCGTCCCAAGGAGGATTCCTTTCGGCTATGCGACGATGATAATCAGGCGCGCACGCACTTGCCATTACAGAATGATGCACTCTTGTGTCGAACAGTCCAACGGTCTGGTGCCATTGCAGCTATTCCGATCTTGATTGGGCTGCATCATCAATACGTCCGAATATGATTTTCGCAAAGGACGGGCTTCTTCAGGCTGGCCGTATGGCCGCCAGGGGCCGCATTTGACCATTGATCTGGGTCAAATCGTTTGTCGCTGCACAGTATAGTTTGGTGGCCATAAATGCGGGGGGTCTGCTGATGAAGACTTCCTCAATTCCAGATTTTAGGAAGCTCAGAGAAGAGATGGTCGAAAAAGCCATCTTCGCGCGCGGCGTCCGCTCCGAGCCAGTTCTCAATGCCATGCGTAGCGTGCCGCGGGAATCCTTTCTGCAAACGCAGCTTCACGAGTTTGCCTACGATGACGCGCCTTTGCCGATTTAGGAAGGGCAAACGATCTCGCAGCCCTATATCGTTGCCTTTATGACTGAGGCATTGGCGCTGCGCGGCGGCGAGAAGGTGTTGGAAATTGGTACCGGTTCTGGCTATGCGGCGGCGGTCCTCTCCGAAATTGCCGCTGACGTCTACACTGTCGAACGTCATGGTCCGTTGGCCGAAAAAGCGGCCGCGACGCTAGCCGATCTTGGCTACGATAATGTTCATGTTCTGCACAGCGATGGGACGCGCGGTTGGGCCGCGCATGCGCCCTATGATGCCATCGTTGTTGCGGCTGGTGGCCCCACGATTCCCGAGTCTTTGAAAGACCAACTGAAAATCGGCGGCCGGCTGATGATTCCGGTGGGGGCAGACCAGCGCGCGCAAGAACTGGTGCGGGTAACGCGGATTGCACAAGATAAATATCGCCGCGAAGACCTTGCCGATGTGCGATTTGTCCCGTTGCTCGGCGAAGAAGGATGGGCACCGGAGGAGGGGGAGGCGGCGCTTGTTCGCCGTGCACCGCAGGCAATCGCTACCAGCGAAGACATGCTCGTCAAAAAGGTTGCCGATGCGGCCGAGCCGTTTGGCTTGATCGACGGCGTCGATCTTAGCCCGCTGCTCGATCGGATCGGCGACGCCCGCATCGTGCTGCTCGGCGAAGCAACTCACGGCACCTCGGAATTCTATCGGATGCGCGAGCGAATCTCGCGTGAACTGATCGTCAAGAAGGGCTTCCGCTTTATCGCCATCGAAGGCGATTGGCCGGATGCTGCACGCGTCGACAACTATGTTCGGCATATCGAATATTCTCCCTCCGAATGGACGGCGTTTTCGCGTTTCCCGACCTGGATATGGCGCAACAACGAGGTTCGCGATTTCGTCAATTGGTTGCGTGAGCATAATGCCTTGGCCAAACCCACGACACGGGTGGCGTTCCACGGCCTCGACCTCTACAGCCTGTATGTGTCGATCCGCTCGGTTCTGAATTACCTCGATCAGGTCGAGCCAGATGCGGCCAAGGTTGCGCGTCAGCGCTATGGTTGCCTGACGCCGTGGCAGGGCGACCCAGCGGCTTATGGCCATGCCGCGCTCACCGGCTCCTATCATACGTGCGAGCAGCATGTGGTGCGCGCTCTCAAGGATCTGCTTGAAAAGCGAGTTGCTTATGCCAAGCGTGATGGCGAACGCTTTTTCGACGCAGTTCAGAATGCCCGTCTTGTTGCCAATGCCGAACGTTACTATCGGATCATGTATTACGGCTCGCGCGCGTCCTGGAACTTGCGCGATGAGCACATGTTCACGACGCTGCAGAACCTACTGGCGTTCTACGGTGCCGGCAGCAAGGCAATCGTGTGGGCGCACAATTCCCACGTCGGCGATTCGGCGGCGACCGAAATGGCCTCGCGCGGCGAGCACAATATAGGCCACTTATGCCGCCAGGAATTCGGCGGCGACGCCTACCTGGTTGGCTTCGGCACCAATAGCGGAACCGTTGCGGCTGCGTCCGACTGGGACGGTCCGATGGAGGTGAAGAAGGTCCAGCCGGCCTTACCCAAAAGCTATGAGCGGCTATGTCACGCCACCGGCCACGCCCAATTCACACTGGGCCTGCGTAACCGCTCCGACCTGACCGGCCCACAGGGCCTGGGCAAGCCGCAGCTCGAGCGCGCGATCGGCGTGATCTACCGGCCGGAGAGCGAGCGCGCGAGCCATTATTTCCAAGCGGTCCTGCCTCGGCAATTCGATGAGTACATTTGGTTCGATCACACCCGCGCGGTCACTCCATTTGACACAGCGGAACTGGCAGGCCTACCAGATACTTATCCCTTCGGGGTGTGAGTGCCGTCATGCCGGCCTGCAAGAACATTTCCTATGTTCTCGACAAGCTGAACTGGATGCGCGCTGAGCACATATGGCCCAATGGGCTTCGCTATACTTGGACCGATGCATTCGGCGTCGTGCTGCTGGTTTCGCTTTATGCCGAATTGGGCGAGCAGCGCTTCCTCGACGAGGCAGTGTGGCTAGTGTCCGAGGTCGACCGCGTGCTCGGGCGCCGGCGCGGCATCCGCATCGGGCAAGCGCCGGACCGGGGCGGGCAATATTTCCACTATCTTGCGATGTGGCTCTACGCACTCTCTGTGCTGGCACGCCACGTTCCCGCCTATCGAGCCAAGGGCGTTGATCTCGTTCGGCAGGTTCATGACGCCTTTGTCGTGCCAGGTAGAGGCGTGATTTGGAAGATGAAGGAGGATTTGAGCGGGCCCTATCCCGGCTATGGATTCGGCGCGCTCGATGCATTCGACGGCTATGTCTCCTACCGCTGCCTCGACGAGCAAGCCTTGGCCGGCGAAATCGCCGAGATGCGTGCGCTTATCGATGCGAGTGTCGCGGACCTCACCATCACCCAGGATCTGGGTCTCGGCATGATGCTATGGCTAAGCCATTTTTTCCCGGCGGAGGATTGGGCCGTGGTGCAACGACGGCGCAGCCTCGCCACGCTCGATCACATGTGGCGTGACGACGGTTATTTCTGCCGTGAGTCCGATCTCCCCTATATGAAATTTGCCTTCACCAATTACGGCGTTTCGGTTGGACTACAAGCCGTGCAAGCGATGGAAGAGCGGGTGCCAAGGCTGAATAGCTTTTTCGATCATTATCGGTCAGGCGATGAATACGACCGCGAGGCGATCACCCATGTAATGGCCTGCAGTTCGCATTTTCCAGGCTACCTGGTTCGTGGCTTCCGCGATTGAAACAGGACTTGGCGATTTTTGAGAATGCGCGTCAGGTTTCTTTCCAGCTTAGCGAGGCTGGTGGTTTTCCGCATCGCCGATTGCCAGACGTCACCCTTGCCATTGATCCGCCTGAATATACTCCGCAAGGTGTAGCGCTGCGGCTGCACGCCTTTCGTCAACTCGCGCCACTCCAACGGCGTTGAAACCGTGGCGCGCGGAGAGGCCCGTAACGAATAGGGTGCCGCAAGGGTTTGCCCGATGCTGTTGCGGCCGTAGTCAAGATATATTTTGCCTCGTCCGGCACGGTGCGCGAAGCTGCTCAGTGTGGGAAGCCGCTTATGGATGATGTGGCAGATCAGCCGCGCGACCGAGCGGACCTTGGCAAAATCGTGGCTGCCGCGTATCGGCACATAAATGTGCAATCCGGTTTTGCCGGAGGTCTTGATCAAGCTGCGGCCACCGGCCGCTTCAATGAGTTTGTGGGCGGCCCGCGCGACGGTGATGACCTGATCGAACGGATTTCCGCTTGGGTCGAGATCAATCACCAAATAATCTGGCATGTTCAATCGGCCGACGCGCGCGAGCCAAGGGTGCAGCTCGATGCAGCCGAGATTGGCGAGGTAAAGCAACGTCGCCTTGTTGTTGCAGACCACATAATGGACGTTGCGGCCAGTGCTTTTTGCGCGGACAGTGATCGTCTTGACGAAAGGCGGCAGATGGCGGGGATCGACGTTTTTCTGGAAGAAGCTCTCGCCTTTTATGCCATTGGGATGCCGGTTCAGAACCATCGGCCGATGGCGTAGGTAGGGCAGGATTACATCGGCAACGCGGTCGTAATAGCGAATGACATCGCCTTTGGTGTAGCCTTCCTTCGGCCAGAAGATCTTGTCGAGATGGGTCAATGAAACCTTAGCCATGATCGCACCTTAACGGCGCCGCTTTCGCAGACGTAGTTCATTTTCGCGGACCACATTCGTTGCCGGCTTGTCGCCCCGCATCCCGACGAATGCTGGATGGCGCATTTGGCCGTTCTTGGTCCATTCGGTGAATTTCACCTCACAGACCAGCTTCGGTCTGACCCAAGTGGTAAATGTCTCATTCGGTATTCGTTGGCGGAATGGCTTTTTTGGCCGCGCCAATGCCTTGAGTCTTGCATAGAGGGCTTTGAGGCTGGCGGCGCTAAAGCCGGTCCCGGCGTGGCCGATGTAGCGCCAAGCGCGCCCCTCGCGCAGTGCCAGTACCAAGGCGCCGAAATATTTGCGCGATTTTCTCGGGCTGGTAAATCCGACGATGACTACTTCCTGGCGCCGCGCGGTTTTGATCTTTACCCAATCGCGTGTGCGCCGGCCGGACTGGTACCGGCTTTGCGCCCGCTTGCCCGTGACGCCCTCAAGCCCAAGCCGCTGAGCAGCGCGGAATGCTTTCACGCCGTATCGCTTCACGTGTCTGCTGAAGCGGATCAGGGCGCTGGTGGGAAGCGCAGAGCGAAGCAATAGTTTGCGGTCCAGCAGCGGTAACCGACGCAGGTCCTTGCCATCGAGGAACAAGAGATCGAACACACAGTAGCGCAGCCGCGCCTTGTTCCGAAGGGCATCCTGAAGGAGCTGGAACCGCGAGCGTCCCTGTTTATCGAGCGCGACGAGTTCGCCGTCGAAGACCGCTGCATGACGGCTTTTGCTCAGTGCCAGGGCGATCGACGGATAATTCTTGGTGACATTGTTGCCGTTGCGCGAATAGAGCGCCGCCGCTCCGCGCGTCACCTTGGCGATAATTCGAAAGCCGTCCCACTTGGTCTCGAAGATCCAGTCCGGATCGTCAAACGGCGCATCGATCAGTGTCGCGAGCATCGGTTTGGGGGTGGCACCGGAAAGTCGCGGTTTGTTGGCTCGTGCCCGCATCGAAGTCGATACCGTCTAGGATCGTTTGTTATTTGGGCGAGCACCGCCACTATCCGGCAGCCGTTTTCCAGATTTGACGGATATGTCATTGCGCGTGACGTCGCGCGTGCTGGCGTAGCCGTCGCTTTTCTTGATGAGAAGCCATTGCCGAGGGCGCTTGAGGCGTACGAGCGAAAAACCGCCTTTCAGTTTCTTGCCACGCAATACGATACTCACCGCGCCCTTGCGCAGGCCATTCAGCAAACCGGCCTCGCCCTCGCCATCCGCATTGCGGTAGGTGCCGCGGTCCCACACGATAACCTCGCCGGCGCCGTAGTTTCCCTTCGGAATCGTGCCTTCGAAGTTCTTGTACTCGTAAGGATGATCCTCCACGCGGACCGCGAGGCGCTTCTGGCGCGGATCGAGCGATGGCCCCTTCGGCACCGCCCAGCTCTTGAGCACGCCCTCGGCCTCCAATCGGAAATCATAGTGAAGGTGCGACGCGCGATGCTTTTGGACGACAAAGCTCAGCTGTTTGCGGCTTCGCGTGCAGGCTCCGCGCGGCTCTCGCGTTGTGGCGAATGTGCGCTTCTTCCGATATGTTGAAAGCTTGTCAGCGCTCATGACAATTGTGTCTTTTCACCAATGACTGCACCGCTTTTGGCAAAAAGGCGCACCGCCGCGCCGCGTTTGGCCGCGGCGGTGCGCCTTATCGGCGCCCCTAGAACTAGGCGGCAGCCTTGACGTCGATCTTCTTGACCTGCGCGGGCGCAGGTTTTGGCACCGTCACCTTGAGCACACCTTTGGCGATACTCGCCTTGATGGCGTCGGCCTTGATCCCGTTCGGCAGTTCAAGTGTACGCTCAAACGAGCCGTAACTGCGTTCAAACAGGCGGTAGTTTTTGTCCTTTTCTTCCTTTTCCGCCTTCTTCTCGCCGCGGATCGTCAGGATGTTGTCGGCAACGTTGACCTGCACGTCCCTTTCTTCCAGGCCGGGCAACTCCGCGGTAATCTCGATTTCCTTGTCGGTTTCAGCCACATCGACAGTCGGCAGCATCTTAGCGCTGCCGCCATTGCCGAAGGCGGGAAAACCGCGGGTGAAGTCGTCGAACAACCGATCGACTTCACTCTGCAGGGACAGGAAAGGGTTGTCAGTACGCGCGATACCGCGCTGTCGGCCGACGGGGATGAGGGATTTTAGATTCATATAGACCTCCGTGGTTTTGACGACACCGCCTTTTTTCGATTTCGTCATATCAACTAAAGCGAATGCGGCAATTGACCTTTAGGGAGCCCCGAGGCTGTTGCAAAAGTAAAGCGAGGCCGCCATGCGGGTGGTGCATTGACGGCCTCGGGGTTAATCAAGGGCTGCTTTTGGGAATGGTGTATGGGTCACTCAAGATGCGATCTCAGTAACGAGCAAGCAAGATGAATTGTAGCGGCAAGAATTATTGATAGTTAAATAAAATCAGAGCAAGCGATCGATGAAAAAACTGTCCTTCAATGCTAATCTTTTAAAGTTATCGCTTTTTGAATGGAGGCGATCAATTCATGCCCTGAAAATGGCTTGCGCAAATAGTCGACGCAACCGGAATCCAAGGCTTCTCTGCGTACGGCATCTGTGTCGAGCGCCGTCATAAAAATGACTGGAACTTGGGAATTCCTTGTGGCCAATCGCCGTCTTACTTCAATGCCCGACATTCCTCCCAAATGAATGTCGAGGACAATACAAGCAACATCGTTATCCTTTGCGTCGTCGCTGGCGAGAAAGGCCTCGCCGGAATTGAAGACATCGGTTGCATAATTGCACGCATCGAGGACGCGCTTGAGCCCCTTCAAGACGCCCGGGTCGTCATCGACAATCGCCACCACCACTTGCTGCTTTGCAGGCGAAGATAGGCCATCAGGCAGCGGAATTTCCTGCATTCAACCCACCGTTTTTTTGTTGTATGCATGAAATTGAACTGTATTTGCTATTGTCCCTTGGTGCAGAGATATGCCGTTTTTCTGAACAACGTTCATGCATTAGCCGCCGGTCGGTTCGCCAGTCATTTCAAGCTTTTCCGCAATGGATACAAGCTCGGCAAGCGACCTTGCTTCGAATTTCTGCATGATATTGTGTCGATGCGCCTTGATGGTCCGCTCTGAAGTGCCGAGGTCAAACGCAATCTGTTTGTTGAGTTTTCCGCGCACAACAAGACCGAACACCTCGCGTTCGCGTGGCGTCAGGCTGGAATAATGTGCGCGGAACAAACGCAACCGAATATTTTGCTCGTACAGATCGTCATAACGCTTAAGCGCGCGTTCCACAGCTTCGAGCAATACGGCCTTTGGTGCCGGCTTGGAGAGAAAGTCCTCGGCGCCGGCCTTAATAGTACGCACGCTGGTCGGGATATCGCCGTGACCAGTCAAGAATATAATTGGCAAGGCGAAATCCATCTTGCCGAGGACGTCCTGCAATTGCGGGCCGTTCAATCCGGGCATCTGGACATCGAGCAAGATGCAGCCACTGTCCTTCCCGAAAATTCCGTCCGGCCTAGATTCGCGTGGTGAGACAGAATCATCGCATCATTTGGATCGATGTTTGTGATCCTGCATGCGCTCGGTATGCTGTTCTGCGATCTGCTCAAGTCGCGTAGTCGGCTTCAGGCCGAGAACCTGTTTTTGCGCTATCAACTCACTATCGCCTTGCGTCGGACAGGGCCTCATCCGCGTTTGCGTGGCAGCGACCGGGCCTCACTGGTCTGGATGACGCGGATTTGTTCCGGGCTGCTCGATTTGGCCTTGGTGGTGAGGCCGGAGACCATTGTGAGATGGCATCGCGCTGGCTTCAAGACCTACTGGCGTTGGAAATCCAGAAATAGGGTAGGGCGGCCGAAGATCGATCGCGGGCTGCGGGATCTTATCTGCCGGAGGTGCAGGGAAAACCCGCTGTGGGGCGCACCTCGGATCCATGGCGAGCTCCTGATGCTTGGCTTTGAGGTCGCTCAGTCGACGGTTTCCAAATACATGGTGCGGGGTAGAACGCCACCCTCGCAAACCTGGAAGACATTTCTGCGTAATCACGCGGAGGCGATTGCCGCCATTGACATGTGCGTGGTTCCAACCGTCACTTTCGAGCGCTTGTTTGCCTTTTTGGTTTTGGGCCATGGCCGGCGTCAACTGTTTTGAATCGAGGTGACCAGCCATCCAACGGCCGAGTGGCTGGCCCGACAGATCACTGAGGCCTTTCCGTGGGTATCGGCACCAACCTATCTGTTGCGCGACAATGATCGAGCATACGGGCATGTCTTCAAGCGCCGAGTGAGCGCCATGGGCATCCGCGATCGACCGATCTCGCCTGGATCACCTTGGCAGAATGGTTATGCGGAACGTCTGATCGGCACGCTACGGCGCGAATGTCTGGATCATGTGGTGATCATCGGTGCCCGGCATTTGCGGCAGGTCCTCGCTTCGTATGTCGCCTACTACAACCAGGCGCGCACGCACTTGGCACTCCAGAAAGATGCGCCATTGCGCCGAATAGTCCAACGGTCTGGGCGTATCGCCGCTATTCCGATCTTGTCCGGACTGCACCACAAATATGTCCGGATATGATTTTCGGAACGGACAGCCGTCAGGCCAGGGAAAACCAAAATCCTCTCCCAGCCATGCCAAATTTTTAGATCGCGCTTTCGATGCAATCTTTGCGTTAGATCAAAGCCAGCAACACCGTGTTTCAATCGCTAGTGGCCGGTTTTGAAATTGGGGGTGGTTGATTACCCGCCGGATTGCGCCAGCTCCGTTCCCATAGCATGCCGATTAGCGTTCCCATAAGGCTGATCATGGTAATTCGGAATAACGACGCGCCAGCTTAAATGCGTCCGTTTAATAAAGTTCATGTCCAGAAATGATGTGGGTGCGCGCTGGTGATGGCTGCGTTTCCCTGTAGCTTAAACTTTGCCGCGGATAATTACTATCTTGCTCGCCCTGCGGATATAATTGTAAGGAAAATTTGTGCAATTGCAGTGCTTCTCGGATGTTGATCCGTTTTGCGCTAACGGTGTGGACCGGTTTCTCCAAGAGCTCTCTGCCGGGCTTCGCCGGGTATATCGGGCTTAATAACCCATACCCGGCATAATCCGTTTGCGCATCTGCCTTTAGGCGCTCGCTGTTCCATCTAGCGGTCTCAGTTGCGGTTGCCGACGTAACTGGTGACACCCCTACAAGTATCTCGGTCATGGTTAGCGCGGAAAGGACAATCACAACGGGGACGGTAACCGCGACGCCAACCAAATATTTGAATAGAGGTACCATAACACGCCGGAGCGCCTTAGCGGACCAGTGAACCACCGCGCTCGGTGAAAGCGACAGGCGCGCCAGCCTTGATCACAGTGGGGGCCTGTGCGGCCATAATATCGGTGCCAAGATTGAGTTCGTTGGCGGCAATTCCTATGACGGAGATTAGTAGCGCAGCCGAGAGGCCAACCGCCACGATCTTGAGGTGAGTGGTGCGATCTGCAGTGTACAGCGACCAGTTCATGGCATCCTCCAATGCAAAACCCTTTCGTCGAGCGTGGCCCCGACGCGCATTGATCAACTATCGAGATCAACTTTAGAACAAATCTGGGCTTATAATTTTACAGAGTCGATCGTACTTAGATGCATTGCACCAAAGGGCGGAGGACGTTTGACGCACCTCAATGTAACTTGCACCTCAATGGAGGAATTGTTGCCTGAGAATTCAAATAAGGGTCTTGTCATTGACTACTCAGGTGCCGCCGCGAAAATACTTGTGACGGGATAGTACGCATCGACAAGTCCCTCTCATCGAAGGGGTGAGGCTATGTCGAAATTTCACCAACTTATTTGTTGCTCCCTCACCGCATTGGTTGCTGCCGCGCTCTCATGCGGGCCTTCGCGTGCGCAGGACATATTTACATTCATGCGGCCGCCGGTGCTGAGCGAACCAGCGCCGCAAGCTATTGAGGATCAGCCGGCGGATGAAAGCGAAAACTCGCAACTCCCGGCGCGTTTGCAAAAAGCGATTGTTGACTATCCGACTCGCGAGGCAGCCGATACAATTGTCATCGATACCCCAAATACTTACCTTTATTACGTGCTCGGCAACGGCAAGGCAATCCGTTACGGCATCGGCGTCGGCCGGCAGGGTTTTACGTGGTCAGGCGTGAAATCGATCGTTCGTAAGACCGAGTGGCCAGACTGGTACCCGCCTGCGGTTATGATCAAGCGCCAACCCTATCTGCCGCGTATGGTAGCGGGCGGTCCGGGTAATCCGCTCGGCGCGCGTGCGATGTATATCGGCGAAACGGAGTATCGTATCCACGGCACTAACGATCCGACCAGCATCGGGAAGTATGTGTCGAGTGGTTGCATCCGCCTCACCAACGACAACGTCATTGACCTTTACAACCGTGTAAGGCTTGGCGCCAAGGTGATTGTATTGCCGATGGAGCAGCGGCACATGTTTCAACCGCCTTCCGTTAGTTAAATACTATGAGGCTCGTGCGAGCGTTCGCTTTTTTTCTGCGCAAGGGGTTGTTGATAGGCCCGAAATTAATTGTGATGTGAGTGCGCCGCTTTAGTAACAGCGAATAATATTTACAGATTGCCTTTCGCCGTCACCTCGAGGGACCGTTACGGTCTGCGAGTGGCAGCCCGACGCATATTCATAAACTCTAGGGTATCGATGGACCGCATCCCAGGGGACATCATAGGTGTAGGTGACATGTTCCGATATTGATCGCGTATAATCCACATTCGGTTCGACATTCGAGGGCTGCAGGTTCTGATTGATGCCGTAGAAGCCCCCTGCGGTCGGCGAGAGAGCCCAGCCTGCATTGCGTTGGCGGTGATCCCGTAGCGATGAGAAATTTGCGTGAGCTCCTGGCCGGATGGCCGATGGGTGTAAGGTAGAACGCGTCGAAGCAGATTTTCCACCGGGCGCTGCTCCCGACCTGCCGAACGATTCGTTTGGTGCAAGAGTGAGGGCTAAGCTAAGAGATGCGATAAAGGCAGTCGCAAACATTCTAAGCATCATCGGACTCACCATTTCATATGTTACCAAGCACGCATTCCAACGCATGCTAGCTTAGGCCGTTTGTGCGCACCAGAACTATGCGCTCGGATTCCAGAACCGTCGCGAAAGTGGCCGAGCCGCGCCATTTGCGTGCTGAAGCGACGCCCTCTTACAGCCCGCTCAAGCTAGACGGTAGTATCCTGCCGGCTCAAACTAGACCGAAGGAAGGGGCTGGAAGTGGCTTTGGGTAGAAGTTCGTTGGCGCAGCCGATGCGGCTGATGGGTCATCAGAGACTGGGCCGTTCAGCGCCAGGTTTGTGCAATGTCCGCTACGTGCCCGATGGCTACCTTGGTGTCGTGATGCAGCGAATGTCGCGATGTGCCAAACGCTGACATTAGGGCACTGTTTCTTGGCGCGGCATCCAGATTGTCAATTTTTGGGAAGCTCTTTCACAGCCTTCGCGTCCTGCAGGCAGCTCAGCAACTCTACGTAACTCTGAGTGCCGGCAATGTCGTTCACCATTTGCACGCAACTCGCCCTGCTGTCTGGTCCAAACTGCGTCCATTGACCGACGAGAACTTCCCTGGCTTTTTGTTCATCCGCTAGGCAGCCCGCCGCGCTGCCTTGCCCCGGGTTGGCCTGTAGGTCGGCATGGCATGTTTTTCTGACATCAAACGTCGGCACCTCATCAGCGACCGCAGCAAGAGGCTGCACACAAACGGAAACCACCACAGCGATAATCAGCATCACAAATTTTGTCATGTTCAGCCTCCGAGCACGATCGCCGTAATGTTATCTCAATCGCAAGCTTTAACGCTGTGATTGCGCCATTTTATAAAATTAGCTTGTGGCCGGTAATCGCAAACTCGCATTGAGATAAATCAACTACAACGCGATCGTGAGCGGACATTCGTCGCCACAGGTCTTTTGGCATTTAGCTGCCCGACTATAAACCCATGCCCTAATCGGCTGATGTCTCGTCCCACTTTAATGGCTTGACCACGAGATTGGGCCGGACAGACCCTGTGCTGTGGCGCCGGGATTGCGGGGTCATTGCGATGCAAGAGCGCCAGTTCGCCATTATCGCGGCGCTATCGGGCATAGGCTGTATGGCAACCTCGTCGGGGAAACCGCCTAATTTTGCTTTTAGCGATCGAACCAAATCAATCAAAAGCATCTCATCTCCGTAACATTCATTATTGTGCCCGGCGTCGAAGGTATGGCGGACCCAGGGAGTGAACGGGAATCGAAAGCTTTACGCTTCGATTTTGGATTCCAACCTCCAAGGCAACCCAGTCAGCATGCACCAGAGGGCAGATCATATTGCCCCTTAGGGCAATAGTTCTGCTGGTAGCGCTCCGTTAATAGTCAAACACGCGCAAGATCTATTTTCTTCAATCCGGTCGAGCGGACCAAATGGGGGATTTCATGAAAAGAGCATCAATTGCCTCCATCGTACTGTTGGCTGCAGCAACGTCAGTCACAGCATTACCTGGCACGAGCGCGTATGCGGCCGACCTGCCGCAACGGCCCGTCTATCAGCAACCCATCGTCGTAGCGCCAATTTACAATTGGACCGGCTGTTACGTGGGCGCCAACATTGGCGCAGCCTGGGGTCGCGCTGAAGTTAATGGATATTCGGGAACCAATACCGGCGTTGCGGGCGGCGGTCAGATCGGCTGCGATTACCAAATGGGGTCGTGGGTGATCGGCATTCGCAATATGTTCGACGGTACAAGTTTGGACAGCAGTGCGACCCTGGGAGCGCCGCTCGCAGGCTATTCCAGCAGCGGCAATACTCACTGGTTCGATACCCTGACGGCTCGCGGCGGCTATCTCGTGCAGCCGAACGTGTTGCTCTATGGGCAGGGTGGCGTGGCTTGGGCTCAAACGAGTCAAAGCATAAGTAATGCCGCAGGTCAGGGTGGCGAGATCTCCAACAACACGACCGGCTGGACGGTTGGTGGTGGCGTCGAATGGATGTTCGTGCCGCACTGGTCGGCGTTCCTTGAATACAATTACATGAACTTCGGCACGAGCAATGGGAGTTGGGCAGGCTGTGGCGGTACTTGTTACGCCAGCGTCAAAGCAGATTCCCAAAATGTCCTAGTTGGCATCAACTACAAGTTCTGAGAACTGCAGCTCACGCCGTCGCTATAAAAAACTACCTCGGTATATCCGAGGTTACCATCGGGAGGCGGTCGATGACATCAGATGTGAAAACTATGGAGCACTTCGTTCACCGAGCGAATATTGCGAAGTACCAACGGATTTTGGGAACGTATTTGACCGATGAAGAACGCCACTTTGTAGAACGCCGTCTGAAGGAGGAAATCACTGATCTTGAACAACTTGCTGGGAGCTTCTCGCCTTCAGGTAAACCGAGTTACGCAGCATAGGTGACAAGGGCACGCCCCGTCCCCATAGAACCAGCCCTTGTCTAACCTCGAGGCCGCCATCCCCCGTGGCGGCCTCGTTTTTTGAGTTTCAGCGATTAGCGAGTTTTTAAAAGGCGTCGAAACAATTTTTACGCCGGTACCCGCTTCTCGATTGCGTCAATCAACGAGCGCGTGGAAAATGGCTTGTGCAAATATGCACTGCAGCCGGCTTTGGTTGCTTTTGCCTCATTCGATTCGATATCTATTCCGGTCATCAGAATAACATTGAGACAACGGCCGGAAGCCGTCAGTCGTTTGCATAATTCAATACCAGACAGACCGCCCAGGTGAATATCAATAAGCGCGCTGTCTGCCTTACTTGCAGCCAATCGTTCCAAGAACTCCTCGGCTGACCCGTAAGCTTCACAAATATATCCGGACGCGTGTAAAACACGCGTAACTGAAGTCCGCATGCTAGGATCGTCGTCGATAACCGCTACAACCTGCATAAAACTCCCTGCTTTTGAGATTGATGTCGGCGTCTAAAATCTCACAAAACCTATATTTTTTCTAAAAAATCTTCGGAAAACTATTGCCCTTTGGTGCATGTTCCCAGGCCCAGAACATTATGCAACCGGGTGGCCAGTTTTGACGGCAATTGACACCAGTTCCGCGACTGATTTGGCTCCAAGCTTTTCCATAACGGCATGACGGTGTGCTTTTACCGTGCGCTCTGCAGTACCCAGCTGGTGAGCGATCTGCTTATTGAGACGGCCAAGAACGACCAAAGCAAAAACTTCGTGCTCCCTTGCCGTAAGTGTGCAAATCCGCGCGCGCAACGAATTAATCAAATAAACATGTTCGTGCCCTTCGTCGTAATGCCCAAGCGCACGCTTTATAGCCACAAGCAAATCATCCTTAGAAACTGGCTTAGTTAAAAAATCTTCGGCGCCGGCCTTGATAACCCGTACGCTCGTCGGAATATCGCCATGGCCCGAAATGAAGACGATCGGCAAGGCGTTCCCCGCCTTTTCGAGACGCTCCTGCAATTCAATTCCGCTCAGGCCAGCCATCTGCACATCAAGCAATATGCAACCACGTTCATCATTTGATATGGTCTCCATGGCCTCAACTCCCGACTCGTGTAAAATCACCCGGTAGCCAGAGGCGCTCAGCAGTCGATACATCGCCTTGCGGAAGGATGCATCGTCATCGACAACATGAATCACGTCTTGCCGCTCGTTCATGACGAATGTGCCTTCGCTAGCGGCAAAATAAGCCGAAAGGTGGCGCCTTGCGAAGACCGATTTTCCGCCCAGATCCGGCCGCCATACGATTCGATGATCGTTCGTACAATGGATAGGCCCAGGCCCGTGCCCTGCGACTTGGTCGTAAAGAACGGCTCAAAAATACGCTTTAGTTTGTCGCTTGGAATACCGATGCCAGCATCCGAAACTGAAACCTCGACCTCGGAGTCTCCTATCAACGCCGTTTTGATTTCGATATCGCGGTTTTCGGCAGAAACCACTTGCGCCGTATCCATCGCATCCAATGCATTCATTGTTAAATTTATGAAGACTTGCTGCAGATGTACGTCATCCGCGTAGATGGGCAGCGCAGCTTTCTCGCTATTGCAGATCAGGTTAACACCTCGCTTTTTCGCTTCCGGTCCAACAATGGAAATCGTCGAGCGGCAAACATCATTCAAGTCAAATGTTTTTAGTTCGACTTCGTTTCTCTCCTTAAGAAGCGCTCGCAGATGCCTAATGATGTTGGCTGCTCGTTTATCGTCGCGCTCAATGTCTACGAGAATCTCTTGAAGAAGATTGAGATCAATCCTGTCTGCCTTCAATAAAATCTGTGCGGCCTCGCAGTTTGTAAGAATCGCCGCCAGGGGCTGATTGAGTTCGTGCGCAATCGAAGCTGACATCGCTCCCGCAATTAGAGTTCGATCCATAAGCAAGATCTGCCGAAGCCGAGTTTTTGATTCAATCTCAGCAATGTGGCGGCGGCGATGTTCAAAGAGTAACCAGGCAACCATTGCGATGAGAAAAGAAATGAAAACGACGATAGAAATTATTTGCCATTGATACAGGTCCCAGGCGTTCGGCGGACGGAGACGGATTTCGCTACCGGGCGGTAAGTTGTCGATGTTGACGTTCCATCTCTGGAGCTCACGCCAATTGAAAACAGGTTTTACATTGTCGCCGCGGGTAATGGGGATCTTTACGGCGCTTTCGCCACTAAGAACGCGCTGGGCTAGAAGGGCTACTTCGTGGCCGGCCACCTCCGGCATTAAAACATAGCCGCCGCTGCCGCCACTTGCGATCTGGGACGCAGTATCGACGATTATGGGTCCATTCGCCATTTTAGCTATTTCTGCCAAAGCCTCATCGGGAATAAGTTGTCTTCCATTCAGATCATTGAACATCGGGGTATAAAAAAGCGCCGTGTGCTCGAGAAGTGCACTGGCGCGCTTTTTCATCTCAGTCATTGGCAAGTTTGTATAATCGATAATGTCCAGTTGAGGGTCGGAGTAGGGCATCTCCCAATCGTATTGGCGTCGATTGATGTCGTCGGCGAACGGGGCGCCTACCAACGCGATATGTTTGAGGTCCGGCATAAGAATTCTCGCGGCATCGACAATCATTTGGAATCTGCGATGTATTGTAATGCCGGTTGTGTTGGGAGGCAGCGTCGAGTTGGCAATAACTGCGTCATCGACAAGACCAAAAATAACCGGAGTCCATGGCCAGAGAGATGAACGATAGGCCGAAATAAAGTTAAGCGCTGTTGGTCCGAGGGCGATAACGAGATCAATTCGTTTGTCGCGATATTTTTCCTTGAGATAGTTGTAATTGATCTCCCAGTAGCGTGCGCCGGGGAACCGTTGGATGTTGAGTGGCTCTAGGTAGATTGTAGGCGCGACGGCGGCATTCGATTCCAAAACTGAGCGAATGGTGCTGCGCACGGAACGGCTAATCGGAGAGCTGGGTTCATATTGATCAATAATCAAAATGGAATGTGCCCTCAACTCCGCAGCCAAGATTGACTCGAATGTAAAACACACAAATAGGCAAACTAAGAATCTGAGTAAGTCGTCGCGTCATGACGCCTTCACGCTGCGCAAATGTTGTATTCAAATATCGCATTATGAGCGGCGAATTGTTTGATCTGCCGCAAAACGCCAACCACGCGAAATTCAAACAAGTCTCCGTTTTCGGCTTTGAGCTTTCCCTCGCGGGCTCAGGGACTTAGCTTCGATCACTGTGTGTACCGAAAACCTCATCCGCGTTGATTAGCCGCACGAATCGCCTAACGTCAGCGCACCATGATCGCGCTGCTTTCACACATGAGGTGCAGCCTCGAGGCGCTCCGTGACTGGCCATCAGCTCACGAAGGAAGCCAGTTCCAGGAGGCTACCGGCTCCGACCAACGATTGACCAGCGATACGCCGCAACCAAACAAGAACAAACGTCGTCAAACGTGATCGAACGCGACGTTAATCGTCAGATTTTATCGGCTTTTCCGGGGAGGGCGTGCCGCTCATAACGGTCTGGTTGGAGGTTCGGGCAAACAGAAATCATTTTTACACGAAGCTACGGCCACGGCGTCCATTGATCCAATTATCGCTTTTTCTTCTTCTTTGCGTAAATAGCGTTCCAATTATCCTTATAAGCTTTTGAAACCGGTTTTTGGCCCTCGCCCCGACTATAACCTGAGGGTGAGTTGGCAGATTTCTCGTCGCCCTCGACCTTGGATGGGATTGCATCTGAGGTGCTTTTGTCCTTCGGCTGGCCCCCATCTTTTTTCGTCGCAACAGCGTCTTTCTTAACAGCGGTCTCAATTTTGGGCGAGGGGCTAGTTTTAGCGTTCTTATCGTCGCTGGCCATCGTCTTTCCTAACGCTGATTTGTCTGAAGTGTTGCAGATCAGGCTCTTTAGACCAAGATCAGTGACCTTGTTTGATCTCGCCGCCCACGCTTACGTAATCTACCGTGGCTTCGGAACAAGAAAAAAGAAGGCCCGGAAGAAATCCCGGGCCTTCATCATTTCGGTTGAGGGTAGGTTTAATAGTCCATACCGCCCATGCCACCGCCAGGCATAGCCGGGGCCCCACTGTCCTTCTTCGGCCTTTCGGCGACCATAGCTTCCGTCGTGATCAGGAGCCCGGCAATCGACGCTGCATTCTGCAGTGCCGCCCGAACAACCTTAGTCGGGTCAATGATGCCCTTGGTGACGAGGTTGCCATATTCACCGTTCTGGGCGTCAAAGCCGAAGTTGTATTGATCCTTTTCCAGGATCTTGCCGATGATGACGGAGCCGTCCTCGCCCGCATTGATCGCGATCTGCCGAGCCGGCCAGGAGAGCGCCTTGCGCACGATCTCGACACCGTGCTTCTGATCTTCGTTCTCGGTCTTAACGCGCTTGAGCGCCTCAACCGCGCGGAGCAAGGCGACGCCGCCTCCCGGCAGGATGCCTTCCTCGACCGCGGCGCGGGTCGCATGCATCGCGTCATCGACGCGATCTTTGCGTTCCTTCACCTCAACCTCGGTGGCACCACCAACTCTGATCACCGCAACGCCACCAGCAAGCTTCGCTAGCCGCTCCTGCAGCTTCTCTTTGTCATAGTCAGACGTCGTCTCCTCGATCTGCACTTTGATCTGAGAGATACGCGCTTCGATGTCGGCCTTCTTGCCGGCACCGCTGACGATCGTGGTGTTCTCCTTCTCGATCGTCACCTTTTTTGCGCGGCCGAGCATGTTCAGAGTAACCTTGTCGAGTTTGATGCCGAGATCCTCGCTGATCGCCTGAGCGCCGGTGAGGGTCGCGATGTCTTCAAGCATGGCCTTGCGGCGATCGCCGAAGCCCGGTGCCTTGACGGCAGCGACCTTCAGACCACCACGCAGCTTATTAACGACGAGCGTGGCCAAAGCTTCACCCTCAACATCCTCCGCGATGATGACGAGTGGCTTCGAGGCCTGTACCACCGCCTCAAGCAGCGGTAAGAATTCCTGCAGGCCTGAGAGCTTCTTTTCGTAGATCAGAATGTAAGGATCTTCCATCTCAACGCGCATCTTGTCGGCGTTGGTGATGAAGTAGGGCGAGATGTAACCGCGATCGAATTGCATGCCTTCGACAACTTCGAGTTCAGTCTCTAAGGACTTTGCCTCTTCGACCGTAATAACGCCCTCGTTGCCAACTTTCTTCATCGCATCGGCAAGGAACTTGCCAATCTCGGAATCGCCGTTGGCAGAAATAGTGCCAACCTGAGCGATTTCTTCGTTCGAGGTGACCTTCTTCGAATTCTTCTTTAGGTCCTCGACCACGGCTTCGACCGCAAGATCGATACCCCGCTTGAGATCCATCGGGTTCATGCCGGCTGCTACCGACTTGGCGCCTTCCCGTACAATCGCGTGCGCAAGAACCGTGGCGGTCGTGGTGCCATCACCGGCAAAGTCGGATGACTTCGAGGCGACTTCGCGCACCATCTGCGCACCCATGTTTTCGAACTTGTCTTCGAGCTCGATCTCTTTAGCGACAGTAACACCGTCCTTAGTGATGCGCGGCGCACCATACGACTTATCGAGCACAACATTGCGCCCCTTGGGGCCGAGCGTCACGCGCACCGCGTTGGTGAGAATATCGATGCCGTGCAACATCCGGTCGCGCGCATCCACTGAAAATCTTACGTCTTTCGCAGCCATTTTTGTTCTCCGTTATGTTTGACGCGACAGTCCTTAGGCGGCCTTTTTGCGGGCGACGGTCTGTTCGATGACACCCATGATGTCGCTCTCTTTCATGATCAGATACTCGACACCGTCGATTTTGACCTCAGTGCCCGACCATTTACCGAACAGCACGCGGTCGCCGGTCTTCAGACCGATCGGGATGAGCTTACCGGCCTCGTCGCGGCCACCTGGACCGACGGCAATCACCTCTCCCTCGGAAGGCTTCTCCTTGGCGGTGTCCGGAATGATGATTCCGCCTGCGGACTTGCCCTCGGCTTCGATACGCGTAACCACCACGCGGTCGTGAAGCGGTCGAAACTTCATATGAATCCTCCTAAGTACCTGTTGCTGTTGATTGTTCGGACGAAAAAGCAGAGGCGCTCGAATCGCAGGATGAGAACAGCCTCTTTCCAATCAATTGGGGTGCTTTTAGCACTCTTCAAGTGAGACTGCTAAATTGATGTCAGGCAGGCAGCAGGGGTGGCGGGTGCGGGTCCGCTGCGCTTGGGAACCACGTGACGGCATGAAGCGGGTCCGGGAGTGCGTCCACGGGGCCGCGCTGGACCTGCAGACATGGGTTTGGACCCGGGGCGCTGCGTTTCCTTTGGCGCGACTGGAAAGCCGCCTGAAATGTCCACGGTATGGCTCGCGGCGGGTTGTGTTGCTGTTGAACCAACGTCACTGGGGGCGAGAATGGTGGGTGGGAAGTGAAGCGCCTATTCCCGGCCGCGCTCTATCGCCCTGATGCAAGCGCTTGATAATTAATTTCGTTTTTGGTCTCCGGCGAAGAAAAGTAAACACAAAAAGCCGCCGCCAGTGGGTGAGTAGCAATTGACTGTGAAACTGCATTTTTGAACAGTTGAACTCATTAACAAATGACACTTTCTTAATAAGTTACTCGGCGTGGCTGTGGGCGCGGACTTTTTACCGCCGTGATCGGCTTGGTTTGGTGAGGCGCCGTATCAAGGCTAGATCGAGCTTGCCTCTTGCACCCCATCCCTTGACGCCGGTCGGGGCGCCCGGACGAAATTTGACGTACAAGGCGTAGCCATTGGCGACCAAAGTTTTTGGCGGCATCGAACTAGCAAGCCGCCTCATGGCAGCCCGTACTGCCGCAAGGCGTTCGCCGAACTTGCCTTGCAAATATCGCTGGACACTCGTGGGCGAAATCGGTCGCCCACCGCTTAAGGCGCGGAGGCCATCTGGCGTCCGGGCCACGGGAACAGCGCGACGCAGGACATCGATTTTCAATCGTCGTCTGCCCATCAGCTTTTTCCGGCGGTCTTTCACGGATCTCGGCGTTGGATGGAACAGCCCGAGCGATACCCCTTTGGAATAGGCATTGAGGCCAGCAACGGCGCGACCGAGCGTCAAAGCTTCATGGCGACGAAAACCTAGCCGTTCCGCGACTACGGCGGCCCACAAGGTCAAGACCGGTGCGCGGTTGATGTAGATGGCTCGGCTTCCGCTCACTGGTTTCAACCACCGACATCCAATACCACGAATGGGAGCGCGAGATCGGCATGACGCCGTACGTCGCTTGAACTTTCTGCGATCAGAATCGCCCATTTCATGGGCCTGGAAAATTTGGTCAGGAGAACAAAATATAGTGTTCTATATAAATCAGAAAGTTAAATGGTGGGCGCTGAAGGGATCGAACCTTCGACCTCTCCCGTGTGAAGGGGATTATCTCGCAAAAACTCTATATTTTTCAGGTCGGTATATGCGCCACTGAAACGGTAGTAATGCGATCAATAGGTTACAAAGCACCCCAGGAGCACCCCACAACGCTTTTTTCGGCGAAGGTTATCCACCGCGACGACGCTTCCAAAATCTTGGGTCCAACGCCCGATCTACAAAAAGCCACCAAAGGATCGTGGGGGCCTATATAGCTTCTTCATACTTCGATCAGACCGGAAGTGAGTGGATGCCTGCGCGTCTATTTATGACAGGTCGCGCCGCTCGCTCGGCAAAGAACGCACCCTGGGAGAATTGGACGCCTGAGCGCTGAAATTTTGTCCGCTTTCGGACGATAGCGGACATCCGGTCGATTTTAGCCCTCGATGGTTTGTCCGCTTATGACCCAACAGCGACATGGGCTGTGCACTGCGGCAATGGTTTTGGTGCCGGTTTCAGCCCCTAGAAAAGCACTCGTTTGAGCCGATACTATGTTGCCTCCTGAGCTTCGGAGCTGACATGAAGCGGCGCGAGTTCATCACGCTCGTAGGCGGTGCGGCGGTGGCTTGGCCACTTACGGCGAGGGCGCAGCAACCCGCGATGCCGGTGGTTGGGTTCATCAACTCGGCCTCGCCGGGACAGCCTTACCCGCCTTTGTCCGCATTTCTAAAAGGGTTGAGCGAAACCGGTTTCGTTGAAGGTCGCAATGTAGCGATCGAATATCGCTGGGCGGAAGGACACTATGAACGCTTGCCAGCACTCATAGCCAATCTGGTCCAGAGCAAGGTGAACGTAATTGCGGCGACCAGTACGCCTGCTTCTGTTGCTGCCAAGGCAGCGGACATCACTAAAATACCTATTGTGTTCACTACCGGTGGCAATCCAGTGCAACTTGGCTTCGTCAATAGCCTCGGTAAACCGGGTGGCAATTTCACGGGCGCTACGACACTTAATGAGGAGGTTCTGCCGAAACGATTGGAGCTGATGCACGAGGTACTTCCCGCCATCATCAATGTCGCTCTACTTGTCAACCCACGCGATCCCCTTGCCGAGCAGGTATCACGGGACATGACTTCAATAGCGGCCGCGCTCCGGCTCGAGCTCCACGTTGTGCGCGCGAGCAGGGAGCAGGACTTGGCTGCAGTCTTTGAGTCCTTGGCCCAACTAAGAGTCGGGGCGCTTGTGATCAGCACCGCTGCATTTTTCAATAGTTTCGGTAAAGAACTTGGCGAGTTATCGCTTCGCTACCGAGTGCCAGCGATCTACCAACATCGACAATTCGCTGCAGCTGGCGGTCTAATGAGCTACGGAGGTGACCTTGCCGAGTCATATCGTGTCGTCGGGGAATACGTTGGCCGCATTCTCAAGGGCGAGAAACCAGCGGATCTACCGGTTACAAGAAGTCACTAAAGTCGAGATGATCATCAACCTCAAAACCGCAAAAATACTTGGGTTGAGTATTCCAGAGCCATTGATCGGTCGCGCCGATGAGGTGATCGAATGAAGCGGCGCGAGTTCATCACGCTATTAGGTGGCGCGGCGACTGCGTGGCCGCTTTTGGCGCAGGCGCAGCAGGCGGCACCCCCGGTCATCGGATATCTCAGCAGCGGCACGCCGCAGGGTTTTGCGCGTCTGGTAGACGCATTTCGCCAAGGCCTGAATGAAGCAGGGCTTGTTGAAGCCCGCAATGTCAAAATCGAATTTCGCTGGTCCGAAGGTCAGGACGAGCGATTGCCGGCGATGGTTGCCGATCTGCTACAGCAACACACGGCCGTGATCGTAGCCACTGGGGGTAGCGCGCCAGCGGTCGCCGCTAAGGCCGCGACAGCGACGGTGCCCATCGTATTCACCGGTGGTCAGGACCCGGTCAAACTAGGCCTAGTCGAGAGCCTTGGCCGGCCGGGTGGTAACGTCACCGGCGTGCTCAATATCGCCCCCGCACTAACCTCAAAACGACTGGAGTTGCTGCGCGAGTTGGCGGCGAAACCTGAGCTGATCGCCGTGCTCAAGAAGATCGGCATGGGCTCCGAGGATCAGGTTGCGGAACTGGTGCCGGCAGCAGCCCAGATCGGGCAGAAGATCGAGATTTTCAATATCAACGCCGAAAGCGAATTCGACGCGAGTTTCGCGGCCATCGCGCGAGCACGCGCCGGTGCTCTTTACGTTCTCGCCGATCCATTCTTCACCAGCCGAGGCGCGCGGTTGATCGCGTTGGCGGCGCAATACACGTTGCCGGCGAGCTATTCATTTCGCAGCTTCGCGGCGGCGGGTGGCTTGATGAGCTACGGTGCCAATCTCCCGGACCAGCATCGACAGGCGGGCGTTTACACTGGGCGGATTCTCAAGGGCGAAAAGCCGGCCGACTTACCCGTTCTGCAGCCGACTAAATTTGAGTTGGTCATCAACCTCAAGACTGCCAAGGCGCTTGGTATCAGTGTGCCGCAACCTCTTCTGGTAGCCGCCGATGAGGTGATCGAATAACGCCGCTGTTTGCTGCGGTGCACCGGTCACTAATGGCACATAGCAGACAATCGCCGCGTCGCAATAGTTTGTCTGCTTTCGAACAACAGCGGACAAGGGTGGGTTCTTGGTCGGAGACGTTCTGTCCGCTAATGATGCTGTGGACGGCGCCTACGCTGCGGCATCGAGATGGCGTAGGATGGTTGGGTCGAAAGGAGAGATACAACAAGCCGATGCTGACGTTGGCAGCATGAAGAATGCCAGCGCGCAGATCGGTCAAACGAATTGGTGAGGGCAAACGACGTAATGCAGACAAGGTCGATCGATGGATCGGGAGAACCCGTATGGGTCATAGCACCTTCGAGTGCGGGCTTACGATTGGGACCCGATCCGCGAAAAGCATTATGGCCAGCGGCCATGCACGCCGCACAAACAGGCCGGACACATGACCGCACCGACCAATGCTGCAGCAACGTCAAAAAAGCTCTTGCCAATCAGGCGCCGTCCACACATGACCCGAAGCGGACAAATAGGGGGAAGTGATTCCCCGATTGGTACAATTCTATCAGCACTGCTGACCCATTGAGTTGGATCATTGCACTTGGCGATTTACGTGGTCTTGTTTGCCAACATTTCTGCTGCGCCGTCATTTAGAGGAGGAAAAAATGCGATTCAAATTGCTCAGAGCATTCACAGTCGGCGCAATTGCAGTCGGTCTCGCAACAATGGCACATGCGCAACAGAGTGGCCCTGCAGGGCAAAGCGTCTACCGGGCGACATTCGCCGAACCGAACCAAAAAACGCCGGAAGTGAGCACCGAGGAAGTGCGCCGCATGTTGGCCGACGGCAGCGGCATCCTAATCGATGCCCGCAAGCACTCTGAGTACGTGGCTGGGCACATCGCGGGCGCGAAGAGCGCGCCAAGCTCGCCGCCAAATTCAGCTGTCGCCACGGTCGGGCACCTCGTTGGTGGCGACAGGTCTAAGTTGCTTGTTCTCTACTGCAATGGTCTCCACTGCGGGCAAAGTAGGGACCTCAGCGAGCAATTGGTCGCCGCGGGTTTCACAAATGTGCGGCGCTACCAGCTCGGCATCCCTATATGGCGCGCACTCAACGGGCCAGTCGAAATCGAGCTAGAAGGTATCTTGCGGGTCTACAAGTTCGATCAGACCGCAGTGTTCTTAGATGGGAGGTCCGAGGAAGAATTTTCAATGCAAAGCCTACCGGGGACCCATAACGTGCCGCTCGATAAGATTGCCACCCTTATAGCATCACGTAAACCACCACTGCCGATCAACGACTTCAATACGCGCATCGTGCTGTTCGGTCGCGATGCCGCGCAGGCGCGCGCGCTCGCCGATGCAATGGGCAAGACGCCGTACCAGAATGTCTCCTATTTACCCGGTACCTTCGAGGAGCTGGCGGCAGCGGCGAGGACTCATTAAAGGCCATTGTTCTCACGACGACTTAGCGGGCATTTCGTCCTCACCAACGTTTGTCTGCTTATGGCACCTAGCGGACAAACTAGCCGTGCCCGGTTTTTGTCGCCTATTGGGGGTATAGCGGACAAAGATCGGTCCGGAGGCTGAAAAGCTACGCAGCGAATGACCCATAAGCGACATTGGCTGTGCACTGCGGCACTTGTCTGGGGAAAGCAGCGAACGAAAAACGGCCAATGCATTTATTTTCATCTGTGAGCAATTTTGAACAGTCGCGGCGCTGGCGAGAGGACACACTAGCCTTCCAATTAGGGGCACCTCCCACGACCCATCCCCTCCCTGATTGGACTTCTAAAAGACCGCCGAGGTGGCGGTCTTCTTTTTGCGCCGAGAGTTCAAAAAGGAAAATTTGGCTGAATACCCGGTCGAACGGCTTGTCGGGGCGGCTTGCTGAGGCCTATAAATGCATGGGGTTAACCGGTTGGCGTCGGACATTTTGGGGGCTGCGTATGAAATTTCGCAAGCTTGTAGCCACTGTCGTGATGGCGGCTGTGTTCTTCTGGACGCCTTCTGTTTTCCCGACCAAAGCAGTGGCAGCTTTTATTGGATGCGGTCATATTAATCCTGCATGGATACCCGCCGATACTGCGTTTGCTGGGATTCCTATCGCGCCGATCCCGTGTCCCACTCCCTCATCGCAAACGCCGTGGCCTGTCATTGTCCTTGGGGCCGGGGTCGTGAGCCTTATTCTGAACGCCGCTATCGTCTCGCAAACCCAATGCCGGGAATTGACGCTGCATGAAGCCTATTCGTCTTTTCTCCTGCCCTTTTTAGGCATCGTGTTGAACCAGCATATCGACCACTGCCATCCCAAACATAATCACTAGCCGGTATTCTGCCGGGTGATCGGCCCGCTCGAACCGAGAAACCGCCGCGAGGCGGTCTGTCTGTATGTGCTGTTTGCTGCGGTGCGTCGGTCGCTAATGGCACAAAGCGGACAATCGCTGCGTCGCAACAGTTTGTCCGCTTTTGGACAAGAGCGGACATTGAGCAGACCCCTTCCAATATTGCTATTTGAGCCGTTACGATCTCCGAAAGAGGGGGCCGAGTATGCCGCTGTTCAATATTGGCTTTGTCATCTTCCCTGAACTGACGCAGCTGGATTTCACGGGTCCTTTACAGGTGCTCTCGCGGCTTCCTCAATCGGCGACCCACATTGTCGCGAAATCGACAGCACCCGTTCAGAGCGATTGCGGGCTTGGCCTCGTGCCCACGCACACCTTTGCGAACTGTCCGCCTCTCGACTTGATCTGCATACCGGGGGGTAGCGAAGGCGTGGCCGGCATTATCAACGACCGTGAGACAATCAAATTTGTCCGTGAGCAAGCGGGCGGTGCAAAGTATGTCACATCGGTTTGCACTGGTGCATTCGTTCTCGGTGTAGCCGGATTGTTGAAGGGGCGACGGGCCACGACGCACTGGGCCTATACTGACCTCTTGCCTCTGGTCGGGGCCACACATGAAAAGGCGAGAGTCGTGAAAGATGGCAACGTGATTACTGGGGGTGGTGTGACCGCAGGGATCGATTTTGCACTTAGTGTCTTTGCTGAAATCGCGGGGGAGACGGCGGCCAGAAAAATTCAGCTCGGCATAGAATATGACCCGGCGCCACCATTTGATTCCGGTAATCCTGACAAAGCGCCGACACTCAAGTCAGAGCTGCTATCTGCCCGTTACGATGGGTTCATATCGATGTACCGTAAGCGCATCGAACAAGCGGCCCCGTTTTGACTGAGTTTGGCTGACACCAATTCTCACGCTGGTCATTTCCGCTTTTGGCACATAGCGTCATTCGTGGCGCTACACCATGTCCGACATCAGCGCCTATGAGACAGATTTAGCGGCTTGAGGAACGGAGGATTTCTGGCTCATCGTAACCATCAAGGAGTGGAGATGAGACAGAAATCCGAACACCCTGAATCGCCGTCCGAGCGGATTGTGAAGGACATCCGCCGGGCAACTCGCAAGCGCCATTCGTCCGAAGAGAAGATCCGGATCGTTCTCGATGGCCTACGCGGCGAGTCCAGCATCGCCGAGCTTTGCCGCCGGGAGGGTATTGCTGAGAGCCTTTATTACGCATGGTCCAAGGAGTTCCTGGAGGCCGGCAAGAAGCGGCTGGCCGGCGACACGGCGCGGGCGGCAACCAGTGGCGAGGTCAAGGACCTGCGGCGTGAGGCGCAGGAGCTTAAGGCGGTCGTGGCTGAGCAGGCGCTCGAACTGCGCCTGCTTAAAAAAAGTATGATCGGGGATGGGGGAGACGAGGAATGAGATACCCCGCCTCCGAGAAGCTGGAGATCATCCGCCTGGTCGAGCAATCCCACCTGCCAGTGCGCCGGACCCTTGCGAAGCTGGGGATCCAGCCGGCAAGGTTCTACCGTTGGTACGATCGACTGCAGACCGGCGGCCCGGAAGCGCTGGAAGATAAATCACCAAGACCGAAGCGCGTTTGGAACCGCATCCCTGACGCAATACGCGAGCGGATCGTTCAGTTGGCGTTGGATGAGCCCGAGCTGTCGCCACGGGAACTGGCCACGCGCTTCACTGATACGGCCGGCTACTTTGTGTCAGAGGCTTCGGTCTATCGGCTGCTCAAGGCGCATGACCTGATCACCAGCCCAGCCTACATCGTCATGAAGGCGGCCGACGAGTTTAAGGACAAGACGACGGCGCCAAACCAGCTCTGGCAGACGGACTTCACCTATCTCAAGGTGACCGGCTGGGGCTGGTTCTATATCAGCACGGTCCTAGACGACTTCTCGCGCTACATCATCGCCCGGAAGCTGTGCACGACGATGAAGGCACAGGAGGTAACAGACACGCTGGATCTTGCTCTCGCCGCGTCAGGCTGCGACCAGGTACGGGTTGTCCATAAGCCGCGTCTGCTTAGCGATAATGGTTCCAGCTACGTCTCGGCTGAGTTGGCGGATTGGTTGGATGCACAGAACATGGGCCACGTTCGCGGCGCGCCCTATCATCCGCAGACACAGGGCAAGATCGAGCGCTGGCATCAGACGCTCAAGAACCGCATCCTCCTGGAAAACTACTACCTGCCTGGCGATCTTGAAGCCAGCATCGACAGGTTCGTCGATCACTATAACCACCACCGCTATCATGAAAGCTTGAGCAATCTGACACCGGCCGACGTCTACTTCGGGCGCGGTCAAACAATCCTGCTGGAAAGAGAAAGGATCAAACGCAACACAATCCAAAAACGACGCTTGCAGCACCGAAAGAAAGCCGCCTAAACTAAAACTAGATGAGCCGGTCAATCCTAACGGTCCCACCGCCATCTGTCTCAAAGCATTCGATGACGGACACCTTTCTCTCATCATTTTTAGGAGGTTTCAGAATCAGTCGAAACTCTCCGTTACTGGGCTAAAATGGGAAATCGGATACTGGGATATGGACCTAGCCAAAAACACCTCTAGAAACCCTCCATTATAGGGTGAAAGTCTCCGTTACTAGGGCCATTTCGGCTGACCGACCCCCCGATTTTCTTATCCGCCTGAGATTGAATCGGTTTTTGTGGTCGTTTCTTGAAGCCCAAGACCTTCCGAATTGCTCTCCCTTCTTCTGGCGTAGGCGATCTATCCAGACTGAATTCCGCTACATCGTCGTGACAGGTATTGCGTGGCTCCATGAACGCTAGCTGTTTCCTAAGACTGCTGTAATGACGTTTGGATTTGTTCTCAACGTGAGCAACTAGGCCATCGTCTACTGCGGTTATGTAACCTTTCCGTCCTGACAATTTAGCTCCCTCTCGACGTAGGATCGAAACTTCAATTGCATCGGCAATGTCTTGGAGCTTCGCTTTACCCATGGCGCTCTCGGTTATAATGCTCTTGGACCGCTGCTGTTTTAATTTTAGCAAGTCGTCGGCATCACCAAGAAAGATGTTGTTGTCTCTTAAGTAGGCGACAAATTCTTTTCGCGGTAATTCCTGGCCGCTCCACAACTCGCATTCGTCTATGGCAACTTGGATGGGCGCTAACAAACCGACAATAGGGTTTCTCTGGTCTTCGAAAGTTATGGCCGGATGTAGCTGGCCTATGAAAGATCTGCGTTTAAGGAACTCGATATAATTACAGTTCTTAAGAAATGGATTGCTCAAGGCCACCGTCACCTGCGAGGGTAACGGTCTTACCTTGCGCTCTATGTTTGTTATCAAAAATATGTTCGAGTTTGATAAGCCGCTTTGAATAATCTGTGAGCACTAAGTTAGAGCGCCGCAGGTTGGTTGGATCACCGTCAGCGTATTTAACTTGCTGCCCTTTCCCAGCCTCGCAGATCAGTCTTGCAACTGTTTTGTTCTTGCCAGTCATCACTTTCCCGGCCTGACTTAATGTCCACCGTGGCGAAATTTCTTTTGCCAAAAGAGATTGGAAGTCGTTGGCATCAAGTGTCGCTGTTTTCTCTGAGTTGGCTAAAGGGACGAACACTAAATCGTCTTTGTGTGTAATTATTATTTTGTCCATTAATTTTCTCTTTTCTGTTCTTGTTTTTCTATGAATGGTTCTATGTGTTCTTTTTAAAAGCCTGCATTTCGGCATAGACAGCAACGGGCCGCGCTAACCGGCGGGGCTGCTATTGCATGCGATAGGGGATGAAAATATATATTAGTATGACATAATTCCTAGATAATGTCAAGTGAATTCAGTGTATTAGGGCATGAACTCATAACTTGGTAGCTGAATGTCGGCTGGATATGCCGACGAAGTTCCGTTTACGAGGCGGGCAGCTGAGTGGGCGAGTTCGTTGTATATGCGTCGATGGGTGCAAATTTCGGCGCGCTCATTGTCCGATTGTTGCTGCCTCGAAATTCAAACTGAGACACTACCGCGCGAATGTCATGGCAAATGTAAACAGCCTCTGCTTCTGAGCCAGAATATTTGCTGAAGTTGTGTGCTGACCTTTGTTGTAACCACTCCCTCTTCTTGCAACCACTCCCGTTAAATTTTTTCTAAAAGGGCTGGGGCATAATTGACTAGCAGCTGTGCCTTTGCCCATGTCGTCGAGGGGCTGAACAGTGTCGAAGAAAGGACCAGCCAATGACAGAAAATGCTCGTACGCTTCTTACCAAGTTTCGGATCAGCGATGATGACTTGGGAGCGCGGCCTACAATCAGCGACGCCTATCACGCTTACTGCACAAAACGGTACGCCTATGGTGAGGCCTTCAGGGAATTGAAGGAAGCGATCGAAGAACTTCACGATGTGCTGGACGGGCCACTTCGCTCGGCTTGTCTTGTCCCCGAGGGTAAGGATTGGACGCTTAAGGAGGACGACGATGACGGCCTCTTCATTCAAGTCTGGTCCGGACCAAAACAAAGGCGCAGGCGAAAGAAAGAAGAGATTGCGCTTAAGCAACTGTCCGGAAATACCGAGTTGGAGAAGAGCCTGGGAGAAATACTCGGCGACGCTTTAGCTTCAAAACCGGGCCCAGAGCCGCCACGTCAAACACATCCCTTATTCAGGCTTAGAAAGGCTGCAGTAGCCGGCTAAGATGCTTCGGGGGCGGTACAAACCCGCCCCCTTTTAAAAATATCGGTCTTTTGTGGGCGGTTAGCGTGTCCAGATTTGCGGAGGGAATCGAACGAACGGTCCAGCCGAGTATTGTTTCTTCAACCGTTCAACAGCCTTTTTCATTTCCTCTTCGCTTTTGAACTTCATCGAATGCCCTCTAACAACTTCTTCAAGTGGGACCGCCTTCGGCTTACCGCTGATGCGGTTATTCATCACAATCGCCCCTTGCTTTGTGAGTGCTTCATCAGATGTCAGGCCACCGAGTGCGTATCGATCCAGCTTGTCCTGAATAGGTTTCAGTTTTGGCATTTGATAAGAGGCAGTCACATTTTGCGGCACGTGACCTAGCATGTGAGCAGCTTGAGGATTGCTCAGGTCTGCTTCATCAAATCGCGAAGCGGCTTCATGCCGCAAGTCGTGAAATGTTAGAGCTGCAATACCTGCGCGCTTCCGAACGTCAGTCCAAGACTGTTTGAAGGCTTCCTTCGACATTGGAAAGATTTTATCTGAAGTTTTGAACCGGCGATTTGCTTTTAACGAATACTGGAGCTTTATTAAAAACGATTCAGCGCCAATCGTAAGCACAATCGTCCGGCCTTCGTATGGCGTTAAATGATCTGTTTTGCTTTTGCGGATTTCAATTCGACGGTTGTGCATGTCGATGTCCAGCCAGACTAAATTGAATATTTCCTGCAGGCGCATTCCAGTTTCAATAGCCAAATAGATCGCGAGCGGAACGTAATATTGGTTAAGGCCCCGACAGCTTTCACAGGCTCGTTCTAATCTCTCTAGCTCGCCTTCCTCGAGCCGTCGTTTGCGACGGTACATCGATCCCCTGATGGGAAGTGACCGGAAGGGATTTTGAAGGTTTGTAAATCCCCATTGTTCTCTGGCGACCTCGAAAATATGTTGGATCGAATTGATTGTGCGCCTGACGGTTCGCGGTGTAAGCAATTTGCCCTTATGCAGCTCCTTAAGCCTATCATCCCGATACTTGTAAGCGTCTTGTCGTGAGACGAAGGCAAGAGACTTAAGACAAATTCCATGCCGCAGAAATTTGTTGAGGACCGACGTCTCGCTGACATGACAGCCTTTGGTTGGCGTAATTTCTTTTAGATAGCGACGGACAATATCGCCAACGGTGTGCTTCTTCAGGTCCTCGATCGTCAGTGGCAGGCCGGTCATGCGTATGGCGTGTTCTTGTACGCCTGCCCAGAGCTCCGCTTCGCCCTTGGACGCGAACATTTTCACCAGGACCTTGTGTCCCTTGCGCCTCACCTGAGCGCGCCAAGGCAAGGTGCGCAGCTTGTCTTTCAATCTTCGGATGTATGCCATGGAGCATCCTCGAGCGACTGAGGGTGCCGTTGGCAATGGCGGAGTGAATCGGGACCCTCGGGTCTCGGAATAGTACCCCAGGAGCACCCCATTGAAAGTCAAAAATGCTTAAACGATGGTGGGCGCTATAGGGATTGAACCTATGACCTCTCCCGTGTGAAGGGAACGCTCTCCCGCTGAGCTAAGCGCCCGGTCGTGACGGCGGTGCGATATAAGGAGCGCGCCGAAGGGGTGTCAAGCAAGGCCCGATCTTTAGTTCTGCTTTTCGCCTGGCGGCACGCGCGAGGCATGGCTTTGCAGCGCGCGAATGCGGTTGGCCAGGTCGCCATTGCTCGGTCGCGCCTCGCCTAAATCGATGCCTGCATTCGCCGTGGCAAGGTTCGCGCGGTCGCGCACCGTTTCGGCCGCCAGGATCGCGTCGATCGGCGAGTTCGGTCCTTCCAGCGCCGAGGCGAGCCGCGCGACTTCGGCAGCGACGTCGTTGATGCGCTCGCGCAGCAGGGCGTTTTCCACCCGCTCGGAGGCCCAGACTTCCTCGGCTTCCCGCTTCATATGGCCGAGTTCGCGCGCCAGCCGGTCGCGTTCGTCGATCATGCGGCCGAGGTCGGATTGCAACTGGGCTTTGTCGGCCTTGAGCGCCTCGGCCCCCGCCGTAGTGCGCTCGATGAGCTCGTTGACGGCGATGCGCAAATCGTTCTCGGATTTACGCACGTTCAACAACTCGCCGCGCGTCTGATTGAGTTCGAATTCGCTTCGGGCGAGCAGCCGCAACTGTTCGCTGAGGCGGCTGTCCAAATCCTGCGCGCGCTGTCCGAGAAGTTCGGCTTGCGTGGTCTGCGCCACCAACTGCTGTTCGAGGTCGGCGACACGGTGGCCGAGATTCTCGACCCGGCCGCGCTCTTCTGCCAATTCTTGCGTGACGGCTTTGAGTTCGACCCGCTCGGCGTCGCGGCGGTCTTCCACGGCCTTGAGTTCGTTGCCAGCGTCGGTGAGCCGTTCTTTCAGCGCGTCGACCTGCGCCTTGAAGGAGACGATCTCGACCTTCTGGGCATCGGCCAGGCTCGAACGCTCGTCGAGCGCGCCGGTGAGCTTGGCGAGTTCGGCTTCCCGGTCAGACAGCGTGCGCTCGGCCTCGTGCATGATGGCGGTCTTGGCCGCGACTTCGTCTTCGGTCGCGCGCAACTGGTCGCGCAGCGCCTTGTCGCGCGCTTCCAGCGCAAAAATGGCCGCGGTCTTTTCGCCCAGTTCCATCTTGAGCCGGTTGATGGCGTCGCCCTTTTTCCCGAGCTCGGCGAGCTGGCTGGTGGTCTTAGTCTTGAGTTGCTCGACGCTCATTTCGAGCCGCCGCGTCGACATGGCGAATTCGGCGCGCAGTTGATCCTTGTCGGCCTGGATTTCCGCCATCGACAGCGGGGTCGCGGCTTCCAGCCGCCGCATGGTCAGCCGTACCGCGCGGCCATGAACGAGGGGAATGATGACGAGCCCCACGAGTGCCGCCACCAGGAACCCGATCCCGAAATACATGATCGGTTCGATCATAAATAATGTCTCCAACGCACCCCGGACCGGTCCCCGCGCGGCAATACTAGCCTAAACCCAGGCGTTAAGTCCCGGATTTCGAATGGGTTAGGGCCGCATAGTTAAGAGTGGCAAAGCCTCAGAACGGGTTCCAGGTCGCCCGCGGCGTAAACTTGAGATAACCAAGGTTCGCGCCGAGCCGCAGGCCGACGCCGGAGCGGATCGGTACCACAATAACGTGTCCGGAGGCGAGCGCGGTCATGCCGAAGCCGCCGATGAAATAGGCCGACCCGTCGATGCCGGCGAAGCGCTGATAGATCGCGTCGGTCGCCGGCAAGTTATAGACCAGCATCATTGTGCGGGCGCCTTCGCCGCCGTAGTCGAAGCCGACCGAGGGGCCTTCCCAGAACACGCGCCGGTCGCCGGCGTTCTTGGTGTAAAGCTTGCCGTCGCCATAGCGCAGACCGACCACGATGGCGCCGCTGCCTTCCTGGCCGAGCACGTAGCCGTTCGGCTCGCCCCAACGGCTGAACGCCGCCTGCACCACCTCCGCTAGTCCGCGCGATACCGTGCCGAAGAAGCGATGCCCTTCGTGAATGATTTCCTCGGGCTTGAAGGTGTCGCGGCGCGGCGGGGGGCTTTGGGCGGCCGCAAAATCGGCGCCAAAGGCGACAAGGCACAAAGCGAGGGCCGCAAGGCGCAAGTTGGCGCGCATCGGATGCTCCATTGGATCGTTTCCAGCCCCGTTTAACCGGTTGCTCACGCCGGTGGCCGTAATGTGGCGGCCAAGGCGCTTGCTCCGAATCGCGTATAGATCGCTGAGGACTATGACGGCAGCACGGCATCAACGGAAGCCACCGCCGGCCTTTTGGCTGGCGCTCGGGCTTGCCGTTTGTGGGGGTGTTTTCGCAAGCCCCACGGTATCCGCCGCCCCCGACGACCGCATCGTGGTCAACGCCCTGACCGGGCTCGCCATTAGCGGGTTCGACCCGGTGGCTTATTTCGTCGACGGCAAACCGAAAATGGGCAGCCCGGATTTGGAATTGCGCCTCGATGGCGCGGTCTGGCGCTTCCAGAACGAGGGCAATCGGGCGGCCTTTGCCGACCACCCGGAGGTCTATGCGCCGCGCTTCGGCGGCTACGATCCGGTGGCGGTCGCGCGCGGCGCGTCGGTGCCGGGTCATCCCTTGTTTTGGGCGGTGACTGGCGAGCGGCTTTATCTCTTCTTCAGCGAGGAAGCGCGCATGGCCTTCCTGGCCGATCCGGGCCGCATCATCGATAGCGCGCTGCGCAAATGGCCCGACGTCGCGCGCACCATCGCGCGCTAATCTGCTTTCGATTTATGCCGTGATCGATATGGCCCTGCCCGGATCGCCCCAGGCGATGAATCCGGGCACTAGAAATTTTCCCGTTCGGTGTCCGAACCGGAGCTGACCGCCGTCGGGCGCGGTCACCGCGCCACCGGCGGCCTTGAGGATCGCGCAACCGGCGGCGATATCCCATTCATGCGTCGGCGATAGCCGCGGATAGACGTCGGCCTCGCCCTGGGCGATCTGGCAGAATTTTATCGACGAGCCGCATAGGTAGCGTTTCGCCAACGGCAGCCGCGCCAGAAAATCCTCGGTCTGCTCGTCAAGATGACTGCGCGAGGTAGCGACCGTCAACCGTTGCGGGGCCGGCCGCGTTTGGATCGGGCTGCGGCCGTAGGCCTTTGCCTTTCCAACGCCGAGCCGCAGATGCAGACGCTCGGCGGCCCCGCCAACAACGCCGCGCCACAGCAGTCCCTGTGCGGGGGCGGCAATGATGCCGACGACGGGAACGCCGTCGGTCACCACCGCGACGTTGACTGTGAACTCGTCGCGGCCGGCGAGAAACTCCCGCGTGCCGTCGAGCGGATCGACCACGATGAAACTCGGCTCGACCGCTACCGGCGAGCGGCGGCCGACGCTCTCCTCGGCCACGACCGGAACGCCGGGCAGCACCTGCGCGAGACCTTCCAGGATGACCGATTCGGACAACTCGTCGGCGGCGGTGACTGGCGAGAGGTCGTTCTTGATTCTTCGCTCGACCGTTGAAAATGGCACGGCGAGCGTCGCCGCTGCTGCGCGCGAGACGATCTCGGTCAGCGCGTCCAGATGCTGTTCAGCCTGTTGCGGGGTGATCCCACCGGTCACGACGTGCAGGTTCCCTTGGCTCAGTCCTTGGCCCAGTTCTTGGCTCAGTCCTTGGCGGTCGCAGCGGTGCGGTGTATCACGCACCAGCACCGGCGCGGCCAGCGATTCGCCGGTTTTATCGCAGCCTGCACGCCCCGCGGAGACCCGTCTATGTCCGGAACGCCCATCGAAGCGCTCGACCTTGCCGCCCTGCTGTGCTCGCGCGTCTGCCACGACCTGATCAGCCCGGTCGGCGCCATCGTCAACGGGCTGGAAGTGCTGGCCGAGGAAAAAGACGAGGAGACCAAGAATTTCGCGCTCGATCTGATCAAGAAAAGCGCCGGCGCCGCGTCCGCTAAGCTGCAGTTCTGCCGCATCGCCTTTGGCGCGGCGGGCTCGGTCGGTGCCCAAATCGATCTTGGCGATGCCGAGACCATCACGCGCGGGTTTTTCGAGGACGACAAGACCAAGCTCGCCTGGAACCTGCCGCGGGCGCTGCTGCCCAAGAATCGGGTCAAGCTGCTGCTCAATTTACTGCTGATCGCCCAGCAGACGATCCCGCGCGGCGGCAGGCTTTCGGTCGACCCGATCGGGGAGGGCGAAAGCATGGGCTTTAAGGTCAGCGCCACAGGCGTCAATGCCAAAGTTCCGCCCGCGACGGCCGCTTTGCTGGCAGGCGATGCCGGCGGCACGGCGCTCGACGCCCACCGCATCCAGCCGTTCTACGCCAGCCTGCTGGCGCAGGCCGCAGGCGTCAAGGCGGCCATGGCCATGGAAGGCGAGACGGTCGTGGTGAACGCGCAGTAGGCTGCGCCGGCGGGTTAACGGATCGTTAAACCGCGCGGTCATCGGGCAACTCCGCAACCAAAATTAAACGCTTCATCGACACACTGACGGTGCTCCGGACGGCGAGCGGCGGACGGGCCAGAGCCTGTCGACGAAGGCGTTTTCATGGACGAATTGCTGCGGGAATTCGTGACCGAGACCAACGAGAGTCTCGACGTCGTGGACGTCGAGCTCGTGCGTTTCGAGCAGGATCCCAACAACGCCAAGATTCTCGATAACGTCTTCCGTCTCGTGCACACCATCAAGGGCACCTGCGGCTTCCTCGGGCTGCCGCGGCTGGAAGCGCTGGCACATGCCGCCGAGACGCTGATGGGCAAGTTCCGCGACGGGGTGCCGGCGACCAGCGAAGCCGTCACGCTCATCCTCGCCACCATCGATCGCATTAAGCAGATTCTGGAATCGCTCGAGCGCGAGCAGCGCGAGCCGGAGGGCGCCGACGACGATCTGGTGTCGGATCTGGAGCGGATGGTCAAGCGGCTCGCGCCGTCGGCCGCCCCGCCGCCGCAATACGCGGTCGGAACGCTCGCGCCGCAAGTGCTGGAACGCCCGTTGCGGCCGGGCGAGGATTCGCTCGACGATCTCGAACGCGCCTTCCGCGAAACCCCGGTCGATCTGCCCGCAACAAAAGTCGCCAAGGCGGCGGCCGAGACCGCCAAGGAAGACGACACCGCCAAGGCCGCCAACCAATCGATCCGCGTGACCGTCGATACGCTCGAACACCTGATGACGATGGTGTCCGAGCTGGTGCTTACCCGCAATCAATTGCTCGAAATTGTGCGCCGCCACGAGGAATCCGAATTCAAGGCGCCGCTGCAGAGGCTGTCCAATGTGACGGCCGAGTTGCAGGAAGGCGTCATGAAGACGCGCATGCAGCCGATCGGCAATGCCTGGCAGAAGCTGCCGCGCATCGTGCGCGACCTGTCCAACGAACTCGGCAAGCAGATCGACCTGGAAATGCAGGGCGCCGAGACCGAGCTCGACCGCCAGGTGCTCGACCTGATCAAGGATCCGCTCACGCATATGGTGCGCAATTCGGCCGACCACGGCCTGGAATCGCCGGCTGAGCGGCACGCGGCCGGCAAGCCCGAACATGGCCGCATCCGCCTGTCGGCCTATCATGAAGGCGGCCACATTATTATCCAGATCGCCGACGACGGCCGCGGCCTCGATACCGCGCTCATCAAGGCCAAAGCCATCGCGCAGGGGCTCGCCTCCGAAGTTGACGTCGAAAAGCTGACGGAGGCGCAAATTCACAAGTTCATTTTCGCGCCCGGCTTTTCCACCGCCTCGAAAGTCACTAGCGTTTCCGGCCGCGGCGTCGGCATGGACGTGGTGCGCAACAACATCGACCAGATCGGCGGCACCATCGACGTGAAATCGGTCGCCGGCGTCGGAGTGAGTTTCACCATCAAGATACCGCTCACGCTCGCGATCGTCGCGGCCTTGATCGTGCAGGCCGGCGGCGACCGTTTCGCCATCCCGCAAATCGCCGTGGTCGAGCTGGTACGCGCGCGCGCCGGCGGCGAGCACCGGGTCGAACGCATCAAGGACACCGCGGTGCTGCGCTTGCGCGACAAGCTGCTGCCGCTGGCGGGTTTAAGCCAACTGCTCGGCATCGAGGCCGAACCCAAAGACGTCGAGAGCGGCTTCATCGTGGTGACGCAGGTCGGCAGCCAGAGCTTCGGCATTGTGGTGGACAGCGTGTTTCACACCGAGGAAATCGTGGTCAAGCCGATGTCGAGCAAGCTGCGCCACATCGCGATGTTCTCCGGCAACACCATTCTCGGCGACGGCTCGGTCATCATGATCGTCGACCCGAACGGCATCGCGCAGTCGCTCGGCAGCGCCGTCTCCTCGCAGCTGGACGCCGAGGAAGCCGTCAGCGCCCGCCAGGCGACCGCCGACGAACGCACGACGTCGCTTTTGGTGTTCCGCGCCGGCTCCAGCCAGCCCAAGGCGGTGCCGCTCGGGCTGATCACGCGGCTCGAGGAAATCGACGCCCGCAAGATCGAAATGTCGAACGGCCGCCACATGGTGCAGTACCGCGGCCAGTTGATGCCGCTGGTCGCCATGAATGAGAGCGTGCGCGTGAAGGGCGAGGGCGCCCAGTCGCTGCTGGTGTTCTCCGACGGCGCCCGCTCGATGGCGCTGGTGGTCGACGAGATCATCGACATCGTCGAGGACCGCCTCGACATCCAGGTCGGCGGCGACAATTCCGGCGTGCTTGGCTCGGCCATCGTCAAGGGACAGGCGACCGAAATCATCGACGTCGGCCACTTTCTGCCGCTCGCCTTCGAGGACTGGTTCCGCAACAAGGACCAGGCCAAGCGCGCCACGCCGCGCTCGCTGCTCTTGATCGACGACAGCCCGTTCTTCCGCAACATGCTCTCGCCGGTGCTGCAGGCGGTCGGCTACGACGTGACCGTCGCGGCTTCCGCGTTCGAGGCGCTGGCGATGATCAAGGACGGGCGCGCCTTCGACGTGGTCATCACCGATATCGAAATGCCCGAGATGAATGGCTTCGAATTCGCTGAGGCGCTGCGCGCCGATCCGCGCACCGCCGGCATGCCGATCATCGCGCTGTCCTCGGTGGTGTCGGCTGAAGCGGTTGAGCGCGGCCGCCAGGTCGGCTTCCATGACTATGTCGCCAAGTTCGACCGGCAGGGACTGATCGCGGCGCTCAAGGAGCAGGCCGACGTCGGTCGCGCGGCGTGACGGAAAAACCATGACCACGGAAACCGCCCAACAGAATTTGACCGAATACGTCACCGCCATGATCGGGGGCCAGCTGTTCGGCTTGCCGATCGTGCGCGTGCAGGACGTCTTCATCCCGGAACGGCTGACGCGGGTTCCGCTGGCGCCGCCGGAAATCGCCGGCGTGCTCAATCTCCGCGGCCGCATCGTGACGCTGATCGACTTGCGCCGCCGCTTCGGGCTCGGCCAACGCGAAGACGGCGCGCCATTTATGGCGATCGGCGTCGAATCGCGCGCCGAGTCCTACGGCCTGCTGATCGACAGCGTGGGCGAAGTACTCAAGCTCGACGACGCTGCGCGCGAACCTAATCCGATCAATCTGAATCAGCGGCTGGCGCGCGTGTCGGCCGGCATCCATCGCTTGGATGGACAACTTCTCATCGTCGTGGATGTCGACCGCGTTCTCGACATCGGCGTGAATGCGATAGCGGCATGATAGTGCGAACCGGAACCTTATGAACAAAGATAACGAGGGTGTGCGATGAAAACATGTTTGGTCGTTGACGACTCCAGCGTCATCCGCAAGGTGGCGCGGCGAATTCTCGAGGGTCTCGAATTCGAGATCGTGGAAGCCGAGGACGGCGAACAGGCGCTCGACGCCTGCCGCAGCCGCCTGCCCGATGCCATCCTGCTCGACTGGAACATGCCGAAGATGGACGGCTACGAATTCCTGCGTTCGCTGCGCAAGCTGCCGGGCGGCGACTCGCCAAAGGTGGTGTTCTGCACCACCGAAAACGACGTCGCGCACATCGCGCGCGCCCTGCACGCCGGCGCCAACGAATACATCATGAAGCCGTTCGACAAGGAGATCGTGGAAGCGAAATTCCAGGAAGTCGGGCTGATCTGACCGACGTTTCGCCGGCAGCCGTCGTTGCGTAAAGGCGTCCCAGTCCGATGAACGTAGTCGTGGCATCCACAGCATCCAATAGCGCTATCGGCCGGCGCATCCGCGTCATGATCGTGGACGACGCAGTGGTCGTGCGCGGCCTGTTTTCGCGCTGGGTGGAGGCCGAAGCCGATCTCGAAGTCGTCGCCTCGCTGCGCACCGGCCGCGAAGCCGTCAACCAGATCGAGCGCGCCGATCCCGACGTGGTGGTGCTCGACGTCGACATGCCGGAGCTCGACGGCATCGCCGCCTTGCCGCTGCTGCTGGAAAAACGGCGCGACCTGGTCGTGATCATGGCCTCGACGCTGACCCGGCGTAACGCCGAGATCAGCTTGAGGGCGCTCTCGCTCGGCGCCGCCGACTATATTCCGAAACCGGAGAGCAATCGCGACGTCATCTGCTCGCCGAGTTTCCGCCGCGATCTGATCGAGAAAATCCGCCAACTCGGTTTGCGGTCGAAGCGGTTGCGGCACCCCCAGGTGCGCCCGCCGGCCCCGGCCGGGGAGGCGGCGGCCGCGCTGCCGCCCAAGCTGCGCGCAAGCCCCGCACAACCGATCGCGCTGCGGCCGATGCCGGCGACGGCGCCGCGCGTGCTGGTGATCGGCTCTTCCACTGGCGGCCCGCAGGCGCTCAACGCCATCGTCGGCCAAATCGGCGGCGTGCTCGAGCGCGCCCCGGCGCTGATCACCCAGCACATGCCGCCGACCTTCACGACCATTCTCGCCGAGCATCTCGCCGTTATCGCCAAGCGCCCGGTGCGCGAGGGCCTGGAGGGCGAGGAGATCAATGCCGGCTGCATCTATCTCGCCCCCGGCGGCCGCCACATGTCGGTTGCGCGCCGCGACGGCGTCGCGGTGATCGCGCTTAACGACGGCCCGCTGATCAATTTCTGCAAGCCGGCGGTCGACCCGCTGTTTTCCTCCGCCGCCGAGGTATGGGGCCCCAAGGTGCTCGGCCTGGTGCTCACCGGCATGGGCTCGGACGGCCTGCGCGGCGCGCAGGCGATCGCCGCCGCCGGCGGCAGCATCCTGGCGCAGGACGAGGCGACCAGCGTGGTCTGGGGCATGCCCGGCCAGGTCGTGCATGCCGGCGTCTGCTCGGCCGTGCTGCCGCTCGAGGAGATCGCACCCCGCCTGACGCGCCTGTTCGCGGGAGACAGACCGTGACCCCGCAGGATTTCGACTATCTGCGCAAAGTTCTGCGCGACCGCTCCGGCCTGGTGCTGTCGGCCGAGAAGCAATACCTGGCCGAAAGCCGCCTGCTGCCGGTCGCGCGCAAGCACGGCTTTGCCGGTCTCGGCGATCTGGTCGGCAAGCTCAGAAGCACCGCCGCCTTTGTGCCGCTCACCGTCGAGGTGGTCGAGGCCATGACCACCAACGAGTCGTTCTTCTTCCGCGACAAGGTGCCGTTCGACCATTTCCGCGACACCATCATGCCGGCGCTGATGGCGGCGCGCGCGCGCGAAAAGCGCATCCGCATCTGGTGCACCGCCTGCGCCACCGGCCAGGAGCCCTATTCGCTGGCGATGGGCCTGAAGGCGATCGGCCCCGCGCTCGCCGGCTGGCGCGTGGAAATCATCGCCACCGACATTTCCAACGAGGTGCTGGAGAAGGCCAAGGCCGGCATCTACAACCAGTTCGAGGTGCAGCGCGGACTGCCGATCCAGCAACTGGTGAAATTCTTCGGCCAGGTCGGCGAGGCCTGGCAGATCGCGCCCGAGATCCGCGCCATGGTGCAATTTCGCCCGCTCAATCTGCTCAACGATTTTGCGAGCCTCGGCACCTTCGACCTGGTGTTCTGCCGCAACGTGCTGATCTATTTTGCCCAGGAAACCAAGGTCGACGTGCTCAACCGCCTGGCGCGCCAACTGCCCTTCGACGGCTATCTGATCTTGGGCGCCGCCGAGACCGTGGTCGGCCTGACCGACGCGTTCAAGCCGCTCGCCGACAAACGCGGGCTCTACGTGCCGAATGCGTCCGCCGCAAAGCCCGCGCCCGCGAGCAACGTGCTGAAGTTCGCGGCGAAGGCTTAGTCTCTTCTCCTCATGGTAAGGAGCGCACGAAGTGCTCGTCTCGAACTATGAGGCGCAGCGGCCGCCCGCATTCTTCGAGACGGGCGCTGCGCGCCCTCCTCAGGATGAGGGCGGATCGCCCCTCACGCCGCCACCCCCGTCCGCTTCATGTAAGCCTCGAATTTCGCGCGTAAGCCGGGCGGCAATTCGATGGTGCGCTGCGTCTCCAGCGACATCATCGCGGTGACGAGCCGCGCGCGCAACCGCTCGATGCCGGCGAGATGTCCGACGATCACCACGCTCAGCGACGAACGGCCGATGCGCGTAAGCAGCAGCGTGAGATCGAGGCGCTCGCCCATGCGGCTCGGCAGCTTGAAATCGGTTTCGATGTGCACAAAGGGAAAGCCGAAATGCTCGTTGAGGATCAGCTGGGAATAATCGACGCCGAGCTCTCCGGTGTACCAGTCCTCGATCAGGCCGTTGAACATGTCGAAGTAGTTGGGGAAATAGACGATGCCGGCCGGGTCACAGTGCGAAAAGCGGATGGCGACAGTGCGGGTGAAGGCGCCGGGCGGCGGAACGAACGGTTCTTCTTTCATGGCGGGGGTCCTGGCGCGGGCGCGCACATCCGGTTCGGCGGCGGCCCAAGTCTAGCAGGCCGCGCGCGCATAAAAAAACCCCGCCGGTTGCGGCGGGGTTGGCAGGAGAGCGCCCGAAAGCGCCGTCGAGATGCGTTGGGCGCTTAAGCGGGGATGCGCTCTTCCATGTCGGCCGGTTCGCGCAGCACGTAGCCGCGGCCCCATACCGTCTCGATGTAGTTCTTACCGGACGATGCGTTGGCGAGCTTCTTGCGCAGCTTGCAGATGAACACGTCTATGATCTTGAGCTCGGGCTCGTCCATGCCGCCGTAGAGATGGTTGAGGAACATCTCCTTGGTGAGCGTGGTGCCTTTGCGCAAGGAGAGCAGCTCGAGCATCTGATATTCTTTGCCGGTCAGGTGCACGCGCTGGCCGCCGACTTCGACCGTCTTGGTGTCGAGGTTGACGACGAGGTCGCCGGTGTTGATGACCGACTGGGCGTGGCCCTTGGAGCGGCGCACGATGGCGTGGATGCGCGCGATCAATTCGTCCTTGTGGAACGGCTTGGTCATGTAATCGTCGGCGCCGAAGCCGAGACCTTTGACCTTGTCCTCGATGCCGGCAAGCCCGGAGAGGATCAGGATCGGCGTCTTGACCTTCGACACCCGCAGACTGCGCAGAACCTCGAAGCCTGACATGTCGGGCAGGTTCAGGTCGAGCAGGATGATGTCGTAGTCGTAAAGCTTGCCGAGATCGACGCCTTCTTCGCCGAGGTCCGTCGTGTAGACGTTGAAACTTTCGGATTTGAGCATCAGCTCGATCGATTGAGCGGTCGCGCTGTCGTCTTCAATGAGTAATACGCGCATGCCAGTCCCCTTCTCGCCGCAGCCGGGCCTTAGGTCAGCGCCGCAAAGGCGGCGAGTTTGAAAAAACGCAGTGGGACAAACCGATTCGACACTATGCGGACATGGTTAACAAAACCTGATTCTCTCATGCAAGTGCGCCGTAGGCAAATTGGCCCGAATCGGCGTAAGATGTTGCCAGAAAGCTGTTTTTTGGCCACGTGTCGCTTCATGTCCAGGATTAAGAATCGGGCCTAACCGACTCTACCGACTCGCCCCTTTCGTCCTGGCCGGGCGAAACGCAGCCGTAAGTCCCATGGACGATGACCCAATGATTAACGACGCGGGTAAACACTCCGTTAAAGTTGGCAAAACGCCGGTAAGCCTAAGGGCGGATGAATGGCGGGCCCGGCGCGTTAACTCGTGTTCGCGCGCGGCGAGGCCTGAATGAAGGCGCTGGCCGAACAGATCGCCGACCTCGATGCCGTGGAGATCTATGGCCGTGTGGTCGGCGTGCGCGGGCTGATGGTCGAGGTAGCGGGGCCGATCCACGCTATGTCGGTCGGCGCGCGGCTCTCGGTCGAGACCGGGGTCGGGCCGGCCATTCCCTGCGAGGTGGTGGGCTTTCACGCCGGCCATGCGCTCGCCATGCCCTTTGCCGCCCTCGACGGCGTGCGGCGCGGTTGCCGCGCGGTGGTGGCGACCTCGGCCGGCACCATCCGCCCGTCCGAGCGCTGGCTCGGCCGCGTGGTCAACGCCATGGGCGAGCCGATCGACGGCCTTGGGCAACTGCCGCCGGGCCCGGCGCCATACCCGTTCCGCGCCTCGCCGCCGCCGGCGCATGCCCGCATGCGGGTGGGCGAGCCGCTCGATCTCGGCGTGCGCGCGCTCAATACCTTCCTCACTGTCTGCCGCGGTCAGCGCATGGGCATTTTCTCGGGCTCCGGCGTCGGCAAATCGGTGCTGCTGTCGATGCTCGCCCGCAACGTGTCGGCCGACATTTCGGTCATCGGGCTGGTCGGCGAGCGCGGCCGCGAGGTGCAGGAATTCTTGCAGGACGATTTGGGTCCGGCGGGTCTCGCGCGCTCGGTGGTGGTGGTATCCACTTCCGACGAGCCGGCGCTGATGCGCCGCCAGGCGGCCTATCTAACTTTGGCCATCGCGGAATATTTCCGCGACCTCGGCAAGGACGTGCTGGTGCTGATGGATTCGGTCACGCGCTTTGCCATGGCGCAGCGCGAGATCGGGCTTTCGGCCGGCGAGCCGCCGACTGCCAAGGGCTATACGCCAACCGTGTTCACCGAACTGCCGCGCCTGCTGGAGCGGGCCGGGCCCGGCACCGAGCAGGGCACGATTACCGGCATCTTCAGCGTGCTGGTCGACGGCGACGACCACAACGAGCCGGTGGCCGACGCCGTGCGCGGCATCCTCGACGGCCATATTGTCATGGAGCGGGCGATTGCCGAGCGCGGGCGCTACCCGGCGATCAACATCCTCAAGTCGATCTCGCGCACCATGCCGCGGGCGGCCGACCCCGCCTACCTTGAGGCCATCAACCGGGCGCGCCAGGTGATGGCGACCTATGCCGACATGGAGGAATTGATCCGGCTCGGGGCCTATCGGGCGGGCTCCAGCGCCGAGGTGGACGAGGCCATCGCCCTGCACAAGCCGCTGGAAGCCTTCCTCGCCCAGCTTAAGGAAGAATCAACCAGTATGGCGGAGGGCTATCAACGGCTTGAACAAATCCTGCAGGCGAAAGAAACCGAAAACTAACGTTATCGGGCCACAATCCCGCCTACTGAACGGTCCGGGGCGTCCGGGTGGGCGGCTGAACGGCCGCGCAACGGCGCGTATTCGGGGCTTCGGGGGAGTATTTAGTCGATGAAGTCACGCGAAACCCTCATCCGCCTGAAGAAATTTCAGGTCGACGAGAAGCGGCGCAAGGTTGCTCAGATCGAGGCCATGATCGCCGAGTTCGACCGCATCGCGGCCGAGCTCGACCGCGAGATCAAGACCGAGCAGGAGCGCGCCGGCATCCACGATCCCGCCCATTTCGCCTATCCGACCTATGCCAAGGCCGCGATCGGCCGGCGCGAGAACCTGCGCCAATCGGCGGGCGAACTCAAAGCCCAGCTCGACGACGCCAAAGCCATGCTGGGCGAGGCCTTCGAGGAGCTCAAGAAGGTCGAGATGCTCGACGAGCGCGACCACGCGCGCGAGCAGGCCGAGGAAAACGCCCGCGAGCAGGCCGAACTCGACCGCATTGCGGCCATGCGCTTCTCGACCGGCGGCGCGCACGCTTAATTTTCAATTCTGAACGAGCGACGGCGCCCGCGTTGGATGCCGTTTGCGTTGGCCGGTTATTTCTTGGCCGCCGGCTCGGCTTTGGCCTTTATCTGCGCCAGTTCGTGATCGAGCTTGGCGAGCGCGGCCTTGAGCGCGGCGATTTCGGCCTTGGCGACCGCGAGATCGCGCCCGGCGGCGGCGATCTTGTCCCGCGTCTCGCGCGACAGCTTGGCCAGTTCCTGCTGAAGAAATTCGGCATTGGCCTGCAAGCAGCCGGTGCGGCGCTCCATCTGCTTTTCGGCGGTGCAGACTTCCAGGCCGCGGATGTCCTGCGCGGCCGCGGGCGCCAGAAGAAGCGCCGCGAGCAGCAGTAGAACGGCGATAGGCATTTTCATGGATTGAGTCTTTCTAAAACGCCGCCGCCAGCTCGCGCGCGCCGGGCGCCAGCGAGGCGCGCGTCATCTTGCCCTCGATGTCGGCCAGAAGCCCCGCCACCGTGCCGGTGCGGCGCGCCACCGGATTGCGCTCGTAGCCCGACTGCTGGAAGAAATTTGCGGTCGGCACGCGCGCGCGCAGACCCTGCGGCATGGACACCATGTCGAAGCCGTTACCGTCGCCGGTCAAATTCATCAATTCCAGTTCGGTCGCGGAGAGCGGCGCGTAGTAGCCCTTGGCGCGCGCGAAATGGACGGAATCGATGAGCTTCTGCACCTGCAACAGCGGGCCGATATCGATATCGAGGATGGCGGCGTGAATGCCCATTCCGCCCATGGTGGTCTTGGCCAGCTGGTCGTGCTCGTTCCAGCGGTCCGGCACGCTGCGGCTGAAGGCGATCATGCGCTCGAACGCCTCGAGCTTGCGCTCCAGCGCGGTCTTGGCGCCGCCGGAGAGCGCCTTGGCCTTTTGCCGCAGCGCCGCCAGCAGGCCGCCGCCGTGCTCTGCCAGGATCGAGACCGAATTGGTGCTGAGCAACTGGTTGTAGCCGATGGCCGGCGAGATCGCGCGCGGCCGCGTCGCCGACACGCCGGCCTGCATGTCGTAGGTGCCATTGCCGCCGGTCTCGAAGGCATAGACGCCGACGATCTGCTCGCGCGTCAGGCCGGCCGCTAACGCGGTCTTGGCATAAGCGCGCTTGAAGTCGATTTCGCTTTGCGGGCGCCGCGGAACGAAACCGTACTGCTTGGCGGCCGCTTGGAGAAAATCGGCGATTAGCGGGATCGGCGGCTTTTTGCTCGGCTCGGGGCCGGGCACGGCCGGATCGATGGGCCGCGGCGGCCCGCTATAAAGCGGCGGCTGGGTGAGCACATAGTCGGCGAGTTGGATCGCGATGCGGTCGCGGCGCTTTGCGTTGCGCAGACGCCGTTTCTCGACCACCGCATTCCAATAGGCATCGGCTTGCTCATCGTAGGCTTGGCGCGCCCGCAGATATTGCGCGAGCTTTGCCCGATAGTCGTTGAGGGCAGGGCCGGGGGCTACGTTTTGCGCGCGCGCCGGCGCGGCCGTCAGCAGGATGGCCAAAGCGAGCAAGGCGATGCGGAAGGGTTGGCGCGGCATGTCCGGCTATTAGAGTGCGACGGTCGATTCGACCATCGCCCGCCGCGGCGGCAATTCAAAGGCGCACGGACGCTCAAACGGCCCGGTCGGCGTCGTATTCCTCGCTGCAGAAAGGGCCGCCCTGGTAGCGGTTGCCGACCGGATCGGGCGGCAGTTTCGCCTGGGCCGCCATCGCCTCATGCAGGTAGGCGTCGGCCTTGCCTTGCGGCTTGTAGCCGAAACGCCGCGCATTGCTGTTATCCCACCAGGCGTCGGCGTTGTCGGAGATGCCGTAGAAGATCTCGTAGCGGATGTCGGGATGCTCCAGCCCGATGCGGATGAGTTGCACCAGGTCCTCGGCCTTGAGCCAGACCGCCAGCCGGCGTTTGTCGACCGGCGCGTCGCCGACATTGCCGATGCGCAGACAGGTGACGCGCAAGCCGTGCTTGTCGGCATAAAGCGCACCTAGCGCTTCGCCGAACGCCTTGCTCACGCCGTAACGGCTATCCGGGCGCACCGTGACGTTGACGCCGATGCGCTGCGCGCGCGGATAAAAGCCGACGGCGTGGTTGGAGGAAGCGAACACCACGCGCTTGACCTTGGCGCGATAGGCGGCCTCGAACAAGTTATAGCAGCCGACGATATTGGCGTTGAGAATGGTGTCCCAGGGACCTTCGATCGAGTAGCCGCCGAGATGCACGATGCCGTCGACGCCGGCGGCAATTTTTCCCACCGCGGCAAGATCGGCCAGATCGGCGGCCATGAAGTTTTCATCGGGGGCGAGGTCGGCAGGTTTGCGCAGATCGCTCCAGCGAATGTCCGGATAGACGCCGCGCAGCAGTTTGCGCAGACGTGTGCCGAGGCCGCCCGCGGCTCCGGTAACCAAGAGTTTTTGCATTGAGTTCTCCGCCGTCATGCCCGGGACAAGGCCGGCCACGACGAATTATTTCGCTACTTGATCCCGTTCCCGGCGGCGAGCGTCTCGTCGCGGCCGCGGCAGTTGAGCAGATCGGCCGAGACGTTCCAGGAAGCCTTTGACACCGTGCTATCCGGCAAGGTCATCATATGACATGATGAATAACAAGCACGGCCGCCTGGCTTAATGAGCCGTGCTCGCCAAGCGCCTTGAATTTCGCCGATAAAAACGAAACCCGGGAGGAATTTTCCGTCATGAAGCCCTCTACCGCCATGATCGCCGCCGGGGTGCTGGCCGCCGCGGCCGCTTTTACGTCCGGCTCGGCCGTCGCCCAGCAAAAAATGGTCTTGAAAGCCTCCGACGTGCATCCGACCGGCTATCCGACGGTCACTGCGGTCGAAGACCTCGGCAAGAAGCTGTCGGCGGCGACCGGCGGCCGGCTGACGGTCGCCATGTATCCCGCCATGCAGCTCGGCGGCGAGAAGGAAGCGATTGAACAGGCGCAGGTCGGCGCCATCGCCTTCGCGCGCGTTTCGGTCGGCGCGCTCGGCCCGGTGGTCGACGACCTCAACGTGTTCAACCTGCCGTTCCTGTTCCGCGACACCGCGCATATGGAAAAGGTGATCGACGGTGAGATCGGCAAAGAGCTGCTGGCGCGCGTAACCGCAAATCCGAAGGCCGGCCTGGTCGCCTTGTGCTGGATGGATGCCGGCGCGCGAAGCCTCTACGACACCAAAAAGCCGATCCACACCATGGCCGATCTCAAGGGCATGAAGTTCCGCGTCATGGGCAATCCCATGTTCGTGGACATGATGAATGACCTCGGCGGCAACGGCGTGGCGATGGGCTACGACCAGGTGTTCAGCGCGCTGCAAACCGGCGTGGTCGACGGCGCCGAGAACAATCCGCCGAGCTTCGTGTTCGACAACCACTATCAGGCGGCGAAATACTACACGCTGACCGAGCATCTGATCGTGCCGGAGGTCCTGGTGTTCTCCAAGAAGATCTGGGACACGCTGTCGAAGGCCGACCAGGATTTGATCGCCAAATTCGCGCGCGAAACGCAGTTCGACGAGCGCAAGCACTGGATGGAATACGAGCAGAAGGCGATGGAGAAGGCGAAATCAGCCGGCGTGCAGATCATCCCGGTTGCCGACAAGACGCCATGGCAGCAGGCGGTCAAGCCGGTATGGGACAAATACGGTCCCAAATACGCCGCCTTGATCAAGCGCATCCAGGACGTGAAGTGACGCAACCAGTCATTCCGGGCCCGCCCGCCGGCGCGAGCGCCCCGGAATGACGAGGCCCACAATGGCCGCCCCCTTCCGCAAAGCGATGGACGCGCTCTATTTCGCCTGCGTGCTGATCGCTAGCGCCGCGCTGGTGCTGATCTCGGCGGTGATCCCGTGGGCGGTGTTCACCCGCTATGTGCTCAACAGCGCGTCGTCCTGGCCGGAACCGATGGCGGTGCTGCTCACCATCGTGCTGACGTTTTTCGGCGCTGCCGCCTGCTACCGCATCGGCATTCATATGAACGTCAGCGTCGGCGTCGACCTGCTGCCCAAGCGCATACGCCGGCTCGCCGACTTTACCGTCGAACTGCTGATGGCCTTTATCGCGCTTTACATGGTGATCTACGGCGTCGGGCTGGTCGAGGCGACCTGGTACAACAGCATCGCCGAGTTTCCCTGGCTGTCGGTCGGCGTCACCTATCTGCCGATCCCGTGCGGCGGCGTCATCACGCTGCTGTTCGCCACCGAGCGGCTGATGCTCGGGCCGCCGATCGATTGGAACGGCAAGGCCGACGCGCCGGCGGCGTTCGACTAGGCGCGCGGCGGGAGCGACATGGACATCCTCATTCTTATCGGCACGCTGTTTGGCTGCTTCGCCATCGGCATGCCGATTTCCTATTCGCTCGGCCTCGGCGCGCTGGTGGGCGCCTTGTGGATCGGCATTCCGCCGGAAGCGGTGATGCTGAAAATCTCCGACGGCGTCAGCAAGGTGGCCATGCTGACGATTCCGTTTTTCGTGCTGGCCGGCGCGATCATGGCGGAGGGGGGCATGGCGCGTCGCCTGGTCGCCTTCGCCAATGTGCTGGTCGGCGTGGTGCGCGTGCGCGGCGGGTTGTCGGCGGTCAATATCCTGGCGACCACGTTCTTGAGCGGAATATCGGGCTCCTCGGTCGCCGACGTGTCGGCGATCGGGTCGGTGATGATCCCGCAGATGGAGAAGGTGGGCTATCCGCGGCCGTTCGCCACCAACGTCACCATCAGCGCCTCGGTGCAGGCGATCCTGGTGCCGCCCAGCCACAACGCGGTGATCTATTCGATGGCGACCGGCGGCACGATTTCGATCATCAGCCTGTTCATGGCGGGCGTGGTGCCCGGCCTGCTGCTCGGCTTTTCGCTCATTATATTGTGCTTGGTCATGGCCTATCGCGACGGCCACCCGACCGGCGCCGCGGTGCCGCTACGCGACGCCATCCGTATTACCGTCGACGCGGCCTGGGGCCTGATCACCGTCATCATCATCATCGGCGGCATTCTGTTGGGGATATTCACCGCCGTCGAGGCCGGCGCCATGGCCTGCGTCTGGGCTTTTTTCGTCACCATGTTCGTCTACCGCGACTACCGCTGGCGCGATCTGCCGGCGCTGGTGCATCGCACGTTGAAGACGGTCGCGATGGTGATGACGCTGATCGCGATGGCCTCCTCGTTCGGCTATGTGATGGCGCTGATGCAGATGCCGGCCAAGATCACCGCGTTCTTCCTGACGCTGTCGGAGAACAAATACGTCATTCTGATGCTGATCAACGTGATGCTGCTGGTGCTCGGCTGCCTGATGGACATGGCGCCGCTGATTCTGATCTGCACGCCGATCCTGCTGCCGGTGGTGATGAAGCTCGGCGTCGATCCGGTCCACTTCGGCATGATCATGCTGCTCAATCTCGGCATCGGACTGCTCACGCCGCCGGTCGGCTCGACGCTGTTCGTCGGCTGCGCGGTCGGCAACGTGAAGCTGGAAGACGTGATGCGCGGGATCTGGCCGTTCTACGGCGTCATGATCGCAGTGTTGTTGCTGGTGACCTTCGTGCCAGCGCTCTCGCTCTGGCTGCCGTCAGTGGTGATCAGATAGAGCGCTTCAGTCAAAAAAACGCGCCGCATAGGCGGCGCGCCAAGGGAGCAGGGGACAGAAGCGGTGTCGCGACAACGGGTCCTAGCGGATGGTCGCGCCGTCGCGGTTGGTAAAGACCACCGGCCCGCCGGCCTTGATCACGGTCGGGGCCTGCGCGGTCAGGATATCGGTGCCGAGATTGAGCTGTTGCGCGGCAATGCCGATCACGGCGATCAGCAGCGCGGCGGCGAGCCCGACCACCACGATCTTGAGGTGGGTGGTGCGGTCTACGGTGTACATCGACCAGTTCATAGCTGCCTCCACGGTCATGCCTTTTGTCGGGCCGGCCTGGAAAAAGGTTCACAAGGTGTCGGAGGCTAACGTAGGCACGGCTGGAGAGTTCCAAAGCCCGCATCACGGATCGTTGAAACAACGTGAAAACCGCTGTTTTGACCCGGAAGTGGCCGAAATCGGGCGGCCGGCGGGCGCCGCAACGGCGCGGGCTTAGTCGGTCCGGGTGAGCTGGTGTTCCTCGGCGATGCGCTCGAAGGATTCCGCGATGCTCTTGATCCGATAGGCCAGCCGGTTGTCGTTTTCGACCGGCAGCGAACGGACGATCTTGTACTTGCCGTGCGAGGCCGCGTTGCCGAACGTCGGCTCGTAATAGACGTTCTGGCCGCTAGAAAATTTATGCGTCATGTCGATCCTCCGCGGTCCTTGAATGAAAACGCCCGGCACGGGGCCGGGCGTCGCGCCGTTCATCAACGTGACGCTATCGTTCAGGCGTTCTGCAGATTGGACGCCGCCTGCTTGCCGCGTTCGGTCACGATTTCATAAGTGAGGCGCTGGCCTTCGTTGAGCGTGCTCATGCCGGCGCGTTCGACCGCGCTGATGTGCACGAATACGTCTTTCGAGCCGTCGCTCGGCGTGATGAATCCGAAACCCTTCTGGGTATTGAAGAACTTGACTGTGCCTGTGGCCATGGCGGGCTCCTTGCTTCGGTTGCTGCGTGAAACGCGCACGACGCTTTGCGCACGTCGATGTCCGAGTTTTTTGGGATGACTTGGCGAGCGCCCAAAATCGGGCAGCATTGCAAGGCAGAACCGAAAACCAGGCTGCGAGTAGTCGAATACGCTAATTACTCGGAAGCGTCAAACGCGCGGCGCTTAGCCGGCGCGCTTGGCCAAGGGGTATTCCGCGCTATCGTAAAGCCCGCGAATATCCTTGTGACCGAGCCGCTCCTCGTCGATTTGAATATAAGCGCCGAGCAGCAGCGGCTCGGGCAATTCCTCGACGGCAAAGCGGATGGCGTCGGCGGCGCGCTCGAAGCGGCGATATTTGATCTTGTTGACGATCTTGCGGTTGCGCGAGGGAAACAACTCCGCCGGCGCATCGAAATTGAATTTTTCCACGATCAACTCCAGGCTCTTCGGCAACGCCGAAACGATTGAAACAAGTCATTTTATATGGGTATCAAGGGCCGCTTTATCCAGAGGCGGGCGGTAAAGCTCGCAACAGGGTGAAAAAACGCCGCTAATCGCCACGAACGTGCGTTAACGGACGCAAATCTCGACTTATCGCAGCAAATAGCGCATTTTGTCGCGAGCCGGCAGCCGCCGCGAGGGGCAGGAGTAAGGATGACGAGTTCGACCGTCGATGGGGATCCGGCGATCTTCCACTTCGTGATGATCAAGCCGACGCATTACGACGACGACGGCTATCCGATCCAGTGGCTGCGCTCCGCGATCCCGTCCAACACGCTGGCCTGTCTCAACGCCTTGGCGGAGGACGCCAGGCGCCGCGAGGTGCTGGGAACCGGCGTCGATATCCGGCTGCACACCTACGACGAAACCAACCGGCGGGTGAAGCCGCGGCAGATCATCGACATGATCCGCCGCGAGGGCGGCCGCTGCCTGATCGGGCTCGTCGGCGTGCAGTCGAACCAGTTTCCACGCGCGGTCGATCTGGCGAAGCCCTTTCTCGACGCCGGCCTGCCGGTTTGCATCGGCGGCTTCCATATCTCCGGCTGCATCGCCATGCTGCCGGAATTGCCGGCCGACATCAAAGCCGCGCAGCGCATGGGCGTATCGTTCTTCGCCGGCGAGGCGGAGGAGCATCGGCTCGATGAGGTGTTGCGGGACGCCTACAACGGCACGCTCAAGCCGCTTTACAATTACATGGACAAATTGCCGGCGCTGGCCGGTGAGCCGCCGCCGTTCCTGCCGCGCAAGCACGTCAAGCGCACCGTCGGCAACCTGTCGAGCATCGATCTCGGCCGCGGCTGTCCCTACCAGTGCTCGTTCTGCACCATCATCAACGTGCAGGGGCGCAAAAGCCGCATCCGTTCCGCCGACGATCTGGAGAAGATCGTGCGCGAGAACTATGCCGAGGGCATCAAGCGGTTCTTCATCACCGACGACAATTTCGCGCGCAACCAGGATTGGGAGGCGCTGTTCGACCGCCTGATTGCGATGCGGCACGGCGAGGGCATGAATATCGGCTTCACGATTCAAGTCGACACGCTCTGCCACAAGATCCCGGGCTTCATCGAGAAGGCGACCAAGGCCGGCGTGCGGCGCGCCTTCATCGGGCTGGAGAACATCAACCCGGACAATCTGATCGCCGCCAAGAAGCGGCAGAACAAGATCACCGAATACCGCGAGATGCTGCAGATGTGGCGCAACCACGGCGCCATCACCTATGCCGGCTACATTCTCGGATTTCCCGCCGACAGCAAGGAATCGATCCTGCGCGATATCGAGATCATCAAGCGCGAGCTGCCGATCGATATTCTGGAATTCTTCTTCCTGACGCCGCTGCCGGGATCGGAAGACCACAAGGTTCTCTCCAGCAAAGGCATCTGGATGGACGCGGACATGAACAAATACGATCTCAATCACCGCGTCGCGCATCACGGCAAGATGTCGGACGCCGATTGGGAAGACGCTTATCGGGCGGCCTGGAAGGCGTTCTACACGCCGGAGCACATCTACACGATCCTGCGGCGCACCTGCGCCTGCCCGATCGGCCGCCCCGGCACCACGCTCTCGACCATCCTGTGGTTCTACCTGACGATCTTGTACGAGGGCGTACACCCGCTCGAAAGCGGTGCGTTCCGTCTCAAGTACCGGCGCGACCGTCGCAGCAGCCTGAAGTGCGAAAACCCGCTCGTCTTTTATGCGCGCTATTGGGGCGGTATGGCGGTGAAGGCGGTGAACTATTTGCGGGTCTATTTGCGCTGCAAGGCGCTGCTGAAGAAAGCGCTCGCAGCGCCCGACCGCTGGACTTATTCGGATTTGGCCATCGCCCCGCCGCAGGCTGACGAATTCGACGCGCTCGATCTTTATCACGCCACCACCGGCGGCGAGGCCGCCTTGAAGCGCAAATACCGCGACGACGCCATCCGCGCGCGCGGGCATGTGGACGACGCGTCGGTCGAAGCGGCGGAATAATCCCTATTAGATGCTGGCGACCGTCTTCAGCCTCGCCCTTGGATGTATCTCACCTTGCGAGACCACCGGCGTCTGGGCGCGAAAACGCTCGACGATGCCGCGCACGAACGGCCTGATGCCGGCTGAGGTCACCAGCACCGGCGCCTCGCCCTCGCGCGCGGCCTCCTCGAATTTCTCGCGCACCAGCGTGATGAATTCCGACAGTTTCGACGGCTGCATGGCCAATTGGCGCTCGTCACCCTGACCGACAATCGATTCGGCAAAAGCCTGTTCCCATTTTGCCGATAGCGCGATCAGCGGCAGATAGCCCGCGTGGCTCGAATGCTGCGCGCATATCTGGCGCGACAGCCGCGCCCGCACGTGCTCGGCCAGCGTCACCGGGTTGCGCGAGCCGCCGATGCCATCGGCGATGCCTTCCAGGATGGTGGCGAGGTCGCGGATCGAGACGCGCTCGGCCAAGAGAATCTGCAGCACGCGCTGAATGCCGGAGACCGAGATCAGCGTCGGCACCAGGTCCTTGAGCAGTTCGGCCTGCTCCTTCGGCAGTTCCTTCAAGAGCTTCTGCACTTCGCCGTAGGAGAGCAGCTCGGCCATGTTGCTCTTGAGCAATTCGGTCAGGTGCGTGGACAGCACGGTGGCCGCGTCCACCACGGTGTAGCCCTTGAGCGTCGCCTCTTCCTTGGCCGCGGCTTCGACCCAGGTCGCCGGCAGCCCAAAAGTCGGCTCAGTGGTGTGGGTGCCGGGCAAATTCACCTGGCCGCCGGCCGGGTCCATGACCATGTACTGGCCGGCCCAGACTTTGCCGTTGCCGGCCTCGACCTCCTTGATCTTGATGACGTAGGCGTTGGCCTCGAGTTGCACGTTGTCGAGGATGCGCACGGCCGGCATCACGAAACCCATTTCGGCCGCGAGCGAGCGGCGCAGCGCCTTGATCTGCTCGGTCAGTCGGTCGCTGCCGTCGGGCGCGTTGACCAGCGGCAGCAGCGCGTAGCCGAGCTCGACCTTGAGATCGTCGATCTTGAGCGAGGCTGAAATCGGCTCGTCCGCGGTCTCGGTTTTTTTGTCGGCTTTTTTCGCTTCCGCTGCGGCAGCGAGCTTAGTGCGCTTGTCGATCACGAAGGCGAGCGCGCCGGCGCCGCCTCCGAGCGCCAGGAACGGCAGCATCGGTATCCCCGGCAGGAGCGCCATCACGATCATCACCGCGCCCGACATGCCGAGCGCCTTGGGGTAGCCGGAGAGCTGCTTGAGCAGCGCCTTGTCGGCCGAGCCCAGTACGCCCGCCTTCGACACCAGCAGGCCGGCGGAGGTCGAGACGATCAGTGCCGGGATCTGGGTGACCAGCCCGTCGCCGACTGTGAGGATGGTGTAGGAGTGCGCCGCGTCGGAAAAACTCAGGCCCTGCTGGGCGATTCCGATGATCATGCCGCCGATGACGTTGATGAACACCACCAGGAGGCCGGCGATCGCATCGCCGCGCACGAATTTGGAGGCGCCGTCCATGGCGCCGAAGAAGCCGCCTTCGTCCTCGAGCTTCTGGCGACGGCGGCGCGCCTCCTTCTCGTCGATCAGACCGGCGGAGAGATCCGCGTCGATCGCCATCTGCTTGCCCGGCATGGCGTCCAAGTGAAAACGCGCGGCCACTTCCGCGATGCGCCCCGAACCTTTTGTGATGACCACGAAATTCACGATCACCAGGATCGTGAACACGATGATGCCGATCACGAAATTGCCGCTCATCACGAAATTGCCGAAGGCCTGGATGACGTGGCCGGCGGCGTCGGTGCCTTCGTGCCCGTGCGCGAGGATGAGGCGCGTGGAGGCCAAGTTGAGCGCGAGCCGCAGCATGGTCGCGATCAAGAGCACGGTCGGGAACGAGGAGAATTCGAGCGGCGTCTGAATGAACAGCGCGGTCATCAGGATCAGCACGGAGATGATGATTGAGATGGCGAGCGAGAGGTCGAGCAGGATCGGCGGCAGCGGCAGGATCAGCACGACCAGGATGGTCAGCACGCCGACCGCGAGCGCGATGTCGCCGCGCTTCATGAATGCGCCGATCTCGCCAAGACCGGGCAGCTTGATGGCGCTGGTCGCTGATGCCGGTGCGGCGGTGATGTCGCTCATGCCTGACTTTTTGACTGGCGCGGGAATTGGCTACCGTTGCCGGTGCCATCGTGCCGATTTCCGGTGGGCGAATACCCGTAGCCCGGCAATATTTGCCCATTTTATGGTTAGCGGCGGGTTAACGGGCTTCCGCGATGGGGTCCTGCGCCAAAAGATGCATCTCGCCGCAGTCGGCGCAGCGAAAGCGGACGGCGCGTTCGGCCAGCCCGGCCAGCGTCGCCGCCTCGGTGATCAGCATGAAGCTGCCTGTCACCGGGCAGCGATAACGAATGGCGCCGCTCGGGCGCCGGGCGGCTTGCACGCGGCGCACCGGCTCGGCGGTGTGACGATAGGCTGAGCTGTGGACGGTGCCAGGGTTGACTGTCCAATGACATGCGAGGCTCCAACCGGCACACCGATAAGCTTTCCGGGTGCGGTTTGGTTCCGTGGCCGTTTATGTTCGGCCGGGCACGGGACTCATGGATCGAGCGGCGGGAACCGGTGCCGTCCGTCGGGGCCTAGCGGCAGCGCTTCGACCTTTGTCACTGCCGCCGGATCGAGATCGCCATAAAGATGCGGAAACAGGGCGCCGCCGCGCGAGGGCTCCCATTTGAGCGCCGCACCGAGCCGGACGGCGTCGATATGCAGCAGCACGAGATCGTGCTGGCCGGCGAGATGCTTCGCCGCGGTCTCGGCGACTTGCGCCGCGCCGGAGAGATGGATGAAGCCGTCGCGCAGGTCGACCGCGGAACCGCGGAAGGTTCCAGCGCTTTCGGCCGCGCGCCAGACCGAAGCGGGACATATTTTGTAGATTGTGGGCAACTTCGCGAACCGCCTATGTAGTTGGGACACCAACGATTATCACGCCCGCGCCGCCGGCGCATAGGTCATATCAAGATTCCACCTTGAATTGCCGTAATTTCTACGCATATGCGCGGTCAAATCTCTCACGGAGAAATCATGCTGAAGACCGAGGAATATCTTGTTGAAACCGCCGACCGCTGCATCCGGTTGGCGCGCGAAGGACGCAAGCTGGTGGAGCGTCTGGAAGCCATCAGCAACGAACTGATGGCCAAGGCGGTCGAACACGACACCAAGCGGGACAAGAACAAAAAAGGCGCCGGCGAGCCTAACCAAGCGCCCACCGACTAGCCGCCACGTTTTCGAAATAAGCTTTTCGAAATAAAAAGCCCGGCATTCGAGCCGGGCTTTTTGCTTGATAGCCTTTGGTGCGCGCTAGGCCGCGCCGCGCAGCTCCGATCCGCCGCCGGCCGGCGGGATCGGCGCGCCGTCGGCGGCGTATTCGTTGAGCTTGTTGCGCAACGTGCGGATCGAAATGCCGAGGATGTTGGCGGCATGCGTGCGGTTGCCGAGGCAATGCTTGAGCGTCTCCAGGATCAGGTCGCGTTCGACCTCGGCCACTGTGCGGCCGACCAAATTACGCGTGACCTGCTCGGCGGCCATCGCCGCATGAGCGACTGCGCCTGAGCCGCGCGCCTGGTCGAGCCGTAAGCCGTCGGGCGACAGAATGCCGTCGATACCGATCTCGGGCCCGCTCGAAAGCAGTACCGCGCGGTGCAGCGTGTTCTCCAATTCGCGCACATTGCCCGGCCAGCGGTTGACGCTGAGCGCGCGGCGCGCTTCCGCCGACAGCGGGCGAACCGGCAGGCCGTTGGCGGCCGAATATTTCTTGGCGAAATACTGCGCGAGTTCGGTGATGTCGGAAGGCCGCTCGCGCAATGGCGGGATTTTCAGGTTCACCACGTTGAGGCGGAACCAGAGGTCCTCGCGGAATTTGCCCTCGCGCACCGCCTCGGTGAGGTTGCGGTTGGAGGTGGCGATGATTCGGATATCGACCGGCACCGGCTTGCCGCCGCCGACGCGGTCGATCAGGCGCTCCTGGATCGCGCGCAGCAATTTGGCCTGCAGGCGCACGTCCATTTCGGAGATTTCGTCGAGCAGCAGCGTGCCGCCGTTCGCCTCCTCGAACTTGCCGATGCGGCGCCCGAGCGCGCCGGTGAAGGCGCCCTTCTCGTGGCCGAACAATTCGGATTCCAAGGATTTTCGGGGATCGCCGCGCAATTGACCGTGATGAACGGCTTCTTGGCACGCTGCGAGCGCCCGTGCAGGTAGCGCGCCAGCACTTCCTTCCGGTGCCGCTTTCGCCGGTGATCAGCACGGAAGCGTCGGACCCGGCGATCTGCTGGGCGAGCTTGACGACGCTCGCCATTGCATCGTCGCGATAGATCATCTCGCGGGTGTCGTCGGTAACGGCTGCGAGCACCGCCGCGATCAATTCGGGATCGGGCGGCAGCGGGATGTATTCCTTGGCGCCGGCGTGGATGGCGTTGACCGCCGCGCGCGCGTCGTTGGTGACGCCGCAGGCCACGATCGGGACATGAATGCGCTCGGCATCGAGCCGCGTGACCAGGTCGCGGATGTCGAGGGAAACGTCCACCATCAAAAGGTCGGCGCCGCGGCCGGAACGCAGCACGGCGAGGGCCTGCTCGTTGCTTTCGGCGTGGGTGACGCTGGCGCCCTTGTCCATCGCGATCTTGCTCGCGGTAGTGAGCTGGCCTCCGAGCGTGCCGACGATCAGGAGTCGCATGACGATATATCCTTAGTTTTGCTCGGCTTTGATGATTTCGGTCATGGTCACGCCCAGCTTGTCCTCGACCAGCACGACTTCGCCGCGTGCGACCAGACGGTTGTTGACGTGATATCGATGGCTTCACCGACCCTGCGGTCGAGTTCGAGCACGGCGCCGGGCCGAGCTTGAGCAGGTCGCCGACCGGCATGCGGGTGCGGCCGAGCACCGCCGACACCTGCACCGGCACGTCGAACAGCGCCTCCAGGTCGGCGGCGCCGCGGTTGACCTGTTCGGCATCGCCCGGGGCAAGCGCGCCGGCGTCCTCGACGGGTTGCATGGCGCCGCCGCCTTTAAGTAAGGGGAGCGGGACTTTGCTGTCGGTGTCACTCATCGCGTCGGTCTCCAGAATTCCTAATTATTGGCGGTGCCGGTGCGCGCCGCCACGTAGCGGGCGACGACGTCGTCGATGATGGTAGAGGGTCGCGGCGCGGTCGCGGGCGATGCCGCCATCGGCCCATTCGATGCGGCAGTCGCCGGGCGCCATGCCCGCATCGGACAATACCGCCAGTCGGCCCTCGAAGCCGCGCGCCTCGGCGATTCGTCAAGCTGCCCTTGGTCGGCTCGTAGGCATCCGCCCCGATATGCACGACGACGTGCGGCGCCTTCACCAGATGGCTGAACGATTCGGTGGCGAGCGTGGAAATCTCGGCGAACGGCTCGCGCGCGATCAGCTCGGGTGCGAGCTTGCCGGCGACCGCGACCGCCACTTCCACCGTTTCGGATTCCAGCCGCGCCTCGATGACGGCGAGCGCTTTGTGCAGCCGCTCCATGCCGTCGGCGATCACCGCGAGCGCGGCGTTTTGCGCCTGCACCTGGCCGGCGGCAAAGCCGTTGCGATAGGCCTGCCATTGGCGTCCGCGCGCCGGCGCTGGCCTCGACCAAGGTGATGGTCGGCGCTTCTCGCCGGAGGAGAAATCTTCGTCGAACAGATATTTAGCCGTTGCTGTCATCAGTAAATCAGCTCTTCGTCGCCGCGGCTCTTGGTGATCAGAATCTCGCCCTTGCCCGCCAGATCCTTGGCGATGTTGACCAGCAGCGTCTGCGCCTCGTCGACGTCGCGCAGGCGCACCGGACCCATCGACTGCATCTCTTCCACCAGCATCTTGGCGCCGCGGGTGG
>CAWCVE010000010.1:0-137485 GCA_963798825.1 uncultured Alphaproteobacteria bacterium | reverse complement strand
AAGGCCGACCAGGAAAAGCTCGGCGTTGCGCTTGGCCAAGCTCGCCGCCGAGGATCCGTCGTTCCGCGTCTCCACCGATCAGGAGAGCGGCCAGACCATCCTCAAGGGCATGGGCGAACTGCATCTCGACATCAAGGTCGACATCCTCAAGCGCACCTACAAGGTGGACGCCAATATCGGCGCGCCGCAGGTGGCCTTCCGCGAGAAGATCACGCAGAAGGTCGAGCACGACTACACCCACAAGAAACAGACCGGCGGTTCCGGCCAGTTCGCGGCGATCAAGATCATCGCCGAGCCGACGGCGCCCGGCACGCCGTTCGAGTTCGAGAACGAGATCATCGGCGGCGCGGTGCCGAAGGAATTCATCCCGGGCGTCGAGAAGGGCCTGGAGTCGGTGCTCGGCTCCGGCGTGCTCGCCGGCTTCCCGGTGGTCGACCTCAAGGTGACGCTGATCGACGGCAAGTATCACGACGTCGACTCGTCGGCGCTTGGCGTTCGAAATCTGCGCGCGTCAGTGCCTCAAAGAGGCGCTGCAGAGGGCGCGGCCGGTTCTGCTCGAGCCGATCATGAAGGTCGAGGTGGTGACGCCGGAGGACTACACCGGCTCCGTCATCGGCGACCTCAATTCGCGGCGCGGGCAAATCCAGGGCCAGGACATGCGCGGCAACGCCAACGTGATCAACGCGATGGTGCCGCTGATGAACATGTTCGGCTACGTCAACAACCTGCGGTCCATGTCTCAGGGCCGCGCCACATTCACCATGCAATTCGATCACTACGCTGAACTGCCCGCCAACGTGTCGGCGGAAGTGCAGAAGAAATTCGCGTGACGATCGCAACCTGAAGGAATCTGAACGGAGAGTTCCATGGCCAAAGAAAAATTCCTGCGCAACAAGCCGCATTGCAATATCGGCACGATCGGTCACGTCGACCACGGCAAGACGACGCTGACGGCGGCGATCACCAAGGTGCTGGCGGAGACCGGCGGCGCCACGTTCACCGCCTATGACCAGATCGACAAGGCGCCGGAAGAAAAGGCGCGCGGCATCACCATTTCGACGGCGCACGTCGAATACTCAGACCGAGAAGCGCCACTACGCGCATGTCGACTGCCCCGGCCACGCCGACTACGTGAAGAACATGATCACCGGCGCGGCGCAGATGGACGGCGCCATCCTGGTGGTTTCCGCCGCCGACGGCCCGATGCCGCAGACCCGCGAGCACATCCTGCTCGCCCGCCAGGTCGGCGTGCCGGCGCTGGTCGTCTTCATGAACAAGGTCGACATGGTGGACGATCCGGAACTGCTCGAGCTGGTCGAGCTCGAAGTTCGCGAGCTGCTGTCCAAGTACAATTTCCCCGGCGACAAGATCCCGGTCGATCAAGGGCTCGGCGCTGATGGCGCTCGAAGGCAAGGACGAGAAGCTCGGCAAGGAAGCGATCCTGGCGCTGATGAAGGCGGTGGACGACTACATCCCGCAGCCGGAGCGCCCGAAGGATCAGCCGTTCCTGATGCCGGTGGAAGACGTGTTCTCGATCTCCGGCCGCGGCACCGTCTGCACCGGCCGCATCGAGCGCGGCATCATCAAGGTCGGCGAGGAAGTCGAGATCGTCGGCATCAAGCCGACGCAGAAGACCGTCGTCACCGGCGTCGAGATGTTCCGCAAGCTGCTCGACCAGGGCGAGGCCGGCGACAACGTCGGCTGCCTGCTGCGCGGCACCAAGCGCGAGGAAGTCGAGCGCGGCCAGGTGCTGTGCAAGCCCGGCTCGGTCAAGCCGCACACCAAGTTCAAGGCGGAAGCCTACATCCTCACCAAGGAAGAGGGCGGCCGTCATACCCCGTTCTTCACCAACTACCGTCCGCAGTTCTACTTCCGCACCACCGACGTGACCGGCGTGGTGCACCTGCCGGCCGGCACCGAGATGGTGATGCCGGGCGACAACGTGGCGATGGAAGTGCACCTGATCGTGCCGATCGCCATGGAGGAGAAACTTCGCTTCGCCATTCGCGAGGGCGGCCGCACCGTCGGCGCCGGCGTGGTGGCGAGCATCATCGAGTAAGTTGCTGTCGTCATCCCGCGCAAGCGGGGCATCCAGTCTTCGCGAGCGGGCAATGAGACGTAGGATGCTCGGACCATCCGCCGGTCGTGACGAGACAGAGAGAAACGACAATGAACGGCCAGAATATCCGGATCCGGCTCAAGGCGTTCGATCACCGCATCCTCGATGCGTCGACGCGCGAGATCGTGAACACGGCCAAGCGCACCGGCGCGCAGGTCCGTGGGCCGATCCCGCTGCCGACGCGAATCGAGAAGTTCACGGTGAACCGCTCGCCGCACGTCGACAAGAAGAGCCGCGAACAGTTCGAGATGCGCACGCACAAGCGCCTCTTGGACATCGTCGATCCGACGCCGCAGACGGTGGACGCGCTGATGAAGCTCGACCTCGCCGCCGGCGTCGACGTCGAGATCAAACTGTAAAGGCCGGGTGAGGAAGAAGATGCGTTCCGGAGTGGTTGCGCAGAAGCTCGGAATGACCCGGGTGTTCACCGAAGCCGGTGAGCACGTGCCGGTCACGGTGCTGCGCCTGGCGCAGTGCCAGGTGGTCGCGCATCGGACCAAGGACAAGAACGGCTATGTCGCGCTCCAGCTCGGCTCGGGCGCGCGCCGCACCAACAACATGATCAAGGCCGACCGCGGCTATTTCGCCAAGGCCAAGGTCGAGCCCAAGCGCAAGCTCGCCGAATTCCGCGTCAGCGAAGACGCGCTGATCCCGGTCGGCGCCGAGATCACCGCCGATCATTTCGTCGTCGGGCAGTTCGTCGACGTCTGCGGCACCTCGATCGGCAAGGGCTTTGCCGGCGGCATGAAGCGCTGGAATTTCGCCGGCCTTGCGCGCCTCGCACGGCGTGTCGATCTCGCACCGCTCGATCGGCGGCACCGGCGGCCGGCAGGATCCCGGCAAGACCTTCAAGAACAAGAAGATGCCCGGCCATCTGGGCGTCGACCGCGTCACCACGCTCAATCTCAAGGTGGTGCAGACCGACGTCGAGCGCGGCCTCATCCTGGTCGAGGGCGCGGTGCCCGGCGCCAAGAGCGGCTGGGTCACCGTGCGCGACGCGGTGAAGAAGGCGCTGCCCAAGGAAGCGCCCAAGCCCGGCAAGTTCCGCCTGGCGGAAGCCGCCGAGGCCAAATCCGACGCCAAGCCGGCCGCCGAGCAAGCCCCCGCCGCCCCCGCCGCGAAGGAGGGCGCGTGACATGGAAATGAAAATCACCACGCTCGAAGGCAAGGAAGCCGGCTCGGTCAATCTGCCGGACGCGATTTTCGGCCTCGAGCCGCGCAGCGACATCCTGCAGCGCTGCGTCAACTGGCAGCTCGCCAAGCGCCAGCGCGGCACGCACAAGACCAAGGACCGCTCGGAAATCTGGCGCACCGGCAAGAAGATGTATGCGCAGAAGGGCACCGGCGGCGCCCGCCACGGCTCGGCGCGCGTGCCGCAGTTCCGCGGCGGCGGACGCGCCTTCGGTCCGGTGGTGCGCAGTCATGCGCATCGGCCTGCCGAAGAAGGTGCGCGCGCTCGCGCTCAAGCACGCGCTGTCGTCGAAGGCCAAGGACGGCGGCATTATCGTCATCGACAAGATGACGCTGAAGGACGGCAAGACCAAGGGCGCTCGCCAAGCAGTTCGACAAGCTCGGGCTCGACAACGCGCTGATCATCGATGGCGCCGAGGTCGAGCCGAATTTCCGCAACGCCGCGCGCAACATTCCGAATATCGACGTGCTGCCGGTGCAGGGCATCAACGTCTACGACATCATGCGGCGCAAGACTTTGGTGCTGACCAAGGCCGCGCTCGATGCGCTGGAGGCGCGCTTCAAATGAGCACCAGCGATCCCCGCCATTACGACGTCATCCTGTCGCCGGTGATCACCGAAAAGGCGACCATGGCGTCCGAGCACAACAAGGTCGTGTTCAAGGTGCGCAAGAACGCGACCAAGCCGCAGATCAAGGAAGCGGTCGAGAAGCTGTTCGACGTCAAGGTCAAGAACGTCAACACGCTGACCCGCAAGGGCAAGCTCAAGGTGTTCAAGAACAAGCTCGGGCAGCAGTCCGACGTGAAGCGCGCGATCGTGACGCTCGAAGAGGGTCACCGCATCGACGTGACCACGGGATTGTAAGGGAAGCGCTCCGATGGCGTTGAAAACATACAATCCGACCACGCCGAGCCAGCGCCAGCTGGTCAACGTCGACCGTTCGTCGCTGTATAAGGGCGCGCCGGTCAAGGCGCTGACCGAAGGCCAGCATTCGACCGGCGGCCGCAACAATAACGGCCGCATCACCTCGCGCTTCCGCGGCGGCGGCCACAAGCAGGCCTATCGCAAGATCGATTTCCGCCGCACCAAATTCGACGTGCCGGCGACCGTCGAGCGGCTCGAATACGATCCCAACCGCACCGCCTTCATCGCGCTGATCAAGTACCAGGACGGCGAGCTCGCCTATATCCTGGCGCCGCAGCGCCTGGGCGCGGGCGACACCGTGATCGCGTCCGAGCAAGGCCGACGTCAAGCCCGGCAACGCCATGCCGATCGGCAATCATTCCGGTCGGCACCATCGTGCACAATATCGAGATCAAGATCGGCAAGGGCGGGCAGATCGCGCGCTCGGCCGGCACCTACGTGCAGATCGTCGGGCGCGACCAGGATTACGTCATCCTGCGGCTAGTTCACGACCGAGCAGCGCCTGGTGCATGGCCGCTGCATGGCGACCATCGGCGCGGTGTCGAACCCCGACAACATGAACACCACGATCGGCAAGGCCGGCCGCCAGCGCTGGAAGGGCCGCATGCCGCACAACCGCGGCATCACCATGAACCCGGTCGATCACCCGCATGGCGGCCGCACCAAGGGCGGCAAGCACTGGGTCACGCCGTGGGGCTTCCCGACCAAGGGCAAGAAGACGCGCAAGAACAAGCGCACCACCAAATTCATCGTCGCCAGCCGGCACGACCGCAAGAAGAAGCAGCAGCAGTAGGGACACGAGATATGGCGCGTTCAGTTATGGAAAGGCCCGTTCGTCGACGGCTATCTGCTGAAAAAGGCGGAAGCCGCGCGCGCGTCCGGCCGTCACGAGATGATCAAGATCTGGAGCCGGCGCTCGACCATTCTGCCGCAATTCGTCGGCCTGAATTTCGGCGTCTATAACGGGCAGAAGCACATTCCGGTGATGGTGACCGAGGAAATGGTCGGTCACAAGTTCGGCGAATTCGCGCCGGGCCGGATGTTCTACGGCCACTCATCCGACCGCAAAGCCAAGCGCGACGGCCGCCGCTCCGGCGCGCGGCGCGGCGCCGGCCGCGGCGCCGGCCGCCGCGCCGGCGGCGAGCTAAGGAATCGAGAGACACGTCATGGGCAAAAGCGCACGCGAGCGAAGCCTCGCCGATAACGAGGCCAAGGCGGTGAGCCCGGATGATGCGGATCAGTCCGCAGAAGCTCAATCTTGTCGCGCAGATGATCCGCGGCAAGAAGGTCGCGAGCGCGCTCGCCGACCTCGAGTTTTCGCGCAAGCGCATCGCCAAGGATGTGCGCAAGTGCCTGGAATTGGCGATCGCCAATGCCGAGAACAATCACGACCTCGACGTCGACGATCTGGTCGTCGCCGAGGCCCATGTCGGCAAGGCGCTGGTGATCAAGCGCTTCAGCCCGCGCGGCCGCGGCCGCATGGGACGCATTTTGAAACCGTTCTCCCACCTGACCATCGTCGTGCGTCAGGTCGAGGCGCCAGCCGCAGCGAAAGCCTGAGGGGTCGTCGATGGGTCAAAAAGTCAATCCGATTGGGCTGCGTCTCGGGATCAACCGCACCTGGGACTCGCGCTGGTATTCCGGCAAGGCCGAATACGGCACGCTGCTGCATGAGGACATCAAGATCCGCGAAGAGCTGATGAAGCAGCTCAAGCAGGCGGCGGTGTCGAAGATCATCATCGAGCGCCCGCACAAGAAGTGCCGCGTCACCATCCACTCGGCGCGTCCGGGCGTGGTGATCGGCAAGAAGGGCGCCGACATCGAGAAGCTGCGCAAGTCGGTCGCCAAGCTCACCGACAGCGACGTGGTCATCAACATCGTCGAAATCCGCAAGCCGGAACTCGACGCGCAGCTGGTCGCCGAATTGATCTCGCAGCAGCTCGAGCGCCGCGTCGCGTTCCGCCGCGCCATGAAGCGCGCCGTGCAGTCGGCCATGCGGCTCGGCGCCGAAGGCATCCGCATCAACTGCTCGGGCCGTCTCGGCGGCGCCGAAATCGCGCGCATGGAGTGGTACCGCGAAGGCCGCGTGCCGCTGCATACGCTGCGCGCCGACGTCGACTACGGCGTTGCCACCGCGTTCACCACCTACGGCACCTGCGGCGTCAAGGTCTGGATCTTCAAGGGCGAAATCCTCGAGCACGATCCGATGGCGCAGGACAAGAAGCTCGCCGAAGGCGACCAGGGCCGTCCGCGCCGCGAAACCGCGGCCTGAGGGGACAACAGAGTTAAGTCATGCTGCAACCGATCCGCACCAAGTTCCGCAAGGCGTTCAAGGGCCGCATCCACGGCGTCGCCACCAGTCGGCGCCACGCTCGCCTTCGGCCAATACGGCCTCAAGGCGCTGGAGCCCGAGCGCGTCACCGCGCGCCAGATCGAGGCCGCGCGCCGCGCGCTCACCCGCTTCATGAAGCGGTCGGGCCGGGTGTGGATCCGCGTCTATCCCGGACGTGCCGGTGTCGAAGAAGCCGATCGAAATCCGCATGGGCAAAGGCAAGGGCACGCCCGAGCTTTGGGTGTGCCGCGTCAAGCCCGGCCGCATCCTGTTCGAGGTCGACGGCATTCCGATCGCCGTCGCCAAGGAAGCGCTGGCGCTCGCCGCCGCCAAGCTGCCGGTCAAGACCCGTTTCATCGAACGCATCGCCGAGTGACGCCATGAAAGCCGCAGACGTAAGAGCGATGACGCTCGACCAGATCGACGACGAGGTGCTCAAGCTCAAGAAGGAGCAGTTCAACCTGCGCTTCCAGCGCGCCACCGGGCAGCTCGAGAACACCTCGCGCGTGCGCGTCATCCGCCGCGACGTCGCGCGCCTGAAGACCATCGCCGCGCAGAAGCGCGCCGGATCGATGCCGGACATTGCGCCGATTCCGAAAGCGGAGGCGAAGCCCAAAGTTGCCAAGCCGAAGGCCGAGAAGCCGAAATCCGACAAGCCGAAATCAAAGAAGCCGCAGTCCGCGAAGAGCCTCAAGGCTGGCGCGAAGAAGACTGCCGCGAAGAAGTCGAAGTAAGGGGTTAGAGATGCCGAAGCGTACGCTCCAGGGCGTCGTCGTCAGCGACAAGCAGGACAAGACCATTGTCGTGCGCGTCGACCGGCGTTTCACCCATGCGACGATGAAGAAGACCATTCGCCGTTCGAAGAAATACCACGCGCATGACGAAAAGAACGAATTTGCCGTCGGCGACATGGTGTGGATCGAGGAGCGCCGGCCGATCTCCAAGCTCAAGTGCTGGGAAGTGATCCGCGGCGAGAAGAAACAGAAAGTTCAATAAGCATCATGCTCGCGCAAGACAATGAGAGCCGCATCATGATCCAGATGCAAACCAACCTCGACGTGGCGGACAATTCCGGCGCGCGCCGCGTCATGTGCATCAAGGTGCTGGGCGGCTCCAAGCGCAAATACGCCACCATCGGCGACGTCATCGTCGTCTCGGTGAAGGAAGCCATTCCGCGCGGCCGCGTGAAAAAAGGCGAGGTGATGAAGGCCGTGGTGGTGCGCATCGCCAAGGACATCAAGCGCGCCGACGGCTCGGTCATCCGCTTCGACCGCAACGCGGCGGTGCTGATCACCCCGCAGATGGAGCCGGTGGGCACCCGCATCTTCGGGCCGGTGCCGCGCGAATTGCGCGCCAAGAATCACATGAAGATCATCTCGCTCGCGCCGGAGGTGCTCTAATGGCCGCCAAGATCAAGAAGGGCGACAAAGTTATCGTGCTCGCCGGCCGCGACAAAGGCCGCACCGGCGAGGTGATCGAGGTGCGCCCGGATGAAGACCGCGCGCTGGTGCGCGGCGTCAACATGGTCAAGCGCCACCAGCGCCAGACCGCGCAGCAGGAAGGCGGGATCATCTCGAAGGAGAGCACGATCCATCTGTCCAACCTGGCGATGGCCGACCCCAAGGACGGCAAGCCGACCCGCGTCGGCTTCAAATTCGTCGGCGAGGGGCAAGACCGCAAGAAAATCCGCATTGCCAAGCGTTCCGGAGTTGAGATCGATGGCTGATACGCAACCGAACACCGAAACCAAGAAGCCGAAGCCGCCGCAAGGCGCGCCGAAAGGCGCCAAGGGCGGCGGCGCGCCCAAAGGCGACGCGCCGAAGGTGAAGAAGCCGCGCGAGCGCTCCGACTACGTGGCGCGGCTCAAGACCCATTTCGAGCAGGTGATCCGCGGCGAACTGAGCAAGCAGTTCGGCTACACCAACCGCATGCAGGTGCCGGTGATCACCAAGGTGGTGCTCAACATGGGCATCGGCGAAGGCGTCGCCGACCGCAAGAAGGTCGACAATGCCGCGCAGGACCTGACGCTGATCGCCGGCCAGAAGGCGGTGATCACCAAATCGCGCAAGTCGATCGCCACCTACAAGCTGCGCGACGGCCAGGCCATCGGCTGCAAGGTCACGCTGCGCAAGACGCGCATGTACGACTTCATCGACCGGCTGGTGAACATCGTGCTGCCGCGCATCCGCGACTTCCGCGGGCTCAATCCGAAGAGCTTCGACGGCCGCGGCAACTACAGTCTCGGCATCAAGGAATACATGGTCTTTCCGGAAATCGATTTCGACAAGGTCACCGATACCTGGGGCCTCGACGTCACCGTTTGCACCAGCGCGCGCACCGACGAAGAGGCGCGCGCGCTTCTGGCGGCATTCAACTTCCCGTTCCGGCAGTGAGGGGCGATTTCAGTTCCCTCAAACGCGGAAACAAGGAGCGATAGGCATGGCGAAGAAGAGTATGATCGAGAAGAATAATCGGCGGCGCAAGATGGCGAAAAGTTATGCCAATCGCCGCAAGGCGCTCAAGGCGATCGCCCGCGACAAGAAGCTGCCGATGGAGGAGCGGTTCGCCGCCACGCTCAAGCTTGCCGAATTGCCGCGCAATTCCTCGGCCACTCGCATCCGCAATCGCTGCGAGCTTTCGGGCCGTCCGCGCGCCTATTACCGCAAGCATCGTCTCAGCCGCATCGCGTTGCGCGACCTCGGCTCCAAGGGCCTGATTCCCGGCCTCGTGAAGTCGAGCTGGTAAGGGAGGATCGCGATGGCTGTCAACGATCCGATCGGCGACATGATTGCCCGCATCCGCAATGCGCAGATGCGCGCCAAGTCGAAGGTTTCCATGCCGGGCTCCAAGCAGCGCGAGCGCGTCTGCGAGGTGCTCAAGACCGAAGGCTACATCCGCGGCTACGCCAGCGTGGCGCATGCCGACGGCCGCAGCGAGCTCGAGATCGAGCTGAAATATTTCGACGGCGAGCCGGTGATCCGCGAGATTTCGCGCGTCTCCAAGCCTGGCCGGCGCGTCTACGCCTCGGTGCGCGCGCTGCCGCGCATCAATAACGGCCTCGGCATCTCGATTTTGTCGACGCCAAAGGGCGTGATGGCCGATCACGCAGCCCGCGACGCCAATGTCGGCGGCGAAATCATCTGCACGGTGTTCTGATGTCTCGTATCGGCAACAAAATGGTTGCGATCCCGTCCGGCGTCACCGCCACCGTGGAAGGGCAGACCGTCAAGATCAAAGGCCCGAAGGGCGCCATGCAGGTCGTGCTGCATGACGACGTGACGGCCAAGATGGACAAAGGCGGGATCAAGCTCGATCCGCGCTCCGAGAGCAAGCGCGCGCGCTCGCAATGGGGCACCTCGCGCACGCTGGTCGCCAATTTGATCTCCGGCGTGACCAAAGGCTTCGAGGAAAAGCTGGAAATCACCGGCGTCGGCTTCCGCGCCGCGGTGCAGGGCAAGACGCTCAACCTGCAGCTCGGCTTTTCGCACGACGTGAATTTCGCGATCCCGCAGGGCATCGCGATCGCTACGCCGAAGCCGACCGAGATCGTGGTGACCGGTATGGACAAGCAGCAGGTCGGCCAGGTTGCCGCCGAAATCCGCGGCTTCCGCCCGCCCGAGCCGTACAAGGGCAAGGGCGTGAAATATGTCGGCGAATACATCTTCCGCAAGGAAGGAAAGAAGAAGTAGAGGGACTTGGCGATGTCGAGATTAAGCGATCGGACTGCGCGACGGACGGCGACCGTGCGCCGCAACGTCAAGCTCGCCGCCGGCACCAGCGGGCGCGCGCGGCTGACGGTGTTCCGCTCGTCCAAGCACATCTACGCCCAGCTCATCGACGACGCCAAGGGCCAGACGCTGGCGGCTGCGTCGTCGCTCGAAAAGGCGCTGCGCGAAGGCGCCAAGACCGGCGCCAATATCGACGCGGCAAAATCGGTCGGCAAGCTGATCGCCGAGCGCGCGAAGGAAAAAGGAATCAAGGACGTCGTGTTCGACCGCGGCGGCTATCTCTATCACGGGCGCGTCAAGGCGCTGGCCGACGCCGCGCGCGAAGGCGGCCTCAACTTCTAATTCAATTGGATTGATCGAAAATGGCACATGAACCCCGACGAGAGCCGCGCCGCGACCGTGAACGCGGCGGCCGCGAGGAACGCGACAGCGAGTTCACCGACAAGCTGGTCCACATCAATCGCGTGGCCAAGGTGGTGAAGGGCGGCCGGCGCTTCGCCTTTGCCGCGCTCGTCATCGTCGGCGACCAGAAGGGCCGCGCCGGCTACGGCCACGGCAAGGCGCGCGAGGTGCCGGAAGCGATCCGCAAGGCGACCGACGCCGCCAAGCGCAGCCTGACGCGCGTGCCCTTGCGCGAAGGCCGCACATTGCATCACGACGTGCTTGGCCGCCACGGCGCCGGCAAGGTGTTCCTGCGCGCGGCGCCTCCGGGCACCGGCATTATCGCCGGCGGTCCGATGCGCGCGGTGTTCGAGACGCTCGGCATCCAGGACGTGGTTGCGAAATCGCTCGGCTCGTCCAATCCCTACAACGTGGTGCGCGCGACCTTCGACGCGCTCAAGCATCAGGATTCGCCGCGCTCGGTCGCGGCACGCCGCAACATCAAGGTCTCCACGCTGCAGTCGCGCCGTCGCGAAGGCGGCGAGGCGGACGCGACGGAATAGGGGGATCGCCATGGCCGAGTCAAAAAAGACCGTCAAGGTCGAACAGATTGCGAGCCCGCTGCGCCGCCACCACGACCAGCGCGAGACCCTGATCGGGCTCGGGCTCAATAAAGTCGGCCGCACCCGCGATCTGCCGGATACGCCGTCGACGCGCGGCATGATCCGCAAGCTGCACCATCTGGTGCGCGTGGTCGGCGAAGCGAAATAAGAAGGACGCGTGCGATGAAACTGAACCAAATCGCCGACAACGCAGGTGCGCGCAAGAACCGCCTGCGCATCGGGCGCGGGATCGGCTCCGGCATGGGCAAGACCGGCGGCCGCGGCGGCAAGGGCCAGACCGCGCGCTCGGGCGTGCGCATCAAGGGCTTCGAAGGCGGCCAGATGCCGCTGCATCGCCGTCTGCCCAAGCGCGGCTTCCGCAATACGTCGTTCGCGGTCAAGCTCAACGAAACCAATATCGGCAAAGTGCAGGCGGCGATCGACGCCGGGCTGATCGACACCAAGAATCCGATCGATGTCGCAGCCATGGTCAAGGCCGGCCTGATGCGGCGCGCCAAGGGCGGCGTCAAGCTGCTCGGCGACGGCGAGTTCAAGAGTAAGGCCGATTTCGCTGTGTTCCGCGCCTCGAAATCCGCCATCGCGGCGGTCGAAAAGGCCGGCGGCAGCGTGAAAATTCTGGCGCCGGCGAAGGAAGTGGACGCCGAGCCGAAGGGCAAGAACAAGCGCATGGCGCTGGAAGCCGCCAAAGGCGGCGATAAAGCGAAGGGCGGCAAGCCGAAAGCGCCAGCCGCCGAAGGCGAGCAAAAACTGGGCGAATAGCCCGGTCGCAAGTTTGCGATGCGGTGCCTATTTAGAGTTTTCTGAAGGCGGCCCGCGGCAAGCGGGGTGGGGCAGGACGGGGCGCGGCGGCAGGAGCGATTGATGGTTTCGGCAGCGGAACAACTGGCGGCCAATCTCAACTTCGGAGCCCTCGCCAAGGCCGAAGAGCTCAAGAAGCGCATCTGGTTCACGGTCGGCGCGCTGCTGGTCTATCGTCTGGGCACTTATATCCCGTTGCCCGGCATCGATCCCAACGCCTGGGAGCAGATTTTCAACACCCAGGCCGGTGGCATTCTCGGCATGTTCAACATGTTCTCCGGCGGCGGCATCCACCGGATGGCGATCTTCGCGCTCAACATCATGCCCTACATCTCGGCCTCGATCATCATCCAGCTGATGACGACGGTATCGCCCACGCTCGAAGCGCTCAAGAAGGAAGGCGAATCGGGCCGCAAGATCATGAACCAGTATACCCGGTATCTCACCGTGGTGCTCGCCGCCTTCCAGGCCTACGGCATTTCGATCGGGCTGGAAGGCGCCGGCAGCGTGGTCTCCGATCCCGGCTGGTTCTTCCGCATTTCCACCGTGGTCACACTCACCGGCGGGACCATGTTCCTGATGTGGCTGGGCGAGCAGATCACCTCGCGCGGCATCGGCAACGGCATCTCGCTGATCATCTTGTCCGGCATCGTGGCGCAATTGCCTTCGGCGATCGCCGGCACCTTGGAACTCGGCCGCCAGGGCGCGTTGTCCACCGGGCTGATCCTCGCCGTGATCGTGATGGCGACCGCGGTCATCGCCTTCATCGTGTTCATGGAGCGCGCGCAGCGCCGCCTGCTGATCCAATATCCTAAGCGGCAGGTGGGCAACCGCATGTTCGAGGGGCAATCCTCGCATCTGCCGCTCAAGCTCAACACCTCGGGCGTGATCCCACCGATCTTCGCCTCTTCGCTGCTACTGTTGCCGACCACGGTCGCCAACTTCAACGCCGGGCAGGGGCCCGGCTGGCTCACGACCGTCACCACGCTGCTCGGCCACGGCCGGCCACTGTTTTTGATCCTGTACATCGGGCTGATCGTGTTCTTCGCCTTTTTCTACACCGCGATCGTGTTCAACCCGACCGAGACCGCGGATAATCTCAAGAAACATGGCGGCTTCATTCCGGGCATAAGGCCGGGCGAACGCACCGCGGAATACATCGACTATGTGCTCTCGCGCATTACCTTGGTCGGTGCGGGCTATCTCGCCATCGTCTGCCTGATCCCTGAAATCCTGATCTCCTACGCCGCGGTGCCGTTCTATTTCGGCGGCACGTCGCTCTTGATCGTGGTCAGCGTCACCATGGATACGGTGGCGCAGATCCAGGGCTATCTGCTGGCGCACCAATACGAAGGCCTGATCAAACGTTCGAAGCTGCGGGGGCGCAATCGATGAGACTGATCCTGCTCGGCCCGCCGGGGGCGGGGAAGGGCACGCAAGCGCAGCTGTTGGTGCAGAAATACGGCATCGTCCAGCTCTCCACCGGCGACATGCTGCGCGCCGCGGTCGCCGCCGCTACGCCGGTGGGGCTGCGCGCCAAGAGCATCATGGAGGCCGGCCAGCTAGTTCCCGACGAGGTGGTGGTGGCGATCATCGCCGACCGCATCGACAAGGCCGATGCCAAGCGCGGCTTCGTGCTCGACGGCTTTCCGCGCACGGTGCCGCAGGCGCAGGCGCTGGACGGGCTGCTCGCCGAGCGCGGGCTCAAGCTCGACGGCGTGATCGAGCTCAAGGTGGACGAGGGCATCCTGCTCAAGCGCATCGAAACCCGGGTGGCCGAAATGACCGGCCGCGGCGAGAAGCTGCGCGCCGACGACAATCCGGAAGTGCTCAAGGGGCGCCTGGCGGCCTACCGGGCGCAAACCGCGCCTTTGGCGGCCTATTACGCCGGCAAGGGCATGCTCAAGACCGTGGATGGCATGGCGCCGATCGATACCGTCACCACCGCCATTAACCGCATCCTGAGCCCAGCCGCTACGTCCAAACCGGCCCGCCGCAAGGCCAAATCGGCCAAAGGGCAGGCCAAAGCCCGCCGAAGCCGTCTGGCTCGCGCCAAACCCCGTAAATCCGCCCACAAAGCGACCCGACCGGCGCGCGGCAAAAACAAGGCTGGACAGCGCAAACTGCGTACCCGGCGGAGGTTGACGAAGGCGCGATGAATCCCTTAATAAGCTGCGCATTCAGGAGTTTGACGCGATGCTGGGCCCCAGAAAAGCGGGGACAGGCGTCGTGTTACGCTTTGGGCTATCCCCTTCCAGGGACACGAAGATTCGGCGCCTTGCGCGCGGCCGGACGATAACAGGAGAGTTGATCCGTGGCTCGTATCGCAGGCGTCAACCTGCCCACCAACAAGCGCGTCGTGATCGCGCTCCAATATATCCATGGCGTCGGGCCCAAAATCGCCCATGAAATAATGGCGAAGGTTAACTTGCCGCAGGAGCGGCGGGTGTCCCAGCTCACCGACGCCGAAGTGCTGCAGATTCGCGAAATGATTGACCGCGACTACATGGTCGAGGGCGACCTGCGCCGCGAAGTGGCGATGAATATCAAGCGGCTGATGGATCTCGGCTGCTACCGGGGCCTGCGCCACCGCAAGGGGTTGCCCGTGCGCGGCCAGCGCACCCACACCAATGCGCGCACCCGCAAGGGGCCGGCCAAGACCATCGCTGGCAAGAAAAAGACACCGACACCGCAGTGACGACAAGGAATCGCCCGCGCCTGACGGCGGCGGGCTGCAAAGGGATCGAGAATGGGTAAGGAAGCCACCCGCGTCCGCCGGCGCGAACGCAAGAACATCGCGTCGGGCGTCGCGCATGTCGCCGCCTCGTTCAACAACACCATGATCACCATCACCGACGCGCAGGGCAACACCATTGCCTGGTCGTCGTCGGGCACGATGGGGTTCAAGGGCTCGCGCAAGTCGACGCCCTATGCCGCGCAGGTTGCCGCCGAAGACGCCGCCAAGAAGGCGCAAGAGCACGGCATGCGCACCCTGGAAGTCGAAGTATCGGGCCCCGGTTCGGGCCGTGAATCGGCACTGCGCGCCTTGCAGGCGCAGGGCTTTACCATCACCTCGATCCGCGACGTAACCACGATCCCGCATAACGGTTGCCGGCCGCGTAAGCGTCGTCGCGTGTGAATTTCATTTCGGGCGGGCGCGTCGCGTCCGCTGCCGCCGAACATTTCCCCACACGGCGGGTGGGATGCGCCGGGTCTTGAACCCAGCGCCGCTCAATAGGTGAATGACGTGATCCAGAAAAATTGGCAGGAATTGATCAGGCCGAACAAGCTGCAAGTGGCCGCCGGCAACGATGCCGCACGGACCGCCACCGTCGTCGCCGAACCGCTCGAACGCGGCTTCGGCGTGACGCTGGGTAATGCATTGCGCCGCATTCTGCTGTCGTCGCTGCAGGGCGCGGCGGTGCAATCGGTGCATATCGACGGCGTGTTGCACGAATTCTCCTCGATCGCCGGCGTACGCGAGGACGTCACCGACATCGTGCTCAACATCAAGGACATCGCCATCAAGATGCAGGGCGAGGGTCCCAAGCGCATGGTGGTCAAGAAGCAGGGCCCCGGGACCGTCACCGCCGGCGAGATTCAGACCGTCGGCGACGTGGTCGTGCTCAATCCCGATTTGGTGCTCTGCACGCTCGACGAGGGTGCCGAGATTCGTATGGAGTTCACCGTCAACACCGGCAAGGGTTACGTGCCGGCCGAGCGCAACCGCCCGGAGGACGCGCCGATCGGCCTGATCCCGGTCGACAGCCTCTATTCGCCGGTGCGCAAGGTTTCCTACAAGGTCGAGAACACCCGCGAGGGCCAAATCCTCGACTACGACAAACTGACGATGACCATCGAGACCAACGGCGCGGTCAGCCCTGAGGACTCGCTCGCCTACGCGGCGCGCATCCTGCAGGACCAGCTCAACGTGTTCGTGAATTTCGAGGAGCCGCGCAAGGAGCAGGCCGCCGAGAGCATTCCCGATCTCGCCTTCAACCCGGCCTTCCTCAAGAAGGTGGACGAGCTCGAACTGTCGGTGCGCTCGGCCAATTGTCTCAAGAACGACAACATAGTCTATATCGGCGACCTCGTGCAGAAGACCGAGGCCGAAATGCTGCGCACGCCGAACTTCGGCCGCAAGTCCCTCAACGAGATCAAGGAAGTGCTGGCGCAGATGGGCCTGCATCTCGGCATGGAAGTGCCGGGCTGGCCGCCGGAGAATATCGAAGAGCTCGCCAAGCGCTTCGAAGACCACTACTAAGAGGAACACGCGATGCGTCACGGAAAAGTTCACCGCAAGCTCGGCCGGCATTCGGCGCATCGCACCGCCATGTTCGCCAACATGGCAGCAAGTCTGATCAAGCACGAGCAGGTCGTCACCACGCTGCCGAAGGCGAAGGAGCTGCGTCCGATCGTGGAGAAACTGGTGACGCTCGCCAAGAAGGGCGGCTTAGCCGCGCGCCGGCAGGCGATCTCGGAAATGCGCGATATCCCGATGGTCAAGAAATTGTTCGAGGTGATCGGCCCGCGCTACAAGGACCGCAAAGGCGGCTATACCCGCGTGCTCAAGGCCGGTTTCCGCTACGGCGACAGCGCGCCGCAGGCGGTGATCGAGTTCGTCGATCGCGACCTCGAGGCCAAGGGCAAGGATTCCGGGCCGGTGCAGGAGAAGAAGGCGGAAGAGGCCACCGCGGCGGCCTGATCCGCAGTTCCCAACGTAATTCACAAGGGCGGCCGGTGGGCCGCCCTTTTTTGTTATCCGGCGATAGCGGGTGGTAGCGGGCTATGTATACTCCCGTGCATACGAAATACGGGGAGGAACACCATGATCCGATTTGTCGTAACGCTGCTTGCCGCTCTTGCCGCCACCGTTGGCGCGGCGTACGCGCAATCCGATCTGGTCAAGCGCGGCGACTATCTGGTCAACGGCATCCTCACCTGTGGCAACTGCCACTCACCGAAAGGGCCGACCGGCGACATCCCCGGTAAGCTGTTCTCGGGCGGGCTGTCCTGGGATGAGCCGCCGTTCAAGGTGACCGCGCCCAACATCACGCAGGACAAGGAAACCGGCATCGGCAAGTGGAGCGACGCCGACATCAAGAAGCTGATGCGCACCGGCTTGCTGCCCAACGGCGTGCACATCGCCATGATCATGCCGACCGGTTTCTATCACATCATGACTGAACGCGATCTCGACGCGGTCGTTGCCTATCTGCGCACCATCAAGCCGATCGGCAACAAGGTCGCCGATCCGATCTACAAGATGCCGCAGGTCGAACACGTCATCCCCGGCGGCGAAAAGTCCTACACCGACGCCATGATGGGCGACAAGGTGAAGAAGGGCTTTTACCTCGCCACCATCGCGCATTGCATGGAATGCCATACGCCGATGGTGAAGGGCATGCGTCAGTGGGACACGCGCCTGGGCGCCGGCGGTTTCGATTTCCCGGGCCCGTGGGGCGTCTCGACCTCGCGCAACATTACCCGGAGCAAAGACAAGGGCATCGGCGCCTGGAGCGACGCCGAGATCAAGCGCGCCATCACCACCGGCATCCGCAAGGACGGCAGCCATCTCAAGCCGCCGATGGGCTTCCACTACTACGCCACGCTGACGCCGGACGACCTCGACGCCGTAGTGGCCTATCTGCGCACGGTACCGGCGAAGGAGTAGCCTAATTGCCCCTCTCCGTGCGCGGGGAGGGGAGTTCGGCCTTCATTTAGCCCGGCCGGTAGCCTATATCTCCGCATCCGCCGGGAGACCTTATCCGATGCGCCTTAAGCTGTTTCTGACCGCGCTTCTGCTCGCCGCCATTGCTGTCGCGCCAGCCGCCGCGCAAGAGCGCCGCGTGCCGACGGCCGCCGAGCTGCGTCTATCCTATGCGCCGGTGGTGCAACGGGTGTCGCCGGCGGTGGTCAACGTCTATGCCGCCAAGGTGGTGGTGAACCGCAATCCGCTGTTCGACGATCCGATTTTCCGCCGCTTTTTCGGCGTGCCGGGAGACGGCGGCCGCCAGGTGCAGCGCTCGCTCGGCTCCGGCGTCATCGTCGATCCGTCGGGCCTCGTGGTCACCAACGTGCACGTGATCGAGGGCGCCGACGAGGTCAAGGTGGCGCTTGCCGACAAGCGCGAATTCGAGGCCGAGATCGTGCTCAAGGACAAACGCAGCGATCTCGCCGTGCTGCGCATCAAGGACGCGCATGAGCGTTTTCCGGTGCTGGAATTGGCCAATTCCGACGCGCTCGAAGTCGGCGACGTGGTACTCGCGGTCGGCGATCCGTTCGGCGTCGGGCAGACCGTGACGCACGGCATCGTCTCGGCGCTCGCGCGCACGCAAGTCGGCATTACCGACTACCAGTTCTTCATCCAGACCGACGCCGCTATCAATCCGGGCAATTCGGGCGGCGCGCTGGTCGATCTCACCGGCCGGCTGGTCGGGATCAACACCGCGATCTTCTCGCGCTCGGGCGGCTCGCAAGGCATCGGCTTCGCCATCCCGGCCAACATGGTGCGGGTGGTAGTGGCCTCCGCCAAGAGCGGCGGCGGCACCGTGATGCGGCCCTGGCTCGGCGCTAAGCTGCAGGCGGTGACCGCCGACATCGCCGACAGCATGGGGCTGAAACGCCCGATCGGCGCCCTGGTCGCGAGCGTCGAGCCGGATAGTCCCGCGGCGCGCGCCGGACTTAAACCCGGCGACGTTATCGTGACCGTCGACGGGCAAACGGTGGACGATCCCAATGCCTTCGATTACCGCTTCGCCACCAAGCCGCTCGGCGGCACGGCGACGCTCGGCCTTTTGCGCGGCGGTCGGGAAGCGAGCGTGATGGTGGCGCTGCAGACCGCGCCCTCGACGCCGCGTGACGAGATCACCATCCACTCGCGCTCGCCGTTCTTCGGCGCCAAGGTCGCCAACCTGTCGCCGGCGCTGGCCGACGAACTGCAATTGCAGAACGCCGACGAGGGCGTCGTCATCGTCGACGTGGACGACGGCTCCTATGCCAGCAATCTCGGCTTCAAACGCGGCGACATCATCGTGTCGGTGAACGGCGACCATATCGCCAAGACCCGCGATTTGGCGCGTGCCACCGACAAGCCGAACCGTTCCTGGCAAATCGTCATCCGCCGCGGCGGGCAGCAGATCACCGCAGTTTTCAATGGATGACAGCCGAAGGGCACGTTGATGGCCACACGGGTTAAGGCGGGACCGACTTTGTTCGCGGCCGCCGGCCTCGACAAGGACGCGCCGCGCCCGCTCGCCGACCGATTGCGTCCGCTGCTGCTCGACGAGGTTGTCGGCCAGGACCATCTGCTCGGTGCCGACGGCGCGCTGACCCGCATGCTGGCGACCCGCTCGCTCGGCAGCCTTGTATTCTGGGGCCCGCCCGGCACCGGCAAGACCACGGTGGCGCGGCTCTTGGCGCAGGCGACCGACCTGCATTTCGAGCAGATATCCGCCATTTTCACTGGCGTCGCCGACTTGAAGAAAGTGTTCGAGGCTGCGCGGGCCAGACGCGAAAGCGGGCAGGGCACGCTGCTGTTCGTGGACGAGATCCACCGTTTCAACCGCGCCCAGCAGGACTCGTTTCTGCCGGTGATGGAGGACGGCACCATCGTGCTGGTCGGCGCCACCACCGAAAACCCGTCGTTCGAACTGAACGCGCCGCTGCTGTCGCGCGCGCGCGTGCTGGTGTTCAAATCGCTCGACGCGCAGGCCATCGAAAAGCTGCTGGCGCGCGCCGAGGAGATCGAGCACCGCTTGCTGCCGCTCGATGCCGACGCGCGCACGCAGCTCATCGGCATGGCCGACGGCGACGGCCGCGCCGCGCTGACGCTCGCCGAAGAAGTCTGGCGCGCCGCGCGCAAGGACGAAGTGTTCGGCGCAGCCAAATTGCAGGACATCGTGCAGCGCCGCGCGCCGATCTACGACAAGGCGCAAGACGGCCATTACAACCTCATCTCCGCGCTGCACAAGTCGGTGCGCGGCTCCGATCCGGACGCCGCGCTTTATTATCTGTGCCGTATGCTGGATGCGGGCGAGCCGCCGCTTTACATCGCGCGCCGCGTGGTGCGCATGGCGATCGAGGACATCGGGCTCGCCGACCCGCAGGCGCTGGTGATGGCCAATGCCGCCAAGGACGCCTACGATTTCCTGGGCTCGCCGGAAGGCGAATTGGCCATCGCCGAAGCCGTGCTTTATATGGCGACCGCGCCGAAATCGAACGCCTCTTACGCCGCGTTCGGCGCGGCCATGCGTACGGCAAAGCAAGCTGGGTCGCTGTTGCCGCCCAAGCAGATCCTCAACGCACCGACCAAGCTGATGCAAGAAGAAGGCTACGGCCGCGGTTATGCCTACGACCACGACGCGGAAGAGGCCTTCTCCGGGCAGAACTATTTTCCCGACGCGCTGCCGCGCCAGCGGTTCTATAATCCGCCCGAGCGTGGCTTCGAGCGCGAAATCAATAAGCGGCTGGAATACTGGGCCAAGCTGCGCAAGGAGCGGGGTGGCGGATGATCGATCTCGACGCCTATTTCAAGCGCGTCGGCTATGACGGCCCACGCGCGCCGACGCTTGCGACGTTACGCGAATTGCACCGCTTGCAGCCGCAGGTCATCGCCTTCGAAAATCTCGACCCGCTGCTCAAGCGCCCAGTCAAGCTCGATGCGGCCTCGCTCGAAGCCAAGCTCGTCAGAGGCGGGCGCGGCGGCTACTGCTTCGAGCAAAACCTTTTGTTTGGGCGCGTGCTGCGCGCGCTCGGCTTCAAGGTGCAGGAGGCGACCGCGCGCGTACGCTGGAGCGTGCCACCCGGCGTGAACACGCCGCGCGTCCATGCGCTCTTGATCGTCGAGGCGGAAGGCGAAACCTACCTTGTCGATGTTGGCTTCGGCGGCAATGTGGCGACGGGCCCGCTCGTGCTGAAATCGCGTGACGAGCAGACGACCCCGCACGAGCCGTTCCGCCTGGTTGAGGAAGCCCATCGTCTCGTCATCGAGGCGAAGATCGGCGGCGAATGGACAAGTCTCTACGCCACCGATCTCGCCGAGAGCATTCCGGCCGATTTTGAGATGGGTAATTGGTTCACCTCGGCGCATCCGGAGTCGATTTTCGTCAACGGACTTTTGGCGGCGCGCGCCGAGCCCGGCCGCCGTTACGCACTCTTCAACAACGGCTTGTCGGTGCACAAGCTCAACGGCGGTACCGAGAAACGCAAGCTCAACGCGCGCGAATTGCACGACGCGCTCGGCGACTTGTTTCAAAATCCGCCTCGATGGCCTTGACGGTCTCGACGCCACGCTGGCGCGACTTGCCGCGGGTACCGCATGAGCCGCGGCAGACAGGGCCCGCGTCAGCCGGGCGGCGGGCGGCAACAAGCGGGACCGCGCGGCCGCGGTCACGGCCGCGATCGCGATGAGTGGATCAAAGAACGGTCGAAAGAGCGCTCCAATCCGCGCCAATCCGATCTGCGGGTGAAGCATTCGCCGAAACGCGGCGGCGGCAATGGCCGCGGCTTTCCGGCTCGGCCTGTGCGCGAGCAGCCCGTCGCATATCAGCCCGTACCGCCAGCGGTGGCCGCGCCAAAGCCTGTGCATTTTTCCGCCGGAGTACAAACCCTCAGCGTCACCCCCGACGAAAACAACATGCGCGTCGACCGCTTCTTCGAGGCGCGGTTTCCGGGCCTGTCGTTCAGCCACATCCAGCGCATCATCCGCAAGGGTGAAGTGCGCGTGAACGGCAAGCGCACGCAGCCGAAAAACCGGCTCGAAGCCGGGCAGGCGGTGCGCATCCCGCCGCTCCAGCTCGCAGCACCCAAGCCGCGCGACGACGCACCGCAGGCGCAGAAGGATCGCGCCTTCTCAAGTCGATCACGCTCTACGAGGACGACGACGTGCTGGTGCTCAACAAGCCGATGGGGCTCGCCGTGCAGGGCGGCTCCGGCACGACGCATCACCTCGACGGCATGCTCGGCACCTTGCGCGGCGCGCACCCAGACGCGCAGCGTCCGCGTCTGGTGCACCGGCTCGACAAGGACACCGCCGGCTGCCTGCTCGTGGCGAAAACCCGCTTTGCCGCCGCGGCGCTCGGCAAGACCTTCCGCACGCGCGCGGCGCGCAAGATCTACTGGGCGATGGTCGCAGGTGTACCGAAACCGCAGCAGGGCCGCGTCTCCACCTTCCTCGCCAAGCAGGAAGTCGAAGAGGACAGCTTCATGCGTATCGCCAAACACGGCGACAAGGACGCGGTGCATGCTGTCACGTATTACGCGGTGGTGGAGACGGCGGCACAGAAATTGGCCTGGATATCGCTCAAGCCGGTCACCGGCCGCACCCATCAATTGCGCGCGCATATGGCGCATGTCGGCAACCCGATCGTAGGCGATCCGAAATATTTCAATATCGAGAATTGGGAGCTGCCCGGCGGCATGCAGGACAAACTGCATCTGCTGGCGCGCCGGATCGTGGTGCCGCATCCGCGCGGTGGAACCATCGACGTCTCCGCGCCGTTACCGCCCCATATGGCGCAGTCCTGGAACCTGCTTGGTTTCGATACCACGCGCTATGACCCGATCGTCGAAGCGCCGGAAGAAGACTAGCTGCAATGCGCAGGATGGCTGCGGCAGGCGCGTTGATTAAGTGAAGCAAGTCCAATGCGCGAGGAGCCGATGATCCGGCGTCTTTATACTGCAGTCATTATAGTTTTGGCGCTCGCAGCCCCCGCGCTTGGCGCCCAGCCCGGCGACAACGGCGGCACGATCAACATCATGCGGCCCGAACCGGCTACGCCTGCCGCGAAGCATCGCCATGCACACAAGCCTCGCTCCGGCCGCGAGGCGGGGGAGCCAAAGGGGTTTGGCATCAAGGAAGACACGCGCCGCGGCTCGGCCGGCGCGGTCTTTCCTGCGCCCTTGCCGCCGCCGCAGCAGCATTTCGCTTCGCCGCCTGCGCAAACGTTCGTCACGCGGCCGCCCGACGTGCCGCCGCCGCTTTACGTGCCGCAAACCGGCCGCGTACTGCTGAACCTGCCGTCGGTGTCGGGATCGGGGTCGAACGGCGCCGAGACGTCGCAGGACCGCGCGTTCCGCTGCGCGCACCAGGCCGGCGTCTACGGCCCGGCCGCCGGCGACCGCAGCGCCTATATCGGCAGCTGCGTCAACCAGTAGCGCAGAAACGAAAAATTCCGCGTGCAAAAACAGGCCTTGACAGGCAACCAAAAGGTTGCATATTGTCACCATGGATTTGGTGTTCAAGGCGTTGGCCGACGCGAGCCGCAGAGACTTGCTCGACCGGCTGCGCGCCGACAACGGACAGAGCTTGAACGAGCTATGCGCGCGTCTCGACATGACCCGGCAGGCGGTGAGCAAGCATCTGGGAATTCTGCAGGCGGCCAATCTGGTCGCCACCGTCAAGCGGGGCAGGGAGAAGCTGCACTACCTCAATCCGGTGCCGATCTATGAGATCGGCGAGCGCTGGATCGGGAAATTCGAGCGCCACCGTTTGCAGGCGCTCAGCGACATGAAGAAGGCACTGGAGACAGAGTAAGGAGAAGCACGATGAGTAAGCCTGTTTTCGTCTATGTGAGCTATATCGCCTCGACCCCGGACAAGGTGTTCAAGGCGCTGACCTCGACCGAGGCTACCGGCAAGTTCTGGTTCGGCAACGCCCTGACGTCCGACTGGAAGGTCGGCTCCCCCATCACCTTCCGCCGCGAGGGCAAACTGATCGTGCAGGGCAAGATGCTCGAAAACGATCCGCCGCGGCGGCTCTCCTACACGTTCCAGCCGATGCACGAGCCGTTTAACGGCAGCGAAAAGCCCTCGCGTGTGGTCTACGAGCTCGAACAGCAGAAAGACCAGGTCAAGCTCACCGTCACCCATGACGACTTCGCCGAAGACAGCAAGGTCTTCGCCAGCATCAGCAATGGCTGGCCGCTCGTGCTCTCCAGTCTCAAGAGCTATCTCGAGAGCGGGCGGGTTTTGTACGCGCCCTGGTACGACAAGGAAAAGGTCGCGTCATGATCGCGGATTAGTGCGTGCGTCGGGGAGGGCGCCCGTGTGCCGCGCGGGCGCCCTTCTCCAACATTTCGTTTGTGCATGATCTTTTCCGAAAACCGGTTCCCACTTTTCTGGATCATGCACTAGGCGTTGGCGCGATCAAGCGCCTTCAGGATGCACTGGCCGCGCGCGTCGACGTTACATTGCCGCCCAGCATCAAGGGCGCGATGTGGAGCTTCGGAGCGGCCGACGCGGCGTTTGTCCATCCGCCTACCGCAAACTGGCGTTGAACTTCTCCAGCGCCGCCTGGCCGGGGCAGAGCTCTTGCTCGCCGAGCGCGTTGAGCGGCCCGTCGACCGTGCGCAGATGGGCGTGCAGGTCTTCCGAGTCCTTCTCGACATAGAGCAGGCCGGTGACGATCTGGCCCTTGGAAGCGTGGTGCTGCAGGAAGCCCAGGGCCGCCGTGCGGTCGTGCAATTCGTAATCGGCGTCGAGCTTGCGCAGCGCGAGCTTGGAGCCATCGTGCTGCTCGACGATCTCGACCGTGCCGGGCTCGTAGTCGACCTCGATCGGCATGCGGCTCGACATGAAATCGAGCCGGTTCACCGCCTCGTTGTGTTCGCGCACGAAATCGAAGCTCTTGGTCGAGCCGAGATGGTTGTTGAAGGCGACGCAAGGGCTGATCACGTCGATGAAGGCGGCGCCCTTGTGCGAGATCGCCGCCGAGATGATCGGCACCAGCTGGTGCTTGTCGCCGGAGAACGAGCGGGCGACGAAGGTGGCGCCGAGCTGAAGCGCCATCGCCACCATGTCGATCGAATTGTCGGTATTGATGAAGCCGCGCTTGGACTTCGAGCCGCGGTCGGCGGTGGCCGAGAACTGCCCCTTGGTCAGCCCGTAGACGCCGTTGTTCTCCACGATATAGGTCATATTGACGCCGCGCCGCAGCGAATGCGCGAACTGGCCGAGCCCGATCGAGGCACTATCGCCGTCGCCGGAGACGCCGAGATAAATCAGATCGCGGTTGGCGAGATTGGCGCCGGTCAAGACCGACGGCATGCGGCCGTGCACCGAATTGAAGCCATGCGAATTGCCGAGGAAATAAGTCGGCGTCTTTGACGAGCAGCCGATGCCGGAAATCTTGGCGACCCGGTGCGGCTCGATCGACAATTCGAAGCAGGCCTGGATGATCGAGGCGGTGATCGAATCGTGGCCGCAGCCGGCGCACAGCGTCGACACCGTGCCTTCGTAGTCGCGGTGGGTGTAGCCGAGCGCGTTCTTCGGCAGGTCCGGATGGTGGAATTTCGGCTTGGCGAGATAGGTCATGAGGACACCTTCAGCGGCGTAACCTTCAGCTTGTCGACGTGGTCGCCGATCGACTTGGCGATGAAACGCGCGGTTATCGGCGTGCCGTCATAGTGCAAAATCGGCACCAGCCGCACCGGATCGATGCCGCATTCGTTGACGATCAGCGAGCGCAGTTGCGCGTCGCGGTTCTGCTCGACCACGAACGTGAAATCGTGGTCGGCGACGAATGAGTTGACGCTCGAATGGAACGGGAAGGCGCGCACCCGCATGCGGTCGAGCGAATGCCCGCGCGCCTCGATCATGGCGATCGCCTCGTCCATCGCCGGCGCGGTCGAGCCGTAATAGATCACGCCGTATTTGGTCGGCTTGCCGGCATTGGCCTGCAGCGGGCGTGGCACCAGGTCCTTGGCGGTGTCGAATTTGCGCACCAGCCGCTGCATGTTGTCGACGTAAGGCGCGCCTTCCTCGGTGTAGCGCGCGTAACGGTCGCGCGAGGTGCCGCGGGTGAAGTACGAGCCCTTGGTCGGATGCGTGCCCGGATAAGTGCGGTAGGGGATGCCGTCGCCGTCGACGTCGAGATAGCGGCCGAATTCCTTGCCGGCTTCCAGTTCCTCGGCGGTCATCACCTTGCCGCGGTCGTAGACGCGCTTGTCATCCCAGGCGAGCGGGCGGGCGAGGTGGTGGTTCATGCCGATGTCGAGATCGAGCATGACGAAAATCGGCGTCTGCAGCCGGTCGGCGAGATCGAAGGCCTGTGCCCCCATGTCGAAGGCTTCCGCCGGATCCTCGGGGAACAGCAATACGTGCTTGGTGTCGCCGTGCGAGGCATAGGCGCAGGAGATGATGTCGCACTGTTGCGTGCGCGTCGGCATGCCGGTCGAGGGGCCGGCGCGCTGCACGTCGAAGATCACCGCCGGAATTTCCGCAAAGTAGGAAAGCCCGATGAACTCCTGCATCAGCGAAATGCCGGGGCCGGAAGTGGCGGTGAAGGCGCGCGCGCCGTTCCAGCCGGCGCCGATCACGATGCCGATCGAGGCGAGTTCGTCCTCGGCCTGGATGATGGCGTATTTGGCCTGCTTGGTGTCGGGGTCGATGCGGAATTTGGCGCAATGGCGGGTGAAAGCGTCGGCGAGCGAGGACGACGGCGTGATCGGATACCAGGCGCACACCGTGGCGCCGCCATAGACCGCGCCGAGCGCTGCCGCCGAATTGCCCTCGATGAAGATGCGGTTGCCGACCTTTTCGCTCTTCTTCAGGCGCAACCCGATCGGGCAGGCGAGGTTGAGCACGGCGTAGTCGCGCCCGATATGCAGCGCCTTGATATTGGGCTCGATCAGCTTTTCCTTGCCCTTGTACTGCTCGCCGATCAGCCCTTCCACGGCCTTCACGTCCATGTCGAGCAGCGCGGTCAGTACGCCGATATAGATGATGTTCTTGAACAGTTGGCGCTGGCGCGGATCGGTGTATTCGCGGTTGCAGATCGCGGTCAGCGGCACGCCGATGACCGTGATGTCCTCGCGGAATTTGGAGCCCGGCAGCGGCTTGGTGGAATCGTACAGCAGATAGCCGCCCGGCTCGATCGAGGCGATGTCTTTTTCGAAGGTCTGCGGGTTCATCGCCACCATCAGGTCGGTGCCACCGCGCGCGCCGAGATGGCTCGCTTCGGTGACGCGCACCTCGTACCAGGTCGGCAGGCCCTGGATGTTGGACGGGAAGATATTGCGCGGCGCCACCGGCACGCCCATGCGCAGCACGGCGCGGGCGAACATCTCGTTCGCGCTCGCCGAGCCCGAGCCGTTGACGTTGGCGAAGCGGACGACGAAGTCGTTTACGCGGCTGATCGGCGTTGCGGTCGGCATGAAGTCCCTGCGTAGGTCATTTCCAACAAGAATTTCTGCATGTCCCAGGCGCCGGTCGGGCAGCGTTCGGCGCACAAGCCGCAATGCAGGCAGACGTCCTCGTCTTTCGCCATGATGCGGCCGGTCTTGAGCCCGTCCTGCACGTAGAGGTCCTGGATGAGATTGAGCGAAGGCGCGGTCAGATGCTTGCGCAGATCGGCTTCCTCGCGGTTCACCGTGAAGGTGATGCAGTCCATCGGACAGATGTCGACGCAAGCGTCGCATTCGATGCAGAGCTGCGCCGAGAACACCGTCTGCACGTCGCAATTGAGGCAGCGGCCGGCTTCCGACAGCGCCAGCTCTGGATCGAAGCCTAGTTCAACCTCGGCCTTGATGTCTTTCAGCGCCACCACCTTGTCGCGCAGCGGCACTTTGTAGCGCTTATCGAGCGCGATCTCGTTGTCGTAGGACCATTCGTGGATGCCCATTTTCTGGCTCATCAGCGTGACCATCGGAGCCGGACGGTCGGCGATGTCCTCGCCATTGAGCAACTTGTCGATCGAGATGGCCGCCTCGTGGCCGTGCGCGACCGCCCAGATGATGTTCTTCGGGCCGAACGCCGCGTCGCCGCCGAAGAACACTTTGGGGTTGGTCGAAACGAAGGTCTTTTCGTCGAGCTTGGGCAGACCCCAGTCGTTGAACTCGATGCCGGCGTCGCGCTCGATCCAGGGGAAGGCGTTCTCCTGGCCGACCGCCACCAGCACGTCGTCGCAGGGGAAATGCTGTTCCGGCTCGCCGGCCGGTACCAACTTGCGGCGGCCTTTGTCGTCGTATTGCGCCTTCACCTTCTCGAAGGTGATGCCGGTAAGCTTGCCGTTGTCGTGCGTGAAAAACTTGGGCACCAGATAATTGTGGATCGGGATGCCCTCGTGCATGGCGTCTTCCTTTTCCCAAGGCGACGCCTTCATCTCCTCGAAGCCCGAGCGCACGACGACCTGCACGTCCTCGCCGCCGAGCCGGCGCGAGGAGCGGCAGCAGTCCATGGCGGTGTTGCCGCCGCCGAGCACGATCACGCGCTTGCCGATCTTTGAGGTGTGGCCGAACGAGACCGAGGAGAGCCAATCGATGCCGATATGGATGTTCTTGGCCGCTTCCTTACGGCCGGGAATGTCGAGATCGCGCCCGCGCGGCGCGCCCGAGCCGACGAAGATCGCGTCCCAGCCTTCCGGCGAGCAGCGCCTTCATGCTGTCGATGCGTTTGCCGCCGCGGAATTCGACGCCGAGGTTGAGGATATAGCCGCATTCCTCGTTGATGACGTTGTCGGGCAGGCGGAATTTCGGGATTTGCGAGCGGATCATGCCGCCGGCGCGCGGGTCGCTGTCGAACACCACGCAATGATAGCCGAGCGGCGCGAGATCGCGCGCGACGGTGAGCGAAGCGGGCCCGCCGCCGACCAGCGCCACGCGCTTGCCGTTCTTATGCTGGGCGGGCTGGGGCAGCCGCGCGGTGATGTCGTCCTTGTAATCGGCGGCCACGCGCTTCAAGCGGCAGATCGCCACCGGCTCGTTCTCGACGCGCACGCGCCGGCAGGCCGGCTCGCAGGGGCGGTCGCAGGTGCGGCCGAGGATCCCCGGAAACACGTTCGAATACCAATTGACCATATAGGCGTCGGAGTAGCGCCCCGCCGCGATCAACCGGATGTATTCAGGGACGGGCGTATGCGCCGGACAAGCCCATTGGCAATCCACGACCTTGTGGAAGTAATCCGGCGCGGCAATGTTGGTATTCTTCATTCACTCCTCGAAACGCGCCCCCCGCCTGCAAGCCTCAATACGTGCAAGAAGCTTGCCGGTGTCGCGTTACAGCCTCAGGCGGCTGGTCTTCCCCCGGCGCGGCCTTATCGGGACGGCCGCGATTCAGGGGGCGGAATATATGGGTAAGAGCCCCCCAAGGCTACCTATCCTTCCGTCAGGCCGGGAACCTATCAACTGCAGGCTTTCGCTGGCCTTTTTCGCTCCCTGAAAGGGGCGGGAGCATGGCGGCGGCAGGCGAATTTCGCCGCGTTACCTTAATGTTTTTGCACGTCGAACCGGCTATTTTCCGAGAGTCAGGCGGGCTCCGGCCCGCCGCCCTGTAGCCCCTGTTGCGGCGCACAATCACGTGATCCTGATGCGCGACATTTTTACCGAGATTTTCGAAAACCAACCGCTCGACCCGCGCGAGGCAGCGCGGCGTGGCGGGCGGCCGAAATTGCGCAAGCGATTCTACAGCCGGGCCCATGCCGGCGAAGCCGAAGGCGGCGGCTTCCCGTTGCTGCTCGACGGCAAACCGGTGAAGACGCCGGCGCGGCGCGCGCTCGCGGCCCCGACGCGCGGCGCTGGCCGAGAAAATCGCCGAGGAATGGAACGCGCAAGCCGATCTGATCGATCCGGGACGCATGCCGCTCACCCGGCTCGCCAATGCGGTAATCGACGCGGTGGCGGATGCGCCCGGAGCGGTGGCCAAAGAGGTCGCGGAATACCTCGGCTCCGACTTGCTGTGCTATCGCGCCGAGGCGCCGGACGGCCTGGTCGCGCTTCAGACACAGCATTGGGACCCGGTGCTGGCCTGGGCGAGGGAAGCGCTCGGCGCCCGCTTCGTGCTGGCGCAAGGCGTCATGCACGTGCGCAGCCGGCTGAGACAATCGCGAAGCTGCGCGCCAAAATTCCCGCCGATGCAAATGACGTGAAAGATATTTGGCGGCTGGGCGCGCTGTCCGTGATCACCACGCTGACCGGCTCAGGCCTGCTGGCCTTGGCGCTCGCCCATGGCGCGCTCGCGCCCGACGCCGCCTGGGCCGCCGCGCATGTCGATGAGGACTGGCAGATGGCGCAATGGGGGCGGGATGACGCCGCGCTCGAGCGGCGGGCCTATCGGCGCGCGGAATTCGAGGCGGCAGTGGCGGTGTTGCGGCTGGCTTAACCTCTCCCCGCACAAGCGGGGAGAGGAGATTACTAATGCCCGCTCGGGTCGCCTTGACGGCCGGCCTCGTAGAGGAACCAGACCCGCCGTTCGCTCTCGTCGATATAGACCTCGAGCAGGCTGGTGGTGGCCACGTCGCCGTGCTCCTCGCACACGTCGTGCGCCTCGCGCATGGCGCTGACAAAGCGCTGGTTGTCGTCGCGCAATTCCGCCAGCATGTCGTCGGGCGCGACATAGTCGGCGTCGTTGTCGGCGATGCGCTGCTGGCGCGAGACGTCGCCGATCGAGCGCAAAGTGCGGCCGCCGAGCTTGCGCACGCGCTCGGCCAGCACGTCGGTCATGGCGAAGATCTGGTCGGCCTGCTCGTCGAGCAGCAGATGATAGTCGCGGAAATGCGGTCCGCTCATGTGCCAGTGGAAATTCTTGGTCTTGAGATAGAGCGCGAAGGTATCGGCCAAGAGCGCGTTGAGCGCGCCGGCAATGTCCTTGGTGGCGTTGGCGCCGAGATCGGTCGGGGTTGCGAGACGCGGGGATGCCTTGGCGGCGGTCATGGGCAATGTCCTTTTGGCTTAAGTTCCACCGTTGCAATGCCAGTATCGCGCTAAAGTTCCATCTTGGCCATGGCAAGGCGGCGCATTGTCACAATGGCGGGCCACCGCCGCCCTGGGCGGCGCTCGCTCCGCGCGCGGCCGCGGCGATCGCTTCCATTACCGGTTGCCATTGCCGGCCGGCATCCTGGCGGAACAGCCGCATGGTCGGGTACCAGGGCGTATCGGCGCGACCGATCAGCCAGCGCCAGTCGGCGACCGCCGGCAGCGCCGTGAACACCGGCCGCGCCAGCGCGCCGGCCAGATGCGCGACCGAGGTGTCGCAGGTGACGACGAGATCGAGGCTCATCATCACCGCGGCGGTATCGAGGAAGAAATCGGCGTCGGCGGCGGGATCGGCGTCGAGCGTCATGATTTTGTCACGGAAGGCGGCCTTGGCCATCTGCGCGGCCGCCGCGCCCTTTTGCAGCGAAATCGAGTTGCACGCCGGGAAGCGCGGCGAGCCCGGCGAATGCGGCTAGCGGAATGTCGCGTTGCTGGAAATGCGCCTTGTCGGAATGGCCGGAGGCCCAATTGATCCCGATCTTGAAGCCGGCGCCGAGCCGCGCGCGCCAGGCCGCGACGCGCACCGGCTCGGCCGCCAGATAAGGCACCGCCGCCGGCACGTCGTCCGGCCGCAAGCCGAGCATGCCGGGCACGCTCAACAGCGGCAGCCAGCGCAGCGGCCGCGGGTCCGCCGCCAGCGCCTCCGGGTCGGTGGCGATGGTCACGCCGGGCAGCGTCGATAAAAGCGGCGCCATGGCCTTGCGGGTCAGGATGGTGACGTCGAAGCCGCGCGCCGCGAGCAAAGGCGCCAAGCGGCAGAACTGGATGGTGTCGCCCAGGCCCTGTTCGCCCAAGAGTACCAGGCGCTCGCCGGCGCGCAGCTCGCCGTCCCAGCGCGGCTTATCCAGCGCAACGAACGTCGGCTCGCCGACGTTTTCGCGATGCCCGTAGTCGGCAAAGCCGGCTGCCCAGTCGCCGCGCAGCAGGCGAAGCAAGCCGCGCCCGAGATAGGCCTCTTCGATGCGCGGCTCGAGCGCGATGGCCTTGCTGTAGGCGGCGTCGGCCTCCGCGAAGCGCGGCGAGTCGCGCAGGCCGCGCGCGGCGTCCAGATGCCCGAGATCCTTGAGCGCGTTGGCGCGATTGACGTGCGCTTCCGGGAAATCCGGCGCGCACATGATCGCCTTGTCGAAACTCCTGAGCGCCTCTTCATGGCGCCGAAGCGTCTGCAGCAGCGCGCCGCGGTTGAGCCAGTCGGTCGCCGAGGTCGGATTGAGCGCCAGCGCGCGGTCGAAACTTTCCAGCGCCTGCTCGGGCAGGCCGGCGTCGACCAGGATGTTGGCGCGGTTGCCGTGCGCGTCGGCGAAATTGGCGTCGAGCGCGATCGCCTGGTCGTAATTCTTGATCGCCTCCAGCGGCTCGCCCAGCCGGTGCAGCGCCTGGCCGAGCAGATTGTAGACGCGCGCCTGCGGCGGCCCGAATTCGATGGCGCGGCGGGCGAGCTTGACGCCCTCTTTGTATTGGCCGTCCTGGCAGGCGACCACGGCGACGTAATAGAGCGCGTCGGCGTTCTGCGGGTCGATCTGCAGCACCTCGACATAGCGCTCCATGGCCGTGGCGAGGTCGCCCGCCCGGTGGTGGAAGAGGCCCTGCTGCAGCAGTTGCGCGGAGGAGGTGGGTTCGGACATGGGGCGGGTTGTAAGCAGGGTTTGGCTGGCGAAGCCAAGCGGCAAAAGCTTGTCATAGCCGGGCTTGTCCCGGCCATCCCGCTTAGACAGGCACCGCCTTGCCTTCCTAAGCGGGGTCACCGGGACAAGCCCGGTGACGACAAGTGGAAATCCTCCGTGGTATGCCTTTTGCTCGGAAGGCCGGTAGGACGTGCGCAGGGGCAGGGGTATGAAGGACATCCTCGACAGGCTGGAGCAGCGGCGCGACGAGGCGCGGCTGGGCGGCGGCAAAGGCCGCATCGAGGCCCAGCACAAACGCGGCAAGCTGACCGCGCGCGAGCGCATCGAACTGCTGCTCGACAAGGGCTCGTTCGAGGAGCTCGACATGTTCGTCGAGCACCGCTCCGGCGAATTCGGCATGGAGAAGACCAAGATCCCCGGCGACGGCGTGGTGACCGGCTGGGGCACGGTCAACGGCCGCACGGTTTATCTGTTCTCCAAGGACTTCACAGTGTTCGGCGGCTCGCTCTGCGAAACGCATGCGCAGAAGATCATCAAGGTACAGGACATGGCGATGAAGGCGCGCGCGCCCATCATCGGCCTGTTCGATGCCGGCGGCGCGCGCATCCAGGAGGGCGTCGCCGCGCTCGGCGGCTACGGCGAGGTGTTCAAGAGGAACGTCATCGCCTCCGGCGTCATCCCGCAGATCAGTGTCATCATGGGGCCGTGCGCGGGCGGCGACGTCTATTCGCCGGCCATGACCGATTTCATCTTCATGGTGCGCGACACCAGCTACATGTTCGTCACCGGGCCGGACGTGGTGAAGACCGTGACCAACGAAGTGGTCACGGCGGAAGAACTCGGCGGCGCCTCGGTGCACACCACCAAATCGGGCGTCGCCGACGGCGCCTTCGAGAACGACGTGGAATGTCTGCTGCAGATGCGCCGGCTGATCGACTTCCTGCCGGCCAGCAACGAAACCGGCGTGCCGCAATGGCCGACGCAAGACCCCGCCGACCGTATCGACGAGTTGCTCGACACGCTGATCCCCGACAACCCGAACAAGCCCTACGACATCAAGGAGCTGATCCTCAAAGTCGTGGACGAGGGCGACTTCTTCGAAATCGCCGGCACTTATGCGCGCAACATCGTCACCGGCTTCGGCCGCATCAGCGGCAAGACGGTGGGCTTTGTCGCCAACCAGCCGATGGTGCTGGCCGGCGTGCTCGACTGGCGACGCCTCGCGCAAGGCCGCGCGCTTCGTGCGTTTCTGCGACGCCTTCGCCATTCCGATCGTCACCTTCGTCGACGTGCCCGGATTTTTGCCCGGCACCGCGCAGGAATATAACGGGCTGATCAAGCACGGGGCGAAGCTGTTGTTCGCCTACAGCCAGTGCACGGTGCCGCTGGTCACCGTCATCACGCGCAAGGCCTTCGGCGGCGCCTATGACGTGATGGCGTCAAAGCACGTCGGCGGCGACTTGAACTACGCCTGGCCGACGGCGCAGATCGCGGTGATGGGGGCGAAGGGCGCGGTCGAGATCATCTTCCGCGCCGACATCGGTGACAAGGACAAGATCGCCGCGCGCACCAAGGAATACGAGGACCGCTTCCTGTCGCCCTTCGTCGCCGCCGAGCGCGGCTATATCGACGACGTGATCATGCCGCACTCGACGAGGAAGCGGCTGGCAAGGGCGTTGGCGATGCTGCGAGAACAAGCACGTCGAGATGCCGGCGCGGAAGCACGACAATTTGCCGGTGTAGAAAACGAAAGCCATGCTTGCCGGGCCGCGCGTGACCTGCTCCATTACACGCAGGGCGTGTAGTGGGTGTCAGAAATGCGGGCGGGGTTTTGCCGACAGCGGAGCGTCTCTGCGCGATGGCTGTCGCGATTGTCGCGCTAGCGGCCTGCGCGCAGACGAGGACCGAAGCCGACGTCGGCATCGGCACCGCCGCTTATTATCCCAAGCCGGCCAAGCCCTACGCCGTCCTCTACAAGCCCTACGCCGAGATGGCGACGGTGGCCTACACCGATCCGGCGTTCCTTGACGGCAACGCCTGCCCGGACGCGGCGAAGCTGCGCGCCAGCGGCGACCAGGACAACACGGCTTACGCCGGAATGGTCGACGATCTCAAGAATGCGCACTGGTCCTGCCGGTTTGGCCATGTCGGGCCTTACGGCTGCAAGCCTGACGCGCCGCGCTGCCTCGACGGCCTCGAATATCACGTGTGGCGGCGCGGCCGTTGCGGCGAGGTGGTGATCGCCTTCCGCGGCACCGACGCCAACGAGATCGGTGACTGGCTGTCGAATTTCCGCTGGTTCATCGCGCGGCCGCTGTTCGACCAATACGACCAGGTGCAGAAGGCGGTTCCCGATATCATCGGGAAGGTGAACGGGGTGGGCTGCAGCGCGCGCCTCATCGTCGCCACTGGCCATTCGCTCGGCGGTGGCTTGGCCCAGCACGCCGGCTATGCCGACAAGCGTATCGAATACGTCTATGCCTTCGATCCGTCGCCGGTAACCGCGTTCTTCGGCGTGCCACTGCCGGTCCGCAGCGCCGCGACCGAGCACCTCGGCATCGACCGCATCTACGAGGCGGGCGAGATCCTGTCGCTGCCGCGCTATCTCGAATTGGGCGTGTTTCCGTCGTCGCAATGCCGACCGCGGGTGCGCATCGTGCGCTTCGCCGTCGTCAAGGCGCCGAACATCGTCGAGCGTCACTGCATCGCCAATCTGACCGAAGGGCTCGCCGATCTGTCGGCGCACGCGGGGCACGTCAAAGTGCCGCTCGGCTTCGCGCACGCCAGCACCTGCGATTTCGTCCAGTCGGATAAGTATGGAGATTGAGGCGATGGTATGCATTGCCCGCGCGCTGGCGATACTAAGGAACAAGCACGTCGAGATGCCGCAAAGGGAGCACGCCAATTTACCGGTGTTAAGTCAGGATCGATCATGCGCCGAAGGGATCGAAGTCTGTTCTTGCACGCGCATTTTGTCTGGTTTCCTAACGATGCCAAAAATTGAATTTTGTTTCGCATGCCGGGCAACTCGCCATTTCCTGGTGATACGCATTTCGGCCATGGTTTTGTAAGACTGAGCGACGCCCTTTTTCGAAGCAGGCTGGACATATTCGGTGGAGCGGCTCTCCATTTGCCGATGCAGGTTTCAGTGCATAGGCGAATGTTCCGCCTCCATAGTCAGTTAAGGCGTATCGTTTCTTTTGAGCATCCCATGCCTCAAGTTCGGCCATCTTTGCTTTAAGACCGCGGACTTCTTCCAAAAGGCCGAGTTGATCCGATTGAGCTGCCAATGCACTACTTTGAGCGCTCAGAATCACGCCTTGCAGTTCGATTACTTTGCCCTGAACGGCTGCTGTTTCTTTGAGATCAAGGAAGCCCTTCGCAATATCAGCGGCTGTCTTTAACCCGCCAATTGCCGCGGCAATAGAACTGATGTCTGGAATTTTTGCCTCCCTCAGTGTTCAATGTTAAGCGCAAATTACGACCATCGGAAACTGATTTAACTTTAATGCCCACCACTTTCTTCCTCGTCCGCGCTGTCGTCGCCGCGCCTTTGCGCGAGAAATTCGACCATTGGTATGCGACCGACCACCTGCCGTGGGCGGTCAAGGCGTTTAAGTGCGAGAAGGCCTGGCGCTTCTGGAGCGCGCTCGAGCCGGGCGTGCATTACGCGGTCTATCGCTTCGCCGACAAGGCATCTTGCGACGCCGCGCTCGCCTCCGACAATTTCAAGGCGCTGGTCGCCGACTTCGACCGCGCCTTCCCGCAGGGCGTTACCCGCACGCGCGACGTGCTGACGCTGGCCGAGGAGCGGGGGGCCACATAAGAAGGCAGCCAAAATCCTGGCTTGTCATCACCGGGCTTGTCCCGGTGATCCCGATAAGGGGCGCGCGGCATTGCCACTCTAAGCGGGATGGCTGGGCCAAGCCCGGCCATGACAGATAATGCAGGGCTGCCTCATGGATTGCCGGGTCAAGCCCGGCAATGACTGAATAGAGCTAAGGGATCGCCTCCATGTCCACGCTGGTCGCCTTTTTCCATCACGGCTCGCCTTCACCGTGGTGTCGGCGTCATCATCCTGTTGTGCGCCGCGATCATGGCGCGCGGGGGCTGGGTGTAACGCCGGCGCGATGTGCTAGGCTCAGCGGGGGCGGCCCGATTGCCAAGGGGCAAGTGCGAGGGAGGAAGTCGTGCGTTATCCGATTTTTGTAGTCGCCATTCTCGCGCTCGCCGGCACGCCGGCGTTCGCCGGCTTCGCCTGCACGGTCTCGCCCAAAGGCGACGCGGTGGTCGTCAAGGCCGACAATCCCTATCCAAAGGCGACGACCTGCATGGTGAGTTGCCGCTTCACCGTGCCCGGCGGCACCGCGAGCGTGGACTGCTCGCAAGAAATCCCGGGTAAAGCCAAGGACTGGCACGTCTGCCTGCGCTCGACCGGCGGCAAGGCCTACAAGTTCGAAGGCGGCATCATGCGCTGCGATAAGCCGTAGGTGGGCTTTTACGGCCCCGCCACCACTCTGTTGCGCAATACGCCGATGCCGCTGATCTCGATCTCGACGGTGTCGCCCGGCTTGATGTTCTCCGGCACGCCGTCGGTGCCCATCCACATCACGTCGCCCGGCTCGATAGTGCAGTATTTCGACACTTCCGCGATGTAGGTCGCGGTGTCGAAGATCATGTTGTTGGTGGCGAAGCGGTCGGTCTCCTTCCCGTTGACGCGGATGATCGTCTCCATCTTGGCGGGGTCCAAGCCGGTGACGATCCACGGCCCCATCGGCTTGAAGGTGTCGGCGTTCTTGGCGCGCCAGAGCGTGCGGTCGTCCTTTTGCCAGGTGCGTTCGGAGACATCGTTGCCGATGGTCCAGCCGAACACGTAATCGAGCGCGTTCTCTTTGCGCACATTGCGCCCGCGCTTGCCGAACACCGCCACCAGCTCGCCCTCGTACTGGAACGGCTCGCCGGCGTCCGCCGGCTTGACGATATTCTCCCCGTGCGCGATCAGCGCGTTGTTGGCGCGGTAGCCGATGTCCGGCTTTTTGGGGAACACCGGCTCGGTCTTGCGCTTGGCCGCCATTTTCCGGATGTGGTCGGCGTAGTTGATGCCGACGCAATAGAAGGTCGGCGGCACCACCGGGATCAGCAGCTTGACGCTGGCGAGCGGAAACGCGCCGCCACTGCGGCGATGCTGGCCGAACGGGCTGCCGTCAACGGCGATGACCTGGTCGCCTTCGACGATCCCGTAGCTCGTCCGCTCATCGGTCTTGAAACGGCACCACGTTGTCATTGCTTACCTCCAGCCGCCGCCGCCGTTCACATAGACGGTGTCCGCGGTCATGAACTGGCAGGCGTCCGAGCACATGAACAACACCAGTTCGCCGATCTCCTCTGGCTCGCCGAAGCGGCCCATCGGCACGTCGTCGAGGAATTTCTGATAGAGCTCGGGCGAGGTCGCCGCCGCGTCCTGGAACGGCGTCTTGATCGGCCCAGGCGAGATCGACAAGGCACGGATGCCCCGCGTGGCGAACTCGCGCGCCACGCCCATGGTCATGGTCACCACCGCGCCCTTGGCCGAGGCGTAATGCACCGAGGAGGCCGGTCCGCCGCGCCGGTGCGACATGCTGCCCATGTTGACGATCACGCCGAACTTGTTTGCGAGCATGTGCGGCAGCACCGCCTGCATGGCGTAGAACGTGCCCTTCACGTTGAGGTCGAAGGTGCGGTCGAACAAATCGTCGTCGATGTCGAGAAATTTGGAGCGGCGCAGCGCGGCGCCCGCGGAATTGAACAAAAACTGCACGCTGCCGAAATCGCCGATCGCGAGCTGGATCATGTCCTCGACCGCCGCGCGCTTGGTCACGTCGATGGTGAGCGCCAGCGCCTGGCCGCCTTTGGCGTTGACCTGCTCGACGGTCTCTTGCACGCCTTGCTCATTGATGTCGGCGGCGACGACGTTGGCGCCCTCGCGCGCGAAGATCAGCGCGGTCGCCCGCCCGATGCCGCTGCCTGCCCCCGTGATGACGATGGTTTTCCCCGAGAAATAATCCGGCGTCTTTGGCATGGTTACCTCTGACTGTCATGCCCGGGCTTGACCCGGGCACCCATGACGGATGTCCGCGATTGAGAACCTTACGTAAGTCTTTCTTTGTCGCGAGTCATCTTGGATTGCCGGGTCGAGTCCGGCAATGACGGCGGAGAGGAATTCAGCCGCCGTAAGGCACCCCGCCGATGCGGATCGCGGCTTTTGTGCCGAACAAGATGGCGCGCGACAGCAGCGCAATGTCGGCCGGCATGTCCTTGCGCCAGACGTCAAGCAGGAGCGCGATGCGCACCTCGCCGCTGCGGTTCCATACTTCGTGCGGGTAGGTGTCGTCCCACAGCAGGCTCTCGCCCTCATCGAGGCGGTAGGGCACGCCGTCGATGTTCATGACGCAGGCGGGGAGGCCGCTGCGGTCGCGCGGCATCGACAGCATCAAGTGATAGCGCAGGATGGCGCGGAACGGGCCGCGATGCTCGGGGATGTGCTTGCCCGACGCCAGAAACGACAGTACGGCCGAAACCACCTCCGGCGCCTCGGCAAGCAGCGTGGCGATTGTCGGGCAGCGCTTAAGGTTGTCGGGCGACGTCACCCCATAGGCCTTCATGATGAACATGCGCCAGTCGCGCCCATCATTCGCCGAGATTTCGGCCTGCGCCGGCATGAGGTCGTGGAAGCGCGGGATGCGGTCGAGCCGGTCCGCGACGGCCAGCGCCTCGCGGCGGATGTCGGTCCAGCGCTCGCCGAAGCGCCTGGCATTGGGAAAATAATGCGCGGCGTCGAGTATGGCCGGCGTCGCGATGCGGCTATCGTAGATGGCGCGGACGGCGACGGCCGCGCGGTCGTAGAGTTGCAACACGGATTTCTCCCCGGACGTGTCGCGCCCTTGCTATGACTATAGCCCCGCCCCGGGGGCGGGCCTATATCCCCGGACGTAAACTCGCCGCGAGCCAAGGAGTGCCCCATGAAACCGCGAATATTGTTGCTGGTGCTCTTGCTGGCGCCGCTTCTGGGCGCGCCGGCGCGCGCCGAGGAAAATCTCGTCACTTTCAAATCTATGAGTCCGGATCTCGCGCTGGCGCTGGCCCGCGCCGCGCTCGCCGATTGCCAGAAACGCGGCTACCAGGTCGCCGTTGCGGTGGTCGATCGCTTCGGCATTACCCAGGTGCTGCTGCGCGACCGCTACGCCGGCGCATTTGCCATCACGACTGCGACCGGCAAGGCCTGGACCGCGGTCAATTTCCGTAACAACACCGGCGATGTCGTCGCTACCACGCCTGTCGGCACCGGCGTGCGTGCGCTTCCCGGCGCGACAGTGTCCACCGGCGGCGTCATGGTGGAGGCGGGCGGCACGCTGGTCGGCGCCATCGGCGTCTCCGGCGCGCCCGGCGGCGACAACGACGAAGCCTGCGCCAAGGCCGGCATCACTGCGGTACGCGACAAACTCGATTTTTGAACGCGCATGATCCTGAAAAGTGGGAACCGGTTTTCGAACGAGATCATGCGCAATGAAAAGGGGGCAACATGATCGAATATGCAGATGCTTCGCCGCAAGTGCGCGCGGTTTATGACGACATCAAAAAGACCCGCAACGTGCCGGACGTAAATAATTTCTGGAAATACCTGGCGCGCGATCCGGTAACGCTCAAGCGCACTTGGGAAAGCATCAAGCAGATCATGGCGCCGGGCGCGCTCGACCCGCTCACCAAGGAGATGATCTATCTTGCGGTCAGCGTCACCAATGGCTGCGCCTATTGCATCGCCAGCCACACGGCGGCCGCCCGCAAGGCCGGCATGAATGAGGCTATGTTCGGCGAGGTGATGGCGGTTACCGGCATGGCCAATGAAACCAACCGTCTCGCCAACGGCTACCGCGTTCTGATCGATGCGGCTTTTCAGATCTGACGCGATTGCTCAAGCCGGGCAATCCGTGAGAGAATAATAAAAAAGCGCGCCAGCGCTGGGGGAAGGGGACCAAGGATGATCGACCGGCGACTGATAATCAGACTGATCTGCGTCGCGCTGGTCGCGGCGGTGATGCTGCCGTTCGGCCATCTGCTGTTCCCCTATGTCAACCACGTCCTGAGCGGCATCCAATTCCAGGCGATCGAGGCGGTGCTCAGCGCCACGGTCGGCTTCGGGCTCTCGGCTATCGTCGGCTAACGCTTACCCCGCGCTTTTCACGTTGCACCTTGAGAAAAGCGCGCCGGGCCTAACGGTGCGACGCGCAAGAAATCGAAACCCATGCGCTGAGCGCTATTGCGTGCCGCTCTGGCTCGGCGCCGGCATCAGCGGCCGCGGCGACATGGCGCCCGAGCCGGTGGTCGCCGGCGGGCTCGCGGGATGGGACGTGCCGCCGGTGATGGCCGGCGGCGGGCCATTGCTTGCGCTATTGCCGCTGCCGTGCCCGCCGGCGATGATCAGAAACGCGATGGGCAGCAACACCGCAACGCCGGCAATCCAGCTCCATGTTTCCGTCGCCGCCTTCTTCGCGGCGCAGCACGGGGTCGCTCAACCGCGGATCGGTATAACGTGGATCACTCATGGTAACCCTCCTTCGGTTCCAGACGCGCTTGGTCGTCTCCACCGTAAGCAACCCGCCGGCCGCTCCGGCGGTTCCGAAAAAAGGCATGGGTGCAGTGCGGAAGGAACTTTCGCGCGCGGCCGGGGCGCCGAAGATGCTAAGGGGAGCGGTTCTCGTCCGATTCTTCGAAGACTTAGTACGGAAACTCCATGCGCCTGACCAATCTGGCGATCGCATCCGCGCCGATGCTGTTCGTGCTGCTATGGAGCACCGGCTTCATCGGCGCGCGCTTCGGGCTGCCATATATCGAACCGATGACGTTCCTGGCGGTGCGCATGGTGTTCGTCGTGCTCATCATGGCCGCCATCGCGCTTATCGCGCAGGCGCGCTGGCCGCACGGGTCCGAGATCGGTCACACCCTGGTGGCGGGCGCGTTGGTGCACGGCCTTTATCTCGGCGGCGTGTTCACGGCCATCAGCCAGGGCGTGCCGGCCGGCATCTCGGCGCTGATCCCGGGCCTGCAGCCTATCCTGACCTCCACCATCGCCAACCGTTTCATGGGCGAAAAGGTCACGCGTCTGCAATGGCTCGGCCTGGTGCTCGGGCTGATCGGCGTCGCGCTGGTCTTGCATGATCGCAGCATCGTACTGGCGGGCTCGCCGCTCGGCTGGATCGCGAGTTTCGGCTCGCTGATCGGCATTACGCTCGGCACGCTCTACCAGAAGCGCTATTGCGGCCGCATCGACTGGCGCGCCGGCAACACCGTGCAATATGCCGGCGCGTTGGCGCTGTTCGCCTTGGCCGCCTTCGTTTTCGAAACGCGCGTGATCCATTGGAGCGGCGACCTCATCTTCGCCATGGCCTGGCTGGTGCTGGTGTTGTCGATCGCCGCGGTCGGCCTGATGTATTGGCTGATCCGCCGGTCGGCGGCGACCGGCTTTGCCAGCCTGTTCTATCTGGTGCCGGTGGTGACCGCCTTGCTCGCTTTTGCGCTGTTCGGCGAGAAGCTCGATGCACTGTCGATCGGCGGTATGGTGGTGTGCGCGGCCGGCGTCATATTGGTTAACCGCGGCGTCGGCGGCGTGAAGCCGATGGCGGCGAACGCGGGGGCTTCGGTGACGGCCGAGAATTAGACCGCAATCGGCGCGAAATCGTCCGAAAATTTTTCCGCATCGCGTGCTTCGTGGTTCCGATGGAACTCGCGCGGAAAAATTTGCCGCGCCGGTATCGTTTTAACTGGCATCGAACGAAAGAATCACGGCAAATATATACGACCATAAAAAGACAGCGTAACTTGTACGGTCAACCACGGTCTGGAGGGCTCCCATGTCCATTGAGAAGGCGCGGTCCGTGCGTGTCATCGTCGTAGGAAACGAAAAAGGCGGGTCCGGCAAATCGACCGTCGCCATGCACATCGCGATGGCGCTGATCAAATCGGGCCAAAGCGTCGCCACTATCGATCTCGATACTCGGCAAAAGAGCTTCACGACCTATATCGAGAATAGGCGCGCCTGGGCCAAGCACGCCGCCCGCGACCTCGAAATTCCCAACCATCTCTGCTTCGACGAAACCGACAATCCGACGACCGCTGACGAACGCTCGGAAGGAAGCCGGGAATTCGCCGAGGTGCTCGAATCGCTGGCGCGCGACTACGCCTACATCGTGATCGATACTCCCGGCCACGACGGTCATCTGACGCGGCTGGCGCACCTGAAGGCCGACATCCTGGTGACGCCGCTCAACGACAGTTTCGTCGATTTCGACGTGCTGGGCACCGTCGATCCGGCGACTTTCGCCGTCACCGGCACCAGCCACTACGCCCAAATGGTGGACGATGCGCGCTCGCAACGCCAGCTGCTCGACGGCGTGACCCCGGACTGGATCGTGCTGCGCAATCGGCTGTCGACGCTCGGCTCGCGCAACAAGCGCCTGGTTGGCGAGGGACTACAGGAGCTGGCACAACGCCTCAATTTCCGCTGCGTCGAGGGCCTGGCCGAGCGGGTGATCTTCCGCGAGTTCTACCCGCGCGGCTTGACCGCGGTCGACGATCTCGATGAAAGCACGCTCGGCACGCGCCCGACCATGTCGCACGTCACCGCCCGGCTGGAGATCGAAAACCTGCTCGAAAGCATGGGTTTGAGCGCGCCGGCGGCAAGCGGGGAGACGCTCGATCGCGCCCGCGACGCGGCCTGACGGGGCGCCTCAGTGCGCGCTCACTTCGCGCGATCGAGCACGAGCTGCGTCTGCGTGACCAGCGCGCACAATCTGCCGTCGCCGCGGGTGATGCGGGTCTGCCAGACCATGGTGGTGCGCCCGCGATGCAGCGCAGTACACTCCGCATAGGCGGTGTCGCCGATCGGGACGGCGGCGAAGAAATTGGTCTTGCTCTCGATCGTCGTGGTGGATTGGCCCGGCTTCAGGTTGGCGGTGGTAGCGGTGCCGCCGATATTGTCGGCCAGCGCCATGATGGCGCCGCCGTGCATGATGCCGAAGCGGTTGTTGAGTTCCTCGCGCGCGGCGAGTTCGGCGGTCACGCGCTCAGGCGAGACATGGGTGACCTTCATCCCGAGGAATTGGGCGAAGGGCGGCTGCTGATGCGCCAGCTCGTTGATGGCCCCGTCGTTCATTGCAAAGACTCCAGCCGTGGCGGCGGGCGACACAATTGCGTCGGCCGCGCCGGAAAGCAAGAGCGCGGACATTAAAGCCCGCGCTCTTCATTTCACGCCGCGGATTTAAGCTATTTCGGCTGCGGCACCATGCGGATATAGGGCTTCGGCTGCTTCCAGCCGGCCGGATACATCTTCTTGGCTTCGTCCTCGGTGATGGCGCCGGTCATGATCACGTCCTCGCCCTGTTTCCAATTCGCCGGCGTCGCCATGCGATGCTTGGCGGTGAGCTGGAGCGAGTCGAGCACGCGCAGGATTTCGTCAAAGTTGCGCCCGGTGGTCATCGGATAGACCAGGATCAGCTTGATCTTCTTGTCCGGCCCAATGATGAAGACGTTGCGCACCGTCATGTTGTCGGCCGGCGTGCGGCCTTCCGAGGTGCCGGAGGTCGAGGCCGGCAGCATGCCATAGGCCTTGGAGATTTTGAGATCGGTGTCGCCGATCATCGGATAGTTCGGCGCAAAGCCCACCACGTCCTTGATGTCGACCGCCCATTTCTTGTGGTTGTCGACCGGATCGACCGACAGCCCGATGATCTTGGTGTTGCGCTTGTCGAATTCCGGCTTCATGCGGGCCATGGTGCCGAGCTCGGTGGTGCAGATCGGCGTGAAATCCTTCGGGTGCGAGAACAGCACACCCCAGGAATTGCCCAGCCAGTCGTGAAAACGGATTTTTCCCTCGGTCGTTTCCGCCTCGAAATCCGGGGCGGTATCGCCAATCGCCAATGCCATGACAAACCTCCAAATACGCGCTCAATTTACGTTCGCTCACTCAATATAGGCGTCCGGGCCGGGTCGGAATAGGGCCAGGGACAAAGAGGAAACTCCGTGCGTCGCTGTGCGGCAGCGCAGCACAAAGCTGCGCCGCCGCACGGCCACGATGAAATTCTTTTCCGCCGGCGCCGGCGACGGGCCTTAGCGGCTCGCCGCCTTGCGCTCGTCCATGCCGACGGTGCGGCCGGGGAAGCCGGCGGCGTCGAAATAGCGGTTCACGCCGATGCGCTGGCCGACCAGAATGGTGGCGAGCCCTTCGGCGGCCGGGTTCGAGCGCTCGATGAAGTTCTCCACCGTCGGGCTGGCGCCGCCCGGCAAGGCTTCCTCGGCGACCCGGCCCATCAGCGCGCCCTTGAACGGGATCTTCAGCTCAAGGATGTGCGCCATGGTCTTGCCCATGTCGGCATTGCTGACCGGCGTCTCGTTGACGAAGCCGGCTTTGAAGTCGGGGCCGATCGCCGCCATGAAATTCATGGTTTCAGCGCGGCTGAAGCTGCCATGCATACCCTGGCCCTGCTGCAAGCCGGTGTCGGCGATTTCCACCGTGCACATTACCGGTCTGTCGCAGCCGGTGGAGTAAGAGCGGAAATTGATCACCACCGAGGGCCGCGGCGTGCGCGCGAGGCCCTTCAGGTTGACCGCCGACATCGGCAGCGTGCCGGGGAAGCTGCCGAGCTCGTCGTCAACGAACAGTCCGCTGACGTAATCCTGCGCCAGCAGCGCGTCGATCACCTTGGCCGTGAGCGCGCGATCTTTGCCGGGAATATAGACGAGGTCCGAACCGCCATTGGAGGCGACCGCGACGACGGGGTTGGCCGCGTCGTCGCCGATCAGCCCGTTGCCGCGCTTGGGATAGCTGCCGGCGGCGACCGCGGTGTTCTTGTCGTCGGGATCGTGCAGCGGCATTGCCAGGGCCTTGGCGAGATCGATCGCTACAAAGCCGGGCGGCAACAAGCCGGCCGGTACGTCCTTGTAGCTCGCCTGCGCGGCCGGGCTGGTCTTGCTCTCCTTCGAGATGGTGGCGAAGCCGTGGTCGGCCGCGATGACGATGTCGGTGGTCGCGGTGAGGCCGAGCTCGTCGAGCGCCTTGCGGATGGTGGCGAGATTGTCGTCGGCATTCCTGATCGCGGCGAGCGACGTCGGCCCGTTGATACCCGGCGTTACGCTGAGCAGGCTGTCGCCTTGATTATGCTGGGTGCCGTCGGGATCGCGCGACCAGAACACTAGCACGAAGGGCTTGTTGCGCGCCTTGAACATCGGCAGCACGACCTTGGCGGCGACGTCGGCGAAATAGGCCTGCTGGGTATCGTTGGCCTCAAGCGTGCCTGGTGTCTTGAAATCGCCCGCCTTGCCATTGGAGCCACGCGAGGGCGCGACGAGCGGCAGGCCGGCGGCGGTGAGCGCGTCCTTCATGGCCTGCGACAGCGGAATGCCGGCAGGATTGCCGGTCGCGTCGTCCACGATAACGGTGTTTTCGCCGTCGCGCTCGGTGTGGTCGAACATCAGCGTCGGTCCTAGCTTGCCGATGGCCGCGGTCGAGAAGCCCTGGAAATGCGCGGTCAGCACAACGGTGTCCTCGTCGACGAAATTGCCGGAAAAATGCGCGTCGATGTCGCCCAGGATCGGATCACTCTCTATGAACGGCGTCATGCTGCCGCCGGCGTGCGGCACGGCGAAGCCGGCGAAGATTGTGTTCGAGAACACGCCGGTGTCGCCGAGGAAATGGCCGGTGGCGAGGCCCGAGGCGTTGGGCATGGTGAAGGTGGGGAACAGCGAATGCGGGTTGGCAAAATTCACGCCCTGGTCGCGGATCGCGGCCATGGTCGGCGCGCTCTGCAGCGTCACCGATTGGGCGCGCAGGCCGTCCGGCACGAACAGGATCAGATTATGCGGGGTTTGCGCGGCGGCCGTGCCGAGCGGTATCGCGGTGGCGCAGGCCAATGCCAGCAGGGTGTTCCTGAAATACATGGCAGTTTTCCCTGATGCCTTTGTTGTGATGTTGCGCTAGATACCCGCTCGCCAAGACAGTATTGTAACAATTGCCGGCTATCCGCAGCCATTTCCACCGGGGATGGCAAAGGGCGTCCCTCTTATAATGTTCAAGCGTATTCTGATTGCAAATCGCGGCGAAATCGCCTGCCGGATCATCAAAACCGCCCGCCGCATGGGGATTGAGACGGTCGCCGTCTATTCGGAGGCCGACAAGGACGCTCTGCATGTGGAGATGGCCGACACCGCTATCGCCATAGGCCCGCCTGAGGCGGCCAAAAGCTACCTGCTGATCGACAAGATCGTGGAGGCCTGCAAGGCGAGCGGGGCCGAGGCCGTGCATCCCGGCTACGGCTTCCTCTCCGAACGCGAGGCATTTCCAAAGGCGCTGCAAGCCGCCGGGGTCGTCTTTATCGGGCCGAACCCCAAGGCCATCGCCGCCATGGGCGACAAGATCGAGTCCAAGAAAGCGGCGGCTGCCGCCAAGGTCTCGACTGTGCCCGGCCATCTCGGCGTCATCGCCGACGAGGTCGATGCCATGAAGATCGCCGACGACATCGGCTATCCGGTGATGATCAAGGCTTCCGCCGGCGGCGGCGGCAAGGGCATGCGCATCGCTTTTTCCAAGGCCGAGGTGGTGGAAGGTTTCGCACGCTCGAAGTCGGAGGCGAAGTCCTCGTTCGGTGACGACCGCATGTTTATCGAGAAATTCATCACCGACCCGCGCCACATCGAGATCCAGGTGCTGGGCGACAAGCACGGCAACGTCATTTATCTGGGCGAGCGCGAATGCTCGATCCAGCGCCGCAATCAGAAGGTGATCGAGGAAGCCCCAAGCCCGCTGCTCGACGCGGCGACACGCAAAAAAATGGGCGAGCAGGCGGTCGCTTTGGCCAAAGCCGTCGGTTACGACAGCGCGGGCACCGTGGAATTCGTCGCCGGGCAGGATAAGAGCTTCTATTTCCTCGAAATGAATACACGCCTGCAGGTCGAGCATCCGGTGACCGAATTGATCACCGGCATCGATCTGGTCGAGCAGATGATCCGCAGCGCCGCCGGCGAAAAACTCGCGCTCAAACAGAGCGACGTGAAGCTCAAGGGTTGGGCGATCGAGAGCCGGGTCTACGCCGAGGACCCGTACCGCAAATTCCTGCCCTCGACCGGGCGGCTCACGCGCTACCGGCCGCCGGCCGAGCACAGCGCCGGCGGCATCACGCTACGCAATGACACCGGCGTCTACGAAGGCGGCGAGATTTCGATCTACTACGATCCCATGATCGCCAAGCTCGTCACCCACGCGGGCAACCGCGAGGAAGCGATCGACGCGCAGGCCGACGCGCTCGATTCATTCGTCATCGACGGCATCCGCCACAATATTCCGTTTCTTTCGGCGCTGATGGCGCATCCGCGCTGGCGCGCCGGCAAACTTTCGACCGGCTTCATCGCCGAGGAGTTCCCCGACGGCTTCCACGCCCATGCGCCGGAGGGTGAGCGCGCGCTGGTGCTGGCGAGCGTCGCCGCGGCAATCGATCACGTCTTGGGCGAGCGCAAGCGGCAAATTTCCGGCCAGATGGACGGGCGAAGCGTCACGCGCGAGAGCCAGCGCGCGGTCTGGCTCGGCGAAACGGAATACCGGCTGGAAGTGCGGCGCGAGAACGGCACCATCGAGGTGCGCTTTCCGGGCAAGGGCAAAGGCGCGCGCCGTCATCTGCAATCGGACTGGAAACCGGGCGACGCGCTCTGGACCGGAACGCTCAACAGCCAGCCGGTCGCGGTGCAGGTGCGCACTGTTCCGAACGGCTTTGCGCTGGCTTACCGCGGCGTCGAGGCGAAAGCCTTCGTCTACACTGAGAGCGAGGCTGGCTACGCGCGGTTGATGCCGCCGAAAAAAGTCGCTGACACCAGCAAGCTGGTGCTCTGCCCGATGCCGGGCCAGGTCGTCTCCATCGCGGTTAGCGAAGGACAGGAGGTCAAGGCCGGCGAGACCGTCGCCGTGGTCGAGGCCATGAAGATGGAAAACGTGCTGCGCGCCGAGATCGACGGCACCGTCAAGAAGATCAATGCCAAGCCAGGCGACAGCCTGGCGGTGGACGCGGTGATTTTGGAGTTTGCCTGAGCTTGCGCGCGGCGGCCCGCGCATATTGGCTGAGCCAATGACGCTATATTTCGCCTACGGCTCCAACATGAACCGCGCCGCCATGGCCCGGCGCTGTCCGGGCGCACGCGCCATCGGGCTGGCCACGTTGGAAGGCCACAAGTTTTTCGTCGGCATCGACGGCTGGGGATCGGTCAAGCCGAGTGCGGGCGGCACGGTGCACGGCGTGCTGTGGCGGCTCACCGCGCGCGACATCGCCGCGCTGCATGCCTACGAGCTGTTGCACCAGGGCCTTTATGACGTGCGCCATTTGCCGGTGCGCAGCGGCGGAAAGCGCGTGCGCGCGATGATCTATCTCCTGCGCCGCAAGGCGCGAGGCAAGCCGAAGCCCGGCTATGTCGAGATGATCGCGGCTTCCGCGCGCGCCTGGAGGCTGCCGGAGGCTTACGTGCGTTCGGTCGAGCGCTGGTCGGTGTCGCGCTTCACCGGCGCGCGTGTGATCGACGCAGGCGAACTGGCATGATCCGCCACGTCATCGTGCATGGCCGCGTGCAGGGCGTCGGCTTCCGCGCTTTTGTCGAGCACGCGGCGCTCAAGCGCAGCCTTGAAGGCTGGGTGCGCAACCGCCGCGACGACAGCGTCGAAGCCGTGTTTATGGGCGAGGCCGCGACGGTCGCCGAGATGGTCGAAGCCTGCCGGGGCGGGCCGCTCGGCGCCCGCGTCGATGTGCTGCATCAGCGCGAAGGGACCGCCGACGACCTTAAAGCCCGCCGGCCGGGCGAAGTGTTCTCGGTGCTGCCGACGGCGTGATCCGTCGCCCCGAATAATTCCTCGAATTCTCGCCGTAGCACCATGTCTACTTCCGCCATCGACACCCGAATGCCGAGGTCGGCCAGGCTGGTGACGCCGTAGCTTTGCGCGCTGACGCCACACGGCACGATGCCGGAAAAGTGCGACAAGTCCGGCTCCACGTTCAAAGCCATGCCGTGCAGGGTCACCCATTGCGTGACGCGAATCCCGATGGCGGCGATCTTGTCCTCGAAGCCGTCGCCTTTGTCCGGTCTTCGCACCCAGACGCCGATGCGGTCCTCGCGCCGCTCGCCGCGCATGTTGAAGGCCACCAGCGTGCGGATAATCCATTCCTCCAGCGTGGCGACGAAGCGGCGCACGTCCGGCCCGCGTGTCTTGAGATTGAGCATCACATAGGCCACGCGCTGGCCCGGCCCGTGATAGGTCATCTGACCGCCGCGGCCGCTCTCGAATACGGGGAAGCGCGCCTCGATCAGCTCCTCGGGCTTGGCGCTGGTGCCGGCGGTGTAGAGAGAAGGATGCTCCAGGAGCCAGACCAGCTCCGGCTGCTGGCCGGCGGCGATCGCCGTCGCGCGCGCCTGCATGGTCGCGACGGCCTGCTCGTAGGGCACGCGACTGTCGCTCACGCGCCATTCGACCGCGGCGCCGCTGGCGGGCCGCGGCAGCAGCCCAAGCCGTGCGCGCGCTTCAATCATCGCCACCGCCGCATCGCAGCCAGGACGCGCGCGATCGGCGGCCAAGGGCTAGAACTTTGCAATAACCGCTTCTCGGTACTTTGTCGCCTGTTCAAGGTTCGGACCGATGGTGATGAAGAAGACGATGTTCTTGCTGACGATGCAGCGCACTTCGGTGGGATATTTGTTGAGGTGGCCGTAGACCGAAATATCGTCGCCGCTGCCGGCATCGTGGACGCTTTGGATCAGCCCGACCTGGTGCAACGCGTTGTCCGCGCGCGTCACGCAATCGTTGATAGTCCCGTTATAGCCTTGCCAGCTCGATGAGCTGGCCGGCCATTGCGCCGAGGCCGGGTCTTGCACCGCCAGTGTGCCGATCGTCGCGAAGGCCAGTGCCGAAAGCAATTTCCGCATGTTTTTTCCCCCGTTGAGGCCCGACACATAGCATTTTCCGGTGACGGGTCGAACACCGTTAACCGACCGGTAACTATACCATGGTGACGTGAAATCCACCCGCAGTCGCGCGGGGGCAGGGGAACAAGAAACGTGGCCACGCTCGATAAGGTTTCAGTCGATATCACAGTCGTGCTCGGCACCACCACTATGCCGGTTCACCAGGTGCTGCGGCTCGGCCGCGGCGCCATCATCGAGCTGGAATCGTCCGAGGACGACGCCGTCCACATCCTCGCCAACAACCTGCCGGTAGCCAGGGGCACCGTGGTAGTCAACGGCAACCGCATCGCGGTCCAGGTCGGCGAGATCATGCCACGCCAGCCGGACGCGCGCTGACCTCCCGGGGCCGCTTTGAAGCGGCCCTTGTCCCACAAGACCCTATTTGTTACAGGAACCGCGCTTCGTCGGGACGCGAGGCTTTTTGAGCTTTTCGTCCATCCAATGCGGCCATGGCGGAATTGGTAGACGCACTAGCTTGAGGTGCTAGCGCCGCAAGGCGTGGAGGTTCGAGTCCTCTTGGCCGCACCAGCCAGATTACATAGAATTGCCGCGCCGCGCCGGCATTTTCAAAGCCGGATGCGCAGCCGGTGGGCGATCTCGCCGATAAAGCCGCGGCGGAACAGCAGCACGCAGACCACGAAAATCACGCCCTGGATCACCAGCGCCCACTGGCCGATCTGGATGTAGCTCTGCATGGCCACGATGACGAAGGCGCCGACCACGGGGCCGAATATGGTGCCCAGGCCCCCGACCAGCGTCATCAGCACGACCTCGCCCGACATTGGCCAATTGACGTCGGTCAGCGAAGCAAGCTGCAGCACGATCGCCTTGGTCGAACCGGCAACGCCGGCGAGCGTCGCCGACAGCACGAAGGCGATCAGCTTGTAGCGGTCGGTCTTGTAGCCGAGCGAGATCGCGCGCGGCTCGTTCTCGCGGATCGCCTTGAGCACCTCGCCGAAAGGCGAATGCACGATGCGGTAGATGAACAGGAAGCCGGCGAGGAAAATAACCAAGACGACGACATACATCGCCATTTCATTCTTCAAGTCGATGAGGCCAAACAAATGGCCGCGCGGTACGCCCTGGATGCCGTCCTCGCCGCCGGTGAGTTTCACCTGCAGCGCGAAGAAATACATCATCTGCGCCAACGCCAGCGTGATCATGGCGAAATAGATGCCCTGGCGGCGGATCGCCAGCGAGCCTGCGACAAGGCCGCAAACGGCGGCGGTCGCGGTGCCGGTGAGGATCGCCGCTTCCGGTGTGAAGCCCCAGGCCTTCGCGGCATAGGCCGAAAGGTAACTCGCCCAGCCGAAATAGAGCGCATGGCCGAACGACAACAGCCCGACATAGCCGATGAGCAGGTTGAAGGCGCAGGCGAACAACGCAAAGCACATGGCCTGCATCAGGAACAGCGGGTAGACAAAAAACGGCGCCACGATCAGCGCTGCGACCATCGCGACAAAGGCGATGGTCTCGCTCTGCGCGCGCAGCGGGGAGAGCGGCTTGGCGGAGGCTTGCTCCATCAGCCCCTCCGCCCGAACAGGCCGGCCGGGCGCACCAGCAGCACGATCGCCATGATGACGAAGATCACGGTGTTGGAGGCCTCGGGGAAGAACACCTTGGTCAGGCCTTCGATGACGCCGAGGCCGAAGCCGGTAACGACGGCGCCGAGAATCGAGCCCATGCCGCCGATCACCACCACGGCGAACACCACGATGATCAGGTCCGAGCCCATCTGTGGCGACACGTTATAGATCGGCGCTGCCATCACGCCGGCAAAGGCGGCGAGCGCCACGCCGAAGCCGTAGGTCAGCGTGATCATGCGCGGCACGTTGATGCCGAAGGCGCGCACCAGAGTAGGGTTTTCAGTGGCGGCGCGCAAATATGCGCCGAGCCGCGTGCGCTCGATCACGAACCAAGTGCCGAGGCAGATCGTGAGCGAGGCCACGATCACCCAGGCGCGGTAATTCGGCAGGAACATGAAGCCGAGATTGCGGCCGCCCTGCAATGATTCCGGAACGGTATAAGGCAGACCGGCGGAGCCGAAATAGTTGCGCGTCACCCCTTCGATGATCAGCGCTAGGCCGAAGGTCAGCAGCAGTCCGTAGAGATGGTCGAGCTTGTACAGCCATTGCAGGAACAGCCGTTCGATGATCATGCCGGTGATGCCGACCAGCATCGGCGCGACAACCAGCGCCGACCAATAACCGAGCCCCGAATATTGCAGCAGCAGGTAAGCGGCAAAAGCGCCCATCATGTATTGGGCGCCGTGGCTGAAGTTGATGATGTTGAGCATGCCAAAGATCACGGCGAGCCCGAGACTCAACAACGCATAGAACGAGCCGTTGATCAGCCCGATCAGGAGCTGTCCGAATAGCGCGCTCGATGGGATGCCGAAAATTTCGAACATGCGAGCCTATTGCAGTTTGCCCTCATCCTGAGGAGGCGGCGCAGCCGCCGTCTCGAAGGATGAGGGCAGTAATTTTGTCACCTCACCCTTCGAGACGCGCGCTTTGCGCGCTCCTCAGGGTGAGGGGACTTCCGATCAGCCGCTCGCCAGCGGGCAATTGCCATCCTTTAGCGGACGGAACGCTTCGTCGGCCGGGATGGTGGCGCGCAGCTTGTAGAAGTCGCCGGGGTACTTGGATTCGGATGGCGACTTCACCTCAAACAGATAGGCCGGGTGGGTCTTGCGGCCGTCGGCGCGCACGACGCCCTTGCCGAACAACGGATCGTCGGTCGGAAGTTTCTTCATCTCTGCCACCACCGCCTTGCCGTCGGCGGCGCTTTTGAGCGCGACGACCGCCTTGAGGTAGTGTATGACGGCGGAGTAAACGCCCGCCTGCACCATGGTCGGGAATTTGCCCGGCGCATTGCGTTCCGTCTGCCAGCGTTTGGTCCAGGCGCGATTGGCGTCGTTCATGTCCCAGTACCAGGTTTCCGTCAGGGTCAGGCCCTGCGCCGTCTGCAGACCGAGCGCATTGACGTCGCTCGCGAACACCAAGAGACCGGCGAACTTCTGCCCGCCCTTGACGATGCCGAACTCGGCGCCCTGCTTGATTGCGTTGATGGTGTCGCCGCCGGCATTGGCCAGGCCGATGACCTTGGCCTTGGAGGCCTGCGCCTGCAGAAGGAAGGACGAGAAGTCGTTGGTGTTGAGCGGATGGCGGACCGCGCCGAGCACCTTGCCTCCGGCCTTCACCACCGCCGCCGTGGTATCGCGCTCGAGCGCCGCGCCGAAGGCATAGTCGGCGGTCAGGAAGAACCAGGTGTCGCCACCGGTCTTCACAATCGCCTTGCCGGTGCCGTTGGCGAGCATCCAGGTGTCGTAGGTCCAGTGGATGGTATTGGCGTTGCACTTCGGACCGGTAAGGTCAGAGGCGGCCGCGCCCGACACCAGAAACACTTTGTTCTTCTGGGCGGTGACCTGGCTGACCGCGAGCGCGACGCCGGAATTTGGCGTGTCGACGATCATGTCGACCTTTTCGACGTCGAACCACTTATTGGCCATCTGCGAGCCGATGTCCGGCTTGTTCTGATGGTCGCCGCTGATGAGTTCGACCTTCACGTTCGGATTGGCGTTGAGAAAATCGGCGATCGCGAGCTTGGCCGCCACCACCGAGCCGGGACCGCCGACGTCGGAATAAAGACTCGACATGTCGGTCAGTACGCCGATCTTGACGTTGATCTGTTGCGCGCTGACCGTGCCGCAAGCCAACATGACGGCTAGCGCCGTCAAGCCTAGTGTTCGTTTCATTGATGCAGTCCTCCTTTTTCGTGCCTCGCGGCACTTTTTGTTACACTCCGAGATACTCGTGCAGCTTTTTGAGATTGGCGTCCAGTTCGGCAGTGGCAAACTGATCGATGATCCGCCCGTTTTCCATGACGTAGTAACGGTCGGCGACCGTCGCCGCAAAGCGGAAATTTTGCTCGACCAAGAGGATGGTGAAGCCCTGTTGCTTCAGCGCCCGGATGGTCTTGCCGATCTGTTGAATGATGACCGGGGCAAGACCCTCGGTCGGCTCGTCGAGCAGCAGCAGCCGCGCGCCGGTGCGCAGGATGCGGCCGATGGCGAGCATCTGCTGTTCGCCGCCGGACAGCTTGGTGCCTTGGCTGGCGCCGAGCCGTTCGTGCAGGTTGGGAAACAAGTCGAAGATGCTTTCGAGCGAGAGCCCGCCAAGCCGGATCACCGGCGGCAGCAACAGATTCTCCTCTACATTGAGGCTTGAGAAAATACCGCGTTCTTCCGGGCAGAGCGCGATGCCGGCGCGTGCGATCTGATCGGACGACCGATCGATCAATTCCTGGCCCTCGAAACGCACCGACCCCGCGCGCCGTCCGACCATGCCCATGATCGACTTCAGGGTCGTGGTTTTGCCGGCGCCGTTGCGGCCGAGCAGCGTCACCACCTCGCTTTCGTGCACGTCGAAGCTGGCCCCGTGCAGGATGTGCGATTCGCCGTACCAGGACTGCAGGTCCTTGATCGCGAGCAGCGGGGCGCGGGTGTCAAGCATTGCCCACTCCCATATAGGCCTCACGCACTTCCGGATTGTTCGATACCGACAGGTAATCGCCCTCGGCCAGCACGTTGCCGCGCGTGAGTACCGTGATGTGGTCAGACAGATCGGCCACCACCGACAGGTTATGCTCCACCATCAGCACGGTGCGGTCGGCGGCGACGCGTTTGATCAATTGCGCGATGCGGTCGATGTCCTCGTGCCCCATGCCTGCCGTCGGTTCGTCGAGCAGCAGCATTTCCGGGTCGAGCGCGAGCGTCGTGGCGATCTCGAGCGCGCGCTTGCGGCCATAGGGCAGCTCGACCGCCAGCCAATCGGCAAACTCGGTGAGGCCGACGTCGGCGATCAGTTGCGACGCCCGCTCGTTGTACTGGTTAAGCACGGCGGTCGAGCGCCAGAAATCCAGCGAGCTGCCGCGCAGGCGTTGCAGCGCGATGCGCACGTTTTCCAGCACCGTCATGTGCGGGAAGACGGCCGAAATCTGGAACGAGCGCACCAGCCCGAGTCTCGCGACGTCGGCCGGCTGCATGGCGGTGATATCGTCGCCGTTGAAAACGATGCGTCCGCGCGTCGGACTGAGGAACTTGGTCAGCATATTGAAGCAGGTAGTTTTGCCTGCGCCGTTCGGGCCGATCAAAGCATGGATGGTCCGGCGCTTGACGCGCAGGCTGACGCCGTTGACGGCGATAAATCCGGCAAATTCCTTGGTGAGATCCTCAGTTTCGAGGATGATGTCGCTACGCATACCGGTCCCTTGCCGCAGCATTGTCGGCCCATCGCGGCTATTGTCCAGACCCGCTGCGGACAAAGTCGGCGCCGTGGCTTTGCGATGGTGGTACGGGGATACGCTCTTAAGCCGACCTTAAACATCCGACCGCAATACCAACTAAATTCGGCCGGCGTCAGCGGAAACTAGAACTGATTGACTTGCCAGTTGCGGAATCCTGCGCGATCCGGCTCCCGCGCGCTGGCGACCGCCGCCCCCCGGTGGCGCTTGTGCGCGATCGCCGGTTTGATGCGGTGATGGTGCTTCGGCTTATGTGCGATTTCGTCGCCGGTAGCGCTGGTCTTGATCACGCGCGGCCAGGCGCCCTTGCCACTATCGGGCGACGCCACGAGGACCGGCACCGACGCCGGGCGCTCGCCGGCCGGCACCACCTGCACCACGTGATAGCCTTGGGCTTTGAGTTCCTTGAGCAGTGTCGGTAACGCCAATGCGGTGGCGGGATGGATGTCGTGCATTAGCAGGATGCCCCGGCCTTTCTCATTCAGGCGGCGCATGGCGCGTTTGACGAGCTGGCTGGCGCTGGTGCCGCGCCACCAGTCATTCGTGTCGATGTCGGCGCTCCAGGTCACCAGTGACTTGCTCTCGAGGAATTGCTCGATCGCATTGGTACGGCCGAGGCCGGGGATGCGGAAGAACGGCGCCACCGCTTTCGGGTCGCCGAGCGCGGCGTCGACCGAGGCAATGCCGCTGTCAACCTCGCTCTCGACTCGCTGCATCGACAGACGCTGCATGGCGAACGGATGGTGCTGGGTATGCGTACCGATGGTCATGCCAGCATTGTAGATGCGGCGGGCGATGGACGGATAAGCATGCGCCATTTCACCGACCATGAAATAGGTCGCCTTCACACATTGCGATTCCAGCGTGTCGAGGATGATGTCGGAATAGGGCGGTATTGGCCCGTCGTCGAAGGTGAGCACGACCTCATGGTCGTTGAGCGGCAGCGTCTGCTTGTACTGAATGGTGCCGATGAGCGAGAAGTCTTTCGGGCTGATGGTGAGCACGCGCGAGGTGCCGAGCACATCCGGATGGCCGGGGCACGTGCCAGCCACGGCCGGCCCCGACATCGCGGCCAGCAAAAAACAGATACCTGCGACTGTACGCATGACGCTTCCCCCGCCCCCAGACCACCGCGCTTTCTACCCCCGGACAGCGCGTTTTCCCGAAAATACGAATCTCAACATTAACGGCAAATTAACCGACTAAGGCAGCCCACAGATAGAGAATGCCGTCTGTTTTCCTAAGGATTGGCGAATAACTGACCGCTTTAGCGTGAATTTGCCCCGTCCGCGGCTGGAACGACATGGACGATGCGGTAGCCCCGCCGTTTGAGCTCGCGCAGGAAGGCGGGGAGCATCCGGGCGGTCTCCTTTTTGGTGTCATGCAGCAGGACGATCCCGCTTCCCAGCCGCTCGATGCGGGCAAGAATCAGGCGCAATTCCTGGTCCGGCGTCATCGCTAGCCAGTCGCTCGCCCAGACGTCGGCGCCGAACACCACGATGCCGCGGCCATTGAGCCAGTCGAGTAGGGCCGCGTTCGAGGCAAAACCCGGAAAGCGGAAGAACGGCGTGGTCGGCGCGCTGCGGCGCTTGCCGTAAAGCGCGAATTCGTCCTCGATGATGCCGCGGTCGATCTCGGCTTGCGCCTTGGCCTGCGTTATGCGGGACAGCAGCGGATGCGAAAACGTATGGTGGCCGAGGCTATGGCCCTCGGCGAGCTCGCGCCGCACGATGTCCGGGTGCGCTTCGACATTGCGGCCGATTAGGAAGAAGGTCGCCAGCACGCATTCAGCTTTAAGCGCGTCGAGCACTTTCGGGGTGTTGGTCGGCCAGGGGCCGTCGTCGAAGGTGAGCACCAGCTCCTTTTTGCCGAGCGGCAGCGTGACCAGAAATTCCTTGCGGCCGACCCGCGGCGTAGTCTTGGCGTCGACCGTAAGCACGCGCTCGGTTCCGAGCGCGTCCGCATTACCCGGGCAGGGCGCGGCGCGGGCGGTCAAGGGAACGAAAGCGAGCAGGGCGGCGACGGCAAAACTGCGGTTCATGGCGTGAATTTATGCGCTAAACATTTGCCCATTCCCAGGGGCCGGGCGTACAAGCGGCGCGCTAAAAGGTTCCGCGACCGAGGCCGGCATGACCGAGCAGAAGATGGTGCTGGCGGTGTTGGCGCAGATCGTGGCGAGCCAAGGCGGCATTGCCACGCCGCAGACCATGCCGGTCGTGGTGCGCGCTAGCGAAGCAGTATCTCGGTGACGCCGATGCCCGCTGGCGCTCAACCGGATGCGCGTCGATCCGGCGGTCGCCTCGAGCCCGTTCGTCACCACGGTTACCGACGTGTTCGGCTTCTTTGCATTTTTTAGCATCGCGACTTTGTGGTTCAGATTGCGCTAGGGTGGCACGCCCAGGCTAGGAGATGGAAATTCATGCTGCTTGATCGCAAAGGCTTCGAGCGGTTGCCCGAATGCCTTGCCTTGGCGCTCGCGGTATCGCTGCCCTGGTCCACCTCGGCCACCGGCATTCTTGCCGTATTGTGGCTGTTGGCGGTGACACCGACGATCGATCTCCAATCTTTGCGGCGGATCGTCTCTAGCCCCACCGGCGGCTTCCCTTTGCTGTTAGTAGCGCTCGGCGCCTTGGGGATGCTTTGGGCAGGTGTGCCGTGGACGGAACGCATCGCCGGTGTAACTTCATTTTTAAAGCTGTTGTTCATCCCGCTGCTGATGCACCAATTTTCCCGGACCGGTGGCGGACGCCAAGTTCTGATCGGCTTCCTAGTGTCCTGCGGCCTGCTGCTCGCCCTATCATGGTTGATGATCGCGTGGCCCGGGATCCCATGGCACAGCCGCGCGAATATTGCCGGCATTCCGGTCAAAGACTATCTTTCACAAAGCACGCTATTCACGATCTGTATCTTCGTGATCGGCCAGTTTGCGTATGACATGTGGCGCGATGGCCGCTGCCGATTGGCTCTGGCGCTGATTGTGCTTGCGCTGATTATGCTCGGAAACGTGCTCTATGTCGCAACCGCCCGAACCGCGCTTGTTGTCATTCCCGTTCTGACGCTCGTGTTTGGTTACAAGCTTTCCGGGTGGAAAGGCGCGATCGGCTTGATTGTCGCATGTTTCGTTTTGGCGGCGGCGGCTTGGCCGTCGTCGACCTACCTGCGAACTCGGATTGTTTCATTCTTCCATGAACTCGACGCGTATCGGCCCGGCGGCACAGCTACCTCGGCGGGCGAACGATTGGTGTATTGGACGAAGTCGGTGGAATTCATTCGAGAGGCGCCTGTGTTCGGCCACGGAACGGGTTCGATCCACGATCAGTTTCACCGTACCACCACCGGCCAAACCGGTATGGCGGCGGAAGCGTCGACCAATCCGCACAACCAGACCTTCGCCGTCGGAATTCAGCTCGGCCTGGTCGGTATCGCGGTGCTATACGCCATGTGGATCGCGCATCTGGCGCTGTTTCGATTTGGCACCTTCGCGGCCTGGGTGGGGCTTGTTGTCGTCATTCAGAATATTGTCGGTTCGCTGTTTAACTCGCATTTGTTCGACTTTACCCATGGCTGGGTTTACGTTGTGGGCGTCGGGATCGCGGGCGGGGTCGTGCTGAAAGAATTGGTCGCGCGGCCTCACGCGGCTGCGGCAAGCGCAACCCGATAATTCGAAGCGAATATCGGCCAATCACTGCTCACCGATCTCAAACACTAGTAGACCGCCCGGTTACGCTTCGTTCACCTTGTTTGATCATGCGCCATTAAGGCTAAAACCCTAGCGTCTTCGCCGGTTACCGCAGCGTAGCGCGGGGAGTGGCTTGTGGACGGCGAGGTCATAACGCAAGCGGCGGGTGGGATGCCCGGCTGCGCGCTGCCGGCGTGGGTACGATCCGCCGGCGCGCCGCGCGCCCGCGCCAAACGTTTGCTGTCGGCCTCGCGGCTGATCGTCATCCTAGCGGTTATCACAATGGGCGCGACCATGCTCGCAGGCGCCGTCGGCTACACGCTGGCGCGGCAAAGCGACGAGCGGCTGTGGGCCGAGCAACGCGCCGCGTTGCGCAACGCGACGGCCGAATTCCGCACTCTGTTCGGCAAATCCGATGCGGTCGATCCGCGCTTCGTGCGCATGATCGAGCAAAGCGTCGGCCTGAAAGATCTCAAATTCGAAAGCGAGCCGGCCGCCAATGGGCGCGAGATGCAGCCGGTGGTCGACGCGCGCGGCCGCATCGCCGGATTCCTGACCTGGGACGAGACCCATCCGATGCTCTGGACGATGCAGCGGCTGATGCCGTTTATCGCCGTTGCCGCCATCATACTGGCGGGCTTCGCGGGATTTTCGTTGTGGCAGTTGCGCCGTGCGCGCGACCAACTGGTGGCGAGCGAGGAAGAAGCGCGGCGCGCCGCCGACGCGGACAAGCTGACTGGCTTACCGAACCACGCCAGGACGCTTGAATTGCTCGATCGCGCGCTGGCCGAACGCTCAGGCGACGAGGTCACGACCTTCGCGCTGATCGAGCTCGACGCCATGACCGACGTCAATGCGCAGCTTGGCGTGCTCGGCGGCGACGAGCTCATCGGCGCGGTGGCGGCGCGGCTCAAGGAAACGCTGCCGGCCGATGCCGTGTGCGGCCGCATCGGCAGCGAGGAGTTCGCCGTGGCCTTCACCGCCGCCAGCGGCGTCGATGCCGTAAATGTGCTGCGCGCGGCGCTCGATGTGATCGGGCGGCCGCATTGGATCGATACCGTGGTGCGCATCGGCGCGCATGCCGGCTACGCGCAGGCGCCGCGCCACGCCACGACACGCGGCGAACTGACGCGCCGAGCCGGCCTCGCGCTGCGGGCGGCCGCCAAGAACGGCGGCGCCGCGATCGTCGGCTTCGAGCGCGCGATCGACACCGCCTCGACCGACGAGAAATTCATCCAGCGCGAATTGCCGCGCGCGCTCGCCGCCAACGAACTCGATCTGCACTTTCAGCCGATCGTCGCCGCGCAGGGCGCCCGTATCGTCGGCGTCGAAGCCTTGCTGCGCTGGACGCATGCGACACGCGGGCCGATCGGGCCGGCGGTTTTCATCCCGGTCGCCGAGCAGATGGGCCTGATGGATACGCTCGGCGCCTTCGTGCTGCGCCGCGCGCTGCATGAGGCCAAGCGCTGGCCGGATCTCTATGTGGCGGTCAATTTGTCGCCGTTGCAGGTGCGCGACGCTGCGATCGTCGAATTGGTGCGCGCGGCGCTGGCCGAGAGCGGTGTGCCGCCGGCGCGACTGATACTGGAAATCACCGAGGGCGTGCTAATCGACAATCCGGACGAGATGGTCAAGCGCATCCAGGACCTGCACGCGCTCGGCGTGCGCATCGCGCTCGACGATTTCGGCTCCGGCTATTCCAATCTCGGCTACCTGCAGCGTTTCCCGCTCGACAAGCTCAAGATCGATCGCAGCTTCGTGACCGCGCTCGGCAATTCGGCCAATGGCGGGGTGATCGTGCAGGCGATCGTCGCGCTCGGCCGCGCGCTCGGTCTCACCGTCGTGGTCGAGGGCGTGGAGACCGAGCAACAACGCGTATTGCTAAGGCTCGCCGGTTGCGACGAGATGCAGGGTTACCTGTTCGCCAAACCGGCGCCTGCCAAGGCGATCGACCGCCTGCTGGCGCAGGCCAAGCAGGCCCGCAGCGCCCCGCCCGAGCCGCTGACAGCCTGAGCGCAAGCCTATAAAGTCGTCTTCGATCTGCCGGAGACGACACAATGATCCCCAATGCCTGGGCGGGCTTTGATTTCGGCCTTGGGCCCAACGTCGAGATGCTGCGCAAAACCGTCAGCGATTTCGCGGCCGATCGCATCGCGCCGCGCGCTGCGGCAATCGACCGCGACAACGTGTTTCCGCGCGAGCTTTGGCCCGAAATGGGCGCGCTCGGCCTGCACGGAATTACCGTTGAGGAGGAATATGGCGGCGCGGGCTTGGGCTATCTCGAGCATTGCGTGGCGATGGAGGAGATTTCGCGCGCTTCCGCCGCGGTCGGCCTGTCCTACGGCGCCCATTCCAATCTCTGCGTCAATCAACTGAGCCGCAACGGCAGCGCCGAGCAGAAGAAGAAATATCTGCCCAAGTTGATTTCCGGCGCGCATGTCGGCGCGCTCGCCATGTCCGAGCCGGGTGCCGGCTCCGACGTAGTGTCGATGCGCACCCGCGCCGACAAAAAAGGCGACCGCTACGTGCTCAACGGCTCGAAAATGTGGATCACCAACGGGCCGGTGGCCGACACGCTGGTGATCTACGCTAAAACCGACCGCACCGCCGGCGCGCGCGGCATCACCGCCTTCATCATCGAGAAAAGCTTCAAAGGCTTCGCGCCGGCGCAGAAGCTCGACAAGCTCGGCATGCGCGGTTCCGACACCTCGGAGCTGGTGTTCGCCGACTGCGAGGTGCCGGAGGACAACGTGCTGGGCGCGGTCGGCAACGGCGTCAACGTGCTGATGTCGGGCCTCGATTACGAGCGCGTGGTGCTCGCCGCCGGACCCCTCGGCATCATGCAGGCCTGCATGGACGTGGTGATCCCCTACGTGCACGAGCGCCAGCAGTTCGGCCAGGCGATCGGCCGCTTCCAACTGGTGCAGGCCAAGCTTGCCGACATGTACGTGACCATGAACGCGGCCAAGTCCTACGTTTATACGGTGGCCAAGGCCTGCGACGAGGGCCGCACCACGCGCGAAGACGCCGCTGGTGCCATCCTCTATGCCGCCGAGCGCGCCACCTGGATGGCGCTGGAGGCGATCCAGTGCCTGGGCGGCAACGGCTACATCAACGATTTTCCCACCGGCCGCCTGTTGCGCGACGCCAAGCTTTACGAGATCGGGGCGGGCACCAGCGAGATCAGGCGGATGCTGATCGGGCGAGAGATTTTCGAGAAAACGCGATAACGCACGATTTCGAAAAGCTTGTCCTCGACTTGATCGGGGATGGGCACCGGTTTTCCGGCAAGATCATGCGCCACTGAGTAGGCCAATGGCCCAGTCGGCCGCTGGATGAGTAGGCCATCGGACCGGTCCCGTTAACGTCTGTTCGCAGCGAATCAGCTAGGCCTAAAGCCGACTTCACTGGTGATGGGGAAGGCCATGCTGCGCGTACGCTTGAAGGCCGATGGGCGGATCGTGGAAATTCTGCCCGACGGCAGCGAGAGAACCCTCGATCATTCCGATCCGGCGCAATTCGTGCGCCATGTGCGGGCGCGCTGCGGGCTTACGCAGGCCGCCTTCGCCGAAAGAATCGAAGTGCCGATCGAGACCGTGCGTAACTGGGAGCAGGGCAAGCGCAGTCCACGCGGGCCGGCGCGCGCGCTGCTCAAGCTGATCGACACGGCGCCGGAGGCGGCGTTTGCGGCTTTAGCGGGAAGACGGCGCTGACGCGTCTTTTGGGCGGAAGATGGCGCTGATTATTCGGCCGCCGCCACGCGCTGCCGCGGCGTCGGGCGCGCTATGCGCATCAGCAGGAACATCGCGAACAGCGTCGCGATATAGGTCATCAGCTGCATTTCGGTCGGCCGCTCGGTGTAGCCGATCAGCGTATGCAGCAATTTGCCGAACAGGCTGCCGTCCGACAAAAGCCAAGACGTATCCCAGACCGTGCGGTCGAGCGCGACCACCACGCCGGCATTGTTGAGGAACTGCACCGCCTGCGCCGCCATACCGGCGGCGAGCAGCGCGATCAGCCAGCTCGTCACCGAGAAAATGTAGCGGTTGGGGATCGCCAGCAGCCCGAAATAAGTCAGCCCGGTGAAAGCCGCTCCGGCGGCGACGCCGAGCAAGCCGCCCGCCAGCAAAGCCGAACCCGAAGTGCCAGAGGCGAAAATCCCGTAGAGGAACAGCACCACTTCCGAGCCTTCGCGCAGTACCGCCAATCCCACCACGACGGCGAGCGCGGTCAGCGGCTTGGCGCCTTCGCTCACCGCCGCGCCGATGCTGCGCATCTCCTCGGCGATCTCGCGGCCATGCCGCGCCATCCAGGCGTTGTGCCACATCAGCATGATCACGGCGATGCCGAGCACCGTGGCGTTGAACAGTTCCTGGCCCGCGCCCTCGAAGGACTGCGAGATCGCACCGGCAAAGACCGCGACGATGCCGGCCCCGACCAGGCCGGCAAGGATCCCGTAACTGACGAAACGCCCGCGCCCGGCGACGCCGCGGGTTGCCGCCATCACGATGCCGACGATCAGGCCGGCTTCGATGACTTCGCGAAAGACGATGATGAGGGCGCCGAGCATGGTTCTATTTTGCGGCCGAAAACTTACCGAATTGGAGGGCACACGAACGATCGGCCCGTACAAAAGCATTAATCGCTATTGATGCAAGTCCTTATTTTCACTCTCGAATTATTCCAATGTAAGGGCCTGCGTTAAGTGCTTGCGGCAGCCAGTTTTGTCGAAGCCCGCGCGAGCCGACCCGGTTGGCAGCGCCGCGCGGACCGGGCATTCTTCGCCTCCCACCCGCCACCTCATTCCAGCCGCTGCCTAAGGAGATTGTGATGCAATTCGTTGAAGCCCATGGATGCCGGATCCCGCAAATCGGTCTCGGCACCATGACCCTGAAGGGCGACATTTGCGTGCAGGCGGTGAAAACCGCGCTGCAGCTCGGCTACCGCCATCTCGACACCGCCGCCTTCTACGGCAACGAAGTCGAGAACGGCGAGGGCCTGCGCGCCTCCGGCGTCAAGCGCGAGGAGGTGCTGATCTGCACAAAGGTGCGCGAGAACAACCTGCTGCCGGAAAATTTCAACAAGTCGCTCGACCAGAGCCTCACGAGTTTGAAATTGCCTTATGTCGATCTGCTGCTGATCCATTGGAACAACAAGGACATCCCGTTCTCCACCAGCATCGCCGCGCTCTGCGCGGCCAAGAAGGACGGCCGCGCCAAGCATGTCGGCGTCGCCAATTTCACCACCAAGATGCTGGACGAAGCCTGGGCGGTGACATCAGAACCGCTGGTCTGCAACCAGGTCGAGGTGCATCCCTTCATCAACCAGGACAAGGTGATCGCGGCCAGCAAGAAGCGCGGCATGGCGGTGGTTGCCTATGTGCCGATCGCGCGCGGCAAGGTGCCGGGCGCCGAGGCGCTCGAGCGTATCGGCAAGGCGCACGGCAAGACCGCCGCGCAGGTTTCGCTGCGCTATCTGGTGCAGGTTGGCCTCTGCGCCATCCCGCGCACGGCGAGCGCGGCACACCTGAAGGAAAACCTCGAAGTGTTCGACTTCAAGTTGTCGGACGCCGAAATGGCCGAGCTTAAGAAGCTCAACGCCACCAATATGCGCGTGGTCAATCCGCCGCACGCGCCGGTATGGGATACGCCTTGATGCGATCGGTCCTGCTCGTCGCCGCGCTCATCTTGAGCGCGACGGCATTTGCCCAGGACAAGCCGGCGGCGAAGGATGCGGCGGCCATCGAAAAATGCGTCAAGACCAAGACCGGCCGTCATTGGGCCTGGGAACGGTGCATCGGCACCGTTTCCGAACCTTGCGCGAAAAACGAGGAGTCGATGACGCCGTCGCAGGTCATCGCCTGCGAGGACCGCGAGCGTGCGGTGTGGGACAGTATCCTGAACGAAAGCTACCGTCGCTTGCGCGATGCGCTCGACGACGCGCAAAAAAGCAAGCTGCAAGAGATGCAGCGCGCCTGGATCGCCTCGCGCGACAAGAATTGTGAGTTTCTCTACGACTATTTCCAGGGCACGATGGCCAACCCCATGATCGCGGCCTGCCTCAGCCGCACGACCGGGATGCAGGCATTGTACCTTCGCGGCTTTGCCGACGACGTCGCCGACAGAAAATGAAGGCTTGAGATGCACGCGGTCGAAGCCAAGGGCTTCAAAATTCCGATCATCGGCCTCGGCACCTGGCCGCTGCGCGGGCGCGACTGCGCGCGGCTGGTCGAGCAGGCGATCCGCGTCGGCTATCGCCACATCGACACCGCGCAGATGTACGACAACGAGAGCGAAGTGGGCGAGGGGGTGCGCGCCTCCGGTAAGCGCGGCGAGGTGATGGTCACCACCAAGGTACAGCCCTCGCTGCTGGCGCCGCACGATCTCGAGCGCTCGGTGAAGGAGAGCCTGGCGAAGCTGCGGCTCGACGCCATCGATCTCTTGCTGATCCATTGGCCGAACCCGCGCGTGCCGCTTGCCGATACGCTCGGCGCCATGGCCAAGATGAAACGCGCCGGCTACGTGCGCGCGATCGGGGTGTCGAATTTCACGGTCGCCTTGCTTGAGGACGCCAACAAGGTCGCGACCGAGCCGCTGGTCTGCAATCAGGTCGAATGCCACCCTTACCTCGACCAGGACAAGGTGTTCGCGGCCTGCCGCAAGCACGGCATGGCGATGGCGGCCTATAGCCCGATCGCGCGCGGCCAGGCCCAGGGCGACGAATTGCTTGCGCGCATCGGCAAGGCCTATAGCAAAACCGCCGCCCAGGTCTGCCTGCGCTGGCTCATCCAGCAGGGCATCGTGGTGGTTCCGCGCACCAGCAAGCTCGCGCGGCTGGAGGAGAATTTCAATATTTTCGATTTCGAACTGTCGGACGCCGAGATGAAGGAGATCGCCGCGCTCGCCCGCCGCGGCGGCCGCATTGTCGATTGGTCCTGGTCGCCGAAGTGGGATTGAACGGTGGCACCCGAGGTCAGTTCCGATAATGCCCTCGTCCTGTTCTCCGGCGGGCAGGATTCAACCGTCTGCCTCGCCTGGGCGCTGGATCGCTATGCGCGGGTGGAAACCGTCGGCTTCGACTACGGCCAGCGCCATGCCGTCGAGTTGGCGGTGCGCCCACGCATCCGCGAACGTCTCGTTGCGCTCAAGCCGGAATGGAAGGGGCGGCTGGGCGAGGACCACGTCATCAAGCTCGACGCGATCGCGGCCATCTCTGACAGCGCGCTCACCCGCGAGACGGCAATCGAGATCGCCGAAAACGGACTGCCGACCACCTTCGTGCCCGGCCGCAACCTTATTTTCTTCAGTTTCGCCGGCGCGCTCGCCTACCGCCGCGGCGCGCGCCACATCGTCGCCGGCATGTGCGAGACGGATTATTCCGGCTATCCCGATTGCCGCGATGACACCGTCAAGGCCATGCAGGTCGCGCTCACCCTCGGCATGGACCGGCGCGTCACCCTGCACACCCCGCTGATGTGGATCGACAAGGCCGCGACCTTCGCCATGGCCGATGAGATCGGCGGGCAAGCCTTGCTCGATCTCGTTGTCGAGGACACTCATAGCTGCTACTTGGGCGACCGCACGCGCCGGCACGAATGGGGCTATGGCTGCGGCGAGTGCCCGGCCTGTCGGTTGCGGGCGCAGGGGTTTGCGACATTCATGCAGCGGCGAAGAACATGAGCGGCGTAGAAAAGCAAAAGAACATCGAAGGCGCGGTATTTCTGGTCCTGTTCTGCCTGACCATTCCGCTGGCCAATTGGATGATCGGCCACGTCGGCACGGTTTGCGTCGTCAACGGGCCCTGCCTGCTGCCGGTCGCGCCGCATTTGATGGCGCCGTCCGGCGTCTTGATGATCGGCATTGCTCTGGTTCTGCGCGACCTTGTTCAGCGCCGTTTGGGTGTCGAATTCGGCATTGCGGCGATCGTCGCCGGGGCGGTGATTTCCGCCGGTCTCGCGCCGCGCTCGCTGGTGCTCGCCTCGGCGGCCGCTTTTTTGCTCTCCGAGTTCGCCGACTTCCTGGTCTATACGCCGCTCGCCCGCCGCCGGCTTGTTCTGGCGGTGGTCGCTTCAAGTCTGATGGGACTTGTGGTCGATTCGATCGTGTTCTTGTGGCTCGCCTTCGGCTCGCTCGGTTTCCTCGCCGGCCAGATCGTCGGCAAGTTCTGGATGGTTCTACTCGCCGCTCCCTTCGTCGCCTATCTGCGCCGCCGTGACGAGCGGCTCGGCCTGAAACCTGCATGAGGAATCAATGACATCCACGCTCGAAACGCTGCGCAAGGTCACTACCGGCACCATCACCACCATGCTCTTGAAGAAGGGCATCCGCCGCTCCTGGATGGCCGGCGCCATGCCGTTCGGCTTTTCGGGAAAACGCGTTGTGGGTAAAGCCTTCACGCTGCGTTTCGTGCCGGTGCGCGAAGATCTGGCGACGCCGGAAAGCTGGACCAAGCCTATTTCCACCCGCAGCGCCATCGAAGCCATGCCGGAAAACTGCGTGGTCGTCGCGGACGCCATGGGTGTCACCGGCGCCGGTATTTTCGGCGACATCTTATGCATGCGCATGGTCAAGCGCGGCGTCTCGGCGCTCATCACCGACGGCGTGATGCGCGACAAGCACGGCGTCATCGCTACCGGATTACCGGTCTGGTGCGCGGGCGTGGCGGCGCCAGCCTCGGTCAACCAATTGACGTTCGTCGGCTGGAACGAGCCGATCGGCTGCGGCGGCTGCGCGATTTTCCCCGACGACATCATTGTCGCCGACGACGATGGCGCGGTGGTGATCCCGGCGGCGCTTGCCGATTTCGTCGCCAGCGAAGGCGCCGAGCACGAGCTCTTGGAAACCTGGCTGGTGGAACAAGTCGAGAAGGGCGAAAAGCTCCCCGGTCTCTATCCGCCCAACGACGAGAACAAGAAGCGCTACGAAGAGTGGAAGAAGAAGCGCTAGCGCATGATCCCGAAAAGTGGAAACCGGTTTTCGGATAAGATCATGCGCAAGTAAAACGCCTTTTGGCCGGCCTAAAGGCCCTTCATAAAACTGTGATATTCTTTTTACGTTTGGGCGATTCGCAGCCCGGGTTCGCGTTGGCGTGCGCGTTAAGTCATCGCGGCCACGCGATGCCAAACAAGGGCTGCCCATGGCTTTACAGGTTCATAGAACCCGTCCCGATGCGCCGGACGAACCGGCGGCCGACCGGCTCCACGCGCTTTATCCTGATTGGGGCGAGCATGTCGTCACCATCGTCGCCGCCAGCCTTGCGGTACTGGTGGTGGCGCTGATCGCCGTCGTGATGGGGATGGCTTAGCGTTTCTTCCGCGCGCTGCCGCCGCGTCCGAAACGATCGAAAAAATTCTTGCGCAACGCGCGCATAATCCATTGCGCTGCGCCGCCAAGTCTGCGTTCGCGCGAGGCTGCGCCGGCGTCAAAGGCGCCGCCGCCGTATTGCCGCGACGACGGTGCGGCCAACAACCCGCGCGCCCGCATAAAGGCCGAGATCACCGGCGAACTGCGCCGCAAAGCCGCGTCGCCTTCCTCGAACAGGAACTCCGCCATCACAATGGGCGGCGGCGCGAATACTTCCGGCATCGCGTCGGACAGTTTGCGGTCGCTCAATATGTTCCAGCGCGACGCGCCGCCCATGATCGGCGAGCGCATGGAAAAAACCACCTTGCCGATCCGGCTTTCGCGGATCGCGTAACAGCAGAAGGCGCACGGCTCCATGTTGGCGTAGATCGTGCAGTCAGACAGATCGGTGCAGGCGAGCGCCTCTTGCGCCAGGCAAATCGCCACCAATTCGGCATGGCGGGTGACGTCGCGTTGCTGCGCGACCTTGTTGGTGGTCTCGGCCACGATTTCACCGTCGCGCACGATTACGGCGGCGTAGGGGTATTCGCCCTGTCCGGCGGATTTTGCGGCGAGCTCGAAGCAGCGCCGCATCATGTGCTCGTCGCCGATTTGCGGATTGGGGCTGTGCATGCGCCGCTTATCCGGTAAACGGGGGCGGCGGCGTTTGCGAAAACGCCAGCCGCGAATCCGAGGCGAATTGCCGGCGCCACATTACGACGACGATGCCGGTGGTGGTGAGGGCCAGCGGCAATGGGCCTAAGAACCAGCCGAGATAACCGAGTGCGAAGAAGAACGCGCGCTGGCCGCGGTTGAAATGGCGGCCGGCATCGGCGCAGAGCCGCGCGGCGCGGTGGGCGAAGTCCTGCGCCGCCGCTGTGTCTTTTTCCGCCGGCGGCGGCGCCGCGCCGACCATGATGGCGAAGTAATTGTACAGCCGGTACGACCAGGCGAATTTGAAGAAGGCGTAGACGAAGATGATGGCGAGACCCATCATCTTCAGCTCCCACATCTCCTGTGACTGCGCGACGCCGAACGGCAGCGCCGAAACGACGGTCAAGATCTGGTCAGCCGAACGCAGCAGCGTCAGCGTGCCGCCGACGGCGATCAGGCTGGTGGAGGCGAAGAACGCGGTGCCATTCTGCAGCGCGGCAGTCACCTGGGCGTCCACCATGCGCATGTCGCGCGCCAGCAGGCGCTCCATCCACGCGTCGCGATAGAGGTTCATCATGGCGTTGAGGCCGCTGCGGCCTTTGGCGGACTTCTCGATCAGCAGCGAATAGCCGAGCCAGGCGCCGAGAAACCACGCGAAGGCCATAAGATCGAGCAACGTGAAAGACGCCATGGCCGCAAATCCTCAGCACGGTGCATATACCATGCTCCCCGCGAGCCATGGTGCCCGCTCTCGCTGCGCGCTTCAACCGTGAGCTTGAGCGGCCGCCTGCGGTCTGCCACCATTGGCCGCGAAGGAGACTGCCATGCCGCAAAACATCACCACCGGATACCGCGCCCTGGTGGACGCCGCCAACAGTGAAGTCGAGACGCTGCCGACCGACGAGGCCATCGAGCTCGCTGGCCGCGACGACGTGGTGCTGGTCGATATCCGCGACATCCGCGAATTGACGCGCGACGGCAAGGTGCCGGGCGCGGTGCATTGCCCGCGTGGCATGCTGGAATTCTGGATCGATCCGCAGAGCCCCTATCACAAGCCGCTATTCGCGCAGGACAAGAAATTCGTGTTTTTCTGCGCCGGCGGCTTGCGCTCGGCGCTAGCCGCGCAGACCGCCCAGCGCATGGGGCTCAAACCGGTCGCCCATATCAAAGGCGGGTTCGGCGCCTGGAAGCAGGCGGGCGGGCCGGTCGAGCTGCCGGAAGCCGCGCCGGGTGAGCAGAAGAAGGCGTGAGCGAGCGATGGCGCTCAAGCTGATCATCGGCAACAAGAACTACTCGTCATGGTCGTTCCGCCCTTGGATCGCCATGAAGGTGGCCGGCATTCCGTTCGAAGAGACGGTGATTTCGCTCAACGCGCCGGACTTCAAGGCAGTGGTCGGCCCAGTGTCCGGCACCGGCAAGGTGCCGGTGCTGATCGACGGCGCAGTGCGGGTGTGGGAATCGCTGGCGATCCTCGAATATCTGGCGGAAAAATTCCCCGCCGCCGGCCTTTGGCCGGCGGACACTGCGGCCCGCGCGCACGCGCGCGCCATCGCCAATGAAATGCACGCCGGATTTTTACCGCTGCGCCGGTTGCTGCCGATGAACATGTGGCGCCCGGTGATCAAGCGTGAGCTCACGCCGGAGGCGGCAGCCAACATACGGCGCATCGAGGCGATCTGGAGCGACTGCCGTTCCCGTTTCGGAAAAGACGGACCTTTTTTGTTCGGCCGCTTTGGCGCCGCCGACGCCATGTACGCGCCGGTGGTCGCGCGCCTGCATACTTATGCCGTGGAGGTCGGCGCCGGCGCGCGCGCCTACATGGAAGCGGTTATGGCGCTGCCGGCCTGGCGCGAATGGCACGATGCCGGGGTGAAGGAGCCTTGGGTGCTCCCCGAAGACGAAGTGGATTGGCCGACGGTGCTGAAGGCGTGAGGGGTCACCACGGCCGTTCGACCGAATTGGTCACGTGTTCGCGGTCGGGCGAGGTGAAGCACAGGCCGATGCAGAGATAGGGCAATTCGGGATGCGGATTGTGCCCGCGATGGAATTTGGCGATCGGCTCTGAGTAGCACTCGCCGGCCTTGGCCTTGACCAATACGCCTTCCTGGAAGTGCGCTTCGAACAGCCCTTGCAGCGCCACGAAAAACGCCGCGCCGTTGTGGCAATGCCAATTGGTGTAGCCGCTCGGTACGATCTCGGCGTTATAGATCTGCACCTTGACCTGCGGGTCGCGCGGCAGCGAGGCGTACAGTGTGTCGAGCAGCAGATTGCGGTGGAAGCCGTGGCCGGCCGGCACGATGCCGTCGAGCTTGAGCTTGAGGTCTTTGTAATCGTCGAGCTTGGCGTGCATGGGCTCCCTCCGCGCTTACGTGAAGGAGCCTATTACGCGGCACGCTCAGGCGAAAGCCTCGCGCCGGCGCCAGGCCGGCACGAGGTTTTGCTTAGGCTTTACGAAAACAGCTCAGTATTTCGAGCCGGTGGTGCTGTTCGGACGGCGCGCGCAGGTTTCGCTACCGGTGGCGGCCTTCTGGCACGCCGCGAGACTGGCGTACTGGCAGTTCAGCGCGCCGCCGTCGCCTTTGATGCAGAACTTGCCGCTGCCGGTCGCCTGCACCGAGTCGCTGCTCATCGTGCCGCTCTTGTCCATCGACGAGGTTTGCGCGCTGGCGATGGAAATGCCCGCGATCAACGCCGCAACGGCGGTAAGCGTGGTCAACGTCTTCATAATGTCCTCCTTGGGATGAATGCCGCGCTGGCGGCACCCACATCAACGAGGTGCTAGAACGCGTGTTCCGGGAACTCGGGCTTCATTGAAAAAAATTTCAGAATGCGGCGCGCGTGTGGCAGTTTGGCGCGCCGGAGTTCCGCCGCGGTGACCACGATCTCGACCAGATGCGGCGGCTCGAGCGTGACGCCGAGGCAGGCGCGCATCGGCGGTTGCTCGCGGTCAACCCATTCGTCCCAGGCCTTGTTCATTTCTTCCTTGCGGGCGATGTCGGCGATGTAGACGATCGCCGACAGGATCTGGCTCTTGTCGGTTCCCGACAACGCCAGGCTCTCGTCGATGCGTTTGAGCGCCTTGCGGGTCTGCTCGTAAAAGCTCGGGTCGCCGTCCGGCGACACCGCGACCGTGAACACGAGGCCATCGTGCACGACGGCGCGGCTGCGGGTGGGGGTGAGGCCGGGAAAACGGGTAATCATGGCGGGTACCTCAGGTCCAAAAGCGGCCCATGCTAGCCCAACCGGGGAGCGTTTCCTTCCTTTTCCCGGCGCGCCATAGTGCGGGGGCAAGGATTCGGGGGAGGGCGCAGGTGGCACAGATCGGCAGTCAGATCGACCCCAATTCGGCCGAGTTTAGCGCCAATGCCGAAAACATGCGCGCGCTGACCGCCAAATTGCAGGCGCGCCGCGCCCAGGCCGCTTTGGGCGGATCGGAGAAGTCGCGCGAAAGACATGTATCGCGCGGAAAGCTTCTTCCCCGAGAAAGAGTGATGAACCTGATCGATCCAGGTTCCCCGTTCCTGGAATTGTCGCCGCTCGCCGCCTTCGGCATGTATGACGGTGACATCCACGCCGCCGGCATCATCACCGGCATCGGGCGCGTCGAGGGCCGCGAATGCATGATCGTCGCCAACGACGCCACCATTAAAGGTGGCAGCTATCATCCAATGACGGTGAAGAAGCATTTGCGCGTCGCAGGAGATCGCACGCGAAAACAGGCTGCCCTGCATTTATTTGGTCGACAGCGGCGGCGCCAATTTGCCGACGCAAACGGAAGTGTTTCCCGACCGCGAGCATTTCGGCCGCATCTTCTACAACCAGGCGATTTTATCGAGCTTAGCGATTCCGCAGATCGCCGTGGTGATGGGTTCCTGCACCGCCGGCGGTGCTTATGTGCCGGCGATGTCGGACGAGACCATCATCGTGAAAAACCAAGGCACCATCTTCCTCGGCGGCCCGCCTTTGGTGAAGGCGGCGACCGGCGAGGTGGTGAGCGCTGAGGACTTGGGCGGCGGCGATCTGCATGCGCGCAAATCGGGCGTCGCCGATCATCTGGCGCAGGACGACCATCATGCGCTGTCGCTCGCGCGCCGCATCGTCGCCAATCTCAACAGCCGGAAAACGGTGGACATTCCGCTCGCGGTGTCGCGCGAGCCGGCGCTCAGCCCGGCCGAGCTCGACGGCGTCGTGCCGGTCGATCTCAAGAAGCAATACGACGTGCGCGAGGTGATCGCGCGCTTGGTGGACGCCTCCGAGTTCGACGAGTTCAAGCAGCTTTACGGCACCACGCTGGTGACCGGCTTCGCCCACATCCACGGCATGCCGGTCGGCATCCTCGGCAACAACGGCATTTTGTTTTCCGAGAGCGCGCTCAAGGCCGCGCATTTCGTCGAGCTATGCTGCCAGCGCCGCATTCCGCTGCTGTTCCTGCAGAACATCGTCGGCTTCATGGTCGGGCGCGAATACGAGGCCGGCGGCATCGCCAAAGACGGCGCCAAGATGGTGACCGCGGTGGCCTGCGCGCAAGTGCCCAAGATCACCGTCATCGTCGGCGGTTCCTACGGCGCCGGCAATTACGGCATGTGCGGGCGCGCCTACGGCCCGCGTTTCTTGTTCATGTGGCCGAACGCGCGCATCTCGGTGATGGGCGGCGAGCAGGCGGCGAGCGTGCTGGCGACGGTCAAGCGCGACAATATCGAGGCGGACGGCAAGAGCTGGAGCGCCGAGGAGGAGGAAGCCTTCAAGGCGCCGATCCGCGATCAGTACGAAACCGAAGGCAATCCCTATTACGCCACCGCGCGGCTGTGGGACGACGGTATCATCGCGCCCGGCGAAACGCGGCGCGTGTTGGCTTTGGCTTTCAGCGCCGCGCTCAACGCGCCGGTGCCGGAGACGAGGTTTGGGGTGTTTAGGATGTGATTACTTATGGAATATCGTACCGCCCTCATCGTCGGCGCGGGCTCCGGCCTCTCGGCCTCGCTCGGACGCGCCTTTGCCAAAGCAGGCATGAAGGTCGCGCTGGCCGCGCGCTCGGCGGCCAAGCTCGACGAATTTGTGAAACTGACCGGTGCCAAGGCGTTCAATTGCGATGCCGCCAAGGGCGACGAGGTCGAAAAGCTGTTCACCGATCTCGATGCCGCGCACATGACACCGGATGTCGTCGTCTACAACGCCAGCTATCGCACGCGCGGGCCGCTCACCGAACTCGATCCGGCCGAGGTCGCCAAGGCGATCGAGATCACCGCCTTCGGCGCATTTCTGGTGGCGCAGCAGGCGGCGCGCCGCATGCTACCGAAAGGGCAGGGCGCGATCCTCTTCACCGGTGCCTCGGCGTCCGTGAAAGGCTATGCGCAGTCGGCGTCCTTCGCCATGGGCAAATTTGCGCTGCGCGGTCTGGCGCAGAGCATGGCGCGCGAACTGTCGCCGCAGGGCGTCCACGTCGCGCATTTTGTCATTGACGGCGGCATCAAGAGCGCGCGGCGCGCCGAGCCGCCCGACAAACCGGACTCGTTGCTCGATCCCGACGCCATCGCCGCGAGCTATCTCGCCGTGCTCAATCAGCCGCGCAGCGCCTGGACGCACGAGGTCGAGTTGCGGCCGTGGGTGGAGAAATTCTAGAGCCGGTTCACCGCCCCAGCATCCCGATCACGATGTCCCAGTTTACGAACGGCTGCGCCGGGCCGGCCTTTATCACGCCTTTGTCGTGCAGAAAGGCCGAGCCGAGCATCAGCGCTGCGCCGACAAAACCGCCCAGAATGAATTTCATTGGATAGCCTCCCCAAATGAGGCCGGCCGGGCCTCGCAGAACCGCATCATAGCCCTATCTTGGCCGCGCCGCTCGCCCGCCGTCACGGGCCTGTGATCGGCCGATTCATAATCGGTTTACTTAGGTGCCCTAGCGTCGCCTTTGTGGGGAGCGTTGCGTCGTGATTTCCGTGGTCAACGGCTATGTCTGTACCTCGTCCTGCGAGGCGGCGAGCGCGCGGGCCGGCAAGGACCCGAACGCGCCGTCCGGCACGCCGCCGGGGCAATCAGACAAAACCGACAAGACTTCCGCCCTCGATGGCCAGCCGGCGACTGCCCTCGGCGGGACGCTGAAGGATATCGCGGCCGCCAACGCGGTCACGCCTTCCGGCGGCACAACGCCACCGCAAAAGCCCGTGCTGAACCTGCTGGCTTAGGCCGCGCCCTGCGTGCTAAACGCGGGGCCGCATGATCAGTCCCGACGATCTCAAAATTCTCGCACCGACCGGAAAACTGCGCGGCGGCGTGGTGGTTTCGCCGGCGGCTTCCGCCTTTTTCGCCATCCGCGATGCAAAGGGCACGGTGCGCGGCGTCACCGTCGATCTGCTCAGCGCTTTCGCGCAGGCGCTCAAGCTTCCCTTCGACATGCAGGTCTATGACAATTCCGGCCAGGTGACGGATGCGGTGGCGAGCGGAGCCTGCGATCTCGCTTTCATGCCGCGCGACGCGACGCGCGAGGGCAAGGTCGATTTCGGCCCGGCCTATTATTTCATCTCCAGCACCTATCTGGTGCCGGCCGGTTCGAAAATTCAATCGATCGACGAGGTCAACCGCCCGGGCGTGCGCATCGTCGCCATTTCCAACACCACGACCGCGCGCAGCGCGCGCCGTACCGCGCCCAGTGCATCGGTCGAGGAAGTGCCGAGCGTCGATCAGATGACCGAGATGGCGCGCACCGGGCAGGGCGACGCCTTCGCGCTCTCGCATGACTCGTTTGCCGGCCTGTTGCCGAAGCTGCCAGGTGCGCGCGTGCTCGCCGGCCATTTCCAGCAGACTGGAATTTCGGTGACGGTGCCCAAGGGCCGGCCCGCCGCGCTCAAGCTCGCCACCGGCCTTATCGAGGATGCGAAAAAATTCGGGCTGGTGCGCCGCGCGCTCGATGCCGCCGGCTTCAAGGACGCCGACGTGGCGCCGCCCGCGACCTGATCGCCAAACGTAAAATTGAATTCGTCGAAATAGACTAAGGTGTCTCTGCGCGCTTGGCTTCGCCCGCCTTAGGCAGCGCACTCAACTCGCGGGCAAGCTGCTCCTCCGATTCCGCAAGCTGAAGATAAGTCTGCTCCAGCTTGATGAAGCGTTGGCGGCTTTCTTCATCGTGCGTCTGCTTGGCCAGAAAGGCGCACCTCTCGGCCCGGTTTCTGAAGCGTTTGACGGTCATAAATGCACCTGCGACCCTTCAGCAGGTGCATTGCAGCATTTTTTATCCCGCGTTGCAACAAAAATTCATGCCACTGACACAATTCGCGGTGGATAGGTCACATCGTCACGATGACCTTGCCGAGCGTCCCGCGCTCCACCGCCTCATGGGCGGCAGCGATGTCGGCCAGGGCAAAAGTCGGGGTCGCGACCCGGTTGATCAGGCGGCCCTGTTCAAGCGCGCGCTCGATGCCGGAGACTGCCCGTTCGCGCTCGCGGGTGTCGAGTTCGTAGACCAGAAAGAACTGCACGCGAATGGACTGGGTGAGGCAGAAGAAGGCCGGCAGGCTCGCCGCCGCAGCGCCGGTGCCGTAAACGATGACGCTGCCCTTCGGGCGCAGCACGAACGGGATCAGCTTGGCATTGGCCGCAAGATCCATCTCGACCACGGCGTCGACACCGCGTTTGCCGGTAAGCTCTACCACCCGCTCGCCGACGTCCTCGCGTTTATAGTCGATCGTATGATCGGCGCCGGCCTCGCGCGCAGCGGCGGCCTTCTCGGGCGAGGAAACCGTGCTGAGCACGGTCGCGCCGGCCGCTTTGCCGAATTGGATGGCGTATTGCCCGACTGCACCCGCGCCGCCGGCAACCAGTAATGTCGTGCCCTTGCCGGCGCCGGCCAGCGCCACCGCATGGATGGCTGTCATCGCGGGAATCCCTAAGCAAGCGCCGGCCTCAAAACCGATCTTATCGGGGAGCTTGACCGCCTGCGCCGCCGGCAGCGCGATATATTCGGCGGCGGTACCGAAGGCGCGCTTCCATTGTCCGTTCCAGACCCACACGCGTTCGCCGATGCGCGACTTGGCGATGCCGTCGCCGACCTGGTCGATCACGCCGGCGCCGTCGCTCTGCGGGATCACGCGCGGCCAAGCGATCTTGCGAGTGGAACCCTGACGCGATTTGACGTCGGACGGATTGACGCCCGACGCCGCGAGCTTGACGCGCACCTCGCCGGGCGCCGCCTGCAGCGTAGCGACCTCGCCGACACGCAATACGTCGCGCGCGGATCCGTTCTGCTCATAGTAGGCGGCGCGCATACTGTTTCCTCGCGGGAACCGGTGGCGGAGTTTAAGCGCTATCCAAGCATAACCATATGGAGGCCAAACAGCCCCCTAAAAGAGGTTAGGTCATGCAATATCGCGTCTATAGCGGTCCGAAAGGGTCCGGCGAACTATCTCCGATCGCCAAGGAGCGGATGCTGTACAAGGAATTCACGGCGCTCGACGACGCTTTGTCGTGGGCGCGTCACGTCGAGCGAGGCGGGCGTGTCCCGCTCTTGATCGAAGGTGACGACGGAACCCGCATGGACCGCCGCGCCGTCGCCGACGCACTGCGCGTCGGGGAGCGCGAGCAGGTCGGCAACTAGCGGAACCTAGAGATTGGCCGCGAGCCGCGTCCATTCGGCACGGGCGCGCTCGCTGAGGTGCTGCCACTTCGTGCCGGCCACGTCCCAGTTGACCAGTGGCCGTTGCGGGCTTGCGGTCGCGTTCGCGGCCGTAAGCGCGTGGTGGGAGTCGTAAAGATAGGCGCCGCCGACGGTCAATACGCCGCCAAGAATGATCCCGAGCAGGACTTGCATGTGACACCTCCCATGTCCTCTGCTGTAAAACGCGCGTAAGTACCGCCGGTTCCGCGCCCGCAAGCCGCTTTGATCCTGCTTTAGGGGCGTGGCCGGGCGGTTTTTGGCGGCCGCCCCGCAGCCGTTAACCACCCGGAAACATTGTTGCAACCCTTTGAAAATGCTTGAGTTCAGACTTCAAAATGTTCGCCGCGGGACAAAATAAGCTGCTATATTGCAGCCATGAGCAGCAATTCAACCAAAACCGCCGGCCGGTCCTCCAAGACCACCCGGCGGCCCGACAAGAAAAGCGCCAAGAGCACCCGGGCCGAAATGAAAAAGGCTTCGAAATCGGCCCGCCGTCCGGTCGGCAAGGCGACGCGGCCGCACGCCGCCACGGCCATCCGCGCCCCGAGCATCGCGCCCAAATCGGCCATCAAGTCGGCGGCCAAGATGATCCGCACGCCGAGCCCGCCGGTGCAGCCAGTCACCGCGCACGACATCAAGATTATGGCGCACAAATACCGTGTCGGTGAGACCGTCTACTTCACCTCGCCGACGTTCGGCCGCGCCGCCGCCACCGGCAGCTACACGGTGGTCAAGCTGCTGCCGTCGGAGGGTGACGACTACCAGTACCGGATCAAAAGTTCCGGCGAGGCTTTCGAGCGTGTCGCCAAGGAAAGCCAGCTCGACCGGGTCTGAGCCGCGTGCATCGGCGCCGGACGCCCACAATTTCGTCTCCACCGTCGATCATGATGCGGGATTAGGGACGTCGCGCGCGCCGCAGTGGAGTATTGGATGCCGATTTATATCACGCAGGGGCGCTACACCCGCGAGGCCGTCAAGGGCATGATCGTCAAGCCGGAAGACCGCGCTGAAGCGGTCGGCCGCGCCATGGCCAAGGCCGGCGGCCGCCTGATCGGCTACTACGTCACGTTCGGCGACTACGATTTTCTGACGGTTGCCGAGATGCCAAGCGAGATTCAGATGGCCGCCGTGCTGCTGGCGGCGGCCGGCGGCGGCGGCGTCACCGATCTGCGCACCACGCTGGCGATGACTTCGGTGGAGGCCAAAGGCGCTTTCGCGGTGGCGAGCGATCTAGCGCCCGGTTTCAAGTCGGCCGGAGGCACGTGACCGGAGGCGCCGCAATGAATACGAATAACTTCCTTGTTTTGTTGTCAGCCTGAAGTCCTAAGGGGGAGACCGAATGCGCGGGTTGTTGCGTTTGATTGCTTGCCTCGTCCCGGTATTGCTGGCGCTGCCGGCAGTGGCGCAAACCTACCCGAGCCGCACCGTCCGCCTGATCGTGCCGTTCGGCGCCGGCGGGCCGGCCGACGTCTATGCCCGCATCCTCGCCAAGTATTTGTCCGAGGAGACCAAGCAATCGTTCGTGGTCGAGGATCGCCCGGGGGCCGGCTCCTTGATCGGCACCGACGCGGTCGCGAAATCGGCGCCCGACGGCTACACGCTGCTGGTCATGTCGAACACCCACACCACCAACGAGTCGCTGATGCCGAACAAGCCGTATCAGCTGATGCGCGACTTCGTGCCGGTGGCGAGCATCAATTATTCCGATTTGCTGCTGGTGGTGAACCCCTCGGTGCCGGCCAATTCGGTGGCGGAACTCATCGCGCTGGCCAAGAATGATCCCGGCAAGCTCAATTACGCCTCCTCCGGTCCCGGCACGCCCTATCACATGGCCGGCGAGCTGTTCAAAGCCATGAGCGGCACCGATATCGTGCACGTGCCGCACAAGGCCTCCGGCGACATGCGCAACAGCGTGCTGTCGGGCAACGTGCAGATGATGTTCGACGCGATCACGGTGATGTCGCAGCTGGCCAAGGCCGGCAAGGTGCGCGCGCTTGCCACCACCGGCGTGAAGCGCAATCCGCTCACGCCCGATTTGCCGACCGTCGGCGAAACCGTGCCCGGCTATGAATTGACCATCTGGATCGGCCTGATGGCGCCCAAGGGGACGCCGAGGGAGGCCGTCGCCTTCCTCAACACCTCGATCAACAAGGTGATCGATCTGCCCGACGTGAAGGAAGCCTGGCTCAAGCAGGGCGCCATTCCGATGGTGAAGACGCCGGAGGAATTCGACGCGTTTTTACGCAAGGACATCGAGAAATGGGCCCACGTAGTAAAGGTGTCCGGGGCCAAGATCCAATAACCGGCGCCAGGGCTGGAGGCCTATGCCGAACTTCGGTGACGTGTCGCTGAACAGCCTGTTGTCGAACCCGCTGGTGCCTATCGCCGGCGTGCTGACGGCATTCGTCGTGATGCTTCTGATCATGACCTTCCGCCGCGCCGGCGTGGAAGGCCCGCGCCGTCTGCTGTTTCCGGTCGTGGTGGTGGTGCTGGCCGCGCTCGCCGTGATGTCCATTCTCGCCCGCATGGCGCAGGACGAACGCGAGGCCGAGCGCCGCGCGCTTGCCCAGCGCGGAGCGGACCTGACCGTACAGGCGCTGGCGCCCGGCTCGGCGCTCGCCTGTCTCGACGCCGCCGCCGGCGAGGCGGTGGACAATGCCTGCGAAAAGAAAGTGTTCGCCGGGCCGCAAGCGACCGCCGCCGCGGTTGCCTATATGGCGGCGCGGCTGACGCTGCTCGCCGACGGGCTCGCCTTCGCCCGCCGCAGCGATCCCGATTTCGCGATATCGCTTTCCGGCCTGCGCCACGCCATCGAGCTCGACCGCTTCGGAATGGCCTCCCACGTGCTGGCGGTGCGTGACGGCTGCACCGCCGAGCGCTGCGCCGCTTTCGCGCAGCTCGGCGACGCCACCGTGATCAAAGCGAACCTCAAGGCGCAGATCTTCGACCAATATGTCTCACGCTATGCAGCGGACTGGGAGAAATCCGAGCCGATGGCCAAGATGCTGGGGCCGGCGCCGGTTTCCAGCCTGTTTTCGCCGGCGGCGCCTTCCAAGACGCCATTGTCGGGCAAGTATGATTTCCCTTCGTCCGCCTCGATCCCTCCGGTGAGCATCATGAATGCCGAGCCGCCGCTGCCGAAGGCAGCGGCCGAGGCGCGCGCCGCCCAACCGGCCAAACCTTCGCAACCGCCTGCACCGGCTGCCACACCTGCGCCGGCGCAGCCGAAACACTTGCCGCCCCCAGGGGCCCCGCTGCCTTTGCGCTAGTATCGGCCTAAGCTGCCGCCGGGCCCGTTCATGTTCAAATCCGTTCTGATCGCCAATCGCGGCGAAATCGCCTGCCGCATCGCCCGTACCGCAAGGCGGCTCGGCCTGCGCACCGTCGCGGTCTATTCCGACGCCGACGCCGGTGCGCTGCATGTTCGGCTTTGTGACGAGGCGCACCCGATAGGTCCGGCGCCGGCTGCCGAAAGCTATCTGCGCATCGACAAATTGATCGCCACCGCCCGCGCCGCGCGTGCGGATTGCATTCACCCCGGCTACGGCTTCCTGTCGGAAAACGCCGACTTCGCGCAGGCCTGTCTTGACGCGGGCATCACCTTTGTCGGCCCGCCGCCCGCCGCGATCCGCGCCATGGGCCTGAAAAGCAGCGCCAAGGCGCTGATGGAGAAGGCCGGCCTGCCGGTGGCGCCCGGCTATCACGGCGATCGGCAGGAGCCGAAATTCCTCAAAGAGAAAGCCTACGAGATCGGCTACACGGTTCTGATCAAGGCAACCGCCGGCGGCGGCGGCAAGGGCATGCGCCGGGTCGACCGCCACGCCGACTTTGAGACGGCGCTCGCCGCGGCCCAGCGCGAGGCGAAAGCGGCCTTCGGCGACGAACGCGTGCTGATCGAGAAATACGTCAATGCGCCGCGCCATATCGAGATGCAGATCTTCGCCGACCGCCACGGCAACGCCATCCATCTCAATGAGCGCGACTGTTCGCTGCAGCGCCGCCACCAGAAGGTGATCGAGGAGGCACCGGCGCCCGGCATGAGCGCCGTCTTGCGCGCCGCCATGGGCGAAGCCGCGGTCGCCGCCGCCAAGGCTGTCGGGTACGAGGGTGCCGGTACGATCGAGTTCATCGCCGACTGTTCGGGCGGACTGAAAGCGGACCGCTTCTGGTTCATGGAGATGAACACGCGGCTGCAGGTCGAGCACCCGGTCACCGAAGCGGTCACCGGCCTCGATCTGGTGGAATGGCAGCTTCGCATCGCCGCCGGCGAGAGGCTGCCGCTCGCGCAAATGCAGGTGCCGCTCTCAGGCCACGCCGTCGAGGCTCGGCTTTACGCGGAAGACCCCGAGCGCGGCTTTCTGCCCTCGACCGGCAAACTGCTGGCGCTGCAATTCCCGCAAGGCGAAGGTCTGCGCATCGACACCGGCGTCGAAGCGGGTTCCGAGGTCACGCCGTTCTACGATCCGATGATCGCCAAGCTGATCGCGCACGGCAAGAGCCGCGACGAGGCGCTCGACCGGCTCGGCGCCGCGCTCGACAACACCATCGTGATTGGCCCGCGCAGCAATGCCGGCTTCCTGGCAGCGTTATGCCGCGCCGGCGAATTCCGTAAGGGCAATTTCGACACCGGGTTCATAGACCGCCATCTCGGCGCGCTCGGCGCCGTCCCGCAGGCGCTCGACCGCGCCGCCGCGGCAGCCGGTGCGCAAAAGCTGATGCACCGCGAAGCCGCTCGCGTTGCCGGCTTGGTCGAGCGCGAGCCGGATGCGCCGGTCTCGCCCTGGGACAGCGGCGACGCCTTTCAATTTTCGGGTGCGCGCCGCCTCGCATTGCCCATTCTGGCCGAGGGCGAAAGCGTTGTGGCGCAAATCGTCTACGGACCCGCCGACGTCAAAGTCGCCATCGACGGCATCGTGCCGGCGGCCGACGCCATGGTGGTCGAGGCGGGCGATGCGGTCTATGTGCTGCGCCACGGCCGCCAGACCAAAGTCGCCCTGCGCGATCTCGCCCTCGGCGAGGCCGGCGACAACGGCCAAGGCGGGCTGGTTCGCGCCCCCATGCACGGCAAGGTGCTCGCCATTCTGGTGCAGCCAGGCGCCAGCGTCACGCGCGGTGCGCGGCTTGCCATTATCGAGGCGATGAAGATGGAACACACGCTGCATGCACCGATCGCCGGCATAATCGCCGAGATCGTGGTCAGCGAGAATGCGCAGGTGGCCGAGGGCGCCAAAGTGATTGTGATCGCGCCAGAGAACGGCGCGCCGGAAAAATAGCAGCACGATCCCGGTGCTATAACGGTCGCGAGCTTGGCGAGACGCCGTCTATAGCTTCTTCTTTTCGTCTTTGTGCATGCCGAAATAGACCGGAAGCGCCCAGCTCGGCAGCACCAGCGGGAAGGCATCCTTTACGAGATGCCAGCTGGCCTCGTTAGGATCGACCTCTTTCTTGACTTTCTTCTTGGTAGCGGCCGCGGCCGGCGAAACGGCAACCGCCACGGCGAAAAGCAGCAGAACAATTTTCCTCATATTTCCCCCCAACTAAAGCGGCGCTATCAATCGCCGATCCATCATCGGTCCTGCCGTTGAATTTGCAAATACGTAAATTCCTGATTTGCCAGAGTGCCGCCTGGCGCGGCCGATGTCCAATTTTGCGCCAACAATCTCCCTTATTGCGCCCCGATTTGGCCCCGAAGACCTGATGGCTATCGCCGCCGGGGGCGCTTGGTCGGGAAATCTCAATGAACCGGTCGCTCGCTCATGCAATCGCCGCTGCCTGCTTCGCCGCGAGCGCGCTCGCCGCGCAAGCCGCCGATATGCCGCGCGCCAACCCGGTGCCTTACTACAAGGCGTCGGAAGAACCGTTTGGCTGGACCGGCTTCTACTTCGGCATAAACGGCGGCTATGGCTGGGGGCGCTCGAGCTGGAGCGATCCAGCGGGTGGCGCGGACTCTGGAAGGTTCAACACCACCGGCGCGTTGTTCGGCGGCCAGCTCGGCTATAACTGGCAGACCGGTCCGATCGTGCTTGGCGTCGAGACCGACGCCGACTGGACCAATATCAAAGGCAGCACCGCGGGTCTGGGCGGCGTCTGCGTCGCCGACGGCGGCGGCCTATGCCAGACCAAGCAGGACTGGTTCGGCACTACGCGCGGGCGCATCGGCTACGCCTTCGGTCGTTTCATGCCCTATGTCACCGGCGGCGTCGCTTACGGGGACATCATAGCCTCGCAAACGACCGGCGACGCGACGCAAACCAAATTTGGCTGGAGCGCCGGCGGCGGCGTGGAATATGCGCTCACGCGCAATTGGAGCGCCAAGGCCGAATATCTTCATCTCGATCTCGGCACCGCGACTTTGTTCAGCGCGGCGTCCGGCGCATCCACGCTCTCGGTCCCCGTCACCAACGATCTGGTGCGGGCCGGCATCAACTATCATTGGTGAGTTGATCAGCTCAAATGCGGTCCCGGCCCGCCGGCCGCCTCCAGCACAGCCGCGCGCCATTCGCGCTTGATCGGCAGGATCGGCGGCATCGGCGCGACGTCGGGCTGCGCGGTCGGCGCCGCGATTGAATTGATCTTCTCGGTCTGCGAGCCGCGCCGCATGAACAGATTGTAGATCGTCCATTGCGCGCGATGCCGTTTGCCCAGCAGCGGGAAACGGCTGGCGATCGAAGATTTGGAATAGAAGTTTCCGTAGGCGCGGCTTTGCCCGATGCGCAGTTCGTCGCCCGACATCTGCGCCGGCCGGTAAACCACGTGGCCCTGGTCGTACATCGTCCAGTCGAAGGAGACGATGCGGTTTTCCTTCTTCATCTCGTACCAGGTGAGCGTGCCGGGATAGGGCGTCAGCGTCGAATAGGCGCAGGCGTCGTAATCGGCGGCGATGTTGAAGTCGACGGTTTCGTCGAACACGGAAGTATCGTCACCGTCGAAGCCGAACATGAACAGGCCGAACACCATGATGCCGTAGGAGTGCACCTTCTCCACCAGCGCGGCGAAGGTCTCCGGTCGGTTGACGTGCTTGTGCACGCTTTTGAGCGTCGCCCGCGAAATCGATTCAAAGCCGATGCTCAATAACGTGCAACCGCTTTCGGCGGCGAGTTCAAGCATGCGGTCGTCCTGCGCGAGCTTGGAGGTGACGCCGGCCTGCCACTGGATGCCACGGCCCTTCAAGGCGTGCATCACTTCCTTTGGCCGCTCAGGCGTGCCGAAAAAATCGGCGTCGTTGATCGAGATGACGCGCGAGCCGCAGTTCTCCATCTCGTTGATCACCTCGTCGACCGGCCGGTAACGGAACTTGAGGCCGTTCATCAGCGGCTCGGCGCAGAAGGTGCAGCCCTGATGGCAGCCGCGCGAGGTCTGCACGAAGGTCTTGTTGACGTAACGGTGTTTCTTGAGCAGGTCGTAGCGCGGCATCGGCACGCCGACCATCGGATGCAACTTGTCCGACTTGTAGGTCCCGCGCATCTCGCCGCTGTCGAGATCGTCGAGCAGTTTGTCGATCACTAGTTCGACTTCGCCGATCACCACGGCGTCGGCGTGCTTGAGCGCCTCCTGCGGCATGAAGCTCGGGTGCACCCCGCCCATGACGACGGGCACGCCCTTGGCGCGGAAGCGATCGGCGATTTCGTAGCCGCGGTTGACGTAGCTGGTCATCGCAGAAATGCCGACTAGGTCGCATTCGAGATCGAAATCGATGGTCTCGATGTTCTCGTCAGTGAGCACCACCTCATACTGGTCGCGCGGGATGACGGCGGCAACCGCGAGCAGCCCAGCGAGTGGCGAGTAGAGGGCCCGGTTCAGGTAGAGCGGGCGGGTCGTAAGGGAATCTGTCTTTGGGTTGATGAGGTGAATGACCCGTGTTTTCACGGAATTGTCCTCCGAATATTGCCCCTGCAATTGGCCCAATAGTGGCAGCCTACGGAAAGTTCCCCAAACCCGACAATTAATTTGTCGTGATGTGACGCGGCCATAAGTTAGGGGTGGCGACCGCCCCCAACGGGGCGTGGAGAAAGCCGGCGGGCGGCTTCCTTAGCGGCGGCTTGCGGGCTATCCATGGGCTCGTTTTGTTCGGTCGCGCGCGTCGGAAGGCCCGGAAATGCCGCTTCACCTCATCAAGCTCTGCGTCGGCTGCGACTCGGTCGCGGACCTCGAGGACTGGATCGAGCAGAAGCTCCAGGAGAAGAAAAAGCGCGGCCAGAAGCCCGAGCATATCCACACCACCCGCATGGTGCCCAAGCGGGCCGAGGAGCTGACCGCCGGCGGCTCGCTGTTCTGGGTAATCCGCGGCCAGATCACGTGCCGCGAGCCCATCCTCGCCGTCCGCCCATTCACCGATAAAGACGGTATCGGGCGCTGCCGCGTGGTGCTCGACGGCAAGGTGGTGCTGGTCGAGCCGCGTCCGCGTTCGGCCTTCCAGGGCTGGCGTTATCTTGAGGCCAAAGACGCGCCGCGCGATCTTTCGCGCGCCGCCCCCGGCGCCGCCAAAATGCCCGAACAGATGCGGCGCGAATTGCGCGAGCTGGGGCTGCTCTAAGTTTCCATTGTCATCACCGGGCTTGTCCCGGTGATCCCGATAAGGAGGGCACTGCGCCCCTAATCGAGATGGCCGGGACAAGCCCGGCTATGACAGAGCGGGTTAGACACCGAGATTATCGATCAGCCGCGTCTTGCCGATCTTGGCGGCGACCAGCAGGCGGATCGGCACGTTCTTGCGAGAAGTGACGGGCGCCAGCGTCAGCGCATGGCGCGCCTCCAGATAATCGAGCGCAAAACCTGCGCGCGCGATCTCGGCTTGGCCTTCCTCCAAGACCATTTCGATCGGTTCGCGCTGCCGGATACGCGCCGCGCTCGTCTTGAGCACGCGATAAAGCGTCGGCGCGACACGGCGTTCGGCCACCGCGAGATACGCATTGCGCGAAGACAGCGCCAAACCGTCCTTCTCGCGCACGGTCGGCACGCCGATGATTTTGAGCGGCAGATCGAGATCCTTGGCCATCTGGGTGACCACCCGCAACTGCTGGTAGTCCTTCTCACCGAACATCGCAAAATCGGGCGCGACTTGGGTAAACAGCTTGGCCACCACGGTAGCGACGCCGCCGAAGAAATGCGGGCGGAACTTGTCCTCGAGCCCCACTTTGGCGGCGCCTTGCGGCGCGATTTGGGTGGCGAAGCCTTCCGGATACATTTCCACGGCCGACGGCGCCCAGACCAGATCGGCTTTGGCGGCTTGCAGCGCCTTGCGATCGGCCGCAAAGCCCCGCGGATAGCTGCCGAAGTCTTCAAGCGGGGCAAATTGCGCCGGATTGACAAAGATCGACACCACGACGCGGTCGGCGCGCCGGCGCGCCGCGCGCACCAATGCAAGATGGCCGGCATGCAGCGCGCCCATGGTCGGCACCAGCGCCACGGTCTCCCCGGTGCGCCGGTAATCGCCGACCCTGCGGCGCAACGCGGCGACGGTACGCGCCAAACGCGGGCCCTTTATCATATCCGGGCAGTCCCTTTAGCTCATTGTCGCAAATCCGGGCTAGACAGCTAGCAAAACCGCGCCGCCGGGGCCATGCCGGCATTCGGGTTAAGGGTGCGCGCAAGCTTAACTTGACTGGGCCGCGGCGATGAATGGACAATCATGGGGGTAGGGGCGTGTCATGTTAGTGCAGGCGATCGAGCAGGCTCGTCAGTCCGCTCACGTGGTCGTTCTCGGCAACGAGAAAGGCGGGTCGGGTAAATCCACCACCGCTCTGCACATCGCGGTTGCGCTGCTCAAAGCCGGCCAGCGCGTCGCCACCATCGATCTCGACAGCCGGCAAAAAAGTTTCACCCATTACATCGAAAACCGGCGCGACTGGGCCAAACGCGCGCGCGTCAAGCTCGAGCTGCCGACGCATTACTGCATCGCGCGCGCCGAAAGCAATTCGCTGCAAGCCAATGAGGCGGAGGAATTCACCACGTTCTCCAAGGCGGTCAGCGTGATCGAACACAGCCACGACGTGATTGTGATTGATACGCCCGGCAGCGACACTTATCTGATGCGGCTCGCCCATTCGATGGCCGACACGCTGGTCACCCCGCTTAACGACAGCTTCCTCGATTTCGACGTGCTCGCCACCCTCGACCCGACCAATTTTAGCGTCACCGGCGAAAGCCATTATGCTGAAATGGTGCGCGAAGCGCGCCGCCAGCGCCGGCTGGTCGACGGCCAGCTCACCGACTGGATCGTCGTGCGCAATCGTCTATCCTCGCTCGGCTCGCGCAACAGGCGGCTGGTCGGCGACGGCTTGGTCGAATTGTCCAAACGCATGGGCTTTCGCAGCGTGGACGGCTTCGCCGAGCGCGTGGTGTATCGCGAATTCTTCCCGCGCGGGCTCACCGCGTTAGACGACCTTGACGAAGCCACGCTCGGCACGCGTCCGAGCCTGTCGCATTTGACGGCGCGCGAGGAAGTGATCGCGCTGCTCAACGCGCTGCATTTGCCGCTGTCGGAAAACGGCAAGCGGCGGGCGGCCGCCCGCGCCGAATGGTATTCGGTCATGGACCAGCCGCTGCAGGTCCACGACGTCATCGGCTGACGCCCGGGCGCCTTGCGAAGCCGCCGATTTCGCTTAAATCGGTGTAGACTGCCGCCATGAGCAAGGACCCTTCCCAGCAAACCCCGGCGCCCGCCTCCTCGCGGCCGGAGATCGCCGAATTCATCGAGCGCGTGCACTCGCTCGAGCCGGCCAAAGCGGGCGGTGCGCGCGGGCGGCTCATCTTCGCGCTCGACGCCACCATGAGCCGGCAGCCGACCTGGGATTCGGCCTGCGCCTTGCAGGCCGACATGTTCCGCGAGGCGGCTTCCGCCGGCGGGCTCGATATCCAGCTCGTCTATTTCCGGGGCTTAAGCGAATGCCGCGTTTCCGGATGGGTCGCCGCCGCCGAAAAGCTTGCGACGCTGATGTCGCGCATCGACTGCCGCGGCGGCCACACCCAGATCGGCAAGGTACTCAGCCATGCCCGCCAGGAATACGGCAAGCAACGCGTGCAGGCGCTGGTGTTTGTTGGCGACGCCATGGAGGAAAAGATCGACGATTTGTGCAAGGCGGCGGGCGAGCTCGGCCTGCTCGGGATGCCGGTGTTCATGTTCCAAGAGGGCAGCGACCCGATTGCCGAGCACGCCTATCGCGAGATCGCCCGGCTGTCGCGCGGCGCCTATTGCCGCTTCGATACCGGCGCCGCGCACCAGCTCGGCGAATTGTTGCGCGCGGTCGCGGCCTATGCCGCCGGCGGCATCAAGGCGCTCGCCGACCTGTCGGCGCGGCGTTCGGACGGCGCGCGCAAGCTTTTGGCGCAGCTGCGCGCATGAGCGCAAGCCCATGAGCCTGTAGCCATGCCGGAGATCATTTTCGGCGTCCTGGTGCTGGCGATCGCGCTGTGGGTGCTGGGCATCATTTCGAAGGTCGACCCGAAGATCGCAGCGCGCGTGCTGAAAGCCTCCGGCGGCATCCTGGCGATCGGTTTTGCCGCGTTTCTCGGCCTGCGCGGGCAAGTCGGCATCGCCATTCCGCTCGGCGTCTTCGGGCTCGGGTTGCTCGGCTGGATTCCGTTCGGACCGGCCGGCTTTTCCCAGCGCACCCAAAAGAGCGCGGGGCAGACCTCGCATGTCCGCTCGGCGTTTCTCGAAATGGAGCTCGACCACGACAGCGGCGCGATGCGAGGCCGCATCATCGCCGGCAGCCGCAAAGGCGCGGCGCTTGAGGCGCTCGACGTCAAGACGCTGGCCGCGCTCTTGGACGAGATGGACGAAGAAAGCCGCGCGCTACTGGTGGCTTATCTTGACCGCCGGGATGCCAGCTGGAGTGAATACGCGCAAGGACACGCGGCAGCGGGGCGGGCTGCCGGATCGAGCGGCAAAATGACGGAACAGGAGGCCTATCAGATCCTTGGCATTGAGCCGGGCGCGAGCGCCGACGCCATCGCGCGCGCGCACCGCGCGCTCATGAAAAAGCTGCACCCCGACCAAGGGGGATCGACGTATTTGGCCGCTCGCGTCAACGAGGCCAAGGAAGTCCTTTCTCGCCGTCATCGCTGAGGTACTCCTTACGCAACACCATCAGCGGCTCCTGGGTATCGGCACATCCCTGTTATTCGTTTTTCAATTCCTCAACAGCATGCATGGAATCTCGCTGTGCTTGAGGTGCTTGCAGGCTATTTCCGCCTGATTCTTATCCAGTCCGGCAAAGCGTGCGCGATAGAGCGACTTGTCGCCCTTCGCGATCCGTTCGGTGAACGGATCGGCCTGGCCGAGCTGGTCTTTGGCCTTTTCTTGCGCCGCGGCTAGGCGCTGTTTGGCTTCTTGCTCCTCGGGGAAAGCCCCGACCTGGATTATCCAGCCGCCGCGCGCCTTGGCTGCAGACGGCGGCGGGGTGGCCGTCAGCGGCACGCTGTCGCCAGCCGAGGCAATCTTGGCCGGCAACACGCCCGGCGCGCCCGGCTTGGCGGCCGGCGGCGGCGACTCTCGTTTCACAATGACGGTTGTGACCTTGGTGGGGCCTTCCACCGTCACCAGTTTGCGGTCCGTCTCTAGCGGCTGCGAGGGCGAGGCGCTGCGCATGGCGCTGACGGTGAAAGTCTTCACCGGGATGGACTTGATCGGCTCGGTGGAGCCGGGAGCGGGCTCGGCTCGGTGCGGCAAGGGCGCCGCCGCCGCGACTTTTTCCTTGGTCTCCTTGGCTTCCGGGTTGCCCTTGGCGCGCGCTTCGGCGGTCTCCGAGCCTTCGACGATCGCCGCGGCGGTATGCGTGACGGCGGCGATATTGATGTTGTTGTCGATCAGGCTGCGCACGCGGGCGTCGCGCGCCGACGCGGTACGCCCGCCGAACACCACCGCCACGATATGGCGCGGGCCGCGCCGCATCGAGATCACGATGTTGAAGCCGGACTCGTGAATGTAGCCGGTCTTCATGCCATCGACGCCGGGGACGACGCCGAGCAGGTGATTGTGGTTGAGCATTTCCTTGCCGCGAAACTCGAACGTGCGGGTCGCGAAATAATGATAATATTTCGGGAAGCGATCCTGCACGGCGCGCGCAAGCAGGGCCTGATCGCGCGCCGTGGTGATCTGCTGATCGTCGGGCAGGCCGGATGCGTTGTGGTAAGCGGTGTGCATCATGCCGAGCGCGTGCGCCTTGGCGGTCATCAGTTTGGCGAATTCAGGCTCGCTGCCGGCAAGCGCCTCGGCCACCATCACCGCCACGTCGTTGGCCGACTTGGTGACGATGGCGCGGATCGCGGTTTCCACGGCGATGGTCTGGCCCGGCTTCAAGCCGAGCTTGGACGGCGCCTGCGCTGCGGCATGGGCGGAGGCCGGCAATTCGGCCGACAATTTGATCTTGCCCGCTTCCAGCCGCTCGAACAGCAGATAGAGCGTCATGATCTTGGTCAGCGAGGCAGGATGGCGCGGGTCGTCGGCGTTGGTGGCCTGCATCACAGCGCCCGAATTGGCATCCACCACGATCGAGGAATAGGACGGCTCGTAGCTCTCGGCGGCGGCAACGTGGTGACGGTGGCGCCGGCCGCGGGCATTGGCGCCGGTGCTTACTGCGGAGACGGCGAGCAGCGCCGCCAAACCGAGGGCGCTCCAACGGAAACGGCGTTGGACAAGGGCTTCCGCACGCAACATCTCCGCCGCTCTCCCCAACCCCGTTTTTCAGACGCTCTTGAGGCCACCAAATCAGGCCGATTTATAGCGCTCCCGCGCCGCCACAAATTTCGACCCTAGGAGATCACGGTTTACAAAATCTTAAGACAATCTGCTGAATTTTAAGGCATTCTTCGCATTGCAAAATAATCCTTGACTTTATTGTGCAGTGCGGTATAAGTTTTTTGTATTCTCGGGTAAGCCGGGATTTAAGAGAGATCAGCACAATTGCGCCGCAGTGCGGCCGGGAAAGGGATGAAAATGGTCAAGAATTTAGAGGACCTCCAGCAGGTCGGGAAAGAGAACGTCGATATCGCCCTGAAATCGATGGGCGTGCTTTCGAAGAGCTCCCAGGCCATCGCGGCCGAAGTCGCCGACTACTCCAAGAAGGCTTTCGAAGACGGCACCGCCGCGCTGGAAAAGCTGTTCGGCGTGAAGTCGTTCGAGAAGGCGATCGAGGTGCAGACAGAATACGCCAAGGCCGCGTACGAAGGCTTCGTCGCCAAGGCCTCCAAGATCAGCGAGCTCTACTCCGATCTCGCCAAGGAGACCTACAAGCCCTTCGAATCGTTGATGACGAAGGCGAAGTAATTCACGGGTCCGCGTAAAGCGTTGCGTTTTGTCGCGTAGCGTTGCGTCAGCGTCAAAGATAAAGCCCGGCTCGGTTGGCCGGGCTTTTTGTTTGTGGCGCCAGGTTGCAAGACGCTGCTTGAACTTATATTGGGCAATTCGCAGCTGGCTCAATTCGGTGCCGATCTGGGTGAACACGTTCAAGATCTGGGTCGACGACGTCAGCAGGAAGAACTTGCTTGAGTCTGGATAATGGCCCGTGCTGCCCGCGCAATTTTGTAGCAACGTCGACGTCGCCTCGGCGTCGGTATTGACCTGGATCGTGTAGAGCGTGATACCGGCGGCGTTGATGTTATTGCAGGTGAGTTGCTGCCGCGCATCGATCGAGCTCTGGCTGCTGTACCAGCGGTCCTGCGTGTTCAAGCCGTCGGTCAGCAGAATGATTACTTGCGTGTATTTGTAGTTCGGATCCATCGGAGGCGCCGTGAACGGACCGCCGCCGACTAGAGACAGCCAGCCTAGCTGCAATCCGATCGCTTGATTGGTATTGCCAGCCGGCGACATGGCGTTGACCAACGAGGTCATGGACGACCAGTTGTAGTTCAATTCCATCGCCGCTTGCGGGCAGGAGCCGTATTGCTCGGCTACGTATAGCGATGACGTGATCGATGTGTCCGACGTCCCACGACATTTGTGTCGTAGTTGTTCGTCGCGTCTGGTCCGCTTAGCCCGCTTAGAGTGCTAGGAGAGGCTGGATACCCGCGGTCCATGACGCAACCATTCCAGGTGTTGTGGTTTTTGGGTGTCCAGGTTGGACGGTTCCAGACCGCTGGCGTCCACGTCCCGGGGTCGGATGTCCATATCCCGGGCTGTCCAACGTTCCCGCGGTCCACGTCCCAGGTGTCCAGGTCCGTACGCGCTAGTGCAGCTGCTCTCGTCGTGTTTTGCCCGATTTCGAGCAAGTGCCCGCGCTGGTGCAAGACTCTGCGGGTTGTTGGCCCGATATCGAGCAAGTGCCCGCTCCGGTGCAAGTGCTCTGGAGTTTTTGCCCGATATCGAGCAAGTGCCCGCGCTGGTGCAGTACTCTGCGACGTCTCGCCCGATATCGAGCAAGTGCCAGCACCCGTGCATGTGCTCTGGGTGGTGTTGCCCGATTGGAACAAGTGCCCGCGACTGGCGCATTGGGTCTGCGACATTGTAGCCCGATATCGAGCAGGTCCCGTGAGTGAAGCATGTGCTCCGCGGGTCGAGTAGTTGCCGGCAGAGCAGGTTCCGTTGTTTGCATCCCAGGAACTGTTGTCGGAGAACGTTGGATCCTGCGCCGAAGTACCCCAGTAGATGTAGTCAGAATTCCAGTTAGAGGCGCCGAGATTGGAGTCCTTCACGAACGGAATGATCGAGACATAGACGTCGCCGGGATTGGTAACCGCGTTCTGCAACTGAGTCAGTAGGCTTTTGGTGGCCGCCTGCAGCGCGGGCATTTTGCCGTAGTCGGCCATCGATCCGGTATTGTCGAGCACCAGCGCTACGCGCAGTTTTGTTTCGCCCCACTTGGCGGTGGAAGAGAGGCCCAAGTCCATATGGTTGATATCCGATGATGCCGATGAGAGTGGTGGATACCTCGGCAGTCACGTTCATAACCATGGCCGTGGCGCTAGTGGGTTGTAAGTGGCGGTGACCTGAATGTTGGTTGTGTCTGGTCGTGTGAACAAGGCAAGGAAATAATTCTTGGCGTTGGTTTGTAGCTGTGTGGCTGCTGTCTGTGGCCGCTTCCTTCGACAGCAGCAATGCGGTCGAATCGAGGGCGCTCTGCATCGCGGCCTTGACCTGATTGGCGCGGCTGTAATCAATCGCCGCGCCGACGGCGGTGATAATGGGCAACATGGCGAATGCGAATGTAATGGCGACATTGCCTGCATGCGCGACGCGGAACGCGCGCAGGACGCTGCGGAGCTTTATCCAGGCCGACATCATGGCGGGTCACCGAATACGGTTGAATTCGCGTACTTTCATAAGCGCCGGTATTAAAGGGCTGGTGTATCGATACACAGGGAATCCTCGGCTCATGGTAATATTGAGGTGTGCAAATCTGCCGTTCCGCACGCTCGATCAATGGCTTGGATAGTTAAAACCCCATATGCCGGATACCGCGAATGCCGAATAATTCTTATGGGAATGCCGTTAACGTTTGGTTGGCCCGACGGCCTGGAATGCGCACTTTCCGGCGGCGCGGCGGCCATTGCCGCGCCGCGATGACGAAATCGCCACTTGGGGCTGCTACCTCGCCAGCCGCAGGTTGGACAGCGCGGTGCCGATCTGACCAAAGGTCGTGACAATCTCGTCCGCGGACGTCAGAAGAAAGAACTTACCAGGGTCGCTCGCGCAATCCTGCAGCAGGGTGGAGGTGGGGGATCCGTCAGTGTTGACCTGAATGGTGTAAATCGTGATACCGGCCGCCTTGATGTTGGCGCACGTACCATTGCCATTTTGGTCATACATTCGAAATCGACCTGAGTGCTGGTGCTAGATCCGTTGCCATACCAGCGATCTTGGGTATTCAAGCCGTCGCTTAGCAGGATGATGACTTGCTGATATTGGTAGGTCGGATCCGTGGACGGGGCGGCGAATGGCCCACCACCTATAAGTGTCTGCCAGCCCCAGACGAGACCGATCGGTTGGTCTGTACTGCCGCCTGACTGCATTTTTTCAACTTCAGTAGTCATGGCCGACCAGTCATAGTTGAGCCCAATCGCTACCTGAGGGCAGGAAGGCGCCTGAAACGCTGGATATAAGCTGGCTAAGTTGCCGGCCACTGGCGGACTAACGTTCTCGTCATAATTGCCAGAACTGGGGATGTCCGGCCCATTAGTGATGGGAAGGCCACGATCGGTCACGCAGCCATTCCACGTGCTGTGATTGGCGGGTGTCCACGTCTTCTTGGCCCCCACGCAAGCACCCTGCGTCGTATATTTTGTGCTGCTGCATTTTCCATTCACTGCGTTCCAGTCTGTCCAATCGATCCATGTTGCGTTGTAATTGGCGGACCCTAGATTAACCGCATCGACGAAGGGAATGATCGACACATAGACGTCGCCGGGCGTGACGACCGCTGTCTGTAGCTGCGTTAAAAGATTCTCAGTAGCTGTCTTGAGCGCGGTTATTTTTCCGCTCTGCGCCATTGAGCCGGTATTATCGAGCACGAGCGCGACCCGCAGCCGGGTATTGCCCCAGGTCGACGTCGTTGACGCGGTGATGTTGATCGTGTCGATGCCCAGGACGCTCAGAAAGTTCGTGTTGATGGTAGCGCTGCCGTTGAGCACGAGATTTGATCCGCTGGTCGAGGAATAGGACGTGGTGACCTGGACGTTCTTGGCGTTGGTGGCAGTGAACAGCGCTTTGAAGTTGCTGGTGGCCGCGGCCTGTAGATCGGCGGCCGATACCAGCGCTGCGTTTTTCGACAGCAGCAGGGCGGTCGCATCGAGCGCGTTTTGAAACTGGATGCGGGTGGCGTTCGCCTGCGAGTAGTCGACGGCCGCGCCGACGGCGCCCAACAACGGAATGATTGCGATTCCGAACATGAGAGCCACGTTTCCAAGCCGGTCTTTCCAAAAACGCGTGAACAGCATCGAGGTATCCCCCCTTGTCGGAGCGCTGAATGAAACTCGGTAATGCCGCCGCAAGATGCCGGTATGCCCTTGAGATACCGTTGGAACCGGGGGCTGAATTAGGGGAAAAATCGCATTGGATTGTCGGCAAGCCGCTTGCGATCGGGTAACCAATGGATATCTGCTCGGATACACCCGAAACCGCCAGAATCGGCTTAAGTTGTCCCGGAGCGGGACAAAATCCCGGCTTGGCCTGGGGAGGCGACGGTCTTTATGATGGGGCGGAGGCCGCGCCGGCGCGGCGCGGGATGCAACGGTTCTGGAATGTTTCTTGCCTCGGCAATGCCATGACGTCGACCATCATGAAGCTCTCCCCAGCCGTTGGCGCGGCAGCCGACCGGACGCCGCGCATGGCGGACGACGACCGCAAGCGCAAGGGCGAGCCGGGCGGGCCGGGCACCGCCGTCATTACCAAGACCAAGCCGCAGACCAAGCGGCCGAGCCTCTACCGTGTGCTTATCCTCAACGACGACTACACGCCGATGGAGTTCGTCGTGCACGTGCTGGAGCGATTTTTCGGCAAGGATCACGAGGCCGCGACCCGCATTATGTTGCATGTGCATCATCACGGCATCGGCGAATGCGGCATCTATACTTATGAGGTGGCGGAGACCAAAGTGACGCAGGTGATGGACTTTGCCAGAAAACATCAGCATCCTTTGCAATGCGTGATGGAAAAAAAGTGAGAGTCGGGGAGGGGCGTTCAATACAAATGGGAATGGAAATCTGATGCCAACGTTCTCGCGCAGCCTCGAGCAGTCGCTCCACCGGGCGCTCGCCATCGCCAATGAGCGGCACCACGAATATGCCACGCTGGAACATCTGCTACTGGCGCTGATCGACGATCAGGACGCCTCGGCGGTGATGCGCGCCTGCAATGTCGATCTCGACAAGCTGCGCCGCAGCCTGGTCGCCTATCTCGAATCCGAACTGGAAAATTTGATCACTGACGGCGCCGAGGATAGCAAACCGACTGCCGGCTTCCAGCGCGTGATCCAGCGCGCGGTGATCCACGTGCAATCGAGCGGCCGCGAGGAGGTCACCGGCGCCAACGTGCTGGTGGCGATCTTCGCCGAGCGCGAAAGCCACGCCGCCTATTTCCTGCAAGAGCAGGACATGACGCGCTACGACGCGGTCAATTACATCAGCCACGGCATTGCCAAGCGGCCGGGCCTTTCGGAATCGCGTCCGGTGCGCGGCGCCGAGGAGGAGGCCGACACCAAAGGCAGCGACGAGCCCAAGAAGAAGGGCGACGCGCTTGACGCCTATTGCGTCAACCTCAACAAGAAGGCCAAGGACGGCAAGATCGATCCGTTGATCGGCCGCGACGCCGAGATCAACCGCACCATCCAGGTGCTTTGCCGCCGGCAGAAGAACAATCCGCTGTTTGTCGGCGACGCCGGCGTTGGCAAGACCGCGATCGCGGAAGGGCTCGCGCGCCGCATCGTGCATGGCGAGGTGCCGGACGTGCTCAAAGGCGCGACCGTGTTCGCGCTCGACATGGGCACGTTACTCGCTGGTACGCGCTACCGCGGCGACTTCGAGGAGCGACTCAAACAGGTGATCAAGGAGATCGAGGCCTATCCGGGCGCGATCATGTTCATCGACGAAATCCACACCGTGATCGGCGCCGGCGCCACCTCCGGCGGCGCGATGGACGCCTCCAACCTGCTCAAGCCGGCGCTCGCGTCGGGCACGATCCGTTGCATCGGCTCGACCACCTACAAGGAATATCGCCAGTATTTCGAGAAGGATCGCGCGCTGGTCCGCCGCTTCCAGAAAATCGACGTCAACGAGCCGTCGGTGCCGGACGCCATCGAAATCATGAAGGGCCTCAAGCCCTATTTCGAGGAATACCACAAGCTCAAATATACTAACGAGGCGATCAAGGCAGCGGTCGAATTGTCGGCGCGCTACATCCACGACCGCAAGCTGCCCGACAAGGCGATCGACGTGATCGACGAGTTGGGCGCGGCGCAGATGCTGCTGCCCGAGAGTCGCCGCAAGAAGACCATCGGCCTCAAGGAAATCGAGACCACCATCGCCACCATGGCGCGGATTCCGCCCAAGACCGTGTCGAAGGACGACGCCGAGGTGCTCCGGCATCTCGAGCAAACGCTCAAGACCGTGGTCTACGGCCAGGAAAAGGCGATCGACTCGTTGTCGGCTTCGATCAAACTGGCGCGCGCCGGCCTGCGCGAACCGGAGAAACCGATCGGCTGCTATTTGTTCTCCGGCCCGACCGGCGTCGGCAAGACTGAAGTCGCCAAACAACTGGCCGCGGCGCTTGGCGTCGAGCTGATCCGCTTCGACATGTCGGAATACATGGAGCGGCACACCGTGTCGCGCCTGATCGGCGCGCCGCCTGGCTATGTCGGCTTCGACCAAGGCGGCCTGCTCACCGACGGCGTCGATCAGCATCCGCACTGCGTGCTCCTGCTCGACGAAATCGAGAAGGCGCATCCGGATCTGTTCAATGTGCTGCTGCAGGTCATGGATCACGGCAAGCTGACCGACCACAACGGCAAGTCGGTCGATTTTCGCAACGTGATCTTGATCATGACGACCAATGCGGGCGCCTCCGAGATGGCCAAATCCGCTTTTGGCTTCACCCGCAGCAAGCGCGAGGGCGACGACCACGAGGCGATCAACCGGATGTTCACACCGGAGTTCCGCAACCGGCTCGACGCCACTATCACCTTCGCGCACCTGTCGCAGGAGATTATCGCCAAGGTGGTCGAGAAGTTCGTGCTGCAGCTCGAAGCGCAGCTCGGCGACCGCAACGTCACCATCGAATTGTCGGAAGAGGCAGCGCGCTGGCTGATCGCCAACGGCTACGACGAATTGATGGGTGCGCGTCCGATGGCGCGCGTGATCCAGGAGCACATCAAGAAGCCGCTCGCAGACGAAGTATTGTTTGGTCACCTGAAATCGGGTGGGCACGTGCGCGTCATCGTCAGCAAGGACGAGAACGGGCGCGATAAGATCGGTTTCGAGTTCCTCGACGGGCCGGTGACGCCGAAGCCGGAAAAATTGCCGGTGGTACGGCCCAAGGCCAAGCGCCGCTCCTCGCCGCGGCCGAAATCCAAGCGCGGCACGGTGCCGAAGGTGCCGCTGATCAAGGCGTGAATTAAACCCGCCGCCGCAAACGAAAATGGCCAAGGCCGGGCATTACGCCCGGCCTTCGCATTTCGCAGGGGCCACATGCGGGCGCCGGCGGTTGCGCCGGCGGTGGCGCTATGAGACAGGAAAGCCGCCGCCTATGTCCGCGCCCGGCCCCTTTACTTCCAGTGCGGCCGCCTTCTTCGGCGGCGTGAAATCGGCGTGGACCTCGGTGTTCTTTCTGGTGCTGATGGGCACCTATATCGGCATCGGCGCGCTCGCCCATGATTACGGCTTTGCGTCCTGGTGGCTCGCGCTCTCGACTTTGCTGGTGTGGGCGGCGCCGGGGCAGGTGATCCTGATTTCCTCGCTCGGCCTCGGCGCGCCGCCGGTCGAGGGCGCCATCGCGGTGGGCTTGAGCGCGATCCGGCTGTTTCCCATGGTGGTTGCGCTGTTGCCGCTGTTGCGCGGCCCCGGCACGCGGCTGCGCGAGCTACTGCTGCCCGCCCACTTCACGTCGGTGAGCATGTGGGTGGAATCGCTGCGCTTGCTGCCGGCAATGCCGCACGAGCGGCGCATCGCCTTTTGCAACGGGCTGTCGGTCGGCTACCAGGGCACGGCGGTGACGTTCGGCTTCGTCGGTTATTACCTCGCCGCTGGGCTGCCGCCGTTGTTTGCGGGCGCGCTGCTGTTTCTCACCCCGTTGTCGTTTCTGATCTCGACCGCGCGCAACGCCAAGGAAATGGTCGACCGGCTGGCGCTGGTGCTCGGCCTCGTGCTCGGCCCGCTGCTGGCCTCTTGGCACGTCGGGCTCGACCTCATGTGGACCGGCGTCATCGGCGGCTCGCTCGCGTACGGCATTCACCGCCTGCGCCGAGTGGCCCGATGAACGCCGTCATGACCGAGCTGTGGCCGTATCTCCTGCTGATCTTGGTCGGCTTTCTGCCGAACGAGATGTGGCGCATGCTCGGCCTCGTGCTGGCGCGCGGACTCGACGAGGATTCCGAGATCGTCGTGTTGTCGCGCGCGGTGGCGACCGCCATCATCGCCGGCGTCATCGCCAAGCTGATCTTGTTTTCCGCCGGCGCGCTCGCGGGTATTCCGTTTGGCGTGCGCATCGGCGCGGCGGTTTGCGGATTTCTTGCCTTCCTGGCGGTCAGGCGTTCGGTGTTCGTTGGCGTGCTGGCCGGCGAGGCGATTTTGCTGTTGGGCGGGTTTCTGTTCGCGCACTAGCGCATGATCCCGAAAAGTCGAAACCGGTTTTCGGACAAGATCATGCGCCAAAATTAGCCAGCGGCAATCGCCGCGGCCAGTTTCTTGGCGTTCTCGGCCAACACGTCCGGCTTTTCCTTTTCGCTCGCCGGCGGCTTCATGGCGACGCCGGTCTTGCGCGGGATGACGTGCACATGCAGGTGGAACACCACCTGCCCGCCGGCGCCTTCATTGAATTGCTGGATGGTGATGCCGTCGGCCCCGAAGGCCTTCATGGCGGCTTTGGCGACCATTTGCGCCACCGTCATCACATGCGCGAAATCGTCGGGGCTGACGTCAAGAATATTGCGCGCCGGCGCCTTCGGCAGCACCAACGTGTGACCGGGCGAGCGCGGCATGATGTCGAGATAGGCGAGCGCCTTGTCATCCTCGTAGACCTTGTAGCAGGGCAATTCGCCGCGCAGGATCTTGGCGAAGATGTTGTTCGGATCGTAGCTCGGCATCGATTCCCCCGGGACTCAGTCCTGCTCCACCAAATCCTTGCGGAACGGCGCCGCCGCCGCAAGCTCTTCGCCGGCTGCCCGCACATAGGCCCGCTCGCGGGCGAGATACTCGGCCACCGCCCGCCGCAACGCGGGATTGGCGATGAAATGTGCGGAAAAGGTCGTTTTTGGCAAATAGCCGCGCGCCAGCTTGTGCTCGCCCTGCGCACCGGCCTCGACGCGTTTGAGCTTGTGGGCAATCGCGTAGTCGATCGCCTGATAGTAGCACAGCTCGAAATGCAGGAACGGGTGGTGCTCGATGGCGCCCCAGTTGCGCCCATAGATCGCGTCCGCCCCAAGAAAATTGATCGCTCCAGCGATGCAGCGCCCGGCGCGTTTGGCCATCACCAGCAAAATGCGGTCGCGCATCTTTTCGCCGACGATCGAGAAGAATTCCCGCGTGAGATAGGGCCGGCCCCATTTGCGCGAGCCAGTGTCCATGTAGAAGGCGAAAAACGCGTCCCACACTGCTTCGGTCAGATCCGAGCCGGTGAGCCATGATACCTCGATGCCGGGCTCAAGCGCTTCCTTGCGCTCGCGGCGGATGGTCTTGCGCTTGCGCGAAGCGAGGCGGGCGAGGAAGTCATCGAAACTGGCGTAGCCTTGATTTTCCCAGTGGAATTGCTGGTCGCTGCGTTGCAGGAAGCCGCGCTCGCCGAGCAGGCGCCATTCCGGCTCGGTCAGGAAGGTGACGTGCGCCGATGACAGCTCGTTTGTCGTGGTGATCTCGACCAGGGCATCGGCAAGGCCGCCGCGCACGGCTTGCGCCAGCGGACCGGGGCGCACGAGCAGGCGTGGGCCGGTCACCGGGGTGAACGGTACGGCCACCTGTAGCTTGGGGTAATAGTCGCCGCCGGCGTGCTCGAAGGCCTCGGCCCAGCCATGGTCGAAGACATATTCGCCGCGCGAATGGCTTTTTACATAGCAGGGCGCGGCGCCCAAAAGAGTGCCGTCGGGGCCCTCGGCCAGCAAGTGGCGCGGCTGCCAGCCGGTGCGGCTGCCGACCGAAAACGACGCTTCAAGCGATGACAGAAAATTATGTTTTATAAATGGGTTATTGACTTGTCCTCGTGTCGATAATCCTGGGGATAAGTTATCCTCAGATGTTAGTTTAGCTTCCGAAACTAGGTCTTCCTCCGCACAGGCGTCCCAGTCGGCGGGCCGAACTTCGGCCAGCGATTGGGCGATACGGATGCGGAGTTCGATGTCGGTCATCGGGGTTCTGTTACCCCGACTTTATGCCGGAAATCGTTCGAAGTTGATCATCCCTTCGGACATTGGGGGGCGGATGCCCTCGAAGATGATCTGGTCGGCCCAGCGTGCTGCGCGCCGGCGATCGGCCTCGCTGCGCACCGTCCAGGTCAGCAGGGGCAGGCGGAAGATCGTGCGCGCGATCAGCGGCGCCACCGCCGGCAGGTCCTTCACCCCATAGGCGATGAACTGCGGGCGGGTACGGTTGGCGTGCAGGAAGAACGCCAAGCTGCGCTTTTCCGCCGCCGGAAAGCCACCCCAGTCGTGTCCCGCATAATGACGCTCGGCGACCATACCACGCGTCAGATGCGGCGCGATCCAACGTACTACTTCGATCAAAGCCGGATCGAACGACATCACGGCCACCGGCCCGCGGTAGTTCGCCAGCACGTGCGCGACGCGTTGCGCCAGCCGCCGGTCGCCGTCGAAATGGCTCTTGAGTTCCAGCACCAAAGTGGCGCGGCCGGCCACGAAATCGCACAAGTCGCCGAGCGTCATGATGCGGTCGCCGGTGGCCTTGAAGCGCACCGTCTCGATCTCGGCGGCAGTCATATCGGCCAGCCGCGCGCTGCCCTCGGTGAGCCGGCCGAGCGCGTCGTCGTGGTGCACGAAGGCTTCGCCGTCGGCGCTGATCTGCAAATCGGTTTCGATCGAATAGCCGCCGGCGATGGCTGCGCGGAAGGCGGATGCGGTGCTCTCGATCACGCCGGCCGCCGCACTATGCAGGCCGCGATGGGCGATCGGCCGGGCGGTGAGCCAGTCGAGGCCGGGCAATTATTTCACCTCGAACAGGCCTTCGACTTCGACCGCCGCATCGGCCGGCAAGGCGGAGACGCCGACGGTGGAGCGGGCATGGCGGCCTTGGTCGCCGAATACCTCGACCATCAGGTCGGAAGCGCCGTTCATCACTTTCGGGCCGTCGGTGAAACCGGGCGCCGAATTGATGAAGCCGCCGAGCCGCACCACGCGGACAACTTTGTTGAGGTCGCTGAGCGCGCCCTTGATCTGGGCCAGAAGATTGACCGCGCAGGCACGCGCCGCCTTCTGTCCGTCCTCGATCGAGACACCGCCGCCGAGCTGGCCCTTGGCGACGAGCTTGCCCTCGGCGCCAAAGCAGAGCTGGCCGGAAACGACCAACAGGTTGCCGATACGCACGAACGGCACATAGTTGGCTATCGGACTGGCCGGGGTCGGCAGCGAAATTCCCAGACTTGCGAGCTTCTTATCAACCGTTCCGGCCATGAAATCCTCCCAATCGGTTAGCCTGTCTTGGCCGATTGAAAGCGCCTGCGCAAGGATGCCCAACGCTCGATTGCCCAAGCCTGCAGCGGCCTCTATCTTGCCCTTATCTTGCACGATTCATCTCCCCGACGCCGCCGGTGCGCCGTCACCGCAAGGGCTGAACCGATGAAAAATCTGAAAGTCGCCAAACGGTTGATCTTGCCGGTTCTCGCCGTCGCCCTGGCCGCCCCGGCGTTTTACCGGCCCGCCGCGGCGGCGCCTGCCTCCGACACGGTGTTTTTGGCGCCGCACCGGGCGATCTACGACCTCAAGCTCGCTAAAACGAGCGGTAGCCGCGGCGTCGAGGCGGTGCGTGGGCGGATATTGTACGACTTTTCCGGCAATGCCTGCGACGGCTACCAACTGCAATTCCGCCAGGTGTCAGAGCTCGATTCCGGCGAGGGCAAGACCGCGCTCAGCGATCTGCGCTCCACCACCTGGGAGGCCGGCAACGCCGGGGCTTTCCGCTTCAACTCGCAGAACCTGGTCGACGACAAACGTACCGATGTGGTCGACGGCCATGCCGACCGCGACGCCAAGACGGTCGCGATCAGTTTGAGCAAGCCGAAGGAAAAGAATTTCACCGTTCCCGAAGGTGCGGTGTTTCCGACCGAGCACATGCGGCGCATCATCATCGCCGCACGCGAAGGCAAGAGCATCCTGGAATTTCCGGTCTATGACGGCTCGGAAACCGGCGAGAAGCTCTATAACACGCTCACCGTGATCGGTAAGCCGATCGCGCCGGGTTTAAAGCCACCGGACGATGCGGCGGCGAAAATCCCCGAACTTGCCAAGCTCACGCGTTGGCCGGTGACCATCAGCTATTTCGAGCAGGAAAACGCCAAGCAAGAGCAGGCCGGCGAGCAGACGCCGGTCTATGCCATCTCCTTCGAACTGTACGAGAACGGCATCTCGCGCGCGCTGGTGCTCGAATATGCCGATTTTACCATCAAGGGCGAGATGACGTCGCTCGACTTGAAGAAGCCCAAGCCCTGTCCCTAAGCGCGCATTTTCATTTGCGCATGATCTTTTCCGAAAACCGGTTCCCACTTTTCGGGATCATGCGCTAGTCCTCGTCCAGCGCTAGGCCCTTCACCACCGCGTCGCGGCCGAATTTGGCGCGCAGCCGGTCGACCGCGTGCTCGGCTTCGGCCGTGCGGCGGTCGATCAAGTCGGCGAGATCGTCGCCGGCGGCTTCCGCCAGATGACTAACGCCAATGCCGATCAGGCGGAACCGTGTTGTACCAACCTCGTGCGCGAGCAGGTCGCGGCCGGCGGCGAAGATGCGCGCGGCAAGCTGGGTCGGGTGGCCGAGCGCGCGCGCCCGCGTGCGGGTTTTGAAGTCGGCGCTCTTGAGCTTCAAGGTCACGGTCGAGCCGGCCAGCGCATTAGCTTTGAGGCGAGCCGAAACCCGTTCGGTGAGATCCCATAAATGCTGCTCGAGCGGCCGGAACTCGCCGATGTCGCGCTCGAAGGTGGTTTCCGCCGAAATGCTTTTGGTGTCGCGTTCCGGATCGACCGCGCGCGTGTCGATGCCGCGCGCGAGATGCCAGAGCCGGGCGCCTTCCTCGCCGTAGCGGCGCACGAGGCCGTGCTCCTCTGCGTGTTGTAGGTCGGCGATCAGACGGTAGCCGTCGGCGGCAAGCTTGGCCGCGCTCACGTGGCCGACGCCATAGATGAACCCGACCGGCTTTGGCGCCAGAAACGCCGCGGCTTCGTCCTGCCCGAGCACGGCGAAGCCGCGCGGCTTGTCCAGGTCGGAAGCGATCTTGGCGAGAAACTTGTTGGCCGATAGCCCGATCGAAACCGTGATGCCAATGTCGCGTTCCACCGCGCGCGCGAACCGCGCCAGCACGTGCGCCGCGCTCATGCCGTGCAGCCGCTCGGTGCCGGTCAAATTGAGAAAGGCTTCGTCGATCGACAGCGGCTCGACCAGCGGCGTGAGCGCCAGCATAGCGCGGCGTACCTCGCGCGCGGCCTTCACGTATTTCGCCATGTTCGGCTTGATCACCACGGCCTGCGGGCAACGGCGTTTGGCCTCGAACATCGGCATCGCCGAGCGGATGCCGTAGGTGCGCGCCACGTAACAGCAGGCCGCCACCACGCCGCGTTTTCCGCCGCCGACGATCACCGGCTTGTCGATGAGCGAGGGATCGTCGCGCTTTTCGATCGTGGCGTAGAAGGCGTCGCAATCGACATGCGCGATGGTGAGCTTGTCGAGTTCGGCGTGGCGCGCGAGCCGCGGCGAGCGGCAGGCCGGACAGCGCGTCGCTGCATCCGGCGCATCCGCCAAGCAATCGCGGCAGAAGCTCACGGTATCTCGCGCTCCCAATGTCCGCCCAGCGTGGCAAGCGCCTTGCCGACGTCGGCCGGATCGAGGCCGGTCTCGGCGGCAAAGGCCGACAGCAGGCGCTCGTTGCCGGCCAGATAATCCAATACGCCGACCAAGAAGCCTGGCTCCTGGGCAGCGGCGCGAATCTGAGCAGGGCCAATGCCGGTCGTGGCGAGGAAACGCCCGAGCCGCTCGCCATCGCCGGCTATGAAGGTAAGTACCTGAACTGCAAGCCCTTCTGCCGCTTCTTGCGTTAACGAAGGCGCCGGTTTCATAGCTCAAATTTGCCTTTCCGTAACATATCGGCACTACCGTGACCCGATCATGCCCGAGCGCACGGGGCGTGGCGACGCCGCTCGCACAGGGCTGGGGCCGTATTGGGGACAAATGGGGCGGGGGACATGCCGAAGACCGTCCTGATCGTGGAAGACAACGAGCTGAATATGAAGCTCTTCCACGACCTCCTGGAAGCGCACGGCTACCAGACCGTCGGCACCCGCAACGGCATCGAGGCAATCGATCTCGCGCGCAAGTACCGGCCCGATCTAATTCTGATGGATATCCAGTTGCCGGAAGTGTCCGGTCTCGAAGTGACCAAATGGCTCAAGGACGATCCCGACCTCAAGGCGATCCCCGTGGTGGCGGTCACCGCCTTTGCCATGAAAGGCGACGAGGAGCGCATCCGCGAGGGCGGCTGCGAGGCCTACCTTTCCAAGCCGATCTCTGTCGGCAAGTTCATCGAGACCATCCGTCACTTCCTCGGGAGCGCGTGAGATGACCGCTCGCGTTCTCGTCGTCGACGACGTGCCCGCCAACGTGAAGCTGATGGAAGCCCGGTTGTCGGCCGAATATTTCGACGTCATCACCGCGCAGAACGGGCTGGAAGCCTTGGCAGTATGCGAGCGCGCCGAATGCGATATCGTGCTGCTCGACGTGATGATGCCCGACATGGACGGCTTCGAGGTTTGCCACAAGCTCAAGTCTAATCCGCTGACCCACCACATTCCGATCGTCATGGTGACCGCGCTCGACCAGCCGGCCGACCGCGTACGCGGCCTCGAGGCTGGCGCCGACGATTTCCTCACCAAGCCGGTCACCGACGTGGCGCTGATCTCGCGCGTGCGCTCGCTGGCGCGGCTCAAGATGGTGACCGACGAGCTGCGCCTGCGCGCCCTTACCTCCAAGGAAATCGGCATCGAAAGCCCGGAGCGCGAAGCGGTGACGGAAACCGGCCGCCATGGCCGCGTCCTGATCGTCGACGATCGCCCGAGTTCCTATGAGCGCGTCGCCACGACGCTGTCGGGCGAACACACGGTGGACATCGAGACCAATCCGAGCGAGGCGCTGTTTCACGCCGCCGAGGGCAATTACGAACTGCTGATCGTGTCGCTCGGCTTGAAGGATTTCGACGGGCTTCGCCTGTGCAGCCAGCTACGTTCGCTTGAACGCACGCGCAACCTGCCGATCCTCGCGATAGCCGAAGCCGACAACAATACGCGTCTGGTGCGCGGACTGGAAATCGGCGTGAACGACTATCTGCTGCGCCCGATCGACAAGAACGAGATGCTGGCGCGCGTGCGCACGCAGATCAAGAAGAAGCGCTACACCGAGCGGCTGCGCGACAACGTGCAGATGTCGATCGAAATGGCGATTACCGACGCGCTAACCGGGCTGTTCAATCGCCGTTACATGGAATCGCATTTGGCGACTTTGGTCGAGCAGGCCGCCGCGCGTGTCAAGCCGATCGCGGTGTTGGTGATCGACATCGACTACTTCAAGGCGGTCAATGATAGCCACGGCCACGACGCCGGCGACGACGTGCTGCGCGAATTCGCGCTGCGCATCCGCAAATCGATCCGCAACATCGATCTCGCCTGCCGCTATGGCGGCGAGGAATTCGTCATCGTGATGCCGGAAACCGATATGGCGGTCGCCACCATGGTGGCGGAGCGGCTGCGCCGGCGCATCGCCACCGAACCGTTCGCGATCCAGCAGGGCGCGCGCACGCTCGAGGTGACGATCTCGATCGGCATCGCCGCGCGCGGCGACGCGAGCGACAACGCCGCGGCGATCCTCAAGCGCGCCGACACCGCGTTATATCGCGCCAAGCGCGACGGCCGCAATCGCGTCGTGCCGGATGCGGCCTAAAGAAATTTCGACGTAATTTCAAAGCCGTAACAAGCCAATTTGGCCGGTGCAGGTGCTTGGTCTAACCTCGCCGGTGGTGGCTGATTCCGGTGCCGTTGCACCCGAACAGCCCATGCACTGCCCTGCGGAGAGCTCAGGTCCGCCGCATCTCCTGGGTCCTCGTGGGGTCCGGCTGGCCCGGAAGCGGTGAGAGTGGCCTCCTCAAGACACCGCTTTCGGCCGGCCACTTAACAGCGCTGTCATTGCCGGGCTTGACCCGGCAATCCATGAAGCGACTCATCAAAGACAAACTTACGGAAGACTTCGGCCTTAGGGAAGACTTCGGCGCGGGCGCCTCATCATGGATGCCCGGGTCAAGCCCGGGCATGACGCCGAATGGATTACGCCGCGCTTGGCTACGGCCGAACGATCGTCCAGCCCTTTTCGCCCAATTCGATCAGCGTGACCACGCCGGCAGTGACGCGCGTGGCGTTGTCGACCAGCGGCGGCTCCTTGCCTTCGGCGCGCGTCATCGCGGCGAGCGTGTTCTCGCAGGCCATGAACGACACGTTGGGCATGCCCTGCTTGAAGGCTTTCAGCCGCTCGAGCACCGGCGACTTGTCCGCCCGCAGCATGTTGAGGCCGGCATTGAACGCCACGACCTGGATTTCGACCTCGTCACCCTTGTCGGAATAATATTTCGACACGTTGGCGGCGACGTTGAGCACTGCGTTCATCTTGGCCGGATCGCTGTCGCTGATCTGCAAGGCAAGCCGGTGCTTTTCCATCGCGTTCGCCGAGGCGAATGCCAGCGGGACCAACAACAAAGCGGCGAACAGCGTGCGCAGCGTGGCGCTCACTTGATTTTGGATTCTTTGTACTCGACGTGCTTCTTGGCGATCGGATCGTATTTCTTCTTCGCCAGCTTGTCGGTCTGGGTGCGCGAGTTTTTACGGGTCACGTAGTAGTGGCCGGTGCCGGCGCTGGAGACGAGCTTGATCTTGAGACTGATGGCTTTGGCCATTGGATTTTCCTCGAGACGGAACGCGGATAAAGGCGGTTGGCGCGGAACCTAGCGAGAGTGAGACAAATGTCAAGAAAGCCCCTATTTTGCTGCATTTACAGCAGTTCCCGGAAGAACTGCTTCTCGATCATGAAGTAAAGCGGCACCGGCAGATCGTGGCCCATGCCGGCCGCGACCCGGGCGGCCAATTCCTCCAGCACCACGCCGGTAATGGTCGGCATGTCGAGGTGGGTCGCTTCCTCGATCGGCACCCAGGCGAGTTCGACCAGTTCGGAGTCGGGCCCCACCACGCCGTCGATTTTGTGCGCGATCGCGGAGGCGTCGGCGGTGAAGAAACGGGTGTCGAAGCGCTTGGGCCGCCGCGGCGGGGTAATGGCGCGGGCGATGAGATGAATCTGCGCGAGGTCCGGATGCACTTTTGCCTTTGCAAAGGCAGCCCAGATCTCGCCCGGCACCGACGGCGCCGCGTCACGCTTGGTGCCAAGCAGCAGACCGGTTTCCTCGGCCATCTCGCGCACCGCGGCGAGCGCAAGTCCGCGCGCGAAGGCTTCACCGGGAGCCTTCACCCGCTCGAGCAGTTTCTTCTCCGTTTCCCGATGCAATTCGCTCGCCGCCGGCATGACGCGGTCGAGCGGCTCGATTCGCCCGCCCGGAAATACGAACTTGCCCGGCATGAATTTGTGGCTCAAGTGGCGGCGGCCGAGCAGCACCTTGGGCTTTACCCCAGAGCGGTCGATCAGCATCAGCGTCGCCGCGTCGCGCGGCTCGCTGTCGGGGAAAGTCTGGTCGCGCTCCTGCTTGGTCATGCGCTCGGCCCAGACTTTTCCCAAATCTCTGGTCTGCGGGTCTTGCGTCATCGTGACTTCCGTTGCTTGCTGCGCGGGCGGTAGTGTTGGCGCTGTTCGTGCCGCGGGCGGCGGCTCGGCTTTCCGGCTCTGCCTTCCGATAAAAGCTCAAAGCGCAAGGCACCGGCAACGGGAGCTGCTTCCACCAGTTTGACGGTGACGCGGTCGCCCAGCCGATAGCTGGTGCCGGAGCGCGCGCCGACCATGGCGTGGCCGGCTTCGTCATGGCGGAAATATTCGTCGCCGATGGTGCGCGCCGGCACGAAACCGTCGGCGCCGGTCTCTTGCAGTTTCACGAACAGACCGGCGCGGTGCGCGCCGGAGACGCGGCCCTCGAAAGTAGCGCCGACGCGGTCGGCCAGAAAATGCGCGATCAGCCGGTCGTTGGTCTCGCGTTCGGCCAGCATGGCGCGGCGCTCGGTCGCGGAAATCTGCGCGGCGATTTCCGCCAGCGCCTTGACGTCGGCGGCTTCGGGCAGGGCGCCTTCGCCGAGCTTGAGCGCGCGGATCAGCCCGCGATGCACGATCAAATCGGCATAGCGGCGGATGGGCGAGGTGAAATGCGCGTAGCGGCGAAGGTTCAAGCCGAAATGGCTGTAATTCTCCGCCGCGTATTCGGCCTGCGCCTGCGTGCGCAGCACCACGTCGTTGATGAGTTGCTCGGCCTCGTGGCCCTTCACCCGTGCGAGAATCTTGTTGAAGGCTTCCGCCCGCATCGCGCCGCCTTTGGCGAACGGGATGTCGAGGGTGGCAAGGAATTCGCGCAACGCGTTGACCTTCTCCATGCCGGGCTCGTCGTGCACGCGATAGATCAGCGGCACGCGCGCCTTTTCCAGCGACTCGGCGGCGGCAACATTGGCGAGGATCATGAATTCCTCGATCAACTTGTTGGCGTCCTGCCGTTCCGGCGTGACCACGCGTTCGACGGTGCCGTCGGCTTTGAGCAAAATTTTGCGCTCCGGCAGATCGAGATCGAGCGGCCCGCGCTCGGCGCGCGCGCGCTTGAGAGCGTCGTAAGCCGCGTAGAGCGGCTTTAGCACGCCCGCGAGCAATGGATCCGTCAATTCATCGACGCGCCCGTCGATCGCCGCCTGCGTCTGCTGGTAGGAAAGCTTGGCGACCGAGCGCATCATCACGCGATGAAACGTGTGCGAGCGCTTGCGGCCGTCGGCGCCGATCACCATGCGCACGGCGAGCGCGGCGCGGTCCTCGCGCGGACGCAGCGAACACAAATCGTTGGAGATGCGCTCCGGTAGCATCGGCACCACGCGGTCGGGGAAATAGACCGAATTGCCGCGCACCAGCGCCTCGCGGTCGAGCGCGGAGCCGGGCGTCACGTAATGGGCGACGTCGGCGATGGCCACGCTGACGATAAAGCCGCCGTGATTGTTGCCGGCCGTGTCCGGCTCGGCGTGCACAGCATCGTCGTGATCCTTGGCGTCGGGCGGATCGATGGTGACGAGGGGCAAGCGTCGCCAATCCTCGCGATGGCTAAGCGTCGCGGGCCGGGCGGTCTCCGCTTCGGCCTGCGTGTCATGGCGGAACACGTGGGGGATCGAGTGGGCGTGGATGGCGATCAGGCTGACCGCGCGTTCGCTCGTGAGCGAGCCGAGTTTCTCGACCACGCGCCCGGTCGGCAATCCCAAACGCGGCGCGCGCTGCGTCTCGACGGCGACCAGGTCACCGTCCTGCGCCTCGGCGGTAGCGCCGGCCGGAATGACGAGTTCCTTGCCGAGCATCTTTTTGTCGACCGGCTCCAGGCGGCCGCCGCCGTGCGGGGTTTTGCGGAAAATCCCCAGCACGCGGTGCTTGGGATGGTCGATGATCTTGATGACGCGTCCGCGGTGGCGGATACCGTCGTCTTCCTCGGTTTCCTCCACATGCAGCAGCACGCGGTCGCCGACGCCGGCGGCTTCGCCCGGCCGCGCCTTGCGGACGTTAAGGATGCGGATTTTCGGCGCCGCTCCGTGCGCCTCCTCGTCCCATTCGTCAGGGGTTGCGATGAGGTCGCCGTCGCTATCGCGCGCGGAGACGTCGGCCAAGACGGTTGAGGGCAGAGTGCCGGCGTGATGCAGTTTCTTGCGGCGTTGCTCGACTGCGCCCTCGTCGCCGAGCTCGCGCAGCATGCGCTTGAGCTCGGCGCGCATGGCGTTCTTGAGGCCGAAGGCGCGGGCTATCTCGCGGGTGCCGACTTTGCCGGGCCGCTTGCCGATGAAGGCGAGAATGTCAGCCTTGGAGGGGAGAGAGTGAGTACGTTTGGTTTGCTTGTTCAAAATAGATTTTCCTGCGCTAGAAACTAGCGCTATTGTGTAAATGTAATGATCGAAATCAGGCTTCGCTAGCTATTCGGCGGCGGTCGCCTTGGTGCGGCGAGCCGGCTTGGCGTGGGCTGCGACCGCGGCTTTCTTCGGTTTGGCGGCGGCGGGTTTCTTCGGCTTGGCGGTAGGTGAGGTCGCAGCCTTGCCGGACGCGTTCTTGCGGCCGGCGGCGCGGCGGCCTTTGGGCGAATTGCCCATCATGGCTGACCGCGCGTCGAGCAGAACCACCGCCTCGTCCAGCGTCACCGTATCCGGCGTCTTGTCGCCGGTGAGCGTGGCGTTGATGCCGTTGTGGCTCACATAGGGCCCGTAGCGGCCGTTCTTGACCACGATCGGTCCACCCTTGTCGGGATGCTCGCCCAGCGCCTTGCCCGGATCGGCGCCGAAGCGCCGTCCGCCCTTTTTCGGATTGGCGATCTTGTCGGCGATCAGATGCATGGCGCGGTTGAGGCCGACGGTGAGAACGTTATCGCCGTCTTCCAGGCTGGCGTAGACCTTGCCGTGTTTGACGTAAGGCCCGAACCGTCCAATGCCCGCCAGGATCGGCTCGCCGTCTTCCGGCGACTTTGCCGATTTCGCGCGGCAACGACAGCAGCGCCAGTGCCTTATCGAGATCGATGTCCTCGGGCGCGACGCCTTTCGGCAGGCTGGCGCGTTTCGGTTTTGGCGGCTTCTCGGCCTTTTCGCCCTTTTTGGGCTTTACGGCCTTCGCCTGCTCGCCGAGTTGCAAATAGGTCCCGAAACGTCCGCCGCGAATGGTCACTTCAAGACCGGAGACCGGATCGACGCCGAGCACCTTGGTGGCCTGCATGCCGTTGGCGCCCGGCGTCATCTGCCGGGTGAAGGTGCATTCCGGATAGTTCGAGCAGCCGATAAAAGCGCCGAATCGTCCGACTTTGAGCGAGAGCTGGCCATTGCCGCATTGCGGGCACTGGCGCACCGGGCCGCCGTCGGCGCGCGCCGGAAAAATGTGCGGCTCGAGCAGGTCGTTGAGCGCGTCGAGCACCTGGGTGATGCGCAGGTCCTTGATCTCGTTGACCGCGGCGATGAAGCCGGTCCAGAAATCTTCCAACACCTTTTTCCAATTGATCTCGTTATTGGAAATGCGGTCGAGCTGCTCTTCGAGCGAGGCCGTGAAATCGTATTCCACGTAGCGCTGGAAGAAGCTTTCCAGGAAGCCGACGACGACGCGGCCTTTGTCCTCGGGGATGAGCCGCTTCTTGTCAATGCGCACGTAGCCGCGGTCCTGCAGCACCTGCAGGATCGAGGCGTAAGTCGAAGGCCGACCGATGCCGAGCTCTTCCATGCGCTTGACCAGCGCTGCTTCCGAAAAGCGTGGCGGCGGTTCGGTGAAATGCTGGGAGGCTTCGATCGACTCTTTGGCGAGCCGTTCGTTTTCAGACATGGCCGGCAGGCGGCGCGATTCTTCGTCTTCCGAAGTCTCGTCCTGGCCTTCCTGGTAGAGCGTGAGGAAGCCATCGAATTTCACCACCTGGCCGGAGGCGCGCAGATCGATGGTGCGGCCGCCGGACTTGGCGACGATGTCGACCGTAGTGCGCTCGAGCTCGGCGGATTCCATCTGGCTCGCGACCGCGCGATTCCAGATCAACTCGTACAGACGGGCCTGATCGCGGTCGACAAATTTGGCGATCTCGGCCGGCGTCCGGCTGGCGCTGGTCGGGCGGATCGCTTCGTGCGCTTCCTGCGCGTTTTTCGACTTGTTGTGATATTCGCGCGGCGACGCCGGCACGTATTCCGTGCCGTAATTTTTGCCGAGCATGGCTCGGATATCGGCGATCGCTTCCGGCGCAAGGTCGATGCCGTCGGTGCGCATGTAAGTTATGAGGCCGGTGGTCTCGCCGTCGATCTCGACGCCTTCGTAAAGACGCTGCGCCAGGCGCATGGCGATGGCGGGCGCAAAGCCGAGCTTGCGGCTCGCTTCCTGCTGCATGGTCGAGGTGGTGAAGGGCGGCGGCGGATTGCGCCGCGCCGGTTTGGCCTCGACCGCGGCGACGGTGAAAGTCGCGCCTTCGAGGGCGTTCTTCAGATCGGTGGCCTGCACGCCGGAGCCGATGTCCAGACGCTGAAGTTTTTGCCCGTCGGCGCCGACCAGGCGCGCTTCGAAACTATCGCCGCGCGGGGTCGCGAGCTTGGCGACGATTGACCAATATTCCTTGGCGACGAATTTTTCGATTTCCAGTTCGCGATCGCAGACCAGCCGCAGCGCCACCGATTGCACGCGGCCGGCCGAGCGCGCGCCCGGCAGCTTGCGCCAGAGCACCGGCGAGAGCGTGAAGCCGACCAGGTAATCGAGCGCGCGGCGGGCGAGATAAGCGTCCACCAGCGCCTCGTCGATCGCGCGCGGATGCTTCATCGCCTCGGTCACCGACTGCTTGGTGATCGCGTTGAAGACGACGCGCTCGACCTTCTGGTCCTTCAGCGCACGCTTTTCGTTGAGCGCCTCCAGCACGTGCCAGGAGATGGCCTCGCCCTCGCGATCGGGGTCGGTGGCCAGGATCAGGGTGTCGGCCTTCTTCAGGGCATGGGCGATGTCGTTGACCCGCTTTTGCGACTGCGGGTCGACTTCCCAGAGCATCTTGAAATTATTATCCGGATCGACCGACCCGTCCTTGGCCGGCAGGTCCCGGATATGGCCAAAGGACGCCAGGACCTCGTAACCGGGGCCCAGGTACTTATTGATCGTCTTCGCCTTGGACGGCGACTCGACAACAACAACTTTCATGAGAATCCAATGGGTTAGCCGCCGGAATCGCTTGGATCCATGGCGGAATCGGCCGCTCGCTTTGGCCGGAACATGGTGAAGGCACCCCTCGCTGTCAAATAAGGGTGCCCGGAAAACCTTTATGAACAGCCAATTCGGGCATGAACGAGACTCGCTTTGCGTCCGAATGCAACCAAACCGTGTAGTGTAATAATAACACAATTAAGCCGTTACTATTGAACTCAGACTGTGTATTTTTGCCGTCCGGAATCCGAAATGGCCGACCAGACCAACTCATCCGAGACCGGCAACCGCAAGGTAGCAACCAATTACGTGGCGACCATGTCCGCCGATCTCGCCACCATGGCGCGGCGGACCGGTCTCGATACCCTCGGTTAGCTGCTCGAAATGATTCGCCTCAAGGCCGAAAGCGTCAATGGCCGCATCGAACGGAAAACCGGCGGCCGTTAGGCCGTGGACTCATAAATCCGCGGCCACTGTCCGCTTTTGGGGTAACAGCAGACAAACGACGCCGCGGTGCCCTAACGGGTAGGAGGCGAATGACCCAGTGTGCGTCCTAGCTGGTTCGCGGAATGGTCCAGCAGCTCGCATGGCGTTTCATGCCGATTTTGGGATAGTAAGTTTCGGCGGCGGGAGCAGACACCAGCGTCAAGGTGGCACATTCACCCGCCTTTGTGCGAGTCTCCGCAATGAGGCGTCTACCAATGCCCTGGCGCTGATAAGTAATATCTACCGCTAGATCGGAAAGATAGCAGCAATACGCGAAATCGGTGATAGCGCGAGAGACTCCGACCAGCCGTCCGCCGTCGCGGGCTGTTACAATAATATTAGCGTGGCGCAACATCCGCTCCAGCCGTTCTGCATCATTGATCGGACGACGCTCCGCAAGAGTTGATGCAACCAGAATGTCGCGAAATGCCCGTACCGAAAGATTAGGTTCAAGAGAATATGCAATTTGCATGTGCGCTCCATTTTAACCTTACACATCCGGGGCTATTTTTAATTTGACTACAATCCAGTTGCTTTCGTCTACGATGACCGAGTCATGTCAAATTGCAGAACAGCTGGCATGAGAGCGCCATGCCAACCGAAAGAGCGTATGTCGCCTATTGGCACTTAGCGGACAATCGTGGCACCGCTACAATTTGTCCGTCATTGGACCAGAGCGGACATTGACCAATGGCCAGTCGGCCCTGATTAATAAGTACACGCCCCAGTCAAGGTCCCTTCACGCCGAGCTTTTCGAGAAACGCCGCGGTCGGATTGCCGTCCGGCAGCATGCCCATCTTTTTTTGCTCGGCACGGATATTGTCGCGCAGGTCAAAGTCGACATGACCTTCGAAGTCGAGAACTTTGTAGCCGATCGCCGACAATTTTTTCTGCAAGGCGATGCGCGCGTCGCGCGAAATCGGACGGTCGTCGGCCGGCCAGGCGGCCTTGATCGGCGGTCCGCCGTTCATGCGGTCGGCGAGGTGGCCGACCGCGATCACATAGGCGTCCGAGTTATTGTACTCCTTGAGCACCGGGTAGTTTTCCGTGGTCAAGAAGGCAGGGCCCTGCGCGCCGCTTGGAAAAAACAAAATGCCGAGACCTGAAGCCGGGAACGGCTTGCCGTCGACGCGGCGCAGACCAAGTCTGTGCCATTCGGCGAACGAGCCGTGGCTTTTCATATAGTCGAAGCCCTTCGGCACGCTGACCTCGAAGGCCCAGGGCAAACCGCTCGTCCAATGCTCCTTGGCGAGATAATTGGCGGTCGAGCCGAGTACGTCCGGCACATTGCTCCAGATGTCGCTTTTACCGTCGCCGGAAAAATCGATGGCGTAGTCGACGACATTGCTCGGCATGAACTGGGTCTGGCCCATGGCGCCGGCCCATGAACTGACCATCTTGTCGCGCGGGAACTTGTTGTCCTGCATAATGCGCATGGCGACCAGCAGCTCATTGCGGAAGTAAGGGTGGCGGTAGCGCACGAAGCCAAGCGTCGCGAGCGAGCGGAACACGTCCCAATGATCCTTCTCGGCGCCGAAATCGGTCTCGATGCCCCACAGTGCGATCAGCACCCAGCGCTCGACCCCGAATTTCCTTTCCACCGCGTCGAAGGTCTTGCCCCATTCCTTGGCCTTGCGCTGGCCGTTGGCGATGCGGTCGCGCGAGACGATATCGTTGACATAGGCGCCGACCGGCTTGCCGTATTCGGGTTGCCGCTTGATGGCCGCGATCACGCGCGGATCGGGCGTCAAGCCCGTCATGGCGAGATCGAACGTCGCGCGTGTGATGCCCTTGGCCTGTGCGTCCGGCCAGAGCGCTGCCTCGAAGGCGGCGAAGGATTGCTCCTGCGTGCGCGCCGGGGCGCAGAACAGCGCGAAGATGATCGAGAAGAAGACGAAGTTCCGGAGCATTGGCGCGGTCCGACACATTTTCATTTGCGCATGATCTTTTCCGAAAACCGGTACCCACTTTTCGGGATCATGCGCTTTTTGCCCCGATTTTGCCTTCGCTGCCGTTGAGCAGGCGGGCGATATTGGCGCGGTGCATGATCCACGACAGCGCGGTCAGCAGCAGAAATAATGCCGCGGCGCGCGGCTGCCCGAGCAGCCACAGCGCGAACGGCGTGAGCGCGCTGGCGACCAGGGCCGCGAGCGAGGAATAGCGGCTTAGCGCGGCGACCGCGAGCCAAATGCCGCAGAAGATCAGCGCGCCCGGCCAATAGAGCCCAATCAGCAGCCCGATATAGACGGCGACGCCTTTGCCGCCCTTGAACTTGAGCCACACCGGAAACAAGTGTCCGAGGAAGGCGCCGAGCCCGGCAATCAGCGCGGCATCGAGCGTCGCATAATGCGCCGCCAGCAAGACCGCGGCGGTGCCCTTGAACGCATCAAACAGCAAGGTTGCCGCGGCGAGACCCTTTCGGCCGGTGCGCAGCACATTGGTGGCGCCGATATTGCCCGAGCCGATTTCGCGGATGTCAGGCCCGCCGGCGGCGCGCGTCAGGATCAGCCCGAACGGTATGGAGCCGAGCAGATAGCCGAGCACGAAAGCGAGCGCGGAAATCATACGTATTCATAGACGGTGCGGCCGGCGACGATGGTGCGCACCACGCGGCCGGTCAGCTTGGCTTCATCGAACGGCGTGTTCTTGCATTTCGATTTGAGTTCGGCCGGATCGAGCACCCAGGGCATCTCGGTATCGACGACGATGACGTCGGCCGGCGCACCGCTCTTGAGTGTGCCGCCGGGCAAAGCGAGCAACTCAGCCGGCCGCGTCGACATCGCGCGCAGCAGGGCCATCAAGTCGAGTTCGCCGGAATGCACCAAGCGCAGGCCGGCAACCAGCATGGTCTCCAAGCCGATCGCGCCGGGGGCGGCTTCCGCGAAAGGCAGGCGCTTGGTCTCCACGTCCTGCGGATTGTGGTCCGACATCACCATGTCGAGGAGCCCGCTCGCCAGCGCTTCGACCAGCAGCTTGCGGTCGCCTTCGGCGCGCAGCGGCGGCGACAGTTTCAAGAACGTGCGGTAGGGCCCGATGTCGTTTTCGTTGAGCGTGATGTGGTTGATCGAGCACGAGGCGGTGACATCGAGGCCGGCATCCTTGGCGCGGCGCAGCACCTCGAGCGATTCCGCGCAGGTAATCGAGGCCGCGTGATAGCGTCCGCCCGACAAAGCGACGAGGCGAATGTCGCGTTCGAGCATTACCGTTTCCGCCGCCTTCGGAATGCCGAGCAGGCCGAGGCGCGCGCCGAATTCGCCTTCGTTCATCACGCCGTCGCCGACCAAATCCGGATCCTCGGTGTGATGCACGATCAGCGCAGCGAAATCGCCGGCGTAAGTGAGCGCGCGCCGCATGACTTGCGCGTTGGTCACACTCTTGTCGCCGTCGGTGAAGGCGACCGCGCCGGCCGCCTTTAGCAACCCGATCTCGGTCATCTCCTTGCCTTCGAGGCCCTTGGTCAGCGCCGCCATCGGATGCACGTGCACGATCGCGGTGTCGCGCGCGCGGCGCAGCACAAAATCGACCGTCGCCGGATCGTCGATCACCGGCGAGGTGTTGGGCTGGCAGATGATGGTGGTGACGCCGCCGGCCGCGGCAGCTTGGCTCGCGGAAGCGAGCGTTTCGCGATGGCCGGCGCCGGGCTCGCCGACAAAGGCGCGCATATCGACCAACCCGGGCGCCACCAGCTTACCCCGGCAATCGATGACGTCGGTGCCCTCCGGCACGCCGCCGGCGCCGATGCCCTTCTTGGCTTCGCGGATCGCGCCGTCGGCGATCAGCAGATCGCCTACGATATCGAAGTCGCGCGACGGATCGACGATCCGGGCGTTGGCGAGCAGGATCGGGCGGCGGTCAGACAACATATGGCAACATCACACTCAGGCGTTCGGCAGATTGCGCGACAAAGCTTCCAGCACGGCCATGCGCACGGCCACGCCCATCTCGACTTGCTCACGGATCAGCGATTGGGCGCCGTCGGCGACAATCGAGTCGATCTCGACGCCGCGGTTCATCGGGCCCGGGTGCATGACCAGCGCGTCGGGTTTGGCGTAGCTGAGCTTTTTCTCGTCGAGGCCGTAATAGTGGAAATATTCCGAGACCGACGGCACGTAAGAACCGTTCATGCGCTCGCGCTGCAGGCGCAGCATCATCACGATGTCGGCGCCGCTTAAGCCCTCGCGCATGTCGCGCGCGACTTCGACACCGAATTTCTCGATGCCGGGCGGCAGCAGCGTGGAGGGCGCCACCACCCGCACGCGCGCGCCCATGGCGTTGAGCAGGATGATGTTGGAGCGCGCAACGCGAGAGTGCAGGATGTCGCCGCAGATCGCCACCAGCAGGCCTTCGATGCCGCCTTTGTTGCGGCGGATGGTGAGCGCGTCGAGCAGCGCCTGCGTCGGGTGCTCGTGCGAGCCATCACCGGCATTGATCACCGAACAATCGAGCTTGCTCGCTAGCAAAGCGACCGCGCCGGAGGATTGATGGCGCACGATCAGAATGTCGGGATGCATGGCGTTGAGCGTAATCGCGGTATCGATCAGCGTTTCGCCCTTGCGCATGGACGACGATGCGGTTGACATGTTCATGACGTCGGCGCCCAGCCGCTTGCCCGCCAGCTCGAACGAGGATTGGGTACGGGTGGAGACTTCGAAGAACAGATTAATCTGGGTGCGGCCGCGCAGCGAGGTTTGCTTCTTTTCGACCTGACGATTGAGTTCGACGAATTCCTCGCCGAGGTCGAGCAGGCCGGAAATCTCCGCGACGGAAAGTCCTTCGATCCCCAACAGATGCCGTTGGTTGAGGACGAACGAGGATTTCGGCGCAATGTTCATTAAAGCAATTGCTATAGGCGGAACCAAGGTTCCCGGCAAGAGCCGATCGCGCAAAGGTCCACACAGAAGCGTTGTCGACGCGCGGCGCGGTTAACGGAACGTGCGGTGGCGGCAGGTGTTGACCCGCGAGTTGCCGGCGGCGCCGCCGGAACCGGTTTCGTTGCGGCGGAACCGGAAACGTGCGCAGCCGGACGACTCTGGAGGAACGCCCGCGCGACGGGCGAAGGAACGATCAGACACGGAGATGAACCATGAGAGCGCTTTCGAAATATGCGGCCGCGGCGACACTTGCGGGCGCGCTCGCGCTTGCCACGGCGACGCCGAGCCAGGCGCGCTGGTACGGACACGGTTGGCATCATGGCCCGGGCGCCGCGATCGGCTTTGGCGTCGGTGCGCTCGTTGGCGCGGCCGCGGCCAGCGCGGCCTATCCGGGTTACTACGACTACGCACCGGATTACGCCTATGCGCCGGGGCCGTACGACGATGGCTACGACTCTTACGCTTATGCGCCGGGCCCTTACGTCGGGTCTCAGGATTATGGCTACAGCTCGCCCCGCGGTTCGAGCTGCATGCAATCGCCGGCTTCGATTAACTACACGTCCTGCGACTGACGCTTGACGGCGACGTGAAACGGGGGCGGGCTTTCGAGCCCGCCCTTTTTCTATTGGTCGAGCCGTGCGAGGCGGTCGAGCGCACCTTGCAGGATATAGGCGGCGGCGTGCTGGTCGATCACCTCGGCGCGGCGGGCGCGGCTCATGTCGACGGCGATCAGTTCGCGCTCGACGGCGGCGGTGGACAGCCGCTCGTCCCACAGCGCGATCGGCAGTGACGTGAGCTTCTCGAAATTGCGCGCGAAGGCGCGCGTCGATTGCGCGCGCGGACCCTCCGAGCCGTCCATGTTGACCGGCAGGCCGAGCACGAAGCCGATGGCACTGCGCTCGGCGGCGAGCGCCAGCAGGCGCTTGGCGTCGGCGGTAAAAGTCGTGCGTGCGATGGTCTCGACGCCGGCCGCCAGTTTGCGGTTGGGATCGCTCGCGGCGACGCCGATGGTCTTGGTCCCGAGATCGAGGCCGAGCAAGCCGCCACGCGCGGGCAGAAGCGACGCGATATCCACCAGCGTGCCGACCGCCATCTGTCAGTCCGCGCTCGGCGGCCGCTCGGGATCGAGCGAGCGGATCAGGCGGCGATAGTAGTCCGTACTTAGCGCGCTGAGCGCGGCGCGCGCCTTGTCGACCGCGTCTGTCTGGCGCCGCCGCTTGATTTCCTTGATATTGAGCTGCGCCGTCTTGAGTTTTTTCAGCGAGCCTTCGGCATCGGCGCTGGCGGCGACCGCGTCCGGCGCGGCGGCGGCGAGCGCGGCCACGATTTCGTTGAGCCAGCCGATCTGGCGGCCGTAGCTCGCGATGTCCTCGTTGACCTCGCGTTCGATTCCTGCATCGCCGGCGAAGTTCAGCGAGATATTGGGCGACCACCAGCGGGTGAAGATTTCCTGCCAGTTGCCGCCGGCGCCGGGAAACACATTGAATGGAAATGTCGTCATGACGGGTTCTCCCTGTCCGCAATCGGCCAAGTCTATCATGGCACGGTGCCCGGCGGCAGGTTTCCCGCGTGCGCGGCGATCGCGCCCGACGTGGTGAACCAGACGCGCTCGTCGGCTTTGCGCACGATGTGGCTGAGCGCGCGCGAGAGATGCTTGAAGCGGTGCGGCCGGCCGACGATGTAGGCGTGCAGCGCGATTCCCATCACCAGCGGGCGCTTGGAGATCTCAGCATGCAGCACGTCGAAGGCGTCAACGATCATGTCGGCGAAGTCGGCGCCCTCGCGCTTGCGCGCGACGATCTGCGGGATGTCGTTGAGTTCCTGGGGGTAGGGGACGGAGAGGATGCGGCCCTTGCGCGTCTTCATCCAGGTCGGCTGGTCGTCGTGGCACCAGTCGAGCAGGTAAGTGTAGCCGGCTTCCTGCAAGAGATCGGGCGTCACCGGCGACTGCGAGATCCAAGGCCCGAGCCAGCCGCGCGGGCGCACGCCGGAATGTTTCTCGATCGCGGCGGTCGTCTCCGCAATCAGCGTGCGTTCTTCGTCCTCGTTCAGCGTGCCCTGGCGCTCGGAATTGCTGCGGCCGTGGCCGACGATTTCAGCGCCGGGAAAGGCCGCGACCGCCTGCGGCGCGTGCTCATACATTTCGGAATTCACCTGCAGCGACACCGGCAGCTTCAGCTCGCCGAATAACTCAGCCAGGCGGAACACGCCGACGCGGTTGCCGTAATCGCGCCAGGCGTAGTTGAGCACGTCCAGGGTGTGGCCGGCGGGCACGAGCTCGGCGCCGAACCCTTCGCCGAACGAGAACCATTCGAGATTGAGCGCGAGGTAAATTGCCAGCCGCTTGCCGCCCGGCCAGTCGTAGAGCGGCCGCCCGACGATCGGGGAGTAGGGGTAGCGGCCGTGGCTGCGGGCGGGCATGGCGCGAACTTGATCCGGGTGTGCGGCTTTGAGCGAATTTTACGCATTCCGTAGCGGGTGTATTGACCCCGCAAACCCGACAATAACCCCATACCATGTAGCATTGCGACACTAAACGGGCGTCTGCTATACGCGGCGCTATTCATCGAGGTTGTCATGTCCGTCGACGCCGACACCGTCCGCCGCATCGCGCATCTGGCGCGCATCGCTGTGCCCGAGAACGAGATCGCGCATTTGCAGGGCGAACTCAACGCCATGCTCGCTTTTGTCGAGCAACTGCAAGAGGTGAACGTCGAAGGCGTCGAGCCGATGACCTCGGTGACGCCGATGGCGATGAGGAAGCGCGCCGACGTCGTTACCGACGGCGAGATCGCCGACGACATCGTGAAAAATGCGCCGGCGAGCGAAGATCAATTCTTCCTGGTGCCGAAAGTGGTCGAGTAAATGTGTATCGCCTGTGAGCTCAGCTTCTGGAACATGATCGACGCGCTGCCGCCGGAGGACCAAGAGCGGATTCTGCGCGAGCAGGCCGCGCGCTTTGCCTGCGAGGCGCCGCCCAGCGAGCCCGCGCCCATGCCGATCGCGGATGAGCAAAAATCGTGAGTGATTTGAATTCGCTCACTCTGGCGGACGCGCGTGACGGGCTGAAGAAGAAATCTTTCTCGGCGCTCGAATTGGCCGACGCGCATTTGGCGGCCATGGAAAAGGCGCGCGCGCTCAATTCCTATGTGCTGGAGACGCCCGAGCGCGCTTCCGCCATGGCGAAAGCCTCGAACGCGCGCATCGCGGCCGGCAAAGCCGGCCCGCTGGAGGGCATCCCGCTCGCCATCAAGGACATGTTCTGCACCGAAGGCGTGCGAAGTACAGCGTGCTCGCACATCCTCGATAACTTCGTGCCGACCTATGACTCCACCGTCACCGCCAATCTGTGGCGCGACGGCGCGGTGTTGCTGGGTAAGACCAACAACGACGAGTTCGCCATGGGCTCGTCGAACGAGACCTCGCATTTCGGCCCGGTGATTTCGCCGTGGCGGCGAAAAGGCGCGAACACGCCGCTGACGCCGGGCGGCTCCTCGGGCGGCTCGGCCGCGGCGGTGGCGGCACAATTGTGCCTGGGCGCGACCGGCACCGACACGGGCGGCTCGATCCGCCAGCCGGCGGCCTTCACCGGCACGGTCGGCATCAAGCCGACCTATGGCCGCTGCTCGCGTTGGGGCATCGTCGCCTTTGCGTCGTCGCTCGACCAGGCCGGCCCCTTCGCGCGCACCGTGCGCGACGCCGCGATCCTTTTACATTCGATGGCCGGTCCCGATCCGAAGGACACCACCTGCGCGGATATTCCGGTGCCGGTTTACGAAGCCGCAGTCGGCAAAACGATCAAAGGATTGCGCATCGGCATCCCGAAGGAATACCGCCTCGACGGCATGCCGGCGGAGATCGAGAAAATCTGGCAGCAGGGCAGGGAATGGCTGAAAGCGGCCGGCGCCGAACTGGTCGAGGTGTCGCTGCCGCACACCAAATATGCGCTGCCTGCCTATTACATCGTCGCCACGGCCGAGGCCTCGTCCAATCTCGCGCGCTACGACGGCGTGCGCTATGGGCTGCGTGAGGCGGGCGGCGACATCACCGATATGTATGAGAACACGCGTGCCAAGGGTTTCGGCGCCGAGGTGCGCCGGCGCGTGATGATCGGCACTTACGTGCTCTCGGCCGGCTATTACGACGCCTTTTATTTGCGCGCGCAGAAAGTGCGCACGTTGATCAAACGCGACTTTGAGGAATGTTTTGCGAAAGGCGTGCACGCCATGCTGACGCCGGCGACGCCGTCGGCCGCCTTTGGCCTCGGCGAAAAGGGTCAGGGCGATCCGGTCGAGATGTATTTGAATGACGTGTTCACGGTGACGGTGAACATGGCCGGTCTTCCCGGCATTTCAGTGCCGGCGGGCTTGGATGCGCAAGGCCTGCCACTCGGCTTGCAATTGATCGGCCGCCCATTCGACGAGGAGACGCTGTTTTCGGCCGCCGCCGTGATCGAGCAGGCGGCGGGACGGTTCACGCCGCAGGCCTGGTGGTGAGGCGCCGCTTTTTGCCGAACTAATTCTGATCGGCTGTGGCGATCGGCGGCAGATCCTGGTCGCCGTTGATCACGGTCTTGCCGCCCAGTTCGCCGCCGCTGAAGATGAAAAACACCGCCGCCAAGGCGACGAGGCCGCCGACGATCAATCCTAATGTGCCGTTGTCCTGGTTCATGGTTTCGCTCTTATGTCCGCCATCCAAACGTTTCCGGTTTGAATGAAGTTCCGTCGCGATCTGTGCACCGCGATTGTGGCGATATGGAATGCAGTATTCGGGCCAATTCCGGTCCGGCTGAAATTTCTATACGCGAAATTTACGGCGCTTGGCCTCGCATGCCGGTAAAGCCATACTTTCGAGCGCTGGGAGGATTCGTTGAGCGAGGGCGATACCCGCGCGATCATTGGCGACCTTTACGACGCGTATGGACGGCGGGTTTTCGAGCGCGTCGCGGCCCTCATCCATAACGATGTCGACTGGGTAATCTACGCGCCGGTTTCGATATTTCCGTTCGCCGATCCGCGCAAAGGGCGTGCTGCGGTGCTGGCGGCCATGGCCGAGATCGCGCAGGCCTTTGCGCTCGAAAGCTACAAGCCGGAAGTCATGATCGTGGACGGCGCGCGCGGCGCTGATGTCGGACGTAAGCTACAAGTAGCGCTCAACCGCGCGCGTCCTGCGCGTGCGCATCGCCAGCTTCCTACGCCTGCAGGACGGCCGGCTGATCGAGTACCGCGAGTTCATCGACAGTTTCGACGCGGTGGAGCAGGCGCTCGGGCGCAAATTGCGGCTCTGACGGCGACCTTGCCGCGCGCTGCGGCGGACGTTACTTCTACTGCATGAACGTCACGGGCAAATCCGGGAGATTGATCAAAGGCTCAACCGGCGACTGGGAAGTCGTCATTGGCATGGAAGTGCATGCCCAGGTGACGTCGAAGTCAAAGCTGTTTTCCGGCGCTTCCACCGAATTCGGCGGCGAGCCCAACAGCCACGTCTCGATGGTCGATGCCGCCATGCCGGGCATGCTGCCGGTGCTCAACGAGGCATGCGTCAAACAGGCGATCCGCACCGGGCTCGGGCTCAAGGCCAAAATCAATTTGAAATCGGTGTTCGACCGCAAGAATTATTTTTATCCCGACCTGCCGCAGGGCTACCAGATCAGCCAGTACAAATCGCCGATCGTGGGCGAGGGCGAAGTGATCGTCGATCTCGATGGCGGCGAGACGGTAACCGTCGGCATCGAGCGGCTGCATCTGGAACAGGACGCCGGCAAATCGCTGCACGACCAGCATCCGAACATGAGCGCGATCGATCTCAACCGCTCCGGCGTCGCGCTGATGGAGATCGTGTCGAAGCCCGATCTGCGCTCGGCCGATGAGGCCATGGCGTTCCTTACCAAGCTGCGCTCGATCCTGCGCTATCTCGGCACCTGCGACGGTGACATGGAGAAGGGTTCGCTGCGCGCCGACGTCAACGTCTCCGTGCGCAAGCCGGGTGCGCCGCTGAATACGCGTTGCGAAATCAAAAATATGAACTCGATCCGCTTCATCGGCCAGGCGATCGAGCACGAAGCGCGCCGGCAGATTGAGATTATCGAGGACGGCGGCGCCATCGACCAGGAGACGCGGCTGTTCGATCCCGGCAAAGGCGAGACGCGCTCGATGCGCACCAAGGAAGAAGCGCACGACTACCGCTATTTCCCCGATCCCGATCTGCTGCCGCTGGAATTCGACGACGCTTACGTCGACGCGCTGAAGGTGCATTTGCCCGAGCTGCCGGACAAGAAAAAGGCGCGCTTCATGCGCGATTTTTTGCTCTCGGCCTATGACGCCGGCGTGCTGGTGGCCGAGCGCGCAACCGCCGACTATTTCGAAGCGGTGGCCAAGGGGCGCGACGCCAAGGCCGCGGCCAACTGGGTGATTAACGAATTGTTCGGACGGCTCAACAAAGAGGGCAAAGACATAGCGGCCGCGCCGGTTTCCGCCGCGCAGCTCGGCGCCATCCTCGATCTGATCGCCGACGCAACGATTTCCGGAAAAATCGCCAAAGATCTGTTCGAGATCGTGTGGAACGAGGGCGGCGATCCGCGCGCGCTCGTGGAGAAACGCGGCCTCAAGCAGGTCACCGACGTGAGCGCGATCGAGAAGAGCGTCGACGAGATCATTGCCAAGCATCCGGACAAGGTCGCGGACGCCAAATCGAATCCGAAAGCGATCGGCTGGTTCGTCGGACAGGTGATGAAAAATTCCGGCGGCAAGGCGAGCCCGCAAGCTGTCAACGAAATCCTCAAAAAGAAACTCGGACTCTGACGCGTGCGGGGGATGAGCGCGCTTGTCATCCGATTTTGGGTGCAGTGCGGCAATGACGCGGCGCGTTCGCGCGCGCAAATAAAAGTTTCGACGCGTTACGCGCGCCGCGATTTACAAAAAATTACCGGCTGGCGAACGTGCACGCCGCGAATCACTCGGCACTGATTCGCTCGTTTTTTGCTCGATTCCGGTCCGCGCACAGCTTTTGCGCAACAAATCTAGAAATTTTTTTTGCCTGTGCAGATGTCGGTGCTGCGCGCGACGAGAATGCAAAACTGAACGCGCGCGCGCACAAAGTTTTGTTCGCGCGACGACGACACGCGAATACCATCGGCGCAAGAAGTCCTTATTATATGGGGCTTTTCGCGATGTCGGCAATTTGCGTGTACGAATGCAGCGCGCGTTCGCGTCGCACGTCTTCGTGTCGCGCGCGCGCATGATAAATGACGTTGCGATGTGCGTCACCTCGCGCGAATATACGTTTCGTTAAGTCGAACACTGTTTTTTTCATTGCGCTGTAGTAAACGAAGTGCAGTGCGTGTCGATCCGCGACCGTACTGATGCAGACATCCGCCATGTTTCATGGCTAGGAGGGCAGCAATGGCGAAACGTAGAAAGAAGAAGGCAGCGAAGAAGAAGAAGAAGCTCTAGTTAGCTTCTCGATCTCTTCCCGATCTTCGGACTGAACGTTTCGAAGATTGCGTCATACGGGCCGGGTTGCGTCATGGGGCGGCAAGCGCAATGCAGTTGCTTCGCGGCGCCCCGGTTCCGATGACAAAAGAGGGCGTCGGCAAGACTTCGAGTCTCGCCGACGCCCTCGGTGCGTTTGCAGCTGGAAAATTTTTCTGACGCGTGTTGCACGCTAGGCGCCGCCCTTGAGCCGCTTGTTGCAAGCGCTCCAAAATTGCGGCCACTTCATTCCCTTCTCGACTTTGCCGGCCGCCTTGGCTTCCTTCCATTCCTTGCCGCACTTCTTGATGCGCTCGCGCTCGGCGAGCTGGGCCGCGGTCGGCGGCTTCTTGGCCTTGGTTTCGTTCTGCGCCGCCGCGATCTGGGTGAGCTGCGGTAACGGCGCCGCCATCAGACCGGCAGCGAGCAGGGCAACCAACAGTGCTTTGGACATTTATCCCCCCGTTTGTTTTGCGGCTGCAGGCATCGCGGCCCGCAACCCGAGCGTCCAGCATAGCCATTGGCGATTGTATTCGTGCAGCGCGATGGGCGCGGACGAGCCGAAGATGCCGTCCAGATGGGCATTTATGAGTGTTGCGGTTTAGCCGCGACAGCCTTAGGTCTCAGGGTGATCACCCGGGGTTTCATGGGCAAGGAGTGAAGGCCATGGCGCGTGCGAAGGCGAAACGGTCAGCGAAATCGAAGTCGGCGGCGAAAGCCAAGGCAAAGGTTAAGGCGGCCAAAAAATCGTCCAAGCCGATCGAGCTTTATTACTGGCCGACGCCGAACGGCTTCAAGATTTCCATCATGCTGGAAGAGTGCGGCACGCCCTACACCATGATCCCGGTGAACATTTCCAAGGGCGAACAGTTCAGTCCGGATTTTCTGAAAATCTCTCCCAACAACCGCATGCCGGCGATCGTCGATCCAGAAGGCCCCGGCGGACGGCCGATCTCGATCTTCGAGTCCGGCGCCATCCTGCAATATCTCGGCCGCAAGACCGGCAAGTTCTATCCGCAAGAAGAGCGAGCACGCGTCGAGGTCGAGCAATGGCTGTTCTGGCAGATGGGCGGCATCGGCCCGATGGCGGGTCAGTTGCACCACTTCAAGAATTACGCGCTGGAGACGCTGACCTACGCCATCAACCGCTATACCAACGAAATGAACCGGCTCTACGGCGTGATGAACCTGCGCCTGATAGACCGTGAATTCATCGCCGGCAAATATTCCATCGCCGACATGGCGATCGTCGGCTGGGCCAATGGCTGGGAGCGGCATGGCCAGGACATCAACGAGTTTCCGCACTTCAAGCGCTGGCTCGAGACCATGAAGGCGCGCCCCGCGGTGAAGCGCGGCATGTCGCTCGGCCTCGAACTGCGCCAAGGCATCGACATGAAGGATCCGAAAGTGCAGGCGGTACTGTTCGGCCAGCGTGCGCGCAGCGCTTGAACGACTTTGCGCGGGCCTAGTCGCCTGGGTGGTTAGCCACCACTTACAAAGCGCGGTTAGCGCTTCCTCAATCGCGCGCCGACGACGCTCAATTCGGCCTGCAAATACGGGGCTTTTTGCGCGCGCACGCGCAGGCCGGCGAGCCGCGCCTTCATCTTCGATTCATCGCAACGCTTAAACTGTCATTCAAATTTTCTCCCTTAGATCGCGCTGTCAGGACGGACGAGATTTCGCCCGACACAGGGACGACGCGACCGGCCGTCGGGGGGCGGCCGGTCGCGATCAAAAGGGGAGGCTAGAATGGCCATCGAAACTACGGTGCCTTATGCCGTCGAGCCTAAGGACGCGGAAGGCTGCTTCGCGCTCGGCATGAACTATTCGGCCGGGGCGGGCGTCGCGGTCGATCTGATCGAGGCGCACAAGTGGTTCAATATCGCGGCCATGCGCGGGCACGCCGACGCGGCGCGGCTGCGGCGCGAAATCGCCGAGCAGATGGCCGATGCCGAGATCGGCCGGGCGCAACGCGCCGCGCGCGATTGGCTCAAGAGCCATCCGCAGCCGGTCGCAGTGCGCGCGGTCCGCGCGGCGGCTTGATCTACTCAAGCAGCGGCAAAGCGCGCCAATTCGGTGCGCAGCGTCGCGATAGCGCTCGACCAGTCGCCGAGCGCGGGCTGGCGGAACAGCCGCGCTGGCGGATACCAGGGGCTTCGCTCGTCCGATAACGTCCAGCGCCAGTCCGGCGCGAAGGGCAGCATCACCCAGACCGGACGCCCGAGCGCGCCGGCAAGATGCGCCACCGACGTATCGACCGAAATCGTCAGATCGGCGAGCGCGAGAACCGCCGCGGTGTCGGCCATGTCGGCGAGTTCGCCACCGAGGCGGCGCAGGTTTGCCCGGCGCGCCAGCAGGCCGGCGTCGTTGCCGCGCAGTTCGCGCTGCACGCTCAGGAAGGAAATACCCTCGAGCGTCAGCAGCGGTTCGAGCAAAGCAAGCGTCGACCGACCGGTTGCGGTCGTTGGCGTGGCCGATATTGCCGGCCCAGGCGAGCGCGACCCGCTTGCCCGGCAACGCCGCGATGCGCGGCCGCCATTTGGCGAGCAACGCCTCGTCGGCGCGCAAATAAGGAATATCCGCGGGAATGTTCGCCGCTTCGGTCTTGAGCGCCAAGGGCAGGCTGCCGAGCGGGCAATGCACGTCATAGGCGGGAAGCTGCTCGCCGCGCGCGTGGCAGGAGGCGATGCCGGTAAGACCCGCAAGCAAACCTTTAAGTTCGGTCTGCACTTCCAGCCGCACGGTGGCGCCGGCGCGCGCCAACAACGGCGCATAGCGCGCGAACTGGATGGTATCGCCCAATCCCTGCTCGGCATGCAGCAGAATGGTCTTGCGCGCGAGCGGATATTCGCCGAGCCAGAGCGGCTTGCCGTAGCCGCGGCGCGTGTCGGTCATGCCGCTGCGCTTCCAGCGCCACTCGTATTCCGCAAAGCCGCGTGCGAGGTCGCCAAGCGTGAGCAGGCTGAGCGCCCGGTTGAAACGGGCGTCGGCGTAGTCCTTTTGCAGCGCGATCGCCTTATCGAAGCTGGCGACCGCGTCGGCGTGCCGGTTGAGCGCTTGCAGCGCGCGGCCGCTGCTGTTCCAGGTCGCACCGTGATTGGGCGCGGCGGCGAGCGCGCACTCGAAGGCGGCGATCGCCTCCGCGTAAAGGCCGAGGTCGGAAAGCGCGTTGCCGCGATTGTACAGCGCGGTCGGATGCCCCGGCATCAACGTCAAGGCGGTGTCGAAATCGGCGAGCGCTAGATCGGTGCGCCCGAGGTTCGCGCGCGCGCTGCCGCGATTGAGCAGGGCTTCGCCGTGGCGCGGATTGCGCGCAAGCACTTGGTCGAAGCAGGCGAGCGCATCCTGCGGGCGGCCAAGCGCGAGCAGCGCGTTGCCGCGGTTATGCACGGCGTCGAGATTGCCGGGCTGCAAGGCGAGTGCCTTGTCGAGGCAATCGAGCGCTTCAGCATCGCGCTTGAGCGCATGGAGGACGTTGGCGAGGTTTATTAGGAGATCGGGAGTGGCGTTGATCTTGAGCGCGGCCGAAAGCAAGCGGTAAGCCTCGCCCGTCTCGCCCGATTGCGCTTTCGTGAGCCCGAGCAGATGCAGCGCGTCGAAATGGTCGGGCGCGGCCTTTAGGACGCGCGCGTAGAGCTTCTCGGCCTCGCGCAGCCGCCCCTGCCGCTGCAGGGCGACGGCCTCTTGCATCGCTTGCGTCGGATTGAAACGGGGAGGTTGCGCCATGGCGCGCGATAGGACCCCGGTTCACGCGGGCGCGCAAGCTTTCCGGCTGGGCCGGCGCGCAACGCGCGTACGCTTGGGCAGATCAGTCGTCGTGGCGCTTGCGCTTGTGTCTGACGGGCGCCTCGTTGGGGCCGGTGTAGAATTGCTTTTCCTGGCAGAAGCCGCCAATGCCAGACACGGTCGCCCGGCACTGTTCGAGCGTGACGAAGCCGCAATTGCTGGCGCTGCCCGCTCTGCCGCCGTGGACGGCGCACCATTTGTAAGGGTCAGCCTGGCCGGCGGATGGTGTCAGCACGACGTATGTCGTCAACGCGCTCAGGGCCAAGAGAAGCGAATATATTCTACCCATCGAGAGCCTTCCGGTCATGCATTCGCATGCCAATGGTCAATTCGCATCAGGAGTTTGGACGTTTGCGCGCCGCCTTTTTGGGCCGCTCGGCGGGACCAGGATAGAACAAGTTTGGTTCACAAAATCCACCCATTCCGCGAACCGTTTCCATGCATTGCTCGCGGCTCACGAAGCCGCAGTTACGGCCGCCGCCCTCCTCGCCGCTATATTGCGCGCACCAAGGGTATTCGATCGCCGCGGCGGGGCGGATCGGCGTCATGAGAGCAATGAGTGCTATTGTCACAAAGAGCGCTGGACTGAGCTTGCTCATGACGGCCGCTCCGATCGATGGGTATTCGCGAACATAAACCCGCGGTGTGTCACCTTAGTTCGCGCGGCTTCAAAATTAATGCGGCTTAGGCGGCGCGCGGTCGCGGCTTTTGCACCCAAAATATATACATGCCTGCGAAGGTATTGGGGTTCGCGCGCTCGACGATGTCCCATTTGGCGAGGTCGCTCGTCGACCAGCCCGCATCGGCGAACATCACACGGAATGCTTTAGCGACTTCGTCTTTGAAATCGAACCCGATGAATTTCAGACCTTGCTCCTCGATGAACGCCTTGATGCCTGGAATGGTCAGGCGCTTTTCCTGCACGTGGAACAGCAAGTCCCGGCATTCGCTCAAGCTGAAAAAGTCGTTGAAGCGCGAAACGCTCGCAATAGGCGTCTTGAACAGGTCGTGGCGTACGCGACGAATATCTGCCGGCGTTGGGACATAGCCGTGCTGCGCGATGTAGGTGCGCGCGGCCGCGACGTCCTGGCGGGCGAGTTCGCTGTAAAAGCCGAGATGCATGACGCCGCCGGGACGCAGCAGCGAGAGCAAGATGCGCCACCCCTCGAACGGGTCGCGCATGTGATGCAACACGCCTTGGCAGTCGATGTAATCGAAGGTGCGGCCGATCGCGCCGAGCTTGAGAATGTCGGCTTGCGCGTATTCGATGCTATTCGCGAACGCTGCCGGCGTCTTGCGTTTGGCGTAACAGAGACTGCTTAAACTGAGATCGACCGCGAGCACGCGCGCGCCTTGGCAGGCTTCCGCAACCTGGGCGCCTAAACTCGTGCCGCAACCGGCAACCAGGATATCGATCGTCTCGCTGTTTCCGAGCGGCTTAAAGGCAGCAGTCGGAAACTTTGACCGCAATGTCACGTCGAGTGGCGTCGGCTTGATGCCGGCGGGCGCCTTCACCCAGCGGGGATAGGGATTTTCTTCATATTGTTGGCGAACGCGTTGCGAAACCTCATCATCGATCGGCGTAAGCTGGGGAATCGAAGCGCGCAGCTGTAATTCCTGCAACGGCTCGCGTAGTTGCAGCGTCAATACGTCATCGACGGCAGACGGCCAGACCCGATCGTGCAGCACCTGCGCATCGGGCAGCGAATAGAGCGGCTGATACATCGCGACCGCGGCGACCGAAAGCGGCGCGATCATGGCGCCGGATCTTAAATCGTCGGTGAGCACCGCTTTGAGGCGCTCGACTTTGCCGTCCTCGTCTGCCGTGGTGGCGAAAATATATTCGTTGATGAAGCACTGCGTCGCGAGGGCGCAAGTGAACGCCAGCACTGGCGCTGAAACGGCTTCGCCCGCGGCGGCGCTATCGAGCAGCGACAAACGCAGCGACGTCAGCACGCGTTCGAATTTGATATTGCGCGTCGGCACCGATTGCATCAAGCAGAGCAGCATCGGATCGTCGTAGATCGCGGAAAGACCGGCGCTGCCGAACAGTTGCTCGATCGTTAACCGGGTCGGCCAGGCCGTCTCCGACCGCCGCATGGCCTCGTCGAAGGCCGGTAACACGGCGAGCAGCGTGGCATTGACGCCGCCGGATTGTTCGAGCAGTTGCGGCATCAGCGAAAGCGAATGCGCGAAGTAGGTGGAGGCCTCGCGCAATTTGCCCTGCGCGTGCAGTACTGCGCCGAGATTGTTGTTGGCTTGCGCATGATCCGGCGCGAGCAGCAGCAGACGCTTGTAGGCGCGCGTCGACTCTTCGAGCTTGTTCTGCCGCTGCAGGCTTTCCGCCTCGGCGAACAATCGGGCCGCGGAAGCGCCGGTCGGGTTGGCGCGGTTGCCGCCGGCCGATGGGCGCTGCTTGAGGGCGGCGCGGCGCTGCTTTCGATTCATCGGCTGGAGTCCGAGACTTGAGTGCAAGAATTGACCGGGCCCGACATCGGTTCAAGTGCAGTCGTTTCAAGTGCAGTCGTTTCAAGTGCAGTTTTGGCGATTGGATTACAAGGCCCGGTTTGACGCCGAAATGCCGAAAGCATAAGTCTTTCCGCATGCGGAGCTGTGGCCGAGTGGCTGAAGGCGGCGGTTTGCTAAACCGTTATACGCTCCAAAGGCGTATCGAGGGTTCGAATCCCTCCGGCTCCGCCAGTGTATAAGCTTGATCATTCGAACCCTCGATGTATGGCGCGCGCTGATTGCCGTTGAATTTCCTTCCAGCAAATTCTGTTGTGGAAGAGGCCGTGGGCCGCTCGCGCACGCGCGATTTGTGGGATTCGAGAGTCAACAGGTGATTCGATTTTCTTCTGCCGAATACCCGTTCAGGCGGCCCTTGTGGAACGAAATCGGGGCCAGGGCTCAGCTTTGGAGGGTGAAGGCACCGTTCGAGCAGAATGCCGCAAAAATGGGCTTCCCCGCCGAATTGAGGCGCGGAAAGATGCCAAAACCCGCTCATTTGGGCCGGTAGCGCCAGTCCAATCGTTCCGGGCCGGTTGCCAGATAAATCGCCGGCGAGCGCGGTGTGCTTATGTAACTGTTTGAAATTAAATCAGAATATTAGCGATTGCCAGACCGGCGATGGCTGCCCGGCGGCTTAGCCCCGGACCGAAAAATTTGCGTGTTTTTTGCGCAACACTCGGCCAAAAAGCGCATCTGGGACCTGTGGGAATGGCGCTTCTTCGTTGCGTATCAAGTCTCATTCGATAATGTCTCAGTTGCGACGGAGGGGGGCATCCCCGTGTCGCGCTTTCCGGGTTGACGGATCGCACCGAGTGGCAAGTCCAGGTTTGGCAATCAAGGCTGGGTCGATTGCAGGGTGCGAAAAGTTCGTCCGGGTGGCGGGGAGCAAGGGGAAGTTCCATCGGTGCCTGTCGCACTGCGGATACAGAACCCTCTCACGATAAACAACGTTTGGAGGTTCAAGATGAAGATGGTGAAAAGCCTACTCCTCGGCACCGCAGCGGGACTCGTTGCGATCGCAGGGGCACAGGCCGCCGATCTTCCCGTCAAGGCCAAACCGGTCCAGTACGTGAAGATTTGCAGTCTGTATGGTGCGGGGTTCTATTACATCCCGGGCACCGATACCTGCCTCAAAATCGGCGGTTGGGCGCGCGTTTACGACTACTGGGCTGCGAACGGCAACAGCACCCAGGGCGCGTTGGCGAGTGGCCAGAACAGCACGCGGACCACGCAGAATTTGGGTTACAAGGTGCGCGGTTACATCACCGCTGACGCCCGTAACCAAACCGAATACGGCACCGTGCGCAGTTACATCGCGCTCGGCTATAGCTCCGGCGGCGCCAGCACCGGCGTTGGCTCGGGCAACGTTACGGCTCCGGGCACGAACCCCGCGTTGTCATCTTATGACCCCGGCGTGGGCTTCAACGCCAACCGCGCGTTCATCCAGTTCGCTGGGTTCACGTTCGGCGTGACGCAGTCGTTCTACGACTTCTACTCGCAGTCGGCGACGTCGTTCTGGGGTGGCATGATCAACCCGGCATCGGACACCGGCGACGCCGGCGACTTCGTGTTCGGCGCCTATACCGCACAGTTCGGCAACGGTTTTTCGGGCACCATCGCTCTTGAAACCCCGCGCGTGACGTCCGTTCTCAACGGCAGCAGCACGTCGATGTTTGTCGTCGCTGCCCCGTCGACTACTCCCAACACTCAAGCCGGCAACCTCGGCATTCAGCCCGCCTCGTCGGCGGAAGCCGTCCAGTGGCCGGATGTCGTGTTCAACCTGCGTGTCGACCAGGCTTGGGGCTCCGCCCAGATCATGGGCGCGATCCACGACGTGGCCGCAACGTACTACGGGTCGAATGTCGGCACGGGTCACCCCAGCGATGCGGTTGGCTGGGCTATCGGCGCCGGCGCAAAATTACTCGCGCCGATGATCGGCCCGGGCGATTACTTCCAGTTCCAGGTCAACTACACCGAAGGCGCCAGGAAGTATGTCGACGCGTCCTACAACAACATGTACTCGATCTTCAACGGCTCGACCTACGGCATCGGCATCGGCAGCGACGCGGTCTTTGGCGGGACCGGCCCCGCTAACGGCACCAGCCTCTCGCTGACGACGGCTTGGGGTGTCAACGCCGCTTACGAGCACTTCTGGAGCAAGCAGTGGCAGACGTCGGTGTATGGCGCTTATACCGCCACCACCTACGATGCCGTAGCCAACGCGCAACTCTGCAACGCTGAAACCACAGGAGGTGGCGCGCTTGGTACAGCGTTTAGCATTCCCTCCGGCGTGGCCTGCGACAACAACTTCCAGGTGTGGACGATTGGTACTCGCACGCAGTTCAACCTCGACGCCAATACCTACATCGGCCTCGACGTTGTCTACGAGGACCTCCAGACGGGGTTGGCTGGCATGCATGCCAACTACGGCAACGGTGCCGAAAGCGCAACGACCGGCCCGCGTGATGTCACCAATCAAAGCGCGTGGATGGCTCAGTTCCGCGTGCATCGTAACTTCTATCCCTGATCGTCTGATCAAGGTGAAGTTAGCTTGAACCTCAAGCCCCCGGCGGGAAACTGCCGGGGGTTTTTCTTTTATAACGATTTAACCGGCGCCTGGGCGCCGATCAATCGCCGCAGCGGCTTGCAAAATCCGCGATGCGTGCGATCACGTCGGTTTCCGCTAACAGCGGCGCGTGGCCCTGATCGGGCACCTCGATTGTCTCCAGCGTGGAACGGCGCGCGCGCATCGTTTCGACGGTTGCGGACGAAAGGATGTCGGAATTGGCGCCGCGGATCACCATCACCGGCGTATGACTTAGCGCGTTGAACTGCGCCCACAGCGGCGGAAAAGGCTTTTCAAAATCGACGCCCTCCAGCGTCTTGGCGAGCTTGACGTCATAGGTCGGCACCAGGGCGCCGTTTTCCTGGCGGAACGTGCGGTGCGCGCTGGCGAGCCAATCGGCCGGCCCGAGCTTAGGAAACTGCGCGTCGAACAGGCGGCGCAGGATTTCGGCGCCTTCTTCGAAGGATCGCGGCTGCGGCAGCTTGCCGACATAACCCTTGATCCGGATCAGCCCCTTCGGTTCGATCACCGGACCGATGTCATTGAGCACGCAGCCTGCGATCGCGGTCGGCCGCACGGCGGCGAGCAGCATGGCCAGAATGCCGCCGCGCGAGGTGCCGACGAAAATCGCACGCGCGGCGTCGAGCGCGGCAATGATGGCGAGCACGTCGGCGAGCTCGACCTGGAAGTTATAATTGGCCGGATCGCGGTCGTATTCGGATTGGCCGCGGCCACGGTAGTCGAGCGCGATGACGCGGCGCGGTAGATGCCGGTCGCTCGCCAGTGCTTGGCCGAGCGCCTCGAAATCCGCCGCCGTGCGCGCCAAGCCCGGCAAACAGACCACCGGCAATGCGGACGTGCTGCGCCGTCCATAGCAGCGCGCATGCAGCTTAAGGCCGTCGCGGGCGGAGACGAAGATGGAGGTGAAGAGATCGGGCATCGGCATAGCTGTCATGGCAGCGTAGGGTCCGATCAGGCGGACGATTTCAATTTGCC
>CAWCVE010000009.1:0-163095 GCA_963798825.1 uncultured Alphaproteobacteria bacterium | reverse complement strand
GAGGCATTGATCAAGCTCCCGCCACTTGTGTTGTGGATGATGAGCATGGGGGTGTCAAAACCCAGGTCTCCACCGTTGTAAGGGTTCCCGGAAATTCCTGTTGTGCAGTCGTAGCAGCCATCGATGGTGGCCACGGGTAGTAGCGTCAGCGCTGTTCGCCACGCCAACGATCCCGCTTGCGACGACAAGCGAGAATAAGACGTGTTTGAAGGACATGTCTTCCTCCCAACTTCTTTAGCCTGGCAGAGCGAAGCCCCGGAGCATTCCGAACAGCTCGACAAATACTGCCGCCGCTAAAAGCGCCACAAAAAGACTATGCCGATTATTGATTTTCCGAAAAAGACAGCATCATTGACCTATTTGGCTCAGTATTGTCGCTCATGGGTCATAAGCGGACAAACCGCCCCCCACCCGAACCCGGCAATGTCCGCTATGGTCCAATAACGGCAGCAGCAACCATCGCGACGCGGCAATTGTCCGCTTTGTGCCAATAAGCGACAACGCATTGCAGCAAACAGCATCGCTATTCGATCACCTCGTCGGCGGCAACGAGCAAGGATTGCGGCACGGTGAGGCCGAGCGCCTTGGCGGTCTTGAGGTTGATCACGAACTCGAATTTGGTAGACCGCATGACCGGCAGGTCGGCCGGTTTCTCGCCCTTGAGAACACGCCCGGCGTAGATGCCGGCTTGGCGATAGGCATCGGTCAGGCTGCTTCCGTAGCTCATCAGGCCTCCGGCCACGACGGGCTCGCGCTGGGCATAGCTCGCCGGTAGCGCATGGCGAGCCGCCAGCGCAACGATGCGCTCCCGATTGGAGAAAAAGAACGCGCCCGTGCCGACGAACAGGGCGCCAGCCCCGCGTTGGACGAACGTTGCGAAGGCTGGCTCGATGTCGCGATCGCTGCTGACATCGAGAACGAGGAGTTGCTGCCCGATCGCAAGCGCTGCCGCCTGCACGTCGCTTCGCTCGGACACGGCTTCAGGATTGTTCGGGTTAACGAGAACGGCGATTGTTGTCGCTTTGGGCACGATCTGGCGCAGCAGCTCCAGTCGCTTTGCCCCTAACGCGCCTTGGATAAAGACCACGCCCGTGACATTGCCGCCCGGCCTATTCAAGCTGGCGACGAGGCCGTCTTTGACCGGGTCGCCCCCGTACGCGAAGACAATCGGAACCGTCGAGGTTGCGGTCTTGGCTGCAAACGCTGCAGGATTATTCCCGACGATCACGGCCACCCGACGGTCAATCAAATCAGCCACCAGAGCAGGCAGTCGGTCATTGCGGCCTTCTGCATAGCGGAATTCGATCGCGACGTTCTGACCCTCGACGAAGCCTGTTTCCTTCAGGCCATCACGGAACGCGATCACGAGGTGCGGCGCGTCGGTGGGCGACGTGCTGCGGAGGAACCCAATTACCGGCATCGCCGGCTGCTGCGCCGCGCCGCGAGCGGCCAGCCGCCGCCGCACCGCCGAGTAGCGTGATGAACTCGCGCCGTTTCATTCGATCACCTCGTCGGCGCGAGCGAGCAGATGCGGCGACACGGTGAGGCCGAGCGCCTTGGCGGTTTTGAGATTGATTACGAGCTCGTACTTTGTCGGCGCCTGCACTGGCATGTCGCCTGGCTTTTCGCCTTTGAGGATACGATCTACGTAGCTGGCAGCGCGCCGGTATTGGTCGATATAATCAGGCCCATAGGACATCAAGCCGCCGGCAGCAACAAAGGAACGTTCGAAGTAGACCGCCGGTAGTTTGTTCTGGGCCGCAAGAGCGATGATGAGATCGCGATGATTTGCCGCCAGCCCGCTTGACGTCACGACCAGACCGCCGTTGGAAGCTCGCGCGAATGTCGTGACGGTGCGCTCGATCTCGCCAGCGTCGCGCACATTAATAGGGATTACTTCCACGTTAAGCGCCGGCGCCACGGATTGGATGGCGCCGAACTCGCCGATCCCACCGGATGCGGCGGGATTCCGAATGACTGCCGCTCGCGTCACGCCCGGTGCTATCTGCTTGAGTAGCTCCAGCCATTTCCCGCTCAAGCTGTATTCCGACATCATGAATCCGGTGGCGTTGCCGCCCGGCCGCGCCAAACTTTCGACAAAGCCGGCGGCGACCGGATCGGAGGCTACCGGGAATACGATCGGCACGGTGCGGGTCACCTGCAGCAACTGCCCCACGACCGAGCTACCATGGCCGAGGATGACGTCGGGCGCGAGCGCGACCAATTCCGCCGCGTGTCTGCGAATGTCGATGACATTGCCTCCGGCCCACCGGGTGTCGATGCGCACGTTGCGGCCGATGGTCCACCCCAATTGCTGCAGCTCCTGGAGAAACGCCCCGACCCGGCCCTGTGCTTCCGAATTGTCCGCGAGGAATGGCACAATCACACCGATGCGCCGCATCCGCTCGGTTTGCTGCGCGCGCGCTGCGAGCGGCCATGCCGCAGCCACACCACCGAGAAGCGTGATGAACTCGCGCCGCCGCATGTCGGCCCCTAAGGTCAGGAGGCAGCATTGTAACGGCTCAAACGGGTACTTCGATAGAGGCTAAAACCGGCGTCGAAAGCATTGCCGCAGTGCGCTGCCAATGTCCGCTTTGGGTCAAAAGCGCGACAAAATCATCGAGGGCTAAACCTCGACCATTGTCCGCTATACCCCCAATAGCGCGACAAAAGCCGGGCACGGCTAGTTTGTCCGCTATGTGCCAATAGCGACCAACGCACCGCAGCAAACAGCATCTCTATTCGATCACCTCGTCGGCGCGACCGAGATCGCCCCGGCGGACCTCAATGCCCAGTGCCTCCGCCGTTTTGAGGTTGATGACGAGCTCGAGTTTGGTCGACTGCTTGAACCGGCAGATCGGCGGGTTTCGCGCCCTTGAGAATGCTGCCGTGTAATAGCCGCCGACGTGATACGGCGTCCGCGAGGTCGGCTCCGTAGCTCATTAAACCGCCAGCTGCAGCGAATTGTCGATGTTGGTAGATCGCTGGCACTCGGTAGCGAAGCGATAACTCGCCAAGTTCTTTGCTGAAACTATTGAAGAATGCGGCGGTGCTGATCACAAGCGCCCCGGCTCTCGTTGCGCCAAGGATTCAAGACTCAGCCAGTCCTGCTTCCTACTGGCGCGTACAACGTGGAGCTTAAGCCCGAGCGCGGCCGCTACTGAAGTCATGTCCCGCGATACCTGGTCTGCAAGGGGATCGCGTGGGTTGACGAGTAGCGCGACGTTGTTGGTGGCGGGAAGCACCTCGTGCATCAGCTCCAATCGTTTCGGCAGAACCTCCTCATTAAGTGTCGTAGCGCCCGTGAGATAGCTACCCGGCTTACCGAGGCTTCTGACGAAGCCAAGTTGCACTGGATTGCCACCGGTAGTGAACACAATAGGTATTTTGGTGATGTTCGCTGCCTTGGCAGCAACAGAAGCAGGCGTACTGGTCGCCGCAATTACGTTTACCTTGCGCTGGACCAGATTGGATATGAGTGTTGGCAAGCGCTCATAGTGTCCTTCCGCCCAGCGATATTCGATCACCACATTGCGGCCTTCGACGAAACCGGTTTCGCTCAACCCTTTTAGAAATGCAGACAAAGGCGGGTAAGGCTGGCCCGGCGAGGCCGAGTTGATGAACCCGATCACCGGCATCGCCGGCTGCTGTGCCCGCGCCGCAAGCGGCCATGCCGCCGCCGCGCCGCCAAGCAGCGTGATGAACTCCCGCCGCCTCATTCGATCACCTCGTCGGCGCGGCCGAGCAGCGGCAGCGGGACGGTGATGCCGAGCGTCTTGGCGGTCTTGAGGTTGATGATCATCTCGACTTTCGTGACCTGCTGAACCGGCAGATCGGCCGGCTTCTCGCCCTTGAGAATGCGGCCGGTGTAGACGCCAGCCAGACGGTACGAGTCCGCAATGTCCGCTCCGTAGCTCATCAAGCCGCCGGCCGCGGCGAACTCGTGATACTGCGAGATCGCGGGCACCGCGTGACGGAGCGCCAGTGCGGCGAGCTGTTCGCTCCGGCTGTTGAAGAATGGATCGGTGCCGATCACGAGCCCGCCGCTCGCAATTGGATCAGCTTTGCGAAGACCGCATCGAAGTCACGCTCGGTGCTGGCATTCAGTACATGGAGCTCCAGCCCGAGGGTGCGGGCCGCTGCCTGCAGCTCCTTTGTAGTCGGTCTCGGCAAAGCGGGATTGGTCGGGTTGACGAGCAGCGCCATGACGCTCGCCGTGGGGACCATCTCGTGCAGCAACTCCAGCCGCTTCGGCGCGAGCTCCACGTTCGATTGGGTCACGCCCGTGACGTTGCCGCCCGGACGGTTGAGGCTGGCGACGAGGCCGAGCCGGACCGGGTCGACGCCGGTTTCGAAGACGATCGGAATCGTCGTGGTCGCCGCCTTTGCGGCAAGCGCCGCAGGAGTGCTGGTCGCGGCAATCACGGCCACCTGCCGACGGACCAGATCGGCCACCAATGCCGGCAGCCGATCATTTCGGCCCTCCGCCCAGCGGTATTCGATCGCCACGTTGCGGCCCTCAACGTAACCGGTTTCGCCCAGCCCTTTGAGAAAGGCCGACAAGTGTCGCGCGTAACCTCGGCGGAACCGGCGTTGAGAAACCCGATCACCGGCATCGCCGGCTGCTGCGCGCGCGCCGCGAGCGGCCATGTCGCCGCCGCGCCGCCAAGAAGCGTGATGAACTCGCGCCGCTGCATGTCCGCCCCCAAGCTCAGAAGACGGCATCTTAGCGGCTCAAACGAGTACTTTGATAGGGGCTGAAACCGGCATCAAAACCATTGCCGCAGTGCACAGCCAATGTCGCTGTTGGGTCATTAGATGGGGTAATCGGCCGGCGAGCTTGTGGATAGCTGAAGATTTTGGGTGCTGCGCTTCAGGCTGATGGTGAAACGAGGTCCGTGGATGACGGCCTCAAGCATCAGAAGGAGAAGCGCAGCATGGACCATTTTGCTGGATTAGACGTTTCGGTCAAGGAGACCAGCGTCTGCATTGTGGATGACACGGGCAGGATCGTGCGGGAAGTGAAGGTTGCGAGCGAGCCGGAAGCTTTGTTGGCGGTGCTGAAGAACCCCGGTTACCACTTCAAGCGGATTGGATTGGAAGCCGGACCACTATCGCAGTGGCTGTTCAGTGCGCTCGCCGAAGCGTGCTTGCCGGTGATCTGTGTCGAAACGCGGCACATGCGGGCGGTGTTGAAGGCGCAGATCAACAAGACCGACCGCAACGACGCACGCGGCATGGCGCAGATGATGCGGGCGGGAATTTACCGTCCGGTGCATGTGAAAACGCTGCGCAGTCAGAAACTGCGAATGCTGCTGACCCACCGCAAGCTGCTGCAGTCCAAGGCCATTGCCATCGACAACGACCTGCGCGGCACCTTGCGCAACTTTGGCCTCAAGGTGGGTGTGGTGAGGACGGTGAAGTTCGAAGCGCGCATCAGGGAGCTGGTCGAAAACTTTCCAGACATGGCCGCTCTGGTTGAACCACTGCTCATTGTCCTACGGACGCTTCGCGAGCAGTTCTGCATCCTGCACCGCCGTTTGCTGGCCATCGTCCGAGATGACGATGTGTGCCGACGCCTGATGACGACCCCCGGTGTAGGCCCCGTGGTGTCGCTGACCTATCGCGCGACCGTCGACGTGCCGGCGCGCTTCAGGAAGTCCAAGTCAGTCGGGGCCGTGTTTGGGCTGACGTGTGCCAAGTATCAATCGGGCGAGGTGGATTGGAGCGGCAGAATATCACGCTGCGGAGACGAGATGATGCGGGTGATGCTCTACGAAGCAGCTCAGGCCATGCTGCATTCGAAGAAATGGTCCTGGCTCAAGGCCTGGGCGATGCAGATCGCCAGGCGCCGCGGAATGAAGAAGGCCATTGTGGCGCTTGCCCGTCGGCTCGCCGTCATCATGCACCGCATATGGGTCGATGGCACCGAGTTCCGTTGGACCCGGGAACAAGCCGCGGCAGCAGCATGAAAACCATACAGGATCAGATCCGATAGGAGAAAACTCGAGTTCCACCGAGTGGTGGAATGATGTCCCTCGCGGGACGATGGATGAGGTGAGTTCGTTTGTCCGCTTGGACCCGCCGTCACTCTGACGGCAAGGCCGCCCATTAGATTGTTCCGCCTCGTCTTCGAATCCCATACTGGAAGGGCCCCTGGTGCCGATTCCGAAGAGAAGCACGAGCCCGCGAGCGACATCGACACTGCAGTGGTGGATAGTCTGAAAGGTAGTGGTTGATGGCTTGAAGGCGCTTGACCCAAACCGGCCGATTAGAGAAGCGGACAAACGGTCGCTGGCCAAAAACCGCCTTTTGTCCGCTGTTACCCCCAATAGCAACAATTCGACGGATCGGACCTGCCGGTAGCATTGACCGAACTGCGCAGTTATTGGCAGGCCAGAACCCATTTCACTGTCATCGGCTTTGGCGTGATGTTGCGCAGTGCGCAAACGATGGTGCTTTCGATAGTGTCGCGGGTCGCATCATCGACCCCCGTGATTTCAATTCTGACTTTCAGGAATCATGCGTCGGGATCGAGCGGTCGGCTTGTTATGCGTGGCCAGTCTTCGGCCCTTTGGTTGCTTCATCTAAATCGTCCGTTTCTGTTCCATCGGCTTTCACGAAACTGACCCGCAGGTGATTCATGACGGGCGGCATGTCATCGTCACCAGCAATAAATTGCGTGGCCTTGCCATAACCGCGATCAAGTAATTCTCTGATAGCGGCAATGCGAGCCGTTTCGCTTTTCGCTTTCTTGGCTAGTCGGGCAAGCTCTGTGATCGAGTCTGGCGTGTGACGGCGAGCGAGGTAACGCACTCCGCAAGTACTCTCGGCCGACCACCGGGATTACCTGATTTCCCAGGTTGGAATTTCGCCATATTGCTCACCTGTAGACGCCCTGTTCTCAGGCATCAATTTACCACAGCCGAGACGGCGACGGAATTTTACGAACCCAACATTAGTGTATGGTGTCTTCGAGCCAGTGAAGAACTGCACAGCATTTCGAAATTGTAGCCAACCTATTGATTGTTCTTGGGACGGATTTAGCCGATTTTTCGAAACGCGCTTTGAATTGTCGTTGAGACCAGTCGGATTTTGATTCCGCCATTCGGAGGTTCAATTCCTCCCGCCCCAGCCAATGTTTTCAATTAGTTATTGCAATAGCCCAGATGCGGAAAAGATCTGGGTAAGCATCGGGTAAGCAAGCCGCGGCTTTTCGGTCCAAATTCAACGCAAGGTCCCTCGCGATGTTTGACCAGAAAAGCAGGAGGCGCTTCAACATCGACCACATGCGGAGCTACCTATCAGGCGCAAGCTTCAGCAACTCGCTACAGCTCGGTCGGGTGTGTAGTGTGATCGCGCGGCCTTCACGGTGATAGCGGTGCGTTCGCAGGCGGGCAAACTCGGGATCGGACGGGACCTGGTGCCGAAGTACTTTTTTTATAATCGTGCATCCGAACCGCACTCCATTTTGAAATTCGAACTTTCCTAAGGCGTGAATTCATAAACACGGCGTTGGATGCGACGCTGCAATGTCCGCTCTTGTCCGAAAGCGGACAAATTATTGCTACGCAGCGAATGTCCGCTGTGTGCCAATCGCGTCATCATTCACGTACCTGCGATGCAGCCAATATTCACATTTGAACAAGATGGTAGGCAGGGTATTAAAAGGGAAGATTGCAAGCCCACAATGCAGGCGGCATGTTTAGCTGACGTGAATTGATGTTTAGCAGTACACGGGGGAGCCGCCATTGAGAGCCACGTCTAAGGCGCGAATGGTCTTTGTGGCGTCGTTTCTATCGTTGCTCGGGGCCTGTGGGACGCCAACTATCCATGCATATCCCGATGCTGCGCTAAGCCCAGACCAAGTGGCGATCCTCAGCGTCGAAGTAAATAATATCTTTGGTGTACAGGCGGTCCTCGATTCCCTCGATGGCAAAACAATGCATGAAGGTTTGCAACTCGTGAATATGAGGGTCCAAATAGTTCCGGGCCCTCACCGCGCCTCCGTTCGCTTCGTTGAGCAAAAAGTCATCGGCTCAATGAGTTGCTCGGCCGAGGACAAATTTGTCGGTTTCGTTGCAAAGCCCGGTCACACATACCAGCTTCTGGCAACCGTCCAGCGCGAATATCCTTGCGTTTTTGGAGGAACAAATTCGTGGGAAGCGACCGTTGCTGACGTCACTTCGAGCGCGCAACTATCGCAGAAATAGCGCAGCGCGTCCGGATTGTTCGCTATGGGTCAAAAGCCGACAAATCATCGCGGGCTAAACCTCGACCAATGTCCGCTATACCCCCAATAGCGACCATTCGACGGCTGAGCTCGGTTTGTCCGCGATGTGCCAACAACGGACATTCCATCGTACGTCTATTTGGACTTATCGAAGGTAACGATGCTTCGTGTCATCCCCTTATCCGCCCAATTCGGCATCACGCGCCAGGGCGTCAACACGACCAATCGCTCACCGCTCAGCGTGAAATTCCGGACTTGCTTGGTGCCGACCCACTCAGGATTCCAGGCCACCTCGACATTGGTTGTCCACGTGTCGCCTTCAACGCTGTATGTGCCGGAATAGGCGACCAGTGTGCTCAATAGTTCCGCCCGTTCTTGGTCGGTCTTCGCTGGCTTACGTGCTTCTCCTGTCAGTACGAAGAACACGCGCCCTTCGGGGTGAACGTGACATAGCCGGTCGGATGATCTCCCATGACCGGCCCTTTCTTGCCGGTCGCCTGAACCTCGACCTCGTATGAAACGAGCTTCCAGACGCCGACAATCTTGTCATTATCGGCCGCGAAGCTCGGCTGTGCCATCGTGACGGCGCCCACCGCAATTGCGCCGATTGTGAATGCCCTTACCAATTTAAGGTTCATTTTTTTCTCCCGTTAGATGCGTGCGCAGCGAAAGTGCCAACAAAGAGATGGCCTGAATCGCCTAATGCAATGATGCAAATCAATTGGTCAGCAAGACTGATAGAATTGTGCCAACCGGGAAATCACTCCCGCCTATTTGTCCGCTATGGGTCAAAAGGCGACAAACCCGCCAAGGGCTAAACCGCACCGTTGTCCGCTGTTGTCCGAAAGCGGACAAACTATTACGGACACTACTGCTTATTCGATGACCTCGTCGGCAGCATTCAACATGCCATCAGGGACAGTGAGGCCCAACGCCTTGGCGGACTTGAGGTTGATGACAAGGTCAAACTTGGATGGCTGTATAGTTGGTAGGTCGGCAGGCCTCTCGCCTTTCAAAACACGTCCAACGTAGACGCCCACTTGGTGCCAAGCTTCGCTCCGGCTGGCACCATAACTCATGAGGCCTCCCGCTGCTGTAAACTCTGGCAGCGGGTAGATCCCAGGAATTCCGTAACGCATGGTGAGTGCTGCAAGTCGCTCGGTTTGGCTATTAAAAAAAATGTCTTGGCTGATAATCAATGCACCTGCTTGCATCTCGCGCAACCTTGCAAAGACCCCATCAAAATCGCCTTCTGTGCTGGCATTGAGCACATGAATCCGTAAACCCAGATTGTGCGCCGCTTCCTGAATGTCTTTGGATTGGCGCTCGGCATTTGGGTTCGTTGGGTTAACAAGCAGAGCGACGTTGGTGGCCGAAGGCACAGCACCATGCAGTAATTCCAATAGTTTCGGTCCGACCTCCACGCTCAAAAAAGTTACGCCTGTCGCATTGCCACCCGGGTGGCTCAGACTGGTGACAAATCCGATCTGAACTGGATCCGCAATTGTAGTGAAGACAATGGGGATCGTCGCTGTAGCCACCTTGGCCGCCTTTACGGCTGGGGTGCCAGTCGCTGCGATCACGGCTACCTTTAGGTGAACCAGATCGGTCGCCATCTGTGGCAATCGATCATACTGATTGTCGGCCCACCGATATTCGATCTGGACGGTTTTGCCATCTTCGTAGCCGATTTCGGCTAGCCCTTTTACAAAAGCTGCATGAGGCCGGCTGTCACCGCTGGAAGTGCCCGCAGAAAGATATCCAACTACCGGCATTGCCGACTTTTGCGCCCACGCTGCAAAGGGCATCACGGCGGCTCCGCCACCGACAACTTTCATGAAGTTGCGCCGCCTGATTGCCTCACCCAAAACTAAAGCGACGGCATCTTAGCCACTCAAAAGCCATTGCCGCAATGCACGCCCAATGTCCGCTCTGGGTCAAAAGCGGACAAACGGTCGCTGGCCAAATTTCGGCTCAATGTCCGCTCTTGTCCAAAAGCGGACAATTTATTGCGACGCAGCGATTGTCGACTATGTGCCAATAGGTGACATCAGACGTTGGGGCTATTCCAACCCGGCTTTGCGCATGCCTTCGAGGAATTTGGCCATCGGGCCAGGCTGGTAGGGAACATGTTGCTCGCACCACACGATGGAAATATTGGGCATCAATTCTCTGAGGTACTGCAGTGCCGTACGGGCCTCCTCAACCTGACCGGCCTGCGCAAGGCTGGCGATATAAATGCGGTGGCCCGCGGTTAGTCCGTCACGCTGTTGCACAGCCTTTCGGCCGAAGCTGATGGCCTCGGTATATCGGCCAGCAAGGTAATGAGCGACCGCCAACGCATTATTGAATATTGCGTTTTGCGGATCGTGCGGACTCATACGGATCGCTTGCTCCAAATGACCAATTGCTTCGTCCGACCGGCCTGCCATCGCAAGCGTAAAGCCAAGATAGCCATAGGCGGCGGCGAAGTTTGGGTTGAGGTCGATGGCCCGTTGATACTCGCGTGCCGCGTCGTCGGTGCGCCGCATGGTATGGGCCACATAGCCGAGCGCCAGATGCGCCCAAGGGTCGCTATCGTCAAGTTCAGCCGCTCGCGCGGCAAGTGTTGCGGCCTCTTTCACCTGCGGCGCCACTAGCGTCCAGCCAAGCAACCGCGACGTCAGCGTTGCAAAGGCCAGCATACTGTGTGTCGGCGCGTAGTCTGGGTAGCGCTTGACGGCCTGTTTCAGCATTGCAATTGCGGCTTCGCCCTCGGGTTTAGTCAGCCGCCAAAATAAGGAGTTCGCCTGCATAACCATGTCCCAAGCGCCAAGATCTTCCGACGAGCGGTTTTTCGAGCGAATGCCCTCGGCTTCTAGTAACTTGGGCTCAATTGCGGCGACCACCTTCTTTGTGATCTCATCCTGTAAGGCGAAGACGTCGGTTAAATCTCCGTCATAGCGGTCGGCCCAAATATGGTTGCCGGTCGCAGCATCAATAAGCTGTGCGGTAATGCGCACGCGGTTGCCGCCTTTGCGCACGCTGCCCTCCAGCACATAACGCACGCTGAGTTCACGCGCAGCGCGTTTCACGTCGACGGCCTTGCCCTTGTAAGCAAACGATGAATTGCGCGCGATGACGAAGAACCATCGAAGTTTCGACAGGCCGGTGATGATATCTTCGGAAATACCATCGGCGAAGTATTCCTGCTCCGGGTCGCCGCTCATGTTGGCGAACGGCAATACGGCGATTGATGGCCGATCGGCACTTGAGACTTCAGTTTTCGCGGCAACTCTGGCGCCTTTGACTTCAATCGGTGCGGCGTCCGCGACGATAGAGACGCGGTGGACCCCAATAGGCCGCGGTATGTTCTTGACCGTCTGCTCGCCCATGTCTTCGAAAGCGAAGGTGAGCTTGTCGCGCACCTGGTCGTAAACATTGCGCGAGACCAAGATGCCGCCGGCCTCAGCAAGCGCCTCCAGCCGGGCGGCCACGTTGACGCCGTCGCCGTAAATATCATTTTCGTCGCTGATGATGTCGCCGACATTGATGCCTATGCGGAATTCGATGCGTTTGTCGGCGGGCACGTCAGCATTGCGGTCAGCCATCCCGCGTTGAATATCAACCGCGTAGCGCACGGCATCGACGACGCTGACGAATTCTACCAGCATACCATCGCCAGTGGTCTTAACGATGCGGCCGCGGTGCTCGATGATTTTTGGATCGACCAGTTCCTTCCGGTGCGCCTTGAGTTGGCGCAACGTACCTTCCTCGTCGGCACTCATCAGCCGGCTATAGCCGGCGACGTCGCCCGCAACGATTGCAGCCAGCCGTCGTTCGACGCGCTCTTCGGCCATAAAGATCGCCCCGGACCTAACATGGTCGCAATTTCAGCTTAGGGTGAGAAGTGGGATGTGTCTATCGACCAATATTGTCTGCTTTGGGTCATAAGCGACCGAGCTTCCAGCCTAAGATCGCCGGCCTTGTCCGCTCTGGTCCAAAAGCGGACAAACCATTGCGACGCAGCGATTGTCGGCTAAGTGCCAAAAGCGGACATAAAGCATGCTAATGTTATGGAAGTAAGCTGGTTAAAGACGATCATATGCGTCCAAGCGTCCGCACCTTTATCTCGGTGCATGGGTACGTGCTCGAATTCGTACCGTCGTTGGGCCATGTCAACGTCTTGGCTTCGTCGTCCAAAATATATCCATGCTTCGCTGTCGATCCGACGTGGATCAAGAACGCCACGCGGTGTCCCTCAATAGTCTCAATTTCGCCGGGGAACGACGATCCCGCTTGAATTTCCATAAGGACCTTCTTTGTCAGCCGGTCGAGGGTCACGTAGGTATAGGCGGCACGGCCGGTGCAGCGAAAAGAGTATGGCTGCACGGGGTCGCCCAAGTTCCTATAGTTCGCCCATGACCTTGTGATGCTATCGAACACCGCCAGCACCGTTCTGACCGGGACAATTTGGCAGACATGATTAAGCTCTGGTCTTGTTTCGCGCGAGGTCAGAAAGCCGGGAAATATCATCTTGGTGTTGCGCTGGTCGAACACCAGGTCGAATTTGTAGATTGACGGCTTGATCCAGAAAGCGATGAGTTGATTATTTGCGGACTCTATTTCACCGCGAAAAATATTTCTGATCGGGCTTTCGAACACCAATTTCTTCGCTTCGAGATCGAATGTCGCATAATAGTCTGGTGGCTGGTTGTTGGGATCGGTGCAGCGAACGGAAAACGGTTCCGAATGAGCCGGGCAAATTAATGCCAGGCCGATGAGAAAGAACGCCGCAATTTTGATCATTGCTACCCCTACGGAAATTGAGACCCGCCAACACAGGTCAATCCTAACCGACTGTACAAAATCTATCATTCCCTCAGGCGCCTAGAACATCTCGGCAACGAGGGTCGCATGTCCGCTTTGGGTCATAAGCGGACAGACGGCTCCCTAGCCAAACCCGAGCAATGTCCGCTTTGGTCTGAAAGCGGACAAACTATCGCGACGTAGCGAATGACGCGATGTGCCATTAGCGACCAACGCACCGCAGCAAAAAAGATCGCTATTCGATCACCTTCTCGGCAGTAACGAGCGGCGTCTGGCTGGTCATCCTGCGGCGGCAAACTGGGGCATTCTTTCTGCCTGACGGGACACTCTGCTGTAGGGACTTTGGAAATGCTGAACGAGCGTTGCTTCTCCCATAAAAAGTGGGTTGCGAAGCCGTACTGACTGAGTTGATTGATAACTGTCCAGACGCGCAAAGAGCGTCAAACAGTCAATCAAATGTTCGCCGCCCCAATTAACGACTTCCTGAACGAGGACCCTTCCGCCGCTATCACCAATTAAAGCTGCAACAAGATCAGCGGAGACTGTTCTTGAACGGCCATGCTGATCACCAAGGGTACCCTTAAATTCGAGAAGATTTGAATGGTGGAGGAAAGCAACACCGACAGAAGACAGCTTACGCAGGATCTGGGGAATGTACGCCGCCAGCACCGCGTCGTCTGCATGCACGAGTGAATCAAACGAAAAAACCAGGTCAAATTCTTCGTCCTGTGCCGCCTCTAAAGATTGCCCGTTATTAGCAAAAAAATGCGCGTGGTTGCAGCTAGAGAATTTATTGCGACAAGCGTCCATGCATTTGGGCGACAAGTCGATGCCGACCAGTTTGTCGCACACCGGAATCAAGAACTTGGTCCAGCGTCCAAAACCAGGTGCAATTTCTAATATCCGCCGCGGTGGAAAGAACCGGTGTAGTCGGGGAAAAATGGAGCCAAACCACTGCGCCTCGCTACCGCCCCATGCCGTGCTCCACTCCTCGCCGCCGTCATGCCAGCGGTAAGTCGTGTCCCACACAACCTTATTCCAATTTAAGTCTGGCATAAAATGGTGGGCCTCTTCGTCAAGCTGAGGAGCAATAGCTAGCGGCGGCTTTGATTTGCCGCAAGCAACGGTTGTGCATTACGAGCGATGTGCCCTTCGCTTACAAAGCTGTTTTCTAGGTTTCCGAGTTGAACGACCTGCTCCGGTCTAAAACAGAAAAATCGCCGTGAGGCGATCTTTCCGAAATTCGGTCACGCGTTTTGCTAGCGTTGATGGCCGAGGCCAATACCAAGCTTGAGCGCCTGCTGGCGTAGAGCACCAATCATGCGTTTCATTTGCTTGGAAATTTTCACAACCGTTCGATTGAAAGTGCGCCTATTACAGACAAAAAAGTCGATTGCAAATTAAATTAGGGCAAACCGTGATTAGCGTGAAGCAGAACACGCGAGCTGCGACCAAAATCCACATTTGTCCGCTTTGGTCCAATAGCGGACAAACTATTGCGACGCAGCGAATGTCCGCTAAGTGCCAATAGCGGACAACGCACCGCAGCAAACAATATCTCTATTCGATCACCTCGTCGGCAATTTGTTGAAGATACAGGGGCACTTCGATGCCGAGCGCACGCGCCGTTTGCAGGTTGATGACGAGCTCGAGTTTGGTCGACTGCACCACTGGCAGGTCGGCTGGCTTGGCGCCCTTGAGGATGCTACCGGTATAAACGCCGACGTGATGAACCGCGTCCGCGAGGTCGGGTCCGTAGCTCATTAAACCGCCGGCTGTCACAAGTTCACGGACCGAATAAGTCGCTGGAATCCTGTCGCGCGCCGTCAAGGTGGCAAACTGCACGCGGCGGTCGAGGAAAAACGCATCGCCTTCGACGAAGAGGGCATCGGGGCGGTCGCGCGCAAGTGTGGCAAAGGCCGCATCGATCTCGCCGATTGTCGAGGCGTTGAGTATCTGGATTTGGAACCCGATGGTGGGTGCGGCCTCCTGCACCTCCCGCAACGTGGTCTCGGAGGCATTCTTCGGATTTACGAGCACGGCAATACGAACAGCCTTGGGCACCAGGTCATGCAGGAGCCGCAGCCGCTTGGCCACTATCTCGGTGACAAAAAAATTGATGCCGGTCGCGTTGCCACTGGGCCGGGCGAGGCTAGCGACAAGTCCGAGCTTAACCGGGTCATTGCCGACACCGAAGACTATCGGGATCGTCGCTGTTGCAGCTTTAGCCGCGATTGAGGGCACATTGCCGGGCGTGGCGATGACGGCCACCTGTCGGCGAACCAAATCGGCCAGCAGCGCCGGCAGGCGATCGTAATGACCCTCAAGCCAGTAGTACTCGACCGTCACATTCTGGCCTTCGACGTAGCCGGTTTCGTTGAGGCCCTTGCGGAACGCAGCCACATAGCGCGCGCTGGTATCGGCTGACCCGTCTCGGATAAACCCGACCACCGGCATCGCAGGCTGCTGCGCCCGCGCAACGACCGGCCACGCTGCCGCCGCACCTCCGACAAGCGTAATGAACTCGCGCCGCTGCATGTCCGCCCCATAGCTCAAGAGACGGTATCTTAGCGGCTCAGACGAGGCCATTGATAGGGCTTGAAACCGGCATCAAAACCATTGCCGCAGTGCACAGCCAATGTCCGCTCTGGGTCATAAGCGGACAAACCATCGGGGGCTAAAATCCGGTTTTGTCCGTAGTTACCCCAATAGCGGACAAACTATTGCGGCGCAGCTATTGTCCGCTTTGTGCCAGGAACGGACATCGCACCTGCGGCCCAATCCAAAATAGAGAGGCCGCCAACTGAGGCGGCCTCTGTAATCCAAGTGAGCCGTTCCGGCTTGATCTTACTTGAGCTGGGTCGAGATGCTCGTGAACTTGTCGTTGAGCTGGGTGCCCAGGCCATTGACCACGGCGATGATAGCGATGGAAATACCGGCGGCGATCAGGCCGTATTCGATGGCGGTAGCGCCGGACTCGTTCTTCAGAAACGCGACAAACTTAGACATCGACAACTCCCTTGTTGGGTTCGGTGCTCTGAAGTCATAAAACCCAGGCATTAAAGAGCGATGTTCCGGATACGGTTCCAAGGGGGACGACTATAAACGCTATTTTAATTGTAACTTGTCAGTAAGACGTCTCGTGGCGGCGAGTTTAACCTCGTGTAACCAATATAGCATATAGTGATTGGGTAGCTTATCTGGTCCGTAGTGCTGGCAGTTAAAGAGCCTCGACCCTTAACCGGGCCGGGGCTCTTTTTCTATTTCATGGCGAGCCCAAACTAGCGACCTCTCCAACAACCGCAATCGTCGCTTATGGGTCAGTAGCGACCGAGCCAACTAGCGCCCGTCCCGTTTAATGTCCGCTATGCCCCCCCAATAGCGACCAGAAATGGTGCAGCGCCACGAATGACGCGATGTGCCAAAAGGCGACAACGCACTGCAAAAAAAAGACCGCCTCACGGCGGTCCTTCTTAACACAGTGATAAAAAACTAAAGGCTCTGACCTTTGTTTTTCGCGTCCCATTCCGGCAGCGTCATCAATCTCATGCCGAGGCGGCCGTAGTCCACTTTGAGATAATCGTCGAGGGCGTCTCGAACGATGGCATCGTGATGGATCAAGGCAACCTCTTGCGCCATCACGCCGACATAGACCGTGTCGCTCCACAGGTAACGATAGCGGTACAGGCCGAGCCCGTCGTCGCGACGGCCGACCAACGCGATGTCGCGCTTGAGCCGGACATCGGAAATGAGGAGGAACTTATCGGAATAAGTGGCGTCCGTGCTCAGCCCCCAAGCGCCGCCAGCATGGCCGCCGACATACGCTCCGTCCCACGGCATCGACGTCGCCGGATAGAACCGCCAATTGAATCCGACAGTGACCACGTGAAATGCCGCGTGCGCGCTGACGCTCTGTGAAATTAAATCGGTGCCGTTCGTCGTCGAGGAAGCGAGGTTAGCTGTTCCGAGATCGACGTACTGGTAGCCGAAATTGAGAGTTAGATTCGGTTGCAGCAAATATTCGATGCCGGCGCCGCAACCCAGCCGGCTCTGACCGGCGATGTCTGCGCATTTGTCGTCAATGACGCTGCACTGTAGCTGCTGCTCAAATCAACCTGGCCATAGGCCAATCCGCCGGTGCCGTAAAAGAGGACGTTACCGGAAACCCAACCGACGCGACCGCGGAACGTTCAGTACCAATCAATCTTGGCGCTTGAGCTGGCCGCATCGCCCGGACACGGTATAGGGCTGGTAAGTCCACCATTCATCGAGCTTTTGAGACCTGTGCCGGACAGATCTGCCTCTAATCCATAGACCCAGGGACCTTGCATCCAGTTGTAGCCAGCTTGCCCGCCGGCAACCCAGCTGCTGGCCCTGGCAGAATTCGATCCGGCCGAGCCTTCACATTGCGCATAGGCGGCCGTTCCGGACAACGAAAAAATCCCGGCGACGATGAGCGCTGCCCAACGAAAACGAAGCATTGTGAGCCCCCTAGGCTAAGCAAAATCTGAAACCGATGAGCTTGTAACAAACAATCTGAATTGGTCGGAGTCACGCTTTACATATCTGCACAAATGATTTTCAAGCGTGCTGTTTATGCAACTCCGGCCAACCATTTGTCTAATCGAGCTAAAACTCAGGTAAGGCGACGTGGCTTCAGCTATCACCGGGTTTTCCGAGAAGGAGGGGCATTGCCGGGTCCTGTGGAGCTACAAGACGGACGATGGTTATCCACTTGGTACTTGGGTCAAAAGACTGAGAAGGACCAAAGCGGCAATAGCTCCGATTCGTCGGAAACGCCTAGAAGCCTTGCCGGATTGGGTTTGGAAAGTTGAAAAATGAAACCCTGCCTGAAACAGTTTCAGAAAGTTCGGCGCACAAAATCTTTGGGTCGGGGCATCGGAGTTATATTTTGTAATCATAAGAAACGCTGGTGCGGTCCACCACCTGTACGGGCCATTCTGAAAGTGATGCTAACCTATTGATCCGAAATAGGGTGCATTTCGGAGTTTTTTCAGAATGCTTATTGATGTAAGCGCCGAAATAGGTGGATTTTGATTCTGCCATTCGGAGGTTCGATTCTCCCGGCGGGGAAACCGGGCAGAGCAGGGTGCCATCTGCACTGCCACGCCAGCCACCTCGGGATTTACATTCAAACCTAGCCGCGCGCCGTTTTCACGCGGCTCGACTCGGTCTCGCGCTCCCAGCGCAAGATCGTCCGTTGCAGGGCCTGAAACTTCGTCTCGACGACGCCGTTGAACAAAGGATCTTTGCGGTCGTTCAAGCGCGCATCGATGTCGGCCCAATCTTCCGGCCGTAAACGTTGCACGGCGGCCGGAAACAGCAGCCGCTCTTCCTTGTCCATGTGTTGGCGCTGGTGCTTGATGAAGTCGCTCACGACGTCATGAAACGCCTGGCGCAGGAATTCGCGCCCCGCCAGAATTTCCTCGACCGCATCGATCAGCCGGCGCAGGCGCGAGGTTTCGAGTTCGTGCTCGGCCTCCACGTCGCCGATGCGCTCGGCGGCGGCCGGATCGCGCAATTTCAGTTTTTCGAAAACCATATCCTCCTTCGGATGATGGAAGTTTTCCGGATAGTCTTCGAAATATTGCAGGACGGCCTGCAAAATCTCGTAATCCGGCACCTCGCTGCGGTCGAAAACTTCCAGCTCATTCTCCAAAACGAGGAGCAGCTTGTCGATGTTGCGATGCTCTTCGAGCAAAATCTGAATGATGTTTGACATCGATCGATCTCGGCCGCGGGTTCATCCAAACAAGATCGTGGTTGGACGGCGTTAATCTCCGCCCAGACGGCATACCTGCCACTTGCACTAAAGATTAAGGCCAATTCGCCGCCGGTCTTTGCGCTATGTCAAAACGCCGATGGGCGCGACCGACTATTGGTTTACCTGCATTTTTCCAATCGTTTTCGCGAGACGAATTGATGGCCCATGCAAGCCCCGCCGCAGGTTTCAAAATCCTGGCGCGTGAAGATTTTTCCGACGTGACCTACTCGTTGGTCGTGCATCACCCGCTGATGGCGAAAGCCGCGCAGCCCGGCCAATTCGTCATCGTGATGTCGCACGAGTTGGGCGAGCGCATTCCGCTCACCATCGCCGACTTCGACCGCAAAAAGGGCACCGTGACGCTGGTCGTGCAGGCGGTCGGCAAGTCGACCAAGGAAATGCAGCAGACCTGTGTGCCGGGAACGTCGCTTTACGGTATCGTCGGCCCCATGGGCATCCCGAGCCCGCTCAAGGGAAAGAAAAAAGTCGTTTGCGTCGGCGGCGGCCTCGGCGTCGCGCCGATCTATCCGCAGGCGCGCGGATTCAAAGAGAACGGCGCCTATGTGATCGGCGTGCTCGGTTTCCGCAACAAGGGCCTGGTTTTCTGGGCGGACAAATTCCGCGAGTGCTGCGACGAGTTGATCCTGTGCACCGATGACGGATCGGCCGGAATGAAAGGCTTCGTCAGCGACGGCATCAAGGTCGCCATCGAAGGCCACAAAGATATCGACGAGGTCGTCGCCATCGGCCCGCCGGTCATGATGAAGGCATGCGTGGAAACGACGCGTCCGCACGCCATCAAGACCATCGTCAGTCTCAACCCGATCATGGTCGACGGCACCGGAATGTGCGGCGGCTGCCGGGTCAAGATCGGCGACGAAGTAAAGTTTGCCTGCGTCGACGGTCCGGACTTCGACGGGCACAAAGTCGACTTCAACGATCTGATGATGCGCCTGCGCCGATACAAAGAAGAGGAAAAAGTCGCCATGGATCGCTGGTCGGAAAACTGCCGCATGATGCAGCAGAAACCGACTGTCGTGCCGGGCAACGGGGCGGGCGAGTCGTCATTGGGTCTGCCCGATCCATTTGAAGAGGCGCTGGGGGGCTAGCGGCCCCGCATCGGGTATCGGCACGGGGCTGATCGCACGGGATTTGGAAAATGGCTAAAACGGCAAAGAAGAAAAAAACCATCCGCAGCATTCCGCAGCAGCGCACGCCCGTGCGCGAGCTGGAACCGCAGGTGCGGGTGAAGAATTTCGAAGAGGTGAATTGCGGCTATTCGCTCAACGAAGCGATGAACGAAGCCGAGCGCTGCCTGTTGTGCCCCGATCCGGGCTGCATCAAGGGCTGCCCGGTCAACATCAACATTCCAAAATTCATCGAGGCGATCAGCGCCAAGGATTTGCGCGGCGCCTACGACGTCATCACTGCCAGCAACCTCCTGGCCTCGGTTTGCGGCCGCGTCTGTCCGCAGGAAACGCAATGCGAAGGCGTCTGCATCGTCGGCGATACGCTCGAGCCGGTCGCCATCGGCCGGCTGGAACGTTTTGTCGGCGACACCGCCATCAAGGAGAAGTGGAGCAACGTCCCCTACATCGAGCCGAACGGCTACAAGATCGGCATCGTCGGTTCGGGACCGGCCGGCATGGCCTGCGCGGCGGATATGGCCAAGGCCGGTTGCGACGTAACCGTGTTCGAGGCTTTCCACCAGGCCGGCGGCGTTCTCAAATACGGCATCCCCGATTTCCGCTTGCCCAATTCGATCGTCGACGCAGAGATTGAAAATCTGCGCAAGCTCGGCGTCAAGTTCGAGTGCAACACGCTGGTCGGCCGCCTGTTCACCATCGAGCAGATGCGCAACGAGCTCGGCTTCGACGCCGTCTTCATCGGCACCGGCGCCGGCTATCCCTCGATGCTCGGCATCCCCGGTGATTCGCTCAACGGCGTGCTGTCGGCCAATGAGCTGCTCACCCGCTGCAACTTGATGCGGGCGAAGGAATTCCCTAATTTCGACACGCCGATCCCGCTCGGCAAGCGCGTCGCCGTGATCGGCGCCGGCAATACCGCGATGGACGCCACGCGCGTCAGCCTGCGGCTCGGCGCCGAAAAAGTGTACTGCATCTATCGCCGCTCACGGGCGGAGTGCCCGGCGCGCGTGGAAGAAGTGCATCACGCCGAGCAAGAGGGCGTCGAATTCCACTGGCTGACCGCGCCGGTCGAGGTGCTCGACGACGGCAAGGGCAGTGTGCGCGGCATGCGCTGCATCAGGATGGAGCTCGGCGAGCCCGACAACTCCGGCCGGCGGCGTCCGGTCCCCGTGAAGGGCAGCGAATTCGAGTTCGAGTGCGATCAAATCGTGTTCGCGATCGGCACCAACGCCAACCCGATCATCGGCCAGACCTCGCACCTTGGCCTCAATAAGCGCGGCTACATCGCGGCCGACGATACGCTCGCGACCTCGATGGCGGGCGTGTTTGCCGGCGGCGACATCGTCACCGGCGCCGCCACCGTGATCGAAGCCATGGGCGCTGGCCGCAAGGCCGCGCGCAGCATGAAGACCTACTTGAGAATCCGCGATTCCAGCGACGACGAAGCCGGCATGCCCGGCCCCGGCACGTTGTTCGGGATCGATCTACGGGAACGCAACTTCGCGCGCATCCGCGCCGCTTAAGGTAGCAAGATGACCGAGACCATCGATACCGCCGTCAAGCCTCGCCCGCGCGCGAGCAAAGCCGCCTCACGCCCCGCGCCAAGCGGCAAGGCGGCCGTCACATTGAGCGAGCACATCGTCGAGATCGTCAGCGACTCAGGCGAGGGCGCGCAGCGCTGCGGCCAGACCTTCGGAGCGATCGCCTCGCAGATGGGCAATGGCGTGTGGACCGAAGAAATCATCCCGGCGGAAATCCGCCCCCCGGCGCGCAGCGTCGCCGGCGGCAGCGGCAATCGCATCCGGATCGGCGCTGGCCGCATCACCAATGCCGGCAACGAAACCGACCTGGTCATCGCCTTCAACGAGCAGGTGTTGCTCGGCCGCGTTCGCACCGGTGAACTCAAGGCCGGCTGCACCATCCTTCTGGAAAACATGTGGCGCGAGAACAGAGACCCGAAAATCGTCGCGGACTACATCGAGACCCACGACCAGCTGGTGAAGGCGGGCTACAAGGTCATCGAAATCCCGATGGAGCGCGAGTGCAAGACCATCGTGGCCGATGCCAAGCGCGGCAAGAACATGTTCGCGCTCGGAATCCTCTGCAATATTTTCAGCTTCGACCGCGAGCATGGGCACAAGCAGATCGCCGTCACTTTCGGCAAGAAAGACGCCAGCGTCGTTCAATCGAACGTCAATCTGTTGGACGCCGGCTACGATTGGGCCGAGAAGAATCTCGATTTCAAATATTGCATTCCGGCCACGCGCAGCACCGAGCCGCAAATCGTGGTCAACGGCAATACCGCGTTGGCGCTCGGCGTGCTCGCATCGGGCATGGAAATCTGCGCCATGTATCCGATCACGCCGGCGACCTCCGTTTCGCATTATCTGAGCAGCGTGTTCGAGAAGGTCGGCGGTATCGTGCATCAGGCCGAGGACGAGATCGCGGCCTGCACCTTCGCGATCGGCGCTTCGTACGCCGGCAAATGCGCGGTCACCGTCACGTCGGGCCCGGGCTATTCGCTCAAGCAAGAGGCGATCGGACTCGCGGTGATGGGCGAAATCCCGCTTGTCGTCATCAACGTGCAGCGCGGCGGTCCCTCGACCGGCCAGCCGACCAAGGTCGAGCAGGGCGATTTGATGACGGCGATCTTCGGCAGCCACGGCGATGCACCCAAGGTGGTGATCGCGCCGGGCACGATCGAGGACTGCTTCTATTCGGTGATCACCGCGCGCAAGATCGCCGAAACCTTCAACATGGTGGTGGTCGTTCTCACCGACACGAGCCTCGCCTCCTCGCAGCAGCCATTCCCGCGGCCGCAATTCAGCGAAGCCTGGCTGGCGCCGCCAATCGACCAGAGCGAAATCCCGGAGGGGCTCAAGCCTTACGATTGGGACGCCAAGACCGGCTTGGCGCGCCGCTTCATCCCGGGCCAGCCCGGTGGCATGCACACTTTGACCGGCCTCGCGCATGACCGGCTGAGCCACGTGGCATATGACCCCGAGAGCAACCAGGCGGGTATGCACGCGCGGGCCCTCAAGCTCGCCGCTCTGCAGCGCACCCTCAAGACGCCGACGGTGTTCGGCGGCGACAAGGGCGATCTCCTGGTTATCGGCTGGGGCAGCACCAAAGGTGCGATCGAGGAATCGATCGAGAAACTGCGCGCCGAAGGCCGCAAGGTCTCCTCGCTGCATCTCACGTTCCTGCAGCCGATGGCGCCCGGCATCAAAGAGATCATGCAGAAGTTCAAGAAGGTCATGACCATCGAAGGCAATTGGAGCGATGACCCGAAGGACGAGATCATCGACGAGACCAATCGCCGCTATTCGGCGCTCGCGATGCTGCTGCGCTCGCGTTACCTGATCGACGTCGATTGCTGGAGCGAAGTGCGCGGTGCGCCGATCAAGCCGGCGACCATCCAGCGCGTCATCCTCGAAAAACTGAAGCAGAAATAACAGGCAAGACCCATGACCATTCACGCCACCGAATGCCTCTTGCGGCTGCACGATCAGCACCACGAACTCGAGGATTATCAGAGCGGTGTGCCGCGCTGGTGTACCGGCTGCGGCGACAACGCGATTCTCGCGGCGGTGCAGCGGCTGTGCCGCGACGAGGACCTGCGGCCCGAGAAGACCATGTTCGTGTCCGGCATCGGCTGTTCCAGCCGTTTCCCGCATTACATGAAGACCTACGGGTTCCACGGCATCCACGGCCGCGCGCTGCCGGTGGCCGAAGGCATCAAGATGGCGCGGCCCGACCTCGACGTGTTCGTGAATACCGGCGACGGCGATTGCTGCAGCATCGGCGCGGCGCACTGGATTCACGCCATCCGCTACAACATGAACATGACGGTGATGCTGCACGACAACCAGATCTACGGCTTGACCAAGATGCAGGCTTCGCCGACCTCTCCGCGCGGCACCAAAAGCAATACGACGCCGCGCGGCAGCTATCTCGACGGGCTCAATCCGTTGACCGTGACGCTCGGCGTGCAGAACGTTTCCTTCGTCGCGCAAGCGGTCGATTGGATACCGGAGGTGCTCTACGACATCATCAAGGCGGCCTATCACCACAAGGGCCTGTCGTTCGTGCGCATCCTGCAGCGCTGCCCGGAATGGCTGCCGAAAATGCTCGATCCATGGGTGCACGATCCGCTGCGCACTATGCTGCTGACGCACGAGAACGGCATCACGCTGAGCCCGAACCTGTCCAAGGTCTACAAGACTCAGGAACAGCACGATCCTTTGAACATCAATCGCGCGCGCGAGATCGCCTCGCTTGCCGATCCGATCCCGGTCGGCATCCTTTATCGCAACCCGGAAGTGCCTTGCTACGAAGTGCTGCGCGATGCCGGGCAGCAACGCTCGACGAAATACGTCAAGGCGGGTTTTGAATCGGAGCTCGACAAGTTCACGGTCTGGCCGCAGGACGCGGCCGCCAAACTTCAACCAGGCGCCTGACGATAGGATGAAGGCGATATTAGCATGCAAGTAGAAACCCAAGCGCACATCGCGTTTCACCTCACCGGCCGCATTGCGCAGGGCGAGGGCGATGCGCTGGCCCGCAGCGACCTGCAGCCCGCGCTGCTCGCCGGCTACCGCGATCTCACGGCGCTACGCTACGATTTCCCGCTCGTGCTCATCGGCAAGGGTGGTGACGGACAATCGGTGCAATCGCTTTCCGCTTTGGTCGACGGCGCGCTCAAGGAAGTCGCTGCCAACGGCGACGGCGAACGCGTGCGCAAACATGCCGGCCGGCTCGAGCGCGAGATCCGCAAGCTGATCGCCGAAGGCACCACCGGGACGCTGTTTAAGCTTTGCGACCTCGCCACCGCCCGCATCGGCTCCAAGAACGACGAGCAGCTGCAGAAAAGCCTGAGCCGTCTACGCGCCGCGCTCAAGCGCGACGGCGAGGTCATCGACTGCGACCAGGCGATGCCTTTCAAGCTGTTCCAGCACGCGTGGCGGGCCTTGCAGGATCAGAAGGCGCAGAAATTCCGCGCCGAGATCAACCGCCTGATCATGAAATTGTCCGACATCCTGAGTGCGGAATTCGGCCACTCGAAGGAGGGGATGAGCGCGGAGCGCCTGCAAGCCTCGATCGGCGCGGCGCATCGCGACGCCTTCGATTTCGCAGCAATGTCGCGCATGCTGACAGCGGCGACCGTCAACGCACCGATGCCGGAGAGCCGCCGCCAGCGGCTGCGCGGCCTGCTGACGACGCTGCGCACGCAGCGCTTCTTCCCGCCGGCGACCGAAAACGATAAATGGATCGGCGTCGCCGAGCCTTATTCGTTCCAGTTCGAAACCTGCGCCGACGCGGTCGCGGCCTACCGCGAGCACATGCCGAAGATGACCGAACTCGCCAAGGCGATGGCGGTCGCCAAGCTCGAGACCGACGGCGAATACAACGAAGCGCGGCACGATGCCTTTTTTGCGGAATTCGGCGACAACGGCCTCGACGCGGACGACATCGCGGCGTTTCCGGACTATCTGATTTGCCTGCGCGCGGCCGATTTCCGCGCGGCGGAACAGGACTTGATCCTGCGGGCGTTTGTCGGCGGCATGCCGGCGAAGCTCGTGGTGCAGACCGACGATCTGCTCGAACAATCGCCGATCAGGGACGATTTTTTGGTCGCCGGACTGCGCAGCCGTCAACTTGCCAGCAGCGCGATCGGATTTGGCGCGGCCTATGTGTTGCAGTCGAGCAGCGCCACTCTGTGCCAAATGCGTGAGCAGGTGCTGCGCGGGCTGGCCTATCGCGGGCCGGCGCTGTTCAGCGTTTTCTCCGGCGCCAACGCAAGCGGCCTGCCACCTTATCTAGCGGCCGCGGCGGCTGCGGAAGCGCGCGCTTTCCCGGCGTTCACCTACGATCCCTCGGCGGGGGCCGACTGGGCGTCACGCTTCTCGCTTGGCGCCAACAACCAGGCCGATCTCGATTGGCCGTCGCAGCGTCTCGACTACGAGGACGCAGACAGCCAAACGGTATCGCAAACCGTCGCATTCACGCTCATCGACTTTGCGGCTACCGATCCGCGCTGCGCCAAATATTTCGCCAAGGTGCCGCGCGCGAAATGGACCGCCGATCTTGTGCCGGTCTCCGAATTCCTCACGCGCGAGCCGAAAGACCTCACCGAAAAAGTGCCGTGCCTGCTGATGGTCGACCGCGACAATCGCCTGCAAAAGGTGATCGTCAACGACACGCTGGTGCGCGAAGCTCGCCGTTGCGTCGAGGCTTGGCGCAGCCTGCAGGAGCTCGGCGGCATCCATAATTCGCATGCCCTGCGGCTGGTCGACCAGGAAAAGAAAACCTGGGCCGAGCAGGCGAAGGCGGCCGCTGCCGCCGCGGCGCCGCAGGCGACTGCCGCTGTTGCCGCGCCGGCGACAGCGCCGGGTGCGCCGGCTGGCGCCGTTGTTGCGGCCCCTGCCGTCGCCGAAGCCGCGCCAGAAAAGCCGTCGGACGATCCCTTTATCGAGACGGCGCGTTGCAGCAGCTGCAACGAGTGTACGCAGATCAACGACAAGATGTTCGGCTACGACGCCAACAAACAGGCATTCATCCTCAATGCGGATGCCGGTACCTATCGTCAGCTTGTGGAAGCCGCGGAGAATTGCCAGCTCTCGATCATTCATCCCGGCAAGCCGCGCAACCCGAACGAGCCCGGGCTCGATGAGCTGATGAAACGAGCGGAGCCGTTCCTGTAGATCGATCCGCTCCTTCCACATCCTTCACCATCAACGAAATCGATGCAGCGAGTTGTAGCCGAATGAGAATTGTTATTGCCGCGGAGAAAGATGCCGCGGAACCGCGGGTAGCCGGGACACCGGAGACCGTGAAGAAGCTGAAGGCGCTGGGTGCTGAGGTTGCGGTTGAGCGCGGGGCGGGGTTGGCCTCGGGCATTCCGGACGCCGAGTTTGCGGCGGCGGGCGCGAGCGTCGGCGACAATGTGACGAAAGACGCCGACGTGGTGCTCAAGGTCAGGCGGCCGAGCGCGGCGGAAGTCGCCGGCTACAAGAAGGGCGCGCTGGTCATCGCCATCATGGATCCGTACGGCAACGAGGCCGCGCTCAAGGAGATGGCGGACGCCGGCGTTTTGGCTTTTGCCATGGAGCTGATGCCGCGCATCACGCGGGCGCAGTCGATGGACGTGCTCTCGAGCCAGGCGAACTTAGCGGGCTATCGCGCGGTGATCGACGCGGCGGAGGAGTATGGCCGCGCGCTGCCGATGATGATGACGGCGGCCGGCACGGTGCCGGCGGCGAAAGTGTTCATCATGGGGGTGGGCGTTGCCGGCTTGCAGGCCATAGCGACGGCAAGACGCCTGGGCGCCATTGTGACGGCAACGGACGTGCGGCCTGCGACCAAGGAACAGGTGGAGAGCCTGGGGGCGAAGTTCCTGGCGGTGGAGGACGAAGAGTTCAAGAACGCGCAGACGGCGGGCGGCTACGCCAAGCCGATGTCGCCGGAGTATCAGGCCAAGCAAGCCGCGCTGACCGCCGAGCACATCAAGAAGCAGGACATTGTCATTACCACCGCACTGATTCCGGGCCGTCCGGCGCCGCGGCTGATCAGCAAGGACATGGTGGCCTCGATGCGGCCCGGCTCGGTGATTATCGATCTTGCGGTCGAGCGCGGCGGCAATGTGGAAGGCGCCAAAGCGGGCGAGGTGGCGAAAGTCGGCGACGTCAAGATCGTCGGCTATCTCAACGTGGCGGGACGGCTGGCGGCCTCGGCCTCCGCGCTCTACGCCAAGAACCTGCTGACCTTCCTCGACACCATGATCGACAAGAAAGACAAGAAGCTTGCGGTCAACTGGGACGACGAGATCGTCAAGGGCACGCTTTTGACCCGCGAGGGCAAGATCGTGCATCCGAACTTTATGCCGAAGGCTTGAGGAGCAACGACATGGAACACATCGTCAACGTGGTCGATCCCTTCGTCTTCCGGCTGTCCATCTTCGTCTTGGCGGTGTTCGTCGGCTACTACGTGGTGTGGTCGGTGACGCCGGCGCTACACACCCCGCTGATGTCGGTGACGAACGCGATCTCCTCGGTGATCGTGGTCGGCGCCTTGCTGGCGGTGGGGGTGGCGCTGATCGAAAACGACAACGGCACGATATTGGCGCGGGGGCTCGGCTTCGTCGCGCTCACTTTTGCTTCCGTCAACATCTTCGGCGGCTTTCTGGTCACCCAGCGCATGTTGGCGATGTACCAGAAGAAGAAAAAGTAACTGTCATGGTCGGGCTTGTCCCGGCCATCCCGATTAAGGAGGCGCGGGGGTGCCTCACTAAGCGAGATCACCGGGACGAGCCCGGTGATGACAAACGAATGTTTGGAGAGACTTTGTCATGAGCCCTAATCTGGTCGCGCTGCTCTATCTGGTCGCCGGCGTCCTGTTCATCCAGGCGCTGCGCGGGCTGTCCTCGCCCGATACCAGCCGGCGCGGCAACTATCTCGGCATGATCGGCATGACCATCGCCGTCTTGACCACGCTCGGCTCGCACCCGCCGGACGGCGCGCTCTCCTGGGGCCTGGTGCTGGGCGGCATCGCCATCGGCGGCGGCATCGGTGCGGTGATCGCGCGTCGGGTGCCGATGACCTCGATGCCGGAACTGGTCGCCGCCTTCCACTCGCTGGTCGGCATGGCGGCGGTCTTGGTGGCGGCGGGGGCTTACTACGCGCCGGCGGCCTTCGACATCGGCAGCGAAGGCCATATCCACCAGGCCAGTTTGATCGAGATGTCGCTGGGCGCCGCCATCGGCGCCATCACCTTCACTGGCTCGGTGATCGCGTTCCTCAAGCTGTCGGGCCGCATGAGCGGCAAGCCGATCATGCTGCCGGGACGGCATGTGATCAACATCGCGCTCGCTTTGGCGCTGGTGTTCTTCATCTACCACTTCTACCTCGGACAGACGGCGCTCGACTTCTGGCTGATCGCCGCCATCTCGCTCACTTTCGGCGTGCTCATCATCGTGCCGATCGGCGGCGCCGACATGCCGGTCGTCATCTCGATGCTCAACTCCTATTCGGGCTGGGCGGCCGCCGGCATCGGCTTCACGCTCGGCAATACCGCGCTGATCATCACCGGGGCGCTGGTCGGCTCATCCGGCGCGATCCTGTCCTACATCATGTGCAAGGGCATGAACCGCTCGTTCATCTCGGTCATTCTCGGTGGCTTCGGCGGCGAGGTGGCGGGACCGGCCGGCGGCGCCGAACAGCGCCCGGTCAAGCTCGGCTCGGCGGATGACGCCGCCTACATCATGAAGAACGCGCAGAAGGTCATCATCGTGCCGGGCTACGGCATGGCGGTGGCGCAGGCGCAGCACGCCCTGCGCGAGATGGCCGACAAGCTCAAGAAAGAGGGCGTCGAGGTCAAATACGCCATCCACCCGGTCGCCGGCCGCATGCCCGGCCACATGAACGTGCTCTTGGCCGAAGCCAACGTGCCTTACGACGAGGTGTTCGAGCTGGAAGACATCAACTCGGAGTTCGCACAGGCCGACATCGCCTTTGTGATCGGGGCCAACGACGTCACCAACCCGGCCGCCGAAGACGACAAGACCTCGCCCATTTACGGCATGCCGGTGCTGCAAGTCTGGAAAGCCGGCACGGTCATGTTCATCAAACGCTCATTGGCCTCGGGCTATGCCGGCATCGACAACCCGCTGTTCTACCGCGACAACACCATGATGCTGCTCGGCGACGCCAAAAAAATGACCGAGAGTATCGTCAAGGCCATGTGAGCGGCCTAACCGACCGTTTCCACGTCCCACGTCGGCGCGCGCTCGGGCGGATCGGCGATGCGGATGTGGCGGCGGCGCAACGCCGAAATCCGCCGCATCTCGTCTTCGCTCAGACGACCAGTCGAACACGTCGAGGTCTTCGTCGATATGTGCCTCTTCGAGCGGACGCGGCACCGCCGCCACCATCGGCTGCTGGATCAGCCAGCGCAGACAAATCTGGCCGATCGTCTTGCCGCGCGCCTTGGCGATGTCGCCGATCACCGGTTCGTCGAGCAACTTGCCGCGCGCCATCGGGCAATAGGCGGTCAGGATCATGCCGTGGCGCTTGAGCGCCGCCAGCATGCGGTCCTGCGGCAGATAGGCGTGGTACTCGATCTGGTTGGTGATCAGCGGTTCGGGGCACACCTGCACCGCCTCCTCGAGCATGGCGAAGGTGAAATTCGACACGCCGATATGGCGCGCCATCCCGCTGCGTTTGGCCTTGGCGAGCGCGCCGAGCGTTTCGGTGAACGGCACCTTGGGTTGCGGCCAATGCACCAAAAGCAAATCGACGTAGTCGAGCTGCATCGCCTTCAGGCTGGATTCGGCCGAGCGCAGGAAATCGGCCTCGCGCGCGTCAAGCTCGGTCACCTTGGTGGTGACCCACAATTCGCTACGCGCGATGCCGCTTGAGCGGATGCCTTCGCCGACCTTTTCCTCGGTGCCGTATTTGCGCGCGGTGTCGATCAGCCGATAGCCGGCCGTGATCGCGTAGGCCACCAGCTCGGGCCCGCGCTCCGGCAATTCCATGGTGCCGTAGCCGACCGCCGGCATTTTTGCGCCATGGGCGGTAAGCGTGAAGGCCTTGGCGGGTTGCATCGCGGGCTCCGGCGGGCAGGGCGGGGACGAAATACTAGTGCGGCGGCGGCGCCAGAGTAAACCGGGCGCATTTTCCGGCGGACCTTGTTATCGTGCCGGCCGCCATCGCCGAAGCCCCGCCAATTTTCAGATGGTGCAAGGAATGCGTCTTGAATATCGCCGGTGAAATCACGGTTGCGGCGCCGCGCGAGGCGGTGTTCAAGGCGCTCAGCGATGCGCCGTTCTTCGCCTCCTGCATCGAGGGCGTGCAGGAGCTCAAGCAAATCGACGCCACCCGTTACGACGCCGTGCTGGAAACCCGCATCGCCTACATGCGGTTCAAGTTCAAGGTCGTGGTCGAGATGACCAAGCTGACGCCGCCGGAGGCGATCGAGGCCAAGGTCGAGGGCACACCGCTGGGTGTGGTGGGCAGGCTCACTGCAACCGCGATGACGCAGCTCACCGCGGCGGGGGCCGGCACCGTCATCAGCTATGCTGTCGAGGCGACGCTGACCGGAAAACTCGGTAGCATGGGTCAGCCCGTGCTCAAGGCCAAGGCGAAGGAAATGGAAAAACAGTTCAGCGAACGTCTGGCCGCCGCCTTCGCCGGGGGAGCGAAGTCGTGACGCCGTTCGAACTCGCCGAGCCGGCTACGCTCAAGGAAGCGATCGCGCTGATCGACCCAGACGACCCGGAGGTGCGTCCGATCGCCGGCGGCACTGCGCTGATGCTGATGATGAAGGCCGGCGTGTTTCGCCCGCGCCGGCTGGTGTCCTTGCGCAAGCTCGGCGACAAATTCACCCGCATCGCGGCGGCGCCGTCCGGCGAGCTAACCATCGGCGCGCTGGCGCCGCTGTCGGCGCTGGAACATTCGCCCGAGGTCGCGCGCCACGCGCCCGTGATCGTGCGCGCCATGAAGCGGCTGTCGAACGTGCGCGTGCGCAACGTGGCGACGGTTGGCGGCGCGCTGGCACACGGCGATCCGCACATGGACCTGCCGCCGTTGCTGATCGCGCTTAATGCGTCGGTCGCGATTGCCGGGCCGAAGGGCGAGCGCATCTTGCCGGTCGAAGACCTGCTCACCGGCTATTACGAAACCGCGCTCGCCAGGAACGAGCTGATCACCGCGTTGCGCATTCCGGCGCAGGGCGCAACGCAATCCGTATATTTCAAAGTTACCGCCGGCTCGGCCGACGACTGGCCGGCGCTCGGCGTCGCGCTAGCGCTTTGCGCCGAAGGCGCGCGGGTCAAATCCGCCCGCATCGTAGTGAGCGGGGCGACGGTCAAGGCGATGCGGCTGGAATCCGCCGAGCAGGCGCTGATCGGTGCCGATGTAAACGAAAAGACGCTCGCCAAGGTCGCCGAAGCCGCCGCGGCGGAAGCCGACATCATCGCCGACCTGCGCGGCTCGGCCTCCTACAAACGCGAACTGCTGCGCGTCTATGCCGCGCGCGCTGTACGCGCCGCCATGGGAGCATCCTGATGGCCGCGACCACGGCCATCGGTGGACAAGTCGGTCGCTCGCTGCCGCGCATCGAAGCGCGCGAGAAAGTGACCGGCCGCGCCGAATACACCCACATCATGCAGTTGCCTGACATGCTGCATGCCAAGATTTTCCGCAGCACGGTGGCGCACGGCCGCATCAAGGCGGTCGACGTGAGCGCTGCGCGCGAGATCCCCGGCGTGTTCGCCGTCTACACCGGCGACGATATTCGCAAGGTGATCCCCGAGCCCTATTACGGGCCGGCCTTTCACGACCAGCCGATTCTCGCCATCGGCAAAGTGCATTTTGTCGGCGAGCCGGTCGCCGTGGTGCTCGCCGGCGATCCGCACGTCGCCGAGCAGGCGGCGCAGGAAATCATCGCCGACTACGAAGAGTTGCCGGCGGTGTTCGATGAGGTCGAGGCGGCCGAGAACAAGACGCTGGTGCATGACGAGTTGAAACCCGCCGGCACTTTCGCCGATCTCAAGCATCTCAAGGGCCGCAAGGGCACCAACATTGCGCTGGATTTCCGGCTGCGGCGCGGCGACGTGGACAAGGCTTTTGCGTCCGCCGCGCATGTGTTCGAGCACACCTTCCGCACCCAGAAAGTTCTGCATCTGCCGCTCGAACCGCACGCCTCGATCGCCGATTACCGCGACGACGGCGTGACGATCTACTCCTCCGCGCAGGGCCCGTCTTTCGTGCGCACCGAGATCGCGCGCCTGCTCGGCTGGCCGGAAAACCGCGTGCGCATCAAGGTGCCGTATCTTGGCGGCGGCTATGGTGGCAAGCTCTACATAAAGCTGGAAGCGCTCGCGGTGGCGCTGTCGATGCTGGCGCGGCGGCCGGTCAAAGTCGCCAATACGATGGAAGAGCATTTCTACACCATCACCAAGCACCCGAGCACGTTCCGCATCAAAAGCGGCATCGACAAAGACGGCCGCATCGTAGCGCGCAAATGCGATATCTGGTGGAACGGCGGCGCCTATGCCGACATCGGCCCGCGCGTGACGCAGAAATCCGGCTTCACCGCCTCCGGTCCTTACGACATCGATAACGTCTCAATCGACTCTTACGCGCTCTATACGAATTTGACGCCGGCCGGCGCGCTGCGCGGCTTCGGCATCCCGCAGCTGGTGTGGGCTTACGAGAGCCACACCGACATGATCGCGCGCGCGCTCAAACGCGATGCGCTCGAATTCCGCAAACAAAACCTGTTGCGCGACGGCCGCGCGCAGGCAACCGGCACTATTTTGAAGGACGCCGCCATCGAAAAGGTGCTCGACCGCATCGCCGAGCGGCTCGCCTGGAACGCGCCGTTCGACCGCGGCAAAGGCACGCTGCGGCGCGGCCGCGGGCTCGCGGTCGCGCTCAAGGCGGTGATCTCGCCGACCACCTCGGTCGCCAACGTCATCATCTCGGCCGACGGTAGCGCCACGCTTTATTGTGGCACCGTCGACATGGGGCAGGGCTCCGACACGGCGATGGCGCAGATGGCCGGCGAGGTGCTCAACATGCCGGCCGAAACGATCCGCATCGTGCCGCGCGACACGGACGTTACGCCCTACGACATGGGTACGCTCGGGTCGCGCTCGCTGTTCCACATGGGCCACGCCGTGCGGCTCGCCGCCGAGGACGCCAAGGCCAAGATCGCCGCGCTGGCCCGCGAAGTCGGTGAGCCGGAAGGCAGCAATGTCCCGCTTGCCGACTTATTCCGAAAAAAATATGGCATGCAGGCCGGCAACATCGTCGGCACTGGTACCTACAAGCCCGATTACATTCCGCCCGACGCCGACGGCATGACCGCCAATGCGACGCCGTTCTGGATGGTCGCGGGTTCCGGCGTCGAGCTCGAAGTTGACACCGAAACCGGCCAAGTGCGGATCACGCGTCTGATCAACGTCGCCGACGTCGGCAAGCCGATCAATCCGAAGATCGTCGAGACGCAATTGTCGGGCGCCTCGCTGATGCAGCTTGGCTTCTCGATGTTCGAAAAAATGCATCTCGACGGCGGCCAGGTCACCAATGCCTCGCTCGCCGACTACAAAATCCTCGGCATCCACGACGTACCGCCAGTGATGGAGAACGAGGCGGTCGACGCCTACCAAGAGAACGGCCCATTCGGCGCCAAGGGCGTCGGCGAGCTTGCCACCTTCGGCGTCTCGCCCGCCATAGCCAATGCCATCGACGACGCCACCGGTGTGCGGCTCACCGAATTGCCGCTGACCGCGGAATCGGTGCTGCGTGCATTGCGCGTTAAAGCCGGCAAACCGCTCGGGGACGACTGAGATGAGCGCGCGTGCTATTCAGTTCACTCTCAACGGCCGGCCGGTCACGGCGGACGTCAAGCCGCATCACAACGTGGTCGAGATGCTGCAGACGCAATTCGCGCTCACCGGCGCGCGCGAAAGCTGCGGGCAGGGCCTGTGCGGCTGCTGCACCGTGCTGGTCGACGGCAAGGCGGTCTCCGGCTGCCTGACGCTGGCGGTTTTCCTCGACGGCAGCGAGGTCGTCACCGTCGAGCACCTGGCCGAACCCGGCAAGCTCGATGCGGTGCAGCAGGCCTTCATCGACTGCGGCGCCTTCCAGTGCGGCTATTGCACGCCCGGATTTATTCTGATGGCGAAAATGCTGCTGCGCGAAAACCCCGATCCGGACGACGAACAAATCCGCGACTACCTGTCCGGCAATCTGTGCCGCTGTGCGGCCTATCCAGAAATCGTAAATGCGGTCAAAATGGCCGCGCGGAACACAAAGGCCGGATCAACCGGCTGATTGGAAACGCGAGCTTGAGGGAGGGGAAACCCATGTCGACGGCTAGTTTGGCCGGTTCGCAACCGTGGTATCGCAGCCTCGATTCGAACCAGTGGAAAACCATGATCGCCTCGAACATCGGCTGGATGTTCGACGGCTACGAGACTTTCGCGCTAATCCTGGTGGTCGGCGTCGCGCTGCACGATCTGCTGCTGCCGGCGCAATTCGCCCAGATCCCGGCCTTTGCCGGCACCGTGATCGGCATAACGCTGCTCGGCTGGGGCGTCGGCGGGGTGATCGGCGGCGTCTTGGCCGACTATCTCGGCCGCCGGCGCACCATGATCCTGGCGATCCTCGCCTATTCGCTCACCACCGGCCTGTCCGCCTTCGCCTGGGATTGGGTGTCGTTCGCGGTGCTGCGGTTCATTGTCGGCGTCGCCATCGGTTCGGAATGGTCGACCGGCGCATCGATGACCGCGGAAGTGTGGCCCGACCACGCGCGCGGCCGCGGCGCCGGCCTGATGCAATGCGGGCTCGGCATCGGCTTTTTCCTAGCGTCGTTCGTTTGGTTATTCGTGAGTGGTTACGGCCCGGGCGCCTGGCGCATCATGTTCATCATCGGCATCATTCCCGCACTGTTCGCGCTCTGGCTGCGCACTGGCGTATCGGAATCGGGCAAGTGGGAGGAAAGCAACGAGAAGCGCAAAGTCGCGCAGGCGAAGAAGGAAAGCGGCGCCGTGCTGAGCGCGGAAGATCACCACCTCACGCGCTTTACCTTCGCGGACCTGTTCGTCGATCCGCAAGTGCGCAAGATCGCCATCGTCACCTTCCTGATGTCGTTAACGACGACGGTGGCGTGGTGGGGCATCTCGACTTGGGTGGCGCCGTTCGTCGCCGGGCTTGCCGGCAAGGCCGGGCTGCCGGCGCAGACCTGGGCGGCCTACGCGGGTATGAGCTACAACATCGGCGCGATCTGCGGCTATGTCGGCCTCGGCTTTCTCGCCGATCGCTTCGGCCGCAAGCCGATCGTGATGATCTTCTTCGCCGGCGCGCTGGTGCTGACATTCGCGCTCTATAGGTGGACGACCGATCTTCATCTTTTATTGTTGGTCGCGGCGGTCAACGGCTTCTTCACGCTCGGGCAATATTCGTGGATGTCGGTGTGGCTGCCGGAGCTCTATCCGACCCGCATGCGCGCGACCGGGATGGCGTTCACCTTCAACAGCCCGCGCTTCATCGCGTTCCTCGGGCCGTTGTTCGCCGGCCTGCTGATCGCCCATTTCGGCGGCTTCAGCGGGATGGCGGTGGCGTTCTCCTTCATCTACATCCTGGGCTTCGTGCTGGTGCCGTTCCTGCCGGAGACCAAGGGCAAACCGTTGCCGGCGTAATTCGGCGAGGGCTTATCGAAAGCGGCGGCGCGGCGCATTGTGTGCCGCGCCGCCTGCGTTTCATGCGCCCGCCGCGGCCGGCTGCTCGACCGACAGCACGCGCATGATGTCCTCGTAAACCTTGCGCCGGTCGGCGTCGGTGCTGTTGGCGCCAAGCCGCGTCTCGTAGGCGATGCGCGCCGGGCGGTGGAACACCATCACGCGGTCGCCGATCTCCATCGCCTCGTTGATCTGGTGGGTGATGAACACCGCGGTCTTGTTATTCTGCCGCACCAGCCGCACGAATTCGGCGCGCAGGTCGCGCGCAGTCATCTCGTCCAAGGAAGAGAACGGCTCGTCGCACAGCAGAATTTCCGGATCGACCGCGAAGGCGCGCGCGATCGACACGCGCTGGCGCATGCCGCCCGACAGCGCGTGCGGATAGTCGTTCTCGTCGCCGGAAAGGCCGAGCCGCTTGAGCCAGGCGCGCGCGGTATCCTCGGCTTGCTTGGGATCGGAATCGAGAATCTGCAGGCCGAGCCGCACATTGTCGAGCGCGGAGCGCCAGGGCATCAGCCGGTCGTTTTGGAACACGATGCCTATTTTGCCGCGGAAAAAATCGAATTCGCGAAACGGATCGTGGCCGATGACGCGGGCCTCGCCGGACGACGGCTCGATCAGTCCGGCGACGATGTTGAACATGGTGGACTTGCCGCAGCCGGTCTTGCCCAGCACCGCGACGATCTCGCCCTTGCCGATCTCGAACGACAATTTATCCACGGCGACGAAATCGCCGCGTCCATCGGGGCGGCGGAACTGCTTGCTCACGTCCTTGAAGTTGATGACCGGCCCGGAGGTCATATTGCGCATGACCCTTGTCCGAAAACCGGTGCCCACTTTTCGGGGGTCATGCGCATCACATCGTCCGTTCGGACACCGCGCGATAGCGCAAGGCCCATGCCTCGATCGCGTTGATGGTCTGCTGCACGACCAGCACGAATAAAACGAGCTGCAAGGTCCAGGCCATGGCGCCGGCCATGTCGAACAATTGCTGCTGGCGCAGCAATTCGTAGCCGACGCCGCCGGTGGCGCCGACCAGCTCCGCCACCACGACGACGCGCGCGGCGTTGCCGAGGTTCACCTTCCAAGCGGTAAGGATGCCCGGCACGATGGTGGGCACGATCAAGAAGCGGAACAGCGTCCAGCGGGACGGCCGAAACGCCATGGTCATCTCGAACAGGTCCTTCGACATCGAGCGGAAGGCGTCGAGAATCTGGAAGGTGAAGGCCGGCAGCGTGGTCATCACCATGATGAACAGCACGCGGAATTCGGTGCCTTGGAACCAGATGATGGCGAACACCACCCAGGACAGTGCCGGGATGCCCTGGAAAAACGTCAGCACCGGCGCGATGAAGTTCTCCGCCGTCTTCGATTGCCCGATTACCAGCGCCAGGATGCCGCCGAGGATGAAGGCGCCGAACAGGCCGCCGAAAATGCGCATGGCGGTGAGCAGCACGTCGGCCAAGAGCGAGCCGGTGACCAGAATTTCGACCGTGCGCGAAACGATCTCCGGCACCGGCGGGAACAGGAAATGCGGAAACACCATGGACAGTATCTGCCAGGTCGCTGCCAGCACCAGCATGCCGGCGGCGGCTTGCAGCACGCGCATGGTGCGCGAGTTCATCATTTTAGCGGCTTCATATAGATCGTGTCGTTCGATGGCATCGCCTTGAAATAGCCGACGTCGACGCCGGCTCTGTAGACCGCGTCGATCTGCTTGGCGACTTCGCCGGCCGGCACCACGCTCATGCCGAGCCGGTCGTTCGCCTTGATCAACGACACCAGCGACGCCTGATCGGGCGGCGCAGATTTCGGCGCGATCAACAGCGCGCATTCCTCCGGATGCGCGGCGATATATTCGCCGGCTTCCTTGTAGGTCGCGTACAGTTTCGGAATCAGCGCCTCGTTCGCTTTGATCCAGTCGTCATGCGCGGCGACGCCGAGATAGGGGATGCGGTCGCCGCCGGCGAAGCTCTTCCAGGTCTTGCTCATGCCGGTGTCGAGCATGCGGATATCCGGCTTTTTCGACTTCAGCAGCGTATACGCCGGTTCCCAAAGCTGGATCGCGTCGGCGCGGTCGGCCAATGCGTAGCCGACCAGGCCGGGCGGCGCTGTATTCACGACTTGAATCTTCGACACGTCGACGCCCAGCTTCTTGGCGAAGAACTCCGACATCACAAAATTGGTGGTCGCGGCGGCGGCGGCAAGCTGCTTGCCCTCAAGGTCCTTGACCGTCTTGATGTCTTTGCGCGAGGTGACGATGGTCCCCCAGAAATCGAACAGATTGAACATATATTTGACCTTCACCCCGCGCGCGTCGGCGAGGCCGACGGTGAGCACCGCGGCGCTGCCACCGACCTTGAACTCACCCGAGTTGAACTGCGTCGTGTAAGCGTCCGGCGGCCGCTCGACGAATTCGATATCGAGCCCGTGCGCGGCATCGAGGTGCTTGGCCTTGATCACCGGCGGCATGAAGGCGCCGAGCGAGGGAAAGCCGAAGACCACGATGGTGATTTTAGCCGGTGCCTGTGGGGCAGCGGGTGCCGGATTGAGCGCAGCGAGACCGAGCACGGCCAGCGTCCCCAACAGGATTTGTAATTTTTTCATGGTTGCTTTCCTCCACATTTTTTTGTCGTCATTGAATATTGAACAGCCGCATTGCCAGCCCGCCGTTAACCGAGGCGGCTTGGTCCTTGGACAGACCGGCCACCGCGACGATCTGCAACGGCTCCGGGTCGCCGATCGGGAACGGCATGTCGGAGCCCATCATCAGGCGTTCGGTGCCCAGTATCTCGATGACGAATTTCAACACGCGCGCGTCGTGCAAAATGGTGTCGGTATAGATCGCAGCCAACGCCGCGACCGGATCGCCGATATTGGGTGTGATCGCGGCATTGCGCTTGAGGCGGCCGAGCACAAAGGGAAGCGCGGCCGCGCCCATGGGCGCGAAGAATTTCGCGTTTTTATACTTTGCGACGTGCCCGGCCGAAATCAGCCGCGCCACCGCGACGGCGGCGTCGGTGATGCGGCCGAGCCCATTGGCGAGCCCGAAATCGTTCACCCGCACGTCGCCGGCATCGTAGCTTGGATGAATGTGGACGAGCGCAGCCGTGTCGTCCGCCGCCTGCCAGAACGGATCGAGGTCGGCGGCATCGAGCGTCGAGCCGACTCCGCGCGGCAGTGTGCCGATCATGCAGCCTGCAAAGCCCGCTTTCACCGCGTCCTTGAGTACCGCAGCGGCGCGTGCGCCGTCCCCGAGCGTCACGGTCGCCAGCGGCACGAAATGGGACTCCGCCTTGGCCGTCGCCATCAGCGTATCATTGGCGAGGCGCGCCCAGGCTTCCGCCTCCGCGCCGGGCAGCTCGTAACCGAACATATCGACCCAGCCGCCGACAACCTGCCGGTCGATACCGTTTTTGGCGAGCCAGGCGAGCCGCGCCGGAATATCCGACAGCGGCTTCGACACCGGCCGGGTTGGCTTGCCGCCGGCAAAGGCCAACGCCAGCGAACCGCCATCCTCGATCTGCCGCACGTTGGGAAACTTCGCGGCATCCTTGCGGATCGCGCTGAGCAAGTCGGGCGGCACCAAATGGGCGTGGCAATCGACGATCATTTGCGCTCCCGCGCCTGTGCGATCAAATCGCCGAGCTTCGATACTTTGATCGGTAGGGTGTTGATCGAAATGCCGAGCGGGCGGATCGCGTCGTTGATGGCGTTGGCGACGGCGGCCGGCGCGCCCAGGTAGCCGCTCTCGCCGGAACCCTTTTGCCCGAGCACGGTGTGCGGCGAGGGCGTCTCATGATCGACGATCTCGACCGCCGGCACCTCGTGCGAGGACGGCAGCAGGTAATCCATGAAGCTTTGCGCGATCAATTGGCCCTCGTCGCTATAGGCGAATTCCTCGTAGAGCGCCGCGCCGATACCGTGCGCGATGCCGCCCATGGTCATGCCGCGCACGATCTTCGGATTGATCTGCGTGCCGCAGTCGTGACCGAGCCGATAGCGCACGATCTCCGGCCGGCCGAGATCGGGATCGATCGAAACCAGCAGCAGATGGAATTCGAACGAGAAACAAGGATACATCTGCACGCGGCCGTCTTTGTCCGGCAGCGTGCCGCCGGTCGGCACCTGGTAGACGTGCTCGACCGCGAGCCCCGGCTCGAAGCCCGCCGGCATGCGGTGATAATTGCGGTAGGCGATCTGCACCAGGTCGGCCCAGCTTCGCTTGTTCTGTGGCGCGTTGCGGTCATGGACGCCGCCTTGCTCGTAGGCCGCGCGCTCGAGCGGAATGCCAAGATCGTGCGCGCCGATGGCGGTCAATTTGGCTTTGAGTTTCTGCGCCGCGTGGAAGGCGGCGCCGCCCAACATGATTGCCATGCGGCTGCCGACCGGTGAGGCGCTCGGCAGCGAGTTGAGCGAATCCGGCCGCGTCACCCGCACGCTCTCCGGATCGACCTGCAGCACTTCGCCGACCACAGTGCCGACCAGCGTCTCGTGGCCCTGGCCGGACGAGGTGGTGTGCATGGTGGCGGTGATGGCGCCCATGCCGTCGATGTTGATGCGGCAGGAATCCATGAAAGTGGACGTGGTGATCGCCGGATTGAGCAGCGCCTCGAAGGTGGCGTTGCCGCCGCTTGGCTCCAAGCAGGCCGCCATGCCGATGCCGGCGAGCTTGCCTTCCCCGCGCAGCCGGTCGCGCTCGGCCTTGAGCTCCTTGTAGTCGGTGTTCGCCAGCACCTTGTCGATGACCGCTTCATAATTGCCGCTGTCGTAAGTCGTGCCGCTCGGGATCAGATAGGGGAATTCGTTGTGCCGGATCATATTGCGCCGACGCACTTCCAGCGGGTCGAGGCCAAGCACATTGGCGACCTCGTCCATGCAGCGTTCGAGCGCCAGATTGGTCGGCCCCTGGCCGAAACCGCGCACGGCGTCCTGCGTGGTCTTGTTGGTGACCACAGCAATCGCCCGATATTTAACGCTGTTGATCTTGTAGGGCCCGACAATGGCGCCGATCGGCTTGCCGAGCTGGAACGGCGAGCGGCCGGCATAGGCGCCGACGTTTTCCAGCGCGCGCATTTTCATCGAGCGCACGATTCCTTGATCGCTAAAAGCAACCTCGACATCGAACAGCCGCTCCGGCCCGTGTGCGTCGCCGCCGCGCATGTTTTCCAGCCGGTCCTCGATCAGCCGCACCGGGAAACCGAGCCGGCGCGAGAGATAGCCGCACAGCACCGTGTGCTTGATGCCGCGCTTGACGCCATAGCTGCCGCCGACGTCGACGTCGTGATGCACGCGCACTGAGGTGGCCGGGATCTTCAGCGCAATGCCGATCTGGTCGGCATAGCGCGGCATTTGGATCGAGGCATAGACGTCGAGCATGTCGCGCCAGGCATCCCAGCTCGTCACTACGCCGAAGGTCTCGATCGGCACGGTCGAGGAGCGGCCCCATTTCACCCGCAGCGTCAATTTGCGTGGGGCGGCGGCGAAATCCTTGTCCACTTCGCCCCACACGAACGTTTTATCCAGCAGCACGTTGGAACCGTGCGCCTCGTGCACCAGCGGCGAGCCTTTTTCGAGCGCCTGCTCGGCATCGAGCACGAAGGGCAGTGGCTCGTAGGCGATCTCGACCGCTTCGGCGGCGTCTTCCGCCAGCGCACGGGTGTCGGCTACCACCGCGGCGACCCACTCGCCGGAAAAGCGCGCGACATCGAGCGCCAACGGCCGGCGCGGCACGTTGGGCGTATCGAGCCCGGTCATCAGCGGCAGCGTGGCGGCGGCAAGCTCGGCGCCGTCCACGACGTAATGCACGCCCGGCATGGCGAGCGCCGCGCACTTGTTGATTTTCTTGATGCGCGCCGCGGCATGCGGGCAGGTGATGATCCCGACATGTTTCATGTTCGGCAGTTCGATATCCGCCACAAAACGTCCCTTGCCGGCCACGAAGCGGCGGTCCTCGCGCACGCGGCGGTCGGTCGCGACGTAGCGGTGCTGGCCGGGCGCGCTCATTTGGTCAGACTCCGCGGCCGGTTGACGCCGCGCATGCGCTCGGCGGCGAGCGCAATCGCCTCGACAATTTGCGCATAGCCGGTGCAGCGGCAGATATTGCCGGAGATCGCCTCGACGATCTGCTCGCGCGTCGGCTCCGGCGTGTCGGCAAGCAGCGCATGGGCGACCAGCACCATGGCCGGCGTGCAATAGCCGCATTGCATGCCGTGCGTTTCGCAAAACGCATCCTGGATCGGCGACAGTTCGCCGGGGCCGGGCGTGACGCCTTCGATGGTCGTGATCGCGGAGCCCGCCGCCTGCGCCGCGAACATCAGGCAGGAGCGCACCGCCGCGCCGTCGAACAGCACGGTACAGGCGCCGCACACGCCGTGCTCGCAGCCGGCGTGGGCGCCCTTGAGGTCGAGCAGGTCGCGCAGGCAATCGAGCAACGTGGTGCGCGCCTCAACCTCGAGTTCGTGCAGCGTGCCGTTGACGTTGAGCTCAATGCGCATGAGTTTTTTCCCCTGCGCATCGGCGAGCGCGTCGGCGACCGCGCGCGCGGCCAGCACGGCTGCGACGCGGCGGCGATAGGCGGCGGTGGCGTGCAAGTCGTCAAGCGCCTCGATATCGGCGAGCGCTGCCTCGATCGCGGCCCGTACGGCTTTTGGTTCGAGCGCGCCGCCGGTCAATTGCCGCTCGGCGCTTTCCAGGCGGATAGGATGGTCGGTCGCCGCGCCGACGCCGATGGCGATGCGTCTGCATTTGCCGTCGGCCCATTCGACCTGCGCCGCCGCCGAGACGAAAGCAAAATCGCTGGCGCGCGCGTTCACCTCGTGAAAGCCGGTGCCGATCTTGCCCGGCCAGACCGGAAACCGCACGGCGGTCAGACAAGCGCCCTCCGGCAGCGTGGTGACCATCGGCCCGACATGGAAGCCGCGCGCCGGGATATTGGCGGTCTTGCCGCCGGCGCGATAGCTCAACACCGCATCGAGCGTCACCGCGATCAGCGAGATTTCCGCCGCCGGATCGGCATTGGCGAGCGAGCCGCCGATGGTGCCGCGCGCGCGGGTGGCGGCGTGTCCGATATGCGGGATAGCGCGCGCCAAGAGCGGCACCTTGGCCGCGACCAGCGCGTCGCGCTCGACGACGCATTGCCGCGTGGTGGCGCCGATGGCAACGCCGTCGCCATCGCTGCGGATATAAGCGAGCGCCGCGATGCGGTTGATGTCGATCAACCGGGTGGGGCGGGCGAGCCGCATCGCCATCATCGGCACCAAAGTCTGCCCGCCGGCGATGACGCGCGCGCCGTCGTCGGCGGCGAGCCACGCACAGGCTTCGTCGATGTCGGCCGCGCGGGCGTACTCGAACGGGGCTGCTTTCATGAAACGCTACGTCAAACCCGGCTGCGTGAACGTTTGTTGTGCCTTGCACGCATGGCCGAGCCAAGGGCGCAAAGCGTCGCTGCGTGATATTGTCGATCCGTCACCGATATGGTTAAAGTCCCTATCGCATTATCGCAACCACAAAAAGTGCCGATTTCTCGGACGGCTTCGGCCGCAGATCATAGGCCGCGGCAGCGGGAGTCAGATCAGGTGAACGTGCGATCCAAACACAAACCCGCGAGCGTCCGTCCGGCGCGTGCCCGGATTGCCGAACTCGGCGAGGCCGGGGCCGCGCGCGCGCGCGGCGGCGTGCAATCGATCGGCCGCGGCTTTGCCATCATCGAGGAGATCGCGCGCAACCGCGACGGCATCGGGCTCGCCGAATTGAGCAAGCGCGTCGGGCTGCACAATTCCACCACCTTCCATCTGGTGAAAACGATGGTGTCGCTCGGCTATGTGCGCCAGCTCAAGGATTCCAAGCGCTACCGCATCGGCCGCCCGCTGTTTGCACTCGCCGCCAGCGCGCTCGACGAGGTCGAAATGATGAGCCTGGCAACGCCGGTGCTCGACGAGCTCGCGCGTGCGACCGGCGAAAGCGCGCATTTCTCGGTGCCGATGGGCGACGCCGTGGTGGTGCTGGCGCGCACCAGTGGGCCGGGTGCCTTCCAGCTGAACGACCGCGTCGGCGTGGTGCGGCCGGCGCATTGCACCGCGCTCGGCAAGATCATGCTGGCCGCCTTGCCGCCGGGGCAGTTCGAGGGCTACCTGCGGCGCGCCGAGCTCAAGGCGCACACGCCAAAGACGATCACCGCGGACGAGCGGCTGGCGCGCGAGATCGCCGAGGTGCGGCGCACCTGGCTCGCCGTCGACGACGGCGAATTCGATCCCGAATTGCGCTGCGCGGCGCTGCCGGTGCGCGATTTCAGCAGCCGCGTGATCGGCGCCATCGGGATTTCCGGGCCGGTCTGGCGGCTGTCGATCGAGGGTTTGCAGAAACGCGCGCGCCTGGTGCGCGCCGCGGCCGACCGCCTGTCGGCGGAATTCGGCTTCGGCGGCGAAGCGCAAACGCGCGTCACGGCGGTCGTTTGAGCGAAAGGAGGCACCCCATGCCACGGCATGCGAATTATGTCCCCACCGGCGTGATCCCGGCGGTGCTGCTGCCGTTCGAAAACGATCTGTCGATCGACGAGGCGAATTTCCGCAAGCATCTGCGCGACGTGGCCGCGGTCGAGGGCCTGTCCGCCGTCACCATCAACGCGCATTCGACGGAAGTGGCCTCCTGCACCTTCGAGGAGCAGCGCGGCGTGCTCGAGATCGCGCAGGACGAGATCGGCGGCAAGCTGCCGCTGATTAACGGTATCTGGGCCGACGGCAGTATTGAGGCCGCGCGGCTTGCGCGCATGGCGGACGAGGGCGGTGCTTCGGCGCTTCTGGTATTCCCGCCGGCGCCGTTCACGCTCGGGCAATCGCCGGCCATGGCGCTGGCGCATTTCAAGCGCATCGCCGACGCCACCGACTTGCCGCTGATCGTGTTTCAGTATCCGCTGGCGACCGGGCAGGGCTACCCGAAGGACACCTTGTTGCAGATGTGCGAGGAGGTGCCGACCATCCGCGCCATCAAGGACTGGATCGGCAACGTACCGCACCACGAATGGCACATCCGCACGCTGCAAAGCCTGGCCCGGCCGGTGAACGTGCTCACCACCCACAGTTCATGGCTGCTGCCCTCACTGGCACTCGGCCCCAACGGCCTGCTGTCGGGCTCGGGCAGCGTGATTGCAGATTTCCAGGCGCGGATGTTCCGCGCCGTGCAGAAAAACGACATGGTCGAGGCCAGGCGCCTCAACGACCGCATCGAGCCGACCGCGCGCGTGTTCTACGCCGATCCCTTCGTCGACATGCACAACCGCATGAAGGAGGCGCTGGTGCTGCTTGGTAAATTGCCGCGCGCGGTGGTGCGGCCGCCACTGGTCAAGATCGAGCGGGCCGAAATCGCACGCATTCGCCTGGCACTCATCGAAGCCGGGCTGCTCGACAAGAACGTGCGCGCGCGAGACGCGGCCTAATCACATAATCGCAAATTCGGTATTCTTCCGGTCCGTTACCAGCATGCTGCCGGGATAATGCGTGATGCAGAATTCCGGCTTGACCGTCGCGATCACCGACTGCGGCGTCACCCCGCATGCCCAGAACACCGGCAATTCGTCGTCGCGCACCTCGACCGCGTCGCCGTAGTCCGGCTGCATGATGTCCTTGATGCCGATCAGCTCTGGCTTGCCGACATGCACCGGCGCGCCGTGCACGGAGGGAAAGCGCGTGGTGATCTGCACCGCGCGAATCGCATTTGCCGGTGTCATCGGCCGCATCGAGACCACCATAGGCCCATGGAAGGGGCCGGCTTCGGCTGTGGCTATGGAGGTACGGTACATCGGAACGTTGCACCGCTGAGTAATGTGGCGCAGTTCGATGCCGTCGTTGGTGAGAGCCTCCTCGAATGAAAACGAGCAACCGATGACGAAGCTCACCAAATCGTCGCGCCAGAATTCGCGCACGTCCGCAGGCTCCGCCGCCAGTTCGCCGTTCTTCCACACCCGGTAGCGCGGCAAATCGGTGCGGATGTCGAGGTCGTCGGCCAGCGCCGGCACGCGCGGATCCCCTGGCGCCGACATGCCGATCAGCGGGCAGGGCTTCGGGTTGAGCTGGCAGAAGCGCAGGAAATCGGTGGCCAGAGCCTGCGGCAGAATGGCCAGGTTGCCCTGCACAAAGCCCGGCGCCAGGCCCGCGGTCGGCCCGCGATGCTTATCCGCGCGGATCGCAAGCCGCGCCGCCAAGCCGCTAACGGGTGGCGGCGTATCGTCGCGTCGCAGGGGGCTAACCGCCATCGGCTTTCGTCCGTTGAAATCGGGGTCGATGATCGCGCCGCAAAGCCTAGCATTGGCCGCGGCGCGGTTCGAGGGCGGCTGCACATTCCGCGGGCATTCTCCGACCATGTGAGCGGGCATGCATCCATATCGAAATAGCGGTTGAAACTTGGTTCAGGATCGCGTTTGCTTGGCGGGCTTATCAGGCCAAGAGCCCGTCAAGGGCCGGCAGGGAGGTACTTGTTATGCGGCCTTGTGCCGGCACGGTGGGGCGTGCGGTGATCGGGCTTGCGGCCGTGCTTTGCGGGCGCGCTATGCCTGCTGGCGCGGCGTGCGGTTATGCCGCGCACTCCCAGAAAGGCTTGTTGACGATGCTTCGACGCCTGCGCGGGCGTACGCGTTTCGAATTGAACAATCAGACTCGAGAGGGAGGAGCTGCTGATGACTGAAAGGTGGAAAGACGAAGCCTGGGCGCAGGACATCTGGTACAGCGGCAAGGTCACGCGCCGCCGTGTCGTCGGTTGGGGCGGCGGTGCGATCGGCGCCATGATGCTGGTGCCGGCGCCGTGGCGCGCCGCTTTCGGCGCCGCCAAGGCCTACAAGATCGGTTCGGAGCAGCCGCTCTCGGGCGCCGGCGCCGCCGGCGGCAAGACCGCGCTGGTCGGCTTGCAGATGGCGGTCGACCGCATCAACAAAAACGGCGGCATCAACGGCCGTCCGGTCGAACTGGTCATCGCGGACGATCAGAGCTCGCCGGCGGTCGCCCGGCAAAAGACCGAGAAGATGGTATCGGAGGACAACATCGACGTGCATGTCGGCGGTTTCCTGTCCAACATCTGCCTCGCCTGCATGCCGGTCTGGGAGCACGCAAAGATCGTCAACATGATCAGCGTGTGCCTCGACACCACGCTCACCACTTCAAAGTGCAACCGCTACAGCTTCCGCGTCCATGACTACGCGCCGGCGCAAGCGGTCGCCTTCGGGCCCGTGCTCGCGAAGATGGGCAAGAAGTGGCACCTCGCTTACGCCGACTATTCGTGGGGCCAGTCCACCCGCGACGCCTATGCCGAGGAGATCAAGAAGAACGGCGGCGAGGTGGTCGGCACCACCGGCATCCCGCTCGGCACCGCCGATATGACGCCGTTCCTCTCCAAGATCAGCGGAGATTTCGACGGGCTGTTCGGCATCTTCTTCGGCAAGGACGGCGTGACTATTGGCAACCAGGCCTACGATCTCGGCCTGACCAAGAAGTACAAATGGGCCGGCGACGGCGCCATCTGCGAGTCGACCAATCTGCCGGCGCTTGGCCACAAGATCGACGGCTTTGTCGCCATCAACCGCTACATCCCGGTGTTCCAGGGCGCGCTCGACACACCCTATCACCACCGCTTCTTCGACGAGGCCAAGGCGCGGTTGGCCAAGATCGATCCGTCGGGCCCGCTGCCGGACCGCTACGTGCAGTCGAACTACGAGGCCATGAACGCCTTGAAACTCGGCATGGAGAAGGCGAAGTTCGAAAGCCGCGCCGACACCATGAAGCTGGTCGAGGCGCTCGAGGGTCTCGAGATGAAGCTCAGCGACGACTTCCCGCAAGGGGACAAATCGCTGCGCAAGGCCGACCATCAGGCCTTCCTCAACGAGTTCCTCTACACGGTGAACGACGGCACGTTCAAAATCTTCGACATGGTGCCGAAGGACAAGACCATCGTTCCGCCGGCCTGCAAGTTCCCAACTGCCTAAGTGGACGCGGAACCTTCGATCGATGTGCGCTCCCCGGCGATAGACCGGGGAGCGGCGTCGGCTCCTATCCTGAAGACCGAACTGTTGACCGTCCGATTCGGCGGCTTGGCCGCGCTTTCCACGGTCAATTTCGCGGTTGAGCGGGGCGATACCCACGCCATCATCGGACCGAACGGGGCCGGCAAGAGCACCTTTTTCAATTGTTTGACCGGCGTGCTGCGCCCGACCGGCGGACGCATCGTTTTCAACGGCGAGGATATCACCGGGCTGCCGTCCAACATGATCTCGCAGAAGGGCATCGCGCGCTCCTACCAGATCACCAATATCCTGCCCAACGCCACGGTGCTAGAAAACGTGCGCATCGCCGCGCAGTCGCGCCGGCACGCCTGGAACATGATCGCGCATCACGACGCTTTCGCCGATATCAACGGCAAGGCAGAAAAGGCGCTCGAGGCCGTCCAGCTGCTCGACAAGGCCGGCGAACTCGCCGCCAATCTGTCGCACGGCGAGCAGCGCAACCTCGAAATCGGTATCGCGCTTGCGACCGAACCCTCGCTGCTCTGCCTCGACGAGCCGACCGCCGGCATGAGCGCGGCCGAAACTCACGACACCATGCAACTGGTGCAGCGCATCGCCGAAAATCTCACGATTCTGATCGTCGAGCACGACATGGAAGTGGTGATGGAACTTTGCGACCGCATCACCGTGCTGCACTACGGGGAAATTCTCGCCGACGGAACGCCGGAAGAAATCCAGCGGAATCCCAAGGTGCAAGAGGTCTATCTCAAGACATGAGCGCCGCCGCTGCGACCAGCACACAGCCGCTCGTCCTGCTCGAGGACGTGCACACTTTTTACGGCAAGAGCCACATCTTGCACGGCGTCTCGCTTGCGGTCGGTCGCGGCGAGGTTGTCGGCCTGCTCGGACGCAACGGCGTCGGCAAATCGACGACGCTGAAGACCATCATGGGCCTGGTACAGCCGAGCCAGGGCCAGTTGCAGCTCGAGGGCCAGGCGATTACCGGCCTGCCGCCGCACAAGCTCGCCCGCCTCGGCATCGGCTACGTGCCGGAGGACCGCCGCATCTTTCGCCTACTCACGGTGATGGAAAATCTGCGCGTCGGGCTCGACCGCCAAGGCGTCACGGAAGAACGGCGGCAGGCGCTGCTCGACAAGGTGTTCACTTACTTTCCGGTGCTGGGCGAACGGCGCGACCAGGCCGGCGGCACGTTGTCGGGCGGCGAGCAGCAGATGCTTGCCATCGCCCGCGCCATGATGCTGGAGCCCAAGATCATCCTGCTCGACGAGCCTACCGAAGGGCTCATGCCCCGAATGGTGTCGCAAATCCGCCAGATCATCGACGTGCTGCATGAAGAGGGCGTCGCCATACTTTTGGTCGAGCAGAACGTGCCGCTGACGCTCGCCGCCAGCCAGCGCGTCTACATCATGGAAAAAGGCTGCGTGCGCCATCATTGCGCGGCGTCCGAGATCGACGTGAACCACGCGGTCATCAAACAGTATCTGGGGGTCTAGCGCGATGTCCGCGGTGATCCATTTTTTTCAGAACTTTCCGTTCGAGCTGCTGCTGATCCAGACGATCAACGGCATCGTCACCGGCATGATCCTGGCGCTGGTCGCCTCGGGGCTGACGCTGATCTTCGGCATCATGGACGTGGTCAACTTCGCCCATGGCGAGTTGTTCATGCTCGGCGCCTATGTCGGGGTCATTGTGATCACGGCCACCGGCAATTTCTGGCTGGCGTTGATTCTCGCCGCGCTGATCGTCGCGATTCTCGGCGCGGCGATGCAGGTTGTGACGCTGCGGCCGCTGATCGGGCGCGATCCGCTCAACACGATCCTGGTGACCTTCGGCATTTCGCTGATCCTGCAGAATTTCGCGCTGTGGTATTTCGGGCCGGTGGCGCGCAAGATTTCGGAGCCAATCGTCGGCCACTTCCAGCTCTTCTACCTGACCTATCCCTGGTACCGGATCCTGATCGCGGGGCTGTCGGCCGCCATCATCGGCGGCTTCTACCTGTTCCTCAAATACGGCAAGTTCGGCGTCTGGATCCGCGCCACCACGCAGGACCGCGTGATGGCGCAGGCCATGGGCATCCCGGTGCCTTGGGTCTACACCGGCGTCTTTGCCATCGGCGCCGCCATGGCGGCGGCGAGCGGCGTGCTGTTCGCGCCGCTGGTCGGCGTCAACCACACCATGGGCCTCGACTGGGTGCTCAAAGCCTTCATCGTCGTGGTGGTCGGCGGCATGGGCAATCTCGGCGGCTCGATCCTCGCCGCCATCTTCATCAGCCTGCTGGAAGCCTACGCCGCGATCTGGGTCGATCCCTCGCAGGCGGTGATCGTCTCGTTCGTGGTGCTGATCCTCACGCTGCTGTTTCGTCCCACCGGCCTGTTCGTACCGACACCGAAATGACAACCGGGCCCGACGATAAAGCGATGCCGCTCGCCAAGCCGAAGCTGAGCCACACCGCGGTCTATTGGATCGGCTTTTGCGCCGTCATGGCGCTGCTGATCGTGGCCCCGCTGGTGCTGCCGGAATTCTGGCGCCGCTTTCTGACCGAGTGCCTGATCTGGGGCCTGCTGGCTATGTCGTCCGATCTCCTGATCGGCTACACCGGCATGATCTCGTTCGGCCATTCGGCCTTTTTCGGGCTCGGCATGTACGGCGCGGCGGCAGCATTGTTGCTGGTCGGTCCGCCGAACTTATGGCTCGCCATCCTGTTCGGGCTCGCCGGCGCTGCCGCCGCCGCGCTATTCGTCGCCTATTTCTCGACCCGGCTGCGCGACATCTATTTCGCGATCACGACCTTGATCTTCAGCCAAATATTCTACGTCATCATCTTCACCTGGACGCCGGTCACCGGCGGCGAGAACGGACTGATCTTCGAGCGCCCGCATCTGGCGATCCCGTTCATCTACGATGCGAGCTTCACCAGCACGACCCTGCACTGGTTCGTGCTGGCGGTGGTGGCGGGCTCTTATTTGATCTTGCGGCGCGTGACGCAATCGCCGTTCGGGATGGTGCTGCAATCGATCCGCGAGAACGAAGCCCGCACGCGTGCGATCGGCTATCCGGTCGAGCGCTACAAGATCGTGTCGGTGATGCTGTCGGGATTGTTTGCAGGGCTCGCCGGCGTGCTCTACGCCGTGCAGAACGAATTCGCCGCGCCCGATTTCGTCTACTTTTTGACATCGGGCGACACCGTGATCTTCAACGTCATGGGCGGCATTGGCACGCTGGTCGGTCCGATCGTCGGCGCCGGCTTCTTCCAACTGTTGCGCGAAATGATGTCGATCATTTTCGGCGACCAGTTCCCCTATCTGATCCCGCTCGGCGTCATATTCATCGTGATGATCATCTTCCTGCCGCAGGGGCTGCTCGGCTTCGCGCGGCGGTGGTTGAACCGCTAACCCGCGCACCGCCCCAAAACCGCGCAGCCGAGCGGGCAGGGCAGGCGCGCGAAACTTTTCCACTGTGTGATTTGCTTCACACCGGCCTTCACGCCGGGTGGCCTAATGTGGCCGCATGCTGCCCAGATCTGCATTCAACCACTACTGGGAAGTCGTCGGCCGCGCCTCGGCAATAATCATGCTTACGGGCATGGGGACGCTTGTCTTGGCGGCAACTGCGCTCGACGTTTGGTAATAGCCGAACGACTTTTTAGCAGCGACCCCCGGAGTGCGCCATGGAGAAAATTGTCCTGCTTGCCACGCTCATCAGCGCGATTCTGGCAATGGCCCAATTTCCCGACGGGCTAACCGCGCGTCCGCTGACAAATGCGAAGACGAAACGCCGGCGCCGCGGTTTCGGCTGAGACCGCCGATCTTAATCGCAGCGTACCGACATCCCGCCGTCGACGATAATCTCCGTGCCGGTGACGAAACGCGCCTCGTCGGAGGCGAGGAACAGCGCGGCATTGGCGGTGTCGCGGCCGTCGCCCATGAAGCCAGCCGGAATGCGCTTGAGCCGTTGCGCCAACAGCGCCTGCACGTCGCCCCCGGTGCGCTGCTTGGCAAGGCGCGCCTCCACCATCGGGGTATGTAGTTGCCCCGGCACGACCGTGTTCACACGAATACCCTTGGGCGCATATTGCACGGCGATAGCTCGCGAAAGCTGGATCACGCCGGCCTTGGACGCCGCATAGCCGACCTGGAACGCGCCGGTGAAGCGGATGCCGGAGGTCGATCCCAGATTGACGATGGCGCCGCTCTTTTGCTTTTCCATCACCGGCAGCACGTGCTTGCAGGTGAGGAACACGCTTTTCAGGTTGGAATCCATCTGCGAATCCCAGACTTCTTCGGCCATCTCCACCGGTCCGCCATGCGCCGAGCCGCCGACATTATTGACGAGAATGTCGATGCGCCCGAAGTGCGCCACGCAAGCCGCCACCATGGCGGCGACCGAGGCGCTGTCGGTAACGTCGCATTGATGCAGCACGATTTCGCTGCCGATGGCCTTCACGCGTTCGACCGTCTCGGCGGCGCTGTCGAGATCGCGCTCGACCGCGAAAATCTTGGCGCCTTCTTCGGCAAAGCGCACGCAGGTGGCGCGCCCGTTGCCCCAACCGGGTCCAGCGCTGCCGGCGCCGGTGACGATGGCTATGCGGCCTTGCAAACGTCCGCTCATGATCAAGCCTCCTTGGCCGGGCCGAGCTTGCCGAAGCGGTAAAAACGCTGCGGATTGTCGACCATCAGCGCCTGCAACTCGGCCGGCTTGGGCGCGACCTGCATCAGCAAGTCGACCAGCACGCCGTCATCGGGCACGTGATTGTGATTGGGATGCGGAAAATCGGTGCCCCAGACGCAGCGGTCGCCGAATTCCGCAACCAGCTTGCGCGCGAACGGTACCACGTCGGCGTAAGGCGGGCCCTGACGCATGGCGCGGTCGGCCCCGCTCACTTTGACCCAGAATTTCGGGTCTTCCATCAGCTTGAGCAGATTGCGGAACGGCTCCTGCTCGAGCCCGCGCGCGGCGTCGATGCGGCCCATGTGGTCGATCACCACCGGCACCGGCGAGCGTTTGAGTGCGGGCGTAAGTTCGCCGATGCGCTCGGCCGCCATGTGGATCTGCAGATGCCAGCCGATGTCGGCGAGCCGCTTGGCGAATGCGATCACGTCGTCGATCGGCGCGGCCTTGCCGAGATGGTCCATGTAATGGAAGCGCACGCCACGGAAGCCTTGTGCGTCGCGCCGCTTGAGCTCGGCATCGGAAATATCGACAGGCATCAGCGCCACGCCCAGATAAGACCCGACTTTGGCGGCAAGCGCTTCGGCGGTGGCGGCGAGATCGAAGCCGTGCGCGGCGCTGTGTACGATCACGCAGCGCTCGATGCCGAGAAACCTGTGGCGCGCGAACAAAGTCTCCTTCGGTGCGTCGGACGGCACGTAGCTGCCGCCGAAGGGAAAACGCGCGCGCGGCCCGAACACGTGCACGTGCGCATCGCAAGAACCCGGCGGCAGCTTCAGTTTCGGCTTGCTCGGCGTTTCCGTCCAGGTCGGCGGCACGGCGGGGGTGTCGGCGGCAGGGGCCATGGGCGATCCTTTATGAAGCGGGCGCGCGCGTGCGCTCGAAAGCCGGCTCGTGCGCGCTGAATTGCTTGAGCCAATCAGCGAGACCGGGGTAGGCCGGACGCCAATCAACCTGCTTGCGCCAATCGAGATAGCCGAGCGCGCAGGATAATCCGATCGACACGATGTCGGTTTTTTGCGAATCGGGCGGCGCGGCCGCAAAGGCGGCAAGCCCGCGGTTGATCTTGCCGCGCTGATGCGCGAGCCAGCGCTCGGACGGCGGCTCGCCGGGGCGGAAGCGGGCGTCGTAAACGACCAGGATCGAGGCATCCATGATACCGTCGGCGAGCCGCGCCAGCGTGAGCGCCTTGAAGCGCGGCTGGCCGCGCGCCGGGATCAGCCGGTCGCTGCCGGAAAGCTCCTGCAAATATTCGACGATGATGCCGCTGTCGTAGATCGTGCTGCCGTCGGTCAGCAGCAGGCAGGGCATCTTGCCGAGCGGATTTTCCCGCCGCAGCGTGTCGTTCTCGTCAAGCGGGTCGGCCGGAACCAGCGTGACACGCTCGCCCAAACCCAGCGCCTCGATTGCCATGCGCACCTTGCGGCCGAACGGCGAGGTCACGGTCGAGCGCAGAACGAATTTTTCCGGAACGCTGGACAAAACTTCTACTGCGCTATTTTGCGACCGGCACGCCGGCTTCCTTGATCACCATCGCCCATTTCTTGGTTTCGCTGGCGATATATGACCGGAATTCGTCCGGCGTATCGCCGACCAAGATCGCGCCCTGGCTTGAAAGCTTGGATACCACCTCGGCATCCTTCATGGCTTCGACCGCCGCCTTGTTGAGTGCGGCGACGACCTGCGGTGGCGTGTGCGCCGGCGCGACCATGCCGTACCAGTTTTCCGTTTGCAGGTTAGGCATGCCGGCTTCGATGGTGGTCGGAACATCGGGCGCGCTCGAAACGCGTTGCGGTGCGCCGACGGCGATCGGCTTGAGCTTGCCGGCCTTGATCTGCGGCAGCAGGATTGGCAGATCGAGGAACACCATCTGCACTTGCTGGCCGAGCAGATCGTTCACCGCTGGCGCGGCGCCGCGATAGGGCACGTGGGTGATGTCGATCTTGGCGGTGAGCTTGAACAATTCGCCCGCCAGGTGCGGCATGCTGCCGGGACCGGACGAGGCAAAGTTGAGCTTGCCGGGCTGCGCCTTGGCCAGCGCCACCAGCTCAGCCATGTTGTTGGCGGGCACGCTGGTCGCCACCACCAGCATTTCCGGCACTTTGGCAACCAGCGTGATGGGCTGCAGGTCCTTGAGCGTATCGTAGGCGACCTTCTCCATGCTCGGGCTGATCGCTAGCGCGCCGGCGCTGGCAATCGCGATCGTGTAGCCGTCGGGCGCGGCTTTGGCGACCAGGTCGGTGCCGAGCACGCCGCCCTGGCCGGCGCGGTTGTCGATCATGATCGTCTGCTTGAGAATTTCTGACATGCGCTTGCCGACGACGCGGGCGATGATATCGTTTGGCCCGCCGGGCGGGAACGGCACGATCAGCCGGATAGTCCTGTCGGGAAAATTCTGTGCCACTGCGAGCGCGGGGCACAACAAGGCAAACGCAAGCAGCAGCGACTTCAAGACTTTCACGGCCATCCTCCCTATCCATTATCGGACGCTTTGTGGGGAAACGTAGCCGCCGGGCGGCATTCCGTCTATATGACGCCTGGTCGCCACGCGGGGGGCGGGGGAGACGATGACCGCCAAGGAAAATATCGACATCCTGGTGCTGGAAGGCGACGGCATCGGGCCGGAGATCACGGCGGCGACGCTTGCCGTGCTGCGCGCGGCCGACGCCAAATTCGGTCTCGGCCTCGCCTTTAAGACGGCGGTGGTCGGCTGGGCCGCGCATAAGGCCGCCGGCACTACATTTCCCGATTCCGTCGAAGCGCTGGCCAAGGATGCCGACGGCGTGCTGCTCGGGCCGGTGTCGCACAATGACTATCCGCCGCGCGCCCAGGGCGGCCTTAATCCGTCCGGCGAAATGCGCAAGCGGCTGGCGCTCTACGCCAATATCCGCCCGGCGCGCTCGCGCGAAGGATTCCCCCGCGTTGCGGCAAGACGGTTGATCTCGTCATCGTGCGAGAGAACACCGAAGGTTTTTACGCCGACCGAAACATGTTTCAGGGCTCCGGCGAATTCATGCCGACGCCGGATCTCGCGATCGCCATGCGCAAAATAACGCGCGAAGGCTCGACCCGCATCGCGCAGGCCGCCTTCAAGCTCGCATTGCAGCGGCGCAAAAAAGTCACCGCCGTGCACAAGGCCAATGTGCTGCGCGTCTCGGACGGGCTTTACCTCGAATGCACGCGCGCGGTGGCGGCAAACTATCCGAACGTGCAATAGGAAGAGCGCATCATCGACGCCATGGCGGCGCTCTTGATCCGCGACGCCAGCCAATTCGACGTCGTCGTCACCACCAATATGTACGGGGATATCCTCTCCGACGAGGCGAGCGAGATCGCCGGCAGCCTGGGGCTCGCAGCTTCCCTCAATGCCGGCGCCGCGCACGCGGTGGCGCAAGCCCAGCACGGCTCGGCGCCCGACATCGCCGGCAAGAACATCGCCAACCCGTCCTCGCTGATCGGTTCGGCGGCGATGCTGCTCGCCTGGCTGGGCGAGCGGCGAGCGGACAGGAAATTCGAACAGGCCGCTCTGGCGATTGAGGCCGCGCTCGACCGCGTCATCGCCAAAAAGGAATGGCGCACGTTCGACTTGGGTGGTCCGCTCGGCACCGACGCCTTCGGCGCGCGCGTGGCGCAAGTGGTGGAATGACGGCAGGCCTGCCTTTCGCTATTGTTGGCAGCAAACTTGCTTGTAATGAACCGCAACAAGGACACCGCCATGGCAGACCCGCTCGACGAACTTATCGCTGCCGCTGCGGCCGCGCTTGATTTGCCGTTGGAGCCAAGCTGGCAAAGCGCGGTCAAAGCCAATCTCGCGGTCACCCTCAAGCACGCCGCTTTGGTCGCGGAATTTCCGCTGCCGGACGAGGCCGAGCCGGCGCCGATCTACAAGGCCTGATCCATGAGCAAAGATTTCTCATGGGCCACATCGGCCGAGATTGCGCGCGCAGTTGCCGCGGACGAAACCAGTGCGCTGAACGTCATCGACGATGCGTTCGCGCGCATCGAAGAGCGCAATCCGACGCTCAACGCTTTCACCGCTGTCACCGCCGATCGCGCCCGTGCCAAGGCGCGCGCCATCGATGCCATGCGCGACAAAACAAAATTGCCGCTCGCCGGCGTGCCCTTCGCGGTTAAGAACCTGTTCGACATCGCGGGTCTGCCCACCGTTGCCGGCTCCAAGATCAACCGCGCGCGGCCGCAGGCCAAGCGCGACTCCCCGCTGATCGAGCGGTTGGAAGCGGCCGGCGCGGTGCTGGTCGGCGCGCTCAACATGGGCGAATACGCCTACGATTTCACTGGCGAAAACGTGCACGACGGCCCCTCGCGCAATCCGCACGATACCTCGCGCATGACCGGCGGCTCATCGGGCGGCTCGGGTGGGGCGGTCGGCGGCGGGCTGGTGCCGCTGGCGCTCGGCTCCGACACCAACGGTTCGATTCGCGTGCCGTCCTCGCTGTGCGGGATTTTCGGGTTGAAGCCGACCTACGGCCGGCTCACGCGCGCGCGAAGTTTTCCGTTCGTCGCGAGCCTCGATCATCTCGGCCCTTTCGCACGCTCGGCGCGCGATCTCGCGCTTTCCTACGACGCCATGCAGGGTCCTGATGCGGAGGACGCGGTTTGCGTCGATCGGCCGTTCGAGCCCGCGACACCGCTGTTTGAGCACGGGCTCGAGGGCCTGCGCGTCGCGGTCGCTAGCGGCTATTTCAGGAAGGGCGCGTTTACCGAAGCGCTCGACGCGCTCGACCATGTCGCCAAAGCCGCCGGCGCGCGCGGCGAAATCGAAATCCCCGAAGCGGCTCGCGCGCGCGCCGCCGCTTACGTCATCACCGCGACCGAGGGCGCGGCGCTTCATCTCGATCGCTTGCGCAAGCAGGCGCACGATTTCGACCCCGCCGTGCGCGACCGCCTGATCGCCGGCGCCATGGTGCCGGCCACGCTGGTGGTGAAAGCGCAAAATTTCCGCCGCTGGTACCGCGAGCGCGTGCTCGAATTGTTCAAAAGCTGCGATGCGATCCTCGCGCCCGCCACGCCCTGCAGCGCGCCGAAGATCGGCCAGCAGACTTTCATGCTCGACGGCGTCGAACTGCCGGTGCGGCCCAATATGGGCATCTACACCCAGCCGATCTCCTTCATCGGCCTGCCGGTGGTGGCGGTGCCGGTGCCGCTTAAGCCGCTGCCGATCGCGGTGCAGATCATTTGTGCGCCCTGGCGCGAGGACGTTGCCTTGCGCATCGCGCACGCGCTGGAGCAGATGGGCGCAGTCGCCGCGCCCAGACCGAAGCTTTAGGGAGAATTCAAATGGAAATCGACCTGCCGGAGGTCGTAGCCGAGGTGCGCGAGGCGTTCGACCGCTACGAAAAAGCGCTGGTGTCGAACGACGTCGCCGCACTCAATGATTTTTTCCGCGACGATGCACGCACCATCCGCTACGGCGGCGGTGAAATTCTCTACGGCTATGACGCGATCAAGGCATTCCGCGCGGCGCGTTCGCCGGTTGCGCTTGGCCGCACGCTTGATCGCACGGTGATCACCACGTTCGGGCGCGACTTCGCCGTCGCCTCGACGCTCTACGAGCGCCCTTCGGCGCCCGGCAAGACCGGCCGGCAGATGCAGACCTGGGTAAAATTCCCGGAGGGTTGGCGCGTGGTGGCCGCGCATGTCAGCCTGATCGACAAGCCTGCCTAAAGCGCCGCGACCGCCGACACCTCGATCAGAAACTGCTCCTGCACCAAACGGTCGATCATCAACAGCGTATTGGGCGGATAGGCGCCGTTGGCGAACATTTTCGGAAACTCGCGCAGCCGCCAGGCCATGAATTTCGCAATGTCCTGCGAGTGCACCATGTAGGTGGTGAACTCGACGATATTGGCCCAACCGGCCCCGACAGATTTGAGCGCCGCCTCGATATTGGCAAAAGTCTGCCCGCACTGCGCATCGAAGCCGCCGTCGCCGGCGAGCTTGCCATCTTTGAGCACGCCGACCTGGCCCGCGATGAAGACGAATTCCGACGCCTTCACGCGCGTGAGGTGGGAGTATTGGCCGAGCGGCTTGCCGAGCGCGTCGGGATTGAGAATCTTGATGTCGGCCATCGTCGACTCCTTTTCCCGCGCGCTGCGGCGATCCTTACTGTGACACGCCGCTTGCTTTGATCGGGGCTTCCCACTTCTTGATTTCGTCGGCCGTGAACTTGCCGAGATATTCGGGGCTGCGACGGTCCGGCGCCACGATCATGGCGCCCAAAGTCTGCAAACGGTCGCGAACCGCAGGCGTTTCCATCGCCGCAACGGCCGTCTCGTTGAGTTTCTTGACGACGTCGGCCGGAGCGCCCTTCGGCAGATAGAGGGCGTTCCAGGTATAGGCTTGCACGTCGAGGCCTTGCTCGCGCGAGGTCGGCAGGTTCGGCAGCACGGGTGAACGGTCGGCGGTCATAATCGCCAAAGGTTTGACCGTGCCGCCGTCGATCTGCGCCTTCGCCGTGCTGATGACCTCGCACAGGAAATCGATGCGGCCGGCCACGAGGTCCTGCATCGCCGGGCCGGTGCCTTTGTAAGGCACGTGGACGATATTGGTGCCCATCGCGGTGTTGAGCACCACGCAACCGAGATGCGTCGCCGATCCTGCACCGGCGGAGCCGAATTGCATTTTGGCGTCGTTGGCCTTGGCGTAGGCGACGAATTCCTTAAGGTTGTTGACCGGCAAGTCCTTGCGCACGATCAAAACGATCGGCACGTCGGCGATGAGCGCGACCGGAGTGAAGTCGGTCACCGAATTGTAGAGCGGGTGCTTATAAAGCGTCTGGCCTTGCGCTTGGGTGCCGACCGTGCCGAGCAGCATGGTGTAACCGTCGGGCCTGGCATCGGCCACGCGTTTGCCGCCGGTCATGCCGCCGGCGCCACCGATATTCTCGACGATCACGGTCTGGCCGAGCAACTCGCCCATGCGCTGCGCCATCACGCGGCCTAGCACGTCGGTCGGCCCGCCCGCGGCGAACGGTATGATCATCGTCAAGGCGCGGTCCGGAAAGGTCTCCGCGCCGGCCGATCCACCCAGCGCCAGCAATAGCGCCAGCGCGGTTCCACAAATCGCCTGTTTCATCGCTTCCTCCAATCTTATTTGAGAGCCTTGTTTCGCTCCCGTCGTTGGCCGTCAATGGGGCGGCCGGTATGGCTGCTAACCGACTTCGATGACCTCTTCCGGAAACTGGTGCAGCCGGTCGCCCGGGCCGTTGCCGCCGATCAGGTAATTGTCGCACAGCCAGTTGAGGAAACCGGCATGGATATAGGTCGGATGCACGACGATGTTCATGTCCTTTTCGATTTTCATCGGCTCGTCGTTGCGGATGAGCGGCCGTTCGACCAGATCGTAGCCCTGGCCGTGGCAATAAAGCCGCACCTCCATCGGGCGGCCGTTCTTGCGCATGAAGGCATTAAAGGTGTCCCAGATGTCCTTGCAGGAGGCGCCCGGCTTGAGCAAATCGAGCGTGAGCTTACGCGACTCCTTGCAGAATTCGAGCTCGTCCTTCATCGCCTGCGGTAACTTGGCGCCGACCACGCAGGAGCGGCCGAGCTCGGTGTACATGCCGCCCGGCCCGTTATCCTCAACCAGAAGCGCGATCTGGTCGCCGTTCTGGATCACACGGTTCTGCAAATGACGGTTGGCGAATTTCGACGGCTTGCCGAGCGGCATCGAGGCGCACAGATAAATGCCGTTCTCGCTGCCATGACACTGGCTGTAGGCTTGCGCGACCGCGGCGACTTCGGTGTCGCGCATGCCCGGCTTGACCGCCGCGAAGGCGGCGCGCATGGCGCCGTCCTGCATCTGCGCCGCGCGCTTGACCAGCTCCATTTCCTCCGCGCTCTTGATCACCTTGATTTTGTCGACCATGTCGGAAGCGTCGACATAGCGCGCCTTCGGAAACGTGCGCTTGACGTAATCGAGCAGCGCATAGGACATCTGATAGGTGCCGACATAGCCGATGGTGGCGTTGCGGAACGGCACAAGCGCCTTGGCGGCGAGCTCCGGGTCATAGTCCTTGGTGAAATGTGCCGAGGCGTAGCTCGGGGTGGTGAAGATGCGCGTGACGCCGCGCCAAATCTGGTCGCCCTGCGTCTGATCGCCTTGCGCGGTCGCTTCGCCGCCGCCGAACGGGCCCTGACACACCACCGTCATTTCGCCGTCGCGCGGAAAGATCACCGTGTTGGGATAGCCGTTGGTCGCCGGCATGTCGGTGAAGTAGCGCACGTAACCGCCCATGTGATCGTTGTTGTTCTGCATCAGCAGCACGTCGATCTTGTCGCGCTCCATGGCGACGCGCACGGCGGCCCAGCGACGTTCCAGTTCGGCCGTGGAGATCGGCGTGTTCAGGCGTTCCGACAAAGCCATAACTCAATCTCCCCAGGAGGCGGGTTTGCGCACGATATTGATCATGTTCTTGAGATCGTTGCCGAGGAACTTGGCCATGTTGCCGGCGATGGTCGGCATGGCGCGGTCCTCGTAGCCCTGCGAGTAGCCGCCGAGATGCGAGAAGATGGTCACGTTCTTGGTCTTCCACAATGGATTGTCTGGCGGCAGCGGCTCCTGCGAGAAAACGTCGAGCGCGGCGCCGGCAATTTTCCCGCTCTCGAGCGCGGCCATCAGCGCCGGCTCGTCGACAACGCCGCCGCGCGCGACGTTCACAAGAAAAGCGGTGGGCTTCATTGCGGCGAGCAATTTCGCGCCGACGATGTTGCGTGTCTCGGGCGTCAGCGGCGCCAGAACGACCAGATAGTCGAGCTCGCCGGCGACCTTCATGAGATCGCCGCGCGACACCATGCGGTCAAAACCCTTGGCCGCGCGCGGGGTCCCGCTGATGCCAATCACCGTCATGCCGAATTGCTTGCAGATCGGCGCCAAGTATTCCGCGATCAATCCGACGCCGAGAATGCCCACGACCTTGCCGGATAGCAGCGCCGACGGCCAGCGCTCCCAGGCGCTTCTGTCCTGCGCGTGCACGGAGTCCGGCATGTTGCGCGCGAGCGAGAGCATGTAGGCGATGGTGGCTTCCGACACGGGCGCGCCATGAATGCCGCGGATATTGGTAACCAGTACTTCTTTGCCGAGCGAGGGCAGGTCGACGATGTTGTCGACGCCAGTGCCGAGCGCCTGGATCCATTTCAACTTCTTGGCGTCACGCACCACGTGGTCGGCCATCGGCGGGGAAAAACACAGCAGGATGTCGGTGTCGGCGATAAAGGGCTCTACCAGGGTGTGGTGGCCGACCACGTTGATGGTCAGCTGCGGGAACTGTTCCCGCAGCAGGGCCTTGTAGCGGGCTCGCATCGATTCCTGAACTTCAGTGAGGATGAGGAGATTTGGCATGGCGGTGGATGTATAATCACAAACAGGGGTTTGGGAAATAACCGGGCGCAGGTGACCCGCATCGTGGGTCTGCGCTAATATTCGTCGGCCATACGTTAAGGAGAGCGAGCACTATGACTTCCATGCCGATCGATCTGGCGACCGTGGATTGGCTCTATGTCGTCGTCCTGGCGCTGATTGTCTTCCTCGCCACGCTGATCGCCAGTGTGCTGTCTTTCGGCCGCCGTTTCCTTGGCGCCGTGCTGTCGGCCCTGCTGTTCGCCGCGGCCTTCGTGTTCTGGACCTATTACCCGCATCATCTGCCGCTGCCGACCGCGCTCACGCCGCCGAAGGCCGCGCTAACGACGGCGCCCGCACCGGCGGCGCCCGCCGCGCCAACGCGCCCGCGCAATCCGGTGACCGATATCACGCCGCCGGCAGCGCCCGCTTCGCCCCCGCCGGCTCCCGCGCCGACAAGCCCGCCGCCCGCGCGCTAGGCTTGCCTTGAGCCGTCTTATTGAGTTTCTCTGCCGTTTCGCTAGGGTCAAAACCGTCCGGGACAGTGGTGGTATCGCATGAAGAAGGTCTATCCCGACGCTAAAGCTGCGCTCGCCGGCCTGCTCAAGGACGGCATGTTGATCCATGCCGGCGGCTTCGGCCTGTGCGGCATACCGGAGACGCTCATTTTGGCGATCCGCGATTCCGGCGTGAAAAACCTCACGGTGGTGTCGAACAATGCCGGCGTCGACGGGGCGGGGCTCGGCCTGCTGCTTGAGACCAAGCAGATCAAGAAGATGATCTCGTCTTATGTCGGCGAGAACAAATTGTTCGCCCAGCAGTTTCTCGGCGGCGAATTGGAGATCGAATTCAATCCGCAGGGCACGCTCGCCGAGCGCATCCGCGCCGGCGGCGCCGGCATCCCCGCCTTCTTCACCCGCACCGGCGCCGGCACCGACATCGCCAAGGGCAAGGAAGAGCGCGTCTTCGATGGCGAGAAATACATCATGGAGCGCGGCATCGTCGCCGATCTCGCCATCGTGCACGCCTGGATGGCCGATACCGAGGGCAACCTCGTCTACCGGAAAACCGCGCGCAACTTCAATCCGATGATGGCGACCGCGGGCAAAGTAACCGTCGCCGAGGTCGAGCACCTTGTGCAGCCGGGCGACATCAATCCCGATACCATCATCACGCCGGGTGTTTACGTACAGCGCATCGTGCACGTGCTGAATGCGAAAAAGCACATCGAGCAGCGCACCGTGCGCAAGCGTCTTGCACCCGCCGGCACAGGGGAGGAAGTCTAGCGCATGATCCTGAAAAGCGGGAACCGGTTTTCGGATAAGATCATGCGCAAATCAAAAATAGATTCGGACTTGAATTAAAGGAGTGCCTCTCATGCCCTGGACCCGCGATCAGATGGCCGAACGCGCCGCCAAGGAGCTGCGCGACGGCTTCTACGTCAATCTCGGCATCGGCATCCCGACGCTGGTATCGAACTACATCCCCGACGGCATGATCGTGCAGCTGCAAAGCGAGAACGGCATGCTCGGCTTCGGCCCGTTCCCTTTCGAGGGCGACGAGGACCCGGACCTGATCAATGCCGGCAAGCAGACCGTCACCGAAATCCCCACCACCAGTTTTTTTTCGTCCGCCGATTCCTTCGCCATGATCCGCGGCGGCCACATCGACATCGCCATCCTCGGCGCCATGCAGGTGGCGGAGAACGGCGACCTCGCCAACTGGATGATCCCCGGCAAGATGGTCAAGGGCATGGGCGGCGCCATGGATCTCGTCGCCGGCGTCAAGAAGGTGGTGGTGGTGATGGAACACACCGCCAAGGCCAAGGACGGCAGCGTCGATGCGAAGCTCCTGCGCAAATGCAACCTGCCGCTCACCGGCGCCGGCGTGGTCGACATGGTGATCACCGATTTGGGCGTGTTCAACATCGACCGCAAGAAGGGCGGCATGACGCTGATCGAGCTGGCCCCCGGCGTGACGGTGGATGAGATCGCCAAGAACACGCAGGCGAAATTCACGGTCGATTCGAAACTGAAGCACTAAAAACCAGAATTAGTCATGGCCGAGCTTGTCCCGGCCATCTCGATAAGGGACGCATGATCGTGCCAACCTAAGCGGGATGCCCGGGCAAGCCCGGGCATGACAGTTTACCTGACCAAGGAAACTCCATGCTCTCCGACGCCGACCGCAAGAAGGCCGCCGATATCCTGATGGCGGCGCAAAAGGAGTGCAAGCAGGCGATCCAGTTGCACGTCACTTTTCCCGCGATCACCATCGAGGACTCATACGCGATCTCGACCATCGTGGCGGAGCGCAAGATTGCGGCCGGCGCCAAATTGATCGGCCACAAAGTGGGTCTCACGTCGAAGGCGATGCAGCGCTCGTCAATGATCGACGAGCCGGATTACGGCTACATCCTCGACGACCAGATGATCGCTGACGGCGCCAAGGTGAAGCACGCCGACTACTGCAAGCCGCGGGTTGAGGTCGAGCTCGCCTTCATCATGGGCAAGCGGTTGCAGGGTCCCGGCGTCGGCCTCACCGACGTGTTGCGCGCCACCGAATACGTGGTACCGGCGATCGAGATCGTCGACGCGCGCATCCAGGACCCGCGCAGAATCGTCGACACCGTCGCCGATAACGGCGCCGCCGCCGGCATTGCGCTTGGTGGCCGCCCGGTCGGCCCGCTGGACGTCGATCTGCGCTGGGTCGGCGGCATCATGTACAAGAATTCCGAGATCGAGGAGACGGGGCTCGCCGCCGGCGTGCTCGGCCATCCGGCGTTCGGCGTCGCCTGGCTCGCCAATAAGATCGGCCCGCACGGCCACGCGCTCGAACCCGGCCACATCGTGCTCGCCGGCTCGTTCACCCGCGTGGTGTTCGCGCAAAAGGGCGACACCATCCACGCCGATTACGGGCCGCTCGGCGGCATTGCCATTCAGTTTGTGTAACGCGTGATCCCGAAAAGTGGGAAATAGTTTTCGGAAAAGATCACACGCCACTAAGAGAGAACCACATCATGGGCACCGACTTCAAAACCAACGCCTTCAAGCACGCCATCGCCGCCGGCAAATTGCAGATCGGCCTGTGGTCGAGTCTGTGCAGCAACATCGCCGCCGAGATCATTTCCGACAGTGGCTTCGACTGGATTCTGCTCGACACCGAGCATTCGCCCAACGAAATCCCCGATCTGGTCACGCAGCTTCAGGCGATCCAGGCCGGCACCGCGACGCCGATCATCCGCCCGGCCTGGAACGACGCCGTGCTCGCCAAACGCTGCCTCGACATCGGCGCGCAGACGTTGCTGTTTCCGTATGTGCAGAACGTCGAGGAGGCCAAACGCGCGGTCGCCTCGACGCGCTATCCGCCGCAAGGCATCCGCGGCGTATCGGTCGCCTCGCGCGCTTCCCGCTACGGCCGCACGCCCGGTTATCTGACCAACGCCAATGCGGAAATCTGCGTGCTGGTGCAGGTCGAGACGCGCATTGCGCTCGACAACCTCGAAGCCATCGCCAAAGTCGACGGGATCGACGGCGTTTTTATCGGTCCCTCGGACCTCGCCGCTTCGCTTGGCCATCTCGGCAACCCGCAGCATGCGCAGGCGCAGGCGGCCATGCAGGACGCGGTCAAGCGGCTGAAAGCGCTCGGCAAGCCGGCCGGCATTCTCACCGGCAACGAGGAGGAAGCCCGCCGCTATATCGAGTGGGGCTATCTGTTCGTGGCGGTCGGCGCCGACCTCGGCCTGTTGGCCAAGAACGCCGACGCGCTCGCCAAGAAGTTCAAGGGCTAGCGCTGCCGTCGGCGGCTTTGGGCGCGCAGCCTATTTGAAACATTCGCGAATCAGCTTACACGATACGAGTTATCCACAGGGTAAGCGTCGGCGTCATATTGCCCCTGCTGATCCGCACCCGTCGGTTGCCGGCTCAGCGCACGCCACGGACTACCTATGCCGGCCTTGCCAGGCGCGCCGTTCTTCGATGAGATTTCGCGCAAATGGCTCGATTTCGCCGAGCGCCGGGAGAAGTATTTTGACGAGCTTTTTCGCAACGGCCGCTGGCAGCATTATTACACCATGGAAAGCTTTGCGCGCCGCATGCACGACGTGAATAAAGCCGTCGCCGTTTGGAAAAAACTGGCCGGCCAGACCGCCGACAAGAACGATCTCGCCGCATGAAAGCGGTCGTGACAGCCTTGTCGCTGGCTTTCGCTCTGCCGGCGGCGATGCGGCCGGCCGCCGCCCAAGATCTCAAGCGCGGCGAAACGCTGCTCGCGCGCGCGTGCGGTTCCTGCCATGCGCTCGCCAGCGGCGACAGTGCGGTCAAGGACGCCCCCGCGTTTTACACCATCGGCCGGCGCTATCCGGTCGAGTCGCTCGAAGAGGCCCTGGGCGAGGGCTTCATGTCCGGCCATCCCGACATGCCCGAATTCAAGTTTGACGCCGACGATGTCGGTGCCATCATTGCGTATCTGAAGTCCATCCAGCGGCGCTGAACGCGTTCCGCCGTGTAAGAGTACCCCTCCCATGAGCAGTGCCCTTTTCTCGCCCTATAAGCTCGCCGGTCTCGAACTCGCCAATCGCATCGTAGTCTCGCCGATGTGCCAGTATTCGGCCGACGACGGCTGCGCCAACGACTGGCACTTGATGCATCTTGGCATGCTGGCGAATTCCGGCGCATCGCTGGTGATCGTGGAGGCGACCCATGTCGAGCGCCACGGCCGCATCACCCACGGCTGCCTCGGCCTTTACAACGACGACAACGAGGCGGCGCTGGCGCGCGTCATGCATTCGGCGCGCCGCGCCGGCACCGCCAAGTTCGGCATTCAGATCGCGCATTCCGGCCGCAAGGGCTCGGCGCAAAAACCCTGGGACGGCGGCGGACCGCTCAAGCCGGAAGCCGATCCATGGCCGACGATTGCCGCTTCGCCCATTCCGTTCGGCGAGGGCTGGCAGACGCCGCGCGAAGTGACCGAGGCCGACATGGAGCGCGTGCGCGCGGCTTTCGTTTCCTCAGCGCAGCGCGCCTTGCGCATCGGCTTCGACGAGATCGAATTGCACATGGCGCACGGCTATCTTGCGCACGGCTTCATGTCGCCGATCTCCAACAAACGCACCGACGGCTATGGCGGCTCGCTCGAAAGCCGGTTGCGCTTTCCACTGTCAATCGCGCGCGCGGTGCGTAGCGTTGTGCCGAAGGGTCTGCCGCTCGGCGCCCGTATCACCGGCAGCGACTGGCGCGAGGGTGGGCTTACCCCCGACGACGCCGTGGCGATATCGAAGGCGCTCAAGGCCGAAGGCCTCGACTTCATCTGCATCTCGTCGGGCGGCGTTGCCGCCGGCATCCATAATCCGGCCGAGCCCGGCTACAACGTACCGATCGCCGCGCGCGTGCGCAAAGAAGCCGGCATTCCGACGCGCTGCGTCGGCCTCATCGTCAAGCCCGAGCACGCCGAGGCGATCGTAGCGAAAGGCGAGGCCGACATGGTGTCGATGGCGCGCTGCTTCCTCGACGATCCGCATTGGGGCTGGCATGCCGCCAAGGCGCTCGGAGCCGAAGTGGCGCGGCCGGTGCAATATGCCCGCGCGGGGCCTAAATTATGGGCGCCGGCGGCCGCGAAGCCTTAAAGCGCGACTTCGGGAAACAGACGTTCGCAGCGCGCGAGATCGTCCTCGGTATCGACGTCCCACAGCGCGGGCAGCTCGACGGCTTTGAGGCCGAGCACCGCACTGCGCGCGCGCGTCTCGGCCATCACCGCCGCCGTGCCCCACGCGATACCGGAGAACAGTTGCGGCTGCACCTCGCGCGTGCCGATCAGCACATAACCGCCGTCATCGGCCGGGATTAGCACCACCGCGGCGTCATCAAGCGCATGCGCGGCGACGCGCAAGATGTCAGCGGTAAAAGCGGGACAATCCGTGCCGATCACCAGCGTCGGCCCCGGCGCGAAAGCGCCGAGCATGCGCGCACCAAGGTCGCCGTCGGGCTGGCGCTTGAGCGCGATGCCATGGCGCAGGACCAGTTCGCGAAATGAGGGATGGCTTGGATCTGGCGCGCACCACAGCGTCACCCGGCCGAGATCGGCCGCGACCGCGGTTTCGACGGCGCGTTCGGTCAGGCGCTCCTGCAACACCGCCGCCGCGTGCGCGCTGATCGCTGGAATGAGCCGCGTCTTGGCGAAGCCGGCCACCGGTGCCTTCGCCATGACGGCGATGCTAGTTTTCGGCATAGCCGTAAGCGCGCGCGAGCTTGGCCGGATCGGCGCCGAGGAAAAAGCGCAAGCGCAAGGCCCACATCAGCAGCACGGTGCGCAGCATCCCTTGCGTCCGCCAGCGGCGGCCCGAGGTCGTCACGCGCGCGCGCAAAGCGAGCGGCTTGCTCGTGCGCTTGAGCTGCGCCGACAACGCCACGTCCTCCATCAGCGCGATCGGCGGAAAGCCGCCCGCGTTGTCGAAGGCCGCGCGCGTCATGAACATCGCCTGATCGCCGGTGGCGATGCCGGTCAAGCGCGAGCGCGTGTTCATCATGATGCCGATCAATGCGAGCAAGCCGCTGCCGTCGATCCGCACATCGAAGCGGCCCCAGACTTTGGCCGAATCCGCCAGGCCATCGAGGACCAACCGGTCGGCGTCGTCCGGCAACCGCGTGTCGGCATGCAGAAACATCAGCACGTCGCCCATTGCTGCCGCGGCCCCGGCGTTCATCTGCACGGCGCGCCCGCGCGGCGCCGTGATCACGCGATCGGCGAGGGGCCGCGCGAGCGCGGCCGTGCCGTCGCTGCTGCCGGCGTCGGCGATGATGACTTCGATGCCGCGCGCGCGCAAAGGCGCCAGCGCCTGCAAGGCCGCCTCGATCCCCGCGGCCTCATCGAGCACCGGCATGACGATGGAGAGTTTCATTCCGCTGCTTCCTTGAGCGCGCCGCCGCAGCTAGAACCTTGTCCGGCGGTGCAGCCATAGCAATGGCCGGCGGTGCGGATGGGATTGCCCGTGAGGTCGTCGTCGAGCAGATCGGACAGATGCACGCGCTCCCGCGCGCCGCGCGCGAGCGGCAGGTCGAGCATCTGGTTGAAGTCGCAGTCATAGACGTAGCCGCGCCAGTCGACCGAAATGAGATTGCGGCACATCACGCCGTCGAGGTTGACGTCGAGATGCGCGTCCTGCAGCAATTGCAGATAGCCTTCGAACTCGCCTTGGTTGATCAGCGCGGTGCCGAAGCGCTGGATCGGCATATTGGCGAGCACGAATAATTTGTTGAACACGATGCCGTAGATCTCGCCCAGCACGCGCTTATAGTCGGCTTCGAGCGACGCCTGTGGCGGCGGCAGCGCCGGCCCTTGCGGGTTGTAGACGAGGTTGAGCGTGAGCGCCGCGGCGCGGCCGAAGCCGAGCGCATTGAGCTTTTTCAGGCCGCGGATCGAGCCGTCGAACACGCCCTTGCCGCGCTGGCGCTCGACATTGTCCTGCAGATAGCAGGGCATCGAGGCGACGACTTCGACGCGGTTGGCGGCGAGGAAATCGGCGAGGTCTTCCTGGCCCGGCTGCTCCAGGATGGTGAGGTTGCAGCGGTCCATCACCTTGACGCCGCGCTTGCGCGCTTGCGTCACCAGGCGGCGGAAATTGGCGTTGAGTTCGGGGGCGCCACCGGTGATGTCAAGCGTGCCGATGCGCCGGCGTTCGAGGAAGTCGAGCACCATGTCGGCGATCTCGGCTGGCATTTCCTCGCTACGGTTCGGCCCGGCATTGACGTGGCAGTGGAAGCAGGACTGGTTGCAGCGATAGCCGACGTTGATCTGCAAGGTGTCGAGCTTGCCCCGGCGGATCGCCGGGAAGGGCACTTGGTCGAGCAACGGCAGCGTATCGCGCATGGGAATCCTCGAAAGTCCCGCCAACTTGCCACGCCGCGCGCGGCCGCGTCACCCCGGCCTCGGTAACTTCGGGACAAAATGTTGTGAGATATTTCCCCCCCGGTCCCGCGGATTAGCCTTGTATCGCGTCCGGGGCAGGACTTAGCTTACCTGATTGTCGCGAATCCGGAGCTGCGGATAGCGCTCGGCACCGGCAAGCGCGAGGTCGCCGCTCACCTTCTTGTGCCATTCCATGGCGACAATGGCGCCGCCCGCCGTGTCGGAGAATATATTGTTCGCGATTACCGCCACGCCGGTGCCGTTGACCACCGACACCGAGACGCCGAGCGCGCTCTTGCGCACCACGTTGCCGGTGACCGCGAGATCGCGCATCGCGATCCCCCAGCCCGCGCTGATGCCGGCGAGCGGTGCGCCCTCGACCACGTTGCCGCTGACCACGGTGTCGACTTCCACGCTGATGCCGTTACCGGCCTCACCCGGGCGCTGCGTGCGCAGATTGCGCACGAGATTGCCGGTCACGGTGGCGAGCCGGCCACCTTCGTCGAAATTGGTGATGGAGATCCCGGTCTCGGTGCCGTCGATGACGTTGTCGGCGATCACCGCGCCCTGGAAACCGAACTCGGAATAGATTGCCACCTCGCCAAGTTCGGCACAATTGTTGCCGACGATCTGGATGTCGGAGGCCGAATTGCCGCGGATCGCGGAAAAGGCGGCATGGCGGATATGGTTGCCGCGCACGATCACGTTGCCGGCGCGGAAGATGCTGATCGCGTTGCCGTACTGCCCGCTGCCGCCGGCGCGCGCGGTGGTGTCCTCGACGCGGTTGTCGGCGATCAATGTACCGTCGTAACGCCGGTCGCTCTGCCAGACCTGGATGCCGTTATTGCCGGACTTGAGAACGGTGTTGTCGGCGATGATCAAGCCGCGGCTGTCGTTACAATAGAGCGCGCCCTGCGCTGCGCCTGTGATGGTCGAATGCGTGACTTCGCCGTCGCAACTCTCGAGCGTGATGCCGTTGCCGCCGGCGCCGGCGATCTCGCATTCGGTGATGCGAATAGATTTAATGTCGTCGAAGTGCGCCAAAGCGCGGCCGGCCGGCAGCATTTGATTGCCGCCGTCGAGGGTGAGGCCGCTGAGCGAAATAGTCTCGGCATGCTCGGCCGACAGCAGCGAGGGCCCTTGCGTATAGGTCAGCCGGGTGGCGCCGGGCACGCCGGCAAGCTGCGCGCCGCGCGGCAGCGTGAGACCGCCGGCGCGATAGACGCCGGGCGCCAGCAGCAGCGGGACGCGCGTGCGCGCGGCCTCATCGATGGCGCGTTGCAAGGCGCCACTCTGGTCGCCGGGGGCGCCCGCGCGTACGCCGAAATGCGCGGCGTCGAGGCCGAAGTTCGACAGCTGCACGGCTTTGGCCGGCGCGGCCAGTGCGGCAGCGAGCGAGCCGAGGAGGACGGTACGGCGGTCGATCGTCATGCACCGCCATTGTGCGACATCCGCGCGCGCAGTGTGTTAACGCGCCGCCGCTGCGATAACCTTAACGAGCCGCGCGCCGGCGCGCGCGAGATCGTCCGCCGACAGGCGCGGGTTACAGAGGTGCGGCCGCGCATTACGGCGGATCGTCGGCACATGGACAAAAGCGGCGAGATGCGGACCCGTTTTCCGGGTCGCAGCCTCGGCTGCCCGCCAGCACAGGTAATTGCAAAGATAGCGCCCGGCGTCGTGCGAGCGGATCACCGGCACGCGGGCGGCGCGCGCGGCGGCCAGAAGCTGCGCCGCCGGCGCCGGCATTGCGCGCACGGACGGACCGCCTGGCGCGATTTTGATACGTGCGGATGGCGCCGGCAGCGTCGGGCAAAAGCGCAACAGCGTTGCGCGCGCGCGTCTCGATGCGCAGAGTCTTTGCCCGCGGCGCCAGCCCGAACATCAACAGCGCGTCCGGTTTGTGCTCGCGCGATCAGCTTGGGCAGCTCCCGGTCGACCGTGGCATAGCCGGTCGGGAAAACATGCGGCACGATTTTCGTGTCCGCCGGCCGCCGCAAGCGCGCCAGTCGTCGCACCAGCGGTCCGGTCGGGTTGAACGGCGCGCCCGGAAACGGCCCGAAGCCGGTGACGAGAATGGTGACGAGCATCTACACGTCGAGCAATTGCGCGATCTCTTCCACGGCAAGCGTCGGCGCCAATTTGCCGGCGGCGACGGCGGCCTCGGCCTGGCGCAGTTTGGTGCGCACCGCTGGATCGCTGCGCAGCCGCGCGGTCAGCCGCTCCTCCAGCATCGACCACATCCACTTCACCTGTTGCTCGCGCCGTCGCGCCGCCAACTCGCCGGAGGCGGTCATCGTCTCCTTATGCTCGAGCACCTTGGCCCACAATGTGCCGACGCCGTCGCCGGTGAGCGCCGAAAAAGTGACGACCGGCGGCGACCAGTTCGCCGAATGCGGCTCGAGGATGTTGAGCGCGGCGCGATATTCGGCGGCTGCCACCTTGGCGCGCGCGATGTTGTCGCCGTCGGCCTTGTTGACCGCCACCATGTCGGCCAATTCGACGATGCCTTTCTTGAGGCCCTGCAATTCGTCGCCGGCGCCCGGCAGCATGAGCACCAGGAAAAAATCGGTCATGTCGGCGACGGCGGTCTCCGACTGGCCGATGCCGACGGTTTCCACCAGCACCACGTCGTAGCCGGCGGCTTCGCACAGCAGCATGGTCTCGCGCGTCTTGGCGGCGACGCCGCCGAGCGTGCCGGAGGAGGGCGAGGGCCGCACGAAGGCGTGCGCATCGCCGGCGAGGTTCGCCATGCGCGTCTTGTCGCCGAGGATCGAGCCGCCGGTGCGGGTCGAGGACGGATCGACCGCCAGCACCGCCACCTTGTGGCCTTGCCCGGTGAGCCTGGTGCCGAGCACGTCGATGGTGGTCGATTTGCCGGCGCCGGGCGCGCCGGTGATGCCCAGCCGCACCGCCTTGCCGGTCAGCGGCAACAATTCCTGTACCAGCAGATGCGCCTGCTTGCGGTGGTCGGCGCGCTTGCTCTCGATCAGCGTTATGGCGCGCGCCAGCGTCGCGCGGTCGCCGGCTTTTATGCCGCGGGCGAGATCAGTGGCTTTCAGGGTGCGCGCAGCCATCGGTGCCCTAGCGGCGGCGCGCCGGTGCGTCTTCGAGCCGGATGGCGAGACCGCCGTCGGCTTTCCGTTTCGCCGCGGTGGCGCGCGCAAAGGTGAAAAGCTGCTCGCGCGTCTCGATGCGGCAGGCCACCCCGCCCGGATGCTTGCAAGCGGCGGTGCGGGCGGCGGCATCGGCGTCGTCTTCGTCGATAGCGACGACTTGATAGACGCCTTCGGCCAGCGTGCGCATCAGCGCGTATTCGACGTGCTCCGGATGCTCGGTCGAGATCGACTGCACGATGAAATCGCTACCCTCGAACGGATGCAGCGTGAAGCTGGCGACGTCCTTCATGCCGCGCCCGGCGCGCATATAACGCTTACCGTCCCACATGAAGCGCGCTCGCTCGGGGTCGTGCGCGTGCCCGTCGCGCAGCGAATAGAGCTGGAGATGGAGGCGCTCGCCCAGCAACGGCTGCGCGTCGGCGAGGATCGGGGCGGCCGAGTCGATGCAGCCGGACAAAGCCAGGCCGCAAAGCGCGACAAATGCCGCGCGGGCGAGGAGAGATTTCACTCGGCGGCCTCTTTTCCGTGGCCCAGCCGCTTGTTGAGGGTTTTGAGCAGCTTCTCGGCGGCCTCCGCGATCACCGTGCCGGGCGGGAAGATCGCCTCGCAGCCGGCTTTCGTCAGCGCGTCGTAGTCCTGCGGCGGCACTACGCCGCCGACCACGATCATAATGTCGTCGCGGCCTTGCTTGGCGAGCTCGGATTTCAACGCCGGCACCAGCGTCAAATGCGCGGCGGCAAGCGACGACACGCCGAGAATATGCACGTCGTTTTCGACCGCCTGGCGCGCGGCCTCCGCCGGCGTCGCAAAGAGCGGTCCGATGTCGACGTCGAAACCGAGATCGGCGAAGGCCGAGGCGATCACTTTCTGCCCGCGGTCGTGGCCGTCCTGGCCGATCTTGGCGACCAGGAGGCGCGGCCGGCGCCCTTCCGCCGCCTCGAACGCCTCGACCGCAACGCGCATCCGTTCGACCGCGCCGGTCATGCCGACCTCCCGCTTGTAGACGCCGGTGATCGCTTTGATTTCGGCGCGATGCCGCCCGTACACCTTCTCCAGCGCCAGGGAAATCTCGCCGACGGTCGCCTTGGCGCGGGCGGCGTCGATGGCCAGCGCCAGAAGATTGCCATTGCCGCGGTCGGCGGCGCGCGTCAACGCATCGAGCGCTTCCTTGAGCGCGGCCGGATCACGCTCCGCCTTCAGGCGTTTGAGCTTGTCGAGCTGCATGTGCATGACGGCGGAATTGTCGACCTTGAGCACGTCGATCGGCGCCTCGTCGGTCGGCTGATATTTGTTGACGCCGATCACCGACTGCACGCCAGCATCGATGCGCGCCTGCGTCTTGGCGGCGGCCTCCTCGATGCGCAGCTTGGGGATGCCGGCCTCGATCGCCTTGGTCATGCCGCCGAGGCCCTCGACTTCCTCGATATGGCCCCAGGCCTTTTTCGCGAGTTCATAGGTGAGCCGCTCGACGTAATACGAGCCGCCCCAGGGATCGACGATGCGGGTGGCGCCGGCTTCCTGCTGCAGGACGATCTGGGTGTTGCGCGCGATGCGGGCGGAAAAATCGGTCGGCAGCGCCAGCGCCTCGTCGAGCGCATTGGTGTGCAGCGACTGGGTCTGGCCTTGGGTCGCCGCCATGGCCTCGATCATGGTGCGCGAGACGTTGTTGAATACGTCTTGCGCGGCCAGCGACCAGCCGGACGTTTGGCAATGCGTGCGCAGGCTCTGCGAGCGCGCGTCCTCCGGCTTGAACGGCTTCATCAGTTTGGCCCAGATCATACGGGCGGCGCGCAGCTTGGCGATCTCCATGAAGTAGTTCATGCCGATCGCCCAGAAGAACGACATGCGCGGCGCGAACTGATCGACCGTCAAGCCCGCCTTCAAACCGGCGCGCACATATTCGACGCCGTCGGCCAGCGTATAGGCGAGTTCAAGATCCTGTGTCGCACCGGCTTCCTGCATGTGATAGCCGGATACGGAGATCGAATTGAACTTCGGCATCTCGGCGGACGTATAGGCGAAGATGTCGGAGATGATGCGGATGCTCGGCTCGGGCGGATAAATATAGGTGTTGCGCACCATGAATTCTTTGAGGATGTCGTTCTGGATGGTGCCCGACAGTTTTGCGTGCGCAACGCCCTGTTCCTCGGCGGCGACGATGTAGAGCGCGAGCACCGGGAGTACCGCGCCGTTCATGGTCATCGACACGCTCATTTGGTCGAGCGGGATGCCGGAGAACAGCGTGCGCATGTCGTAGATCGAGTCGATGGCGACGCCCGCCATGCCGACGTCGCCAGCGACGCGCGGATGGTCGCTGTCATAGCCGCGGTGGGTGGCGAGATCGAAGGCGATGGAGAGGCCTTTCTGTCCGGCGGCGAGGTTACGCCGGTAGAAGGCGTTGGAATCCTCCGCCGTGGAGAAGCCGGCATATTGCCGGATGGTCCAAGGCTGCGCCGCGTACATTGCGGGGTAGGGGCCGCGCAGGAACGGCGGCTTGCCCGGATAAGTGTCGAGGAAGTCGAGCCCGGCGAGATCGCTTTCGCCGTAGACCGGCTTCACGGCAATGGCTTCCGGCGTCATCCAGGCCGTAGCCGAACCGTTGCCGGGGGAAACCGAAGTATCCGCGAAGTCGATACTGGCGAAGTTGGGAACCTGACTCATCAATTTTCCTCGGTGTCATTGCCGGGCTTGTCCCGGCAATCTCGCTTACGTGAGCACAGCCTTGCCTTCCTAAGCGGGATGCCCGGGTCAAGCCCGGGCATGACAGGCTTAGGACAGAATATCATGTACGGCCTGCAAGGTCGAAACCACGTCGCAGTCCATGAATACGAAGGATTTCACGCCCGCCTGCCGCCAGTTTGCCTCGTTGTCGCCGCCCCGGCCGGCAAGATGCACGGTGGCGCCGGCGGCGGTGAGCGCCTTGGCGGCATCGGCCGCCTGCGCCTCATAAACTTTGTCGGACGAGCACAGGCAGGCGAGCTTGGCGCCGGAGGCCTTGAACGCGGCAATCATTTCCTCCTGATCCTTGAAGCCGTCATTGCCAAGCGCCTCAATGCCGCCCGCTTCGTAGAAATTTTTCGCAAACATCGCGCGGGCGGTGAACTCCGACAGTCTGCCGAGATTGGCCAGGAACACTTTCGGCCGGCTGCCTGTTTTTTTCAACACCGCGTCGGATTTGCCGCGCAACGCCTCGAACGGTTCAGCCAGCCGGATACTCGGCAGCGGTTCGACCATAGCGGCAGCCCCGGCCTCCTTCGGCGGAATTTGCGGCGTAATGTCAAGCACTGAAGCCGGCAGTTCCGCGAGATTGGGATAATCGCTGGTGCCGGTCAGCGCGTTCTTGCGGCGCGCGGCATTGGCTTGCCGCTGCTCGCGCACGGCCGTGACTTTGCGTTGAAGCAAACCGCTTTCGAGCGATGCCCAGGCGCCGCCCGCTTTGTCGAATTCTTGGAATAACGCCCAGGCGGCGGCGCAAAGCTTGGCCGTCAAGTCCTCGATCGCGCCGGAGCCGGCGGCCGGATCGGCGACCTTCGCCAGGTTCGACTCCTCGAGCAGAATAAGTTGCGTGTTGCGCGCGACCCTTCGGGCAAAAGCGTCGGGCAGGCCGAGCGCGGCGGTGTGCGGCAAGGCTGCGATATTGTCGGCGCCGCCAAGGCCGGCGGCGGTGACCGCGATGGTCGTGCGCAACATGTTCACGTAAGGGTCGCGCTTGGTCATCATGCGCCAGGCGGTTTCGGCGGCGACGGTGGTTGGCTTTGGCGTCAGGCCGCAGGCCGCTTCGACGCGCGCCCACAGTTTTCGGATGGCGCGGAACTTGGCGATGGTGAGAAACTCATCGGCGTCGGCGGCAAGACGGAAGTAGATCATGCCACGCGCCGTATCGAGCGGCACGCCGCCCGCTTCCAGCGCGCGCAGGCAATCCACGGCGGCGGCTATGGCGAAGGCGAGTTCCTGCGCTTCCGAGCCGCCGGCATTGTGGATGATGCGCCCGTCGGCGACCGCGAACGGTCCGCGAAAACCCTGATCGGCAAGATTGCGGATATTCGCCGCGAATATTTTCGACAGCTCGCTCCAAGGCATCGGTGTTGCGCCCGAAACCGCGAAGCCGCCGATCGGATTGATGCTGGCGCGCATGTCGACTGAGGCCGGCGCGAACTTGCGCGCTTTCACCAGCGCTACGAAATGCAGCACGGCAGTGCGCGTCGCCGGGCTGAGATTGAAATCGATCGTGATGCTGGCGTCGAGTTCGACGCCGTCGAGCGCTCGCGCGAGCGTCTCCGGCGAAGCGGCGAGGCCGTAGCCATTGGCGTTGAGCGAGCCGGCGAACACCAGCGTCAGCCCGTTGGCGCCGTTCTGCAGGTCTTGCAGCGCCTGCGCATTGGCCGCCGTCGGATCGGGATGATCGATCCGCTGCATCAGCGTCCACGCCGCGCTCGGCGACCGCCCGGCCACCGGCTTGGCGTCCTTGGCGCGCGCGTAAAGCGGCTCGACGCGCAGGCCGTCATAGGTTTGGCTCACCAGCCGCTTATCGAACGCGGCGCCTTTGAGCACGGCCTCGACCAGTCTGCGCCAATCAGCCTCTTTGGTGGGCGGAAATTCGGCGGCGAGGGGGAGCTCGGGTGTCATCGGCGCAAATTGCCACAGTCGGTGGGGTGCCGCCATTGAGCTAAAGCAAATTGCGTGCCCGTCATGCGCGCGGCGGCAGCCGCTCGATCCCGGCCCGATCGACGCCGGCAACCGCCTCCCGCATGCTGCGGCCGTCGATCACCAAATCGGGAGCGATTTCGGCGAGTGGCAGCAGCACGAAGGCGCGCTCGAACAGCCGCGGATGCGGCACCGTCAGGCCCAGTTCGTGCACGGCGAGGCCGCCATAGGCGATGATGTCGATATCGGCGGTGCGCGGACCCCAGCGCTTTTCGTGGGCGCGATCGCGGCCGAGCTGCAGCTCGACGTCTTGCGCGCGCGCCAGCAGATCGCGCGGGGAAAGCGTCGTCTCGACCGCGATGCACAGGTTGATGAAGGGCGGCTGGTATTTGAAGCCCCAGGGCGGCGTGCGGTAGTCGGCGGAACGCGCGGTCAGCCGAATGTCCTTGCCGTCGCACAGCAGCGTCACCGCGCGGTCGAGAATGACGCGGCTGTCGCCGACATTGCCGCCGAACGCCAGCCACGCCGCGCTCATGATTTGCCGTCGCCGCGCGCGCGCTCGAGCGTGACGCCGACGTTATTGAAGGTCGCGGCGATCGGGGCGTGCGGCTTGTGGATCGTCACCTTGATCTTGCGCACGCGCGCGAACGCGCCGAGCACCGCGCTCGCGACATGGCCGGCGGCGGTCTCGATCAGCTTGCAGCGCTGCCCGCAGAACGCCTTGCTCGCGCAGTCGACAACCTTGTCGTAGGAAACCGTGTGCACCACTTTGTCAGAACGGACGGCGTCGGTGAGATCGATTTCGATTTCGAGATCGAGAGTGAAGGTTTGCCCGACCTTGGCCTCGTAGGGCATCACGCCGTGATAGGCATGCAGCGACAGTCCGTGGATGAAAATGCGGTCGCTCATCGCGCGTCCTCGATCGCCGCGGCAACCCGCAGCGCCTGCACCGTTTCGGCGACGTCGTGCACGCGCACGATCGCCGCGCCGTTCTTGACTGCCTCGAGATGGCTGGCGATCGAGCCGCCGAGCCGGTCGTCGGGCGGCGACGGCGTCACGGCGTTGATGAAGCGCTTGCGCGAGGCGCCGACCAGAAGCGGCTGCCCGAAGCTTTGGAATTCGGCAAGCCGCGCGATGCAGGCGATGCTCTGCTCCGGCGTCTTGCCGAAGCCGATGCCGGGATCGAGCACGATGCAATCGCGCGCGACGCCGGCGCGCTGCGCGATGTCGAGCGAACGCCGGAAGTAGGCTTGCACGTCGGCGATTATGTCGAGCGCGGGGTCGGCGGCCGCGCGGTTATGCATGATCACGATCGGCATGTCGTATTCGGAGACGACCTCGGCCATGGCGGGGTCGCGCTGCAGGCCCCAGACGTCATTGACCATGGCGGCGCCCTGGTCGAGCGCCCAGGTGGCAATGCCGGCCTTCATGGTGTCGATCGAGACCGGCGTCTTGAATTTGACCACCGCTGGCAGCACCGGCTTTAGCCGCGCCAATTCTTCCTCGTGGGACACCGCCTGCGCCCCTCCATAGGGGCGGGTCGACTCCGCCCCGATATCGATGATGTCGGCGCCGGCGGCGATCATGCGTTCGGCCTGCGCGATGGCCCGTTGCGGGTCGCTAAAGCGCCCGCCGTCCGAAAACGAGTCCGGGGTCACGTTGAGGATGCCCATGATCAGCGGCCGACGCTCGGCCAGCCGGGTGGCGAGCCAGGATGGCGGCGCATCGGTAATCGCGCGACCTGCGGTCCGCGTATCGCCCTGGGGGCCCATAGTCGTGGCTTTGCGCTTCCAGCCGCGGGGCTGTCAAGAAGACCTCGGATCCGGGCCGCCCGAGCTATTTATAGCTGATCTTGAGTTGCAGCTTCTTGGCGTTCTCGATCCAGCTGCAGACGACTTTTTCGGAGGGCAAGAAGGCGACCAGCTTTCGCTTCTTGTTCGCTTCCGCCATGGCTTTGGCGAGATTTCCCGGGTTGCGGTACTTGAGTTCCTTGACGGTATCGACGCCCGCGGCCTGCAGCAGCCCGGCATATTCCTTGCGGATGCCCTTGACCCGCATGCGGTCGGCGACGTTTGCCCAGCACAGCAACTGCTTTTCGTCGAAGCCGGACTTGATGGCGAGCATCTTGCGGCCGCGCACGGTGCGCGCCGCCTCCAAGAGCCGTCCGGTCGAGCGAATCCCCACCGACTTGAGGATCGCGGCCACCTCGCCGTCGATCCCGTCGATATCGGTGATGGGGTAGGTCATCCGGAACTCCTCACTCGCCTGCAACTTCTGTCTGCGCCGCCAGCCGAACCGTTCAAACGAACTGACTTAACCCGGGAATCGCGCCGACGATCTCTCCGACCACGTCTTCACCGGCTTTTTCACGCGAATAGGCGATTACTTCCTTGGTGACGCTTTGCACCTGACCCATGCTCAAGCCCGCCGCCATCATTTTGGTGCCGGCGCCCATGAGGCCGCCCAGGGAAAACATTCCGCCGCCGGCGTCGCTCGCCTGCTGGGCATCGATCAGGGCTTGCGCGCCTGGAAGTTTGGCGATGAGGGGCTGTATTTTGTCGGCCGGCCCTTCCTTGACCAGGAAGTCGAGGATGATGCCGACGGATTTTTCCGCGGTAGCCCGATCGACGCCGACCTTGGCGACGAGACGTGCGATCAAATCTTCCATAACCCCCTCGACCTTCCCGCACTGGCGGCGGGTTGTCGTTATATTGAACGCGCTTTGCGGCGATGACAAGCGCGTTGCGCAATCACATACGCAAAGTTACCGCTGCGGGCGCGCACTGTCATTGAGTTATGTCAAGTAAAAACTGCACGGCGCGCGTCCGCGCACGGCGTCGCGCGTGAACGCATCGATGCGCGCCTGCGCGGCTGCCAAATCGAAAAGCCCTCCATGAATACCAACTGCAGTATCCGTAACGTTGCGATTAGTTGTATTTGCGGCCCGCGCAGGCACGCCGGCTGGTTATGCTTTCGAAGTTCCGAATAGAAAACGGAAAAACTTTGCTTGAAAACGCAAGTCCGCCGCTTCGACTTGCCAATGGGCGGCAAGTTTGAACTTATCTAAGGAAGCGGCGGCGCTTTTCAGCGCATGAAAGCGTTGCTAGCTTGAATGCTTGCCGGTAGGAGGCCTCATGAGCGCACTCGACGCGGTATTAAGTCGCATCGACAAGGATATCGACCAAAGCGTCGAACGCTTGTTTGCGCTGTTGCGCATTGCCTCGGTTTCTACCGACCCGGCGTACAAGGAACAGTGCCGGACCGCCGCCGAGCACGTCGCCGCCGACCTGCGCAGCATGGGTTTTGCGGCGGAAGTCCGCCCAACCGAGGGCCATCCGGTCGTTGTGGGCAAATCCAACAGCGTTTCTGGCCCGCATGTGCTGTTTTATGGCCATTATGACGTTCAGCCGGTCGACCCGCTCAACCAATGGAAGACCCCTCCGTTCGAGCCGCGCATCGAGACGCTCCCGGGTGGGCGCAAGATCATCGTCGCGCGCGGGGCCTGCGACGACAAAGGCCAGGCCATGACCTTCATCGAGGCCTGCCGCGCCTTCAAGGCGGTTACCGGCAAACTGCCGCTGCCGATCACCACTATGATCGAGGGCGAGGAGGAGTGCGGCTCAAAGAACCTGTTCAAATTCGTGCGCGACAACGCCGCCGAGTTCAAGCTCGACCTGGCGCTGGTCTGCGACACCGCTATGTGGGACGCCCAGACCCCGGCGGTGACCACCTCGCTGCGCGGGCTGGTCTATGAGGACGTCAAAATCACATGCGCCGACCGGGATTTGCACTCCGGCGTGTTCGGCGGGGCGGCGCAGAACCCGATCCGGCTCTTGGCCAAGATCCTCGGCGCGCTCTGGGACGACAATGGCCGCGTCACCATCCCGGGCTTCTACGACGGGGTGCGCGACTTGCCGGCCGACATCAAGGCCGATCTTGCGGGCCTCGACCTCACGCCGGAAAAGTTCCTCGGGCCCATCGGCCTGAAGACGCCGGCCGGCGAGAAGGGCTATTTGCTGATCGAGCAGATCACCACACGGCCGACCGCCGAGATCAACGGCATTATCGGCGGCTACACGGGCGAGGGGGCCAAAACTGTCATCCCGGGCGAGGCGTCGGCGAAAGTCTCCTTCCGCCTGGTCGGCCAACAAGACCCCGCGAAAGTGCGCGACGGCTTCCGCGCCTTCGTGCGCGCGCACCTGCCGGCCGACTGCCAGGTCGAATTCGGCAATTTCGGCCTGGCGCCGCCGTTGCAGCTTTCCTTCGACAATCCGGCGCTCAACAAGGCGCGAGCCGCGCTCGCCGAGGAATGGGGCCACAAGGCGGTGGCGGTCGGCGCCGGCGGCTCGATCCCCATCGTCGCCGACTTCAAGAGCGTGCTGGGGATGGATTCATTGCTGGTCGGCTTTGCGCTCGACGACGACCGCGTGCATTCGCCGAACGAGAAGTTCGACTTGCAGTGCTACCACAAGGGCATCCGTTCCTGGGCGCGCATCCTCGACGCGCTAGCGGCGAGCTAACTCCGCGGCCGCATTATTTGAGCTGATCGGCCACCCTGTCGATGCCGGCCTGCGAGCAGACGTCGTCCTTGCCGGGCGAACCGGAGACGCCGACCGCGCCTATCACCTCGTTGCCGACCTTGATCGGGAGCCCGCCGGCGAGGCCCAGCACACGACTATATTGCATCGCCGGAACGTAATTGGGCTCGCTCTGCACGCGTTTGGCGAAAACGGCAGATGGCGCGCTATAGGTACGCGCTGTGTAGGCCTTGCGCTCGGCGCCTTCCGGCGTGTGCAGGCCGGCGCCGTCGTCGCGCAGCAGCAAGATCGTCTGGCCGCCGCGCTCGATCACCGCCACCGCGACCTTGAATCCCATGCTCTGGCATTGCGCCAGCGCGGCATTGGCGATGGTCTGCGCCATCGCCAGCGAAACGTTCTTTTGTGTCAGCACCTGCGCGCCGGAAGGCGAGGCCAGTGCGGCGGCGGCGAGACCGACCAAAGCTTTTGCGACGAGCGACATGAGGTAACCTCCCGGTGGTTGCGCGGGGCTTGTGCCGCCCCTGACCTGAACATATCCCAACCGCGCCCGTTTTATTCGCGCGCACACAGACGTGAACGAGCTAATTTTTGAGCCGATAGCCGGTCTTGAAGATCCACCACACGGTGGCGAGGCAGATGCCGAGGAACACGAAGGTCATACCGAGGCTGATGGCCGGGCTCACGTCCGCGATCTCGAAGAAGCTCCAGCGGAAGCCGCTGATTAGATAGACCACCGGGTTGAACAGCGCGACCTTCTGCCACAGCGGCGGCAGCACGCTGGTCGAATAGAAGGTGCCGCCGAGGAAGGTCAACGGGGTGATGATCAGCAGCGGCACGATCTGCAATTTCTCGAAGCCGTCGGCCCAGATGCCGATGATGAAGCCGAGCAGGCTGAAGGTGACCGAGGTCAGCACCATGAAGGTCATCATCCAGAACGGGTGCGCGATGTGCAGCGGCACGAACAGCACAGAGGTCGCCAAGATGACGACGCCAAGGATGATCGACTTGGTTGCGGCCCCGCCGACGAAACCGAGCGTGATTTCGAGGAAGGAAATCGGCGCCGACAACAGCTCGTAGATAGTGCCGATGAAGCGCGGGAAATAGATGCCGAACGAGGCGTTCATCACACTCTGCGTGAGCAGCGTCAGCATGATCAGCCCCGGCACGATGAACGAGCCGTAGTTCACGCCTTCGATCTGCGAGATGCGCGAGCCGATCGCAGCGCCGAACACGACGAAATAGAGCGCGGTCGAGATGACCGGAGACACGATGCTTTGCGCCAGCGTGCGGCCGGTCCGCATCATCTCGGTCTTGTAGATCGCAGCGATGGCGCGAAGATTCATGGCGCGCTCCGCGGTTCGTTGACGAGGCCGACGAAAATCTCCTCGAGCGAGGACTGGTCGGTGTGCAGGTCGCGAATACGCACGCCGGACTTGCTCAATTCGCCGAGCAGAGTGGCGACACCGGTGCGCTCGGCCCTGGTGTCGTACTCGTAAACGAGCTCGTGGCCGTTGCCGCCGATCGCCAGATTGAAGCCGGCAAGCGCGGGCGGTATGGCTTCGAGCCGGTCCGTGATCTGCAAGGTCAGGCGCTTCTTGCCGAGCTTGCGCATCAGTTCGGCCTTGTTCTCGACCAGGACCATTTCGCCTTTGTTGATGACGCCGACGCGGTCGGCCATCTCCTCGGCTTCCTCGATGTAGTGCGTGGTAAGGATGATGGTGACGCCGGAAGCGCGCAGCGCGCGCACAACGTCCCACATGTCCTTGCGCAATTCGACGTCGACGCCCGCCGTCGGCTCGTCGAGGAACAGGATCGTCGGCTCGTGGCTCAGCGCCTTAGCGATCAGCACGCGCCGCTTCATGCCACCGGACAATTCCACGATCTTGGCGTGGCGCTTGTCCCACAGCGACAGGTCCTTGAGCACCTTTTCGAGATAGGCCGGGTTCTTCGGTTTGTTGAATAGTCCGCGCGACATGGTGACTCCGGCCCAGACGGTCTCGAACGGCGCCATCATGATTTCCTGCGGCACCAGCCCGATTTGCGAGCGCGCCGCGCGGTAGTCGCGGATGATGTCGTGGCCGCCGACCATGACCGCGCCTTCGCTCGGATTGACGATACCGCAGACGATGCCGATCAGCGTGGTCTTGCCGGCGCCGTTGGGGCCGAGCAGGGCGAAGATCTCGCCGCGCCTTATGTCGAGGTTGATGTCCTTGAGCGCCCGGAACCCGGTCGCGTAGGTCTTGGAGAGATTGCTGATGGAAATGATGGATTGCATGGGGCGGGGCCGGGGCGGTCCGGCGCATATAGTCGGGCACAGGCGGCCGTGCCAGCCCCGCGCCGTGAATTAAGCCAGCGTCATGAGTTCATTCAAATCTACCAACTCCCGCTGCGGCGGAAAATCGAAATATTCGTCCGGCATCTTGCCGCGGTTGACCCACAGCCCGCCGAAGCCGACCGAAACGCTCGCCATCACGTCCCAGCGGTTGGACGACACGAACGTCACGTCCGCCGGCTTGCACTTGTAGTGATCGGTGACCAGGCCGTAGACCTCCGGGCGCGGCTTGAACATCTTCAATGCGTCGACCGACAGTACGGCGTCGAGATCGTCGCCGACGTTCGCGGCGTCCACCGCGCCTTTGAGCATATTGGGCGAGCCGTTCGACAAGATGCCGGTCTTGTGGCCCCTCGCCTTGAGCGCGGCGAGCGCCGCGCGCGCGTCGGCAAAGGCGTCGAGCTTGAAATAGGCCTCGAGCAATTGCGGCCGCAGCGCCTTGTCGACGGACGGAAAGCGCGTCAGCGCATAATCCAGCGCACGTTCGGTCAGCGTCCAGAAGTCGACGTAATGGCCGGCGAGCGTCAGCGTCCAAGAATATTCGAGCTGCTTGGCGCGCCAGGTCTCCGACATGCGGTCGGCCTCGGGGCCGGCCTCGGCGCGGAAGCGCGCAATCGCCGCGTGCACGTTGAACAGCGTACCATAGGCGTCGAACACGAAAATCGCCATTGATTCCTCCGATCGGAAAATCTCATAAGATTTTGCGGCAAGGCTGGCGTAGCATGGCGGCGCGGGTCAAGTTTACAGCCGGGCTGGCCAAGGGCCAGACCCGGTTGACCCGCGCAATGCCGGGAGATTGGGAATGGCGGGCGGAACGTGGTCGAAAACATGGTCGTTCTACGAGGGCGACTGGCATGAGGGCAACGTCCCGATCATGGGCGTGCGCGATCATGCCGCATGGCTGTGCTCGTCGGTGTTCGACGGCGCCCGCACCTTCGAGGGCGTCTCGCCCGATCTCGACCTGCATTGCGCGCGCGTGAACGCCTCCGCCGCCACCATGCATCTCAAGCCGGCGGTGCCGGCGGAAATCTGGGAAGGGCTCACGCGCGACGGCATCAAGCGCTTCGGCAAGGACGCCGCGCTCTATATCCGCCCGATGTATTGGGCCGAGCGCAGCGGCACGCTGCTGGTGGCGCCCGATCCGGAATCGACTAAATGGTGCCTCACGCTTTACGAGGCGCCGATGCGCCCGCCCGAGGGCTTCTCCATCACGCTGTCGCCCTTCCGCAAGCCGAGCATGGAATGCATGCCGGTCGACGCCAAAGCCGGCTGTCTCTATCCGAACAATGCGCGCGCGCTGATCGAGGCCAATGCGCGCGGCTTCGGCAATTGCGCGGTGCGCGATCTGGTCGGCAATATAGCCGAGCTCGCCACCGCCAATCTATTCATCGGCAAGGACGGCGTGGTGTTCACGCCCGCGCCCAACGGCACATTCTTGAACGGCGTCACCCGCCAGCGCGTGATCAAGCTGCTGCGCGAGGCCGGCGTCAGCGTGGTGGAAACCACATTGCAATATTGCGATTTGCAAAACGCCGACGAGATTTTCTCCTCCGGCAATTATTCCAAGGTGATGCCGGTCAGCCGCATCGACGAGCGTTCCTTGCAGCCCGGCCCGCTCTACCGCAAGGCGCGCGAACTTTATTGGGCGTTCGCGCACGCATGATTACGGCGGCGGCGGGGAAAGCCGGCCTGCCAGGCGTCGAAGTCCAACATCTATGAGATTTTTATCAGGCACCGGGAGTAAAGACTGGCGCCATGGACGCCTTCTTAAAATTCATGACCGAAGACACCACGATATTCGGGCGGGTCATCCACAATTGGATTCTGGCGTTCGCCGGCGTGATTGTGCTGTGGGCGCTCGTTCTGGTGCGGGATTTATAATAGACTTGCCCCGGGCTGGTGTGACATGAAACGCCGTGAGTTCATCGCGATTCTGGGCGGCGCGGCGGCGTGGCCGTTTGCGGCACGTGCACAGGCCGTTGCCGGCCAGCGCAAGATCGGCGTTCTGATGGCGAGAGCGCCTAATGATGCCGAAGGGCAAAAGCAATTCGCCGCCCTCCAACAGGGACTTGCGGAACTAGGCTGGTCGGAGGGGCCGGCGGTTCATATCGAAACATACTGGAGCGTGGGCAATCCCGCCAAAGCGCTGAAACTCGCGCGCAAATTGGTCGAATCAAAGCCCGACGTGCTCGTTGCCAACGCCACCCCCTCGCTGATTGCGATGCGGGAGGCAACGGCCACGATTCCGGTAGTCTTCGTCTCCGTTGCCGACCCGGTCGGCCAGGGCTTCGTGCCGAGCCTGTCGCGGCCGGGCGGGAACATTACCGGCTTCAGCGTCGAGGAAGCCAGCATGGGCGGCAAATGGCTCGAGGTGCTGAAGCAGTCGGCGCCTCGCTTGACGCGGATCGCCATCATCTACAACCCGGATACCGCACCCTATGCGCCGATGTTTTTTCCGGCGATGCAAGCCGCCGCTCCAAAAATGGCCGTCGCTTTATCGATATCGGCGGTGCATTCGCCCGCGGATATCGAACAGGTCATCGCGGCGGCCGGCCGCGAGCCGGGCGGCGGCGTGATTGTGCTGCCGGATAGTTTTCTTTTCGGCCAACGCCAGCGCATCGTCGCGCTCGTCGCGGAGCAACGTCTGCCGGCGATTTATCCGATAAGCATTTTCGTTAGCGATGGCGGGCTGATTGCTTATGGCATCGACCGGGTCGACCTGTTCCACCGAGCGGCCGTCTACGTCGACCGGATCCTGCACGGCAAGTCGCCGGCCGAACTGCCGGTGCAGCAACCGATAAAGTTTGAGCTTGCGATCAATCTCAAGACCGCCAAGACGCTCGGTCTTTCTATTCCGCAATCGCTGCTCATCGGCGCCGACGAGGTCATCGAATAAGCTTGGCCAACGTCCGCCATTGGCACGTAGCGGATAAATTAGCCGCGCCCCGATCTGACCGCTGCGTGGTTTCATACACTCTCAGCCTATTGCCTTTTTGTTCCTTGCGGTAACCAGTTACTGTCACCGGGATTCACGTTGTGTTGTGTTGAAAAGGGAACACAGTCGTCGTCCTTTAACCGGAGAGCAGTTCCTAAAATCAGACGCGCAACACTCGCGCGGCAATGCTACCGGAAAAAATTGCTGAAATTCCAATTCCTTAACGCCCGGGTCTATCGGTACCACGACCTGCTGGCAACTTAGGCGAAGTAGTAATAATATTTTTCCGGAGCGGTACTGGCAGGTGGCGCTATGGCGAAGTCCGCGAAGAAAAGGTCATTTAGTACCAAGCAATTTCTCGGCGCGGTAAATGGTGGCCGAACCCAATCCAGCTATCTCATAGACGATGTCATATTTTCGCAAGGGGACCCTGCCGACGCCGTCTTCTACATACAAAAGGGCAAGATCAAGATTGTGGTCACGTCCAAGCGCGGAAAACAGGCGGTCGTGTCTGTCCTTGGAGCGGGTGAGTTTTTTGGCGATGGCTGCTTGGCTGGCCAGCCGTTGCGTCTAGCGACGGTGATCGCCGTCACTGAATGTGAGACGACGCGGATAGAAAAAGCGGAGATGGTTCGGGTCCTTCATGACGAACCTGCATTTTCCGAGATGTTCATGGCGCATCTTTTGACCAGGAACAGTCGAGTTGAAGCGGATTTGGTAGATCAGCTGTTCAACTCAAGCGAAAAACGTCTGGCGCGGACACTTCTCCTCCTGGCCAATTACGGCAAGGAACGCGATCCTGAACCGATCTCGACAAAGATCACCCAGGAGACCCTTGCCGACATGATCGGCACGACCCGGTCCCGGGTGAGTGTCTTCATGAACAAATTCAGAAAATTGGGCCTCATCGATTACAACGGTGAACTGAGAGTGAACAGCGCATTGCTGAACGTTGTTCTGCATGAGTAGTCGCCACCAAGGTGTTGACCAAAAATTTGCGCTGTGATCCGGTTTTGGACGGGCCGCAATTACGGCTCTGACCCGCTATCGTAACGTCTCTGCAGCATTGGCGACACCTAACCGCGCCGCATTCTTGCGGGCGCGCATGAAAAATTGTGGCGGACGTTCCTTTGGGAACATACAAAACTACCACCATGACATAGTCTTAAGAAAATTAGGTCTGCGCGGCCTATCTGGGCGCTTTTTATGAAGCGGTTCATCCATCGTGAGAATTTGAAACTGATTCGCGAGCAACTGGCGCGCACGACAGACGAATTAAAATGTGAGCGGATCGTGAGACTGATCGAAGATGAAGAATTGAAAGATCGCGATTTGGCGAGCGACCACGCACGAGGTTCTGCGGCTCGCGATAGAGGGGATAAAGCCCGGCGACCCGCGCATAGGTGAGCATGCGGGCCTTATACGTTGAGAGTGGAGAGCACCGATGAATTCGACCGTCACCAAACGCTCAATCGTCCTCATGGGACACAAGACGAGCGTCTCCCTAGAAACAGAATTTTGGGATGGATTGCGCAAGATTGCCTGCGCGCAAAAGACCAAGCTGACGGATTTGCTGCAGCAGATCGACGAAGGCCGCAATGGCGGCAATTTATCCTCAGCTATCCGCGTGTTCGTTTTCAATAGCCTACGCGCCGACAGCCCACGATCATCGACGATCGATGAGGAAAAATCGAAGGACCGTACTGCGGGCGCACGATACGCTCAACAAATGGATCCTCGGTAGATAAAACTCCGCGCGCGAGGCACCCGCGGCGAATATCTCCTTATGACACTTAGCGGACATCGCTCGACTTAGGCTGGGGAACCGATTGTTCGTATATGACCCAAATCGTAAGGGCGCTCGCCCGCGTGTGCCATTCACCGCCTCACGGCGGCGGCTGAGTGAGCAGCTTTTCCGGCCGGGCGCCGCGTAAATCGTAGACGCGGGCATAGATCACGCCTTCGCGTTCGACCGTGGCCAGGATCGGCACCTGCAAATGCCGACAATAGAACGTGCCGAGCGACATGCCAAAATCGGCGGTCTTGCGGTCGAAGGTGGTCTCGAATTGCGGGCCCAGTTCCTCGCGCGCCGACGACTGCGGCCCGCAGATCGCCACCACCCAGCGCCGCCCAAGCGGTAGATGCTCGGCGCCGGCGGCAAGCTGCGTGCGCAATTCGTCGGCCGCCTGTTTGAAGGCGAGGCCCCAGTAATCCAGCATGTATTGCCCGTGCGCCGCGCGCACGCCGCCCGATATCACGTTGAACGACGTGTACTCGTAAGGGTGCAGGCGCATCATGTCGCTCACCGGTAGTGCGACGCCGGCGATGATGATGGCGGCGAGTGCGCCGAGCGCGGACTTGCCGTGCCGGCTTGCGCTTTCGGCGAGCCAGCTCACGGCCAAACCGCCGAGCGCGGCGAACGGCGGCACCACGAAAATGAAATGGCGTACGCCATTATAGAGCGCCGGCCGCGCCAGCATGGCGAGCGCGATCGGGAAGATCGCGGAAAGCGCCACGACGATCAGCGTCGCGCGCCGGCTGACCGGCATGCTGTGGCACGCGGCGGCGATGCTGGCGCCGATCAATCCGATCAGCCCGAGCGCCAGCATGATTTCAGGCAGCTTGAGCATGAACAGATGCGGCAGGTAGCTCGCCGGCATGTCGGGAACGTCGAATAGTCGGCCTTCGTATAATTCCTGCCACGGCTTTTCGAAAAACGTGTCGAAATATTCCGCCGCGTGCAGCGGATTGAGCGGCGATTGTACCGACCACGGCCAAAGCAGACCCATGATCAGATAGCCGAGGACGACGGCCGGCAGCAGCGCTGCGAGGAATTGTCCGCAGCGTTGTGCCGCCGCCTTCCAGCCTAGCGGGCAGCTTTCCGCGACCAGGACGAACACTAACGCTCCGATGCCGATCGGCGCCGCAATGCCGGCCAGCACGCGCGAGCCGAAGGTGAGCCCCAAGCCGACGCCGGTGAGCGCGACCGTGCGCGCGTTCGGCTGCGGATATTCGTCGACGGTGCGCACCAGGCCGAGGAGAAGTACCGCCATGGCGGTGGCGAAGGGCGCGTCTTTCGCGTTGATGAACATGTGGCCGTAATAGAGCGGGCAGGTCACCAGCAAAACGAGCGCGCCGAGCCCCGCACCCGGCCCGCCGATGCGGCGGCCGATCCGCCAGGTGACGAACAGTCCGAGTATGCCGACCGCGGCGCCGGCGAGCCGCCGCGTCTCGAATAGTCCGAACGGCAGCAGCTTGGCGGCAAGCGCCGCCGCCATGTCGAAGCCGCCGCCGTATTTGTAGAGGTTGACGAAGGACAGCGCGCGCGTGTCCGCAAAGCCTGAGCCGTAAAGCTTGAGCAACAGGTCGCCGTATTGCGAATGGGTGTAGTCGTCCCAGCCGAGGCCATAGTCGCGGAAGGTCATTGCCGCGACCACGGCGACCACGGCCAGAATTAGGACGGCAATGCGATCGGCAGAAGAAGTTTCCGACCGCATGCCGAACCTATCCGTCAATAAGCCGAGACGTTGCCGAACATCTGGCGGAAGAAAATCGAGAAGAAGTAGTTGTTCGGCTCGTTCTTGGCGGCCAAGCTCACTTGCTCGCCGCCACGAACATCTCTTCCACGTGTTCCCAATTCACCAAATGCTCGAGGAAGGCCTTGAGATAATCCGGCCGCCGGTTGCGGTAGTCGATGTAATAAGAATGCTCCCACACGTCGCAGCCGAGCACAGGAATAGCCCCATGCACCAAGGGGTTCTCGCCGTTCGCCGTCTTGGTCACGATCAGCTTGCCATCCTTGACCGCGAGCCAGCACCAGCCGGAACCGAACTGGGTCGCGCCGGCAGTAGCGAAATCTTCCTTCATCTTGGCGACGCCGCCCAAATCGGAATCGATCCTCGCCTTGAGTTTGCTTGGGATCTTGTCGCCGCCACCACCCGGCTTTATCCACTTCCAGAAATGAATGTGGTTGTAATGCTGGCCGGCATTGTTGAAGAGACCGGCGTTTTTTCCGAACGAGCCTTTGACGATCTCCTCGAGCGATTTGCCCTCTAGCCCGCTGCCGGCCAATAGCTTGTTGCCGTTGTCGACATAGGCTTTGTGATGCTTGTCGTGGTGAAATTCGAGCGTTTCTCGTGACATATGGGGCGCCAGCGCGTCATAGGCATAGGGCAACTCGGGTAGCGTGAACGACATCAGATCCTCCTCAATTCACAAACGATGATTGGGAAAATAGCCGGCCTCATAGGGAAACCGGGATGTCCCGGGTGAGTTCCTCGATCAAGTTAATTAGGCTTTGGCGCGGGCGGGGGCAACGCCTTGGCGGTTGCCGCGTCGTAAGGCGGCGGCTAAGCCCCTGGAAAAGCCCTAAAATGGCACCCTACAGCAATCGCACGGGGGCCAATTTAGGTTACAGGCATTTGCAGCCAATTTAACATTAACAGTTGCAGCAGATGCCGCGAACGGCCAAAATTCGCCGCCTCTGGAAGGCCTTACCGGTGCTTGGGTTGGCGGTTTACAAAAGGTCCTTACGCGAATGTCAGTTCTTTTGGTTGTCGCCGGTGCCGTTGCCGCCATGGTGGGCGTCGGAATGGTCGGATACGGCATCCCGATCAATGAATTCAGCTTCGGCAATACGCTGATTGTCTCCGGTACGACGGCCGTTATTGGCGGCTTGATTATCATCGCGATCGGCGTTGCGGTCGGCAAATTGCAGCGGATCGCCAATATGTTGGCTTCCAGCGCGCCGGGCCGCGGGGGCGGCATGTTTGCGCCGGATGCCGGCGCGCGCGCGGCGCCAGCGCCGAGCCGCATGCCGTTCCCACTTGGCCCGAAATCCGAGGCGGCGGTCCCGGAAGTGCAGTCGCACAACGAACCGGCCATCGAAGTTCGCCTCGTGGCCGCGCCGATGCTGCGCAATCCGGAACGGCCGGCAGTCGCCGCCGAACAATTAGAAGTTGAGGAATACGAGGCGGTTTCGCTGTCCCCGCAACAGCCGGCGCTCGCCACGGCCGAGCCGGACGCGCCGGAGCCGCCGTCCTCGATCAGCGACGATGCCATGCCGGTCGCCGGCATGCGGCCGGTGCCGCCCTTAGAGCCGCCGCCATGGCACACGGCACCGCCGTCCAAGCCGCCGGAACGACCGTCGCAGCCGAGCTATTTCGACGCCATGTGGCCGGCCGAGCCCCGGCCGCAAAAACGCGAGCCACCGAAACCGGAAGCGCCCAAGCTGCAAGTACCTGAACCGCCGAAAGAACAGGTCGCGATCCTGAAATCGGGCGTGGTCGACGGCATGGCGTACACGCTTTACGTCGACGGCTCGATCGAAGCCGAACTGCCGCAAGGTACGCTGCACTTCGCCTCGATCAACGAACTTCGCGATCATCTCGCCCGCAATTCTTGAGCCGAACAGGGACGAACAAGCCGTCGCTCTTGCCTGCGCGCAGACATGTTTTTGGGCAGTCAAACCGCAAGTCTAGCCGGATTTTTGACGTTGTTTTTCTTGCAGTCACTGGATTTGCCCAGTAGAATTTCAAGAAATCGCGCAAGAGCATCGTTATTCGCGGCCAGAAGAACCTTTGGCCGGATCAGAGCACGATGTTCTTCTGATTGATCTGCGGCGCGATGTTCTGCGGCCGCGTTATGGGTGGGGCAACGGCGATGAGCGACAGCACGGGCAACCCAAATTACATCGAGCTGACGGCGGAAATCGTCTCCGCCTATGTGAGCAACAACACGGTGCCCGCGGGCGAGATCCCCGGCCTGATCAACCAGATCTATTCCGCGCTCGCGCGCGTGTCGGGAAAATCCGGCGACGTGCCGTCCGAGCCGCTGCGGCCGGCGGTGTCGGTGAAGAAGTCGATCACGCCAGAATACATCGTGTGCCTGGAAGACGGCAAGAAATTCAAGTCGCTCAAGCGACATTTGCGCACGCAGTACAACATGACGCCCGAGCAGTACCGGGAAAAATGGGCGCTCGGCGCCGACTATCCGATGGTCGCGCCGAGTTACGCGGCCGCGCGCTCGCAATTGGCCAAGCAGATGGGCCTCGGCCAGCAGCGCCGCCGCCGCGCCAAGTAACCGAAAGTAATCGAAAACGGCTTCGATTGATCGGCCGCAAGATGAATCGGCAGTGTGATCGGATGATGCGCGGGACAATCATCGCGTTTTTCGGATACGCCGCCGCCGCGATCGGGTTGGCGCTGATGGGGTTGCCCATTTCGTCGGCGAACGCGCAGCAGCCCCCGGAGGGGTGCGCCGCCGTGACCAAGAGCGAATACGCCAGCGCCAAAAGGGAAAAATTGCTGCGCAATCGCTTTGGTGCCTATGTCAGGACGGAGCGGGTTTTGCACCGTTTCTATTGGTATTGCCGGTGAGCGGACGGCCTCGGCTGGCGCCCAAAAATATCTGCGGATAAAATTCCTAAAACCTCTTGCCAAATGCGCGCCCCGCGGGGGGGTAATCCTACAGAAGACGAGTGTTGCACAAAGCGGACAAACCTTCTCGGCCAAAAATCCCACCTTTGTCCGCTTTGCTTCAAAAGCGGACATTGAGTGGCGCATCAAAGGCATTATTTGGCACGTTTATGAGTCCGCGCCCTACACAAAGTCCAGCGTTCGTATCCCAGGCGTACTTCTTCGTACCGGCCAGGCCCAAAAGCATTGCTCCGCCCAGCCCGCCGACGATCGCCCCGATCGGCAGGAAGGTATAAAACACGAGCATGCCGCTGTAGCCTTCAAAATCGCTGACATGAAAAAGTTTGGTGTAGGCGAGGCCGATGCCGACACCAAGCGCGGCACCCAACACGGCGCCGAAAAAGAGTCCGACAAGTGCGAGAAAGCAACCTTGCATCGAGTAGCCCCCAGTCGCGCCCCGCTCAGGCCGATGCCAGCGCCGCCTTGGCTTCGGCGCGGATGCGCTCGACCATCGAGCGCAGGCCGTTCGAGCGCTGTGGCGTCAGGCCGTCGCGCAAGCGGATGCGCTCGAACAAGGCGAGCGCGTCGATGTCGAGGATCTCCTTCGCGCGCTTGCCGGAATAGAGCGCCAGCACAATAGCGATCAGGCCGCGCACGATATGGGCGTCGCTGTCGCCGTCGAAGGTGAGCGTCGGGCCGGCGGCGCCGTCCGGCTTCACATGCGTGAGCAGCCAGACTTGGCTGGCGCAGCCGCGTACTTTGTTGGGCTCGCTATGGGCGCCTTCCGGCAAAGGCTTCAGCGTGCGGCCGAGCTCGATGACATAGCGATAGCGGTCGTCCCACTGATCGAGCAGGGTGAAATTCTCAACGATGTCGTCAATCGTCGCCATGCCGCCAATATATAGGCCGGCACGCCAATCGCCACAAAAGATAGCGGCGGCCCGCAATAAAGCGGCGGTAAATGGGCGTGTTTAGACGGCCGGGCGGCCAGCGCGCGTCTCGCGCCGCGGCGGCAGCGGAACCTGCGTATGCCAGGCGGGTGCTATGTCGGCCGCCGTCAGCGTGCCTTGGCCGGGCACCGAGACGGAGACGACTTTCGCGTTGGTCTCGGCCGGCACCGACTTCTCGGCCAGTTTGTCGGCCACCTTTGTGGTGATGAACTCGTAAATCGTGCGCGCGCCAGCCTCGGCCTTGCGGCCGAGCGCGACGGCGATCTTGCCGCCGACCGAACAGGCGTCAGGCTGCCGCTCGCAAAAGCCGCGCGCGTCGGTAACCGCCGCGCTCGCCAGCGTCACAGCCTGCTTGGCATCTATATTGGAATCGTCCGACGGCGTACTCGTGCCGCTCGGCAGCAGCACGCAAACGACGGTCAGCCAGAAGGCCATTCGCAACAGAAAAAACATGAAGCTACCCATTATCCCCGACGGCTGTTCCGCCGCCTTTGAACTAAACCGTAGCAGACAGGCTTGAAGCCGGCGTTGGGATTGACGTGCGGTTTTTGGGTAAAATCGATGCGAATGAGGTTCGAATTTTCGTCAAATTCGACAAAGGCGCATTCGACTAAAATTTTAGGTTTCGGCGCAATGCCCCCGCCGTAGCGGACCGGCGCGCAAAGCACACATGGTTACCGCGGCGGTAACTTTTGCAACTTGCGGGCCCGCAGGCGCAAAGCGGCAACAGAAATTTCACTATGCTCCGACAATGGAATCGGAATTGGCCCGAAATGAGCCAATTGCGCCGGCACCGGGGCGGGCAGCGGGCCTGCCTTAGCGTTCGCTTAAGCGGGGCTGGCTAGGTTTCCTGCCACGAAAAAGGGGCGCGTCCATTGCTCAAAGGCGCGCGGCAGGAACCGTGAACCCGCTCTCGCCGGTGTGGAACTACGTCGATGCGCTGGTGCACCCGTCGGCGCGGCAGGACGCGCTCGCGGCGGCGCGCCACCGCGCCTTCATCGCGCCGCGCCTCATCGGCAGTTTTGCCGCGCTGGCGAGTTTTCCGATCTATATCGCCTTTCGCGGGGTACCGAGCGCGCTTGAACTCGGCGTGTTCGGCTGGATGGCGGCGCCGATTCTGATCGCCTATTTCCTTTCGCGCACGGGCCGTTATGGGGCCGCGCACGCGATGTCTTCGCTCTCGCTCGCCGGCCTCGTGGCGGCGGTGGCCTGGTGCACCGGCGGCATCGGCTCGTTCGCCGCGATCTGGCTGGTGGTGGTGCCGCTGGAGGCGGCGCTTTCGTCGTCGCGCCGCGTGGTGGCGCTGGCTGCGCTGTTTGCGCTTGCCGCCGCCGGGTTGTTGCTCGCCTTAAGCGGGCTCGGCCTGCAGCCGCCGGAAAATGTTTTTGCCAATGCGCACGGCGCACTGGCCGCGGTCGCGATCGTCTCCGCCGCGCTCTACGCCACCGGCCTCGCGCTTGCCGCCGAGCAGCTCACGCGCACCGGCGCTGGACTGCTCAATGCCGAGGAGGAACGTTACCGCCTGCTGGCGCTCCACATGACTGACGTCATCACCCGGCACGGCAAGAACGGCGCCGTACTGTTCGCATCTCCCGCGGCCGAGCCGTTGTTCGGCGTCGGCGCTCGCGAGCTCACCGGACACGGGCTGTTCGACCGCGTGCACGTCGCCGACCGGCCGGCTTATCTGACCGCGCTTGCCGACTCTGCCGCGCTCGACGAGGACCGTTCGGTCGAATTCCGCATCCGCCGCAACTGCGATGCCGATTTACAGGGCGGCTATTTCGCCTGGATCGAGATGCGCTGCCGGCCGCTCGCCACGGCCGCCGCCGGCGAGCGCGAAGTGGTCGCGGTGCTGCGCGACGTGTCCGAACGCAAGGTACAGGAGCGCGCGCTCGAGATCGCGCGCAAGGACTCGGAGCGCATTAACAGCGCCAAAGGCCGCTTTCTCGCCACCATGAGCCACGAGTTGCGCACGCCGCTCAACGCGATCATCGGTTTCTCCGACATGCTGAGCAGCGATACGATTGAGCTCGATGCGGCGCGCGAACGCGAATACGCCCGGTTGATCAACGAATCCGGGCGGCATCTGTTGTCGGTGGTCAACGGCATTCTCGACATGTCGAAGATGGAGAGCGGAAATTTTGAGATTACGCCGGAGCCGTTCGCGCCGACGCCGGCGATACGCAGTTGCTGCGATCTCCTGGTGCTCAAGGCGCAAGAGGCGGGCGTCGAGCTTAAAGTTCGCATCGCCGCCGATCTGCCGGAAATCATCGCCGACCGGCGCGCGGTCAACCAGATCCTGATCAACCTCGTCTCCAACGCCATCAAGTTCACCCCGCGCGGCGGCAGCGTGCGCGTGAGCGCTCTGTGCGACGGGCTCAAGCTCGTGGTCGCGGTCGAGGATACCGGCGTCGGCATCGGCGAGGCCGATCTGCCGCGGTTGGGCGAGGCGTTCTTCCAGGTGCGCGCCTCCTACGACCGGCGGCACGACGGCACCGGCCTCGGCCTGTCGATCGTGAAGGGCCTGGTGCGCCTGCACGGCGGCGACATGCATATCCATAGCCGGCTCGGCGCGGGCACGCGCGTTACGGTGCGTCTGCCGGTCGATTGCGAAGGCATTCGCCCCGGCGTCGAGCCGATCAAACTGGTGACCGAGCGAGTGCGCGAATTCGCCGCTGTCACGCTGGGGGCGAAGAAAAGTGCGTAGCCGCAGCCGACACCGACCGATGGATGACGGCGGCCGATTTGCCGCCACAATTAGTCGTCATCCGCGCGAATTCGTCGGCATCGTGATGGCCGTGCTCGCGGTGTTTGCGATTTTCATCAACGCGCTGTTCATGCAGCACGGACCGCATCCGGCGCCGATCTTCGCGACACGGCCGCAGGCCGCACCGGCGGCGCCGGTCGCCTTGCCGCGCCCGCGTGTCGCGGCACCTGCCGCGCCGGCCGCTCCAGCGCGCAGCCAGGCGCAGATCGTCGGCGATATCCAGCGCGAACTCGGCCGTAAGGGCTTCTACGACGGCGCGGCCGACGGTATCTGGGGCGCCAAGACCGATACGGCGGCGCGCGACTTCTTGCAGGCCGCCGGGCTGAAGATCAATGCGGAGGCAAACGAAGGTCTGCTGCACGCGATCACGACCTCCACGACGACGGCGCAGAGCGGCCGCGCCCCGGCGCCGCCGCGCAACGACCCGATCGCCGCTCTGATCGCGCCGAGCAAGCAAGTGCAGGCGATCCAGCGCGCGCTCGCCGATTTCGGCTACGGGCAGCTCAGCGCGACCGGCGTCTACGATCCGGAAACCAAAGCGGCGATCGAGAAATTCGAGCGCGACCGCCGCCTGCCGGTGACCGGGCAGATTTCCGACGACCTGGTGCGCGAACTCTCCGCCATGACCGGGCGTCCGCTGGAATAATTGGCGCGCTCCCGACGGCTCGTGCTACCCAAAGTCATGCGTTTGAAATCCGGAATCTGGGTGGCGGCCTATCTGCGCCGCTGCAATATCGAAGGCGCCTTCGCGGCGGTGCGCCTGCACGGCGCGGAAGAAGCCGGCGCGGTCTTCATCAAGATCAGCCGGCTCGACGGCACCGCCAAATTGTTCGGGCCGGCGGCGCAATCCACGTTTGACGAGGCGCGGCCGGCCGATCGCAATTTCACCATCCTCCTGGGTCGCGACCAGCCGGCGTTGGACGCCGATGTCGAAGCGCGCCTGGCGCGTGAAATCCGCTTCGATCCCGATCTTTGGATTATAGAGGTCGAGGACCGCGCCGGGCGTAATTTCCTCGATAGTAACGTGGTGGCTTAGCTATTTCCCGCCGCTCTTGACGTGCGAAGGCTGCACGACGCGGCCACGATCCGAGCGGTAGCGGGCTGGCGTTGAAAGCGAGCGGGCGTCGCGCCGTTCGTCGTTCCAATATAGCGGCTCGTGCGGCGGCCGCGTGCTGCCGGAAGCTTGCCGCCAGATCGCCAGCATGTGCTCGGCCGCCGCCGGCGTCACGTCGTCGTAGAGCCGGGCAAGGTCGTAGACCCGCTCGACCGATTGGCCGATCGCCGGATTGAGGAACAAAAGAACGCGCTGGAGCACCGCAGCGCTCATGCCAAGCGCTCGGGCGGCGACCACGATCGGCTCGCCGGACGGGTCGCGCGCGATGCGCCCGGCAAGTTCCTTACCGATGCCAAGCGCGCGCTCGAGCATGCGGGCGAACTCGCCGGAGTTGCGTTGCAGCGCGGCGTCTTCCAGGCGGCGGATCACTTCGCCGGTGGCCGCCGGCCGGCGCGGCGCCGGTTCGCCCTCGACGTCGAGATTGGTCAGAATCAGGCGGCGGTCGCCGCTGCTGGCGGCAAAGAATTCTTCCAACAATTCGGTGCGGGATCGCGGCTTGGCCTCGATTCGCGCTGGAGCCATGACTGCCGGCGCAACGCAGGGGATGCCTAGTTGGCCAAGGATCGCCGCCGGCGCGGCCGGGTAGGCCGTGAGCTTGTCGGCCACCACGGCAAGCGTGCCCGTGTCGACGGAATCGATCAGCCCGCGCGCCAGCTCGACATATTGGGTTTCTTCCTCAGGACTGTGGCCCGGCTTCTGCACGTAGAGATCGGTCAGCACGCGCAGCAACGTCGGGCGGATATCGACGCCATCCCGGCAAGCCAGGTCGACTAGACTGTCGAGCGGGGGGTACGCGGAGGACTTCGCCATGACTTTACGAAACTTTACCGACCAAAGACGGCTCACATTAGTCGGGGCGCGTTAGCGGACCGTTAACCTTGCAACCCGTTTAATTACCGAAAGGCGCCGGCCCGGCGGTACCGAACCAGGCACTGCCGCGGCGGCAAGGGGGTTGCAATGGGCGAAGTCATCCGGTTCCCCGACGAAACGGGCTACGCGCGCGTCGGCAAATACGTCGACTCCAATACGGAACCCGCGACCGTCATCATTCTGCCGGTGATCCGCGTCGAGCGCGCTGCGGACGGTTCCAACGATCTCGAGCCGGATACCGGCAATTCACCGGGCCGCCGCCGCCGCCGCCGTCTCGCGCGCTGACCTTAACCAGCCGCGAGCCATCGATGCGAAATCCGCCGCCACCGGTGCCGCGGGCGCTCATTTGGCGCCGGCATTTTTTTATAATCACCGCCCTTTTGCTGGTCGCCGGATGCGGCACCACCAACGGCGACTTCGGCGAAGTCCGTGACACGCTTGTAAGCGACGGCATGCACGATTGGGTCGGGCCCTATGCCACGGGATCGGTGCCCTCCAAATTTGAACTGACCGACGATGAGCGCGAATTGCGCGATCTGGCTTACCCGCTGATCGATCCGCCCTACGACCGGCAGCAATGGTATTCGGTCGCGGGCGAATACGGCCTCTACCGGCCGGCGCGCGGACCGGCGTTCGACCGCGCCGCCTACGCGAAGTGGCTGCTCTCGGGCGACGGCCCTTCGCCACTGGCGCGTTATTCGGCGAAGTTGGAAAGTGCGCGCCACGAGGTCACGACTTTCTTGTCGCCGCACGAGCGCTCGCCGTCGGTGCGTTATGCGCGCCTGATGGACGACGTGCGCAACGACGTGACCCAGTTGCCGCAGTTCTTCGAAACCGCCACGCGCGTGCTCGATATTGATCAGAAGCGGCAAAAAAGCATGGCCTTGGTCTCGGCTTTGTCGCCCGCGGAACGCAAAAACGCCGAGCGGCGCATGCGCGAGAACGCGGCGATCATTACTTTGACGCGCGAAAAACTGGCGCAGCGTGAAGCGTCCTATCGTTATGCGCTCGAGCGCCTCGTCATCCAGATGCCGTCGCCGCAGGCGGCCGACGTCGAGCGCTCGATCAATCATCTGCAGGCGCAGATCGCGCGCTATCGCGCCCCGGCGCCGACCTGGGTGCGCGAGCAGAACCTGGTCACGGTTCGCTAATTATTTCGGCTCTTCGGATTGCGTGCATTGGGCGGCCGCAATCGCGCTTTGCACCATCGGCATCAATCCGGGCTCCGGCGCCAGCGCGCGGATCGCGATCAGACCGGTGAGCGTCGGCGATTCCACGATCAGACGGTCGGCGGCGGTGATCTCTTCGTCTTCCGGCAATTGGTTGTGCTGTTCCACCGTCATCAAATCGAGTTCGATGACGCGCCGGCCGGCGGCGCGGTCGTTGATGGCGTAATAGGCCACGTCGTAGCGCGTATAGAAAGAGACCGACGTATAGGCGGGGCTCACCGGAACGCTGAGTTTCAGCGGTCCTTTCGAAAGATCGTAGCGGCAGACCGCGCTCACGAAAGCTGGATCCATGTACGGCATCGGTGCCGATTCCGGCTTCGGCTCCGCCAGCCCGGTCACGCGATTGACCGGGGCGACGCGCGCCAATCGCGAATAGGCGTCCTGCGTGGCGGTGCGCGGCAGGATGATGATCGTCGCCAGATGCACGATCCCGCCCAGCAAAGCGCCGCCCAAGGCCAAAAGCAGCCATCGGATCATGGGCAACTCCTGACGTTCACGCTTGGCATCGGGACTTCCCGGCCGGCTTTGGTCGCAACCCCGACGGCGGTGTCGTAAAGCCGCAGCACGAGGATGTAGCGCTCGACGCCACCGGTCGGCAGCCAGTTTTCGGGACTTGCGCGCGGCGACACCGCGATCTCGAAACTGCCGTCAGCGTGACGGACAATTTCCTGGCTGGTGAAGCCGTAACGTTTGATTGCGTTGGCCACCAATTCGCCGTCCAGGTTATAGAGCGTCAGCGTCCAGAAGCGCGCCGCCGGCGTGACGCCGGCGAGTTGCACGACGCAGCGCCCGTCGAGCGGGCGGCCGTTATCGTCGGCCGCGGCGGTAAATGCGACGCCGTCGCCGAGCGCGGTCGGCAAGCGGCCGACGCGGGCAATCGAGGCCTGCGCATAAGGGTCGGCGTCGACCGTGCCGGTTTTTGGCCAGGCCGTCCAAGCACCGATCGTCAGAGGCCCGAATGTGGCGCCGCGGATGAGCGCGAAGTAAGTCGCGCCGAGCCCGACGACGGCGGCGACAACGAGGGCAAACAGCGATCCGAGAAGCAGCCGCACGTTTCGATCCGCTGAGGGAGAATGGTAAGTCGATTCGTAGAAGGCAGCCTACGACGGGTGCGCCTTCGCAGCTAATCAGTTCCCGCTGCCGAACGCATGTCCCTCCAAGGCGGAAGCAAGCGCGTCGCCTTTCTGCGGAGCTTCGGCCTGTTTTTTCTTGTCGGAGGATACGGTCGGGCGCAGCGGCCCCATGGCGCGATTGGCGTCATCCATCAGCCGCTCGACGCGGACTAAGATGTCGGCGCCCCGCTTGGTGAGCACGGTTGGGCGCGGCGGCGGCGCATCGATTTTCGCTTTGAATTCGGCGACGGCGGGCTCCGGACGCACCTGCGGCGCCGGAATTCCGGGAAGCTGTTTGATCTCGATGCCCTGATGCGCGTAGTCCATGATGTTGTGCCAGGTCATCGCCGGCAGCGAGCCGCCGGTCATGCGGTTGGTCGACTGGTAATCGTCGTTGCCGAACCAGACGCCGCAGACGTAATTGCCGGTGTAGCCCATGAACCAGGCGTCGCGATACGCATTGGTCGTGCCGGTCTTGCCGGCGACGGCGATGCCGTCGAGGCGGGCGCGCCGGCCGGTGCCATTCTCGACCACGCTGTTCATCATTTTAATCATGTCGGAGGCGACGTGCTCCGGCAGCACGCGTTTGGGCTTCGGGCCGTCACGGTCGTAGCGCCAGACCAGTTTGCCGTCGCCGGTGCGCACCTCAAGGATGGAGTGCGGCACGACCTTCATGCCGAGATTGGGGAAGGTGCCGTAGGCGCCGACATGGTCGACCAGCCTGACTGCGTCGGCGCCGATCGGCAGCGACGGCGTATCGGGCAGCGGGGTGGTGATGCCCATGTCGTGCGCGGTCTTGATGATGCGCGCGCGGCCGAGCTTGGGATTGCCGTCGCCGACCACCACTGACAGGCGCACGGCGATGGTATTGATCGAGTGGGTGAGCGCGTTGATCAGCGTCATCGAGCCGCCATAGCCGCGGCCGTAATTGTGCGGACACCAGTTGCCGATGCAGATCGGCGCATCGACCACGATGGAACTCGGCTTCATACCGTGTTCGAGCGCGGTAGCGTAGACGTAAGGCTTGAACGAGGAACCGGGCTGGCGCATTGCGTCAGTCGCGCGGTTGAACTGGCTGGCGCCGTAATCGCGGCCACCCACCATCGCGCGCACCGAGCCGTCGACGTCCATGAGCACGGCCGCGGACTGGCCGGCGTGATATTCCTGGCCGTATTGGCGCAGCGAATTCTCCACGGCGGTTTCCGCCGCATGCTGTAAATTGAGGTCGAGTGCCGTGCGCACCACGAACACGCGTTCGGTCATCGATTTTGGGAAGGTGTCGACCAGCTGTTTTACCTGGTCGAAGGCCCAATCGAGATAATAATTGGGCGCGCGGTCGTCGCGGCGGTCGACGGGGGTGGCGGGGTTGCGGCGGGCGCCGAACACCTGACCCTCGGTCATGAAGCCGGCGTCGACCAGATTGTCGAGCACGACGTTGGCGCGCGCGCGCGCGGCCGGCAAATTGACGTTGGGCGAGAATTTCGACGGCGCCTTGAACAGCCCGGCGAGCATGGCGGCTTCCGCGAGGTTCACGTCGCGCGCCGACTTGTTGAAGTAATACTGCGCCGCGGCGTCGACGCCGAAGGCGCCGCCGCCCATATAGGCGCGGTCGAGGTATAATTTGAGAATCTCGTTCTTGGTCAGGCGCGCTTCCAGCCACATGGCGAGGAAGGCTTCCTTGATCTTGCGCTCGAGCGTGCGCTCGTTGTTCAAGAACAAATTCTTGGCGAGCTGCTGCGTCAGCGACGAGCCGCCTTGCACCACGCCGCCGGCTTTGGTGTTGGCCACCAGCGCGCGCATGGTGCCGGCGACGTCGATGCCGAAATGCTCGTAGAAGCGGCGATCCTCGGTGGCGAGCACCGCCTTGATCAGGCTGTCGGGAAACTCGTCGAGCGGCACCGAGTCGTTGTGGCGGATGCCGCGGGTGCCGACCTCGTTGCCATAGCGGTCGAGGAAGGTGACGGCGAGCTCCGACTTCTTGAGCCAGTCGCTGTCGGAGGTTTCGCGAAACGCCGGGATGGCGAGCGCCAGCATCAGCACGGCGCCGACGGTGCCCAAGGTGGCGGCTTCCGAGATCAGTTCGTTGAGGGCGCGCCGCCAGCCGGCGGCGTGGAAGCGGTCCATGAAGGTCGAATAGCGCTCGTAGCTCTCGCGCAGGCCGGTGAAGCTGCGGAACAGGCTCGAAATCGACGCGGGCGTCGAGCCCGAGCATGAGCTTCTTGATTTTGGGCTTCCAATCGGCCGGAAAAAGGTCGCGCAAGGGGGCTCGCTCGCTTGAAGGGCAGGGGCATCGCCGCCCGCGGCCAATTTAGCCGATCGGCGCGACCGGGGGAAAGGCCGCCGGCCCGGGGGATTGCGGGCAAAGTGAACGCCAATTGCGGTGAAAAAGGGCCCGGTTCCGCCGTCATGGCCGGGCTTGTCCCGGCCATCCACGCCTGTAGGTTGACGGGGAATCAAGGCGTGGATGCCCGGCATAAAGCCGGGCATGACAAGAGCGAGTTCCAATGCCCGACGAGAAAGCCCCGGAACCCGCCCCGTTCTGGCGCAGCAAGACCCTGGGCGAGATGACGCGCGCCGAATGGGAGAGCCTGTGCGACGGCTGCGGCCGCTGCTGCCTGAACAAGCTGATCGACGAGGACACCAACCAGACGGTGTTCACCGACGTCGGCTGCAAACTGCTGGATGGGCAGACCTGCCGCTGCACCGACTATGCCCACCGCCAGGCGCGCGTGCGGGACTGCGTGCGGCTCACCCCGCGCAATGTGCGCCGGCTCTCCTGGCTGCCGCCGACCTGCGGCTACCGGCTGGTGGCGGAGGGGCGCGACCTTTTCTGGTGGCACCCGCTGGTTTCCGGCGACCCGGAGACGGTGCACGCGGCCGGCGTCTCGGTGCGCGGGCGCGTTTCGGCCAACGAGAAGGACGTGCCGGACGATAAGCTGGAGGAGTACATCGTCAGCTGGCCGGGGAAGGTGCCGAAAACAGCAAAAAAGCAACCGGCGACGAAACCAGTTCACCGGCCATCGCGCGCCCCAATCGCAAAATCATAAGCCTGCCCGCGCGCGCCGAAGCTGAAGTGCCACCATTCGCGGAAATAATTGTGGAAGCCGCGCGCGCGCATGGCGGCAACGAGCAAAGCGCGCCGGCGCTGCTGCGCGGGCGCGATCGCCGCGCTGGCCGTGCGGCTCCTGTCGTCGAAGCAGTCGAAGCCGGTGCCGAGATCGAGCGCATTGTCGGGCGCGCGTTGGTCGGCCGGCGCGGTGCAGGGGCCGTAGCGCGCGGCCGGGTCAAAGGCCGGCGCAGGCCGCGCCGGCAGCGCGATGAGCGTGAGATCGACCGCGTTGCCGGTCGAATGCGCCGAGTGCGCCGCGATGTAGCCGAGCGAGAACAAGCGGAGCCTTTCCTGCGCGGGGTAGAAGCGCTTGCTCGCGCCGTCGTCGGCGCTCTTCGCCCAGCGCGCAAAGGCCGCGACCGCGCGCGTCGGGCGATAGCAGTCGTAGACTTTCAGGCCGAGCCGCTGCTTCGCGAGATCGGCCGCCACTTCGGCGAGCGCCTGCGCCACCTTGCGCCGCAGCACGCATTCGGCGGCGCCGTAGCCGGGCAACGGGCGGCCGGTAAAATTGTCAAAGCCGGCATAGCGCATGTCCTGGACGATGCCGGGCGCGACATCGCGCAGGTAAACGAAGCCCGGCGGCAGGCCGGCGGCGGCCGCCGCCGAGGGTGCGAGGGCGAAGGCCAAAATCATAGCGCGCAGGCGGGGTTCCATAACGGAGAGCATATCACCTCCGCGTCGCGACCCATTGCGCTTTTGCCGCCGGCGCGGCATCAAACGCGCAATGAACGTGCCTCCGCATAAGAAGCCGCGCCCGCTCACGCATCCCGAGATCAGGACCATCGTGCTCGGCATCATGCTGGCGATGTTCTTAGGAGCCCTCGACCAGACCATTGTCGCGACCGCGCTGCCGACCATCGGCCGGCGCTTCGCCAATCTCGCCGACCTGTCCTGGGTGGTCACCGCCTATCTGCTCACCGCCACCGCGGTGACGCCGCTCTACGGCAAGCTGTCCGACATCCACGGCCGGCGCGCGATGATGCTGATCGCCATCGTGGTCTTCGTCGCCGGCTCGCTCGTCTGCGCGCTGGCGCCGCGCATGAGCGTGCTGATCATCGGGCGCGCGGTGCAGGGGCTGGGCGGCGGCGGACTGATGGCGCTGGCGCAGACCATCATTGCCGACATCGTTTCGCCGCGCGAACGCGGCCGCTACCAGGGCTATATCGGCGCGGTGTTCGCGACCTCCTCGGTCGGCGGGCCGGTGCTCGGCGGCTTCCTGACGCAGCATCTCGACTGGTCGCTGATCTTCTGGATCAATTTGCCGCTCGGTCTTGCCGCGCTCGGCATGACCTCGAACGTCTTGAAGCGCGTACCGTTTCATCCGCGCAAGCATGAGCTCGACGTGATCGGCGCTTGTCTGATGATGGCGGCGGCGGTGGCGCTCTTGCTGGCGCTCACCTGGGGCGGGCGCAAGTTCGACTGGATCTCGGCGCCGTTCGGCGCGCTGCTGCTGTCCTCGGCGATCCTGTGGGGCCTGTTCGCCTGGCGGCTGGTGGCGACGGAAGAGCCGTTTTTGCCGCTGACCGTGCTCGGCAATCCGGTGGTGCGTTGCGCGGCGCTTGCCGGCGCCTGCAACATGGCGACGCTGGTCGGCATGACGATCTTCGTGCCGCTCTATTTCGAAACGGTGCTGCATCTCTCCGCCAGCCAGTCGGGCTTGGCGCTCATTCCGCTGATGGGTGCGACGGTTGCCTCCTCCACCATCACGGGCCGGCTGATGATGCACGTGATGCATTACAAGCGCATGCCGGCGATCGGGCTGGTGCTGTCGTTCCTGGCGCTCGCCGCGCTCTCGATCTGGCCGGCTTCGATGCCGATCGCGCTGGTGCTGTCGCTGCTGTTGTTGATCGGCGCGGGGCTCGGCACGCTGTTCCCGATTTCCACGGTGTGCATGCAGAACGCGGTAACGCAGCACCAGATGGGGGTGGCGACCGGCGCCGCCAATTTCTTCCGTTCTTTGTTTTCGGCTTTGGTGGTGGCGGTGCTGGGCGCGATCGTGCTGGGCGGCTTGGGCGGCGTTACCGGCATGTCGGTGGAGGTGCTGGCGCGCGCGGCCTCCGTGCCCGAACTCGCCTACGCGTTCCGCTTCGTGTTCATGGCCTGCGCGCTGGTGCTCGCCTTCGGCATGGTGTTCTTGATCGCGATGGAAGAGCGCGTGCTCAAAGGCCCGGCGCCTTCGCCGGCCGCCGAAGCGCCCACCGGCCCGGCAACGCCGATCCCGGCCGAGTAAGTTGCCGCGTGGAATAAAATTAATTTTACGCGCGAACCGTGCATCGATCGTGCACTCTGCATGCGAGCTATGCGCGGGGGTCTCGGCGGCGGAATTCCCCATGCCGGTTGATCTAGCGCAATATCGCGCGGCGACATGTATGCGAGTTGCGCGCGCAATCGTTGATGGGGTTCATTCGGGGGTTTGAAATGTCGACCGTTTCCGTTCCGCCGCACGCACGGCGGCCGTGGTACAGTATTCTTTATATCCAAGTTCTTATCGCCATCGCCATCGGCATTCTGGTCGGGCATTTTTATCCGGCGACCGGCAAGGCGCTCAAGCCGCTCGGCGACGGTTTCATCTCGCTGATCAAGATGATGATCGCGCCGATCATCTTCTGCACCGTGGTGCATGGCATTTCGTCGATGGGCGACCTCAAGAAGGTCGGCCGCGTCGGCGTCAAGACGCTGTTCTATTTCGAAGTCATCTCGACGCTCGCGCTGGTGATCGGCTTGATCGTCGGTGAAGTTTTGCAGCCGGGCCATGGCTTCAACATCGATCCTGCCACCATGGATCCAAAGGCCGTGGCAACCTACGTCACCCGCGCCAAGAGCGAGGGCATTGTCGAACATCTGATGGCGATCATTCCCGACACGTTCATCGGCGCCATCGCCAAAGGCGATCTACTGCAAGTGCTGCTGGTTTCGATCTTGAGCGGATTTGCCATCGCGCAACTCGGTTCGCTCGGCGAAAAAATCGCCCACGTCATCGACATGATGGCCAAGGTTTTCTTCCGCATCATCGCGATCATCGTACGGGTCGCGCCTATCGGCGCATTCGGCGCCATGGCCTTCACGGTCGGCGCCTACGGCGTCGCCTCGCTGTGGAATTTGATCGCGCTGATCGGCACCTTCTACCTGACCAGCCTGATCTTTGTGCTGTTCGTGCTGGGCACGATCGCCCGGCTCGCCGGCTTCTCGATCCTGCGGTTCATCGGCTACATCAAGGACGAGCTGCTCATCGTGCTCGGCACCAGTTCATCGGAAACCGTGCTGCCGCAGATGATGCAGAAGATGGAACGGCTCGGCGCCTCGCGCTCGGTGGTCGGGCTGGTGATCCCGACCGGCTACAGCTTCAATCTTGACGGCACCAATATCTACATGACGCTTGCGACGCTGTTCCTGGCGCAGGCGACCAACACCCATCTCGGACTAAGCCAGGAGCTCGGCATCCTGGTCATCGCCATGATCACCTCGAAGGGCGCCTCCGGCGTCACCGGCGCCGGCTTCGTGACGCTGGCGGCGACGCTCGCCATCGTGCCCGATATTCCGATCCAGTCGCTGGCTCTGCTGCTCGGCATCGACAAATTCATGAGCGAGTGCCGCGCGCTGACCAATCTCGTCGGCAACGGCGTCGCCACCGTCGTGATCAGCCGGTGGGAAGGCGAATTGGACAAAGACAAACTTCACGAGATCATGGCGCATCCGCTGCTCGATCACGCGGAAGTAAAGCCCGCCTGAACGGCGAGCATAAAAAAACCCCGGCCGCGCGGCCGGGGTTTTGCTTTGTCGATGCGGCTAATCGCCTGCGTTCACTCGCAGAATTTGCAGGGCGGGAAGTCGCGGCTGTAGACCGGCTGCGCCAAGAACTTGGCCTTGCCGTAGGTCCAATACTGGCTGACCGCCGGATAGGTCTTGGTCACCGTGTTCCAGAGCTCGGCCTTGTCGTAGCCGAACAGCTTCTTCTTCTCGACTTTCTTGATGTAGATGTTCTGCACCGGGTTGCGATCTTCGAAACTGACCGGCCCGCGCACCGCGTCGAGCTTCTCGGCCGAGGCCATCTCGATGAATTTCTCCGAGCCCGGCCACTCGCCGCCGGCCTTCTTGATCACCTCGTCGATCAACTGGGCGGTGGTGTAGTTCGAACTCCGAGAAGTAGGACGGCACCTTGCCGTACTTCGAACGATAGGTCTTCACGAAAGCTTCGTTCTTCGGCGTCTCGAGTGCGGCCGAGTATTGCAGCGCGGAGACGTCGCCGACGACCTCGTCGCCCATGAAGGGCAAAGCGAACTCGTCATAGCTGGTGCCGCCGCCGAGGATCGGCTTCTTGTAGCCGGAGGCGCGCAGCTGTTTGGGGAACTGCAGCGACATCGGGCCGACCATCATCGAGAACACCGCGTCGGCGTCCGCCTTGATGGTCGGGATGTAGGGGCCGAAGTCCTTGGTGCCGAGCGGCGGCCAGATCTTCTGGATGATTTTACCGCCGCAGTCCTCGAAGGTTTTTTGGAAGCCGCCGACCTGTTCGTAGCCGAAGGCGTAATCGGCGGCGATGGCGACGATCTTCTTGTAGCCCTGGTCGCAGGCCCATTGGCCGTACGGCTGGTTCGGTTGCGAGGACGACCAGCCGGTGCGGAAGAAATAGGGATACTTGTCGGCCTGCCGCTGCGTCAGATCGTCGGCGGCCGGAATTGAAGCGATATAGATGGTCTTCATTTCCGTCGACACCGGCGCGAGCGCGTAGCCGGTCGAGGCCAGCACGCCGCCGATGAACATGTGCACCTTGTCCTGCAGCGCGAGCTTCTTGGCTTTGGTGACGGCGGCGTCGGGCTTGCCCTGGTTGTCCTCGACGACGAACTTCACGTCCATGCCGCCGAGCTTGCCGCCGTGCTCGTCGAGATACATCTGGAAGCCGTTGACCATGTCCTTGCCGACCTGGGCAAAGATGCCGGTCATCGGTGCGATGAAGCCGACGCGCAATTCCTTCGGCGCGCGCGTTCGACGCAATGGCGAGCGCGGCGACGGCGCCGCCCAGCAATAAGGCGGTGGCGCCGTGTGAATACCCTCTGATCATTGTTCGCCCTCCCGAAACGGCGATGCCGCCTGCCCTTGAACAGGCCAATGCGGGCGCCAGTGACTGCCTGATACCGGCGGCCAAAGGTAACATCAGGACGGCGGTGGGCGGAAGCCTATGGGGGAGGGGGCGATGATGTGAAGCAGGCCAGTTGGGATGCCGACACATGCCGGTTAATTGGCCTCAAGCGGACCTGTCCGCATGCTAGTCTCGCGAGCCATCAAACGGACGGCGAGGCTTGTTCGAGCTGTGACTTTTCACACTTCAATTGGGTGCGCTGCGGGAGCATCTTCCCAATCACGATAGAGGAGACATCGAGATGCACAGCCAGACGCACCCCACCCAGGTCTTCACGGTTTTCGGGTCCTACGTTCTCGACGGCGACACTTCCAAGTTCGAAAACGCCCGCCCCAGCAACCAGATCCGCTGCGACGCACGCAAGGCGGAATTGACCAACGCGCTGCGCGAAACGGTTCGCCAGTAAGCGCTCACTCTTCCTGCATCCGCTGCAACAGACGCGGAACATCGGTGATGACAAAGGCCCCCCGCCGTTTGCTCAGAAGTCCCTGGCGCTCGAGTGCTTTGAGTTCTCGCGCCACCATCTCGCGGCGGGTGCTCACGCAAGCGGCTATGTCGGCGTGCACCGGCGGCGGCGACACCACGGCCTGGTGAGCGTCGTTCGGATCGGCACGCGAGCGCCGCAACAGCTCCGCGTAAATCCTGTGTTTCACATCCATTGAACTGAATTCGTTGATGCGCTGGTCGAGCGTCCTGATGCGCGCGACCAGGTGCTTGAACAATTGCTCGCTCACGTCGGGATGGTTGCGCAGAATATCGCGAAACACCGCGGCCGGCATGCAGGCGATGGTGGCGTCGGTGATGGCCAGAATGCCCGCCGAACGCGGCTGGCCGTCGATCGCCGCCATCTCGCCGAAATAATTGCCGGCATTGATGTCGGCCAAAATGACCTCGCGGTCGGGCGAGGGGGTTATCAGGACCCGCACGGCGCCGCTGGTGAGGAAATAGATGTCGGTGCCCATCTCGCCTTCCTCGAGCAACCACTCCTTGGCGCTGGCGTGACGCCAGATACAGCGGCGGTCGAGCACGGCGATGTCCTTGGCGCCGAGCGAGCGCAGGATGGCGATCTTCTCAAGCGTCTCGTGCGGCTTCATGACCGGAAACCCCAAAGCGGCTTTGGCGGAAGGCGATTCACGTCAGCGGGCAATGGCACGTCGGTTCTAGAACCGGCAGACTAAATTACACCTTCGGTTGAAGCGGCGGAAGGCCGTTTTTCTCAAGCACGATTGGCCCGCTGCGGGCCGGCGGCGATTATGGCGCCGTATGATCCTTGTCATATCGGGGCGGCGGGCAAAGCTTTACCAAGGCGACAAGACCCAGAATGTAGCGGAGTGCTTGCGATGACATTGCCCGACCCGAAGGCACCGGCGGCTTGCTGTGCCGACGATAGCCAGAACCGCGCGCTCAAGAGCACGACCGGCGGCCGTATTGCGGCCGTCGCGGCTGTGGTGCTGGCCTTTCTCGCCAGCCAGCATCACACGATCATGATGAGTTTGTTCGCTTTCGGGCTCGGCAATAGCGCCATGAGTTTCATGACGGCCGCGCCTTTGGTGCGCGAGATCATGATCGGCATGTCGCTGGTGATGGTTGCCGTGGTTGCCTGGCAGATCAGGGACCGGCGGCGGCCGCGGTCGATGCGCGTTACCGGCGCGATATCCATCGTCGCGACGCTTGCGCTTGCGGCCTACTCGATTTTCCATTTTGGCCTGTGAGCGGGCCGTCATGCCGCAGCCGTTCAAAAAGGACCTGAGCCATTCGACCTGGGATGAGGTTTACGCGCGGCAGGTGCTGCGCGCCGATCTGGTGCCGGCCTGGATCGAGGCGCTCGGCCTCAAGGCCGGCGACCGCGTGCTCGATGTCGGCTGCGGCCCCGGTTATGTCAGCCTCGTCCTCGCCGAGCAGGTGGGGCCGGGCGGCCTGGTCTACGCGGTCGACCGTTCGCGCGAGGCGCTCGCGCATCTGGCGCGGCTACAGACCGAACGCAAGATTTCGCAGATCGAGCGGATCGCCGCCGACGTCGGCACGCTCGGCACCGGCGGCCTGCATCCGGATTCGGCGCTGGTCAGCATGGTCTTGCATCATGCCGACGATCCGGCGGGCGTGCTTGGCAATGTGCAGCGGCTGCTGCGTCCGCATGCGCGCGCGGTGATCGCCGAATTCCATCCGCAGGGACCCTGCGAACAGGGCGCGCCGCGCGAATTCCGCCTGGCGCCGGAGCGGGTGCAGGCCTGGTGCGAAACGGCCGGCTTCAAGGTGCTGGACTTTCGGCGGCAGAGTGCCGAGCACTACATGGTCGTGGTCGAAAGCGCGGCCTGAAGCGTGCGGGCGCGCACGATCTTGCCGTCGAACCGCTTGATTTCCCCCTTGGCGGCCATGCGCGCCAGCGTGCGGTAGAGCGCCTCGTGCGTGAGGCCGAGCTCGGCGGCGAGTTCCTTGAGCGTGCCGTTGACGGCGACGGTTGCTCCATCGGCGCCGGCATGCAGCGCGAGATAGTGCCGCACGCGCTCGCGCGCCGACTTGATGTTGCGCAGCTCCATGCGCGTGCGCAGGTCCATGACCTGGCGCGCCAGCCGCGTCATGAACGACTTGGCGGCGTCCGGATCGCGCTTGAACGCGGCCAGCACCGCGTCTTTGGCATAAAGCCGCACTTTGGCCGCCGTGCTGGCAATCGCGTCGCAGTGATAAATCGATGAGAACAACGAGGCTTCCGCGATCATGTCGCCGCCGTCCGCGGTGTAGAGCACCGTCTCGCGCCCGGCGCGATCGACGCGCGCGAGCCGCACGCGGCCGCGCAAGACACGGTAAATCCCGACGGTGCGCTGGCCGGTGCGGAAAAGGGTTTGGCCTTCCGCCAGGTCGCGCACCCTGGAGCGGACGTGCAGGCTTGAAAAAAATTCATCCGGCTTGGCCATGCGGCGCACTCGCGGCGAAGCGTCATAACACAAGTCTAGCGCAAACGCCGGGCGTCTGCCCGCCGCGTAAAAGAATCGCACGGGGGCAACCGCCTGCCGCCGCGCCACCGACGTATGCCGTCATTGATATATGTCATTGTGCGTGTGCGAAGAGCGCGCAATCTATTTTGGGCACGTCATATGCCTGTAACCGACAGGGGCGCGGGTTGACTTGGCGTTGACTTGGCTTTGAATCGGCAGTTGAACAAATGCCGACCCGAGCCGTTACCGAGACGGGTTCATGTCGCCACGACCAGTACTGGCATCATTGGCTGCTTTCATCGGCGCAGGTTTGCGACCGCGGACGGCGCTTGCCCGCGCGATCGCGATCGTGCTCGCCGCCAAGCTGATCGCGGTCGTGGCCATGGTCGCGTTTGCTTATTTTGCCGACCTGAACACCGTCGCCGACGCGGCGGCGGTCAGCCATTTGCTCGGTCCGTCGCCGCCGTGAACGAAAGGAAGTGATCATGGACCACATCGATCCGGTAATGCTCGCGCGGCTGCAATTCGCGATGACCGCGCTTTACCACTTCCTGTTCGTGCCGCTCACGCTCGGGCTGTCGTTCCTGCTCGCCATCATGGAGAGCGCTTATGTGATGACCGGCCGGCAGATCTGGCGCGACATGACGCGCTTCTGGGGCAAGCTGTTCGGCATCAACTTCGCCATGGGGGTGGCGACCGGCATCACCATGGAATTCCAGTTCGGCACCAACTGGGCCTATTACTCGCATTACGTCGGCGACATTTTCGGCGCGCCGCTGGCGATCGAAGGCCTGATGGCGTTCTTTCTCGAATCGACCTTCGTCGGCCTGTTCTTCTTCGGCTGGGACCGCATGAGCAAGCTTGGGCACCTGACGGTGACCTGGCTGGTTGCGATCGGCTCCAGCATGTCGGCGTTGTGGATTTTGATCGCCAACGGCTGGATGCAGAACCCGGTCGGCGCCGAATTCAATCCCGACACCATGCGGATGGAGCTGACGTCGTTCTACGACCTGTTGTTCAACCCGACCGCGCAATCGAAGTTCGTGCACACGGTGTCGGCCGGCTACGTCACCGGGTCGATCTTCATGCTAGCGATCAGCGCCTATTACCTGCTCAACAACCGCCACCACGCCTTCGCCAAGCGCTCGATCATCGTGGCCTCCGCCTTCGGGCTGGCGTCGGCGCTCTCGGTCGTCGTGCTCGGCGACGAGAGCGGATACACGGTGACAGAAAACCAGAAGATGAAAATCGCCGCCATCGAGGCGATGTGGAAGAGCGAGCCGCCGCCGGCCTCGTTCACGGTGTTTGCGCTGCCCGACACGGCCACCCACGAGAACCGTTTGGAGATCAAGGTGCCCTGGGCGCTCGGACTGATCGCGACGCGATCGTTGAACGAGCCGATGCCAGGCATCAACGAACTGGTCGCGCGCGCGCAGACGCGCATCAAGAACGGCATTGTCGCCTATGACGGGCTTGAACGGCTCAAGGCCAACCGCAAGGACGAGAAGGCGCGCGCCGACCTGACGTTGAACGCGCGCGATCTCGGCTACGCGTTGTTGCTCAAGCGCTACGTCGCCGATCCGCGCAAGGCCGACGAGGCCACCATCGCGAAGGCCGCAAACGACACGGTGCCCGGCGTGGCGCCGCTGTTTTGGACCTTCCGCATCATGGTGGGCTTAGGCTTCTATTTCATTTTCTTGTTCGCGGCCGCCTTCTACTACACGTCCAAGCTCGACTTCTCGCGCACCTGGCTGCTGCGGCTGTTCCTGTGGTCGCTGCCGCTGCCGTGGGTCGCCGCCGAACTCGGCTGGTTCGTCGCCGAATACGGCCGCCAGCCCTGGGCGATCGACGGCGTGCTGCCGACGTTCCTTGCATCATCCTCGGTTTCGACCGCGCAAATTCTGTTCACGCTCTGCGGCTTCGTCCTGTTCTACTCGTCGCTGGCGGTGGTCGATGTCATCCTGATGCGCCGATACGTAGCGATGGGGCCGGTCGAGGCGTTCGGCCAGGAAACCGCGCGCTTGGTTGGCGCAAAGACAGCGTGAAGGAGCAAATCCCATGTCCATTCCCGTCGACTATGACATCCTTCGCGTGATCTGGTGGCTGTTCCTCGGCGTGCTGCTGATCGGCTTCGCCATCATGGACGGCTTCGATCTCGGCGTTGCCGCCTTGCTGCCCTACGTCGCGCGCACCGACGGCGAGCGGCGCGTCGCCATCAATACCATCGGCCCGGTGTGGGATGGCAACCAGGTCTGGCTGATCACCGGGGGCGGCGCGATCTTCGCGGCGTTCCCGCCGGTCTACGCGGCGTCGTTTTCCGGCTTCTACATTGCGATGTTCCTGGTGCTGGCGACGCTGATCCTGCGGCCGGTCGGGTTCGAATTCCGCAACAAGATCGCCGATACGCGCTGGCGCGCGTTCTGGGATTACGCTTTGTTTGCCGGCGGCCTGGTGCCGTCATTGGTGTTCGGCGTCGCCTTCGGCAACATTTTGCAGGGCGTGCCGTTCCGCATCGATAGCGACATGCGCGTGCTGTACGAAGGCAGCGGGCTGTTCGAACTGCTCAATCCGTTCGGCCTTTTGTGCGGGCTGGTGTCGCTCGCCATGTTGACGACGCACGGCGCCGTTTATCTCACGCTCAAGGCGGACGGCCCGGTCAAAGAACGCGCCGCAGGCTATGTGCGCATCGGCGCGCTCGCCACGGTCGCGCTGTTTATCGTCGCCGGGATTTGGACGGCTTTCGTGCTCGAGGGCTACGTCATCACCAGCACGATCGCCGCCGACGGCCCGTCGAACCCGCTGCTCAAGACCGTCGCGCAAGTGCGCGGGCACTGGTTCGCCAATTTCGCCGTCCACAAATGGATGATCCTGGCGCCGGCGCTCGCCATCGTCGGCCCGCTTCTGACGCTCATGTTCACGATCACACGGCGGGCGGGCCTGGCGTTCATCGCCAGCGCGCTCGGCATTTTCGGCGTGATCGCGACCGCGGGCGTGAGCATGTTCCCGTTCCTGATGCCGTCCGACATCATGCCGCAGGCGAGCCTGACGGTGTGGGACGCGACCTCGAGCCAGCTCACGCTGTTCGTGATGCTACTGGCGACGCTGATCTTCCTGCCGATTGTGCTGGCCTATACCGGCTTCGCCTTTCGCGTGATGCGCGGGGCGGTGACGGCCAAGCAGATCGAAAATAATTCGGCAAACCATTACTGAGGGAGCAAGATCGATGTGGTACTTCACCTGGGTTCTCGGCCTTGGTTTTGCCTGCGGCTGCGGCATTCTCAACGCCGTCTGGCATGAGCATCAATTGCCGGATGAAAACATCGCCGAATAGGCGAGGCGGGGACATTTCCGAACCGGCAAATCCGGGTTAAGCGGTTGAACTTGCGCGCGGCCGGGCGCGACACAACGCAATGCATGCCGGCGGGGGCGAACCGTGACGCTCAAGGCTCATCTGCGCGCATTGTGTATGGCCCCGGCGGCGGCTGCGGTCATCGTTGCGTTCATGGCCGCGCGCCGCGCAGGCGCCGGGCTGCGGCGGTGCGAGCGCCGACTGGATCGCGGGCTGCACGGCCGTCATCGACAACCGGGCGACCCCGGCGCCGGAGCGCGCCACGGCGCTACGCATTCGCGGCATCGCCTACTTCAAACGCGGCGATTTCGACGAGGCGATCGTGGATTTTTCCGCCTCGCTCGCGCTCGATCCGAAAAACGCCGCCGTCTACGCCAATCGCGCCGCCGCCTTCGAACGCCGGTTCGACCTCGCGGCCGCGCTTGCCGACTACAACAGCGCGGCCGCGCTCGACCCCAAGCAGCCCTGGATATTCCTCGAACGCGGCAAGATCTTCAAAGCCATGCACGATCTTGCGCATGCGCGGCAGGACTTCGATCAGGCGATCGGTCTGGCGCCCCGAGTCTCGGCTTTCTACCTGCAGCGCGGGCAGTTGCGCAAAGAGCAGGGCGACCTGGCGGGCGCCGGCACGGATTTCGACAGCGCGATCCGGCTCAACCCGAGCAACATCGTGGCGCTGCTCGCGCGCGGCGATTTGCTCGCCGCCCAGAAGGACTACGACAAGGCGTTCGCCGATTACGACAAGGCGCTTGCCGTCAGCGCGAACTCGCCGCAAATCGCCGCGCTGGTCTATTCGGCGCGCGCGGTGGCAATGGCCGAAAAAGGCGACCTCAAGCGCGCGCTCGACGAATACGACGCGCTGCTCAAGATCGAGCCCGACGATCCGGTCTATCTCGTAGGGCGCGCCTATACGGCGTTCGCGGCCGGCAATTTTGCCGACGCGGCAGCCGGCTTCGGCAGCTCGTTGCAGAAAAAACCCGAGTCATTTTATCCGGTGCTCATGCGTTTTGTGGCGCGCGCCCGCCTGGGCGAGCACGACACGCCGGAACTGCGCCGCAACGCGGAGGCGCTCGACCGCAACGCCTGGCCGTGGCCGCTGATTGCGCTGTTTCTCGGCGAGATCAAGCCGGACGATCTGGTCGCGAGCATTGCGGGTCCCGAACAGGCCAGGCGCACATGCGAGATCGCGTTTTTCCTGGCCGAGTACGACCTGCTACATCAACGCCGCGATGAAGCCGCCGCGCTGATGCAGAAGGCGGCCACGAGTTGCGCCTTCGACTTTTTCGAGCGCAACGCCGCCGTGGGCGAGGCCAAACGCCTTGCTCCCTGAGGAGCGCGGCGCCTAGTTCTTGATGAACGTGCCGCTGCGCAGTTCGGAAACCGCCTGTTGCAGTTCGGCCTGCGTGTTCATGACGATCGGCCCGTACCAGGCGACCGGCTCCTCGATCGGCTTGCCCGACACCAGCAAAAAGCGGATGCCCTTGGCGCCGGCCTGGACCGTGACCTCGTCGCCGCGGTCGAACAGCACCAGCGAACGGTCGCCTGCCGGCTCGCGGAACAGGATCTCCTCGCCGTTGATCTGCTTTTCGCTCAGCACGCCCTGCGGTTTCGAGGCGTAGGCGAACTTGCCGTCGCCCTCGAACACGTAAGCGAAGGCGTGGCGTTCGGTTTCGACCTTCAGCGTCTTGCGCTTGCCGGGCGGAACGTAAATGTCGAGGTAACACGGATCGGCAGCGACGCCTTCGACCGGACCTCGTCTGCCCCAGAACTCGCCGCAGACGACGCGCACGCGCGTGCCGTCGTCGTCGGTGACTTCCGGAATCTCGGCGCCTTTGACGTCTTGGTAGCGCGGCGCGGTCATCTTGAGCGAGGAGGGCAAGTTGGCCCAAAGCTGGAAGCCGTGCATGCGGCCTTGCGCGTCGCCCTGCGGCATTTCCTGATGCATGATGCCGCGCCCCGCAGTCATCCACTGCACGTCCCCTTTACCGAGCGTACCATGGCTGCCAAGGCTGTCGCGATGTTCGACGGTGCCTTCCAGAATATACGTGACGGTTTCGATGCCGCGATGCGGATGCCAGGGAAAGCCGGCGAGATAATCCTGCGGGTTGTCGTTGCGGAAATCGTCGAGCAGCAGAAACGGATCGGTCTCGGCCGTCTCGCCGAAGCCGAAGGCGCGGCGCAGCTTGACGCCGGCGCCTTCCATGGTGGGCTTGGACTGCACGATGCGTTTGACGGGTCGAATGGACATGGGTCTTCTCTCTGTCTAAGCCGCTTGCTTGGCGCGCGGCGGGGCAAATTTGCCCGCGAAGCGCAACTGGTCGATGAAGCTCTTGAGGAACGTGCGCACGCCGTCGTCGGTGACATTGCCTTGCGCGTCGATCAGGTCGGGCTTGAACGCAATATAGGCTTCCCCGCCCATGACATGGAGTCCCGCGCCGCTGCCGAGCACCGCGCGCAAATGCTGCTGGGCGATGGCCGTGGAGATGGCGCCGCCGGAAGTTCCGATGATGGCGGCCGCCTTGCCCGGCCAGGAGGTCTTGCCCCAAGGGCGCGCGCCCCAGTCGATGGCGTTTTTCAAGACCGCCGGGATCGAGCGGCTGTGCTCGGGGGTGACGAACAGCAGCGAGTCGGAGGCCTCGACCTCGGCTTTGAAGCGGGCGACGGGCGCTGGCACCGGCTGCCCGTTGTCTTGGTTATAGAGCGGCAGGTCGTCGATTTGGATGAATTTGGCGTCGAAGGCCTCGCCGCCCAATTTGGCCAATGCCTGCGCCAGCCTGCGGTTGATGGATTCACGCCGGTTGGAGCCGACGATGATGCCGAGCTTGTGCTTTGCCATGGTTTCCCGCGCTCTGACCGGCCCCCACTAACGGAACCACTCTAAATGTTAGTTTAGCGGCGATGGCAAGCCTGGTCGGCGCCATTCTACTGATGATCGCGATCGCGGCGGTGACGTTCCACTGACGCATTCGGCGCCGGCGGCGCGCGGCCTTTCGCTTTCGAAACGACACACCGAAAAATTCGCCATGACCGAGATTCCGCAAGCAGCTCTGCGTGCGCGGCAGATGTATGTCGACGGCAAGACGGTCCGCGTTATTCAGGCCGAGACCGGATTGAGCCTCGACCAGCTTTACCACGCGTTCGACGATCTGCCGCAGCCGGACGGCAGCACTTTGCTGCCGCCGATCCCGCGTCGCCGTATCGTCGCACGCCGGTTGAGCCGCGCCGTCACGCGTATCGCGCTGGTTACGCGGGTGATGCGCGCGACCGAGATGCACGTGCATGACGTGGAAAAACGGTTTGCGCGCGACAAAGCCAATCCGGCCAGCCGCGAAAGCGATGCGCGCAGGCATGCGGTCCTGGCCAAGACGATGCGGGAACTAATCGCGCTCGACACACAGAAATCCGCCGACCCTGGCGCAAGCGAGCGCGCGCAACCCGATGACGATTTCATTCCCCGCGATGTCGACGAACTCCGACGCGAGCTTGCGCGACGCGTTGATCTGTTACGGCAAAGAAGGGCTGCTGACGGAACTGCTGGCGAGCTTTAACTGGCGTTGTCTGGAGTTCTTGACGAATCAATGGCCGGTTTGGGCGCACGATCATTAACAACGTCCCGCGCAAGATTGAACCACCTGGCTCATCCTCGGCGGGCGCGGCGCCGGCAAGACGCGCGCCGGCGCCGAATGGGTGCGCGAGGTCGCACGCGACAAGCATGCGCGCATCGCACTGATCGGGGAAACCGAGCACGATGCGCGCGAGGTAATGGTCGAAGGCATTTCCGGCCTGCTGGCGGTGCATCGTCGCGACGAGAAGCCGCAATGGATTCCGACCCGGCGGCGGCTGCAATGGCCGAACGGCGCGATGGCGCAGGTGTTCTCGGCGGAAGAGCCGGAGAGCTTGCGCGGGCCGCAGTTCACCGCCGTCTGGTGCGACGAACTCGCCAAGTGGCGCCGCATGCTCGGCCTCGGTTCGACGCCCGCGCTCAACGGCGACGTGGCGCAATGGGCGATGATCGTGCTCACGGCCTATTTCGGCGGCAGGAGCCTGGAGAAGCTGGCGCGGATTTTGAGGAGGAAGTGAGGCGGGCAGGCGCTTGGCATTAAACCTCGCGCCCGTCACACTCTCCGCAAATCCTCGCGGAGCCTCCCATGGATGTTTTCGAAGCCGTCGCCACCCGCTACTCCTGCCGCGCTTTCCTGCCGACGCCGGTGCCGAAACAAACCGTGCGCGACGTTCTCGAACGCGCGGCGCGCGCGCCGTCTGGCGGCAACGTGCAGCCTTGGCGCGTGCATGCGCTCGCCGGCGAGAGGCTGGAAGAACTTCGCGCCATCGTGCGTTCGCGGCTCGACGAATTGCCGCGTTTCGAGGGCGCCGAATACGACATCTATCCGCGCGACCTGAAGCAGCCCTACGAGAGCCGCCGGCAGCGCTCGGGCGTGATGCTCTATCAATCGATCGGCGTGACGCGCGACGACCGCGCTGGGCGCTACAAGCAATACGCGCGCAATTTTCTGTTCTACGACGCGCCGGTCGGGCTGTTCTTCTCGATCGACCGCAGTATGGGTCCGCCGCAATGGTCGGACCTCGGCGGCTATATCCAGACCGTGATGCTGCTCGCCCGCGGCCACGGACTGCACGCTTGCGCCCAGGAAGCCTGGACGCATCTGCATAAGACGCTGCCGTCCTTCCTCAAGCTTCCCCCCGAATACATCATCTTCTGCGGCATGGCGCTCGGCCACGCCGACCCGGACGCAGCCATCAACAAATGGCGCGCCCCGCGCGAAGCGCTCGACGCTTTTGGCTCGTTTGAAGGCTTTGAAAGCTAGCGGTTACGCGCTCTTAATACTGGCGTTCAGCCCGCGTTCACCGGCGCGCGCCTAAGTTCCCGCCCATGCCGGTCCCCCGACTTCACTCTATTATTCTGCTGACGGGCCTGCTGGCGGCGCCGGCTTTTGCCGCCGACGCGCCGTATGGCGACTGCCTGAACAAGGCGGAACAGCGCGCCGCGGTCGCCGAGCACAAAGCAATCCCGCTCGCCCAGGCCGTCAAAACCCTGTCTGCGCGCGGCCACCGGGGCGAATTGGTGCGCGCCCGGCTCTGCCGGCATGGCGAGGGCCTCGTCTATATGCTGACTCTGCTCGCGCGCAGTGGCAAAGTGATCCGCGTGACCGTTGACGCCGGAAACGGCGCCGTTATCACCGGTCGCTGACCGGAGAACAAAGCCCTTGCGCCTCCTCGTGATCGAGGACGACCCCGACCTCAACCGCCAGCTCTCGACCGCGCTGACCGACGCTGGCTACGTCGTCGACCGCGCCTTCGACGGCGAGGAGGGGCATTATCTGGGCGAGTCCGAGCCCTACGACGCCGTCATCCTCGATATCGGCCTGCCCAAGATGGACGGCATCTCGGTGCTGGAATCCTGGCGGCGCAACGGGCGCGCCATGCCGGTGCTGATGCTCACCGCGCGCGACCGCTGGAGCGACAAGGTGCAGGGCTTCGATGCCGGCGCCGACGATTACGTTGCCAAGCCCTTCCATCTCGAGGAGGTGCTGGCGCGCGTGCGCGCGCTGCTGCGCCGCTCGGTCGGCCACGCCAAAAGCGAGTTCACCTGCGGGCCGGTGCGGCTCAATTCGCGCACCGGGCGCGTTTCGGTCGACGGCAATCCGGTCAAGCTCACCAGCCACGAATACCGGCTGCTCGCCTATCTGATGCATCACGCCGGGCGCGTGGTGTCGCGCACCGAACTGGTCGAGCACCTCTACGACCAGGATTTCGACCGCGACAGCAACACCATCGAAGTCTTCGTAGGCCGCATCCGCAAGAAGCTCGGGGTCGAAATCATCCAGACCGTGCGCGGCCTCGGCTATCTGCTGGCCGCGCCCGATGCGCGTTGACGCCATGCGCGTCAATTCCCTCGCGCTGCGCCTGTTCGTCTCGGCCACCGCCTGGGCGGTGGTGATCCTGCTTATCACCGGCGTCGTGTTGTCCTCGATCTACCGGCAGGCGGTCGAGCGCGCCTTCGACCGCAGGCTCGGCGTCTATTTGCGCACGCTGGTGGCCGACGTCGCCTCGCCGGAGGAAGCCGGCGACAAATTCCCGCAATCGATCGGCGAGCCGCTGTTCGAACTGCCGCTGTCGGGCTGGTACTGGCAGGTGACGCGGCTCGATCCCGACAAGCACGATGTGCGCGCCTCGCGCTCGCTGTGGGATGCCGGATTACCGCATCTGCAGGACCGCGGCGTTCCGCCCGGACCGGACGGTTCGCGCGAGGGCTATGTGGACGGGCCGGAGGATCAGCGGCTGCGGCTGGTCGAGCGCAACATCGACCTTGGCGACGAGGGCCATTATCTCGTCGCGGTCGCGGGCGACGCCGCCGAAATCACCGACGAAGTGCATTCCTTTGATCAGGCCCTGATCATCACGTTTTCCATCCTCGCCGCAGTGCTGCTGCTCACCACAATGTTCCAGGTGCGCTTCGGGCTCGCCCCGCTCAAGCGCATCACCGACAGCCTTGCCGCCATCCGTTCCGGCAGCGCAGAACATCTTGCCGGGGAATTCCCCGAGGAGATCGCGCCGCTCGCACGCGAAACCAACGCGCTGATCGACGCCAACAAGGAGATCGTCGAGCGGGCGCGCACCCATGTCGGCAATCTCGCGCACGCCTTGAAAACGCCGCTGTCGGTGATGGTGAACGAGGCGGCGGCGCGCCCGCGCGACGCCTTCGCCGACAAGGTGCTGGAGCAGGCCGACATCATGCGCGACCAGGTGGCGCGTCATCTCAAGCGCGCGCGGCTGGCGGCGCGGTTGACCGTGGTCGGTTCGATCACCGACGTCGCGCCGGTGGTTACCGCGCTCGCGCGCACCATGGAGAAGATCCATCACGACCGCGGCGTCGCCATCGAAGTGCGCGCCGACGCGTCAGCGCGCTTCCGCGGCGAGCGGCCCGATCTGGAGGAGATGATCGGCAACCTGGTGGACAATGCCTGCAAGTGGGCGTCCTCGCGGGTGGCGATCGAGGTGGTGCGGGAGCGGCCCGATCCGGCGAGCGCCGATCAGGTCCTGCGCATCGTGGTCGACGACGACGGGCGCGGGCTGTCGCCATCCGAGCGCGAGCAGGTCGCGCAACGGGGCAGCCGGCTGGACGAGAGCAAGCCGGGCTCGGGCCTGGGCTTATCGATTGTGGTGGAACTCGCCGCGCTTTATGGCGGCGACCTCAAGCTCGGCGCCGCGCCGCTCGGCGGCCTGCGCGCCGAACTGACGCTGCCGGGGGCCTGATCGATCACTCGCCGGACTTTCGCCCAAATCCTGCCGTCTCGATAGCGACCACATCGATTGTCCGGGGGTCAGATGTCCGCGCCCACAGCCGCAGCGATAGCCGTTGTCGGGCTCACGCTCGCCGCCTGCGCCGGTAGCCCGGATGGGATCGGCCCCAAGGAGGGGACCGGCACTTTGTTCGGCGCGGGGACCGGCGCGCTGCTCGGCTCGGCGATCGCGGGTGGCGGCACTGGAAACCGCCTGGCAGGGGCTGCCGTCGGCGCCGGCCTCGGCGCCCTGATCGGCAACCGCATCGGCGCCGCCCTCGACGACGACGACAGGCAGCGTGCTTATGCCGCGCAGATGGACGCGCTCGACCGTGGGCCGCCCGGCGCGCCGGTATCGTGGAAAAATCCGGATTCCGGCCGCTACGGTACCGTGGTGCCGGGGCCGGCTTATCTGGAGAACGGCCGCAATTGCCGTTCCTTCACCCACACCGTCTATATCGACGGTCGCCCGCAGACAGCCCGCGGCACCGCTTGCCGCAATCCGGACGGCACTTGGAGCGCGCTCGGCTGAGCAGTGGCCAAAGGGCCGGAAGTGCCCCCAAAATAAGCGTATTTGAGCCCTTTAGTCCGCCGCTTGATCTTGCTCAATACCACTGCGATAGCGCGTTGTAAGCAAAGCGCGCAGCGGGCTGGTGTGGGGCTATTGATCGAACCCCGGGCTCGACGGTAGAGCAGGACGTGAGGTGAAATGACCCGCAAGCAGCGACGGCTCATACTGATCGGCGGCAGCGCCGGCGTACTCGCGCTCGCGGTTGGGCTGGTGCTCAACGCGCTGAGCGGTTCGATCGTGTTCTTCAATTCGCCGACCGATGTGGCCGAAAAGCACATCGCGGCCGGCACCCGGATCCGCATCGGCGGGCTGGTCAAGGACGGCAGCGTGCAGCGCGGCGACAGTCTGCGCATCCGCTTCGAGGTGACCGACGGCAAGCACGACGTTCCGGTGCGCTTCCAGGGCATCGTGCCGGACTTGTTTCGCGAAGGGCAGGGCGTGGTCGCCGAAGGCAAAATAGAGTCGGGCGGAACGCTTGACGCCGATACGGTGCTGGCCAAGCATGACGAGCGCTACATGCCGAAGGAAGTGGTCGACTCCCTGAAGAAGTCGGGACGTTGGCAGGAAACGAGCGGCGAAGGCAAAATACGATGATCCCGGAACTCGGTCATTACGCCTTGGTGCTGGCGCTGGCGCTCGGGCTGATCCAGTCGGTGGCGCCGATCGTCGGCGCACAAACGCGGGACACCGCGCTGATGCGGCTGGCGAGTTCGACCGCGATCGCGCAGTTCGCGCTCATTGCGTTCTCCTTCGCGGCGCTGGTGCTGTGCTACGTCACCTCGGATTTCTCGGTCGCGACGGTGTTCGAAAATTCGAATTCGCAGATGCCATTTGTCTACAAAGTGAGCAGCGTATGGGGCAATCACGAAGGCTCCATGCTGCTGTGGGTGTTGATCTTGTCGCTGTTCGGCGCGCTGGTCGCGCTGTTCGGCGGCAACCTGCCGGCCACGCTGAAAGCGAACGTGCTGGCGGTGCAGTCGTGGATCGCGGCGACCTTCTATCTCTTCATTCTGCTCACCTCGAATCCGTTCCTGCGCCTGCCACAGGCCCCGCTTGAGGGCCGCGATCTCAATCCGATCCTGCAGGATCCGGGGCTCGCGGTGCATCCGCCGCTGCTCTACCTCGGCTATGTCGGCTTCTCCATTGCCTTTTCGTTCGCCATCGCCGCTTTGATCGAGGGCCACATCGATGCCGCCTGGGCGCGCTGGGTGCGGCCGTGGACGCTGATGGCCTGGATGTGCCTCACGCTCGGCATCGCCGGCGGTTCGTACTGGGCCTATTACACGCTCGGCTGGGGCGGCTTCTGGTTCTGGGATCCGGTGGAAAACGCTTCGCTGATGCCCTGGCTTGCCGGCACGGCGCTGCTGCATTCCGCGGTGGTGATGGAAAAGCGCAACGCGCTCAAAGTCTGGACCATCCTGCTCGCGATCCTCACCTTCTCTCTGTCGCTGATCGGCACATTTTTGGTGCGCTCGGGCGTGCTCACCTCGGTGCACTCGTTCGCCAACGATCCGCGGCGCGGCGTTTTCATCCTTGCCATTCTTGTGCTGTTCATCGGCGGCGGGCTTACGCTGTTTGCCTGGCGCGCCTCGACCTTGAAGCAGGGCGGGCTGTTCGCGCCGATCTCGCGCGAGGGTTCGTTGGTGTTCAACAATCTGTTCCTCACCACCGCCTGCCTGACCGTGCTCGTCGGCACGCTTTATCCGTTGGCGCTCGAAGCATTCACCGGCGCGAAGATTTCGGTCGGCGGGCCGTTTTTCAATTTGACTTTCGGTCCTTTGTTCATCGCCCTGATGATGGCGATGCCGTTCGGGCCGCTGCTCGCCTGGAAGCGCGGCGACTTGCTCGGCGTGGCGCAACGCCTGATGACGGCCTTCGCCGTCGGCCTGATCGCGGTCGCGGCCGCGTTTGCGATTAAGGGCGGCACGTCCGTGCTGGCGCCATTCGGCGTCGGCGTCGCGTTTTACGTGATGATGGGCGCGGTGATCGATCTGGTGGAGCGCACCGGGCTGATGCGCATGCCGATGGCGACCGTGTTCATGCGCGCGGCCGGCCTGCCGCGCTCGACCTGGGGCACGGCCATGGCGCATTTCGGCATTGCGGTGTCGCTGCTCGGCATCGTCGGCGCCGCGGCCTGGGGCAGCGAGCGCATCGTCTCGATCAGCCCGTCGCAGACCGTGTCGCTGTCCGGTTACGAGCTGAGCTTCGACGGCCTGTTCGAGCAGAGCGGCCCGAATTACAGCGCGCAGGTGGCGAAGTTCACGGTGCGTGAGGGCGGCATCGTGATCGGCACGATGGAGCCGCAAAAGCGTAACTTCGCGGTGCGCGAAACCTCGACCAACGAGGCCGCGCTGATGACGCGCGGGGTCGGCCAGCTCTATTTGTCGCTCGGCGATTCCAACAAAGACGGCTCGATCGCGATCCGGCTCTATTACAAGCCGCTGGTGATGCTGATATGGCTCGGCGCCGTCGTGATGATGCTGGGCGGCGGGCTGTCGCTGTCCGACCGGCGGCTGCGCGTCGGCGCGCCCAAGCCGGCGGCGAGGCCAGCGCTGCAGGCGGCGGAGTAGGGCGGGTGCGCCGCTTTGCATTGATCGCTTTGCTGCTTGCGCTCGTTGCGCCGAGCGCGGCGCTGGCGGTCGAGCCGGATGAAATCCTCAAGGACCCGGTGCTCGAAACGCGCGCGCGGCATCTTTCCGAAGAGCTGCGCTGCATGGTTTGCCAAAACCAGTCGATCGACGATTCGGCGGCGCCGCTCGCCCGCGACCTGCGGCTCTTGGTGCGCGAGCGGCTGACCAAAGGCGACAGCGACCAACAGGTGCTCGACTATCTGGTGGCGCGCTACGGCGAATTCGTGCTGCTCAAGCCGCGATTCGAATTGCACACGCTGCTCTTGTGGGGTCTGCCGCCGATCGCGCTGCTGGCCGGCATGATTGCCTTGTTTATGTCGGCGCGCCGGCGCCAGACGGCGAACTTGCAGGTGGCGGCGCTCAGCCCGGCCGAACGGCAGCGGGTTGCTACTTTGGTCGAGCCTCAAGCCGACTGAGCTTTGTTTAATCTACTGAATTTCAACAAGAATCTTCTTTTCCCACCTTACAAAAGTTTAATCCCTCCGACAGGACGCTGTAAGGCTCATCCCCCCATCTTCCGTTTCGAAGCGGCGCGCAAGCGCGCCCACGAATTGAGATGGAGCTTTTCTGATGAATTCGAGCGTCACTCCCCCCGACACTTTGCCCAAGACTCCCCTTAAGAAATCGCGCGTGCTTTCGGCGCGCCGTGTCATCCTCCTCGCCACCACCATCGTCGGCCTCGGCGCCGCCGCACTCGTGGTCGCGCCCGATTTCAATATGTCCGCCGGCTATCCGGCCGCGCTCGCGCAGAACCTGACCGAACAGGCGCACAAACTGCAAGCGCCGATCGGTTTTGCCGACATCGTCGAGAAGGTTAAACCGGCGGTGATCTCGGTACGCGTCAAGGTCGACGGCGGTGCGCAGACCACCGGCGTCGGCAATAACGAAATTCCGCCGGGCTTGCGCGAATTCTTCCGCCGCTTCGGCATGCCGGACATGCCGGACAATCCGCACGGCATCCCGCAAGGCCACGGCCATAACATCATCACCGGCCAAGGTTCCGGCTTCTTCATTTCCGGCGACGGCTATGCGGTGACCAACAACCACGTGGTCGAAAAGGCTGAAAGCGTGCAGGTCACCACCGACGACGGCAAGGTGCACACCGCCAAGGTGATTGGCACCGATCCGCGCACCGACTTGGCGCTGATCAAGGTCGAAGGCGGCCCGTTCCCCTTCGTGAAGCTTTCCGATAAGGCCCCGCGCATCGGCGATTGGGTGCTCGCAGTCGGCAATCCGTTCGGCCTCGGCGGCACCGTAACCGCCGGCATCGTCTCGGCGCGCGGGCGCGACATCGGCGCCAGCGCCTATGACGACTTCATCCAGATCGACGCGCCGGTGAACAAAGGCAATTCCGGCGGGCCGAGCTTCGACACCGAAGGCAACGTCATCGGCGTCAACACGGCGATCTTCTCGCCGTCCGGCGGCTCGGTCGGCATCGCTTTCGACATCCCCGCCGACACCGTCAAGAGCGTGATCGCCCAGCTCAAGGACCACGGCTCGGTGACGCGCGGCTGGATCGGCGTGCAGATCCAACCGGTGACGCAGGACATCGCCGACAGTCTCGGCCTCAAAAAGGCGGAAGGTGCGTTGGTCGCCGAACCGCAAGCCGATAGCCCGGCGGTGAAGGCCGGCATCGAGGCCGGCGACGTCATCACCGCGGTGGACGGCAAAGAGGTCAAGGACGCCCGCGATCTCGCCAAACGGATCGGCGCCATGCCGCCGAAGACCTCGGTCAAGCTCTCGATCCTGCACAAGGGCTCGGAGAAGTCGGTCACGCTGACGCTCGGCGAAATGCCGAACAGCAAGGAAGCGAGCGCCGACATCCCATCTGAAAATGGCAATGTCGATCTTTCCAAGCTCGGTCTGACGCTTGCTCCGGCCGCCCGCGTGGCGGGCGCCGGCAGCGAAGGCGTCGTGGTCACCGGGATCGACTCATCGGGGGTCGCCGCCGATCACGGCTTCTCCACCGGCGACGTGATCCTGGAAGTGGCCGGCAAATCCGTTTCGACGCCCGCCGAAGTGCGCACCATGATCTCCGGCGCGCGGACGGAAGGCAAACGCACCGTGCTGATGCGGGTGAAGAAGGGTGACAACACCCGCTTCGTCGCCCTGCCGGTCGGCAATGGTTGAGTAAGAAATAGGGGCGTGCCGCTGGCATTCGTCGCCCCCGCCGGCGGTACACCTCAACGGGACGGGCCTCGTGCCCGTCCCGACATATTCCGGGAAAACGGGCGGGCCTTACCGGTCCGGCCGTTTTTCCAAGCGAACTCCAGCCCTGGCATCCGTCGCCCCCGCCGGGGTGGGGTCGTTGAGGGGGTGGCGGGCCAAATCCGCCACCCCCTCGCGTACGAAATGGGCGTTAAAACGCTGAGCGGCCTTCGATTTGGCCGGATAACCGAAGGGGCGGCACCGGCGTGAGTTGACGCGGCTTCAAATTGACTGAAATTGGTGCAACCGATGCCCACTTATGCGGATATCCAAGGGGCTCGCGCCTACGGCCGGGTGGTCGAGGCGCAACCGGATCGGGTCACCATGCGCCTTCTGGTCATTGAGGACGACCGCGACGCCGCCGACTATCTGGTCAAGGCGTTCCGTGAGGTCGGCCATGTCGCCGACGCCGCCACTGACGGCGATGACGGCCTGGCGATGGCGCTCGACGGCCAATACGACGTGCTCATTGTCGACCGCATGTTGCCCAAGCGTGACGGGCTTTCTCTGATCGGCACGCTGCGCGACAAGGGGATCGAAACGCCGGCCCTCATATTGTCGGCGCTCGGCCAAGTCGACGACCGGGTCAAGGGTCTGCACGCCGGCGGCGACGATTACCTGCCCAAACCCTATTCGTTTTCCGAGCTTTTGGCGCGCGTCGAAGTGCTGTCGCGCCGGCGCGGCGGCCGTAACGAGGAAACCGTGCTCCGCGTCGGCGATCTCGAGCTCGACCGGCTGTCGCACGAGGTCCGCCGCGGCGCGGACGGCATTACGCTGCAGCCGCGCGAATTCCGCCTGCTGGAATACCTGATGAAACACGCCGGCCAGGTGGTCACCCGCACCATGCTCTTGGAAAACGTGTGGGATTACCATTTCGACCCGCAAACCAACGTGATCGACGTGCACATCTCGCGCTTGCGCTCAAAAATCGATAAAGGTTTCTCCCAGCCGCTTCTGCATACGGTTCGCGGCGCGGGATACATGATACGTGACGGCGCTCGGTAAACTATTTCGCACGACGACGTTCAAGCTGACGCTGGTCTATTTGACCGTGTTCGCGCTGTTCGCGGTGTTTTTGCTCGGCTATTTCGCCCTCAATACCCGCCGCCTGATCACCGAGCAGATCACCGATACGGTCAATGCCGAGATCACCGGGCTGTCCGAGCAATACCGCCAGGGCGGCATAAGGCGGCTGGTGATCGTGGTCGATGCCCGCGCGCGTCGGCCGGGTTCCAGCCTCTACATCGTCACAAATTTCGCCGGCGAGGCGCTCGCCGGCAACGTCACCGCGCTGGCGCCGGGCGTGCTCGACAGTCCGGGCTGGACCGAGACGGTCTACCGCCGGCTCGACGAAGCCGATACGCCCGACCATCACGAGCACGAGGCGCTGGTGCGGGTGTTCCAGCTCCCCGGCGGCTTCCGCCTGCTGGTCGGCCGCGATCTCGACGAGCGCGAGCGGCTCTATCACATCGTGCTTTCGGCCGGACGCTGGTCGGTCGCCATCGTCATTGTGCTGGGCTTGGCCGGCGGCCTGTTCGTCACCCGCCGCGTGCTGCGCCGCGTCGACGCCATGACCGAAACCACCCGCACGATCATGGCCGGCGATCTTGGCGAGCGGCTGCCGGTCACCGGCACCGGCGACGAGCTCGACCGGCTGGCCGACAACCTCAACGCCATGCTCGAGCGCATCGAGGCGCTGATGCACGGCCTCAAGGAGGTCTCCGACAATATCGCGCACGACCTCAAGACGCCGCTTACGCGCCTGCGCAACCGTTCCGAGGAGGCGCTGCGCACCGCCAAGAGCGAGGGCGAATACCGTGCGGCGCTGGAAGCAACGATCGAGGAATCCGAGGGGCTGATCCGCACCTTCAACGCCCTGTTGATGATCGCGCGCGCCGAATCCGGCCAGGCGCGCGACGACATGAGCGAATTCGACGCCGCTGAGATCGCCCGCGACGTCGGCGAGCTGTACGAGCCGCTGGCCGATCAGAAGGGTATTGCGCTGAAAGTCGAGGCCGATGCGCCGGCCAAGGTCAAAGGCAATCGGGAACTGGTCAGCCAGGCGCTCGCCAACCTGGTGGACAATGCCATCAAATATGCCGCCCCACACGACAAGGCGGCAAACGGCGCGCCGGCCGAGATCCTAGTGCGCGCGCTCAATGAGGGCGACCGTATCCTGCTCACGGTCGCCGACAGCGGGCCGGGCATTCCGGAAGCCGACCGTGGGCGCGCGGTCGAGCGCTTCGTGCGGCTCGAACAGAGCCGCTCGCAGCCGGGCTCGGGGCTGGGCCTGAGCTTGGCGTCGGCAGTGGCGCGGCTGCATGGCGGCGAATTGACGCTTTCCGATAATGCGCCGGGGCTCAAGAGCGTCATTGCCTTACCGCGCGGAGGGCCGGTACAGATTGCGGGATGAGGCGACCCGCCAAAAAGAAAGCCGCCGCCAAGAAGCTCCCGCGCAAGCCGGCTGGCGCCAAGCCGGTGCCGCCGAGCAGCAAAGCGCTTGTCCAGCGCATCGTCAGCGCGCCGTATCTGGTCGCGGCCAAGGCCGCGCGGGCACGCGTGGCGGAATGGCTCGCCGGCCTGCCGGGCACGCAAGCCAAAGTGCTCAAGGCGCTGTTGTCCGCCCATCCGACCTTGGCCACGCTACTGCAGAGTCTTGCCGAAAGCTCGCCTTTCTTGTGGGAACTGGCGAGCGGTGATCCGCAACGCCTACTGCGGCTATTGGCCGCCGATCCCGACCGGCATTTGCCGGCATTGCTGGTCGAAACCAGCCGCGCGCTGGCGGCGACCGACGACGAAACGGAAGCGATACGGCTGCTACGCCATATGAAGGCGGAAGCGGCGCTCTTGATCGCGCTTGCCGATATCGGCGGCGTCTGGCCGGTGATGCGGGCGACCCGCGCCTTGACCGATCTCGCCGATACCGCGGTCGATGCCGCCGCCCGCTTCGTACTGGCCGGCGCCGCGCGCGAAGGGCGGCTCGCTCCGGCGGATAAATCTAAGCCGCAGGAGGGCAGCGGCTACATCGTGCTCGCCATGGGCAAGATGGGCGCCTTCGAACTCAACTATTCGAGCGATATCGATCTCATCGTTTTCTATGACCCGGCGGCGCCGGCCGTGCCGCAGGATGCCGCGCCGGCCGCGCTGTTCGTGCGGCTGACCCAGAGGCTGGTCAGACTTTTGCAGGAGCGCACCGCCGACGGCTACGTGTTCCGCACCGATTTGCGGCTGCGGCCCGATCCGGCTTCGACCGCAATCGCGATCTCGACGGCGGCCGCGCTCTCCTACTACGAGAGCGCGGGGCAGAATTGGGAGCGTGCCGCCATGATCAAGGCGCGCGCCTGCGCCGGCGACATCGCGGCGGGCCAAGCGATCCTCAACGAGCTCTCGCCCTTCGTGTGGCGCAAATATCTCGACTTCGCCTCGCTCGCCGACGTGCACGCGATGAAGCGGCAAATCAACGCCTATCGCGGCCACGGCGAGATCGCGATCGAGGGCCACAACATCAAGCTCGGCCGCGGCGGCATTCGCGAGATCGAATTCTTTGCCCAGACCCAGCAATTGATCGCTGGCGGGCGTAATCCGGACCTGCGCGACCGCGACACGCTCACAACGCTCGACAAATTGGCGCAAGACCGCTGGATCGACCGAGGCGTGCGCGACGACATGAAGGCGGCTTACGTCTTCCTGCGCATGGTCGAGCACCGCTTGCAGATGGTCAACGACGAGCAGACGCAGACTCTGCCGGCCGAGCGGGCGGAGCTTGAGCGTTTTGCGCGCTTTCTTGGGTTTGCGAACCGCGATGCCTTCGCCAAGGTTCTGCTCGGGCATCTCGACAAAGTGCAGCGCCATTACTCGCATCTGTTCGAAAAGGTGCCCAGCACCGACAAAGCGGAGCTGGCGTTTCCGGCCGATGCCGACGACCGCAAGACGCTGGATCGCCTCGCCGAGCTCGGCTTCCGCGCCCCGCTCGAGGCATCGGCCATCGTCCGCCATTGGCTAAGCGGCGGCTATCGCTCGCTCAAGGGGGAATTCGCGCGCGGCCACCTCGCGGCGCTCGCGCCGGCATTGCTGGAGCAAATGGGCCGCACCGACAACCCGCACGCGACGCTGGTGCTGTTCGACCGCTTCCTCGGCAATTTGCATACGCCGGCGCGGCTGTTGTCGTTGCTGCGGCAGCGACCCGAACTGATCGCGCTGATCGTGCTCGTGCTCGGCACCGCGCCGCGGCTGGCCGATACGCTGGCGCGCCATCCGCAGGTGATCGATGCGCTGGTCGATCCGAGTTTCTTCGGCGCGCTGCCGGACGACGCCGAACTCGGCCGGAGGCTCGACGCCGCGCTTGCGCAATCGCGCTATGACGAGGACCTACTCGAACGCATCCGCATGTTCGGGCTGGAATACATGTTCCTGATCGGGGTGCGCATTTTGTCCGGCACGGTGACCGCGCGGGCGGCGGGCGAGGCTTTCGCGCGGCTCGCCGACGCGGTGATCCGCGCCCTGCATCGCGTGGTCGCCCACAGTTTCGCCGCGACCCACGGCCATATGCGCGGTGAACATACCGCCGTCCTGGCCATGGGCAAGCTGGGCGGGCGCGAGATGACCGCCACCTCCGATCTCGACCTGATCCTCATTTACGACTTCGACGACAAACACCCGGAATCGAACGGCAAGCGTCCGCTCTATGGCGCGCAATATTTTGCCCGCCTGACCCAGCGGCTGATCAATGCACTGACCGCGCAAACCAATTATGGCGCGTTATACGACGTCGACATGCGGCTGCGCCCATCCGGGCGGGCAGGGCCACTCGCCACCCAGATCGGCGGTTTCGCCGGTTACCAGGAGAGCGAGGCCTGGACCTGGGAGCACATGGCACTCACGCGCGCGCGCGTTGTGGCGGCGACGCCCGGCTTCGGCGCGCGGGTGGAGAAAGTCATCCGCGAAATCATGCAGAGCCCGCGCGAGCCCAAGCTTATCGCCGGCGACGTGCTGGACATGCGCGCGGCCATCGCCAAGGAAAAAGGCGACCGCGAGCGCTGGGATTTGAAATACGCCGCCGGCGGCCTGATCGATATCGAATTCATCGCGCAATATCTGCAACTCGTGCACGCGCATGCGCAGCCCGGCATTCTCGACACGTCGACCGCGCGCGTGCTCGACAAGGCCTGGGCGCTGCACCTGCTGCCGGTTGAGGAGGCCGAGATGCTGCGCCCGGCGGTGCAGCTCTATCAAGACCTCACACAGATCCTGCGGCTGTGCCTCGCTGGTCCATTCGACGCCAAGACCGCGGGCGCCGGGCTCCTGCGCCTGCTCGCGCGCGCCGCCGACGTGCCGGATTTCGCCGCGCTCGACGCCACACTGATCGAGACGCAGGCCAAAGTGCGGGCGAGCTTCGTGCGGATTTTGGGGAAAGCAGCCTAAGCCGCCTCTTCCTTCGGCAGCGGGCATTGCGGGTGCAGGGGCATGCGCACCACCACCAGTGTGCCTTTGCCGAGCGCCGAGCGGATGCGCATGCGGCCGCCGTGCAATTTAACCAAGGACTTGGCGATGGCAAGCCCCAGCCCTGAGCCGTGATGGGTCTTGGTAAGCTGGCTTTCGACTTGCTCGAACGGCCGGCCTAATTTTGCCAGCGCGTCCTTGGCGATGCCGATGCCGGTGTCGGCGATGGCCAGCACGATGCAGCCGTCAGCGGCGCGTCCGCGTACGGTGATGCGGCCGCCGACGGGCGTGAACTTCACCGCGTTGGACAGAAGGTTGAGCATGATCTGCTTGAGCGCACGGCGGTCGGCGCGCAGGCCGAGCTCGGGCGAAATCTTGGCGACCAGTTCGAGCTGCTTGTCCTGCGCGCGCGCCGAGACGACGCGCAAGGCTTCCGCCAATAGGCCGTCGAGGTCGAGTTCCTCGAAATCGAGACGGATGCGGCCGGCCTCGATCTTGGCCATGTCGAGTATGTCGTTGATGACGTCGAGCAGGTATTCCCCGCTGCTGCGGATGTCGCTGCAATATTCGCTGTACTTCTCGGCGCCGAGCGGGCCGAACATGCCCGACTCCATGATTTCCGAAAAGCCGATGATGGCGTTGAGTGGCGTGCGCAGCTCGTGGCTCATATTGGCGAGGAATTTCGACTTGGCCTGGTTGGCCTCCTCGGCGCGGGTCTTTTCGGCGGCGTATTTTTCGGCAAGCTCGGCGAGCCGCTGCTGCGAGGCGCGCACGTCGGCAATCGTGGCCATCAGGCGTTTCTCGCTGTCGACCAGTTTCTCTTCGTGCGTCTTGAGCGCGGTGATGTCGGTGCCGACCGAAACATAGCCGCCGTCCTTGGTACGCCGCTCGCTGATATGCAGCCAGCGGCCGTCCTCGAGCTGGGCCTCGAAAGTGCGCGCGCCGGGAATATTCGGGCCGCCGGTGATGGCCTTGCTGCGGACCACCGGTTTGCGGCCGGATTCGACCACGGATTCGTACGACGCGCCGACCATGATCGCCTCGTCGGGCAGGTTGTGCAGTTCCTGGAAATTCGAATTGCACAGCACCAGGCGATTGTCCGCATCCCACACCACGAAGGCTTCCGGAATGGTTTCGACGGCGTCGCGCAGGCGCATGTCCGCTGCCATCGTTTTTTCGACCAAATTCTTCTGCTCGGTGATGTCGACCGCGATGCCGATCAAACGCGGGCCGGCTTCGCCCGCCTGGCGCACCACCTCGCAGCGAGCGCGCAGCCAGACCCAATGGCCGTTGGCGTGGCGCATGCGGAAGGCATGATCGATGGTGGTCGCGGTTGCTTCGGCAATTTCAGCCGCGATATCGTAAAGCCGCAGGTCGTCCGGATGGGTGAGTGCGCTGACGTCGCCGAACGTCAACAGGTCGTCCTTTGTCGTGAGCCCGAGAATCTCGAACATCGATTGCGACCAGAAGATGCGGCCGCGCGCCAGGTCCCAATCCCACAGACCGCAGCGGCCCCGATTGAGCGCGGTATCGATGCGGCTGCGGACCGTCTCATAGATCAGGTCCGCTTCCCGCGCCCGCGTCGCCTGCCAGTGGAAGGCGAAGCCGAGGATCAACACGACAAAGCCGGTGGTGGCCGAGAGCGTAATTGTGAGCGTGGTAAGCGAGCGCCAGGAAGTCAGCGCCGCGTCGCGCGATTGCAGCACGGCGAGCTGCCCGAACGGCGCTTTCAGCATGCGCACGGTCGCCAGCGTGCGGCTTGAATCGGGCAGGACGATCTCCATGACGCCGGCGTCAGCGCCGAAGGTAGTGAGCGGTTGCGTCGGACCGATGAGGTCGATCAGGCGACGGCCGATGGTGGCGTCGGCGGCTGGCGTAGCGGCCGCCACCACGCCCTCCGCATTGGTCAGCATGAAGCGCCGTCCGGCTGACGTGGCCCAGGGCGGCAGCGCGCGGGCGAGCACTTCCTGCGGACGCGCCTGCGCGTCAGCGGGGTTGCGCAGCGGCTGTTGCAATCGCTCGGCGGCGATGTCGGCGGCGGCGTCGAGCGTCACGATCATATCGTGCAGGGCTTGCCGGCGATGATCGAGCACCTGCACGGCGGCGCCGACGCAGATGGTGACCAGAAACGCGATGATGAGCACCGGAACGGCGCGGCGCAGCAAGGGCTCAGCGGTCAACAGGCGCCGATACGCCGGTTTGGCGATCGATTGCGCGAGACCTTGAATGGAATCTGAGCGTGCAGACGCACTCGCCACTCCGGCGCGCGCCATTGACGGCCTCCGTTCGGAATTTCCCCTACCACCCGTCCGGAAGGATGTGCCGCATCGCTTTCCGAATCACCGTCGATTGGAATCGATGCCCGCTGATTTGTCGAGAGTCCCGGAGTCAAATATTTAAAATTCGTTACCCACCGAAATCTGAGGGAGGCCAGCGGGCAAGCGGCGGCTCCGCGGCGCGTCGCGGCGCCGAAAATGTGCTGCCAGCACGGACTTTTAGGGTTGCTCGAGCGCGCGTTCGACGATGTCGGCAAGGTCTCGCGACAGGTTGGCGGCGGCCTTGATGCGCTCGAGCGCGGCTTGCGCCTTGCCGCGGCGTCCTTGCTCCAGCGTGCGCCAGGTGCGGAACGAGGTGGCGAGCCGCGCCGCCAATTGCGGATTTTTCGGATCGAGCGCCAGCACGGTATCGGCGATGAAGTCGTAGCCCAAGCCGTCGGCGCGATTGAACTGGGTCGGGTTGCCTTGCGCGAAGGCGCCGATCAGCGCGCGCACGCGGTTGGGATTGCCGAACGAGAAAGCGGGGTGAGCAGTCAGCGCGCGGACTTTGGCGAGCGCGTCCGGCTGCGGGGTCATGGCTTGCAGGCCGAACCATTTGTCGATCACCAGCGCGTCGGCGGCGTAGCGCGCGTAGAAATCGGCAAAAACGCGCTCGCGTTCGGGACCCGCGTGCAGCGAAAGCGTGGCGAGCGCCGCCGTACGGTCGGTCATGTTGTCGGCGTCGTCGTATTGTTTGGCGGCGCGTGCGATCGCTTCGGCCGTGCCGGTCGCCGCCAGCAGGTCGAGCGCGACGTTGCGCAACGAGCGGCGCCCGGCGCTTGCCGCGTCGGGCGAATAGGGGCCGGGCACGGTCATTGCCTCATAGACCTTGACGAGGGCTGCGTCGAGCTTGCCGCCAATCTCGGCGCGCAAGGTCTTGCGGGCGCGGAACACGGCATCCGGATCGACGTCGTGGCCAATCTCGCGCGCGATGTCGCCTTCGCCCGGCGGGGCCAGCGCGAGCGCGACAAAGGCCGGCTCCAGACCGGCGTCGCCAAGGATGGCGGCCAAAGCCGCGAGCAGTTTGGCGTCGCTGCGCGGCGACTTGCCTGCATGCAGCGCCGCGACATTGTCGATCAAAAGCCGCATCGAGATGGTCTGCAACGCCTGCCAGCGATTGAATGCGTCGCTGTCGTGTGCCGCAAGGAAAGCGAGATCGTCGCCGACGAGATCATTGTTGATCTTGATCGGTGCCGAGAAGCCGCGGTTGATCGACAGCACCGGCAATTCGGCGATGCCGGTGAATTCGACTGTCGCGGCCGGCTCGCTCAGCACCAGCACGCCATGTTCGACCTTGTCGCCGTTCGCCAGCAACAGGTCGCGCCCATCCTTGCCGACGAGGCCGAGCGCCAGCGGAATCACCATCGGCAGTTTGGTCGGCTGGCCCGGCGTCGGTGGCACGTTTTGCTTTACTTCGAGTGTGTAGGTCTTGCGCGCGGCGTCGTACCGGCCGGCGACCGTCACTTCCGGCGTGCCGGCCTGGCTGTACCAGCGCATGAACTGTGCCATGTCATGGCCTGACGTGTCCGCAAAACATTGGATGAATTGCTCGACCGTCGCGGCATGGCCGTCGTGGCGCGCGAAATAAAGATCCATGCCGGCGCGGAATTTTTCGCGGCCGATCAGCGTCTGCACCATGCGCACCACTTCGGCGCCTTTTTCGTATACGGTGCTGGTGTAGAAGTTATTGATCTCCTTATAGGTTTCGGGCCGCACCGAGTGCGCCAAGGGGCCGGCATCCTCGATGAATTGCGCCGCGCGCAAGCCGCGCACGTCGGAAATGCGTTTGACCGGCCGCGAGCGCATGTCGGAAGAAAATTCCTGATCGCGGAAAACCGTCAACCCCTCCTTCAGGCAGAGCTGGAACCAGTCGCGGCAGGTGATGCGGTTGCCCGTCCAGTTGTGGAAATATTCGTGCGCGATCACCGCCTCGATTTGCGCGAAATCGCCGTCGGTCGCGGTGTCGGCGCTGGCCAGCACGTATTTATCGTTGAACACGTTGAGGCCCTTGTTCTCCATGGCGCCCATGTTGAAATCGGAGACCGCCACGATCATGAAAATCTCGAGATCGTATTCGCGGCCGAACGCCTGCTCGTCCCAGCGCATGGCGCGCTTGAGCGAATCCATGGCGTAGGCGCAGCGGTCCTGCTTGCCGGGCTCGACATAGATGCGCAGCGTGACGTCGCGCCCGGACATTGTGCGGAAAAGATCCTCGATGTGCATGAGATTGCCGCCGACCAGCGCGAACAGATAAGACGGCTTGGGGTGCGGATCGTGCCAGGTCGCGAAATGGCGGCCACCGGGCAATTCGCCGTTGTCGATCAGATTGCCGTTCGACAGCAGCACCGGGGTTTCATTTTTGTCGGCTTCGATGCGCGTGGTGTAGACTGCCATCACGTCGGGCCGGTCTGGAAAGTAAGTAATGCGGCGGAAGCCTTCCGCTTCGCATTGCGTGCAATAATTGCCGCTCGTCCGATAAAGCCCGGAGAGCTGCGTGTTGGCGGTCGGATCGACCAGCGTTTCGATTTCCAGCCTGAACGAGGCGTTGGGGACCTGCGGGATCGTCAAGCTATCCGGAGTCGCCACGTAGCTTTCCGCCGGCAGCCGGCTGCCGTTGAGTTTGAGACCGGCGAGCGTCAACCCGTCGCCGTCGAGCACTAGCGGAGCGGTCGCCGCCGTCGAGTTGGGCTTGAAGGCGAGCGTCGCACGCACTTTCGTTTGCGTCGGATGCAGGGAGAAATCGAGCGAGACGGTTTCCACCAGCCAATCGGGTTCCCGGTAATCTTGCAGGCGAATGGGCTGGGCGGTATCGGTGCGCATGAGCTTTGATCTAGAATGTCCGGCGCGGAATTGGAAGGAAGAATAATGGCGAGCATGCATGCCATGGTGCTGGACGCGCCGCTTAAGCCGCTCGTCATGCGCGAGCGGCCGGTTCCGGACCCCGGCGCGGGCGAAATCCTGGTCGAGGTCAAGGCTTGCGGGGTCTGCCGCACGGACCTGCACGTGGTCGACGGCGAGCTCACGCATCCCAAGCTGCCGGTCGTGCCGGGCCACGAGATCGTCGGCCGCGTGGCGGGGATCGGCGCAGGCGTGAGCGGATTTACGATTGCAGCGCGCGTCGGCGTGCCCTGGCTGGGGGCGACCTGCGGCGTCTGCCCCTATTGCCGAGCGGCAGCGGAAAACTTGTGCGATACGCCGGTGTTCACCGGCTATACCCGCGACGGCGGCTATGCGACACACGCGGTGGCCGATGCGCGCTTTTGCTTTCCACTGGGCGAAGCCGGCGACGACGCCGAAATCGCGCCCTGGCTCTGCGCCGGCCTGATCGGCTGGCGCAGCTATCGCATGGCGGGCGAAGGCAAGACGCTCGGGCTCTACGGCTTCGGCGCCGCCGCTCACATTCTGGCGCAGGTCGCGATCTTTCAGGGCCGGCGGGTTTTCGCCTTTACGCGCAAGGGCGACAAGGCGGCGCAGGATTTCGCCCGCTCGCTCGGCGCGGTGTGGGCGGGCGGCTCGGAGGAGGCGCCGGGCGAGCTGCTCGATGCAGCCATCATCTTTGCGCCGGTCGGTGCGCTGGTGCCGGCCGCGCTCAAGGCGGTGCGCAAGGGCGGCCGCGTGGTCTGCGGCGGCATCCACATGTCGGACATTCCCAGTTTCCCATATTCGCTGCTGTGGGAGGAGCGGCACGTGATGTCGGTCGCCAACCTCACGCGTGCCGACGCACATGAGTTTTTGGAAATAGCGCCGCAAGCCGGCGTGCATTGCGAGGTGACGCGCTATCCGCTGACGCGCGCCAATGAGGCGCTTTCCGATCTGCGCGAGGGCCGCCTGCAAGGCGCTGCGGTGCTAATCCCCTAGCGCGTCGGCTCGGCGTGGCCGATTACGCGCTTGATCGAGGGCGAGCGCTGCTTCAGGGCGCGTTCCAGGGCATCGACATTCTCGTGCACGGCCTGCACGCCCAGCGCCGGATCGACGCGGCAGTGGAAATTGACGATCTCGCCCTCGTCGGTCTCGCGCACCCGCACCTCGTGCACGTCGCGCAAGGTACGGCCATCGGCGGCGAGTTCGGCGAGCGCAATCTCGACCGCCTTGACGCGCTCGGGCGGCGCCTCGCGGCCGGCGGCGCGATGCGGCTGCAGCGGCTCGATGTGGGTATCGATTTCCACGCCGGCGCCGAGCTCGGTGGCGATCGCACTTTCCAGTCCGTCCGCCAGTGCGTGCGCCTCGCGCAGCGAAAGCTTGCCGTCCACTTCCAAGTCGAGTGAGATCGCCAGCCGGCCCTTTAGGTCATGCACCGTCACATGATGCACGGCAAGCGCACGGTTGCGTGCGATCACCATCACGCGGTCCATGACAGACTCGTTATTGAGCGCCACCGGATCGGTGCTGACGGTCGGCTCGGCGCCGGGCATACGCTGGCGGATGGCGGCGGCGACCGCGTCCTTAAGCGCGCTCACGCGGTCGAGCGGCATGGTGCGGCTGACCGCGACGGCGAGGTCGATGAATGTTTTCTCGCCGACCGCGCGCGCACGCACCTGCTCGACGCGCACCACGCCGGGGACTTTCGCCGCCGCCGCGGTGATCTGCTCGGCGGCGCCTTGCGGCGCCGTATCGGTCAGCGTTTCGATGGTGCGGCGGCCGAGCCGCCAGCCGGCGACGCAGATCAGGATCGCAACCGCGAGCGCCGCCACCGAGTCCGCCCACCACAGGCCGGCGCGCACGCCGGCAAGCCCGATCAGCACGGCGAACGACGCCCACAGGTCGGATGAAAAATGCAGCGCGTCGGCTTCTAGCGCCTGGCTTTGCGTCTCCTTGGCGGTGTGCGAGAGCGCGCGCGAGCGGAAAAAATCGACTGCGATCGATGCCGCAATGACGCCGAAGGCCCAGGCATTGGCGATCACCATGTGCTCTTCGTGCAAAGTCAGCCGCTTGGCCGCTTCCCAGATCACCACGCCCGAGAGCAGGAACAGCAGCGTCGTTTCGGCGAGGGCCGAGACGCTTTCGACCTTGCCGTGGCCGTAATGGTGCTCGGCGTCGGCCGGCTTGCCGGAAATGCGCACCGCGCCATAAGTCATCACGGTGGCGCCGAGATCGATCAGCGAATGGCCGGCCTCCGACAGAATCGCCAGCGAGCCGGTGGCAAAGCCTACCAGGCCCTTGGCGACGGTCAGGGCGGCAGACGCCGCGATCGAGGTGAGTGCGACCTGTTCTTTTTCGTGCTGCATGCGGCGCCTTTGGCGCGTTGGTCTAGCGCAATCGGGGCGCAATTTCGACCGCGTTAGATGCTCTTGCTTCTAAAGAGCAATCGGTTCGCCGTCCGCCGCCGCCGAGCGGGGCACCGCGTCGAGAATGCGGATGTTGCCGAGCAACTGCTCGGTGGAAAAGCGATAGGGCGCGCGGCCCTCAAGCGCGTCGGCCCAGGCTTCGAAATTCAGCCGTACGGTGTTGACGTCGTGGTAGCTGCGCGTCTGCCGGCTGCCGTCGGACGTGCAATGCACGAAGCTCGAGGGGATGCCCTTGTCGACATTGCCGCCTTCCTGCACTTCCACCCAGCCCTGGTCGCCGATCAGCGTAAAGCGCCCGTAGAACGGCGGGTTCGACAAACACGTGATGCGGCCACGCGCGCCATTGGCGAAATCGATCTCGGCAGATACGAAGTCCTCTGCCGGCGCCGAGAAAATCTGCGAAGCGGTGCGCGCAGCGACCCGGGTCGGCGCCCCGGCGAGTGAGACAAACATGTCGCCGAGATGGATGCCGAGCGCAGTCCAAGCACCGGCCGGGGCGTGGCGCGGATCGCGCCGCCAGTTCGCCGGATCCATCTTGCGAAAATTGCTGTGGCTGACATTGGCGTCCATAAGCAACAGCCGTCCAAGCGCGCCGCTCTCGAACAGACGGCGCATCTCCTCCATCGCCGGCTCGTAGCGGCGCTCATGCCCGATCCCGAGCACGCCTTTGGCCTTGGCGCTGGCCTCGAGAATTCGCTCGGCGCTTACGGTGGTGAGGCCGAGCGGCTTTTCGCAGAACACCTGCTTGCCGGCTGCAAAGCCGGCGACCGCCATCTCTTCGTGCAGCAAATGCGGCGTCACCACCGCGATCGCCTCGACGTCGGGCCGCTTGAGTAACTCTTTGTAGTCGACCACGAGATCGAAGCCGTGTGCGGCGGCAAAGGGCGCGACCGTGTTGTGGTCGATGTCGCAGCCGGCCACCACCTTGAAGCGCGGGCTCTCCTTGAGGCAGTTGACAATCTGCTTGCCCCACCAGCCGAGCCCGATAATGCCGATCCTGATCATTCCGTTTATTCCCCGCTTGGCCGGATGGACAATGTCGGGCGAGCTCGACGATGGTCAAGGTCGTCACGGCCTATCGCGCGTGCGCCCGCGGCGAGCCGGGCAGGGCGGTGCCCGCTCGAATACACTCGCGGCTATTGGGCTTTGATACCGACCGCCTTTGCCAGCGCCGCGTTTTGCTCCAGCTCTCTGCGGACATAGGCATCGAACTGCACCGGCGTCATCGGCATTGGCTGGACGCCGAGGTTCGCCAGCTTCTGCTGCACGTCCGGGTCGTGCTGCGCCTTTGCGATCTCCTGATAAAGCCGCTGGATGATGGCGGGCGGAGTCTTGGCGGGCACGAAGACTCCGAACCAGAAATTATATTCGGAGTTCGGGAACCCGGCCTGGGTGGTGGTCGGCACGTCGGGCAATTTCGGCGAGCGCTGCGTGCTGCTCACCGCCAGTGCTGTGAGCTTGCCGTCGCGGATAAGCGAAAGCGCGGGCAGCAGCGGGCAAAAATAAAAATCGACCCGCCCAGTCATCACGTCGGTCAGCCCGGCCGGCGAGCCTTTATAGGGGATCGGCTGCGCGTCGAAGCCGGCGGCGCGCAGGAACCGCACGGAATTAAGATGGGCCGCGCTGCCTTCGCCGATGGTGACGTAATTCATCGATCCATGCCGCGCTTTGCCCTCGGCGACAAACTCGCCGACCGTCTTGATCGCCTTGTTCGGGGAAACGACCAGCACATTGGCCATGTTGGCCAGCGGGGTTACCGCGACGAGGTCGCGCAGCGGATCGTAGGGCAAGTTGGCGACCGTCGACGGCACGATGGTATAGCCCGAGGAGGCGACCAGGATCGTGTAGCCGTCGGGTTCGGCTTTCGCCACCGCCGCGGTGCCGATGGTGCTCGATGCCCCGGGACGATTTTCCACCACAATCGGCTGGCCGAGTTGTTCTTGGACCTTGGCAAAAATCGTGCGCGGGATGATGTCGGTCGCGCTTCCGGGGCTATAAGGGACGATCACCTTGATCGGCTTGTCGGGCCAGCTTTGCGCCCATGTCTGGGCGCCCAAGCCCATCAACAACAGTGCGATCGCGCAAAGCCACCGTTTCGACATTTTAGCCTCCCGTAAAAGTCAAGCATTGGATTTTCTTGTTGTTCAAGTTATCGCCGATTCAGCGTTCGCCCAACAGCTTCGATCCGAAGAACATCGGCGACAGGGCTCGCACCAGCGGCAGCGAGCTTTCCGCCGCGAAGTCTTCCAGCCGCAGCTGCGGATTGATCGGGCGGATGCGTTCGAACATCGAACGGGCCGCGGCGTCGGCGGGCGGCGGGATGGTCGCGTCGATCAGCATCTTCGAGCCGAACCGCTGCCAAAGCGCGGTGCCGGGCGCGCCCAGTTCCTGCAAACTCGCGTCCATGGCGTGATTGTGCGTGCCGGAAATGATCGTGACATCCTTCTGCGGATCGACCCGCGTCGACAATGCCCACATCAATTCCGCCGGATTGAAAATGTCGACGTCCTCATCGACCGCCATGACGACTTTCGGATGCTGGTATTCGGAGGAAAGCGCGGCCAGCAGCAGGTTTTTGGCCTCGCCATAGGCGCGTTGCGTCATCTGTATTACCACGCCGAAAACGCCGGGCATTACATTGACGTTGTGCAGGATGGGGCCGCCGCCGACGTCCTTGAGCCGGCGGAAGATCGCCGCGCTCATCGGAATCTTGTGGAAGACGCAGCCTTCCATCTCCGAGCCGTTCTGCAGATTCTTGAATATGGCGTCGTGGCGGCGGGTCATGCATTGGTATTCGACGATCGGATTCTTCCCAGTGCCGGTCACGTAGTAGTCTTGGAATTCGGAAAACGGTCCTTCTTCCTCGCGATAATGCGGCGGGATGTGGCCCTCAAGCACGATCTCCGCATCGGCCGGTACCTCGAGGTCCACGGTCTCGCATTTGACCAGGCGCACCGGCTCGCCGAGATAGCCGCCGGCGATTTCGAATTCGTCGAGCCCATAGGCGCCGGTCGTCGCCGCCGCGGCGTAATAAAGCGGGTAATGGCCAATGAAGATCGCGACCGGCATCGGTTCGTTGCGCGCCTGGTACTTGAGGTAATTTTTCCAGGTGTGGCGCGGGTAGAGCAAGATGCCGGATTTGTTCGGCCCTTTGATTTGCAGGCGGTGAAAGCTCACGTTGCGCCGCCCGGTCTCGGGGTCTTTCGTCACCACTAGGCCGGAGCCGCAGACCGGGCCGCCGTCGCGCTGGCCGGCGACGTGAACCGGCAGATGCCTAAGGTCGAATTCGCCTTTGTTGAACTTGACCTCCTTAACCGGGGCGTCCTCGACCATCACCGGCGGAATGTGTTTGCCCAGCCGCTCGGCGATCATCGGCACCATCTTCTCCTGCGGGACGCCAAAGGCGAGCGCGGCAAGACGGATATTCGCCGGCGCCTGGCCGAGAGAGCGCCAGCCGTGCGGCAGATTTTCGAAGAACAGCGCCTTCTCCCGCGACTGATAGAGCAACGAGCCCATCTGCGTGAGCGGGTCGACGGGTTTGGCGATGCGGATTAGCTCGCCGGCTTCTTCCAATTCTTCGATCCAGGTCCGCATGTCTTTCGGACGGGCATTGGAAGTCATGGTCGAGGTTCTCCACATTAATAAGACGGTGCGCAGTGGCATGCGAGAGGCGGAAGATGGGAACGGGCAAGGCGAACGTGCGGCCGCTCATTGTCACCCACTCTTCTACTCGTGCAATATTGATGGTGCGGGCGCCATTCTCCATTGACTTTGGTCAAGCGGAGGGAACGCCTGCGATATTTTATTGCCGGTCAAAAAATCACGGCTTTGCGCTTATTTTTTCGACGCGTGACTTTTCGGCTCGTCGGCGCCGGACGCGGTCTTGCCCGCGTTGGCAATACGTCCATCCCAGCGTTTGGCAAAAGGCACGGAGACGCCGAACTGGTCGAGCACGCGCGTCACGATATGGTTGACGATATCGTCGATGGATTTTGGCTGGTTGTAAAAAGCCGGCATCGGCGGGATGATCGATACCCCCATGCGCGCCAGCTTCAGCATGTTTTCCAAATGGACTTCCGATAACGGCGACTCACGCGCGACCAGCACCAGGCGCCGCCGCTCCTTGAGAATGACGTCGGCAGCGCGATGGACAAGATTTTCGCCATAGCCATGCGCGATGCTGCCGAGCGTGCGCATCGAGCACGGGATCACCACCATGCCGTCGGTGATGAACGAGCCCGACGAGATCACCGCCGCCATGTTCGTCGAATTGTGGTAGACGCTGGCGAGCGCGCTCACCTGTTTGATCGTATACGGCGTCTCATGCTCGATCGTCCGCCGCGCCCAGTTGCTGATGACGAGGTGAGATTCCACGTCGCACTCGTTCAGCGCCTCAAGCAGCCGCACGCCGAGGATTGCGCCGGTCGCGCCGGTCATGCCGACAATCAGGCGTCGCATTGATCGTCCCTCCATGGATCGAACCGCCGCCGCTTTACCGGCGTCATAGCTACGCCGATAATTCGAGCGTTTCCTTATGGCCAAAGCCCTTGCTGTTGTCGATAAGGACGATACGCGCCGGTTGCAGCCGGTAGACTGCCGTCCGCGCATAGGCTTGCCGCAATTCCGGCGGCCCCGCCGCCAATTGCCAGAGGAACGGATAGCGCGCTTCCAGTTGCGCGAGGTGGCGCGCGCGTTCATCCGCCGCCACGATGCGCCGGGCCATGCCGGCGATCTGTACGCCCTTAATGGCCGCAAAATCCGAGTAATCGGGCGCGACCGTTGCCGCAACGCGCGAATCGGCCTCGATTTCCAGTGAATGCCGGGTACCCTGTTCCGACAGCCAGACGAGCGCCAATCCGTCGCATGCGTAGAACAGGCTGGTCGCGTGCGGGCCGCTCGCACTGAACGTCGCGAGCGACACCACATGGTGCGCCGCCAGAAAAGCCCCGATCCGCTCGCTGAGGTCTTTTTCCATACTCGTCGTCATCTGCCGCGGCCTGTCCGTAGTCGGCCTGTACTCCGCTATCATATTCATTTTACGCGCCGCGGCCCAAGCCAATGCCGCCGCCGCGCGACCAATTCCCGAGATGGGGCTTCGCTTCCGCGTGCCTAAGCAAAATGATAGCGTTTCGCCCGATCCACGGTGATTTCGGGAAGATCGATTGAATACTCAGGTCCTCATTGTTGGCGCCGGCCCCGTGGGTTTGACGCTTGCCATCGATCTGGGCCGGCGCGGCGTGCGTTGCACGCTGCTCGAGCAAAAAAAAGCTCCGGAATTTCTGCCGAAAATGGAGCGGTGCAACGCCCGCACCATGGAAATCTATCGGCGCATGGGCATCGTGGGCAAAGTTCGCGCCGCCGGATTTCCGCGCGACGCGCCGATGGACGTCTTTATCGTCACCTCGCTGATCGAGCCGCCGCTGCTGCATCTTGCCTACCCTTCGGTCGCCCAGGCGCGGGCCGAGATCGCGGCCCGCAACGACGGGACATTGCCGCGCGAGCCTTATCAGCTCATTTCGCAATATACGCTCGAGCCGCTGCTCAAGTCCGTCGCCGAAACATTTCCCAATGTGGACGTACGCTACGGCTGCGAATTTTTGTCGTGCGAGCAGAACGAAGGCTTCGTGCGCGCGCGGGTCAAGAACGCCGACGGCTCGTCCGCCGAACTGACTGCGCATTACCTCGTCGGTTGCGATGGCGGCGCCAGCGCCGTGCGCCGGAAGCTTGGTATCAAGCTGCAGGGCGAGGCCAACCTCTTGCAACTGCGCCAGGCCTTGTACCGCTGCGACGATCTGTTCGAGCGCATTCCGATCGGCAAGGGGCGCCACTACCATGTCGCTGACGCGCATTCGACGTTCTTGATCGTGCAGGATTCGACCCGCCACTTCACGCTGCATTCGGTGGTCGACAACGACGCCGATATGAAGACGATGTTCGAGCAGACCGTCTCCATGCCGGTCGACTACGAGATGCTCTATGTCGGGCAGTGGCGGCAGAATCTGCTGCTTGCGGACAGTTATGCGCGCGGCCGGATTTTTCTGGCCGGCGACGCAGTGCACTTGGTGATCCCGACTGGTGGACTCGGAATGAACAGCGGCGTTGGCGACGCCATCGATCTGTCATGGAAACTCGCGGCAACGCTGCAAGGCTGGGGTGGGCCGGGCTTGCTTGCTTCTTACGAGATCGAACGACGCCAGATCGGCGCGCGCAATGTGGACGCCTCGCGCCACGCCTCGCGCGGACGGCGCGCCTGGCGTGCGGCCTATCGGCCGAATATTCGCGATTCCACGCCGGAAGGCGCCGAGACGCGCGCCAATCTGACGCGCATCGCCGACGTCGAGCAACGCAAGAGCAACGAGATGATCGGGGCGGAACTTGGATACCGATATAGGAACTCGCCGATCATCTGGCCGGAAGTCGGCGAGGGGCCGCAAGACGACTTCATGCAATACCGGCCGACGAGTTGGCCGGGGGCGCGGCTGCCGCACCTTTGGCTTTCCGGCGCCGTCGCGCTGCATGACTGTATCGGCGACGGCTACACGTTGCTGCGGCTCGCCCACGCGCAAACGGACACGACGCCGCTCGAACGGGCCTTCGCCGCGTTCGGCGCGCCGTTGACGGTCCTCGATATCGATGAGGACCGGCCGCGCGAACTTTACGGCTACGATTTATTGCTGCTGCGGCCGGATCTGCATTTGGTCTGGCGCGGCAACCGTTTGCCGGACGATCCTGCCAAATTGGCGGCACTCGCCACCGGCCACTAGCGGTTGCTCAGCCGATCGTCAGACGCGCTTGAGAAAACCGTCCGGCGAAGCGGTAATCATGATCTTGTGCTCGATCGTGTGGTCGTATTCGAAGCAGAGCGCGCTGCCCGAACGCGCCACGCGGCCTTCGTCCTTCAGGCGCCTCATAAATTCCCAGACCGCAGTTTTCGGATTGTTGCCTTTGCCCCAGGCGCGATCGGCGCACATCTCGACCGGCAAGTCCTCAACGCCGGTATCCCAGACGACGCAATAGGAGCCTTTGCTGACATAGGGGGCGTAATGCTCGAGCTCTTCGAGGACATGATCATGGGTGTGATGCGAATCCAGGAACACCATGACGCGCTCGTAGCCCGCGGCCTGAGCCGCGACCTTGTCCATGGTGCCGGACGCAATGGACGATCCCTCGATGGTATGGATCTTGTGGCGCAGCGGATGAGCGTTTATCGCCGCGCGATTGTGCGCGCGAATGTCGATGTCGATCCCGACGACCTTGCGACTGCCGGCCATTGGATCGAGGACACGGCCGGCTTCGACGGCATCGCAATAGTCCAGGAGGGCCAGCATCGATGCGCTCATTACCAGCGAGCCGCCATGGGCAACGCCGGTCTCGATGATCAAATCGGGACGGCATGTCCAGATCAGTTCCTGGATCGCGTAAAGGTCCTGCGGACTCTGAATCACCGGCCGCCCGAGCCAGGTGAAATTCTGGAAATAGCCATGCCGTATCGCCGTCTGATTCCAGACGTTCGAGAGGTTGATGAAATTGCCGTCTTGTCCGGCCTTGCGGATGTTTTCGGCGACGCTGTTGCGGAAAGATTCCACCGGATCAACCGGCATGGCTTTTGTCATGATGTGAACCGTTCTTGCGGTATAGCGTAGACGACGGCGCCGGTGCCGCACCAGGAATGGGCGCGGAATAGGAACCGGTAATCGGGCAACAATTGCATGAGCCAGTGCGGCGTTTTCCAGATGCCGTCGGCATTGTGATAAACGGTCGTCGCGACGATCGGCCTGTTTGCCAGCAGCGTCTCACGCGCGCCTTTGAGCGCCGGCAGTTCGCCGCCTTCGAGATGAAACTTCACGAATGTGGGGGTGAAACCTAGCGCATCGAGCGGGACAGTGGCAACGCGCAGGCGCCCCGTCGGCGATAGCTGCGAGGCGTAGTCGAGCCCGTCGTGAAAGGGCACCTCGCCTCCGGTTTCCGCCAGGGCGCAATCGTGGACCGTGACGCGCGAGTCGGTCGACAGCCAGGATTGCAAATTGGCATTGAGCCGCGCCCGGTTCGCTGGGTCGGGTTCGATCGCCGCGATCCGGCGGAAGGCGTTTTTTGTATGGCGACCGAACCCTTGTGACACGCTGCCGTCGTGCGCGCCGGCGTCCAACAGAAATTCATCGTCGTTGAGGACGCCGACCACTTCCGGAATAAAAAACCGCGCGCAATCCAGTGTCGGGGCGGCGTCGAAAACCCATTCCTCGCGCAATCGGCGCCAAGCTAGGAATTGCAGGTGATGGGCGCGCGATACGTCGTCATCCCAGCGCGCCAAGACCTCGGCCGTCTTCGCTTGCTCGAGCGCCGTCAGCGGCGCCGCAAACCAGCCGTTCGACAATGGGTGCATGGCGCGGAAACTCTCAGCCAAATCGTAGAACGGCACTATGTCGTCGAAACCGAGCTGCCGCAGCGAACGCTCGATCGGTACATAGGGAGTTGTAACGATGCAGACGGCGACGCGAAGTGCATCCGTGGCGTATTCCGGCGCCTGGTCGAAGTCGAGCAGCGGGATGCTGGACCAGGACGGCTCTTGCGCGCGCCGCCCTGCATCGCGATCGATCGCCATGACCGGCTTGTGGCCGACGATGTTAAGAAAATCGCGGGCCAAGCGGCCCAGGTTTCCAGCGCCATAAAGGGCAAGCGGCAGGTCCGCCGCCACCGGAGAGTAAGCGCATGGCGCCGTAGCAAGCTCCGCCAGCAGAATTACAGCCTTTGCGGCGCCCGGCGGCCGTTCGAATGCGCGGCTCCGGTGCGGCAAACGACTTTTGCCGACTGAAAGGGCGGTGGCCACCACTGATCTTTGCATGCGTAGCACCTCTCGCCGGCACTACCAGCGGGCCCCGAGGGACAAAGCGAATCGCCCGCGCGGGATTATAGTGTTTATCGAGCGAATCAGTCTTACAAAGCGTGAACGCGCCGGCATGCCCTGCTTTGCGCCGGTGTGACTCGAGCAGCGGCGCGGTTTCGGCCGCGCCTATGGACCGGCGGCGAAGTCATGCAGCTTTCAATTTTGTTGGCCACGAACCGGGCGAGTCTGCAGGCGTGTTCCCGAATCGCCCAGGCCTGTTCCTGGGCGTCGCCGGATATCGAAGTCATCGTGCGCGACAATTCGGGCGATCTGCGCAAGCGCCAGCTGCTTGCCCATTTCCAGCGCGATCATTGCAATATCATTACTGCCGAACCGTGCGACGGTCCGACAAATTATTCCGAAATTCTAAAGCTTGCGAAGGGCGAGTTTGTGTTTCCGTTGGCCGACGACGATTTCGGCTTCGATGGCGCGGTCGCTATTTTGCCTAGCGTGCTCCGCGAGTGCAGCAAGGACCGCTCGGTCGTTGGCGTGACCGGCGCCTATGCTGTCGAAGGCTCGCAAGGAACGTCGATCGCGAGCTATCCGAATGCAGAATCGGACGACGTCATGGCGCGCGTCAACGGCTACTTGAGCTATCCCGGCCCGAACGTTTTTCTTTATGCGCCGATGCGGCGGGATATCGTCCAGCGCGTCTTCGCATGCATGAAAGCGCGGCCGTTTTATTTTCCGTTTCACGATCAGATTTCTTCCTTGATCTATCTACTCAATGGCAAATTCGTAAGGGTTCAGCGGCTTCTGTACCTCTACGATGTGGGGCCTTGGGAGGCGACCGAAACCGCGCAAAAGCGCGACGTCGATCACTACGCGGACGCTGGATTAGATGCGGCCATCAACAAGCTACATTGGTTTTTGTGCGGCTTTGAGGGCGCTGCGCTGGTGCGTAACGCGAATATATTTCCCGATTATCCGCTCGCCCAGCGCCAACTCATCGCCGACCGCTGGTTTTCATCGATGTTTATGCGCTTCAAGGGTCATCCCCGCCTCACTTTCGATTCCAAATTCACGGGCGCGGCCGACAAACTCTGCGCGAAATTGCTGACGTCGACCGGACAACTGTCGTTTCATGACATGCTGGCGGAAATCTGCGGCCTGATCGCCCTGTTCTCCGAGGACAAGGCGCAGCGCTATCACGATTTCTGGCATGCGGTGCTCAACAAGCAGACGCCGGTACCGCGTCCTGCCGGTATCGCGGCGCAAAGACGTGCGGTCTGAAAGCGCGTGGTCCTCATGGCTTGAGGGAGTGCTTTGCATGCCAAAGCATCGAGTAAATCCATGAAGGTCGTCATCCTTGCCGGTGGGCTGGGCACGCGCATTTCGGAGGAGAGCAATCTGCGGCCGAAGCCGATGATCGAAATCGGCGGCAAGCCGATCCTCTGGCACATCATGAAGATCTATTCGGCGCACGGCGCCAACGATTTCGTGATCTGCTGCGGCTACAAGGGCTACGTCATCAAGGAATATTTCGCCAATTATTTCCTGCATATGTCCGACATCACCTTTGATATGGCGGACAACAGCGTGGTCGTGCACCAAAGGCACGCCGAGCCGTGGCGCGTGACGCTGGTCGATACCGGCGAAAATACGCAGACCGGCGGACGGCTCAAGCGCGTCGCGGATTATATAAAGAATGAAGAGGCATTTTGCTTCACCTATGGCGATGGCGTGAGCAATTTGAACGTGCGATCAGCCATCGAATTTCACCGTAGCCACGGCAAGCTCGCCACGGTCACGGCCGTGGGGCCACCCGGCCGCTACGGCGCGCTAGAACTTGCAGGCGAACAGGTGACCGGATTCATCGAGAAGCCGCGCGGCGACGGCGGCCTGATCAATGGCGGCTTTTTCGTGCTGTCTCCGCGCTGTCTCGATCTCGTCGAAGGCGACGGCACCAGTTGGGAACGATCGCCCCTCATTCGCCTCACCGCCATGGAGCAGCTGATGGCGTTCGAGCACCGCGGGTTCTGGCAGCCGATGGATACCCTGCGCGACAAGACGATGTTGGAAGAGCTGTGGGCATCCGGCAAGGCGCCATGGAAAATCTGGCATTGACGGGCGCGCTAGATGCGTCGTTCTGGCGCGACAAGCGCGTCCTGCTGACGGGTCATTCCGGTTTCAAGGGCTCCTGGCTGACGCTCTGGCTTGCCCTGCTAGGTGCCAAGGTGACGGGCATCAGTCTGCCGCCGGCGACCGCGCCCAGCCTCTACGCCGAGGCCAAGATCGATGCGCTTTGCCAAGGCCATTTTTGCGATATTCGCGACACGGCGGCGCTCGCCGAGCTCATCCAAGCAGCGCGGCCGGAAATCGTTTTTCATCTGGCGGCGCAGCCCCTGGTGCGCGCCGGTTACCGGCAGCCGCTCACGACCTTCGAGACCAATGTCATGGGCACGGCCTATGTGTTGGATGCGCTGCGCGGGCTTGCAAGCGTGCGTGTCGCCGTGATGGTGACGACCGACAAGGTCTATCGCGAAGATGAAGCCCGTCGGACCTTCCATGAAGACGATGCGCTCGGCGGGCACGATCCTTACAGCGCCAGCAAGGCCGCCAGCGAAATTGTCATTGCCGGCTATCGGGATGCCTTCTTGTCGGCGCAAGGCGTCGCGGTCGCGAGCGCCCGGGCCGGCAACGTGATCGGCGGGGGCGACTGGTCGGACGATCGCGTGATCCCCGACGCCGTTCGCGCCTGGCAGGCGGGCCGGCCGCTGCAGGTCCGCCGTCCGCAGGCCGTTCGCCCGTGGCAGCACGTGCTCGATCCGCTAGCCGGCTACCTGACGCTGGCGCACAGGCTGTGGGAGCGACCCGCGCTCGCCGGTTCCTATAATTTCGGCCCGGAAACCGGCGAAGCCGTGACCGTGCGCAAATTGGTCGACATGGCGCGCGCGGCCTACGGCACGGGCGACGTGCGTTACGATGAAAGCCCCGAAGGCCCGCACGAATCCGGCTGGCTCGCGCTCGACGCCAGCAAGGCGCGGGCGGCGCTGGGCGTGCGGCCAAAATTGACGCTGGCGCAGACGCTCAACCGGACGATGACCTGGTATCGGGCCCAGCACGACGGCGCGGATGCGCTGAACCTGTGTCAGTCGGATATCGCCGCTTACGAGGCTCTAAATTGAATTGGTTGTTTGTCACCGACTTGCCATTGGCGGGCTTGAAGCGCATTGATCGCCAAAGATTGGGCGATGCGCGCGGGTTCCTGTCGCGCCTTTTTTGCGCCGAGGAGCTCGGCCCCGCCGGTTGGACCAAACCCATCGCCCAGATCAATCACACGTACACCGCCAAACGCGGCACGGTGCGCGGAATGCACTTCCAGCATCCGCCGCATGCCGACATGAAGTTAGTGAGCTGCATCCGCGGTGAAGTGTGGGATATCGCCGTCGATATCCGCGCCGGGTCCAAGACTTTTTTGCGCTGGCACGCCGAGAAACTTTCCGCCGGCAACAGCCGCGCGCTGCTCATTCCGCAAGGTTTCGCGCACGGTTTCCAGGCGCTAAGTGACGACGCTGAATTGTTGTACTGTCATTCATCCGTCTATAACGCCGCCGCCGAAGGCGGGCTCAATCCGAAAGATCCAATGCTGGCGATTTCCTGGCCGCAGCAAATCGGTGAAATATCACTGCGGGATTCTCAGCATTCCCTACTGAATGCGAATTTTGCGGGGGTCGCGTTATGAACTGCCGCCACTGCGGCGCATCTCTGCGGCACAGTTTCCTCGATCTCGGCTTTGCGCCGCCTTCCAACGCTTATCTGACCGTCGCCGATTTGACGCAGCCGGAAAAATATTACCCGCTGAGAACCAAGGTTTGCGATCAGTGTTGGCTGGTGCAGACTGAGGATTTCGCCGTGACAGACGAACTGTTCAGCCCGGATTACGCATATTTTTCCAGCACCTCGACCGGCTGGCTAGTCCACGCGGCACGCTATGCGGAGAAGATGATCCGCGCGTTGCCGCTGACGCGCGATAGTTTCGTCATCGAGGTCGCTTCGAATGACGGATACCTTCTTAAAAACTTTCTCGCCGCCGGCATCCCGTGTCTTGGCGTCGAACCAACGGCCAGCACCGCTGCCGCTGCCGAACGGATCGGCATTCCCGTTATCCGCAAGTTTTTTGGCGAGCAGTTTGGACGGCAATTGGCCGCCGATGGAAAACAGGCTGATCTCATTGCCGGCAACAACGTCTATGCGCACGTGCCCGACATCAACGATTTTACGCGCGGCCTGAAAGCCGCGCTCAGGTCCGGCGGCGTCATCACGCTCGAATTTCCCCATCTCATGCGGCTACTCGAGCATGCCCAGTTCGACACCATCTATCACGAGCACTTTTCCTATCTGTCGTTGTTTACCGTGGCGCGCATCTTCGCGGCTGCCGGCTTGCGCATCTGGGACGTCGAGGAGTTTGCGACCCATGGCGGCAGTTTGCGGCTTTACGGCTGCCATGTCGAAGACCCTCGTCCAGCGTCCGCCGCGGTCGCCGCGCTGCTCGCGGAAGAAGCGCGACGCGGCCTGCAAAGGCTCGCGACCTACCAGGATTTTCAGGCGCGTGCGGACCGGCTCAAGGACGGCCTTTTGCTGTTCTTGCTGGAGCAAAAACGCGCGGGCAAAAAAATGGCCGGCTACGGCGCCGCCGCCAAAGGAAACACATTGCTCAATTACGCCGGCGTCAAACCCGACCTGCTGCCGTTTGTCTGCGATGCCGCCAGCGCCAAGCAGGGCAAATTCATGCCGGGCAGCCATATCCCCATTTTGCCACCGGCGGCGCTGACGGAACGGTGTCCGGACTACTTGCTCATCCTGCCTTGGAACATCGCGGCCGAAATCAAGGAGGAAAACGCCGGCCTTGCGGAGCGCGGCACGAGGTTCGTTACGGCGGTGCCCATGCTGGAAATCGCATGATGAAACTCGTTATGCTCACCGGAGCAACCGGTTTTGTCGGCCGGCAGGTGCTGCAAGAACTTGCCGCACGAAAATGCCGGGTGCGGATCGTCGTCCGGCAAGGCGAGCAGGCGCGGATTGCACATTCGGCCGCGATCGAGAAAATAATTGTGACGCCGGACTTGTGGTCCGAAAGCGCCGCCTGGTGCGCCGACGTCTGCCGCGGCGTCGACACCGTGATCCACGTCGCCTGGTACGCCGAGCCCGGCGTGTATCTGCAATCGCCAAAAAATCGCGACTGTCTGGCGGGCACCATGCGGCTTGCGCAAGGCGCAATCGAAGCTAAGGTTCGGCGCTTTGTCGGTGTCGGCACCTGTTTTGAATATGACTCGAGCGCGGGCTATCTAAGCATCCAGACGCGGTTGCGGCCTTCGACGCCTTATGCCGAGGCAAAGGCGGCCGCCTTTACGCAGCTATCACAATTGCTCTCGCAACATGACGTCGAGTTTGCCTGGTGCCGGTTATTTTATTTGTACGGGGAGGGCGAGGATGTGCGGCGGCTGGTGCCTTATCTGCGCGCCCGGCTTGGCGCCGGCAAGCCGGCCGAGCTGACCAGCGGCGAACATATCCGCGACTACATGGACGTGCGCGACGCCGGCCGCATGATCGTGGACACTGCGTTGGGCGCGGTGCAGGGCCCGGTCAACATTTGCTCCGGCGTCGCCACGACAATCCGCCAACTTGCCGAGCGGATCGCCGACGAATACGGCCGGCGGGATTTGCTCCGTTTAGGCGCGCGGCTTGCCAACCCGGCCGATCCGCCCTGCATCGTCGGCGTGCGCGCCGCCAGCTAGACCGGCGCAATTCACCAGCACCGGCGGGCGCCCAGAGGCTTGGTTAATCCCTGTTAACCATTGTCCTATAGGACATTGAGCCGACGCCTCTCATTGCAGGGAAACGCCATGAAAGCTCGGCTGGAGCCGCGAATCAATCTCGCAGGGCGCACGGCATTGGAAACAGTCATCCCGCTGGCGACGCCTTTCGTGGTGTTCACCGATCCGGCCAGTTCCTGCAACTTCAAATGCACCTTCTGCCCCACCGGCCATCGCGACATGATCGCAGAGACCGGGCGCTTCCAGGGCGTGATGAAACTCGAAGTGTTCCAGAAAATCGTCGACGACCTCGGCGAATTCGACAAGCCCATCAAAGTCCTGCGCATGTACAAGGACGGCGAGCCGTTCCTCAACAAGCGGCTGGCCGAGATGGTCGCCTACGCCAGGAAATCGAAATCCATCGAGTACATCGACACGACCACCAACGGCACCTTCCTCACACCCGAACGGGTCGGGCCCGTGCTCGAGGCCGGCATCGACAAGATCAATATTTCGGTCGACGGCATGACCGAGGAAACCTATCTGCAATTTACCGGATTCAAGTTCGATTTTGCGAAATTCGTCGACAACGTCAAATGGATCTACGCCCACAGGGGTAACTGCGAGATCGTCGTCAAAATTCCAGGCGAACTCATCACCGAGGCGCAGCGCCAACAATTCTTCGACATCTTCGGCGATCACTGCGACCGCATCTTCGTCGAGAATTTCGCGCCCTGCTGGCCGGAGTTCGACATCGAGGAACACACCGGCGTCAAGATCAGCAAGGGCATCTACCAGCAGGACATCGGCGACACCGATACCTGCCCGTACATTTTTTACGGCTATTCGGTGAACGCCGACGGTCTCGTCAGCTCGTGCTTCCTCGATTGGGGCCGCAAGCTGGTGATCGGCGACGTGCGGCAGCAGTCGATGAAGGAAATCTGGAATTCCGAGCGCATGAACGCGCTGCGCCTGCAACATCTCGAAGGGCGCCGGCGGCAGAACGGCGTTTGCGGCAATTGCGGCCAATTGAGCCATTGCCTGCCGGACAATATCGACGCTCACCGTCTCGTGCTGCTGGACAAATTCAAGAAGCAAGTTTCCGTCAATCCGAACGTTGAAGCGCCGGGCGGGACGCGCGAATTCACCACCGTGGCGGCGGAATGAAGGTCCTGCATGTCACCCCGCACCTCGGTGGAGGTGTCGGCAAGGCGCATGCGGCAATCAGCGCGGCCTTGCCCAAAGAGACGGTGGAGCAGACCTTTATGCTTCTCGAAGCGCCGCGCGACCGCCGTTACGCGAACGCGATCGAAGCCGGCGGGGCGCACGTCGTCGTCGCCGACGGGCTTGAGCAGGTGGCGCGGTTGGCCGCCGCCGCCGACATCGTCCAGTTCGAATTCTGGAACCATCCGCGCATGTTCGAATGCCTGGCGCGCTGCGCTTTTCCCGCCATGCGCAGCGTGGTCTGGTCACATATCTCGGGTCTCGCCAAACCGTTGATTCCGCTTGGGTTGATCGAGGCGGCGGGGCGCTTCGTGTTCACGACCGAAGCCTCGCGCGCTATCCCTTCGATCGCGCTCATCCTCGAAGCGGCGCCAAGGAAAATTGCCGTTATCAATAGCGGCTTCGGTTTTCCCGGCGGCGTCAGCCGGGCGCCTACGAAAGGCCGAAAGCCGGTTATCGCCTATCTCGGCACCGTCGATTTCGTGAAAATGCATCCGTGGTTTTTTGACGCCATCGATGGGCTGGCCGGCGACGATGGCCATATTCAGGTGTGGGGCGCCGTCGATCCGTCCGGTCCGGTTGCCGCTCGCGCGCGCGCCATGCGTCATCCGGAGCGCGTCGAGTTTTGCGGCGAGACGGCTGATCCCGCGGCCGCGCTGTCGGAGGCCGATATCTTTTTCTATCCGCTGCAGCCCGCTCACTACGGCACGGCGGAGAACGCGCTGGTTGAGGCGATGTCTCTGGGGCTGACACCGGTCGTGCTGAACAATCCCGCCGAAATGGCGATCGTGCGCGACTGCAAGACCGGTTTCGTAGCCCGCTCCATCGAGGAATGCACCTCATTGTTGCAAATGCTGCTTTTGTTACCGGATGTGCGCGAAAAAATTTCGCACAAAGCCATCCGCCATATCGCAGAAACCCGCGCGCCGGCGCAATCGGCGTTGGATTTCATGATATTATGGCTTGGCCTGCTGAGCGAGCCGGCTCGCCATTGTGATTTTCGATCCGCCATCGGAGAAAACCCGGCCGACTGGTTTCTCGCGACGCAGCACCTGCCTGGCGCGGCGTGGAATCCAACAGCTGAAAATGCGTGGCGGCCGGTGAAAGGCACGCTCGCTCATTTCGAAAGCGTCTTCGCCCGCGATGTCTCGCTCGCCCGTTTGCGGCGATAGGCCCGGGAAAACGTACCGCGCGATTGCCCGGCGTCACCGCTCGTGCGGTCGTTGACTCCGCGGTTTGCTCCATAGAAGACTCTCCATTTATTCGAGGCTAAGCTCGCAAAGCGAGGCTCGCGACGGGTTGAGGGAGGTAGCAATGATAAAAATGGCCGTACTTTTCGCCGCTTGCATTCTTACTTGCGCGGTCGCCGCGCCGGCGGCGCGCGCGGAATGGCCGGATCACCCGATCCGCTTCATCGTCGGCTTCGGCCCGGGCGGCGCCAACGATTTAATCGCCCGCTTTGCAGCCGAAGGCGTCGGCAATCAGCTTCACCAGACCGTCATCATCGAAAACCGGCCGGGCGCCGGCGCCGTGATCGGAACCGCCTTCGTCGCCCACTCCGCGCCCGACGGCTACACTTTTTTGGTGGGCGCGGCGAGCACCATCACCAACAGCCTGCTGTTGAAGGATCTTCCGTATAAGGACGAGGATCTGGTGCCGGTCGGCATGATCGCAGTGGCGCCCTCGACCATCATCGTCAATCCGAGCGTGCCGGCGAGCAACATGAAGGAATTCATCGCCTGGGCCAAAGCGCAGGGCGGCAAAGCTACCTGGTCGACCGCCGGCAACGGCTCAACGCCGGAATTCGTCGCCGAGATGATCAAGGAAGCGGCCGGCGTTTCGTTCACAATCGTGCCCTATCGCAGCGGCGGCGATTCGGTGAACGCCGTTCTGGGCAACAATGTCTCGGCCACCTCGGAAGCGAGCATCGTGGTGATCCCGAAGATAAAGGCCGGATTGCTGAAAGCGATCGCGACGACTTACACACAGCGTATCAGCATCTATCCGTCGATCCCGACCACGGCGGAACAAGGCTTTCCGACCGTGCAGATCGGCCACTGGGCCGGCTTGTATGCGCCGCGCGGCACGCCAAAGGCGGTCATCGAACGCATGAACGCCGCGTTGCAGGCGGCGCTCAAGACCGACGAGGTGAAAGACAAGCTCATCAAGACCGGCATTGAGCCGGCGGGCGGGTCGGTGGCGGATTTCGTCGCCTTCACCAAGACCGAGCGCCAGCGTCTGAGCGATCTAGCGGCCAAGATCAAGGTGACGAAAGAGAAATAAACGCGTCAGCCGTTCGCCAAAGCCTCGGCAAGTTGCTCGGCGCGCGCGAGCTTCTCGGCGCCGAGCACGAGGTTGATGACGCGCTCCGCCTTGGCGTCGCTGACGGCGTGGGTGGCGAGTTTCTTGAATTTGCCGACGATGTCGGCCTCGCTGGCGAAGCTCGTTTCGCTGCCGCGCGGTGCCTCGACGGTCTGTTCCAGCGTCTTGCCGTTCTTGAGCCGCACCTCGACGCGCACCATGTGTCGGTAGTTCGAGCCGCGCGCGGTGATCGCGGGATCGTGCAGCACGCTGACCTTTTTCGACAACGCGATCCGCAGCTGGTCGTTGACCACCTCGTTGGTGAACTGATCGACGAACACGTCGCCTTCGAGCAATAGCGTCGCGACGCAGAACGGCAGGTTCAATTGCGCCGAGGTGAGGCCCTGCGGCGCATAGGGCCAGCCGACGTGCTCGACCGTCACCTGCGATCCGTGCACCACGATCAATTCGATATCGTCCGGGCCGAATGGTGTCTTTGCCTGCATCATGCGAATGGCGTCGAGCGTGGTGTGGTTACTGCCGACGCAGGAGTAAAATTTCAACGAAATTCGCAGCGTCTCCCACTGGCGGCCCAGTTCCCACGACAACTCGTCAAGATTGAAGCGGTCGGTCGAGCGCGAAAAGGTCGTGCAAAAGCCGCCATAAGGCGATTCGAAGACATCGACGATGCCGGTGAAACCGGCCTCCGCCAAGAGCGCGCCGTAAAGCCCGCTTTGCGCAGCGCGCCCGGCGTGCATGCGTTTGACCATGGCGCCGTATTGCGCCGCCATCAGCCCGGCGGATTGCGTTCCGGCAATACCGAGCGCGTGCACGGTCTGCTCGGCGGAAAGCCGCAGGGCCGCCGCCGCGCCTGCCGCCGCGGAAAACACCCCGACGGTCGCGCCGGAGTGCCAGCCCTGCGCGATATGTTCCGGACCCATGCATTTGCCGACGCGCGGGCCGATCTCGTAGCCGGGGACCGCGGCGCGCAGGAAATCGCGCCCGCTCATGCCCGGCCGCAGTTCGACGACCGCGATCAGCGGCGGCAGCGTGACCGCACTGACATGCAGTACGCCTTGGCGATGCACGTCGTCGAGCTCGAAGCTTTGGATCAACGTGCCATTGGTAAGCGCGGCATGCGGCGCCGACAGAAGCTCCGACGTTCCCCAGACGCGGCAGACTTTGGTCGTATCGAGCTTGCCGATCGTCGTGCGCAGGATACGGCTCCATGCGAGATCGCTGCCGTAGAGCGCGCAGCCGAGCGCGTCGAGCATCAGCAGCTTGATGCGCGCAATGACTTCAGCGGGAATGTCTTCGTAGCGCAGCCCTGCGATGAAGTGCGCGATGGCGCTGGTGTGCGGGTTGTTGCTTGGCCCTGACATGCAGAATTTCCGATCAGGTCAGGAGTATTTCTTCTCGAGATCGTCGAAGCGCAGTTTGGACACCAGGCGCTGCCGCTCCTCGAAGCCGGCGAGCGCGCCGGCAATGCCGTCGAGCGAGCCGTGCGACTTCAAATGGCCGAGCACCTTTTGCATGCCGGCGATGGAAGCCTGCAACGCAGCATTGGCGTAAAGCACCATCGCGAAGCCCATTTTCTCCAGGTCACCGAGCCCAATCATCGGCGTCTGCCCGCCGGCCACGATATTGATGAATTGCGGAACGGCAAGCCGCTTGGGAATTTCAGCGATCTGGTCTTTGATGCGCGGCGCCTCGACGAAGGTCATGTCGGCGCCGGCCTCAATATAGGCTGCGGCGCGCTCCAGGGCGTCTTCGTAGCCGGTGACGGCGATCGCATCGGTGCGCGCGACGATGACCAGATCGGGATCGTTGCGGGCATCGACCGCGGCGTGGATTTTCTGCACCATCTCCTCACGCGCGATTACGCTCTTGCCGGAAAAATGTCCGCACTTCTTGGGAAAATCCTGGTCCTCGAGCTGGATGGCGTTGGCGCCGCTGCGTTCGAGCACCTGGACGGTGCGCACGACGTTGATCGGATTGCCGAAGCCGGTGTCGGCATCGACGATCAGCGGCAGCGCAACGGCCTCGCGCATCGCGCCGACATGGGCGGCGAGTTCGGAGAGCGTGATCAAGCCGATATCCGGCATGCCGAGAAACGTATTGGTGACGCCGGCGCCGGTGACGTAAATCGCCCGAAAGCCGATATCCTCGATCACGCGCGCGGCGAGCGCGTTGGACGCGCCCGGCAAAAGTACCGCCTTGCGCTCGCGCAATATTTCGCGCAGTCGTCGGCTGCAACCGTCTTTCATCGCCATTTCTTTCCTGATCGCGCTTGAAAACCGCCGGCCAGGTATTTTCTGTTTTGGCGGCTGCTCGAATGTGGACACATATCGCGAACCAAGCCAAGTACCGGCTGACGGGGCCTCATATTGACGGCGATCTGCATCAATAACGGACTCGGCAACACCGGTAGAGTGGTGTAAACTATTGATATGAATAGAAGAATCTAAATCGCCCCGATGATGG